>NZ_AP038372.1:0-10000 GCF_045866505.1 Paenibacillus sp. P36
CTCCAGTTAGAGCTTCAACCATAATGATTTATACACAGATCGCATTTTTAGGAAACCTGGCCTTTACGCCACATGTTTGATTTTAAAGGAGTGAATTACTGTGGAAGGCCATTCTACGGACTTATGGCAGCAAATCTTATCGATTATACAAACTAAGCTCAGCAAACCTAGTTTCGATACTTGGCTAAAATCAACCAAAGCGACAGTTTTTAATGACTCGACTGTCGTTATTTGTGCGCCCAACAATTTTGCCCAGGAGTGGCTAGAAAGCCGCTATACCAAGCTGATTGAAGGTACAATTTATGATTTCACCGGCAAACACGTTTCCGTGAAATTCATCATCGAGACCGAAGAACAGAAAGCGCAGTCTGCTGCGACTCAACCGGCCGTTATACCGCCTAAAGGTCCTGCCATTGTGGCAGGTGAAGAAAATTTCACGAATATGATGAATTCGAGATACACGTTCGATACTTTTGTCATCGGATCAGGCAATCGATTCGCGCACGCAGCTTCATTAGCTGTGGCGGAAGCGCCAGCTAAAGCCTATAATCCGCTCTTTTTATACGGAGGCGTTGGTTTAGGCAAAACCCATTTGATGCATGCAATCGGTCATTATGTGCTGGAACATAATCCTGGGGCGCGTGTTTTATATATTTCATCAGAGAAATTTACGAATGAATTCATTAATGCTGTTCGTGATAACCGCGGTGAAGGATTCCGTAATAAATATAGAACGATTGATGTGCTACTAATTGACGATATTCAATTCCTCGCCGGTAAAGAAGGTACTCAGGAGGAATTTTTCCATACATTTAACGCTCTTCATGAAGAAGGTAAGCAAATTATTATCTCCAGTGACCGGCCTCCCAAAGAGATTCCAACGCTGGAGGACCGCTTGCGCTCTAGGTTTGAGTGGGGCTTAATTACCGATATTCAGCCGCCTGATTTAGAAACGCGCATCGCGATTTTGCGGAAAAAAGCGAAAGCCGAAAATCTTGAGATTCCAAATGAAGCGATGATCTATATCGCAAATCAAATCGATACGAACATTCGTGAACTTGAAGGTGCTCTAATAAGGGTAGTTGCCTACTCTTCTCTAATTAATCAGGATATTAGCGTACATTTGACTGCCGAAGCTTTGAAGGATATTATTCCGTCAAATCGGCCAAAGGTTATAACCATACAGGATATTCAGCAGCGTGTTGGTGAATTCTATGGATTAAAGCTTGAGGATTTTAAAGCGCGCAAACGAACGAAAGCCGTAGCTTTCCCTAGACAGGTCGCTATGTACCTGGCCCGAGAGCTGACGGACTTCTCTTTGCCGAAAATCGGAGATAATTTTGGTGGCCGCGACCATACCACGGTTATCCATGCCCATGAAAAAATATCGCAAATGTTGCAAGCGGACCAGGAGCTCTATAAGATTGTTCATAATCTCACGGAGCGTATAAAAAACCCCTCTTAATAACATTTGATTTCGGGTGAGCCTATACACAATCTATTCACATGTGGATAGGCTTGCTTTATATATGGTTCATCCACATATCCACATATCCAGAGCCCCTACTGCTATTACTAATAAAGAATGTTATTATATAAAGATATGCTAACGCACCCCAAAAAAGAACTGCAGGAGTGAAGTCATGAAATTAACGATCCTTAAAGACCATTTAATAGAATCCATTGGTCACGTTTCCAAAGCAATTTCCTCACGTACAACAATTCCAATCCTTACAGGGATCAAAATAGATGCAACCTTAAGCGGTGTAACCCTTACGGCCAGCGATACCGATATTTCAATTCAAAGCTTTACGCCAAGTGAAAATGGTACAAACAAAATCATTCAGTTATATCAAGCCGGGAGTGTTGTGCTTCCAGCTAAATTTTTCGTTGAAATTATCCGTAAGCTCCCTGCTCAACTCATTGAAATTGAAGTAGGTAACAATTTTCAAACCATCATTCGTTCAGGTTCTTCTGAAATTCAAATTATGGGACTTGATCCGGATGAATATCCGCTGCTGCCGGAAATCGAAGAAAGCAAAATGCTGCGTCTTCCAAGTGATTTGCTTAAAACAATGATTAAACAAACGTCATACGCGGTATCAACGAATGAGTCTACGCCGATTCTTACGGGTGTACTTTGGAATATCACTGGTGATAAACTGAAATTTATTGCTTGTGACCGTCATCGACTTGCCAGCCGAGAAGTTACCGTTGATAACGATAATGCGCACAATTTGCCTAATATTGTTATTTCAGGCCGAACTCTGAATGAATTAAGCAAAATTTTGCCTGATCAAAACTCACTTATTGATATAGTTATTTCGGACAATCAGGTTTTATTCAAAATTCATTCAATTTTATTTTACTCACGCATTTTGGATGGTACGTATCCCGATACATCGAAGCTCATTCCTCAGTCGTTCCAAACGGAAATGGTCGTTCCGACGAAAGAATTGGCTGAAGCCATCGATCGCGCTTACCTCCTTTCCAAAGAAGATAAGACGAATATTGTTAAAATGATGATGCTGGAAGACCAGACCATCGAAATTTCATCCAGCTCCTCCGAGCTGGGCAAAGTAACGGAACAAATTAACCTGCAGCATATTGTCGGTGATTTACTCAAGATCTCTTTTAACTCCAAATATATGCTTGATGCGCTCAAAGTTCTCGACTCAGAGTTTATTCATATTGGATTTACTGGAGCTATGCAGCCAATCATCATGAAGCCGCAAGATTCGACAAACATTCTTCAGCTGATCTTGCCATATCGAACAACGAATTAAGGAGTGCTCCAGTATGAAGCAAATCGCTATTAACACGGACTACATTACGCTCGGGCAGTTTCTCAAATTATCGGATTGTATATCCACAGGTGGACAAGCCAAATTTTTTGTTGTGGATACAAAAATCGAAGTGAACGGACAGGCAGAAAATCGCAGAGGACGGAAACTCGTTCCGAAAGATATCGTTACCGTGGAGGGTTTCGGACAATTCGAAGTCGTTAGCTCCTGATTGGGCCAAGCCAGGAGGATGAGTAATCATGTTTTTGAACAGACTCGCGCTTAAGTCTTACCGAAATTACGATCAGATCGAGTTGACCACGGATAGCAATGTCAATATTTTCGTAGGACCTAACGCACAGGGCAAAACGAATTTATTGGAATCCATTTATGTCTTGGCAATGACCAAATCACATCGTACTCATCAAGACAAAGAACTGATCGGCTGGAACGGTGATCAAACGCAGCTGCATGCACAGATCCAAAAGCGATATGGCAGCTGTCAATTGGATCTCTCCATTTCAACCAAAGGCAAGAAAGCAAAAATTAATGGGCTCGAGCAAAAAAAGCTCAGCAACTTTATCGGAGCGCTTAATGTCGTAATGTTTGCGCCGGAAGATTTAGAAATTGTCAAAGGCACGCCTGGTATTAGACGAAGATTTCTCGATATGGAGATTGGCCAGGTGCAGCCCTCCTATCTCTATGATTTATCGCAATATCAGAAAATTTTGCTTCAGCGTAACAATTATTTAAAGCAAAATTTCGCTGGAAAAGGCTCACCTGACGCGATGTTGGACATCTGGAATGAACAATTAGCACTGTATGGTGTTAAAATTATGAAAAAGCGTCAAAACTTTATAAAGAAGCTGCAACAATGGGCTGAAACGATCCATCGAGGAATAACGAATGACAGTGAAGAGCTACTCATCCGCTATTCCCCTTCGTTTGACATGGGCTCGTTTGAAGATGAATCTGTTTTATTAAACCAATTTATGATAAAGTTATCTTTGGTCAGAGATCAGGAATTCCGAAGAGGCGTTACACTTGTGGGCCCTCATCGCGACGATCTTCTTTTTTACATCAACGACAAAGAAGTGCAAACCTACGGCTCCCAGGGGCAGCAGCGCACAACTGCACTCTCCCTTAAGCTGGCGGAGATTGAACTCATCCATGAGGAAGTTGGCGAATATCCTCTTTTATTGCTTGATGATGTGCTTTCAGAGCTTGATGAATATAGGCAGACGCAGTTGATCCGCACGTTCCAAGAAAAAGTGCAAACGTTTATCACCACGACGGGTCTAGAGAGTGTCCATTTGGACCAACTGAACCATGCTTCCGTGTTTCATGTTTTGAAAGGAAATGTAAGTGGCAGGAGCTGAGGAGCATGTTTATTCATTTGGGTGGAGAAAAAATTATTCGAGCTTCCGAACTGATTGCTATATTCGATATCTCGATAGAAAAATCCTCAAAAATATCGAAACAATTCATTCAACAAGCTGTTAAGGATAAAAAAACAGAAAAAATCGGTGAGGAAGAATGCAAATCTCTCGTTGTTACGAAGAGTAAAGTGTATTATTCCCCGATCTCCTCTACCACGCTCAAGAAAAGAGCGCATCTTTTGTTAACGAACTAACCTTTTGTTGTTCACATAAGAGAGTATAAGAGGTTTATCTCACTATAAAAAAGCAGGTGGAGATTAACATGTCTGTGAATCAAAATGCGTACGATGATAGTCAGATTCAGGTTTTGGAAGGGTTAGAAGCCGTTCGCAAAAGACCGGGTATGTATATTGGTTCAACCAGTGCCCGTGGACTTCACCATCTCGTTTGGGAAGTTGTCGATAACAGTATTGACGAGGCGCTTGCTGGCTTCTGTACGAAAATCGATGTAATTGTTCATAAAAATAATAGTATTACCGTCGTTGATAACGGACGTGGGATTCCGGTCGGGGAAAATGCGAAGCTCAAACGTCCAACGCTTGAAGTCGTACTTACCGTCCTGCATGCGGGTGGTAAATTCGGTGGCGAGGATTCCGGTTACAAAGTATCCGGGGGGCTGCACGGTGTAGGTATTTCCGTAGTTAATGCGTTGTCCGAGCATTTAACTGTGAAAGTAAAGAATAAAGGACAAATTCATCAACAAGAATACCGCCGCGGAACACCGCAATATGATGTGAAAGTGGTTGGGGAGACGGAAGAAACGGGCACGACGGTTACGTTCCAGCCAGATCCGGAGATTTTCAAAGAGACAACGGAATATGACTTTGATGTCCTTCAATCCAGGATTCGCGAGCTTGCGTTCCTCAACAAAGGCATCGAGATTAATTTAATCGACGAGCGTACGGATACGGCCACAACCCACATGTATGAGGGCGGGATCATTTCCTTCGTTCAGCATTTGAATAGAAATCGCGAAGTTGTCAATGAATTGCCGATCTATGTAGAGGGTTCCAAGGATAATATCTCTATCGAGATTGCCCTTCAGTACAATGACAGCTATACCGAAAATATTTATTCCTTCGCCAACAACATCAACACACATGAAGGCGGTACGCACGAATCAGGCTTCAAAAGCGCACTTACACGTATTCTGAATGATTACGCTCGTAAATCGAACTCCTTGAAAGAAAGCGATTCAAACCTTTCCGGTGATGATGTCCGTGAAGGGCTTGCTGCGATTATTTCCGTGAAAATTCCGGAGCCTCAATTCGAAGGGCAAACGAAAACGAAACTAGGAAATAGCGAAGTCCGCGGTATTGTCGAGTCTTTATTTGCTGAGAAATTGCAAACGTTCATGGAAGAAAACCCGGCGGTTGCCAAACGCATCCTGGAAAAAGGGATTCAAGCGGCTAGAGCCAGGGAAGCAGCACGCAAAGCGAGAGAACTGACTCGCCGTAAAAGTGCTCTGGAAGTCAGCGCTCTGCCAGGTAAACTCGCAGATTGCTCCTCTAAGGATGCTTCGATCAGTGAGATTTACATCGTAGAAGGTGACTCTGCGGGCGGATCAGCTAAGCAAGGACGTGATCGTCACTTCCAAGCGATTCTTCCACTTCGCGGAAAAATTTTGAACGTTGAGAAAGCCAGATTGGATCGTATTTTATCGAATACGGAGATTCGGGCGATGATCACAGCTTTCGGTACGGGAATCAGCGATGATTTCGATATCAATAAAGCTCGTTATCACAAAATCATTATTATGACAGACGCCGACGTTGATGGAGCCCATATTCGTACACTCCTTCTCACGTTCTTCTACAGATACATGAAAAAGTTAATTGAGTCCGGATATGTATATATCGCACAACCTCCTCTTTTCAAATTGGAGAGGAATAAAACCGTACGTTATGCCTATAACGAAAAGCAAAGAGAAGCGATCATGCAAGAGTTTGGTGAGGGTGCCAAAGTCAATGTACAGCGTTACAAAGGACTTGGTGAGATGAATCCTGAGCAATTATGGGAAACCACGATGGACCCAGAAAGCCGAACTTTGCTGCAAGTGACGATCGAAGATGCGATTGAAGCGGATACGCTCTTTGATTCTTTGATGGGAGATAACGTTGAGCCTAGAAGAGATTTCATCGAGGAACACGCAATTTACGTGAAAAATCTAGATGTCTAAACGTCTTAGACGTTGTTAACGATGTAAGCTTTCAGGAGGAACATTCATGAGCGAAGAATTACGTTCGCAAGTCAAAGAAATTGACATTTCTACCGAAATGCGTACATCCTTCTTAGACTATGCGATGAGTATCATTGTCAGTCGTGCACTGCCAGATGTAAGGGATGGTCTGAAGCCGGTTCATCGTCGTATTCTATACGCGATGTCAGAACTCGGTATGTCTCCAGATAAACCATATAAGAAATCAGCGAGAATCGTCGGCGAAGTTATCGGTAAGTACCATCCACACGGGGATTCGGCTGTTTATGAAACCATGGTTCGGATGGCACAGGACTTCTCTCTTCGTTACATGCTCGTTGACGGTCATGGTAACTTTGGATCGATCGACGGCGATATGGCGGCAGCTATGCGTTATACGGAAGCTCGTCTGTCCAAAATTGCGATGGAACTTCTACGTGATATCAACAAAGAGACGATCGATTATGCGCCCAACTATGATGGTGAGGAACAAGAACCTGTTGTTCTCCCATCCCGTTTTCCTAACTTGCTTGTGAACGGAAGCTCAGGTATTGCGGTAGGTATGGCTACGAATATTCCTCCGCATAACCTACGGGAAGTTATTGAGGGTATTCAAATGCTGATCCAGAATCCTGAAATAACGCCTTTGGAGCTGATGACAGCGATCAAAGGGCCGGATTTCCCGACAGCTGGATTTATTCTGGGCCGTGAGGGCATCAGACAAGCCTATACGACAGGTAGAGGCTCAGTTACGATGCGGGCTAGAACCGTCATTGAAGAAAATAACAATAAGGCTAGAATCATTGTCAATGAGCTGCCTTATCAAGTAAATAAAGCTAGATTGGTTGAGAAGATTGCCGAACTCGTTCGCGAGAAAAAGATTGACGGTATCACGGATCTTCGCGATGAATCCGACCGTAACGGAATGCGTGTTGTGATTGAGCTTCGCCGGGATGTGAATCCGAATGTCGTTCTCAATAACTTGTTTAAACAGACGGCTATGCAGTCCAACTTCGGTATCATCATGTTGGCGCTTGTTAATGGCCAACCAAGAGTACTGAATCTTCGTGAGATGCTTCAGTACTATCTCAAACACCAACAAGAAGTCATTCGTCGCAGAACCGAATATGACTTGCGCAAAGCTGAAGCACGCGCTCATATCTTGGAAGGCTTGCGAATCGCATTGGACCACCTGGATCAAGTTATCGCGTTGATTCGTGCTTCCAGAACTACTGAGGAAGCTAGAGATGGCCTCATGAACACGTTTAATTTGAGCTATGATCAAGCTCAAGCTATTCTGGATATGCGCCTACAGCGTTTAACTGGATTAGAGCGTGAAAAAATTGAAGCTGAATACGAAGAGCTCATGAAGAAAATCGCTGAACTTAAAGCGATTCTTGCTGACGAGCAGCTGATTCTAGCAATCATTAGTGAAGAGCTCAATGAGATCAAAGAGAAATTCGGTGACGAACGCCGTTCTGAAATTACAATTGGTGAGGAAAGCATCGAAGATGAAGACCTCATTCCACGTGAAGATGTCGTTATTACGATTACGCATACAGGTTACATTAAACGGCTACCGGTCACTACGTATAAGAACCAGAAGCGTGGTGGACGCGGGATTGTCGGAATGGGAACCAAAGACGACGACTTCGTGGAACATTTGTTCGTAACCAACACACATCATTACCTCATGTTCTTTACGAATAAAGGTAAAGTGTATCGGTTGAAAGCTTATGAGATTCCAGACTTGAGCCGAACTGCGCGCGGGACTCCGATCATTAACTTGATCCAGATCGAGCAAGGTGAGACGATCAATGCTGTGATCCCAGTTGAGAGCTTCGAGACAGATCAATACTTATTCTTTGCGACGAAGCAAGGTGTTGTGAAGAAGACGCCAATTGATGATTACTCCAATATCCGTAAAGGCGGTCTAATCGCGATTAATTTGCGTGAGGACGACGACCTTATCGGTGTTAAATTAACGGACGGCAATCAAGGTATCATCATGGGGACCAAGTTCGGTATGTCGATTCATTTCCCAGAGCAAGATGTGCGTTCAATGGGAAGATCGGCTACTGGGGTCAAAGGTATCCAGCTTGATGAGGAAGATGCTGTAATCGATATGGACGTAGTCCATGAAGATAATAGTGTATTGATTGTAACGACTAAGGGCTTCGGAAAAAGAACACCTGTTTCCGAGTATCGTATCCAAACACGTGGTGGTAAAGGGATCAAAACCTTGAACATCACGGATAAGAATGGTCCTGTTGTGGGTCTTAAAGTCGTTCAAGAAGACGAAGATCTCATGATTATTACTGCTTCAGGCACGGTCATTCGGACAAGTATGGATGGTATTTCGGTTATGGGTCGTAACACGCAAGGTGTTCGTCTAATCAACATTCGTGAGGATGATGAAGTAGGAACCTTGGCGAGAGTACAGAAGAACGAAGACCAAAATGAGAACGAAGAAGACGGCGATTGGGAAGAAACCGATACGGAATCGACGGATACAGAATAATAATTTGCAGGGATGGGCTTACAAACCCATCCTTTTTATTTTACAATAGCATGTATAAGATAAAGTAAGGTGAGTGAGCGATCGTGCCGACAGTAGCCGTTTCTCAATTAAAGTATGGCGAAAAACTAGGAGACAATGTAACAACGAAATTAGGGAATGTCCTTTTCAATAAAGGTAAAATCCTGAATGAGAGAGATCTTGAGATTCTTAAAGCTTTTTTCATTGCTTCTGTTTATATTGAATCAAAGAACGGCATTGAGCCCGAGGGGGCCATTGAGGATGTGAAAGTAAAAGAAGTTGCTTCAGTTCCTCCTTTTTATATAGAGTATCAGAACATGTTAAAGCTACTTAAACGCGTTTTTCTACTTGCTAATGGCGGTCAGCCTTTACCTATCCTAGACATTCGAAACGGACTTGAAGCACTTATTCAGCATATCGATACCTACAAAGTACTCACTTTTACTCCCAAAAATCGTAGTTTGCAAGATTACATATACCACAAAAGCATTATGGTCAGTTTGACCTCGTATTGTTTGGCTAGATGGCATGGTCTTCCCCAAAAGGATTTAATGCAAATCGCACTAGCCGGCCTCCTGCATGATATCGGCATTTCCAAAGTAGATTCAACCATCCTGGAGAAAAAGGGCCGTTTGATGGAGTCTGAGATGGAGGAGATCAAACAACATACGTTGATAGGCTATCAGATTCTAAAAAACATTTCGGGGATCAATGAGGGTGTTAAATTAACAGCTGTTCAGCATCACGAGCGCGAAGATGGGTCCGGTTATCCTTTAGGAGTGAAAGGCGATAAGCTTCATATTTACGCTAAAATCGTCGCAATTGCTGATATTTATAATGCGATGACAAACGAACGTCATCACAAAACGGCTATGTCTCCTTACCTCGTGTTGGAGCAGCTCTTTACGGAATCATTCGGAAAAGTTGATCCAACCCTGGTTCAAGTGTTTATAAACAAGTCTACACAAATTAGCAATGGAACCCTAGTTAGACTTAGTGATAATCGTGTAGGAGAGATTATCTTCTCGGATCGCTCACAGCC
>NZ_AP038372.1:12500-202500 GCF_045866505.1 Paenibacillus sp. P36
GGCATAGAAGGTAAAAGCCCTGTAGCCCAAAATGAACGTATGCCTAGAGGTATCCTGAGTACGGCGGGTCACGTGAAACCCCGTCGGAATCCGGCAGGACCATCTGCCAAGGCTAAATACTCCCTAGTGACCGATAGTGAAGCAGTACCGTGAGGGAAAGGTGAAAAGCACCGCGGAAGCGGAGTGAAAAAGAACCTGAAACCGTGTGCTTACAAAAAGTCAGAGCCCTCTATATGGGTGATGGCGTGCCTTTTGTAGAATGAACCGGCGAGTTACGTTCCCGTGCGAGGTTAAGTCGAAGAGACGGAGCCGCAGCGAAAGCGAGTCTGAATAGGGCGCTTTAGTACGTGGACGTAGACCCGAAACCGTGTGATCTACCCCTGTCCAGGGTGAAGGTGAGGTAACACTCACTGGAGGCCCGAACCCACGAATGTTGAAAAATTCGGGGATGAGGTGGGGGTAGCGGAGAAATTCCAATCGAACTCGGAGATAGCTGGTTCTCCCCGAAATAGCTTTAGGGCTAGCCTCGGATGTTGTGAGTTGTGGAGGTAAAGCACTGATTGGGTGCGGGGCCCGCCAAGGGTTACCAAGTCCAGTCAAACTCTGAATGCCACAAACTTAAATCCGGGAGTCAGACAGTGAGTGCTAAGATCCATTGTCAAAAGGGAAACAGCCCAGACCATCAGCTAAGGTCCCCAAGTGTGTGTTAAGTGGGAAAGGATGTGGAGTTGCACAGACAACCAGGATGTTGGCTTAGAAGCAGCCACCATTGAAAGAGTGCGTAATAGCTCACTGGTCGAGTGACTCTGCGCCGAAAATGTAACGGGGCTAAACACGCCACCGAAGCTATGGCTTGCAGCAATGCATGGGTAGGGGAGCGTTGTATGTACGTTGAATTCTGACCGTAAGGACAGGTGGAGCGCATACAAGTGAGAATGCCGGTATAAGTAACGAAAAGATCAGTGAGAATCTGATCCGCCGAAAACCTAAGGGTTCCTGAGGAAGGCTCGTCCGCTCAGGGTAAGTCGGGACCTAAGGCGAGGCCGAAAGGCGTAGTCGATGGACAACAGGTGGAAATTCCTGTACCACCGTAGCCGTTATGAGCAATGGAGTGACGCAGAAGGATAGTGACGCGAGCTGATGGATGCTCGTCCAAGCAGTGAGGCTGGTTAGTAGGCAAATCCGCTAACCGTAAGGCTGGGCTGTGATGGGGAGGGAAATTTTAAGTACCGAAGGTCATGATTTCACACTGCCAAGAAAAGCTTCTAGCCAGGCGAAGGTGCCCGTACCGCAAACCGACACAGGTGGGTGAGAAGAGAATTCTAAGGCGCGCGGAAGAACTCTCGTTAAGGAACTCGGCAAAATGACCCCGTAACTTCGGGAGAAGGGGTGCCTCGGTAGGGTGAATAGCCCGAGGGGGCCGCAGTGAAAAGGCCCAAGCGACTGTTTAGCAAAAACACAGGTCTGTGCGAAGCCGCAAGGCGAAGTATACGGGCTGACGCCTGCCCGGTGCTGGAAGGTTAAGAGGAGTGGTTAGGAGCAATCCGAAGCTATGAATTGAAGCCCCAGTAAACGGCGGCCGTAACTATAACGGTCCTAAGGTAGCGAAATTCCTTGTCAGGTAAATTCTGACCCGCACGAATGGCGTAACGACTTGGGCGCTGTCTCAACGAGAGATCCGGTGAAATTTTAATACCTGTGAAGATGCAGGTTACCCGCGACAAGACGGAAAGACCCCATGGAGCTTTACTGCAGCTTGATATTGGACTTTGGTACGATCTGTACAGGATAGGTGGGAGCCTTTGAAGCCTGAGCGCCAGCTTGGGTGGAGGCGCCGTTGGGATACCACCCTGATCGTATCGGAGTTCTAACCTGGTACCGTGATCCGGTATGGGGACAGTGTCAGGTGGGCAGTTTGACTGGGGCGGTCGCCTCCTAAAATGTAACGGAGGCGTTTAAAGGTTCCCTCAGAATGGTTGGAAATCATTCGCAGAGTGCAAAGGCATAAGGGAGCTTGACTGCGAGACCTACAAGTCGAGCAGGGACGAAAGTCGGACTTAGTGATCCGGTGGTACCGAATGGAAGGGCCATCGCTCAACGGATAAAAGCTACCCTGGGGATAACAGGCTTATCTCCCCCAAGAGTCCACATCGACGGGGAGGTTTGGCACCTCGATGTCGGCTCATCGCATCCTGGGGCTGAAGTAGGTCCCAAGGGTTGGGCTGTTCGCCCATTAAAGCGGTACGCGAGCTGGGTTCAGAACGTCGTGAGACAGTTCGGTCCCTATCTGTCGCGGGCGTAGGAAATTTGAGAGGAGCTGTCCTTAGTACGAGAGGACCGGGATGGACGTACCGCTGGTGTACCAGTTGTCTCGCCAGAGGCACCGCTGGGTAGCTATGTACGGAGGGGATAAGCGCTGAAAGCATCTAAGCGCGAAGCCCCCCTCAAGATGAGATTTCCCAGTATGTAAGACCCCTTGTAGACGACGAGGTTGATAGGTTCGAGGTGGAAGTGCGGCAACGTATGCAGCTGACGAATACTAATCGGTCGAGGGCTTAACCAAAACCCCTAATTGTTACTTTACGCAAGTTTCGTATCTAGTTTTCAAGGCGCAAACCACGCTTTGACTGTTTGGTGATGATGGCGGAGGGGACCCACGCGTTCCCATCTCGAACACGACCGTTAAGCCCTCCAGCGTCGATGGTACTTGAACCGCAGGGTTCTGGGAGAGTAGAACGTTGCCAAGCACAATGAAAGAGTCTTTTTGGAAGAAATTCCAAGGAGACTCTTTTTTTTACATCAGTACAAAATAGCGTAAAAAACCATACTAGCCCTATAAGGAGGGATTAGTATGAAAGCATTTTTTGTGAGCAAATGGGTGGGGATTTTATTAACTTGTCTTTTGGTTTTACAGGGTTGTTCGGTGAAGATGGACGCCGTGAAAGAGGAGTTGGCTCCGCTTCAATCCTTAAAGCATTCGGCGGATACAGGACCTACACCTAAACTAGAAGCAGCATCCAAACAAGCAACTCCTCCAGTAAAGGTATCCGCTCAGCGCCAGATGCCTGCTAAGCAGGTCGTCAAAGGGATTTATGTATCGGCCTGGTCTGCGGTAGGCAATAAACTGGAGCAACTGATTGATTTGGTGGATCAAACCGATTTAAACGCAATGGTGATTGATGTGAAGAACGATTCCGGGCAAGTTACATACACCTCGGCCGTACCTATGGTGAATGAGATAGGAGCCAATAGCCATGTTATCATTCGCGATCTGAAAGGGACGCTGAAGAGATTAAAGGACAAGCATATATATACGATAGCGCGTGTTGTTGTTTTTAAAGACCCATATTTGAGTAAGAAGAAAAGCAATTATGCGATGAAGACTTATCAAGGCAGCGTTTGGCAGGATAATAAGGGAATAGCTTGGGTGGATCCATACAAGGAAGAAGTGTGGGAGTATAATCTTCAAATTGCCAAGGAAGCAGCCCAGCTAGGGTTTGACGAGGTTCAATTCGACTATGTGCGATTCCCCGAAAACAGCAAACGAGTTGACGCGGAGGTCAAATTCGATAATCCAAGGAAATGGACAAAAGCACAGGTCATTGAGTCTTTTCTCAGTAAGGCGAAGGAGCGTCTGGGGAACGAGGTTTTTTTATCCGCTGACGTATTTGGTTTAACAACCTCCTCGGACAATGACATGGGCATAGGGCAGGACTGGTCAATGATTAGCAAGCAGGTTCACTATATCTCGCCAATGTTATACCCTTCCCATTATTCGAATGGGATGTACGGTATTAAGTATCCTGATCTGCAACCCTACGCGGTGATTCACAAAGCCATTAGTGATGCGAATGGGAAGAACTCAAACCTGATGCGAGTAAGTGCACCAACGGCGGAAATCAGGCCATGGTATCAAGATTTTACAGCAACTTGGGTGAAACCTCATAAGAAATACGGGAATGTAGATGTGAAAGAGCAAATTAAAGCGGCTAGGGAACAGGGTGTGGAACAATTCTTGTTATGGAATTCAAACAGCACATATTCCTATCGTTAACCGAATGTTCTTATTCGGATGGTTGTCGATCTCTAGAGGGTTCCTTTTCCTTGACACGAAAAATGGGCTTTTGTTAAGATTGCAATCATATACGGTGAGCAGGATGCTTATGTCGAAGTTTTTGAAGAGAAAAGATCTAAGGAGGAATATGTGTTGTGAGGGAAGACAAGTTTGGTAAAGAAGGTTTAACGTTTGATGATGTGCTGCTGGTGCCAAGGAAGTCTGAAGTGTTCGGTAAGGAGATCGACGTTTCAACGGTTCTTGCTCCTCATGTGAAATTGAATATCCCGTTCATCAGCTCTGCGATGGATACTGTTACGGAATCTGCCCTAGCGATTGCAATGGCCAGAGAAGGCGGTATTGGAATTATCCATAAGAATATGCCTATCGAGCTGCAAGCTGAGCATGTAGACCGTGTTAAGCGCTCAGAGAGTGGGGTTATCACAAACCCATTCTCTTTAACACCAGAACACCATGTTTATGACGCAGAAGAGCTAATGGCGAAGTACCGGATATCAGGCGTGCCGATCGTAGATGAGACGAACAAGCTTGTTGGGATTTTGACGAATCGCGACTTGCGTTTTGTTCATGACTACTCCATTAAAATTAAAGAAGTAATGACGAAAGAAAGCCTTGTTACAGCTCCAGTAGGAACTACGCTGCAACAAGCGGAAGGTATTCTTCAAAAGCATAAAATTGAAAAGCTTCCTTTGGTCGATGATAATTTCGGTCTGAAGGGATTAATTACGATCAAAGATATCGAGAAGGCGATTCAGTTCCCTAACTCCGCGAAGGATGCACAAGGTCGTTTACTTGTAGGGGCAGCTGTAGGCGTTTCTAAGGATGTTATGGAAAGAGCTGCTGCGCTTGTCAAAGCAGGAATTGACGTGATTGTAGTAGACTCAGCACATGGCCATCACATTAACATTGCTGAAACTGTCAAGAAAATAAGAGCTCAATATCCAGATCTTCCTATCATTGCAGGGAATGTAGCGACAGGTGACGGTACACGTGATCTTATCAAAGCTGGAGCATCTATGGTGAAGGTTGGGATTGGACCAGGATCGATCTGTACGACTCGCGTCATTGCAGGAATCGGTGTTCCGCAAATTACAGCTATCTATGATTGCGCACAAGCGGCTGCAGAATTTGGTGTTCCTGTTATCGCCGATGGTGGTATTAAGTACTCCGGTGACGTGGTCAAAGCGATTGCGGCTGGGGCGAGTGCCGTGATGATTGGTAGTCTTTTTGCTGGAACAGATGAAAGCCCGGGAGAGTCTGAGATTTTCCAAGGACGTAAGTTCAAAGTTTACCGCGGGATGGGTTCTTTAGGTGCCATGAAGGAAGGCAGTAAAGACCGTTACTTCCAAGAGAACGAGAGCAAACTTGTTCCTGAAGGTATTGAGGGACGCGTAGCGTATAAAGGGCCATTAGCTGATACGGTATATCAACTTGTTGGCGGTCTCCGTTCCGGCATGGGTTATTGTGGAGCAAAAAACATTCAAGAATTGATTCATGATACGCAATTTATACGGATTACAGGGGCTGGATTGAAGGAAAGCCACCCTCATGATATTCAAATTACAAAAGAAGCTCCTAACTACTCCTTATAATTGTAACAATTTGGCTATAATTGGAGGCGCAGGATTTGAACCTGTGTCTTCTTTTTTTTGTCTAATAGGGTGTGTTACAATATAAAATGTTATAAAAATTACTAGGGAGAGTGAAGTTGTGAGATTTTTTAGTTTTACAAGGAAAAAGATTGCTTTGGTGTTAGGTGTTAGTTTAATCGCTCAATCCGTACTTTTACATATACAACCGGCGTTCGCCGCAGATACCAAAACACCAGCCGCAACAACAGCTCCTGCGACGACTACTGCACCTACCGGGGGCGAGTTGAAGGTTAATGCTAAATCTGCAATTGTAATGGAAGCAAGCACAGGTGCCGTTCTATATGAAATGAATGCTGATGAGGCACTTCCACCGGCCAGTATGGCGAAGATGATGACGGAGTACTTGGCGATGGAGAGCATCAAGGAAGGCAAATTCACGTGGGACTCCCAAGTCACAGCTTCGAAAAATGCAGCTGATGTGATTGGTTCCGGCCAGTTGATTGCTGAAAATGAAACATTATCTTTCAAAGATATGTTCAGTGCGATGTCCATTTATTCCGCCAATGATGCCTCTGTAGCTTTCGCTGAGCTTCTGGGTGGGGGATCCGAGGAAAATTTCGCAAAAATGATGAATGAGAAGGCTAAGCAATTAGGTATGTCCGACCAGGCTCATTTTATCAGCGCTACAGGACTTTCTCGTGCTGATTTGAAGAATCCGCCGCAATCGATTGAAGGCGAAACGAAAATGACAGCGCGGGACGCGGCTATTCTTGCCTACAACATCCTCAAGGATCACAAGGAAGTTCTCGAATTTACGAAAATTCCTTCGTTAAAGCTGAGACCAACCGATAAAACGCCTATGATCAATTGGAACTGGATGCTGGAAGGCAATTCGACCAATGCTAATTTTAAAAAATATGCGTATACAGGCCTGGACGGTTTGAAAACAGGTTCCACAGATGACGCTGGTTACTGCTTTACGGGAACTGCCGAAAGAAACGGCATGCGTCTTATCACGGTTGTGATGGGAACGAAAACAGAACCTGAGCGTTTTAATGAAACTAGGAAGCTGCTTGATTATGGCTTTAATAATTTCGAGATTAAACCTTTCCTAAATGCGAAACAAGAAATAGATTCTTTGAAAATCGTAAACATTAAGAAAGGCGTTCAAACGCAAGTGCCTCTAGTAACGAAAACAGGCTTAACTTTCGTTACGAAAAAGGGCGCGAAGGATACTGATTTTAAAATCACGGCAGAGCCGCTTGAAGAGAGCAAATTGGTAGCTCCAATTGCTAAAGGCGATACGCTTGGTAAAGTGAAAGTTAGCTACAATGGACAAGAGAAAACGGCAGATCTAATTGCCAATGAAGATGTCGAAAAAGGAAGTTGGATCCGGCTGTTGTTCCGCTCCATCAAAAACTTCTTTGGCGATATGTTTAAAGGGATCAAGGGCGGTTCCTAGACCAGATAATGGGTTGTATAATGCCCCTCCTTCATGTAAAATAATTGTTTAGAAGTTTACTATCGAATCGTGTAGGAAACTGTATAAATTCGTACGAAGGTATAGGAGGAAATAAAGAATGGAAACAGGAACATCCCGCGTTAAAACAGGTATGGCCGAAATGCAAAAAGGCGGCGTAATTATGGACGTTATGAACGCCGAGCAAGCAAAGATCGCAGAAGCAGCTGGTGCCTCCGCTGTTATGGCGCTAGAGCGCGTACCTGCTGACATTCGTGCAGCTGGCGGAGTATCCCGCATGGCTGATCCAACTATCGTTGAAGACGTTATGAAAGTCGTATCCATTCCGGTTATGGCGAAAGCAAGAATTGGGCACTTTGTAGAAGCAAAAGTCCTGGAATCTCTGGGCGTTGATTATATCGATGAGAGTGAAGTTTTGACACCTGCGGACGAAGTGTATCACATCAACAAGCGTGATTTCACGGTTCCTTTTGTGTGTGGTTGCCGTGATCTAGGCGAAGCTTTGCGCCGTATTGGAGAAGGAGCTTCCATGCTTCGTACCAAAGGTGAGCCAGGAACAGGGAACATTGTTGAAGCTGTTCGTCACATGCGTATGATTCAAGGTCAAATTCGCAAAGTTCAAGGCATGTCCAAGGATGAGTTGATGTTTGAAGCAAAAACACTTGGAGCTCCTTATGAACTGA
This sequence comes from Paenibacillus sp. P36, assembly GCF_045866505.1. Lineage (NCBI taxonomy): Bacteria > Bacillati > Bacillota > Bacilli > Caryophanales > Paenibacillaceae > Paenibacillus > Paenibacillus sp. P36. The sequence continues at coordinate 20,331 of NZ_AP038372.1, forward strand.
TGCTGCAAGTACATGAAACAGGCAAATTGCCAGTTGTTAACTTCGCTGCAGGCGGTGTAGCGACTCCGGCGGATGCTGCTCTAATGATGCATTTGGGTTCCGATGGGGTATTCGTAGGTTCCGGTATCTTCAAATCGGACAACCCAGAGAAATTCGCAAAAGCGATTGTAGAAGCTGTAACACACTATACAGACTTTAAATTGATTGCAGAAATCTCCAAAAACCTAGGCAGCCCTATGAAGGGAATCGAAATCTCCAAGCTGCAAGCTTCCGAGCGTATGCAGGAGCGCGGCTGGTAATGACGAAAATTGGGGTTCTCGCGCTTCAGGGCGCGGTAGCAGAGCATATTCGTGGCATCGAGAAAGCAGGCGCCGAGGGCGTTGTAGTTAAACGTACAGAGCAGCTAGCTGAGCTTGACGGCATCATTCTGCCAGGCGGAGAAAGTACGACAATTGGTAAGCTTATGCGTACCTATGGTTTCATCGATGCGCTGAGAGAATTTTCTGCGGCAGGAAAGCCGATCTTCGGCACTTGCGCAGGGTTGATTGTTATCGCGAAAGAGATCACCGGACAGCCGGAAGCTCACCTCGAGCTGATGGATATTACGGTGGCTCGCAACGCGTTCGGGCGTCAGCGTGAAAGCTTTGAGACGGATCTGCCGATCAAAGGCATCGACGAGAATGTTCGCGCTGTTTTCATCCGTGCTCCACTGATTGAGAAAGTGGGCCCGGGTGTGGAAGTTCTGGCTACGTATGACGGCCAGATCGTTGCGGCGCAGCAAGGACATCTCCTTGCAGCATCGTTCCACCCTGAGCTGACAGACGATTTCCGTCTGCACAGCTATTTCTTAGATATGGTAAAACAAAGTCAAGCATAATTGATGGTACAAGCACCTTGATATCACCGGATACTCCGGTAAGGGTGCTTGCTTCCATATACAACCATTTTGCGCTAACGGAGGAATCTCCTTGTTTGATGTAAAGTTACTTCGAAACGATTTGGCTGCCGTGCAAGCAGCCATGCAAAACCGTGGGAAGCAGATTGAAGAGCTGAACGGTTTTACAGCATTAGATTTAAAACGTAGAGAGCTTCTGCAAGAAACAGAGCAGCTCAAAAATCGCCGCAACACCGTTTCTCAAGAGGTGGCTGGACGTAAAAGATCCGGCGAGAACGCGGACGAACTGATTCAGGAAATGAAGGTTGTCGGAGACCGCATTAAAGAGCTGGACGACGAGATTCGCGTCTTGGACGAGTCCTTACAGCAAGTTCTCCTCTCCATCCCGAATATGCCTCATCCTAGCGTCCCTGTGGGCCGCTCCGAAGAAGAGAATGTGGAGATGCGCCGCGTTGGCGAGATTCCACAGTTCGACTTTGAAGTGAAGCCGCACTGGGAAGTGGCGCAAGAGCTGGGCATTCTGGATTTCGAAGCGGCGGCGAAGGTAACGGGTTCCCGTTTTGTGTTCTATAAAGGGCTTGGCGCAAGATTAGAGCGCGCATTGATCAACTTCATGATGGACCTGCACAGCGATGAGCATGGTTATGAAGAAATGCTGCCGCCATATATCGTTAACCGCGATAGTTTAACAGGTACAGGTCAACTTCCGAAGTTTGAGGAAGATGTCTTCAAAGTTGAGAATTCGGAGTATTTCCTAATTCCAACGGCAGAGGTACCGGTAACGAACTATCATCGGGAAGATATTTTGACGACAGAGCAGCTGCCTGTTAATTTTGTTGCATTCAGCGCTTGTTTCCGGTCTGAGGCCGGTTCGGCTGGAAGAGACACACGCGGCTTGATCAGACAGCACCAATTCAACAAAATTGAGCTTGTTAAGCTAGTTAAGCCCGAAGACTCTTATGATGAGCTGGAGAAGCTCACAGGGCACGCTGAGCGCGTTCTACAGCTGTTGAAGCTGCCATATCGTGTGCTATCCCTGTGCACAGGTGATATCGGCTTCACATCAGCGAAGACGTATGACCTGGAAGTCTGGCTTCCAAATAGCGGCGCGTATCGCGAGATCTCTTCCTGCAGTAACTTCGAAGACTTCCAAGCGCGCAGAGCGAACATTCGCTTCCGTAGAGACTCTAAGGCGAAACCGGAATTCGTACATACGTTGAATGGTTCAGGACTAGCTCTTGGACGTACGGTGGCGGCAATCCTTGAAAATTACCAACAGGCGGACGGTTCAATTATCGTGCCTGAGGTTCTTGTTCCGTACATGAACAACGTAAAAGTCATTACGAAAAAATAGCACTTGCTTCTTTGCAAGGTTATGTGATACAATGCTTTTTGTCACTGCACAAGGTTGTCTCCTCTAGAGGGGACAGCTATCGTGGAGAGGTGGTCGAGTGGTTTAAGGCAGCGGTCTTGAAAACCGCCGAGGTGCAAGCCTCCGTGGGTTCGAATCCCACCCTCTCCGTAACCATGGTAATACCCCAACCAAAAAGTCATGCGATTCTTCATGAATCGTGTGGCTTTTTTTGTTATTTCTTTTTTACGAAGCGATTTACAAATAATTAAAAATAAATTAACACAAAATGTGTATTTAGCAGGATTCTCTTTTTTTATAATAGACAAGATATTCCATGCTAAGGAGAGTGAGCAACAGTTGAAGACTGTTAGGAAGAGATTAATGCCCGTTCTGTTATCGGCGGCTGTAAGTGTATCTTCGTTTGGCTCCATCGTTTCAACCGCAGCAGCAGACGCTATTGTAATCCAGGGGACTCCGTATCAAGCGAACGGTACTTATGATGTCAATGTGCCGCACGTGTTTATTAACCAAGTGTATGGCGGGGGATTATCGACAGATTCTAGCAATACGGCCTCATCCCATGGTTTTATTGAGTTATACAATCCTACAGATCACGACGTCATCCTTAACGGGTGGTCCTTGCAATACGCGGATCGCGGATCGTCGGCTAAGACAGGCCCTACAGGTGATTGGCAGAAGCTAGACCTAGTAGGAACGATTAAAGCCAAATCCTCATTCCTTGTTCTTGGACAAGCTACAGGTTCAGGGTCTCCTAAATTTAATTTGTCAGCTACATATGACCAGTTATGGACAGGGCGCTGGATCAATAACAAAGGCTTGAAGGTTGCGCTTATGAGCAATCAGACAAAGCTGGATGTTGCGAAAAAAAATCCCTTTGCCAATAATCCAAAGCCTGCCGGTTATGTAGATATGGTGGGGACGGGAAGCAATGATGGCGACAATACGGATATTCAGACGGATATAGATGGCTATGAGTTTGACTATCCGAAGGGATCCACGGAAGGTACGTCGAAACAGAAGTCCATTCGTCGCAAAGCATTAGCAGATACAGATAATAACAAAGCTGACTTCGCACAATTTGATATCACTGGTTCCGCAACAACAGACCAAGATAGAGCTTTGAAAGGTCCGAAATACGGGGCTTACGGGGAATGGTTTCTTCCATTAGGTTATACGAACACAAGTTTGCCTAATGCATATGAACAAATGGCCTACTCCGTAACGATGAGCGTTTATGGAGGGAAACCACCGTACACGTTCTCAGCTATGGGTCTTCCAAACGGGTTATCGATCAATTCGACAACAGGGGAAGTGTATGGTGCGCCTGCACAAGGAACATCTGTCACAACTAACGTTTACGTGAAAGTAACAGATAGCTCCCTTGCACAGTACGGTCAAAATCTATCCTTAACGGTCTTGGCTCCACAAGCTGTTAATGATGCTTTGAGCATCTCCAAAATCGGACAATTTGCTGTCGGCGTTACGAATAAAGACGGCGGTGTAGCTGAAATTGTTAAGTACAACAAAGATAACAATAAGTTTTATTTGGTAAATGGTTCGGGAAATCCACCAAGTTTGGAAATCGTGCGTCTAGACCTTGTGCAAGGTTTAGTCAAAGAGAAAACAGTCACGATGAAAGATCTGGTTGAAAAGGATGGTTTCTTATATGGAGACCTGACGAGTGTAGATGTCAATACGAAGACCAAACGCGTTTCCTTATCTGTTCAAGAGCTGGATTCTAAGAAGCCAGGGAAAATTCTTGTCATGGATTACGATGGCAATGTTCTGAAATCTTATGAAGCCGGTGTGCAGCCCGATATGATCAAAACGACCTCGGATGGCCGATATATTCTGACTGCCAATGAAGGTGAGCCGCGCACAAGCGGAGCAGATCCGGAAGGAAGCATCACCATTGTTGATACGACTAATGATACGGTATCTCATGTTAGATTCAACAATGTCGCTGTTATTGATGATAAGGTCCACATTCGCGGTGCGTCTGATCCATCAACCGGTGCTGTTACGGGCGAAGGACAGAAAGCAGATGCCGTGTTTGATTTGGAGCCGGAATACATCGCAATTTCTGAAGATAACACCAAAGCTTATGTATCGTTCCAAGAAAATAACGCAATAGGAACTGTGGATATCGGTTCCAAGACGCTTTTATCTGTAAAAGGATTGGGTTTCAAAGATTTGAGTCTTCCAAACAACTCCTTAGATCTTGTCAAAGACAATGCGATTAAGTTTGAGAATGTGCCTTTTTACGGCATGTATATGCCAGATGGTATTTCCACACAAACGATCGATGGAGTTCCGTACATCTTCACAGCCAATGAGGGGGATGTTACAGAATGGCCGGGCGTCAGAACCAATGGAAGCACGATTGGCGCTATGAAGGGTAGTTTGGTACCTGGTTCGGCGGCAGCAATCTTCTTGGCGGGGAAAACCGCTTATGACGGTGTTGAGGTTGCTGGTGACATGGGCCATGACAGCATTTATCTCTATGGCGGACGTTCCTTCTCCATCTGGCAAGCGAACACAATGTCTCAAGTTTATGACAGCGGCAATGATTTTGAGAAAGTGACGGCACAGCGTTTACCTAACAATTTCAATGCAAGCAATAGTAAAACAGCAATGGACGATCGCAGCTCGAAAAAAGGTCCTGAACCTGAAGATATTAAAGTTAGCAAAGTAGGCAGCAAGATTCTGGCTTTTGTTGGGTTAGAGCGTATTGGCGGAATTATGACTTATGATGTTACAGATCCAGCCAATGCGAAATTTGTTAACTATACGAACTCGCGTGTATTTACTCCTAAAGATAACTTGAACACGGACACCGGTCCTGAAGGCATTGAGTTTATCCCTGCTTCTGTTAGTCCAAATGGCAACCCGCTCCTGCTGGTGGCTAATGAGGTTGGCGGAACCGTAGCGGTCTATCAGCTGAATGTTCAAAAAGTTACTTTGGATAAGACAGTATTATCTGTACCGGCAGGCACCGCGCCAACAAAACTGACAGCAACAATATCGGATTCCCAAGGAAATGGCGTCACTTCAGGTACGGTGCAATGGAAATCATCGAACTCTTCCGTTGCAACGGTTAATGCAGAAGGGGTAGTAACTTTCGTTGCAAACGGCAGCGCAGTGATTACTGCTTTTAGCCCGGATGGGTATGGAGCAGCGGAAGCTAGCGTATCCGTATATTCCACGAGTTACGATGATAAAGGAAATGGTGGTACGCCAGCGTCTTCTGGGCCAACGTCTCCATCTACAGTACCAACTACACCTAGTACTAGCGGTGATAAAGCAACCATTACTGCTACTGTAGAAAAAGACAGCAAAGGTACTTCCGTAGCTAATGTTTCAGTCGCTCAAGTCACGCAAGCCTTAAAAGATATGACGGAATCGACAAGTAAATCGACGGTTCTTGAGATCAAAGCAAGTACAGATCCAGCATCGAACCAAGTGGACGTTAAGCTGCCTGCAGAAGCAATGAGTAAGATTGCAAGCAGCGAAACGACAGGAATTAAGATTGCTGCAGGTATTGGACAAGTATCTTTTGACAAGCAAGCGGTCTCCACCATCTCTTCTGCCGCGTCAACAGGTGAGGTTTCCATTTCCATACGTAAAGCAGATGTGAATGACATTACACAGAACATGGATGCTACGGCCAAAGAAGCGATCCAAGAGGCTGTCAAAGATCGTCCGATCTTCGATTTTACAGTCACTGCAGGTGGCAAAACAGTATCCAGCTTCAATGGAGGATCGGCTCAAGTCGCGATTCCATATCAACCGGCTGCAAATGAGGATATTAACGCTATTGTAGCTTATTACATCGCAGATAACGGTGAGATTACCAAAGTAACGAATAGCCACTTTGATCCTATCACAGGAACATTAAGCTTTAACGTTAAGCATTTCTCGAAGTATGCTGTTGGATATCAGAAAGCAAACTTCAAGGATACAGCTTCGAGCTTCGCTAAAGATTACATTACGTACCTGTCAGCTAGAGACATTCTGAATGGTGTCAATGACGATGCGTTCGCTCCGGAAGCGGATATCACCAGAGCCGACTTCACGTTGATTCTGGCTCGTATGGCTAATGCCGATCTGAGCTCTTATACAGGCACTGGCTTTGCGGATGTCAAAGCCGATAGTTATTATGCCAAAGCTGTACAATGGGCGGCTGAGAAAGGAATTACAAGCGGCGTACGCGCAGGCGAATTCGATCCTCAGGCGAACATTACTCGCGGCCAAATGGCCGCTATGATTACCCGCTTCGCTTCGTTCATGGGCTATACGCTGCCTAAAGCGACGCAGGCGACAGATTTTGCCGATCAAGCGGAGGTTCCTGCTTATGCGGTTGAGGCCGCGAAATCTCTGCAGCAAGCTGGAATCATTTCCGGCAAGTCCGGCAATCTCTTCGCGCCGCAGGACACGGCAACACGCCAAGAAGCAGCCAAGATGCTGGCGATTCTTATGCAACTGACGATGAAATAAGCAGTGGATTCACACAACTCCCCTAAGGTAAGAGCTTAGGGGAGTTGTTGTATTTTTACATGGATAAAAGCCGGTCGGCTTCCGCATTTTAAACATGTGGAGGTGTTACCTATGAGCTATGATAAGCTGACAATTGATCAAACGGAATTGGTACAAGAGTGGAGTAATGTCCTGCCTACTACCCTGCAGCCTACTGATCAGGCGCGTGTATGGGCCGATGAAGCCGATCCTCAGACCGTTAGGGTTCATATTGAGGCAGGTGGACATACGGGCTACAATTTCGATTTTAAAGTCAACTACGTGGATGCTAGAGAGGTTAAAGTGGAGTTGATGGATGTCCAACAAGGCACCATGCACATCGATGAAACAGGTGATGTTGTGCAAAATCTGGTGGACGACTATGTTCGTCACATTCATGAATGCGCACAAGCGCTCCATAGAGTCACACACCATTAAAATGGGGAGGGGAGTTCTCTCATGACGAAGCAAAAAACGCGGGATAAAAATTTGCAAAATGTAGACAAAGATTTCCGAACGAATGCTGTAAACAGCCACAATAGGCAGCAACAGCAGCAGCAAGTGAATGATCGCAGACATCAAGATGCTTTGAATCATCAAGAATAAATTGCAGATTAACTAGGAGGGAATGATCTCTATGAAATCAGATGCCTATGGAGTAACGGATACATCCCAGAATCAGTCGAGCGGCAATAGCCAGCGACAAAAGCAACAAGAGCCCCTCTCAGGGTCGAAAAAGGTGAAAAACCGTAACCATTCAAGAAATAATGGTCATGGTGAAGGCGCCGGCCACGGTCATTAATAATTTTAAAATAAGCATGATTAAAGTTCGATAAACCGGACATACTATATTTGTCGGTGAGCAGAGAGGTGTGGTTCCGTTGGAGCATTCCGCGAAACAAAAACCGTTGCATAGAGGACTTTCATACCTGTTATAATCAGGCTGGAGGGGATGTGCCAAAGACACTTACCGTGTTTTATAAGCAGATTTTCCTAAGGTTTACGTGTAACAAGTTTAAAAGAAATCAAAAAACACCGACAAAAAAAGAACCCCTTAAAAAGGGTTCTTTTTTTCGTTTATTTCTAAATAAACCTGCGAAGGATCTGAGTCCGTATGCTGCTCTTTATAATGAACAGGCTTCGTTTTTCTATAAAGCAGTAATTTAATGCCACCACCGATCAAAATCACAGCTACAATTAACGTTTGACCGAAGTTGTTCAGCCAATACATGTAGTTCGCATGGGGAAATACCTGATATAGGAACTGGACAATGACTTCTTTGAATACATAGTAGCCTCCAAGCAGGATGAGAACGAAGCCGATGGAGCGGTGATATGCTGACCAGTTTTCAACGATAGGTTTATCTACCAGTGTACCGTTCTCATACTTGGAGATACTCTGTAAGCCATCGAAGAAGCTGAAGAACCACAGAATCGGAATCAAAAAGAAGAAAAGGGACAAGCGCAGCACATCCAGCACATAAATGGAGAACAAGAAGATCGCCATCAGTTGAATGCCCCGTTTATTCATGGAGAGATACAAGTGAGCTGCACCTGGGAAAATAGCGATAATCGTTGCCAATGTTCGGTTCTTGCGCCCAGAATCATCGCCGAAGTGAAAGTCATCAAAAAGGCTGCGATCAATAAGCGGCAGGCCATCTTGCTTACGCTCTTGCTGCTTCAATGCATCGAACATGGTGTAAAACCACAAGACAGGCATAGCTAGCAGAAAAGCAACGAAGCTATCGTTATTGGTCATCATTGTGATGAAAAAGACGAGAACAGCAACCCCGAAGAACGAAACCATAGCGGTTAAACCGCGCTGCATAAGACCTAACTGGAAATGACCCAGCCCGGGGATGAAGGAAAGCAGCATAACTCTCGTTCTTTCTTGCTGCGAGGCAGCGTGAACAGCGTAAGGATTAGGCTCCCATGCTGGCGCGTGGTCATAAGGCGGTTCAGCTCCGTAGGGTGACCCATGCGGTCCATATTGCGGCCCGGGATAGGGTTGGTAGCGCAGCAGGTAGACGATCATATCAATCATATTGATGACAGCAACGAATAATGCGAACAGGAAAAGCGGAATAAGTATATCATCATCACGCACGTGAAAAAACGCTGCACCAACGAACATGAGAAATAAGGGGCCAAAGAATCCTGCTCCATATAAAATTGCACGTACGACTCGATTCATATAGAGATGACCCGCTCCGGGGATGAAGGACAACAGGAATGCGACGATGCTGCTCTTGTTAGGCATGAAGTGTGTAGACCTCCTTGTGGCTTATTTATTTTGCAGTGTATCCAGCCAGGTTAATGTTTTATTTAGCAATCGGTCCGATATCGGTTGATCCATTTTCATTTCTGGAGGAGGAGCGGGCTGAAGTGCACCTCGAGGCCCCAATTCCTGTGATAATCCGTGGAAAAAGCCTGTAGCGACTAAAATGAGTGTAGCAGCCGCGGCAATTCCGTAATGCAGCATCGTGGAGTGGTACCAGGATCGCTTGGTTCCCAACGTTCGTGCAAGCACGGCATCTACGAATGTTCGTTCATCCGTTTCCAATACGGGCATTATCATGGTCATTTGCTCCATACAGATCATATACCGATCCAAACATTCATCGCATCGGTATAAGTGATGCTCCATTTCGCTGATTTCATGGGGTGGCAGCTGCTGATTGATATATAGCCCCCAAGCATGTTCATCGTAGTGTTTCACATGAAATCCTCCTCCTTCCAGTTGTTACGGAGCCACTGCTTGGCCCTATACAGCTTCGACTCGATCGTTTTTACCGTTACCCCGTGGGCATTCGCTATATCTTGATAAGACTGATGTTGAATATAATAGGCCGTTAGTACTTCATGGTAATTGGCGGGGATTTGGTGGAGCTTCTGACGGACCAGCTCTGTGGTCTCCTTCATCAACACTTCATGTTCCACGCCATTTGAAGAGAAAGATGAGGTTCCTGCGGTTTGGACCGCTTGCATCGGAATTTCCATCTCTGACGTCATTTCTTCCCTTCGCCTGCTAGCCGACCGTTTAAAATCAATGGCCCGATTCACCGCTATGCGGGTCATCCACGTTTTGAGTCCTTTCATCTGGTACTGAGGGAGGGAGAAATAAATTCGGGACCAGACGTCCTGCGATAAATCCTCGGCATCTTTCGTATGGCGTACAATGGCGTAGATCGTCTGGAACAAGTATTGACGATAAGTCGCAACAAGCTCTCGGAACGCCGCCTCATCACCATTCAATATGCGTGTTACAAGCTCTTGTTCCTGAATGTGCTTCTCCTCCTCTCCGCATAAATAGACGAAGGCGACCAGGATAACCCTGCACTTTACTCAAAAAAAAAGAGCGAATCGAGTAGATTCGCTTATTATCGGTTAAAGCGCCGCGGTAGATCCGCTTGACTGGACAGCTGGAATCTTAGGCGTGACTCTTACGAACCATTGAGATAGAAGAGCACTGAATACACCAAGGATACCAAGGACGATAAAGCCCTGATTCAAGGAGAACCAATCGCCGATAACACCCATCAGCACAGGGCCAACGAACATGCCTAATCCATAGATGGCTTGGAAAAATCCCATTGCCGTTGCCCGCTTCTCCGCAGGCATATGTTTAATGCTCATTCCCATCAATAGGGTGAAGGAAAGCCCCCGACCAAAGCCGGCGAAAGCCTGGGTAACCATAAGCACCCATAAATGATGCGTAAAAGGGATGGTAAATGTAAAAATCCCCATGAGGACGAACCCCCAAACAACCATTCGCTTCTCGCCGTATTTTGCTGCCCATTTTCGCCCACCAAATAAAGAAGCTAGCGCAACCGGCACATTCGCGAATAAAGAGAGGAGCGATAAAGAGAATTTATCGGCGCCTAGTGAAGTGGCATAAACGGGAGTGAACCCGAAAACGGTTGCGAAGATGAGCACCTGCGACAAAATAGCCAGTAAGGATACGAAGAGAAGCGTACGGTCCGCAGCCACATTTCCGATAGCACGCATTGTGATCTTAGGCGCATCAGGCTCTATTTTTTCGATCAAAAAGAAAGAACCGATGAACCCGAGCACCCCCAGCAGCGCTCCTAGAATAAAAGCAGCCTCCCAACCGAGCGAATCTGCCGCCCATCCCGCGGAAAGAATGCCGAGCACTTGCCCTAAGGAGTTGAAAAAAGAGATCGTGCCGATCGCTTTCGTCGACTCTTCATGCTTATAGTAGCTCGTAAATAAGACCGTGAAGTCGACCCACGTTGCCGCGGCTGCCCCCGCTAGCGCTCGGAGAATTAGAATCCACGTGAAATCGTGGGTAAACCAAAGTCCAAGTCCCCCAATGGCTGTAAAAAACAGCCCAAACGTAATAAAAAGTTTTCGTTTATGAAAGCGATCCGACATGATGCCTACCGGTATGCGGAGCAGCATTTGGGAAATCCCATACATGCCAACGATCCATCCCGCCAGTTGGTGATTCCCGCCAAGGAATTCAACATAAGGCGCCATGATGGGAACGCTCGTATACATGGACATCCAGAACAACAAGGTGACTGCGCAAAACAATGGAATACGATAAGAGCTTGGGATTTTGTTAATCGTCACGGGGATAGCTCCTTTCAGACCTGATCTAACTACTGTTTTATTATAGAACATCGACTAGGGCAAGGCTATGATTGGTTGTTTGCAAAATAAAGCAACCGGTGGAAATTGCCTAGAAAAACCTAAATTTCCTGCTATATCAAGGGCACAAAAATGGATGATTGTAGGAAACGGGAGCACCCTGTACATTGAATCTTGTCGCTGGCAAGTAGCTGCCTGCTGAAATCATTACAACGAGAATGGAGGAATACAAGTGGGCGCGAGTCGATTGAAACAAGTCTGGTCAGGCATCGCTCGGGACAAATTTTTATATGTGTTAGCGCTTCCGGGGCTGCTCTACTTCCTTATTTTCAAATATGTGCCTATGTGGGGAATCGTCATATCCTTTCAAAACTATTCACCCTATCAAGGCATGTCGGGGAGCCCATGGGTGGGACTGGAGCACTTTCAAAGGTTCTTCTCCAATCCGGATTTCTTCACACTCTTCCGAAATACGCTGGCAATTAACGTCTTATCCTTAGTGCTCTTCTTTCCGCTGCCGATTCTATTATCCCTAATGCTGAATGAAGTACGCCATATGGTTTATAAGAAAATCATTCAATCGATTGTCTATTTGCCTCACTTTTTATCGTGGGTCATTATCGTAGGGATCACTTTCCTGCTGTTCTCAACAGGAGATGGGGCTATCAATCAAATGCTGGTTGCCCTGGGCTTTGGTAAAATCGACTTCTTAACGAATAAAAACTATTTCTGGGGCATGCTGACGGCGCAGTCCATCTGGAAAGATGCCGGATGGGGCACGATCATCTTCCTTGCGTCGATGGCGAGCATTGATCCTCAATTATATGAAGCGGGCAAGATGGACGGCGCAGGCCGGTTCCGCCAAATGTGGCACATCACCTTGCCAGGTATTCGTTCCGTTATTATCATTCTTCTCATTCTGCGGATCGGCCATATCATGGATGTCGGCTTCGAGCAGGTCTTCTTGATGATGAATGGGGCGGTATCCGAGGTAGCCGACGTATTCGATACGTATGTGTATAGGCTTGGTGTGAAACAAGGTCAATTCAGTTACAGTACCGCAGTCGGATTGTTCAAATCAGTTGTCGGCTTGCTGCTGGTCATTGGAGCCAATAAATTGGCCAAGAAATTTGGCGAAGACGGCGTTTACTAGAAATGGAAGGAGGAATCCTTGATGTCAGCAGAACATGTATCTACAAATATTGCTTCAAAAGGCGATCGCGTCTTTAACGCGGTGAACGCCATCCTGCTAGGAATAATGGGGATTATTACATTCTTCCCGCTCTATTACGTGTTTGTTGTTTCGTTTAGTGATCCGTCCAGCTACATTTCGAGCGAGTTTAAGCTGCTTCCTGCTAAATGGAGTTTGGCCTCTTACAAATACCTGATGTCGACCGATGCTTTTCTACATGCTATAGGAAACAGTGTGTTCCTAGCTGTAGTTGGGACAGTGCTTAGCTTGCTAGTAACATCGTGTCTTTCTTATGCGATTTCTCGTAAAAGGCTTCAGGGCCGCAAGTTCATCATGCTGCTTATTCTGTTAACGACCCTGTTTAATCCGGGGATTATTCCCCCTTATTTGTTGGTGAGAGACCTGCACATGATTAACAGCACGTGGTCGCTCATCCTGCCGGTTCTAACAAGCGGTTGGTATGTGCTGCTGATGAAAGGCTTCTTCGACAGCATTCCGGCTAGTCTGGAGGAATCGGCGCGTATCGACGGCTGTAATGATATCAGCGTCTGGTATCGCATTATTTTGCCGCTGTCGCTGCCTTCACTTGCTGCTTTCGGACTGTTTTACGCGGTAGCATATTGGAACACCTTCTTCACAGCACTTCTCTATATCAATGATTTCACAAAGCAGCCGCTTCAAGTTTTGCTCCAAAATATGTTGATTGACGCGTCAACGGCAGCAGGCGGCGGCGCCGCAGCTGAAATGATGTCCGAGCAGCGGATTCCTCCGGAAACGCTCAAGATGGCGGCAGTTGTTATTGCGACCATCCCGATTTTGTTGGTGTACCCGTTCCTGCAAAAACACTTTGCCAAAGGTGCAATGGTAGGTTCGGTTAAAGAATAGATAATTGATGAACATTTGGGGAGGTTGTACAATAATGGTTATGAACAAGAAAGCAATAAGCGTAGTAGCATCCACCCTTCTCGTTTCCTCTGTGCTAGCTGCATGTGGAAGCAAAGAGAGCGCACCGGCTGCCAGTGCGGGACAAGCAGCGTCCGGCAAGCCAACTGAGATTAGCATCATGACAATGTATTACACGCCGGAGCCTCCAGGGCCGGACAATGTTATCGTCAAAGAAATCGAAAAGAAAACGAACACAAAGCTCAAAATCACTTGGGTTTCACCAAACAACTATGGCGATAAAATCAACGTAACACTAGCTTCAGGCGATATTCCTGATCTGATCTTGCTGGATGATCCATTCAGTGCGCAAGTACGCGGCATGGTCGCTCAAGGCGCATTCTGGGAACTTACACCGATGCTGAAGGACTATCCGAACTTGATGGAATATCCGAAGGAATCATGGGAGAATACCAAGCAAGCTGACGGTAAAACGTACGGTATCCCACGTGCCCGTCCTACGGATGGCGGTGGATTCCCTTACCTGCGTAAGGATTGGCTGGATACGTTACATCTAGAAATTCCGAAAACGACGGACGAGCTCTACACAGTATTAAAAGCTTTTGTTGAGAAAGATCCAGATGGCAACGGGAAAAATGACACCATTGGTTATGTTGGCTTTGTCGACCAAAATGGTATGTCTTACATGGGTCAATTACAGAACAGCTTCACAAAAGTTAATGGCGATTGGAAGCTTGTAGATGGCAAATTGGTCAACGTAAACGTGCTGCCTGAAATGAAGGACGCACTTACTTGGATGAATCGTGCCTACCAGGAGAAGTTAATTCCTGAGGACATCGCTGTTCTCAAAAATACACAGGCCAAAGATTTGCTGAAAGCAAACCGTGGCGGAGGCTTCCAGGATACAGCTGAAGCTGCATGGGAACCGACGGAAGAACTGCGTAAAACGAACCCGAAAGCAGACTTTATCCCACTAGTTTCGTTAAATGGTTATTCGAACAAAGACAGCGGATTCTTCGGTATGTACGCGATTCCGAAATCTGTGCCAGAAGCGAAAGTGAAGCAATTGTTGAAATTCATGGATTACGGCGCTACGCAAGAAGGTTATGATCTGGCAAGCTTTGGTCTGAAAGATGTCCACTACACAGAGAAAGACGGCATCAAGACACCGACAGAGCAAGCAAAGAAAGATATTGTAGCTCAACAAGCGCTAGGTCAAATTTTCTTGAAATATGACAAGTATCTGCGTGCTTACCGCACAGGTATGCCGAACGATTACTTGGAACGCAACAGAAAAATCATTGATGAAAAAGTGAAAATCAGTACGGGTGACCCTTCGTTAGGTCTAAATTCAGATACGAACCAAAAGGTTGGTACAGAGCTTAGAAAGAAAATTCAAGATATGAAAACGAAGGTCATTATGGGGAAAGAATCGCTCAGCGCATGGGACAGCTATGTAGCTAAGTTGAAGACAGATCCGGATATGGTCAAAATCACAGAAGAAATGAACGCTGCTTATCAAAAACGCAATAGCGCGAAATAAATAAATACCGCCCCCCCCGACGCCAAAAAAATGCGGCAGTCGCGGGGGATTTCGGCATTGGATGAAAGAGGGACAGATGATGTGGAGTCGATGGAGGCAGAGCTGGTATTGGTGGACACAACGTTCCGGCAGGGGGAATTTTTATCGCAGAAGCTTGATCTTGGTGTTGTGCATTACCAGCTTGCCTACAGCCATCATCGGGTACACTTCGTATATTACGGGACGCGCTCATATTGAGAAAGAGATTATGCGCAACCATGATACTCTGCTGAAGAAAACGATGGATCGTATGAATGATAACCTGGCTCAGCTCGAGCTGGCCGCTACGCAGTGGTCTCTGGATAGCAGGATGGATGCCAGAATTGCGGATATGAATCTCAAGGATGAATACAACACAACGCAGAATCTATATCGTTTCCTGGGCCTGATGAAGGGAGCGTATCCTTTAATTGATCAGGCGCAGCTATATTTGGACCGAGAAGATCCCGTCATTATTTCGGATAGCGAGGGGATTGTTCCGATCCGTAATGAGCTGGAGCGGGATATTTTCCACACGTTAATGAAGCAAGAGCGAGGGGTGTTCTGGTGGGAGTCCTTGCCTAAGGGAAACGGGAAGCCTGAGTCTACTTCCATTGCGCTAATCGAGAAGCTGCCAAGCGTAGGAGAGCCGTATGGGGCCCTTATTTTGTATTTGAATCGCGATAAGTTGGTAGAAATGGTTGAAGAAATGGCCACAGACCCCAATGGCGCCGCGTTTCTTATGAGTAAGGATGGACATATAGTAATGGAAATGAAGAACATGCTGAATTAGAAGCTGCAGTCAGGGAAAGTGTCATCGGACGGTCGGAAGAAATAGGCTCTTACATCCTGGACCGGAAAGGGCAGTCCTACTCTGTCGCCTTCGGCCAGTTCTCGCGTTCCGGAACATTGTGGAAATTCGTAACGGCAACCTCCTTATCGCAATTGACGGCCCCTGTGGAGTTTATGTCTAGAAGTATGCTCAGTATAGGGGGAATAGGGCTTCTCTTGGCTGTGCTGCTTTCGTGGGTGGCTTCCAAGCGAATTTATCAACCGATTGTACGGCTCGTGAATGTGATTAAGGATTATAAGCCCACACAGGAGAGCCAAGGGGATGACCTTGCCTTTATTGAACAGGAGTGGCGGCATTTAAGTCAGGAGAGCAGGGTGCTGGAATCCAAGCTGGATAAGGCCTATCCTGCCCTAAGGTCCGCGTTCCTCTTGCAGTTGGTGCAAGGACACTTTTACTCCCTGAGCGAGACAGAGCTAAGAGGGCGGATGGAGAGCTTCGACTGGCAGACGGAGTCCCAGTGGTTCGTTCTGCTGCTGGTGAAGATTAGCGGATTTGCCAAAGAAGATGGCCGGTTCCTGGAAAATGAGGAACAACTGGCAACCTTCGCGGCAGCGAATATCGCGCAAGAGATCGTAAACACGCAAACCCCAAATGCGGAGATTATGAACTTCCAGGACATGACCGTAGGTATTCTGCTCTCTTACCCCATGGATCGGACGAAACAGCAGGCCAAAGATGAGCTGTATCTGTTAGCGAATGATTTGGCACAAACCATTAGCTCCCTTCTTAAAATGCAGACCACCGTCTGCATGGGCCGTTTAACCGCGAACGTGCAGGATCTGCCGCAGCTTTTAGTATTTTTGCGCAGCTCTATCCGCTATCGGGATTTGAAAGCTGATCATCAAGTGCTTGATTTGGAAGAGATGCTGCCGAGCACCAATGACGATGTGCATTATCCGTTTGCCTTGGAAAAAGAGCTGATGCAAGCCATTCGAATGGGTCAAAGCGAGCAGTCGCTGAGCTTGATCGAGAGCTTCGTTCATGAGCTTGTGCGCCAGTCGAGCAAAGAGAAGATCCTCCAGGAAGGAGCCATGCAGGTTCTGGGCAGTATGCTGCATACTATGCTGGAGTCAGGCTTTAATCCGCATCATTTCTTCGAGGGCTACAACTTGTACGAACAGTTGAATCAGCTTAGGGAACCCGAGCAGATGGTCCGCTTTTTCCAGGCGAAGGTGATCTCACCTTATATTGAAGGGCTGAATGAGTACCAGGACATCCATATGAAGCGCCTGGTAGAGCGCGTTACAGACCGGATTCAGGAGCGTTTTATGAACAGTGACATCTCCCTAGAGGAATGTGCGGACGCTTTTAATACAACGACCTATGCGCTAAGTAAAGCATTCAAGCAAATCAATGGCGTGAATTTCATCGACTATTTGATCACCCTGCGGATGGATAAAGCCAAGAAACTGCTGGTCGAGTCCGATTTAAAGGTCAACGAGATTGCGGAGCAGATTGGGTATCAGCCATCGTATTTTATCCGTCTTTTTCGGAAATATGAGAATATGACACCGGGACAGTATCGGGACCGGATGAAGTAGGGAGGGCCTGCCGCTTTTTGATGCGGTGGGCTCTTTTTTTGCGCTGAGATGCCGCCCCGCCCTATGTTGTACTTTATACAATACTGAAGGCGGTTTTACCCCGGAATCGTCATCTTCATTGTATGAAGTACACTCATTTTGGCCTGTATGGGGTTAATACCGTCCCTCCCTCTCCAAAGTGCTGCACAAAGTACAACGAAACTGCGAATTGAAGCCGAACCTCCGTCTTTTTGTTGCAAAAAGTACAACACAGCGCATGCTTTTTCCTGAGTACTACTGTTTGGTGCATCTCCTTGCCAGATTGGGGATAAACCTCCCTCTTTTTCGTTGTTAATAACGTTCTAAAAACCTCTTACTTGTACTGATGTTGATAACGCTGATTTTTTTTCTCAGCGGGCCGGAAGTCTATTAACATGTGGATAGGTAGAAAAAATTGAATTTTTGCAGGAATTTTCTAGAAATATTAGAAATGTTACAGGTGGCAATCAACAAGCTTATTTGGGTGGGGGAGAAAGTTTTTATGAAAAAAAAGAAACTATTTGTGTTTATGCTAGCGTTTTTCTGTTTGGCTGGTGTCGTTCATGCGGCGGGCCTTCATGGGGACTACAAGGGGGCTCCAATCGTGAAGGTTTTATTAGCGGGGAAAGAGCTTCAAGCCGAGGATGTGCCTGCTACGATACAAGATGGCAGAACCGTTGTCCCGTTGTACCTGTTGAAACAAGCCGGGGCATCGGTGACGTGGGATGCTGAGAAGTACACCGTTGATCTTGCATTCCCTCAAGTAAAGGAAGATAACGCAATGAAAGATTTTGCAGCTACTATTCCGTCATTGAATGAGAAAGCTAAAGAATATCAGGGGAAAAATGTGCAGCTTATCTATAATGAGTATGGCGCTTATTTAAAAATAGATTTAGAAATGTCAAATGATAGTGCAGATAAAGATCATACCATTGCACTCTCCGATTTTTTGGTTAATTCACCTGTAGATTCAATGATAGTAAGCATTATTTATAATAACTCGGTTAGAAACTTTGTTACCGTCAAACGATCAAATGCTGAGGAGTTTAGTAAGAGCAGTAAGGACAACCTAGCAGAATACCATTTTATGAAGACTTGGAACTCTCAGCGTGTAGATAATACAACGGATGTATCTGTTCCGAATAAACCTCAACCAACGCCTACACCGCTGCCCGTGTCAAATTCGCCAATTAGAGGTCCAAGATGTCACGAGATCGCTGCTCTTTACACAGAGCAGATAAACAATGAAGTCAATCAGTACAACGCAAATCTTAGCAATCATTCTGGTGATCTTACTGGATATGTAGATAAATTAAAAGAAAATATGAACAAAGCTTTAAAAGAATTTAACTGTCCTGTGGATTGAAAAAAAACGCCAGCTAACGGCTTATACCGTTAACTGGCGTTATGTTGTATACGCGCCCGAGATGATTCGAACATCCGGCCTACAGTTTAGGAAACTGTTGCTCTATCCTGCTGAGCTACGGGCGCATGGCAAAGATTATGATAGCACGAAGCCTTATATGGCGCAACCTTTGAGTGGCAAGATTTAACTTGTAGTTGAAATTCGTTAACTGCATCGTGCGATGGGGAACTACCGGGCGCTTTTTAAGCCAAAACGTACACTTCCAGGGTTCAGACGGAACTACCGGGCTCTATTTCGCCTAGTTAGCCAAGATTTCGGCTAGAAATGCTAAAATAGCGGATCACAGTTCCCACTTCCTCGCTGAAGTACTTAAGATCCGGCGAATAGGGGATCAGTTCCCTTTCGCGTATCAATGCGAGGCGACCGCTTGCGAAGCTAGCTCGCACTCAGCTTAGCGCCCAGCCCCAACGGCAAAGTCCAAAGCCAAAAGCCAAAGCCAAAGCCAAAGCCAAAGCCAAAGCCAAAGCCAAAAGCCAACGCCAACGCGCTATTCCTTCCCGCGCAGCTTGCGGAAAAACTGCGTCAGCATCGTCGCGCACTCCTCTTGCAGCACGCCGCTGACCACATCGACCCGGTGATTGAACCGGTCCTCCTGCAGCAAGTTCATCAACGTTCCCGCGCAGCCAGCCTTGGGATCGGTTGTGCCGTAGATCACCTGCGGAACGCGCGCTTGAACAATCGCACCGGCACACATCGGGCAAGGCTCCAGCGTGACGTAGAGCTTGCAGTCAAGCAAGCGCCACGCTTGCAAATGCTCGCTGGCTTGCTTAATAGCAATCATTTCAGCGTGAGCAAGCGGATCCAGCGTCGTTTCACGAAGATTGTAGCCGCGGCCGATAATTTCCCCTTGATAGACAACGACGGCACCAATCGGGACCTCTCGAATGGCTTCGGCTTTACGGGCTTCCTCTATGGCCGCTTTCATCCACGGGATATGTTCATTATATTCATCCACAGGGGGACACCTCACTAAAAATAATCTTATCCACATGTGAACAAAGGATCGAACAAATATTCGTTGTTAACAACCTGTGGATAACAATGTGTATAACTCGAAAAGTTGTGGATATTTAATTCTTCTAACATTCATACAACAAATACCAGATGTATGCAAGAGAATTAGTTGATAATAGGGAAATCCAACCGTATAATGAGAGATAACGTAGGTCTTTTAGACCATATAGCACGATATTGTACGACAAAGCATGACAATTCATTTGTAAGGTTCGATAATGGCAAACTTACCGAAAGGTAAGGACGCAAAGCCGAGGGTCTACGGTTCCTATGGAACTACGACAGCCTGGTTACCGAAAATCGATGCTTTTTCAGGTTGAGGTAATAGGCTGTCCCCAAAGCAGGGGCAGTCTATTTTTTTATATGGAACGCGGGGAGGGTTGATCAACAAAGTGGTTAGCAAACAAAAATCTGCTAAGTTCTACGGCAGCAAAGAAGGGTACGACGCTGATGTAATGATTGACAGCAAAGCGATGCTGAGCAAGGAAGATTTCGTAGCCACTGGCGTGCTGACCTATGCACTAGGTGACATTATTGAAGTTGAGCTGCCGGAGTATCATGTATTTGCGCTGGGAGATAAGTGTAAAATGACGGTATATACGAAATCCGGGCTGTTTGTTATGGATACGGTGGTTGTGGCCAAGGAGCAGGGTTCGTTGATTGTTCTGAATCCTCCTGAAAACCGCAGGAAGTTCACGGAAAAGCGGGAATTCCCTCGCGTAGATGTGAAGAATGAAGGGCTTCTTTTCGCGCTCCAAGATAGAAACAAGAAGCTCAAACATCATTTTGATACACCGATTCGATTCTCTATCAAAAATCTATCTATTAATGGTTTAGGATTTACGATCAGTGAAAATGCTATGCTTGAAAAAGTCATTCAAAAGAACTCTCAACTGGAAGTGGAGTTAATTTTGGGCTTTTTGGTGCCATGTACAATGGAAATTGTTCGGCAAGAAAAAACGAATGACGGCTACTATTACGGTGCTAGTTTTGTCAGCATCCCGGATGAGAAAACGAACGCGCTGCGCGGATTTATTTTAAAAAATCAGATTGAAACGTACTTCGTCCAGAAGCAGGAAAATGAAACAAAAAAAGCACTGGAAAAAAAGTCTGCAGCTAATCAGTAGCCTACAGGCTTTTTTTTGCGTTCCAAGTACTATATAATAAGAAGGATGATTTTCGAAAATTAAGGAGTTGTAACTACGATGGCTTTGAAAGCAGGTATCGTCGGTCTACCGAACGTAGGAAAATCGACATTGTTTAATGCAATTACACAGGCGGGGGCAGAATCTGCAAACTATCCGTTCTGTACGATAGATCCGAATGTTGGGGTAGTTGAAGTACCGGACGAGAGATTGCACAAGCTGGTAGAGATGATTGTCCCTAAGAGCATTGTTCCGACAGCCTTCGAATTCGTTGATATTGCGGGTTTGGTGAAGGGCGCGAGCAAAGGCGAAGGGCTTGGAAATAAATTTTTGGCGCACATTCGTGAAGTGGATGCCATTGTGCATGTTGTCCGTTGTTTTGAGGATGATAATATTACGCACGTCTCCGGTAAAGTAGATCCGATTGGCGATATCGAGACGATTAATCTTGAATTGATTTTGGCTGACATTGAGTCCGTTGAGAAAAAGATCGAGCGCTCCCGCAAAAACCTGAAAGGCGGCGACAAAAAAGTTGTTGCTGAGGTTGAGTGTTTGGAACGCATCAAGGAAGCTCTTTATAACGATCTGCCAGCGCGCAGCATCGACTTGAGCGACGATGAGAAGCTGCTTGTTCGCGACCTTCACTTGTTGACCATGAAGCCGGTTCTTTATGCGGCCAATGTGAGCGAAGACGAAGTATCAACAGCGGATGAGAATCCATTTGTTAAAATCGTTCAGGAATACGCGGCGAAAGAAAACAACGAAGTTGTTTCGATCAGCGCGAAGGTGGAATCCGAGATTGCTGAGCTCGAAGAAGAAGAAAAAGCAATGTTTCTCGAAGAGTTGGGACTTCAAGAGTCCGGCTTGAATAGATTGATTAAAGCAGCTTATCGCAAACTTGGCTTGTATACGTATTTTACAGCTGGGGTGCAGGAAGTAAGAGCTTGGACGATCCGCAAAGGAACGAAAGCTCCTCAAGCGGCTGGCGTAATTCATACCGATTTCGAGCGTGGATTTATTCGTGCCGAGGTTGTGTCTTATACGGATTTGGTAACGGCGGGTTCCATGAACGGCGCGAAGGAAAAAGGGCAAGTGCGTCTGGAAGGTAAAGAGTACGTAGTGAATGACGGGGACGTTATGCATTTCCGATTTAATGTTTAATGAATAAAAAATAAAGAAAGGAGTGATCCGTTATGTTGGATCGACTTCAGTCCATTGTGGACCGCTATGATAAATTAAGTGAGCTGCTATGTGACCCGGATGTGACGAGTGACACGAAGAAGCTTAGAGAGTATTCGAAGGAACAATCCGATCTTCAGGAAGCCTACGATGCTTATAATGAATATAAGAGCGTGAGCGAGCAGCTGGCAGACGCGAAAGCGATGCAGAACGAGAAGCTGGATGATGAAATGCGTGAAATGGTGAAAATGGAGATCGAAGAGCTTAGCGAGCAATCGGCTAATCTGGAAGAACAACTCAGAATCCTCATGATGCCAAAAGACCCGAATGACGACAAGAACGTCATCGTTGAAATTCGTGGAGCAGCAGGCGGCGATGAAGCAGCGCTGTTCGCGGGCGATCTTTACCGTATGTATACCCGCTACGCGGACGCGCAAGGATGGAGAACGGAAATTCTCGATGCTTCCGTGAATGATTTGGGCGGATTCAAAGAGATTATTTTCATGATCACAGGAAAAGGCGCTTTTAGTAAGCTGAAGTTTGAGAGCGGAGCGCACCGTGTACAACGTATTCCAGTAACAGAATCAGGCGGACGTATTCATACCTCCACTTCAACAGTTGTAGTGATGCCTGAGGCGGAAGAAGTTGAGATCGTTATTAATGACGCGGATATTCGCGTAGATACATTCTGTTCGAGCGGAGCGGGCGGTCAGTCCGTTAATACGACGAAATCAGCGGTTCGCGTGACGCACGTGCCTACGGGCATTGTGGCAACATGTCAGGACGGCAAATCGCAAAACTCCAATAAGGAGCAAGCGCTTCGCGTACTGCGTGCACGAATTTCCGATAAGATTCGCGAGGAAGAGGAAGCGAAATACTCAGGCGAGCGTAAAAGCAAAGTCGGTACAGGGGACCGTTCGGAGCGAATTCGCACGTATAACTTCCCGCAAAGCCGGATTACGGATCACCGGATTGGTTTGACGCTTCACCGACTAGATACAGTGCTTAACGGTGACATGGGAGAAATCGTGTCGGCGCTAACGATTGCTGCGCAGTCGGATGCTTTGGATAATGGGGAGCAGGCAATGTGATGCCAACTGCCTCGAAGACGATTAGAGAAGCCTATGTAGAGGCTTCTTCTTTTTTAGGGAAGCTGGGCGTAGCGGAGGCGGCTTCCTGTGTGGAGCTTTTGCTGCAGCACCTATTGGGCTGCAGTCGAACTGAGCTGCTGTTCCGCTTCCAGGAACAGTTTCCTGCCGAGCTGGAGGGCGCTTGGCGCCAGCTAGTAGAGAGGAAGGCCGCGGGAGAGCCGGTACAGTATG
This sequence comes from Paenibacillus sp. P36, assembly GCF_045866505.1. Classification (NCBI taxonomy): domain Bacteria; kingdom Bacillati; phylum Bacillota; class Bacilli; order Caryophanales; family Paenibacillaceae; genus Paenibacillus; species Paenibacillus sp. P36. Next base: position 43,884 of record NZ_AP038372.1, read on the forward strand.
TAATCGGCGAGCAGGATTTCTACGGCCTTACGTTTGCCGTTAGTCCGGCTGTGCTGATTCCGCGGCCGGAGACGGAGCTGCTCGTGGAAGCTTTGCTCCGCGAGGGCTCGCGTCTGTTCCCGCAAGGCGCTCCGCTGCTTGCGGATGTTGGCACCGGGAGCGGCATCATCCCGGTGACGGTGGCTCACGCGCGCCCAGACTGGCGCGTGGCGGCCAGCGACATCTCCGCGGCAGCGCTGGAGATGGCCCGCTCGAACGCGCAGCGCCACGGCGTGGCTGCGCGAGTGGAGTGGCTCGAGGGCGACCTCCTCGAGCCTTACATTGAGCGCCGGATCGCTCCGGATATACTGGTGTCTAACCCACCGTATATCCCTGATGGCGAGCTCCCGGCGCTGATGCCGGAGGTGCGGCTGTTCGAGCCGCACACGGCTTTGTTCGGCGGTGTCGAGGGACTCGACCTGTACCGCCGGATGATTGCGCAGCTGCCGCTGCTGCCGCGAATCCCGACCGTGGTCGGGTTCGAGGTCGGCATCGGGCAGGCGGAGGCTGTGGCGGCGATGCTGCGCGCCGCCGCGGATTGGGAGGAGATCCGGTTCGTACCGGATCTCCAGGGGATTGATCGCCACGTGATCGCGATCCGGCCGCGGGAGCAGTAGGGGCTTGTTGTTGGTAACCAGTGGTGGCGTTGATCTTGATAATGGGGAAGGGAACAATGGTCCGCTATTCCGCTCTAAAGTCACATTTTTCAGCTGGTACAGGAACTACAGTCCGCTATTTTGCCGGTTTTGCCTGATAAACACTCCATGGCGATTAAATAAGACCCCGTAGCTCCGTTCAGAGAGGGAAACAGCCCGTTTTTCCTAAAATAGCGTTCTCTGGTTCCGCTAAAGATAGGACCTGACAGGGATTTTGTTGATTTGGCAGTTAACTGAATCCCAACTCTATCAAATCTACCAAATTTAAATAGATTAGTAGGTTTAGCCTCTCCTCTTTTTGCCTATACTGGCTAGTAGAAGCGAAGGGAAAGGGGCTTTTCCTCATGGTAAAAAGAACGGATCGCCATTCATTCAAGCACTTATTATTCGTGGCTTTTGCACTTATTGTTATGATAACTAGTTGGGAATCCAATCGTACGAATGCGGCGGTTATTTCGCCTACCATACCGGAAGAATCTATTCGCCTGCGTATTCTAGCAAACTCGGATTCGGCTCAGGATCAAGCACTGAAACGTGAAATTCGCGATGCAATTATTGAACGTATGCAAGGTTGGGTTGTTGGCCCGCATTCCTTGGATGAAGCCAGAGCGGTAGTATTGGCTCATTTGCCGGAGTTCGATGAACTTGTTGGACAAATGATTGAAGCCCGTGGCTACAGTTACACACATACGGTTGAACTTGGCAAAGTCCCTTTTCCTACGAAAATGTACGGGAATGAAGTTTACCCTGCAGGTGACTATGAGGCGCTGCGTGTCACGATTGGCAGTGGGGAAGGCCAGAATTGGTGGTGCGTGCTATTCCCGCCGCTCTGCTTTGTAGATTCGGTTTCAGGTGAAGCGGTGGCAACTGCCGCTGTAGTAGCGAAAACAGAAGGACAAGACAAATTGAAAACTTCGTCTACACCTGCACCTGCGGCAAAAGACAGTAAAGCAGCCCAGCCAACGGTCAAGCAGAAAGCAAGTACGGATGCGCAGCCTGTCATGGTTGATGCGACTGAAGACACGCAGCCTAAAGTGAAGTTTTTCTTCTGGGAAATGACCAAAAAAATCGTTTCATGGTTTAGTTAACTTGATTTCATTTTGGAAGTAAGGATGATAGATCGTGACAAAGTACTGGAAAGTAGACCCGGATAGGGTTGGTAACAAGGGTGAAGAATTATCAGATGCCGCAGCGCTTTTGCGGGACGGGGACACCGTAGCTTTCCCTACGGAAACGGTCTACGGGCTTGGTGCTGATGCTACGAATACCACAGCGGTAAAGCGTATTTTCTCAGCCAAAGGACGACCGTCGGATAATCCGTTGATCGTCCACATTGCTGATACGAAGCAGCTCTCAGATCTCATTGAGCCTGATAGTGTCACGCCTGACCATCATAGGCTTATGGAGGCTTTCTGGCCTGGCCCTCTTACAATCGTGCTGCCTGTAAAAACAGGCGGCATTTCGCCGTTGGTGACTGCCGGTCTTACTACGGTTGGCATTCGTATACCTGATCATCCTGTGGCCTTGGAGCTACTTCGAAAAGCAGCGCTTCCTATAGCAGCCCCAAGCGCCAATAGTTCTGGCCGACCGAGTCCAACGCTGGCCTCACATGTGCGAGAAGATCTGGACGGTCGAATCGGTGGTATTGTGGATGGCGGCGGCACGGGGGTCGGTGTTGAGTCGACGGTGATTCAGCTTGTAGATGGTGAGCTGTATATTTTGCGTCCAGGCGGCGTTACGGCAGAGCAGTTGCAGTCCGCCCTGCAGGCTATTCGAATTCATGAGCCTGAGCGGGAAGATGTGCAGGTCTCAGAAACGCCTCGTGCTCCGGGGATGAAGTATACGCATTATGCGCCAAAGGGATACATGCATATTGTATCTGGAGACAATGCTGAAGCAGTGGTTGAATGGATTCAGCGCGACATTCAAGCCGCTAAAAAGCGAGGGGAATCGACGGGGGTCCTTACTTTTGAGGAAAGGGCTTCTCTATTTGAAGCTGATTTGGTCATTGCCTGCGGCTCGTTAGCGGAACCGGATAAGATTGCTCAGGGGCTGTATGCTGCATTAAGGCAATTTGATCAGCAAGGGATTCAGTATATTGCTGCAGAAGGCTGCCCGGAAACGGGGATTGGTCAGGCCATTATGAACCGTCTGCGCAAGGCAGCCGGTCACCGGCTAGTACGTGTTTAGCTAGCATGATTCCCAGTTTGTCCGCATATCTTGGTTAAGAAAGCGGACAAGGGGGACAGCACTTATGCTCGTAACTGGCGTTGAATTTGGGCAGATCATCACCATATTCATCATGGCGATAGCCTTGGGTCTGGATGCTTTTTCCTTAGGAATAGGTATCGGCATGAAGGGAATTCGCTTGTTGGATATTTTTAAAATTAGCATGGTGATTGGTATTTTTCATATCATTATGCCGTTAATGGGCATATTTATGGGACAATATGTTTCGCTTCTGCTTGGCAATGTGGCCACTGCAGCCGGCGGATGTTTGCTCATCCTTTTGGGCTCCCATATGGTGTATAGTTCGATCCGCGGAGAGGAAGCAACCTCTTTTGATCATAGATCTTTATGGGGGCTTACGATTTTTGCGCTTAGTGTAAGCATAGATTCGTTCTCAGTAGGTGTATCCTTAGGCATGTTTGCGACGGATATCCTGTTAACCGTGCTTGTATTTGGTTTGTTCGGCGCGCTGCTCTCTGTAGCTGGTTTATTGGTTGGCAGACGGGTGAACGGCTGGGTTGGCGAGTATGGTGAAGCGTTTGGCGGGCTAATTCTGCTCGCGTTTGGGATCAAGTTTTTGCTATGATACAATGGAGGCGGAGCAGGCTCTGCCTATGTTTACGAAGAAAGTTTTGCTACGCAAAACTCTGAGGAGGATCTCATGTTGCGAATTCTATTTGTCTGTACAGGAAATACGTGCCGCAGTCCATTAGCCGAAGGTTTGCTGCGTATCAGGGTGCACCAAGAAGGACTTGCGGCAGAAGTTCGTTCAGCTGGCGTATCCGCAATGACGGGCGCTCCGATCTCCCGAAATAGTGCGACACTGCTGCAGGAGGCAGGGTTCAAAGAGCCCATTCGTTCACTAGCGATTCAGGAGTCTGAGGTGAAGTGGGCGGATCTCATTTTGACGATGACGATGGGGCATAAACGTTCGGTTATCCAGCGGTATCCGGGCGCGATTGATAAAATTTTTACACTCAAAGAATATGTAGAGGACGATCAGCGTATCCTTCAAGCGATTGAGGAGAGAGAGAAGTTGGTCACGGAGCTTCAGCTTAAGCAGGCTCTTTCACAAACAGTAACCGTTGAAGAACGAAATCGGATTTATCTGTTGGAAGATGCCATCCCGGATTACGATATTTCTGACCCGTTCGGAGGCCCTATAGAGGTTTACCGGCAAACAGCGAATGAAATCAGCGGGAGTTTAGATAAATTGGTTAAGAAGCTGCGCGAGCGGAAAGAGGATTCGCAGTCTGGGAAATGATTTGCGAAAGACATCTTTACACCTCGTGCATAATGCGATAAGATGGATTCATCAAGCAAGACTCAATGTAACTGGCGACGAGTGGGAGTAACCACAATGGAGCATTGAGCTATACGGCCGGTCGCCTGGGCAAAAGAGCAACGCGCTATTTCTAGCGTGTCCGCTCTTTTTTTCGTTTTCTGGTGGACTTTGGGATATAATAGAAGGGTCGAATTCGAACAAGCAAAGGAGCGTTCTATCCATGAAAATTGCGTTAGGTGCGGATCATGCAGGCTATCGTTTGAAAGATGTTATTATTCCTTTTATTGAATCCTTGGGCCATCAGGTCATAGATTATGGATGCAGCTGTGCAGATTCCGTTGATTATCCGGATTATGCGCTCAAGGTTTGTGAAGATGTGGTTTCCGGGGAAGCCGACAAAGGAATTCTGATCTGTGGAACAGGCATCGGGATGTCGATCGCTGCGAATAAGGTTCCAGGCATCCGTTGCGCGCTGGTTCATGATCTATTTTCTGCTAAAGCCACACGGGAGCACAATGATACGAATGTACTTGCTTTAGGCGAGCGTGTCATCGGACCGGGTGTTGCCGAGGAAATCGTGAAAATTTGGCTGGAAACAGAATTTTCCCAAGGTGTCCGTCACCAGAACCGCATTAACAAGGTGCAAAGCATCGAAGATCGCTTCGCGATTCATCCATAAGGGTGGCCACCATGACAAATTCCATACTTCACACGATTGCAGAAGATTTGGAAGCAAATCTTCGCGAGTTGGTAAAGGTGGGCAATCTACGGCCAGGTCACATTCTGGTCATTGGTACAAGCACGAGTGAGATTCTCGGTCATCGGATTGGGACGTCGGGGACACTGGATGCAGCTCGGCCGATTTTTGAAGCGGCGCAGCGCATTAGCCGCGAGTTCGGCTTGCACTTGGCTTTTCAGTGCTGCGAACATTTGAACCGCGCGCTTGTCATTGAGGAAGATCTCTTCGCGATCTCCCCTCAGCTTGAGCCAGTGTCGGTGATTCCTGTGCCAAAAGCCGGCGGTTCAATGGCCTCCTACGCATACCGTCACTTCGCGAAGCCTGTAGTCGTCGAGACGATTCAAGCGCATGCCGGGATCGATATTGGCAGTACGCTGATCGGGATGCATTTGCGGCGGGTTGCTGTGCCTGCACGGCCGCCCGTGCGGAATATGGGTCATGCTTATGTGACCATGGCCTTTACACGGCCTAAATTGATTGGCGGAACAAGAGCTGTCTACACACCTGAGGCTGCCGAGCAGCTCTATCAGCAAGCCGCGCCAGATGCGGATTGCTAGGTTAACTTATAGATATAAATTATCTTTTAGGAGGAATTCCATATGACAAACTTTCTAAGTAAACAAGATCCAAAAATCGTAGAAGCTATGAACCTAGAACTTGGTCGTCAACGCGACAAAATTGAGCTTATCGCTTCTGAAAACATCGTCAGCCAAGCTGTGCTTGAAGCGATGGGTACAGTACTGACTAACAAATACGCAGAAGGTTACCCGGGCAAAAGATACTACGGCGGCTGCGAATACGTAGACATCGTAGAAGATATCGCTCGCGACCGCGCGAAAGAGCTTTTCGGAGCTGAACATGCGAACGTTCAACCGCACTCTGGTGCACAAGCGAATATGGCTGTTTACTTGGCAGCTCTTAACCCTGGTGACACTGTTCTGGGGATGAACCTGGCACACGGTGGTCACTTAACACACGGCAGCCCTGTTAATGCTTCCGGTATTCTTTACAACTTCGTGGCTTACGGTGTAAGTGAAAAAGACTTCCGCATCGACTACGACGATGTTCGTAAAGCGGCTTTCAAACATAAGCCTCGCATGTTAGTTGCTGGCGCAAGTGCTTACCCGCGCACAATTGATTTCGAAGCATTGGCATCCATCGCTAACGATGTAGGCGCATTGTTCTTCGTTGACATGGCGCATATTGCCGGTCTAGTTGCTGCTGGTTTGCACCCGAACCCAGTGCCGCATGCACATTTCGTTACAACTACAACGCACAAAACGCTTCGCGGTCCTCGCGGCGGTATGATTCTTACGCGCAAAGCTTGGGCAGCTGCGATTGATAAAGCTGTATTCCCTGGTTCCCAAGGCGGTCCTTTGATGCATACGATTGCTGCAAAAGCCGTTTCCTTCGGTGAAGCTCTGCAACCGGAATTCAAAACTTACGGTCAAAACGTCATCGACAACGCGCAAGCATTGGCGACTGCACTGACAGCTGAAGGCATTAACCTTGTTTCCGGCGGTACAGATAACCACTTGATGCTGGTTGATCTGCGCAACCTGAACATCACAGGTAAAGATGCTGAGCACGTACTTGACGAGATTGGTATCACAGCGAACAAAAACGCGATTCCTTTCGATCCAACAAGCCCGTTCATCACAAGCGGTATCCGTTTGGGCACACCGGCTGTAACATCCCGCGGCATGGGCGTAGAAGCGATGCAAACAATCGCGAAAGTGATTGCAATTACATTGAAAAGCCCGAAAGATGAGGCTGTTCTTGAGAAAGCTCGCGGCATGGTGAAAGATTTGACGGCGCAATATCCGTTGTACGCAGGTTTAACTTACTAATCAAAATAGAAAGGGCTGCCTCAAAGGGTCTTTAATGACCTTTTGAAGCAGCCCTTTTTTTATACTACTGCATGACGCACCTTCTGCTCGGCTTCCTTCAGGCTCGGCAGTATGGACGCCAGCAAGCCAATTCCCGCGACGCCGGTTAGCAGAATAAACAGCGCCATGGCTCCGGATGGCAGAAAACCGCCGATGATCATGTTTAGTCCGCTAAGCATAATGGCAACGCGATTCGTCATGCTGCTGAGCGCCATATAGGAGCTGCGGGCGTGGTCGGGGACAAGCTGTACAAGCAGCGATTGTTTTAAAGGCACATAGGTCAGCTCACCTATGGTGGCAACGAGCATTAGCAGCATAAGCATGATTGGTTGGCTGCCGAATACAAGATATGTATAGCCGGCTACGTTCAGAAACATGGCGAACAACATCATCCTGGTGTCGGAATTTCCTTTGAGCAGCCGCCCAACAAAGAGGGAAAGCAGCACGACGGCGAGTGTATTCTCTGTGCGTAGAACGCCGACAAGAGGCAGACCGTCGATGGTGGCGGACATGCCGGGAAACCAAGGGGTGTGATGGATATCCTGAGCGAGCCGGATGCCGATATATCCGTTTAAATTCATTTCTACGGAAACGATAAGCACACTTGAGATTAGATAAATGAGGAATCTGCGGTCGCTCAGCACCTCTTTATAACGGTGATACATCGAGATACGTTTAGAAGGGTGCGCCTCTTCCTCCACGCTAGTCACCTCGACCGGCATCGTTTCTGTCATGAAAAAGGCTGTCACCAGCAGCGCAACAAGTGACATTCCGCTAGCAACGAATAAAAGCTCAAAGAGATAGTCGCTAAAGAAGAAACCGCCGATCATCCCCGCAATGGAAATGGCCAGGTTGTTTGACCAATAATTTATCCGATAGATGGCTTTACGGGTATCAGGTCCTGATACATCAATCAGCATGGCCTCTACAGCAGGTTTGCTTAGGCCCCAAGAGGCCGTACTGATTACTGTCATGATGAGCGTGAGTGCTGCGGAATGCCAGATTGGCGAATTAGCGAAGGTCATGATCGTATAAGCCAGAAGGGCAACGCCTTCCCCGATTAGCATCATTTTTTTTCGGCCGACCCGGTCTGCGTAATGACCGCCGATCGTGGCGCTGATTAGAGCCACAGCAATGGAGATAGTTGTCGCTGTGCCGGCGATGGTTGTGCCGAGTGTACGTGCAAAGTAAATCGACATGAATGGAATAACCATATTGCTGAGGATGTTGGTCAGAAAGCTTAGAGCAATGCGCAGTCGCACATTAGGATGGAATTGAAAGAATGTCATGCGTCATCACCTGTTTTCTAGTGTCGTCAATTTCCGTGTTCCCCCATCATAACAAATGACCATGAGTTAAAAAGTGTACAGAGCGTTGGAAAACTTTCACCTTTTATCCCTCCTGCAGGCTGTTGACGAAATGGCAAGGCGCAACTATACTCTTTGGTAATTCGTGTAAAGGAGGGGACTTTCATGCAGCTTGCCTTACAATATGCGCAGTTGAAAACATCAGTAACGCGTGTTTTACAGATCCCCCACACGTATATGGACGTGCCAGTCTCCGTAGAAGAAATTGCCGGTTACCTGTATTGTACGGAGCGTAATGTAAAAATTTTAATCCGCAAAATGAGCGAAATGGGTTGGATCGTCTGGACGCCGGGACGAGGCCGTGGACACCGCTCGATGATTCGATTTCTGGTTCCAGCGGAAGATGTGCTGATGGCGGAAGCGAAGATCCATGTTGAACAAGGAAACCTGAACCATGCGATGAGTTTGTTTCAAATGGAAGGTTTGGACGGCAGTGTCATGGATCGGTTCTTGGCCTGGCTCGGCAGTTATTTCGGATACAAAGGCAATTGCGATTCCGGAAATCCTGAAACACTGAGGCTGCCGATGCAGATTCGCGTGCTGACGCTTGACCCTGTCGATGTGCTGTTTTCGCGGGACTTGCATTTTGTGAAGCAAGCCTTTGACACGCTGCTTTATTTCAATCCGCTTTGCGGCAGCCTGGAGCCTGGCTTGGCTCATGAGTGGGAATGCAATGCGGATGCGACGGTATGGACTTTCTTTTTGCGGAAAAGAGTGAGATTCCATCATGGCCGGGAGCTGACTGCGGACGATGTGGTGTTTTCATTCAACCGGCTGCGCTCGCTGGGCACAGAGGATTCGCCGAATCGGTGGCTGTTGAATTCCGTCAAGGATATTCGCGCCGTCGACAGGCTGACGGTTCGCATGGAACTTGCTGCGCCGAATTATATGCTGCCACATTATGTTAGCTCCTACCAGGCAGCGATTGTCCCTGCAGATGTTTACAGTGCAACTAAGGTAGCGGATGCCAGCATGCTCCCCGTTGGAACGGGTCCTTTCCGCATTACGAGGCATGATGCGGGTGGCGTGACGTTAGAGGCCTTCGAGGAGTACTACAAGGAAGGCGCCCATTTGGATCGCATCGAGCTGCTCTATGTTCCGGATAACGTCAGCGATCGAAGATGGCAGCAGTTAAACTTCCAAATGGGGAAGCTTAACCATTATAAACAGCCTGCCCCTGCACACTGGTGTAAAAAAGAAGTGATGATGCTGGGGTCTAGCACGGTTGTGTTTAATCTTCGCAAAAATGGGGCACAGCAAGCCCTTGAATTCCGCCAGGCTATTCAGCTTATTGTGAATCGCTGTGGGTTAATAAAGGAATTAGGCCTTTATCATGCAAGGCCAGCTGCCGATTTCTTGCCAACGGATTCGCCGGGGGTTGGACCCGAGGATCACCAGCCGGAGCGGGCGAGGGAGCTGCTTAGAGAATGCGGTTATAATGGCGAACCCATTACCATGACATTTACGCTCAAGAATCAGCCTCAAGCCGAATGGATTCATGCTCGCTGTCAGGAAGTGGGTATACCTGTTATTCTGAAGCTGTATACTTTTGAACAAATGACAAAGGTGCCGCTGCTGTTAGAGGCCGATGTTATCATAGGCGGAGTTGTTGCGGATGATGATGAGGCACGCTGCTTGATTGAGATGTATAAAGTGGGCAATTTAGCGGTTCGAGTCTGTGCAACGGATGAGCAGAGACGAGTTTTTGATGAGACTATTGCGGCTATCGAAAATGAGCCCGACAGGCAAGTGCGCCTGCAACGAATCCGAGGGATGCAAGATTTAGTGTCGAAAAACTTCTCTGTCCTATTCCTTTTGCATACGACGCAGCAATTGGTGTACAGCCCTCATTTACAAGGCATAACGTTCAACACGCTGGGATGGTTTGACTTCAAAAACATTTGGTACCACCCTGGGCCAGTTGAATAATAAACAGATAAGATGCAAAGCCGCTTGGGAGATACTCTCAGGTGGTTTTTTACGCAAATAAGGATATTCATGGTAGGTTTGGTTTTTCGGAGGATAAGTTGGATAACATATGATATAATGAACGAGGTTTGTCGTACCTTGACGCTAAAATGGGTAAAATACATATAACATTGTGGTTTTTTAGGAGGAAATTATGGGGAAGTTATTTATTTGTGATCATCCGTTAATTCAGCATAAGCTGACCTTTATTCGGGATGAAAATACGAAAACAAAAGATTTTCGGGAGCTCGTAGACGAAGTAGCGACTTTGATGGCTTACGAGATCACGAGAGATATTCCGCTTGAGCATGTTCAGGTGAAAACGCCTGTAACAACGGCAGATTGCCGCATTATTTCCGGCAGAATGCTGGGCCTTATTCCTATTTTGCGCGCAGGATTAGGAATGGTTGACGGTGTGCTTAAACTGATCCCAGCTGCCAAAGTAGGACATGTTGGTCTATACCGTGATCCTGACACGCTGCAGCCTGTCGAATATTATGTTAAGCTGCCGACAGATGTCTTGGAGCGGGAGCTCATTGTGATCGACCCGATGCTCGCAACAGGCGGTTCAGCGAATGCAGCGATTGAAGTATTGAAACGCAGAGGCTGTACACAAATGAAGCTGATGTGTTTAATTGCTGCGCCGGAAGGAATTAAAGCGGTTCAACAAGAGCATCCGGATGTTGATATTTACGTGGCGGCTGTGGATGACTACTTGAATGATCATGGCTATATCGTACCTGGCTTGGGAGATGCGGGAGATCGTCTGTTCGGCACGAAATAATAGACTTATGACGATGGGGGAGAAGAACCAATGAAACGTTTGAAAGTCATTACGATCTTCGGTACTAGACCTGAAGCGATTAAAATGGCTCCGTTGATTAAGGAGCTGGAGAAGCATCCAGAACATATCGAGTCTCTCGTTTGCGTAACGGCTCAGCATCGCCAGATGTTGGATCAGGTGCTTGATATTTTCAAAATCACACCGGATTATGACCTTAACGTTATGAAGGATCGTCAGACGCTGAATGAAATTACTATGCGCGTGCTGCAAGGCTTGGAGCCGGTCTTCCAAGAGGCGAAACCGGATCTGATTCTCGTGCACGGCGATACGCTGACAACCTTCCTTGCGAGCTATGCGGCATTTATGCAGCAAATCCAGGTTGGACATGTCGAAGCGGGTCTTCGTACGTGGAACAAAATGTCGCCATATCCGGAAGAAATGAACCGTCAGTTGACAGGCGTTTTGGCGGATCTGCATTTTGCACCAACCCAACAATCGGCTGATAATCTGCGCAAAGAGAATAAATCGGAATCTCAAATCTATGTAACAGGGAATACCGTTACGGATGTCTTTCAATATACCGTGCAGGAATCCTTCGAGCATCCGGTTTTGGAGTGGGCAGCAGGCCGCAGGCTGATCTTGATGACAGCCCATCGCCGTGAAGCGCAAGGTGAACCGCACCGCCAAATCTTCCGTGCTGTGAAACGTATCGCTGATGAGTTTGAAGATATCGCAATCGTATATCCGGTGCATCCGAGCCCGGCTGTCAAAGAGCCTGCTCACGAAATTCTGGGCAACCACCCGCGCATTAAACTGGTAGAACCATTCGATGCGAGTGAGTTTCATAACTTCTATCCGAAGACACATATGATTCTGACAGACTCTGGCGGCCTTCAGGAAGAAGCGCCATCCTTTGGTGTGCCGGTACTTGTGCTCCGTGATACGACAGAGCGTCCGGAAGGCATCCAAGCGGGTACATTGGAGCTGGTTGGAACAGACGAGGAGAAGGTCTACGAGCGTGCTCGCGCGCTGCTGACAGATCCAGTTTTATACAACAAAATGAGCCAAGCTGCCAACCCTTACGGGGATGGCAAAGCATCCCAAAGAATCGTTCAAGCGATTCTGCATCACTTTGGCAAGGTCTCGGAGCGCCCTGAAACATTCTAACCGTGACAAAATCATGACAAACGCTACAGCGTACAGTTCGACTGTTTGGTTTGGAAACTCGCAAACCTTAGAGCCGCAAGGCTCTGAGGGCTTTCGGGCTGCGAGGACTGTTAAGTTTCGTCAATTGACAAACCTCGCACTGCTTCGATACAATAAATGAGGATTCGTAGCACTATGTCTACGAAACAGGTTTTCCTCAGCGGAAAGCCTTCAGGAGGGATGCTATGAAACGGCAAAATCCCAATGATAATCCGTGGCGGGCAGTAGCGTTAACTAGTGCGATCGGCATTGACCTTGTAGTTTGTTTAGGAGCTGGATATTTGTTCGGCGATTGGCTAACACGCGTACTAGGGGGACAATTCTGGTTGTTAGGCGGATTTTTGCTCGGGCTTGTAACCGGAATCATTAGCATTTACTTCATGATAAAGCGGTACGGAGGGCTATGATGGATGAATTTTCAGCCACTCTGAAAACGGTTCAAAATGTGTTTCTTTTCTTTTTATCCTTTTGTTTGGCTGCATGGGCGCTTCTTGTCGATTACCGGGTTTACTTTGCCGGCATTATGCTTGGATCTATGGCGAGCATGATCAATGCAAGGTTTCTGGCCTGGAAAATTAACAAGTTGGCAGCAGCTGCGATAGAGCAGAAAGGGCGCAAGGTGACCCTAGGTTTTCTGACAAGAGCAGCAATTGCTGGCTTCGCAGGTTTGGTTGCCGTTCGGTATCCGGAACATGTCGCTTTAACCACGACGATTGTTGGATACTTTTTTGCTCAATTGGCAACACTCGTACTGGGTATTCTTTCTATTAGGAAGTCTAAGAAGTAATTCCATTCGATGAAAGGGGTGAAAATGGGAAATATGGAACATAAGGTACCAGAATTTGAGTGGTTAGGTATTCACTTCGACGCATCAGCTCTTATGATGATCGGAATTACCACCATTATCGTGCTTATCCTTGCAATCGCAGGGGCTAGCCGTGCATCTGTAACGAATCCTTCAAAAATTCAAAACTTCATGGAATGGACGATTGAGTTTGTAGAAGGCATCATTGGAAGTACGATTGGTTCTAAGCATGGCAAAGGTTTTATCGCGCTTGGTCTTACGCTCATTATGTACATCTTTATCGGCAACATGCTCGGCCTTCCTTTTTCGATCGTGACGGAAGATCATGTGTCATGGTGGAAATCACCGACGGCTGATATCGCTGTGACAGGAGCACTGACGGTTATCGTTATCGTACTAAGTCACTACTTGGGCATAACACGTAACACGAAGCATTACTTCGCGCATTATTTTGAGTACAAAGGGGCAATGTTGATCCTTCATTTGATTGAAGTCGTATCAAAGCCGCTTACGCTCGCTTTCCGTCTTTACGGTAACATTTATGCAGGTGAAATTATGATATCTGTCATCATCGGAGCTGGTTGGTTTGGAATTGCGCCTCTCTTCGTATGGCAGGGCTTCAGTGTGTTCGTAGGTGCTATTCAAGCCTTCGTATTTACAATGCTGACAATGGTTTACATCTCACAAACGTTAATCCATGAAGAACATTAAGAGTAAGACTTACCTCGGGTAGTCTCGAGTCACTTATACACAAAACAAACCTAAGAGTTTAAGGGAGGATTTTATCAATGGGAGCAATAGCATTAGTAGCAGCAGGTATCGTATTCGGTTTAGGAGCACTAGGTGCAGGTATTGGTAACGGTTTGATCGTAGGTCGCGCTTTGGAAGGTATTTCCCGTCAACCAGAACTACGTGGTACGCTTCAAACAACTATGTTTATCGGGGTAGGTCTAGTAGAGGCAATGCCGGTCGTTGCATTGGTACTTGCGTTCATCTTTATGGGGAAAGCTTAAGAAACCGTTTGGCGGGGATGGCCGTAGTCGCCACCACGCCTTCGTTTTGCCCACGTTATCAGAAGGGAGTGACGTTACTTGCATATTGAATGGTCCACATTTTGGATTCAACTTATCGCGTTCTTAATTTTATACGTGCTACTTTCCAAGTTTGCGTTCGGCCCTTTGTTCGGCATGATGGAGAAACGCAGACAGTTAGTTAAAGATCAAATTCAAACAGCTGAAGCGAGCCGCAAGCAAGCTGATCAACTGTTAGAGGAACAAAAACAAGCACTGCAACAAATGCGTAAGGAAGCTTACGATATCATTGAGCAAGCGAAACAAACAGGTTCCAAACAAGCTGATGATATTGTTCGTGCAGCTGGAGCAGAAGCAGCTCGTCTGAAAGATGAAGCTTTGAAAGATATCGAGAACGAGAAGAACAAAGCGGTTGCCGCTCTTCGCAGCCAAGTTGGCGCGATGTCCGTTCTGATTGCCTCCAAAATTATTGAAAAGCAAATCGACGAAAAGTCACAAGAGCAATTGGTTGAGCATTACCTCAAAGAGGTAGGAGGCAACGTATGAGTGACATCGTCGTAGCGAAGCGTTATGCCAGAGCTCTTTTTGAAGTAGCCAAGGATAAGGGGATTATTTCCCAAGTCGAAGAAGAGCTGAAATCTGTAGCTAGTGCGATTAGGGACAATGCAGACTTGCAGAAGTTCCTGAACCATCCGAACATCGGGAACACCGTCAAAACGGACCTGCTGAAGCAGATTTTTGAAGGCAAAGTTTCCGAACCGGTGTGGAACACGCTGCTGGTCTTGATTGATAAAGGAAGACAAGCGATTTTATCCGTTCTTGTAGGCGATTATGTGAAGATTGCGAATGAAGCGCTTGGACAAGCGAGTGCAACGATTTATTCCGCTTTTACACTGACAGAAGCTCAACAAGCGGAAATTGCATCACATTTCAGCAAAGTTACGGGAAAAACAATTCGTGTTGCGACTGTTGTTGAGCCTAAGCTGCTCGGCGGCATCCAAGTGCGCATTGGTGACCGTTTATATGATGGAAGTTTGGCAGGCAAGCTAGACCGCCTATCCAAAGCTTTGGTTTAATAACAAGCACTGTAAGAATAGGGGTGACGTTCGTTGAGTATCAAACCTGAAGAAATCAGCTCATTGATTAAACAACAGATTGAAAACTATAAATCCGATATGCAAGTGGTTGATGTTGGTACAGTCATTCAAGTAGGGGACGGTATCGCTCGTGCTCATGGTTTGGAAAACGTAATGGCAGGCGAACTGCTTGAGTTTTCAAATGGCGTTCTGGGCTACGCGTTTAACCTTGAAGAAAGCAACGTAGGTATCGTTATTCTCGGACCTTACAAAGATATCCGTGAAGGCGATCCAGTAAAACGTACAGGACGTATCATGGAGGTTCCTGTTGGGGAAGCCCTTCTCGGCCGTGTCGTTAACTCCTTGGGTCAACCAGTCGATGGTCAAGGACCTATTGCTACAACTGAATTCCGCCCTGTTGAGAACATGGCTCCAGGCGTTATGGCTCGTAAATCCGTTCATGAGCCAATGCAAACAGGTATCAAAGCGATTGACGCGATGGTTCCAGTTGGCCGTGGTCAACGTGAGTTGATCATTGGTGACCGTCAAACAGGTAAAACAGCGATTGCGATCGATGCGATCCTGAACCAAAAAGGCAACGGCGTTAAATGTATCTACGTTGCAATCGGTCAAAAACAATCCACAGTCGTAGGCGTTGTTGAAAAACTTCGTGCTGCTGGCGCTTTGGAATACACAATCGTTGTAACAGCTTCTGCTTCCGAGCCTTCACCAATGCTTTGGTTGGCTCCATACTCAGGCTGCGCAATGGGTGAGTACTTCATGTACAAAGGCGAGCACGTATTGATCGTATACGATGACTTGTCCAAACAAGCGGCTGCATACCGTGAGTTGTCCCTCTTGCTGCGTCGTCCACCAGGTCGCGAAGCATACCCAGGTGACGTATTCTACTTGCACTCCCGTTTGCTGGAGCGCGCTGCGAAATTGAACGATGATCTTGGTGGCGGTTCGATTACAGCACTTCCATTCATCGAGACACAAGCAGGCGATATCTCCGCTTACATTCCGACGAACGTAATTTCCATTACGGACGGTCAAATCTTCCTTGAGTCCGACCTGTTCTACTCCGGTCAGCGTCCAGCGGTTAACGTTGGTAACTCTGTATCCCGTGTAGGGGGCTCCGCTCAAACGAAAGCAATGAAAAAAGTTGCCGGTACACTGCGTGTAGACTTGGCTCAATACCGTGAGCTTGCTGCCTTCGCAGCGTTCGGTTCTGATCTTGATAAAGCAACAAAAGCCCGTCTTGATCGTGGGGTTCGCACACTTGAAATCTTGAAGCAAGGCGTGCATCAGCCGCTTTCCCTAGAGAAACAAGTTTGCTCTCTGTACACGGTTGTTAAAGGCCACTTAGATGACATTCCAGTACAAGACGTTACTCGTTTTGAAGCGCAATTCTTGGCTTACCTGGAATCCAACCGCTCCGAAATTTTGAACAGCATTCGTGATACCAAAGATATTACTGCGGATAACGACAAAGCGCTGGTTGATGCTATCAACACGTTCAAAAAGAGCTTCGCAGTTTCTGAATAAAATTTGAATACCTGCGCTTTTCTTCGTGAAAAGCCAGGTACTCCGTATATGCCTGAGATTGGGTGCATGCTGCCTGAGATCAGGCCTTCGAATGAAGGCTTTCCAAAGCCTCAAAAGAGAGGTGACAGGTATGGCAAAAGGAATGCGCGAGATTAAGCGCCAAATCAAATCGACACAAAACACGAAGCAAATTACGCGTGCGATGGAGATGGTTGCAGCTGCGAACTTGCGTCGTGCTCAGCAAGCTGCTGAAGCGGCTCGTCCTTATTCGGATAAGCTGAAAGAAGTAGTAGCTAGCATCGCTGCAGGCTCCAAAGGTGTGAAACATCCAATGCTGCAAACGCGCGAAGTGAAGAAAACCGCTTACTTGGTTATCACTTCGGATCGTGGTTTGGCTGGAGGCTACAACGCGAACGTATTGCGGAAAGCGATGACGGAGATTCGCGAAAAACATCAATCCCCGTCGGAATATGCTGTTTTCGTAATCGGACGTAAAGGTAGCAACTTCTTCAAAAAACGTAATGTTGAGATCGTTCAAGAAGTTACAGGACTTCCGGATTCTCCGAAGTTCTCGGATATTAAATCGATTGCGGCTTCTGCTGTTTCCAATTTTGAGAAGGGCGCGTACGACCAATTGTTCTTGGTGTACAACAAATTCCAAAATGCAATCAGTCAGATACCAACCATGGTTCGCTTGCTTCCTATGGAGGAAGTAAAAGGCGCGTCAACGGCTAGCTACGAGTATGAGCCGTCTGCGGAAGGCGTTCTAGAAGTACTGCTGCCTAAATATGCGGAAACAATTATTTACAGCGCGGTATTGGAAGGTAAAGCAAGTGAGTTCGGCGCGAGAATGACAGCGATGAACTCCGCAACGAAAAATGCAACGAAGATGATCAGCAGCTACACATTAGCATACAACCGTGCACGTCAAGCTGCCATTACGCAAGAAATTGCGGAAATCGTCAGCGGCGCGAACGCGAACGCTTAATTGATAAAACGCCTCGCTTAGAGGCGAAGCTTTTCTTAGGAGGGAAACCATGAGCAAAGGGCGCGTTGTGAATATTACAGGGCCTGTCGTCGACATTGAGTTCGGACGCGGACAACTCCCTGAAATTCTGAATGCAATCAAGATTGAAAAAACGGAAGCCGGTCAAACGGTTACGATTACGGTTGAAGCGGCGGTTCACCTCGGTGACAACCTCGTTCGTTGCGTAGCGATGTCTTCCACAGACGGACTTGTACGTGGCGCTGAAGCTACGGACACAGGAGTTCCAATCACAGTACCTGTAGGTGCTGCAACACTAGGTCGCGTATTCAACGTAGTTGGAGATCCTATCGATGGTATCGAAAACGTTGATCGCACGTTGACTAGTCCAATTCATAAAGAAGCTCCTGCATTCGAGAACTTGTCCACGAAATCGGAAGTTCTTGAAACAGGAATTAAAGTTATTGACCTTATGGCTCCTTACGCAAAAGGTGGTAAAATCGGTCTCTTCGGTGGTGCGGGTGTAGGTAAAACCGTAACGATGCAAGAGTTGATTCACAACATTGCCCAAGAGCACGGTGGTATCTCCGTTTTCGCAGGCGTTGGTGAGCGTACTCGTGAAGGTAATGACCTTTACCACGAGATGAAAGACTCCGGCGTTATCGAGAAAACAGCGATGGTATTCGGTCAAATGAACGAGCCTCCTGGCGCGCGTCTTCGCGTAGCTTTGACAGGTTTGACAATGGCTGAGTATTTCCGTGATGTTGAAGGCAGAGACGTTCTTCTGTTCGTAGATAACATCTTCCGTTTCACACAAGCAGGTTCCGAGGTTTCGGCTTTGCTTGGACGTATGCCATCTGCGGTAGGTTACCAACCGACTTTGGCTACAGAAATGGGTCAATTGCAAGAGCGTATTACATCCACGAAAAAAGGTTCCGTAACGTCGATTCAAGCGATTTACGTTCCTGCGGATGACTATACGGATCCAGCTCCAGCTACAGCGTTCGCTCACTTAGATGCGACAACGAACTTGGAGCGTAGTATCGCGGCTGCGGGTATTTTCCCAGCGGTAGATCCACTTGCTTCCTCCTCCCGTATCTTGACGCCAGAAATTCTAGGCGAAGAGCACTATAAAGTAGCACAAGGTGTTAAACAAGTTCTTCAACGTTACAAAGAGCTTCTGGATATCATCGCGATCTTGGGTATGGATGAGTTGTCCGATGAGGATAAACTAGTCGTTACTCGTGCGCGTCGTCTCCGTCTGTTCTTGTCTCAGCCGCTTCACGTTGCTGAGCCGTTCAACGGTTTCCCAGGCTTGTATGTACCATTGAAAGAAACTGTGCGCAGCTTCAAAGAAGTTCTTGAAGGTAAGCACGACAACCTTCCTGAAGTAGCGTTCCACAACGTAGGTACGATTGAGGACGCAATCGAGAAAGCGAAAACGCTGTAAGGTTACCTTTGGTAAACTTCGCGTTAGCTGAGGAAGGAGAATCCAAGTGAGTACATTCCTACTTGAAATTGTTACTCCTGAGCGCAAAGTGTACGCTGAACAAGTGAACATGTTAGTCGCAAAGGGTGTCGAAGGGGAGCTTGGAATTCTGCCGAACCACATTCCACTCGTGACTCCATTGAAAATTAGCTCGATTACTGTGAAGAAGCAGGGCTCCAAAGACGAGATCATCGCAGTGAACGGCGGATTTATGGAAGTGCGTAAGGACAAAGTGGTCATACTGGCGGAAAGCGCCGAGCTGCCAGAACAAATCGATGTGGATCGTGCGAGAGCAGCGAAAGAACGTGCGGAGAAACGTCTTGCGGATTCGAAGCAAGATAACGTTGATTTCAAACGTGCGGAAGCCTCTTTGCAAAGAGCATTGAACCGGATCAGCGTGTCCGGCAAATAATAGATCAAAGAAGCGATGGGACTCAGGTTCCGTCGCTTTTTTCTTATAAACGGATTATTCTTAAAAGTTATGGAAATTCTACTCACAAAGTATGAAAAAAAGAGGGCTTGGAATTAGTCATCGACTCCCCTGAGCTCTTTTGGTATAATATTGAAGGTGATTATTACCAATTTGAATCAATGATTTGAGAAAGTAAATAAGAATGGAGGCGGTTACATTCAGATGATGTACACAAATAACTATGTAATCGTAGCGATTTTTCTTGGGTTAGGTATTTTCCTCCCGGTGGCAGCGCTTACGATAGGCAAATGGTTAAGACCGAGCAAACCCGTTGTGGAGAAGTATACGACGTATGAGAGTGGGAACGAGCCTGTTGGTGAAGGGCAAATCCGGTTTAACATTCGATATTATTTGTTTGCGTTGATGTTTGTCATCTTTGATGTAGAGACCGTGTTCCTGTATCCTTGGGCTGTTGCTTTTAATCAACTAGGACTTTTTGCTTTAGTGGAAATGTGCATTTTTGTAGCCTTGCTAGCCATAGGATTAATATACGCTTGGAAGAAGAAGGTGCTGCAATGGACTTCAGTCTAGAGTCGATCTCCCCAGAAGAACGCGAAGAGTTAAACCGCAACGTATTTATGACAACACTGGAGCAGGTGAAAGCTTGGGCTCGCAGTAATTCACTTTGGCCTTTAACGTTTGGTCTTGCTTGCTGTGCTATCGAAATGATGGGTACGGGCGGATCGCATTATGATTTAGACCGTTTTGGAGTCATCTTCCGTACGTCCCCTAGGCAATCCGATGTCATGATTGTGGCAGGGACAGTTACGAAGAAAATGGCTCCTTTGCTGCGCCGTCTTTATGAGCAAATGCCGGAGCCGAAATGGGTAATCGCTATGGGCTCTTGCGCGACTGCCGGCGGACCGTACGTGAAATCGTACTCCGTTGTCAAAGGTGTAGATCAGATCGTTCCGGTTGATGTGTACATACCGGGTTGTCCGCCAAACCCGGCGGCACTTATCTACGGGATCAACAAGCTTCAGGAGAAGATTCGCTACGAAGCAAAGACCGGTAAGCAGGTGATCAACCGATGAGTGAGGATAAGAAACCGGAGGAGAAGGTCGAGGTCGGGCAGACAGCATCTGCGGAAGAGACCAAGGCTGAAGGAACTACAGAGCCGTCGACGCCTGCTTCTGAGGCGAAACCGGCGGGCGAACCGCCCGCGGCTGAAGCGGCGGAGAAAACCGCCGAAGAGAAGGCCGCGGAGCGCGCCGCGGCGAGAGCCGCCCGCCTAGCGGCGAAGGCGGCGGCCGCTGAGCCGACGGGCGAGCCCGCGTCGGCAGCAGCACCTCCATCCCCTGCTGCTGCAGGGGATGACGAGAAGGCGGCCAAAGCGCAGGCCGCCGCAGAAGCACGCGCAGCGCGAGCTAGCGCGCGCGGAGCGAAAACCGATGCGGCGGAGCCTGCCGCGCCGAAAGAGCCTTCGCCTAACCAGCCCCTGCTGGATAGGCTGGTGGCGATCTTGAAAGAAAGCGCCGGCGAAGAGGCCGTCGTCGATAGCTTCATTAACGAAAGGGACGGTCACCGTCCTTACGTTGTCATTCACAGCTCCCGCTGGCCGGAGGCTGCGCTGACGCTGCGGGATCACGAAGAGCTGCGCTGCGACTACTTGCGCAATCTCTCCGGTGTGGATCAAGAGACGCATCTGGAAGTGGCGTATCATCTGCTTTCCCTCACGCACAAGCGCGAGTATTGTGTGAAGGTGAAAACAGATCGGGATCAGCCAAGTATCCCATCTGTCGCTCCTTTGTGGCCAACCGCGAATTGGAATGAGCGGGAAGTGTATGACCTGCTGGGAATTGAGTTCCCCGGGCATCCCAACCTGGTAAGAATCATGATGCCTGACGATTGGGTCGGCCATCCACTGCGCAAAGATTACGAACCGCTTGACCCGGAGGTGTAGCATTTGTTACGGACAGAAGAGCTCCTGCTAAACGTTGGTCCTCAGCATCCTAGTACGCATGGCGTTTTCCGCGTGATTGTGAAGCTGGATGGAGAGGTCATCAAAGAAGCTATACCCGTTATGGGCTATCTACATAGAGGAACAGAGAAGCTGGCTGAGAATCTGAGCTACACGCAAATTATTCCTTATACAGACCGTATGGATTACGTCTCTGCCATGACGACGAACTATGTTCTCGTTCATGCCGTTGAGAAAATGATGGGACTGGAAGTTCCGGAACGTGCGGAATTCCTTCGTTTGATCGTGATGGAACTTCAGCGGATTGCTTCCCATATGGTGTGGTGGGGAACGTATTTGCTGGATATCGGAGCGATGAGTCCGTTCTTATTCGCTTTCCGTGATCGGGAAATTATCATTGACCTGTTCAATGAACTCTGCGGAGCTCGTTTGACTTACAACTACATGCGTGTAGGCGGGGTAAAATGGGACGCTCCAGACGGTTGGATCGATAAAGTTAAGAAATTTATCCCGTATATGTACGGCAAATTGGAAGAATATCATACCCTTGTATCCGGAAATGAGATTTTCCTGTCCAGGATTAAGGGAGTAGGTAAATATGACGCTGATACAGCCATTGCTTATGGGCTTAGCGGCGCGAACTTAAGATGTACGGGTGTTGACTGGGATATCCGCAAAACACAGCCATACAGCCTTTACAATCGCTTTCAATTCGATGTGCCTGTACGAAACGGCGGCGATTGTTATGATCGCTATCTAGTACGCATGGAGGAAGTAAAACAGTCCCTGCGTATTTTGGAGCAAGCTGTGGCACAGTTCCCTGAACAAGGGGAAACCATGGGCAAGGTGCCTAGGGTGATTCGTCCTCCTGAAGGTGAAGTGTATGCGGCTATCGAGTCTCCTCGTGGAGAAATCGGCTGCTATATTATTTCCCGAGGCAAGCAAGAGCCATTCCGTCTGAAATTCCGCAGACCGTCCTTCGTAAATCTACAAATATTGCCCAAGCTCCTGGTCGGTGAATCGATGACCAACCTGATTACGATATTGGGCGGCATCGATATTGTCGTTGGGGAGGTGGATGCCTAATGGTAAATTTGCTGGAAGAAAGTCTAACCTGGACGAACTTCTTCGTTTTCCTTTTCTGGGGCATCGTTATGCTGCTCTTGGTTCTTGGCTTCGTTACCTACGCGATCTACTTTGAGCGGAAGGTCATTGGCTGGATGCAGCTGCGGATCGGACCAAACCGCACAGGGCCGTTTGGGCTTCTGCAGAGCGTCGCAGACGTATTCAAACTGCTCATTAAAGAAGATACCATTCCCAAAAAGGCGGAACGTGAGCTGTTCATTTTGGCGCCTATCATTACGTTCATTCCTTCGTTTACGATTATTGCGGCGATCCCTTTCTCGGATCGTATGTTTAATGCGAATTTGAATGCGGGTCTGCTTTATTACGTGGCGCTGACAGGGATTTCTACGATTGGGATTATTCTTGGGGGCTGGGCATCAAATAATAAATATGCCTTGCTAGGCGGTATGCGTTCAGCAGCGCAAATGATCAGTTATGAGGTACCGCTCGTCATTTCCGTCATTGGTGTCATTATGATGACAGGCAGTTTAAATCTGCATACTATCGTGGACCACCAAGCGGGCGGTTTCTGGCACTGGAACTTCATTCCTCAAATTCTAGGTTTCATCATCTTCGCCATTGCCGGTGTGTCGGAGCTTAACCGGACACCTTTTGACTTGCCCGAAGCAGAGTCTGAGCTTGTAGCAGGTTATCACGTGGAATATAGCGGCTTCCGCTTTGCATTTTTCATGCTATCGGAATACGTTTACGTGTTTATCATTGCTTCTTTAACGAGCCTGATCTTCTTAGGCGGATGGCATGCGCCGTTCCCATTCCTTGATTTTATTCCGGGGATCATCTGGTTCCTGCTGAAATTCTCCCTCGTTGTATTCGTCTTGTTCTGGTTGCGGGCGACGTTGCCTCGCGTACGAATTGATCAGCTCATGGGATTTGGCTGGAAAGTGCTGCTGCCCTTGGCGCTAGTGAATATGCTGGTAACGGCGATCATTATGACGATCTTTTAATATAGCCTACGCATACGATGTCAGTTTTGCCAAAGCAAAACTCTAAGGAGTGAACCAAATGAAGGGCATAATCAAAGGCTTAGGCGTAACGTTGAAAAGTATGACACAGAAAAAAATCACGTACGCATACCCTGAGGTCCCGATCAAAATGCCGGATCGTTTTCGCGGTATTCAACATTTTGACCCAGAGAAGTGCATCGTGTGCAATCAATGTGCGCGTATTTGCCCAACCGAGTGCATTACTCTGACGGGTAAAGCGAATCCGGACCCCGAGAAAAAGGGGAAGGTCATTGATACGTACGATATCAACTTCGAAATTTGTATTTTGTGCGATCTTTGCACAGAGGTGTGTCCTACGGAAGCAATCGTCATGACAAATAATTTCGAGCTAAGTTCCTATAGTCGCGATGATCTTTTCAAAAATTTGCAATGGTTGAATGACAATAACCAAAACATTCGTCAGGAGAATAACTCGGCCATGCCAAAAGGGGGGGCCAAAAAAGATGTTTAGCGGAATTGGTGATTTCCTCTCAAGCGGTTCAAGCTGGGCTTTCTTCATTTTCGCCCTTCTGGCCATCGGCGGAGCGATCTTTATGATTTCTTTTACCAAAGTTGTTCATATGGTCATTGCCGTTGCGCTTACGTTCATTAGCTTAGCAGGGCTGTATATTATCCTTGAAGCCGAGTTTGTTGCTTTCGTACAGGTGCTGATCTATGCAGGAGCCATCTCGATCCTCATGATTTTCGGCATTATGATGACGAAGCACAGACAAGGGGAAGAGGAGGAGCCAAGGCGTCCTTGGCACGAAGGTTTGGCGATCGTTGGCGCTTTGGGCTTGTTCGGGGTGTTATTTTATGCGATTCAAAAAACGACCTTCGTCTCACAAGGCTCTTTAGATGCCGGCAAAGACAACACATTAGAAATCGGCAAGCTGTTGTATAACCAGCACGTGATTCCATTCGAAATCATGTCTGTGCTGCTGACAGTCGCTTTCATCGGCGCTATTATCGTAGCGAAGAGAGAGGAGGATTAGCTATGGGCAACATTATTACTCCCTATCTCACGCTGGCTGCAATCCTGTTCTGTATCGGTCTGTACGGCGCTTTAACGAAAAAAAATGGGGTCATCGTGTTATTGTCAATTGAGTTGATGCTCAATGCGGTGAACTTAAATTTGATCGCTTTCTCCAAACTCGGGGATCATCCAGCGCTCACAGGTCAAATTTTCTCACTCTTCAACATTACGATTGCAGCCGCAGAAGCAGCTGTGGGGATAGCGATTCTTATTACGATTTACCGAAATAGAGGAACAGTAGATGTAACGGATTTGGATTCTATGAAGCGCTAGGAGGCTAACAAGGATATGGTATCGGACTATTCACAGTACGCCTGGCTCATTCCGTTGTTTCCGTTGATTGCTTTTCTAGCGCTTACGGCTATGGGACGTCAATTAAAGGATTTGGGCATTTATATCAGTATTTTTGCGATGTTCGCCTCATTTATCGTCGCTGTGCTGATATTTGTTGAACGCATCGGCGGCAAAGTTGAGGATTATACGTGGGATAAGCTGAATTGGCTGCAAGTTGGTGATTTTACCTTGAGTATGGGGTTTGAGGTCACCAATTTGAACGCCCTGATGCTGGTCATCGTCACGTTGGTCTCTCTCCTCGTTAATATTTACTCTAGAGGTTATATGAAAGGCGACGAGCGAATCCATGTGTTCTTTGGTTATATCGCTCTGTTCTCTTTCTCCATGTTAGGTCTGGTTATTTCTGAAAACATGTTAGAGCTCTACATTTTCTGGGAACTTGTAGGGGTATGTTCCTTCTTGCTTGTAGGTTTCTGGTACTTCAAGCCAGAGGCGAAGGCTGCAGCGAAAAAAGCTTTCATCGTTACCCGCATCGGGGACGTGGGACTGTTCCTTGGCATCCTGCTGCTGTTTTGGTACATGCCGGGGCATGCTCTCGATTTTACCTCTATACATAATGCCTTCACTACAGGCAAAATTGACCCGACCATCGTCACTTGGATTGCCGTTCTGATCTTTATCGGAGCGATGGGGAAATCAGGTCAGTTCCCGCTGCACACCTGGTTGCCTGACGCCATGGAAGGTCCGACGCCGATCAGTGCGCTGATCCACGCAGCAACAATGGTTGCCGCAGGGGTGTACTTAGTGGCGCGTACGTTTGACATTTTCCATGCTTCGCCGGATGCCTTACTGGTTGTTGCTTATGTGGGCGGCTTTACCGCCATCTTTGCGGCGACAATCGGGATCGCGCAGAACGATATCAAACGTATTCTCGCTTATTCGACAGTAAGTCAGCTTGGCTATATGATGATGGCGCTCGGCATTGGCGTGTCGTATACGTCAGGGATGTTTCATTTATTCACGCATGCTTTCTTCAAAGCCTTGCTCTTCTTGGGAGCAGGCAGCGTGATTCACGCCGTGCATACGCAGGACATCAATGAAATGGGCGGCCTATCCCGCAAAATGAAAATAACGACCTGGACATTCGCCATCGGAACCTTGGCGCTCTCGGGAATATTCCCATTCGCAGGGTTCTGGTCGAAGGATATGATTCTGACAGAAGCGTACGAGCATAACCAGCTGTTGTTCTGGGTTGGAGTGATTGCGGCATTCTTCACCGCCTTTTATATGTCCCGACTGTTCTTCCTGGTTTTCCTGGGCTCGCCTAGAGGGAAAGCGCACGGGCACGGCGATCATGCCCATGAGCCTCATGAATCGCCTTCCACGATGACGATACCGCTGATCATTTTGGCTGTACTTGCTGTGGTTGCGGGGTTTGTGAATACGCCGTTCAACGAATGGCTGGGCCATTGGTTAACGGGTCAAGAACATGACGAGAAGGCCAATTGGATCGTTATTATTTTATCCACACTCGCCGGGTTGCTTGGTATTGGTCTAGGGTACCTAATCTACCTGAAACGCACGATTCCGCGGGATGTCGTATCCGGTAAGTTGCCTTGGTTGTACACACTGTTCAACCGTAAATATTTCGTGGATGAAATCTATGACAGTCTTATCGTCAAGCCACTGCGAGGTTTAGGATGGATTCTTGAACTGATTGATGTGTACATCATTGATGGTATCGTGCGTTTGGTCGCCTTTACTGTCGTCAGTCTTGGGCGTTTGGGCTCCCGTCTTCAGAATGGCCAGATGCAGACCTACGGCGTCATCATGATTCTAGGGATGCTGATCTTGGCGCTCGCCATCGCAGGAAGGAGGTTCATCCATGCCGGCTAATCTACCTATACTCAGTCTAATCGCTTTCTCACCTTTGCTCGGTGTGCTGGTCCTGCTCTTCATTCGAAGTGATCGCGGCCGTTTAATTAAAACGATCGGTATTGTCACGACATTGATTCCGCTTATTTTGGCGGCATGGTTGTATTCTGATTACAATTTTCAAGGTGATCCGATTCAATACAAAGAACAACTCGACTGGATCAAAGTTCCGCTGAACCATGAGGGGATTCAACAAATCACATCGTATTTCTTTGAATTCAAATACAGCGTTGCCGTTGATGGAATATCATTGCCGCTTGTATTTTTAACCGCTCTTGTGTCGTCCATGGCTGCTTTAGCCTCGGTGTACATCAAGAAACGGTGGAAAACTTACTTTATTTTATTCCTGCTGCTGGAAACCGGTATGTTTGGCGTCTTTATGGCTCAGGACCTGTTCTTGTTCTTCCTGTTCTTCGAAATCACGCTGGTGCCGATGTTCTTCCTGATCGGAATATGGGGCTATATGAAGAGAGAGCAGGCGGCAAACCGCTTTCTTCTCTACAACGGGCTTGGTTCAGCGATTATGCTGATCGCGTTCCTAATCCTTGTCAGCACGGCAGGCTTCAACCAAGATCCGTCGCAGACAGAGGCTATCATTTACTACAGCGGAGATATTCATACCATTGCGCATAATTTGCTGCAAGATCCCGCCGCTTATGTGAATCAAGAGGGAGCGCCGTTCTTCCTAAGCCCAGCCATGAAATGGACCGTGTTCATTATGCTGCTGGTCGCCTTCGGCATCAAACTGCCGATCTTCCCGTTCCATACGTGGATGCTAAAAGTACATACAGAGGCTCCGCCTGCTGTTGTTATGATTCACTCCGGTATTTTGCTCAAAATGGGGGCTTACGGCCTTATCCGCTTCGGCATTCTGTTCTTTCCGGCGGAGGCGAAGCAGTGGGCCTGGATGCTGGCCCTCCTAGGCGTAATCAATATCGTGTACGGCGCCATTCTCGCGATGGTGCAAAAAGACTTCAAACTCGTATTGGCTTACTCAAGTATCAGCCATATGGGCATCGTCCTGCTCGGACTCGCCGCATTTAACGTGTCGGGCCTCCAGGGAGCCGTGTTCCAACTGATCTCACACGGTCTGATCTCGGCCCTGATGTTCCTGCTCGTCGGCAGCATCTACGAGCGGACGAACACGACCGAGCTCGATCGCTTAGGCGGTCTCGCCTCGTCGGTTCCCTTCATCAGCGGGATTCTGCTGATTGCGGGGATGGCCTCGCTCGGATTGCCGGGCTTATCCGGCTTCATCAGTGAGTTCCTCGCGTTCCTCGGACTCTTCGAGACACACCGGGTGTACGCGATTATCGGTACACTGGGGATCATTCTCGCAGCGGTGTACGTGCTGCGCGGGGTGTTGAACATCACGTTTGGCCCTAAGCAGCCAAACCTGGTCCTGCAAGGGATACGCGACGCACGATTAATCGAGGCGGTGCCGATGATTACCTTGGTGGCGTTCATCCTCTTGCTCGGGGTGTACCCAAGCGTGCTGAGCCAGCCGCTTCAGCAAACGAT
The DNA here is from genome assembly GCF_045866505.1 of Paenibacillus sp. P36. Lineage (NCBI taxonomy): Bacteria > Bacillati > Bacillota > Bacilli > Caryophanales > Paenibacillaceae > Paenibacillus > Paenibacillus sp. P36. The sequence goes on from NZ_AP038372.1 coordinate 72,288, forward strand.
AGGCAGCTTGGATCAATTGATCCAAAGCGTAGCCGGGAAGATAGGAGGTTAGTCCGGTGGAACAGCTTCGACTCCAAGTCGCCGATTTAGCGCATCTGCTCCCTGAACTTTCGCTGGTTGCCACCGCGATCATCCTATCTCTCTTGGATTTGATCCTGCCAAGCAGGTTAAGTCGTTCCGTTATTGGATGGTTGACTTTGGTCGGCCTTGTGATTTCCGGCGTGTTTGTCTTGCTTCAGTTGAATCCGGATGAGGCGATTCAACTGCTCAATCAAAGCTATAGAGTGGATGATTTCTCTAATCTGCTGAAATTGTTCACCCTGCTAGGAACAGGTCTCGTCGTTCTGATGAGTCTAAGTTATGTGAAGGAAGATACAATCCCGCATGTAGGTGAGTACTACTACTTCTATCTGCCTGCAGCGCTCGGCGCAATGATTATGTCATCCTCGGGTGATTTAATTACGCTGTACGTAGGGCTGGAACTGCTTAGTATTACCTCGTACTTGCTTGTGGCGATGAAAAAGAAAGATAGCAAGTCCAATGAAGGAGCCTTTAAATACTTAGTGATGGGCGGTGTATCCTCTGCCATCATCTTGTATGGCATGTCCTTCCTTTATGGGATGGTCGGATCGAGCAATCTTGCACAGATTGGCGCTGCGCTCCCATCGCTCATTGGTTCCTACGAGCCACTGCTCTACGTTTCATTTTTTATGCTGCTTGCCGGATTCGGTTTCAAAATAGCCGCCGCCCCTTTCCACAGCTGGGCGCCGGATGTCTACGAAGGCGCTCCGACGCCTGTGACGGCTTTCTTGGCTGTCGTGTCCAAAGGTGCTGGTTTCGCCATCCTTTTCCGAGTATTCTACGTCTTGTTTGGGTTTAGTTCTTTCGAGGAATCGAAATTCCAATCCGATGTGTTCCTGGCTATTTCCGTTATGGCTGCGATCGCCATGGTGGTCGGTAATTTCATCGCCCTGAAGCAAACCAACATGAAAAGGCTCTTGGCTTACTCGGGAATTGCCAATGCAGGATACTTGCTTGTTCCAATTGCGACGTACTTCTCTGGTGTCCACTACGCGAATTTCTCTGAATTCATTTTCTATCTGATCGCGTACTTGTTCATGAACATCGGTGCTTTCGCGGTACTGATGATTATTGAGCAAGCAGAGGGGCATACCGAGGCCAAGGGTTTCGGAGGCCTGTATTACCGTGCTCCTTTTACGGCTGCTGCCATGGTGCTGATTGTGTTGTCCTTAACAGGAATCCCGATATCCGGAGGATTCTTCGGTAAGTTGTACATCATATTCGGTACGATGCAAACCCATCAATACTGGCTCGGTTCCCTAATGATCGCGACGAGCGTCGTATCTTTCTACTACTACTTTGGTGTCGTTCGCCAAATGTTTATGCGCAGCGATTATGAGTCGGCTGAGGTCAAGGTACCTATTGCTTTGGGCATAACAGTCTGGTTATGTGCTATTATCAGCGTTGCGCTAGGTTTGGTGCCGCATCTTGTGCTCAAATGGATTGAATCTATCTTCATGCTTACGAAGGATTTTATCTTGATGTAAATATGATATAGTTTGAAAAGCCTTTCCCTACATAAGTGGGGAAAGGCTTTTTTTATTTAATTATGTAAGTGATTTTTGGGATTTTAAAATTTAATTAAAAGTTAGCGGTGGTGACATTGAATATATTAGTTGTAATAATTAACCAAAAATTTATCAAATTGTAACATTGTTTAAATATTAGGCTATAATTAAATGGTATAATATGTAAGAAATTATAAAATATATGGAGGTTGTTTAATGAAAAAGTATTATACTGCTTTATTTTCGTTTGCATTATTTGCGAGTCTAGTTCTACCAGCAAATGCAGAATCGTCACAAGGGTTATTAACGGAGTTGCAACTAAATCCGGAAATAACAATTGAAGTGCTTGACAAGAATGAAGCCCATGTAAATAGCGCGGATGTATTAATCTTTTCACTAACGGAGGATAATAACAAAGTGGTCTTTAATGGTAAAACCGATAAAGACGGGAAATATATACTTAAATCAACATTATCGGATGAAGAAAAAGCAAAGCAAAAAAGTCCGATTGCAGTAGCAGCTTATGAAGTTTATGCTCTTTCTCCAGAAGGCGAAATGTCACACCAAGTTTTTTCTGTTCCGCATCTTAAAAATAGTAGTCAATTAACAAGGGATGATCGAATAGCATTAGAAAGAGATAGAGTTAAAACAATATCAACTAAATTTAAAGGACAAAAACCACAGCTTAAAAAAAATGGAGTTGAAGTATCAACACTAGCTGTTGGTGATTGCGTTCCTTTTGGCGGAGGGAATGGATATACAGTTTGTACAACTTATCAAAATGATGCTCAACAACCAACCAAAATAATATCTGTAAATTTGGGTAGTAATGAATCTGCATCAGTAAGTATGGCATCCTCTGCTTCTGTGAAGATAGATTCTGGATTCAAGCAGGGGTCAGGTTCATGGACTGTTAGTGGTAATACAACATTATCAACTGACACAGGCACTGCAATTGATTACACTGTAAACGGACAGTGTATTTATAACAATGGAACTTACTGTGATGCTGGTGTGGATTTGTATGCTAACTACATGTACAGATCTATAAAAAGAGATATAAAATATTTCGGATCTTATCAATGGTCGGATTACTCATCTACAGCGTTGTATTTAATTGGGCCTTCATCTACATATAATTGGTATACTTCATCTTTGAATGGAATTTCACCTTCCTCAGTTACTGGAGGCTCCTACGGGGCGTACTTTTCAATTTATAATGACGGTAGTGTAAGTGCGACGGCAACAAAATCATACTCAGCAGAAAGGACTCTTGGAGGTGCATTTTCAGTACCAACGCCGGGGGGGACTTTTACAGGTGGGGTGACAACTAGTTATAAAAATTCACATTCAATTAAGTGGTCTGTACCTAATGTGATTCCTGGTTTAAAATATTACCATTATGATAATAACTTTACAGGTACAAACTGGTATGTAACACATTAAGCATTAGAATTTAAAACCCTAGTCAGGATTATCTGCACGAGGGTTTTTTAATATTTCACTTAAAAGTGCATAAAGGAGTTGAATTTAGTGGCTATTAAAAAAACGATAATTATTCTGTCATTCATTATATGTATTGCAATATCAGGATGTACAAAAAAAACGGTAGAAACTCCGATTAAATATCATCATTTTCAATCAAAAATTTTTAGTTCAGTCAATCAGAAGGGGAAGAATGCAGAAGGAATAAAAATGATGTATACCGTCTCTTTAACTGAATTCCATCCCACAGGAGAAGAATTTGAGAGGTTCAACGCCAATAATTCCAACCCAGGTACGAATGGATTCATTGTTATTGATAACAAAACAAAGATCTTTAAAGTTGAAGCCGATACTAAAACAGAAATTGACCCTCAAACACTAAAAAAAGGCGATATTATTGACTTTTGGGTTTATATTTATAATTATGATAGTGGTGTCATGTTGGTTGCTGATGAGATTAGTTTAATAAACTAAAAGTTTGCCATTACCCATATTTTAACTTTATTTTTGACAAAATCCACAAGTAACAATCCTTACACCTCATGGTATAATTTATGGGTGAGGATTGTTTTTTTGTTTCTTTAATCATGACTTCTTCTTAAATATTGGACTATAAGAGCCACTCTGTGGTGTTCATCTCAAATTTTTTCAAAAGTTCTGAACTTTTTGCGAAGAAAAACCGTTATATGTATCGAGAAGACGGGTAATGTGGTATAGATAGAGAAGGCATAAGACCATTACGAGATAAAGGAACTGTGATTTCATGAAATTCATTCGACACTTAGGGTTCATCGTCCTGATGATACTTGTTGTGGAACTTACAGTGATGGTTACAAAAACAGAAGCAGCTTATCCCGTTTCGACGGATCCCATGAGGGTGAAACAGACCTATCTGGATATGATCCACATCAATGAAGCGTGGGCTGCGGCTGGAGATTCGCGTGCATCCATTGTAGTTGCTGTGGTTGACACCGGCGTTGATCTTACACATCCTGACTTGGTAGGTAATTTGGTAGAAGGCGTGAATTTGCTTCAGCCCTCAAAAAAGCCAATTGATGATAATGGACATGGAACGAACGTAGCTGGCATCATTGCGGCTTCGATTAATAACGATAAAGGCATTGCAGGCATAGCTCCAATCGCTAAAATCATGCCGATTAAAGCATTAGAGTCAGATGGAACTGGCGGCGAAGCGAAGCTTGGCGAAGGCATCAAATATGCTGTGGACCATGGAGCGAAGATCGTCGTGCTCTCCCTGGGACTGAATAAGTACTCCGATTACATGGCAGGCGTAGTAAAGTATGCAGAAGATCACAATGTCCTGCTTGTGGCAGCTGTTGGCAATGAAAGCATGAGTGTGAAATACCCTGCGGCGTATCCAACGGTTCTAGCTGTAGGAGGCGTGACGGCTGATAAGCAGGCAGACCCTCGTTCAAATTTCGGACCTGAGCTGGATTTGGTTGCACCCTGGGATGTGTATACCACAGCTCTAGGCGGCGGCTATCAGTATCAAGACGGCAGCTCGATGTCCGCACCACAGGTTGCTGGGGCAGCGGCACTAGTGTGGAGCAAATTTCCAACGATGAGCGCGTATGAAGTGAGATCCCAACTGGAGCAGACGGCGGATGATCTGGGGGAAACCGGGTGGGATGCCAAAACAGGATATGGACTGTTGCGTGTGGATATGGCGCTGACTAAGCCTTATAAAGAGGATCGATTCGAGCCAAATGATCGACAGAGTCAAGCAGCTAAGCTGCCTATACATACCTCTGTGAAAGCAGCGCTATCCTCCGCGCTGGATGAGGATTGGTACGCGATTGATGCGGCCTATGACGGATATATTGAGCTATGGTTGCAGAACAACGATAGTGCGGGTATTCGTGTACGTTTTGATTCCGGGGAAACCTTTATTTCCAATAGTTCTTCAGATGGGACTCAGCCTTTTAAAGTGAAAGTGACAAAAGGGCGCACATATGTGCAGCTTCAAACCGTAGATCGCGAACGGAAAACAGGGATTAGTTACAGTTTGCAAACGGATTTTATCATCTACACGGATCCTTTTGAAGATAATGATAAGCAGTACAAAGCATTTGCGCTTCCTGAACGCAGCCAAACGATTCGTGGAACCTTTCACCAGAAAGGGGATGTCGATTGGTTTGTCTTACCTCTGGAGCATTCGGGCTCAATAAGATTGAAGCTCTCCGTCGATACGGGTCGTATAGATCCGATGATTCTCTTCCAGAAGGAAGGAGAAAAGTCGATCACAATAGATCAAGGTGGAGATGGCGGAATTGAAATCAGTTCACTCATAGATGTATTTCGGGGGCAATACTATATTCGAGTCAGTAATACGAAGGATTATACGGAGCCGATCACAGGTGAATATACGCTGGAAATTGAATATACACCGAAGTTAATTGATCCAAATGAACCTAATGATAAGTCGTATCAGGCGACTTTTGCAGCGATGAATTCGGTGTACGAAGGTTTATTTAATAACAATGATGATGTGGATTGGTTCGAATTCCGAATGGGCCAAAACGGTCTGGCGCAAATACGGTTGACCAACATCCCTACTTCGAGGACGATGTACGCAACGCTTTATGACAGTACATTGAAGGAACAAGGTTTTTATAGAAATGAGTACGGTTCTGATCAACTTTTTGTTGAGAAAACGTTGAATGCAGGCACCTATTATATTAAGCTGCAAGCCAATCAATGGTTCATGAGTCAAATGTACAGGTTGAAAATTAGCAGTTACACGCTGGTAAGCGGATTTGCCGATATTGAAGGGCATTGGGCTCAAGATGCGATAAGCAAGCTTACGGAGCAAGGCGTGATCAGCGGTTATGGGAATTATCGTTTTGCTCCGAATCAGTCGATTACCCGAGCAGAAGCAGCGACGGTTTTGACTCGAGCTTTGAAGCTGACGAAGCGTAAAGAGCTGAAGTTCTCCGATATGCCCTCTTCACACTGGGCCTATGATTATGTCGCCAAAGCGCTGCAAGCAGATATTGTTGCCGGTTACCCTGACGGAAGCTTTGGACCTGATCGTACGCTTACGCGAATGGAAATGACACAAATGCTTGCCCGCAGCATGAATATGACAGGGAAGAAGCGGGGGAACTCACCTTTTAACGATGTAGATGAGTCTTATTGGGGTTTGGGTATTTTGAAACAAATGTGGGCTGACGGCTGGATCACCGGCTATTCTGATGGCTCTTTCCATCCTGATGAGCAAGCCACACGCGCTGAATTCGTCTCTATGCTGGTGAAAGTAATGAATCGGTAGAACCGAGAAGGGGTGACCTATGGGAGAAGCGGATAAATGGAATGAAGCCGCGAAGTATGCTTCGGTAATGAACATGGTCGATATCGTGGTTTATATCTTGTGTATCGGCCTCGCGTGGTGGGCGCTGCAAGCATTTCGCTTTGATGTGCTGCTTAAGAATCCTAAGGGCGCGCAAGCCATTATGCTACAAATTCTACTTTCTATTGGGCTCGGTCACTTAGTCGCCAGTTTTTTCATCCAATATTTAGGGTTCTCCATGGGCTTCGGAAAGATGTTTTAATTCTCTTTTTCGAATAATGATTTAAATTGTTGTCAACAATGGATAGTAGAACGGATCGAAAATGGAGATCCTATTCGAACTCTATGTAGGTGTTTCAGAATACCAAAAGAACACAGTTGTAACTATGTGGCTTGTGATGATAAACTTAGGAAATGTGCAAAACCTTGTAATTAAAATAAGTGCGCGGAGGGACCATGATGAGCAAAATTATCGTCCGCGGTGGCCGAAAGTTAGCTGGCAATGTGAAAATCAACGGAGCGAAAAATGCGGTACTGCCGATTATTGCAGCTTCCATTCTGGGGTCGGAAGGTGAAAGCGTCATCCACGATGCGCCTCCCCTTGACGATGTACTAGTCATTAATAAAGTATTGCAAAGCTTAGGTATTGAAGTCGCCTATGACCGACAGGTTATTCGTGTTCGTGCGGAACGTATTGACACATGCGAAGCATCCTATGATCTAGTCCGTAAAATGAGAGCCTCTTTCCTTGTTATGGGGCCATTGTTAGCAAGACGGGGGCAAGCAAGAATTTCACTCCCAGGCGGTTGTGCGATTGGCACGCGGCCAATTGATCAGCATCTCAAAGGCTTTGAAGCGATGGGTGCCGATATTGAATTGGGCCAAGGGTATATTGAAGCCAGAGTGAAGGGGCGCCTGAAGGGTGCTAAAATTTATTTGGATGTTGCCAGCGTTGGCGCAACCGAAAACATTATGATGGCGGCTACGCTTGCGGAAGGCACAACCATCATTGAGAATGCAGCCAAAGAGCCGGAAATTGTCGATTTGGCGAACTACCTGAATGCGATGGGTGCAATTATCCGCGGCGCAGGAACGGGCGTTATTCGCATAGAAGGCGTAGAAAAACTTTGTGGGGCCGTACATACGGTTATACCGGATCGCGTAGAAGCGGGCACATATATGATTGCTGCTGCTATTACCGGCAGTGAACTGTACATGGAAAATGCTATCGGGGATCACCTGCGTCCTGTCATTTCTAAAATGCAGGAGATGGGCGTTGTCATCGAAGAAGACGAAAACGGTATTCGCGTTCGTGCCACGGGACCGCTGCGTGCGGTTGACGTGAAGACACTGCCGTATCCGGGCTTCCCTACCGATATGCAGTCGCAAATGATGGCGCTGCTGATGGTAGCGGATGGCACAAGTCTTGTGACCGAGACGGTGTTCGAGAATCGGTTCATGCACGTGGAAGAATTCGCGAACATGAATGCTCATATTAAAGTCGATGGCCGCACGGCTATCGTCAGCGGGAATGCGAAGCTGCGCGGTGCAAAAGTATGTGCGACCGACTTGCGTGCCGGCGCAGCGCTGATTTTGGCAGCGTTGGCAGCGGAAGGTGAGACCGAGATTACAGGCGTTCACCATATTGATCGCGGATATGTCGATATTACCGACGTATTGCGCGGGCTTGGCGCCGATATTTATCGGTCGGTGCCGCAACAAGTGGAGCAAGAAGCGGCGGAGCTGGGTTTTTTCAATATCCAGCCAACGTTAGCGTAGGATAGTAAGAACCGTCGGAGGGAGCTCCGGCGGTTTTTTTATGGCCATAGGCATCTGTAATGGGAACTGGAGTCCGCTATTTTTCTGAAAAAGCGGCATTTTATGTGGAAGCGGTCAGACCCCCTAATTCCGGAGAATTGTTAGCGAAAGTAACGTTGCTCTTAGAAATCCTTTGTTTCTTTCTTCTTTCCGTTCGTTTTCTTCTTTTAGACGGCTCGAATGTAGTCGGCTAACTGATCCGGGTGGGCACTTGCCCACTGCATGAATGCAGCTGGGGATCGTTTACCAAGGTTTTGGTGCATGCGTCGATTGTTATAGAAATTAACGTACGTTTCAACGGCGTCGTATGCTTCCTGGAATGTACCAAAAACCTCTTTCGTGAGTAAATCTCGCTCCAGTGTTGCGTGAAAAGATTCAATGTAGGCATTCATATTTGGCGTCTTTGGCGGTATACGCTCGTGCGTAATCTTCTCGTCCTCGCAGAGCTCGCCGAATGCTTTGCTAACGAATTGCGGACCGTTGTCCGTGCGTATGATGGGCATTTCCTCAACATCTGTTAAACGTAAACGTAGGGCAGTTCTTACTGCTTGACAGACCTGCTTTGCGTCGCAGCTAGAGCCTAGATGGTAACCTACGATACTGCGGTCAAACACATCAATGATGCCCGCCATGTAAAAGAACTGGTCATAACCTGCCACATAGCCGTACTTAATGTCGAGCTGCCAGAGTTGGTTTGAACGTTTGATCGTGTGGTTACGAGCCAGTTTCCGTGGATAATGAATCTTCTTTCGCCGCTGCGGATGAAGGATGCCAAGCTTCTTGCATAGGCGGTACGTTTTCTTCTTGTTGATGACCAGATTGTGTTGGATACGCAAGCATTCATTCAGCATCAAGTAGCCATAGCTATGCTCTTCACCGGAAACGAGTTCCATCAGCCATTCTTCGATCTGCTCATCACTGACGGCTTCACCTGAGCGCGTAAAAGAGTAATTTGTCACGGGTCTACCACGAAGTACTGCGATTGTTTTCTTCGTCGTGGTTCGTTGCTCGGACTTTCTCCTGTCGTAGTACGTCGAAGAAGCGACTCCAGTAAGTTCTAGTATTGTAACTACCGCGTTTCCCTGCCCAATAAACGTTTGTGCAACGTGGAGTCGATCACTGAGGCAGGGCTCGTCTTTTTTACGAGCTCACGCAGAACTTCATTCTCAAGTTCCTTTTCCCCCAATGCCTTTAAAGCTCGATTGTATTTTTCTTCAAGCTCAGCCAATCGTTTGGAGTCGTTAATGCGTTCGTCGATCGTAGGTAGGGCGTCTGCACCAAATTCATCTTGAAACTCTTTTACCCAGTTTCGAATGGTCTTCGGTGAGACCTCATACTTCCTTGCAAGAACACCAACTTTAATCCCGGCTAAAGCTTCATGCGCCACTTTGTTACGAACATCTTTGAATGCATTGTTTCGTTGTCTCATTCCGTTCAGCCCCCTTTATTTAATAGTACCTCATTTCCCTAGGTACTCTCCAATACAATTAGGGGGCTAAACAGGAAGAGGAACTACGATCCGCTATTTTGTCGATTTCATTAGAAAAACGCGCCATTGTGGACAATTAAGACCCTGTAGTTCCGCTCACTGCAGCAATAGCTCAATTTTCACGAATATAGAGGACTCTAGTTCCTCTAATTGAACCTTTGCTGGATTCAAAGTAGATAAATAAGATTTCCTAGGGGGATTTGTGCCAGATGATATTCGGCCAAATTCCCCTTTTTGCCTACAAATAGCTGGGTTATTTGTCCTCTATGCCTTAATGCGAGCCTCCAATACTTTATACAAATATTGTAAAAGTTTACTATTGCTTTAATCTCGTAAGATAGTATTATTAATTATGTATCTAATTCCATATTTTTACACTAATAGAAAGAAGGGTAAGTTTAGCTAGGCTATTTGGAATCTATGATTCCGACTGAGGGCCAATCAGGTAACCAATTTATCAAGTGAAGGAGAGAATATTAATGTTGATGAGAAGAAAAGGATTTATTTCAATGCTTACTTTCATGTTACTCGCCATGATGATCGTGCCTGCATCGGCGCAGGGAAATCCAACGATTCCACCTCAATTGAAGACGGTCCTTGCAACAGGATGGGGTCATTCGTTATTTTTGAAAACAGATGCTACTTTATGGGCTTGGGGCGATGGGAATTTAGGACAATTAGGTAACGGTTTAGGTACGAGCAGCTCATCTGCCGTTCAAAGTTCACTTCTTCAAGACATTGTCGATGTTGCGGCAGGAGATGAAAACCACAGTTTGGCATTACGCAACGACGGAATCGTATTCGCGTGGGGAACTAATTCTGTTGGCCAACTGGGAGATGGCACGACTGTCATAAACCGCAACAGCCCGGTTCAAGTGCATAATTTAACAGATGTAACTGATGTAGAAGCTGGTTTCTACCATAGTTTAGCGTTAAAGTCCGATGGAACGGTATGGGCATGGGGGAGTAATGTTTTCGGTGAGTTGGGGGATGGAACAACGACAAATCGGCCAACTCCCGTACAGGTTTCTGGATTGACCAATATCGTAGCCATCTCATCGAAAAACTATCATAGCCTTGCCATAAAGTCGGATGGAACCGTGTGGGCTTGGGGTTATAATACGGATGGTCAACTGGGAGACGGAACAACGACGACTCGGCTAACTCCGGTACAGGTGTCCGGTCTCAGTAATGTATCCTACGTGTCAGCCGGTTCCACCCACAGTCTTGCTATAAAGTCGGATGGAACAGTATGGGCATGGGGCCAATAATTCAACTGGCCAATTCGGAGATGGTACGACTACGAGTCAAACGATTCCGGTTCAAATTTCAGGTTTGAGCCATGTAAAAGTAGTAGAAGCGGATTGGTACCATAGCGTGGCGATTAAAAATGACGGGACGCTATGGGCTTGGGGTTATAACTCAACTGGTCAACTGGGAGATGGTACGGTTGGTTCGACCTATCTAAGCCCAGTTCAGGTAGCGGGTCTAAGCGGGGTGACGGCTGTGTCTACGAGTGCAACTTTCACGGTGGCACAAAAGTCAGACGGAACGGTATGGGCATGGGGCCATAACTATTTTTACCAACTTGGAGACGGCACAAGAACTGACCATTATACGCCGGCTCAAGTTACAGGTCTGTAAATCTCAAATTGCAACATGTTCTAATCTATCAGCGCCTCTCATAAGCTAAGTCATACCAAAATACCTGCTAGTAAACGCGCTTATGGAGGCTGCTGAGACGATGTTGAAGAAAAAACGTGTTCCTGGCCGCGGGGCCATCCTATGGATGGCTGTTTGTTTGTCTTCTATGCTCTGCGTCATCCTTCTTGTTCCTGGATTGCTAGTCAAGAAGATTCCGGGGGGCGAAGAACCGCCCCCTGTACAGCTAGCGATTGATGGCTCTCATCAGGAGACGGTGACCGCTCAAGGGTTGATGATCCCTGTCTATTTGACCAAAAAAGATGAAATCGAAACGGTGCCCCTGGAGCAGTATGTGAAGGGTGTGCTCGCTGCAGAAATGCCAGTAGAGTTCGAGCTGGAAGCGCTCAAAGCGCAAGCAATGGCAGCTAGAACATACGTCATACGCAGGGTGCTAGAGAAGGATTATAGTAATGTGCCAGTAAATGATGCGCTTGTAACAGACACGACGGCACATCAAGCCTATCTGACCGATCAAGAGTTAAGAGAGAAGTGGACCAAAGGGACTTATGAAACGAATATGGCCAAAATCGATAGAGCTGTGAATGAAACGAAAGATTTGATTTTGACTTACGAGCACAAGCCTATCAATGCTACTTTTTTCTCAACGAGCAATGGGTATACGGAAAACTCAGAAGATTACTGGCCGTTTATGAGTCCCTATTTACGCAGCGTGCCCAGCCCATGGGATGTGAAGCTGTCTTCTCGCTACCAAGAAACCGTAGATATTACGTACAAGAGTATGCTGCAGAAACTGGGCGTCACGAGTATAGCCACCACCGGCACCGGAACAAAGAGTATGAAAGTGCTAGAATGGTCCATGGGACATCGAATCAAGAAGATGACGATCGGAGGGAAAACTTTCTCTGGTCGAGAAGTAAGAGAGAAGCTAGGATTAGCATCCTCCCAATTCGCATGGAAATGGTCCGGTTCCAAAATTACGTTTACGACTTACGGATACGGTCATGGTGTTGGCTTAAGCCAATATGGCGCTAATGGAATGGCCAAGGAAGGCAAGACTGCAGCGCAGATTGTAACCTACTATTACACAGGCATCTCTATTGAAAAAGCGACCCCTTTTATCCAGAAATCTTAGTTTATAACGTTTCTATAAAAATATCTTTCTTCAAGTATAAAACCTTTAAATGTGTCAAGAATGGTTGATGAGGTGATTAACCATGAGTGATCAAAACAAAGGTTTTCAAAAAGAAGAAGCTCCTAAAACTGTTCAAGGGGCACAAGGAAGTCCATCCGCATGGAAGAGGTTGCTTGCTAAGAAATGGGTATTCCCAGCAACGTATGTAGCAGCAGCGGCAATTATCTTAACCTTAATGTGGGTGTACCAGGACACAGGTACGAAAACAGTCAGCCAAGACGATCTGGGCATTAAGGTAAGCAGCGACGATCAAGCACCTGACAATTCCAAAGATGGAGCGGTTGCCGTCAACGCACCAGCAGAAGCTATGCAATGGCCTGTGAAAGACAGAGCGGCTCTAGATGTATCCATTCCGTTCTATGACACCAATGCAACCAATGAAGTTAAACAGGCGGCAATGATTCAGTATAACGATCAATTGACGCCGCATACTGCAATCGATTTGAAAGCCAAAGATGGCGCAGCATTTGATGTATTGGCCGCTATGAGCGGTAAGGTTACGGCAGTTGAGCAAAATCCGGTTGTCGGCAATCTTGTCGAAATTACACACAGCAATGGCTTGATCAGCGTGTACCAAAGCTTAGCTGAGGTCAAAGTAACCAAAGGCGCTGAAGTGAAAAAAGGCGACGTCATCGCCAAAGCGGGACGTAATGATTTCGAGAAGGAAGACGGCGTGCACCTGCACTTTGAAGTGCGTCAAGTTAGCGATAATGCCGCTCTGAATCCGGAAACGATTCTAAACGCTAAACAGTAATCGGTTATAATGAAAAGGCAAGCAGGTGGCTTCGTCACCAACCAGCCTACATAGAATGAGGGCAGCGGGTATATCCTGCTGCTTTTTTGCTTTGAAACCTAGGGGGATTCACTCCACGGCTTGCCCTCCATCAGGCGCACAACAGACTTGTCCTTGCCAAAAAAGACCGCATAAGCCCTTATTTCCTGATTTTTTTGAAAATAAATATGGGAAATGGGCTTGTCAGGCTTGGTTACGTAGAATATCTAGTCATGCCCCTCATATACTTTACCAAACTATCTCGAGTAGGGAGGCGAGGGGAGTGCACGATTACATCAAAGAGCGAACCATTAAGATTGGTACCTGTATCGTCGAGACCAAGAATACGGTTCGCACCATTGCGAAGGAATTCGGTGTTTCCAAGAGCACGGTGCATAAGGATTTGACGGAAAGACTGCCGGAAATCAACCCGGACCTGGCCAACCAGGTGAAGCACATTTTGGAGTATCATAAGTCCATTAGACATCTAAGGGGAGGAGAAGCGACGAAAATCAAGTATCGAAAGACACGAAACCCGAAGCACTCCGAGAACTTAGTCACGGTCAAATCCTAAAAATACCTTCATCCCGACGGTTTCCTGGAACTGGACATGTCGAAATTTCACGGAAAAAGAGGAATTAATGCATTTACAGCGAATTTAGCTTATAATTAGAACTATCTATAAGAGCGCCGATTCTTCACGGGATGGACGGTAGATTTAGGGAGGATTAACTTGAAATGTTAAGCAAGGATATTGGAATAGATCTCGGCACGGCAAATGTGCTCATTCATGTGAAAGGACGCGGCGTTGTGCTCGATGAGCCATCTGTAGTAGCGATTGAAAGCGATACGAAACGCGTGCTTGCTGTTGGAGAAGAAGCTTTCCGCATGGTGGGTAGAACTCCAGGCAATATTATCGCGATTCGTCCATTGAAAGATGGGGTTATTGCGGACTTCGATATTACGGAAATGATGTTAAAGCATTTTATTGCAAAAGTAGGGGGCAAGAACTGGTATTCGCATCCGCGCATCTTGATCTGCGCCCCTACCAACATCACCTCGGTTGAGCAGAAGGCGATCCGCGAAGCGGCTGAGCGCAGCGGTGCCCGAGAGGTATTCATGGAAGAAGAACCGAAAGCAGCGGCAATTGGCGCCGGTATGGACATTTTCCAACCTAGCGGCAACATGGTTGTAGATATTGGCGGAGGGACGACGGATGTGGCCGTGTTATCCATGGGCGACATCGTCACCTCCTCCTCCATCAAAATCGCTGGCGACAAGTTCGATATTGCCATCACGAAGTATATCAAAAATAAGTACAAGCTGCTGATTGGTGAGCGGACGAGCGAAGATATTAAGTTGAAAATCGGAACGGTATATCCACACGGCAGAGATCAAGAGATGGATATTCGCGGTAGAGATATGGTATCCGGATTGCCACTTACGATTACGATTCACTCCAGTGAGGTCCAGGAAGCCCTATGGGATCCGGTTTCATCGATCGTAACGGCTGCGAAAAGCGTTTTGGAGCGTACGCCACCTGAACTTTCCGCAGACATTATTGACCGTGGCGTTATCCTGACAGGCGGCGGAGCTTTGCTGCACGGCCTGGATCAGTTGTTAGCAGACGAGCTGAAGGTTCCGGTATTAATTGCGGAAGATCCAATGTCTTGCGTAGTTAAAGGAACTGGGATCATGCTCGATAATCTAGATAAAGTTTCCAAGCGTAAATTTAACTAGACAAGTTTATCCAAGAGGTGAAGAGATGCTAAGAGGACTGTATACCGCGGCGGCAGGAATGATCTCCGAGCAGCGCAGACACGATACCATTACGAACAATATTGCTAATATTAATTCCCCGGGTTTTAAACAAGGCAATGCCTTGTCGCGTTCGTTCCCGGAGATGCTTATTTCTACAATTCGCGGTGGACAAGGCGCCTCTACGGCACCGCTTGGGAAAATGAGTCTTGGTGTGTTTTCAGAGGAGAATATCTCCGTCCACGCACAAGGCGATCTGCAGGAAACGCAAAATCCATTTGATTTTGCCCTCGTGTCGAACATCCAAGTGCCTGGCATGGCTTTTGACGCTTCGGGGAAATACGTGAATGCGGACGGGGAGCGCACGTTCCAGCCACAGGCACTATTCACCGTGATGAATGCGAATGGAGAACTTCGGTATTCCTTGAATGGTAAGTTCACTGTCGATCCGACAGGACAGCTTGTGAACGCCAATGGCAATCAGGTGTTGGGCCGCGATGGACAACCTTTACTGCTTGTTGATGGAGCGGGTCAGCCCATTCGGTCCTTTAAGGTAACTGACAAAGGGGAGTTCCTTGACGGGAACGGCCAACCACTGTTGAATCAAGCTGGACAACCTGTAGGATTAATGCTTTCGCGTGCAGAGGATCCCAATCTGCTGTTGCGCGAAGGAAACGGTTTGCTGCGGATCAATCCAGGCGACGAAGCAACGGTCACACAGGTTGCCGTTGGGGATCAAGTCGAAGTTCGTCAAGGTTTTATCGAGCGCTCCAACGTGGATTCTGCGCAGTCGATGGTCGATATGATGTCGGCACTCCGCGCCTATGAAGCCAATCAGAAAGTCATTCAATCTTATGATAAAAGTATGGACAAGGCAGCGAACGAAGTCGGACGCGTCTAATCTAGCTTGCGAAGGAGCCACACATGAACAATTCCATGATTAACTCATCGGTATCCATGCACAGCTTA
This sequence comes from Paenibacillus sp. P36, assembly GCF_045866505.1. NCBI lineage: Bacteria > Bacillati > Bacillota > Bacilli > Caryophanales > Paenibacillaceae > Paenibacillus > Paenibacillus sp. P36. The sequence goes on from NZ_AP038372.1 coordinate 88,335, forward strand.
CAGCAGAAGCTGGATATCTTGTCCAATAACATAGCGAACCTCAATACGACCGGTTTTAAGAAAAAGGATGCCTCCTTTGAGGATGTTCTGACCAATGTGAAGTCGCAGCCGGAGGGATTCCGTCAGCAGGGCAGATTCTCTCCTCTTGGTTTTAACCAAGGATGGGGATCCAAGTTGGTGCAAATTCAAACGAACCTGGCCCAAGGACCTATTCAGTCTACAGGTGGTATTACGGATTTTGCGATTCAGGGAGACGGGTTGTTTGAAGTGTCCGTCAGCAAGGTGGATGAGAACGGAAACCAAGTGTTTCAACCTGCATGGACGCGTAATGGGTCTTTCAATTTGACACCTGATGCTAATGGCGATACGGTTCTTACCACTAAAGAGGGCCATTTTGTTACAGGAACAGACGGTAACCCCATTCGTATACCTGCTGGCTTCAGACCTGTTGTTCAACCAAACGGAATTATCAATGGATACAGTGAGCAGGACCCGACTGCTGAGCCGCTTAATCTGGGTCAGATCAAGCTGGTTCGCGTTGTGCGCCCACAGCTGCTCCAAGATGTTGGAGATAACCTGTACGCACTTCCTACGGGAATTACGGAGGCCGAGAAGGCGAACATTTTGCAAAATGTGGATCCGGGGCTGGATACAACCAATAATCGGGTTACGTTAATGCAGGGGTTTTTGGAGCAATCCAATGTGACGCTTTCCGACGAAATGACGGATCTTGTGATGGTGCAAAGAGCGCTTCAACTCAATTCCCGGGCGATTACATCTGCCGATCAGATGATGAATATCGCGAATAATTTGCGCGCCTGATCGTAGAAAGGGAGGGATAGGGCTCGATGTCTGACAAGCCTAACAAGCCTACTCCAAAGAAGAAAAAGGCACCTAGGCCGAAATGGCTAAACATCATATGGCTTATTTTCAAAATCATACGTATTCCCGTTCTTTGCGTGCTAGCCGTTTATATCGGGCTATGGGTCGGATACTCCAAGCTGGGCCATCAGCCATCAGCGGAAATCTTCCATATGAGCACTTGGCGGCATTTATACGATTTGGTATTTGCGAATTAATTCAAACTCCCTTATTGGGAGTTTTATTTTTGTGTTGGCAAATGTATAATGAATGAAGGCTAATCGTCAGAGACCAGATAAAAGGCGCAGGAGGGGTACTTTGAATATTCCGAACATGCTCACCATCAGCAGGTTTGTTCTTATCCCTGTGTACCTCATCATTTTTTTCAGCGGCCATATCCAGATAGCCTTTCTGATCTTGCTGGCAGCAGGGCTTACAGATATCTTAGACGGTTATATTGCCAGAACTCGAGGTTTGGTGACGCCTGTTGGTGTTATGCTGGACCCCCTTGCGGATAAGTGCATGATGATTGCGGTCATTCTCTCTCTACTCCTTACAGGGATGATACCATGGCAGGCGGCGGCAGCAATTTTTATTCGTGATCTGGGCATGATCATGGGCTCTGCTTTCGTCCACTTCAGGGGAAAATTAACCGTTCCCGCCAATGTGATGGGGAAATTAACGACAGTACTTTACTATCTCGCCATTCTCTTCATTGTATTTCATTTAGATTTCGCCATTACCTATTTGTGGTTCGTGATCGGGATCTCCTTCTTAACTTCCTTCATTTATATTTTTCAATTCTTGCTTTTAAACCGGAGGGCCAAAGCGAAATAGACCATAACGTAAAAAGAGCCTATGTGAGGGCTGTGCACACACCTCTTTACATAAGCTCCCCCTATATGAACCTTCACTTCTGCAGTTAATGAAGGGACACCAGTATTGTAAGTGATTACCTTGTATTTTATACAAGAAATTGAAAGGAGCATTTCCCGTTATGCTAGATATTAACCAGATTCAAGAAATTATTCCACATCGCCCCCCTTTTCTGCTTGTTGACCGCATTTTGGAAGTAGAGCAAGGCGTGAAAGCGGTAGGGATTAAGAATGTTACCATCAATGAACCTTTCTTTGCAGGTCATTTCCCAGGGTATCCGGTTATGCCGGGTGTGCTGATTATTGAAGCTTTGGCACAAGTAGGCGCTGTAGCTGTCCTTTCCATGCCTGAGTATAAAGGTAAAATTGGTTTATTCGCTGGTGCAGATGGTATTCGCTGGCGTCAACAAGTGGTGCCAGGTGATACACTGACATTAGAAATGACGATTACACGAGTTAAAGGAACTATTGTTAAAGGCCAAGCTGTGGCGAAAGTAGGCGAGAAAGTGGTAGTCGAAGGTGAACTTATGTTCGCCCTTGCTAATAAATAACCCCATAGATAAAAAGGAGATGAACCTGACTACTATGACGCGCGTACAAACAGAGTATCAATTATGGCTGAACGATCCAGCAGTGGATGCAGAAACGAAAAAGGAACTGCTTGCAATTCGGGAAGACGAGAAAGAAATTGAGGATCGCTTTTACAAAGATCTTGAATTCGGTACAGGTGGGCTTCGTGGCGTCATTGGCGCCGGAACGAACCGCATCAATGTCTACACCGTTGGTCGTGCAAGCCAAGGTCTTGCACAATATGTGAATAGCACAGGCGTACAAAGCCCTTCTATTGTACTGGCTTACGATTCACGTCATATGTCGCCGGAGTTCGCTCTAGAGGCTGCCCTGGTTTTTGCAGGAAACGGCGTTAAGGCCTATCTATTCAAAACATTACATGCTACACCACAGCTGTCTTTTGCCGTGAGATACTTAGGTGCGACAGCAGGCGTTGTCGTGACAGCAAGCCATAATCCACCTGAATATAATGGATATAAAGTATATGGCGCAGACGGTGGACAACTCGTTCCTCAGTTTGCGGAGCAAGTGATCGCCGAAGTTCAGAGCATTGACTCTTTTGATAAAGTGAAGAAGCTTAGTCAAGAGGAAGCAGAAGCACAAGGACTTCTTACGTGGCTTGGCGAGGATGTCGATCAAGCATACATAAAGGCAGTAACTGCGATTAGCCAGAATCCGGATGTGATCAAGGAAATTAGCGATGATTTCCGTGTCATCTTCACACCGCTGCATGGTGCGGGGAATGTGCCAGTCAGAGCTGTATTACAAACCCTTGGTTTTGGACAAGTTCGTGTTGTTGCTGAGCAAAAGCTGCCGGATGCACAGTTCTCAACGGTGAAGTCTCCGAATCCGGAAGAACGTGAAGCTTTTACACTCGCTATCGCCCAAGCTAAAGAATGGGATGCGGATATCATCATCGGGACCGACCCGGATGCAGACCGTATGGGCGCAGTAGTAAAGGATCAGAACGGGGAGTATTTTGTTCTTACAGGCAACCAGTCGGGAGCCATTATTGTTAATTACTTATTATCGAGCTTGAAAGAGCGTGGAACACTTCCTGCCAACGGCGTAGTTGTCAAAACGATCGTAACGAGCGAGATGGGCGCAGTCATAGCGGATCATTATGGAATTCCAACGTTAAATACGTTAACCGGTTTTAAATATATCGGGGAAAAAATGACCCAGTTCGAGCAAACGGGCGAGCATACTTTCCTTTTTGGTTACGAAGAGAGCTATGGTTATTTGGCTGGCGACTACGCGCGTGATAAAGATGCTGTTATCGCAGCTATGCTTATCGCAGAAGCGGCAGCTTATTATAAGAAACAAGGCAAGACATTATATGAAGTCCTGCAAGAGCTGTACGAATCCTTTGGTTACTTTTTGGAAAAACTGGAATCAAGGACGCTCAAAGGGAAAGACGGCGTAGAACAAATTGGACGTATGGTAGAAGCGTGGAGAACGAACCCTCCAACAGAGATTGCCGGTACGCCAGTTACCGCTATGGAAGATTACGCCAAAGGTGTAAATGGACTTCCGCTTGAGAACGTGCTGAAATTCAAACTGGAGGACGGTTCCTGGTTCTGTTTGCGTCCGTCGGGTACTGAACCCAAAATTAAATTCTATTTTGCGGTAAAAGGATCTTCAGGCGCAGAAGCGGCAGAACAGTTAGATCGCATCATTCAAAATGTACTTAGCCGTGTAGACGGATAATGAAATAGGATCAATTGAACCTCTTCAGAACCTAAGTCAGGGGTAGGTCGTCTAATGAATAGATGGAATAAATCCGTATTCATTGGGCCTATTTCCTCGAGTTTAGGAGCTGAAGGGGTTTTCGAATGTATATGGGACTAGAAAGTAAATGCTCTAAGGAGTGGACAATTGGTGAATTGGTATAAAACTTGGAATAACCCGCTCAAAAATGTATTATGGTGGCTTGTCATTATCGGCATGTTAGGCTCGCTTCCGCTAGCTTACACGCGTCACCTGACGGAAACTTCGACGAAGAACGTCGAGTTCGTTTTTGACTATCGTGACTTATTGGATATTTCGGATTTGCAAACAAACCCGCAGAGCTTCATCGCGCAGCAGCTGAAAAATATGAAGGCCGCTGGCATTGGATCAATGGCCGTGTATGAAAGCACGCTAGGCGAGTTCAAAGAAAGCCGTCACATTGAGATGTATAACTCGAGGGATGCCGCCGCGCTTACGCAAACTTTTGGTGATCCTAATGAGAACTTCACTTATGTGTTGTTCAAGGACAGTGCGACCCAGCAAAAGCTGGAGCCATTAATTCAGAAAACATTTGCTGACCTAAACGTTGGCATTAAACCATGGAGCTTCAAAAACCGTAACGGGCTCATCATTCAAATGAGCATGGACGATGCTTCAATTAAGGGAATGGATCCTGACCCGATTACGCTGCAAATGCTGAAGGATCAAGGTTTCCACATTGTAGTACGCCTATCTAATCGCCGACCTTTCGTCACGAATGAGATGGATAAGTTCCTGAAGCAGCTGCATGATATGGGCGTGAAAAGAATCATTGTCGATGGCAATGAAGTTCCAGGTTATACGGAAGAAGATACAGAAGTTAGCCTTAATAAAATGGCGGATCTGTTGAACAAGAATGGCATCGGTTTAGCCGCAATCGAATTACTGAAAGAGCCTCAGAAGGGTTTCAATACGTTAGCGAAAGAGACGAACTATAATGTCGTCCGGCTGCATTCGTTCACGGAGAAAGATGGAGAGAAACTCATGGAGCCGCTGAAAAAGGCGGAGCTGGAAGACCGCATTCAAGGCGTTGCGGATCGCTTCGTGCTTGCGGTGAAAGATCGCAACATCCGGATGGTTTTCTTAAATGCCAAACCGCTTAAGAGTTTGGATAAAGGCAAATTAGTAGACCCTCTATCCGCCTTGTACGAGAGCTTGCAGGGCAAGGACGGGGCGATTCCGCGCATTGAGAAAGCCGGCTTTACGCTTGGTTCAGCGCAGACATTCGAAATGCATACAACAGGATGGCAAAAAATCGCCAGCGTCTTTATGTTGATTGGCGGTTTAAGCATCATCGTGCTCATGATTTCTTTCTTCATTCCAGAAGCTACACTTGTGCTTTTTGTGCTTGGACTGCTCGGTTTGGTTGGTTTGCATACCTTATCGGCTAATTTATATGCACAAGGGCTTGCCTTGGGAGCAGCGATTTCCGCTCCAAGCATTGCGATTATGCTGGCGATTCGAACGGTTCGATCGGGAGCTGCAGCGAAGTGGAAATCAGGTCTTGCGTTTGCAATATGGACGCTCATCAAGACATCGGCGATCTCACTTCTTGGTGTCGTCTACGAGGTTGCGCTTCTGAATCACATTACGTATTCGCTTGTTCTGCAGCAATTCCGTGGTGTAGGTGCGCTGCATCTACTGCCAATAGCAATCGCAGGCGTGTACTTGCTGTTCTTTAGTGAGAGCAATACCTATAGCGATAAAATCATGCATGTTCGTCGTATCCTTACATCTTTCATTAGCGTATTGTGGATCGTTGTTGCGGGAATTGCCCTGGCTGCTGTTTTCTATTACTTGTCTCGCACGGGTAATGAAGGACAAGCTTCAACGGTGGAAAAACTATTCCGTTCGTTCTTGGAGAACACACTTGGTGTACGCCCGCGTACGAAAGAGTTCTTAGTGGCTCATCCTTTATTCATTCTCGGTGCATACTTATCTATACGCTATAGACATGCTGTCTACTTGATTTTCATAGGTGTAATTGGGCAGCTTTCCATTGTTGATACCTTTGCTCACTTGCATACACCGCTTCATATTTCTCTCATCCGTATATCCTACGGTATCGGTTTTGGCGCGATTATTGGCCTCGTTCTTATCGCAGCTTGGGAAATCATCACAAGGAGTTGGAAACGATGGGTGCCAAGGTTGTCAAAATAGCGCTATCGGGCTACTACGGTTTCGATAATAGCGGGGATGAGGCTGTGCTTCAATCGATTTTGTTCGCTTTGGAGGAGCAAGGCCGAGAGCAGGGCATTCGTATTGAGCCGATTGTACTTTCCGCGAATCCGGAAAAGACGTCAGCGATGTACGGTGTCCAATCCTACCACCGTATGAGACCAGGCCCACTTCTCAGCGCCCTGCGGGAAGCAGATGGTTTGATCAGCGGGGGTGGGAGCTTATTGCAGGATGCTACAAGCTCCAAGACGATTCCGTATTACTTAGCCGTTTTGAAAATCGCACAGTGGCTTGGGAAGCCTACGTTTATATACTCTCAAGGCATCGGCCCGGTGAACCGCCGGATGTTCGATGGTTGGATCCGCGGCGTTTTCAAACGCTGCGCCTACATCTCCGTCCGCGATACGGAGTCCGCGGAGCTGCTTGGGACGATGCGTCTCCCGCGGGAGCGCATCGCCGTCGTGCCCGACCCGGTCATGGGCCTGCCGCTTCGCGGCGAGGCTGGTGCTAGCGGGTCGGCAGAGGACGCGCGGACGGTGGGCGTGTCCGTCCGCTTCTGGAACGAGGACCGCTCAGAGCTAGAAGCTCTCTCGCGGTCCCTGGCAAAGCTGCTCGCCGCCGATTCTAGCGTGCGGCTGCGGTTCTTGCCCTTCCACCTCCCTTCGGACGAGGTGGCCTCGCAGTTCGTGATCGACCGGTTGGGCGATCACGGGTCGCGGGTGGATATGGTGCCGGGCATCGTCCATCCGCAGGATATGCTCGCGCAGGTCGCGGCTTGCGACCTGCTGATCGGGATGAGGCTGCATTCCTTGATTTATGCAGCCTCGCAGTATGTGCCTATGGTGGGCATCTCGTACGATCCGAAGATCGACCAGTTTCTCCATAGGCTTGGCATGAAAGCTGCCGCATCGACGTCTCGTTTCGATGCGGATGCATTGGCCCAGGAGGCTGCGGCTCTCCTGGATGGCCGAGAAGCTTGGGCGGCGTCCAAGCGCGCCGCCATTGAGGAGCTTAAGGCGCAGGCCCAGTTCCCTGCGAAAAGCATCGTTTCCTTTTTTAATAAATAAAAAAATCAACCAAAACGTGAAAGCCAACGTCACATAAAGGAAGAGATATCTATGAGCTCAACATCGACAACGACAGCTGGAGTTGTTTCTGCCCAAGCTATACCGAAAGTAAGCATATACGGGGTTCCTGTCTCCAAGATGAGCATGAACCAAACAGTTGCCTACCTATCCAAGGCGATTGAACAAAGACAGCCTCATCAAATCATAACCGCCAATCCGATTATGGTGATGTCGGCCCTGGATGACCCCGCCTATATGAGCATGATGCAGCGCGCCGAACTTATCGTTCCTGATGGAACAGGAGTAGTCTGGGCAGCCAATTATGTTGGAGAGCCTGTTGCAGAGCGGGTCCCAGGTTACGATTTGTTAAATGAGCTGATGAAGGCCGGAGAGTCGAAGGGTTGGAAAGTCTATCTGCTCGGTGCTTCTAATGAAGTGATTCAAGCGGCAGCGGACAAAATACGCAAGAATTATCCTGGAATCAAGCTCGTTGGTGTGCGTGACGGTTACTTCAAAGACGAGCAGGATGCCGAAGTGATTCAATCCATTGTAGATGCCGCACCGGATCTTCTATTTGTAGGGAGAGCGGCAGCGAATCAGGAGCCTTGGATCGGCAAATACAAAGGGCAGATCGGCGTTCCGGTTATGATGGGAGTCGGGGGAAGTTTTGATGTTCTTTCGGGCAAGCTAAAAAGAGCACCGGTTGTATTCCAAAAACTACGTCTTGAATGGTTTTACCGCCTGTTACAGGAGCCGTGGCGCTATAAAAGAATGTTATTACTCCCTAAATTCGCGATGAAAGTGATGCGTGACAAAGAGAAAGTCACAAAACCATGAAAATTTTTATGAAAATTGGCTGAAAACGGTCATTTCAGACAAATTTAGCAGTAGTATTTGTGGACAAATGGGAGTATAATTCTCTTCGGCGGATCACCTGCCACCCAAGACAAGAGGAGCTGTGAAGAAGACATGTATGGATTATACGCGATTGGGTTCATCGCCGCCTGCATTATTGCAGTGCTGCTGACACCCCTGGTCAAAAAGTTTGCCTTCTGGGTTGGAGCTGTAGATGCCCCCAACCATCGAAAAGTTCATACGCGAATTATGCCGCGTCTCGGAGGCCTAGCTATCTTCCTTGCCTTCGTCGGAGCTTATTTCGTCGTCTCTCCAGCGCTTGATGCCGTTAACTCCAATGCAGCGTTCGGTTTGCTGCTCGGCGGGTTAGTTATCGTCATCACAGGGGCTTTGGATGACCGTTTTCAACTATCCCCCAAATGGAAGCTTCTTGGGCAGCTCATTGCTGCGTGTATCGTCGTTTCCTTTGGCCTCAAAATCGATCTCGTTAACATTCCGTTCGGAGAGACGAACCTGCCTATCGGTTGGTTGAGTATCCCGATTACGATATTATGGATTGTCGGCGTATCCAATGCCATTAACCTGATTGACGGTCTTGATGGCCTGTCTGCGGGCGTATCTGGTATTGCTACTACTACGATTCTTGTTTTAGCGCTTATGATGAACAATGTAACTGTTATTCTATTGGCTGTGATCTTACTAGGAAGTATCGTCGGATTCATGTTCTATAACTTCCATCCGGCCAAAATTTTTATGGGCGACTCGGGCGCTTTGTTCCTAGGCTTCGCGCTTGCGACACTGTCGATCCTAGGCTTTAAACAAGCAGCCGTTGTCTCGCTTCTAATCCCGATTATGATCCTAGGCGTACCGTTATCGGATACCTTCTTCGCGATTATGCGCCGTTACGTGAATAAACTGCCGATTTCGGCACCGGACAAAAGCCATCTTCATCACTGCTTGTTGCAGCTTGGCTTCAGCCATCGTACAAGCGTACTGATCATTTACGGTATTGCTTCCGTATTCGGCGGCAGCGCGGTTATCTGCTCCGTCTTCATTTCCCAGGATTCCACTTGGGGATTAATCATGATCATTGTTGCTCTATTCCTAGTGATGCTCGTCGGAGCAGAAGCAATCGGCATCATTAGTAAAAGCCGCAAGCCGGTTCTTAATTTCCTGCAAAGACTTGTAGGCAAGACTGTGCAGAGCGACCGGATGGGCAAATAATCAGCACTTATACCTGTTTCACTCAAATCCAACCTCCGGGTTGGATTTTTTTTCTATTTTGTGAACTTCCTTCTTTCTCTAAACAATTGAGAGGTTTTGACCGATAAGAAAGGTACAAGAACTTTTGGTGTTATGCCGCGTCAAATCATGGAGAATGATAGAAGGATTTGGGAGGGATTGTCGAAAGTAAGTTTGTCTAACCGACGGTTAGCAGCATTGCTATGTCGAATGAATGGAATTTAGAGGACATAAGGAGGAACTAGCTTTGAAGACCAAGCAAAGAAATAAGTGGATTAGCATTAGCCTCATGGTTGCTATGTTGTTGGCCTTGCTTCCGCCACTCGGGGCTTCGGCCGCGCCTGTAATTAATATTACGAATTACTACGTACATACTGACCCTAATGATACTACCGTTGTACAGGATCCTGAGAATTTCTATGATGCATTGATTCCAAGGATTACGGCGAACCCAATTACGCTAAGTGCAGACATTGGGGGTATTTCGGATGATCAGATTACGAATGTTTTCTATGAAATCAAAAATATGACCACAGGTATTACGACACCAAACAAAACAAATCGTGCCATCAAAAACCCAAATAACAGCAACCAAATTACCTTTGAGAATATTCAATTAACGGAAGGTTTAAATAAAATTGTTGTTAAATACGGAAGCACTTCAACCGTTGATTCTAAGCCAGCTTGGGTTTACTTCACACCGGTGTCTAACATCACAAATTTGAAAATCAATGATGTTGATTTCGCAGATGGTGGTATGTACCCAGCAACAGGTCCATATACGAATCTTACAATTACAGGTAATTCTAATAATGCTTATCAAGTAGATGCTACGGTATCGGGAACTACATATGAAGCTACTAACTTTTCTGGCGGTATTTTTACATTCTTAACAAATACGGGAAGAGCTTCGGATCTCACCTTAACGCCGGGGGATAATCTAATCACTTTCGTTGCGAAGAACCCGACAAACTATTACACAACATCAAGAAACTTTATTTATAACAATGGTTTAGGTTTTGCTTATAATGGTAAAGTCCGTTTTAAAGAGGCAGCAACAGGGAACTCAGACCAAGCGTTGGTCAATATCCCTAATCTGGTGAGTTCAACGGATAATAACATTGTTTTTACAGCAGATTTAAAGAACAGCAAAGGGAATATCACAGCAGGTAGTCCTGACTATTTGTATGCGGATATTAGCGTTGCCGGAAGTGGGACAACACTTCGATATACATTTGCAACAGGTTTGACATCGACTCCTAATGGCGGTTTCTTGAACGTTAACCCTAATGTTCCTAGTGGAACAGCTCCAAGTTTGGTTAATCCTTCGACCGTGACAGGTGGAACTGCTTATGACGTCCATCATATTGAAGCAAACCTACCACTCAGCGGCACAGCGACTTCTCAGGAAATCGACGTCAGATTCGTTACTAGTCTGGGTGGAGAATACACAACTAGATATAATTTTAATTTCATTAACCCAACCTTGCCTTACATTGATTACACTGCGCAGTATTTTGCTCCACCTATTGGAGTTGGAGCAGGTTATGAAGTTAAGCTTACTGAGCAAGGAACGAATCAAATCAATGAATTTCCTGCCAAACTTAAATTCCATGTGAATGGGAATGCCGATAAAGTGAAAGTAACGATCCCTGGATTTGCAGGCAATGGTGATGTGAACGTTACTGCAGGCGTAGCGGAGATTGATCTTCATGATATACCGGATGGTGCTACCAAGCTAACATTGGTTCCATGGAATGCGACAACGGGTTATAACCAAGCTGGCACCAAAGTGTATCAGTTGAATATTTCAAGTGCCCCTTATGTCATTGTGAACAGTCTTTATAATGGGAAAGTAGTTAGTAATCCGGCTCAAATCACTTGTGCGAGCGGAGCGGCACCTTGTATTACGGGTAAAATTGTCAATCTGCCTGCATCAAGCTATGGCGATATTGAACTAACTGTAAATGATACAAATATCAATATTCCAGCTGGAGCAATTAACACGACTGATGGAACATTCAATATCCCTGCTACTGCATTGAATCCCCTTTTTGATGCAGATGGTAAGAAAACGATTAAATTCTCACTGTACTTAAAACCTGCAGGTGTAAAAGTGCTTGTTACACAAACGATTTATGAGATCTTCGTTTTAAGCGATTTCGCACCGCTAGTTGAAGAACTAGCCCTTGATCCAGCTATCACGCCTTTTACACCTAGTTCAGTGCCTGGAGCTTTCCTGACTACGTCTGATAAGCTGCAGCTCTCTGGTACAGTGTTAAACGCAAAATTAAATTCAGCAGATGCTACTTCAACAGCTATTTTATATGTAAGAAGTGTTCCTAATGGTTCCACTCTTACTGTTGGTACTACGCCACTACTAGCACAAATCTCTCAAGTGACCAATCCACTGGACGGTAATCAAATTACGACCAAATTCAAATTATCGAGTCCTTTAAGTTTGGATGCGTATGGAGATTATGTATTGGAATTGGTGGCTAAGAATAAGACTGGCCGTACGACAAGCAAAATGATCACTATTACAAAACAGCCTGTTGACTATCTACTTCTTCAACCAACGAATTTCGTTAAAAATGCAGATAAGATTGATCAGGCCAATGTAAATACAAATTTCCAAACTGTTGTGATTCAAGCTGATGGTGCAGACTCCATTGTTTATAATAAAACAGAAGCCAAACTTACTGCGCCAGGTATTTTCCGTTTGGATGTGCCGAACTTGAAAGCAGGCAAAAATACAGTTAGCTTTGAAGTTATTCGAGGCAGTGCTAAATCAAAAGGTACCTTTATTCTTAATAATCTGAATACACCAATTGAGGGTGCGCAGTATCGTACTAATATTGCAGCTAAAATGAGCCTGTTCGATGGGGATCTTACATTAACTTTCCCGAAAGACACGAAGTTGATGAGAAATGACCGTACACAAACGGAACAATTCATCACATCTGATCGTAAATTAGTGTTTGGGATTGCCAATCAAGATGACGGGCGTGTAGATAAAGCTTCTGAGACTCAAGCCGGCATGCGCTTCCTTCAAGAGCCGACAGGACGATTCAGAGCTGCTAGTAAACTGTTCTGGGTCGATGGCGGTTCGATTGATAGTAGTGCAGCAAGTACAAATGCAACACTTAAAGACGCTTTGCAAGGCAGTGGTAACCTACCATCTCCATCGCTACCTGGACCTGGGGAGACAGCGTTTTACTCCCGTTACATTAAAAATCTAGTCATACCTACGGAACGTGGAACGCTAACGTTGAAATACGATGAAGAGATTCGTAATGACTCTTGGAAGTACCTCACTGTGTACCAATTCGGTACGTTCTTGGATCCAAGCGGAACTGGGAACCAATATGTAGGATGGAAGAATATTGGCGGCGTTGTAGATGCCAAATCCCATACGATCAAAGTGCCGGTTGATAATTTCGGTTATTTCCAGGTTATGTACATGGATAACAGCTTTAATGATGTAACGAATCATGATTGGGCCCGCGATTACCTGGATATTCTTTATTCCAAAGGGATTATGAATAACAAGACACCGGGACAGTTCTTGCCGAATGACGCGATTACTCGCGGTGAGTTTGTAACGATGTTGGTTAACATTTTTAATATCCCATTAGTAAATGAAGATACAACCTATCATACTAACGATCCGACCAACCCTAACTTCCAAGGTACATTCGCGGATGTGCGCAGAGGCCTTGGATTGCCGAATAGCAGCAGTTTGTATGACTTCATGCATATTGAAGCCGGAGCACGGGCGGGAATCGTCAGAGGTAACTCTAACGGCTTGTTCCTTCCGACCAATTCGATTAGCCGTCAAGATGCCGCTGTTATGATCGAAAGAGCAGCAAACATGAAAACCAGCGCGGATTCAGTCAAATCACTTGCTAATCTTAAAAAGCAATTCACAGATGCAGGTGACATGGATACCTATGCACTAGCTTCTATAGAAGCAGTTATTAAAGCAGGACTAATGGATGGCATTGAGAACGCGCCTGTTCAAGGACAGAAGAAGCCAACCTACAGCTTTGATCCAAAGGGCAACATGACCAGAGCGCAAGCTGCGGCGATTGCTAACCGCGTTCTTAAGCAACAGAAGAAAATTCCTTAAATCTTGAATTGAAGTGAACAAAGACTGCTCCGATATAATCGGATGCAGTCTTTTGCTTTTCTAATGGTCGAAAAATCGTTTCAGCTTATCTTAAGCTAACTTTTAGGTTAAATTCAGCTTCTCTACTTATTTAGTTCACAATTAACATGTAAATTGTAAATGTGAGTGATACATGCACAAACCGATAATTATTTATCTAGTAAATCGAGCCTACTGGAAAATACTTATCAATGAAATTTAGTATATACTCACGTATACTAAGTCGTGTAGCCGAGATGATAGCCGCGGAGCTACATAGAACGGCTGAAAAAATGATTCAAACTGTCGTCCCGTTGGTTATAAGTTTTTATAACAAAAAACTTTAAAATATTAGGAGGAAACAAACCCTTATGAAGAAAACTCTATCCGTAGTCCTTACATCTGCTATGGCTCTTTCCATGTTTTCATCTCTAGCATTCGCAGCAAAATCATCTGAAGATTTCACAGATCTGAAAGATTTGGATGCTGCTACGAAAGCGAAATTTGATGCGATGATCTCCGCTGGTATCTTTGACGGTGTATCCGAAACAACATTTGGTCTGAAAGACGAAATGAACCGTGCACAATTTGCAAAAGTTGCTGCATTGATCATGGGTCTTGACGTAAATAAAGATTTGCAAACTTCCAGCTTCACTGATGTTAGTGTTGACGATGCAGCTAACGGTTATGCACTTCCTTACATCGAAGCTTTGAAAACTGCTGGCGTAACTGATGGTTATGCAGAAGGTCAATACAACCCAGCTGGTAAAGTAACAAAAGAACAACTGGCTACTTTCTTGGTTCGTGTTCTTGGTCAAGACGATGCAGCTAAAGGCAAAACAGGTACTGATACAACAGTATCCGGTTGGGCACAAGGATATGTAGCTCTAGCACTTGAATTGAAACTTCTTTCTAACGGTGAAGATGGTACATTCGGTGGCCAAGCTAACGCAACTCGTGACCTTCTCTTGACAGGTGCTTATGAAGCGAAACAACAATACGTACCGGCTGGTAAAGTTTCCGTAACAGGAGCAAAAGCAACGGGCGCGCAACAAGTAACTGTAACTTTCAATAAACCGGTTGATACAGACAAAGCTACTGTAAGCTTGAAAAAAGGAACTAGCGATGTTGTTACAACTACAAAATTCTCTGATGACAAGAAATCCGCGGTTCTAACATTGACTGATGTGAAAGTAAGCAATGGCGAATACACAGTAACTGTTTCCGGTTTGGATGCAGCTACAGTTGATAAAACAACAGCAACTTTCACAGGTGAAGATGAAGTTCTTACAAAAATCGACTTCGTAAATGCTGGCGACACGATCGCATATGCAGATAAAACAATCGTAAAAGTTAAAGCTTCTAACCAATATGGCGAGAATGCAACAACAAACGCTGGTTCTTACAACGTATACACATCTGCTGCAACATTCACTAAAATTACGAAAGATACAGATGGTACTTTGTTGATCACTTTGGATACAGCTAACGAAAGCACAACTCAAGGTGTATCTGTAATCCCAGTAACTATTGTTAACAACGACAGCCACATCACAGCTACGAAAAACTTCAAATTGGGTACACAACCAATCTTGACAAAACTTGAGCTTGGTGATGCTCGCTACTCTGTAGGTACAGCACTAAACGGTAAAGGCGAAAACGTAGAATTTGACCTTAACCTGTTTGACCAATACGGCGGTACAATTTCTTATGACTCTTTGATCAATGCAAAAGTATACAGCAACGGCAATACAAGTACTTCTAAATTGTTCGGTGACACAACTGTGATCTGGAACGATTACATCCCAGCTGAAGATGTGAAAACAGAAGTTGAAGATAACGGCAACGATATTCCACAAGTTAAAATCTCGTTAGTGAATGATGTTGATAAAGCTGGTGACTATAACTTCACCGTGTTCAACCAAGCGGCTACAGCAAGCGGTAAAATATCCATTCAATCTTCGAAACTTGCTAACAAAGTTGAAATTGGCGAACTTAATGATGTGATCGCGGCTGGTGACACAGAAGTTTATGTACCAATCGTTGCATATGATGCAGCTGGTAACCAATTGAGCATGGATGACCTGACTAGCGACCAAAACATTGAGCGTATCAAAGTGAACGTTTCTGGTGTTGAAGGTCAATCAACAGCAAGCATCATGGATTCCGGTGAGCACAAAGGTTCGATTAAACTGAACCAAATTAGCAACAACACTAAAGGTGCAGTATCCATTACAGCGATCATCGCAACAGCGAATGCAAGCAGCACTTCCACAAAAACATTTACAGTTGCTGACGCTCGTGTACCTGATCACTTTAAAGTAGTAACAGACCCTGCGAAATCCGTTGTTAAAGGCGGAACATCTGATATTGAGCTAGCGGTTATTGACCAATACGGACAAGTACTTGACGATGCACATTTCACAGATAGCCAAGGCAACAATGCTCCTGAGTTCGTTGACGGCTCGAACAACAAGTATCAAGTAAAAGTCGATGTGACTGCTACAGGTACTGAAGCTGGTACAATCGGCCTGAGAAAAGGTGACGACAACAATAATGCAATCACTTCTGCAATCTTCGGTAAAGGTGAAGCAAATGGTGACTTCGAAGCATTCAATGACGAGTACACATTGTTCACAACAGAAGGTGCTACTGAAGGTGCAAAAGCAGACTACACAGCAACAATCACGAAAAATGGTACTGAGATTTCCAAATTAACAAGAACGATCACAGTTGCTAGCGCAACAGACGACCTGACTTACTCCGTGAACGCTGTTCCAACATTGTTCAACTTTACTGATAGCGGCGTAGTTGTTGGATCGACTTATGGTACTGGTGGTACAGCGATCTCTGCTGATGATCTGAAAGACGTAACGAAATCTCAAGTATTTGCACAAGAAGTTAAACTTACAGCTAAAAACGCTTCTGGCGATACTGTAAAACTTCCTACTGGTACAATTACAGGTATCACAACATCGAACAACGCAGCTGCAAAAGTAGCGCTTGTTGGTGGTAAAGCATATGTTCTTGGTAACAAAACAGGTACGGCTACATTGAACGTATCTTACAAAACGATTAAAGGCGAAATTAAAACAGCTACTGTTGCAGTAACAACTAAAAATGATACACTTGCGGTTGATAAAGTTGAAGCTGATAGCAAAATGACAATTGGTACAACTGGTGGCAATGCATTCATCAATCCAGATCTAATTGTGACAGATAACTACGGTGTTGAGTATGAGCAAGAAGATGCTCAAAAAGCTAACGGCGTTATGGGCGTAACATTCTCAGCTAATGGCTACTCTTCAAACGTAACTTCAGTATCTATCGATGCAAATGGTAACATTCAAGTAACAAAAACAAATGGCGATGCAGGATCCTTTGATCTAACAATCACATCTCCAAGTGGTAAATCCGATGTTGTTGCAGTAACTGTAACTGGTGCAGCTAACAACTAAGATGAACTAAAGTTTTAAAAGAAGGCCAATTGGCCTTCTTTTTTTATTTATATGCTTTGCATAAATCACCATGGGAAATACTTATCAATGCTTTTATCACTGATCGATAGTATACTAAGTTTGTAGCCAAGTTGATATACGAAATGATATACGAAATGATATACGAAAGATTAATTACGATTCACTCAAAACATTAATCCTAAGTTTTTATAACAAAAAAACTTCAAATATTAGGAGGAAACAAACCTTTATGAAAAAAACACTTTCCGTAGTTCTTACTTCCGCTATGGCTCTTTCCATGTTCTCGTCCTTGGCATTCGCAGCGAAATCCTCTGCTGACTTCACAGATTTGAAGGATCTGGATGCCGCTACTAAAGCAAAATTCGACGCGATGATCTCTGCAGGTATTTTCGATGGCGTATCTGAAACAACCTTTGGTTTAAAAGATGAAATGAACCGCGCACAATTTGCAAAAGTTGCCGCATTAATTATGGGTCTTGATGTAAATCAAGATTTGAAAACATCGAGTTTCACTGACGTTAGTGTTGACGATTCAGCCAACGGTTATGCACTTCCTTATATCGAGGCTTTGAAAACAGCTGGTGTAACTGATGGTTATGCAGAAGGTCAATACAATCCAGCAGGTAAAGTAACAAAAGAACAATTGGCTACTTTCCTGGTACGCGTTCTTGGACAAGATGAAGTTGCTAAAGGCAAAACAGGCACGGACAAAACAGTTTCCGATTGGGCACAAGGTTATGTTGCTTTAGCACTTGAATTGAAACTTCTAACTAATGGCGAAGATGGTACATTTGGCGGCCAAGCTAATGCAACTCGGGATCTTTTACTAACTGGCGCTTATGAAGCAAAACAACAATATGTACCGGCTGGTAAAGTTTCTGTTACTGGTGCGAAAGCAACTGGCGTTCAAAAAGTAGAAGTTACCTTTAACAAGCCTGTTGATGTAGAAAAAACTAAGTTGTCCTTGAAAAAAGGTAACGCTGATGTTGTAACAACTACCGCTTTCGCGGCGGATAAAAAATCTGCGGTATTGACACTAACAGACGTTAAAATCAGCAATGGTGAATACACAGTAAATATGAGCGGTCTCGATGAAGCTGCTGTTGATAAAACGACAGCTACTTTTAAAGGCGAAGACGAAGTAATGAAAAACATCGAATTCGTATCCGCGAATGACACGATCGCTTATGCAGATAAAGTAATTGTTAAAGCTAAAGCTGTAAATCAATATGGCGAAGCTGCTTCTACAAATACAGGTTCTTACGATGTGTACACATCAGCTGCAACATTTACGAAAATAACAAAAGACAATGACGGCACACTATTGATCACATTGGATACTAACACAAATGACACGACGCAAGGTGTAACTGTGATTCCAGTAACAATTGTGAATAATGACAGCCATATCACTGTAACAAAAAACTTCAAGCTTGGTACGCAACCAATCTTGACGAAACTTGAGCTAGGCCAACCGCGTTATTCCGTGGGTACTGCTCTAAATGCGAAAGGCGAAAATGTTGAGTTTGATTTGAACTTATATGACCAATATGGTTCCGTTATGTCCTATGAAACACTATCCAGTGAAGACAAGCTTAAAGATACTAGCTTAATCTGGAATGATTATCTTGCGAGCGAAGATGTTAGCTATGTAATTGAAGATAACGGCAACGACATTCCACAAGTGAAAATCTCCTTGCTCAAAGATATTGATAAATCCGGAGATTTCGGCTTCACGGTATTTAACCAAGCGGCAACTGCAACAGGTAAAGTGAGCATTCAATCCGCAAAAGTAGCGACTAAAATAGAAATTGGCGACATGAATGATGTGATTGCTTCCGGAGACACGGATGTATATGTTCCGTTAATGGCTTATGATGCAAATGGCAAACAACTGAGTGCAGACGATTTGGCAAGCGATGCGAACGCTGAGCGTATTAGAGTTTCAATCTCTGGGGCAACGGGTAGCAGCACAATTGCAACTTCGGGTGAGCACAAGGGTATGATTAAATTAGATAAAATTGATGCAGGTTCTAATGGAGCAGTATCTGTAACGGCAGTTATTGCAACTGCGAATGCAAGCAGCACAGCAACTAAAACGTACACTGTTCACGATGCGCGTATTGCGGACCATTTGAAAGAAGTAACAGTGCCAGCTAAAAATGCTGTAGCAGGAGCAACTTCTGATTTTGAGTTCAGCGTGATTGACCAATATGGTCAAGTGTTGGATGATTCCAACTATGTAAACAGCAATGGTTCTGTGGTTCCAACGGCAGATGGGAATACGAAATACAGCGTAGTTGCTACAGCAGTAACTTATGATGTAAATGGTAGTGTTATTGACAATGCTACTGCGCATGTTCTTACTCCAAATGGAGACGTATTGACGAAAAATACGTACGAAAAAGGTACTAACGACTACAAAGCTTTCAATGATGAATTCACTTTTGAAACAACGAGCGCAGCAAAAGAGGGGACTTACGTTAAGTTCACTGCTCAAATTCTCAAAGGCGATCAAGAGGTTTCCAAAGTAGAAAGAACACTTACCGTTGTTGGTAAAAACGCAGATTTAACTTATAGTGTTGGAACAGTAGCACCATTGTTCAATGCTATGGACAGTGACGTAGTGAATGACAGTGAATTGGCAATTGCAACAAGCAAATTGTCCCGCGAAGTAAAAATTACAGCGAAAAACGCAGCAGGTGAAATGGTTGAGCTTCCGGCTGTGGCTACACAAATTACAACTTCAAACCCTAGCGTTGCACAAGTTGCGATGGGTACTGGAGAGGATGCCGGTAAAGCTTTTGTAATGGGGAATAAAGAAGGCACTGCAACATTGAGTGTGACTTATCAAACGGTTGACGGTAATGTTAAACAAGCAAGTGTACCTGTAACGGTAAAAAGCGATATGGTTGCTGTAGACAAGTTGGAAGCTGGGGAATCGGAAGCAACGATTTCTACAGGTGCTAATGCTTATGCGGTAGCAGATCTGACTGTTACGGATAACTATGGTGTTGAGTACGACAAAGATGAAGCACCGGCATACAACTATTTGATGGGTCTGGCATTCTCCGCGGATCAAGTTAAAGGAAAAGTGGAGATTAGTGCTGACGGAACAATCAAAGCTGATAGTGGCACAACATTTGATTTGATCATCACATCGCCAAATGGCAAGTCGACTGTAACGTCGGTAATTGTGAAGTAATTATTTTGGAGGAGAAGAAGGCCTTTCGGGGTCTTCTTTTTTTGCATTTTTCTAGTGCGAATACAGACTAGTCTAGTTTTCTACTTGGAAAATACTTGTCAATGAATTAATTACGAGATAATAGTATACTAATTCATGTAGACGAGGTGATAGAAAAAAAGCTATACGAAATTGATAGCAAGTTACTTCAATGTCGTCCCGTTGTCCCGTTGGTTATAAGTTTTTATAACAAAAAAACTTTAAAATATTAGGAGGAAACAAACCCTTATGAAGAAAACTCTATCCGTAGTCCTTACATCCGCTATGGCTCTTTCCATGTTTTCGTCTCTTGCATTCGCAGCGAAATCATCTGCTGATTTTACAGATTTGAAAGACCTGGATGCTGCTACAAAAGCGAAATTTGATGCTATGATCTCCGCTGGTATCTTCGACGGCGTATCCGAAACAACATTTGGTCTAAAAGACGAAATGAACCGTGCACAATTTGCAAAAGTTGCTGCGTTGATCATGGGTCTTGACGTCAACAAAGATTTGAAAACTTCCAGCTTCACTGACGTTAGTATTGACGATGCAGCTAACGGTTATGCACTTCCTTACATCGAAGCTTTGAAAACAGCTGGCGTGACTGATGGTTATGCAGAAGGTCAATACAACCCAGCTGGTAAAGTGACGAAAGAACAATTGGCTACTTTCTTGGTTCGTGTTCTTGGTCAAGATGAAGCAGCTAAAGGCAAAACTGGTACAGATGCAACAGTATCCGGTTGGGCACAAGGTTATGTAGCATTAGCGCTTGAATTGAAACTTCTTTCTAATGGTGAAGATGGTACATTCGGCGGTATGGCTAACGCAACTCGCGATCTACTTTTGACAGGTGCTTATGAAGCAAAACAACAATATGTACCAGCTGGTAAAGTTTCCGTAACAGGAGCAAAAGCAACAGGTGCGCAACAAGTAACAGTTACATTCAACAAACCAGTTGACGTTGAAAAAGCGAAACTGACGTTGAAAAAAGGATCAAGCGAAGTTGTTACAACAGCGAAATTTGCTGATGACAAGAAATCCGCGGTTCTAACATTGTCTGATGTAAAAGTAAGCAATGGCGAATACACAGTAACTGTTTCCGGTTTGGATGAAGCTTCAGTTGACAAAACATCCGCAACTTTCACAGGTGAAGATGAAGTTCTTACAAAAATCGATTTCGTAAATGCTGGCGACACGATTGCTTATGCAGATAAAACGATCGTAAAAGTTAAAGCTTCTAACCAATATGGTGAAAATGCAACAACAAACGCTGGTTCTTACAACGTGTACACATCTGCTGCAACATTCACTAAAATCACAAAAGATACAGATGGTACTTTGTTGATCACTTTGGATACAGCTAACGAAAACACAACACAAGGTGTATCTGTAGTTCCAGTAACTGTTGTTAACAATGACAGCCACATCACAGCTACGAAAAACTTCAAATTGGGTACACAACCAATCTTGACAAAACTTGAGCTAGGTGATGCTCGTTACTCCGTAGGTACAGCACTAAATGGTAAAGGCGAAAACGTGAAATTCGACCTTAACCTGTTTGACCAATACGGCGGTACAATTTCTTATGACTCTTTGATGAATGCGACAGTATACAGCAAAGACAATACAAGCACGACTAAATTGTTCGGTGACACAACTGTGATCTGGAACGATTACATCCCAGCTGGAGATGTGAAAACAGAGATTGAAGATAACGGTAACGATATCCCGCAAGTTAAGATCTCCTTGAACAAAGATCTTGATAAAGCTGGCGATTACGGCTTCACTGTTTTTAACCAAGCGGCTACAGCAAGCGGTAAAATTTCCGTTCAATCTTCCAAACTTGCAAACAAAGTTGAAATTGGCGAAATGAACAATGTGATCGCGGCTGGCGACAAAGAAGTTTATGTACCGATCGTAGCTTATGATGCAGCTGGTAACCAATTAAGCATGGATGACCTGACTAGCGACGAAAACATCAAACGTATCCAAGTAAACGTTTCTGGTGTTGAAGGTCAAACAACTGCAAGCATCCTTGATTCTGGTGAGCACAAAGGCTCCATTAAATTGAACCAAATCAATAACAACACAAAAGGTGCGGTATCCATTACAGCAATCATCGCAACAGCGAATGCAAGCAGCACTTCTACAAAAACATTTACAGTTTCTGACGCTCGTGTACCTGATCACTTCAAAGTAGTTACAGATCCTGCGAAATCTATCGTTAAAGGCGGAACATCTGCAGTTGAGCTAGCGGTTATTGACCAATATGGACAAGTGCTTGACGATGCGAACTTCACAGATAGCCAAGGCAACAATGCTCCAACTTATGTTGATGGATCAAACAACAAGTATCAAGTAAAAGTTGCAGTAACTGCTACAGGTACTGATGCTGGAACGATGGGCTTAAGAAAAGGTGATGCTACGCAGCCTGCAATTGCGTCTGCCATCTTCGGTAAAGGTGAAACTGCTGGTGACTTTGAAGCATTCAATGATGAATTCACAATCTTCACAACAGAGAATGCTAAAGAAGGTGCAAAAGCTGACTACACAGCAACAATCACGAAAAACGGTACTGAAATCTCCAAATTAACTAGAACAATCACAGTTGCTAGCGAAACTGACGACCTGACTTACTCCGTCAACGCTGTTCCAACATTGTTCAACTTTACTGATAGCGGCGTAGTTGTTAAATCGACTTATGGTACTGATGGTAAAGAGATCTCTGCTGATGACTTGAAAGATGTAACGAAATCTCAAGTATTTGCACGTGAAGTTAAACTTACAGCTAAAAACGCTTCTGGCGATACTGTAAAACTTCCAACTGGTACAATCACAGGCATTACAACATCGAACAATGCGGTTGCAAAAGTAGCGCTTGTTGGTGGTAAAGCGTATGTTCTTGGTAACAAAACAGGCACAGCTACATTGAACGTTTCTTACAAAACGATTAAAGGTGAAATTAAAACAGCTACTGTTGCTGTAACATCTAAAAATGATGCACTTGCAGTCGATAAAGTTGAAGCAGACAGCACAATGACAGTTGCTACAACTGGCGGCAATGCATTCCTTAACCCAGATCTAATTGTTACAGATAACTATGGTGTTGAGTATGAGCAAGAAGATGCACAAAAAGCTAACGGCGTACTGGGCGTAACATTCTCAGCTAGCAGCTACTCAGCTAACGTTACTGGCGTATCGATCGATGCTAATGGTAACATTCAAGTAACGAAAACATCTGATGCTGATGGATCTTTTGATCTTACAATTACATCTCCAAGTGGTAAATCCGATGTTGTTGCAGTAACTGTAACTGGTGCAGCTAATAACAAATAAGATTAACGGTTTAAAAAAGAAGGCCAATTGGCCTTCTTTTTTTGTTTATATAGATGTACTATGCACAAATCCATTCGTATTTATGTTGGGATGGATCTGTTGTTCTTTCAAAAAATAAAAAAAGTTTTTTTGAATAATCGCAACTTTTTCGAAACCTGTGCGTTTAATACTTTGAAAGCAAGCAAATAATAAAGAGTTAACCAGATTATAGCTAGCCATACAGATATCACAAAATAACTCTTTACGACGCTATTCGACCAATGTATAATGTAAATTGGTGTGGGTGTCTTTCTTTCTACTTTACGTTTACTAGTTTCCAATGCAGCTACTAGAGCTGCACGCGAACTTAGTTATATAATGCTCTAACTCTGGAAAGGGGGTGAACCAAACTATGAGTAAATCGAGCTCAAATAATACTAGCTTTAACCTAAAAAATAAAACCAAAGATATTCAAGGAGGAGAAAAAAAGGTTATGAAGAAAAGTTTATCCGTAGTTCTTTCTACAGCAATGGCATTATCCATGTTTTCGTCCCTAGCTTTCGCAGCTAAATCCTCTGCTGATTTCACAGATCTTAAAGATCTTGACGCAGCTACAAAAGCAAAATTTGATGCAATGATCAGCGCAGGTATTTTTGATGGAGTGAGCGACACTACATTTGGTCTTAAAGACGAAATGAACCGTGCTCAATTCGCAAAAGTTGCAGCTTTGATCACTGGTATCGAAGTAAACAAAGACCTTAAAACTTCCAGCTTCTCCGATGTTAAAGCTGACGACGCTGCTAACGGCTACGCTCTTCCTTACATCGAAGCTTTGAAAACTGCTGGTATTACTGACGGCTATGCTGAAGGTCAATACAACCCAGCTGGTAAAGTAACAAAAGAGCAATTGGCTACTTTCTTGGTTCGCGTACTGAACAAAGATGCTGATGCTAAAGGCAAAACTGGTACTGACACAACTGTTTCCGACTGGGCACAAGGCTATGTAGCACTTGCTCTTGAGTTGAAACTTCTTCCTGCTGGCGACGGCGGTAAATTCGGTGGCCAATCCAATGCAACTCGTGACCTACTTCTAACTGGTGCATACGAAGCGAAAGCTCAATACGTATCTCCTGGTAAAGTATCCGTTACAGGTGCAAAAGCTACTGGTGCTCAACAGGTAACAGTAACTTTCAACAAACCAGTTGACACTGACAAAGCTAAATTGGCTTTGAAAAAAGGTACAGCTGATGTAGCTACAACTGTTAAATTTGCTGATGACAAGAAATCCGCAGTTTTGACATTGACTGACGTTAAAGTTAGCAAAGGTGAGTACACAGTAACAGTTTCCGGTTTGGATGAAGCTACTGTTGACAAAACTACTGCAACTTTCACTGGTGAAGACGAAGTTCTTACAAAAATCGACTTCGTAAACGCTGGCGACACAATTGCTTACGCTGACAAAACTATCGTTAAAGTAAAAGCTTCCAACCAATACGGTGAGAACGCTACTACAAACGCTGGTTCTTACAACGTTTACACATCTGCTGCAACATTCACAAAAATCACAAAAGACAATGATGGTACTTTGTTGATTACGTTGAATACAGCTAACAGCAACACAACTCAAGGTGTATCTGTAATTCCAGTAACTGTTGTTAACAACGACAGCCACATTACAGCTACTAAAAACTTCAAGCTTGGTACACAACCAATCCTGACTAAACTTGAGCTTGGTGCAGCTCGTTACTCCGTAGGTGAGTCCTTGAACGGTAAAGGCGAAAACGTTAAGTTTGATCTTAACCTGTTCGACCAATACGGCGGTACAATCTCCTACGATTCTTTGATCAATGCAAAAGTTTACGGAACAAGCAATAAATTGTTTGGAGATACTACTGTAATCTGGAATGATTACATTGCAAATACTGATGTTAAAACAGAAGTAGAAGATAACGGAAATGATATCGCACAAGTTAAAATCTCATTAGTCAATGATGTAGATAAAGCTGGGGATTACAACTTCACAGTGTTCAACCAAGCTGCTACAGCAACTGGTAAGATTTCTGTTAAATCCTCCAAAATTGCTAATAAGGTTGAAATTGGCGATCTTAACGACGTAATTGCTGCAGGCGACAAAGAAGTATACATTCCGGTTATTGCTTATGATGCTGCTGGAAACCAACTTAGCCTTGATGATTTGACAAGTACTCAAAACATTGATCGTATCAAAATCAACGTTTCTGGTGTTCAAAATCAATCTACTGCTACAATTTTAGATTCTGGTGAGCACAGAGGTTCGATTAAATTGGACCAAATTAGCGATGCGTCTAAAGGAGCAGTATCTATTACTGCAATTATCGCAACAGCTAATGCAAGCAGCACTTCAACTAAAACTTACACAATTGCTGACGCTCGCGTACCTGATCACTTCAAAGTAGTAACTGATCCTGCGAAAGCAGCACTTAAAGGTGCTACAGTAGCGATTGAGCTTGCAGTTATTGACCAATATGGTAAAACACTTGATGATGCTCACTACACAGATAGCCAAGGTAACAATTCTACAAGTGGCGGTAACGACTACAAAGTGACTGTAACTGCAAACACTTATAATGTTGATACAACTACTGGAAAATTCGTACAATTTACTGATACGAATAAGCTTGGTTTGAAATTGGGTGATAAGTTCATTCCTGGTGGTACTGCAACTTATGGTTTAGGTGCTGGTGTTGCTGGCGACTATGAAACATTCAATGACGAGTTCACATTGTTCACTGGTGCAAAAACTGATACTAGTGAAGGTGCTCAAGAAGGTTCCAAAATCGAGTATACTGCAGTGATCACTAAAAACGGTACTGAGATCTCCAAAGTGACTAAAACTTTGACAGTTGCTAAAGCGACTGATGATCTTACTTACTCTGTGAACGCTGTTCCTACATTGTTCAACCTGAGCGATAGTGGTACTGTTGTAACAACAATTTATGGAGCAGGCGACCAAAAAATCACGGATGCTACTCTTAAAGATGTAACAGCAAGCCAAGTATTCGCACGCGAAGTGAAAGTTTCTGCTAAGAATGCTGCTGGTGATACTGTTAAAGTTCCAGCTGGCACTATTACTAGCATTACTTCATCTAACAATGCTGCTGCTAAAGTATTCTTAGCATCGAATGGTAAAGCATACGTTCTTGGTAACAAAGTAGGTACTTCAACATTGAACGTTTCCTACAAAACGATTAAAGGCGAAACTAAAACAGCAACTGTAGCAGTAACTACTAAAAATGATGCTTTGACAGTTGATAAAGTGGCTGCTGACAGCAAAATGACAATCGATAAAACTGGTGGAAATGCATTCTTTAATCCAGATCTGATTGTTACAGATAGCTATGGTAAAGAATATGAGCAAAATGATGCTAAATTGGCTAACGGTACACTGGGTATTACATTCTCAGCAAGCCACTACTCCAAAGGCATTACAAGTGTAACAATTACTTCTTACGGCGATATCGTTGTAGATGGATATGGTACATTTGATTTGACAATTCAATCTCCAAGCGGTAAATCCGATGTAGTTGCAGTAACAGTAGCTCCTAAAGTAAATTAAACCCATCGGTATAAAAAAGAAGGCCTAACGGCCTTCTTTTTTATTTTTGTTTATATGTAGTATGTACATATCTAATGGTATTTATAATGTTCTTTTGACTGTTTTCAATGCTGTTGAACACGCTCATTTGAAGACTAGAGCTAATCTGCGCGTCATTCTTACGAGTCATCCAGATTTTCAGTAATTCTTTCGTTTGACCAACTGATTCGAGCACTTTTGATTGGCTGGCGAGTATTTCATTAATGCCAGTATCTGCGTCATATTGCTTATAAACGGCAGTAGCAAATTCTAACGATTTATTATACTCGTCTGTTATCTCCAAGTAATCACGATCAAGTAGATCTTTAAGATTAGGTACTTGATCTAAATCCTTGTATTGCTGGAGTTTACTCGCAAACATATAAATTTGCATGTCCGTATCGCTTAGCCATTTATAAGCATTCATTATAGATGTTTCTTTAACATTATTTTGAGTCTGCTCATTCTTCAAAGATACATTTACGCTATATGTTGAATCATCCCAAGCAACATCGGCACCAAACTGCCTTAACATATAAATCGGCACCATCGTTCTTCCTTTATAATTGATAGCTGGGACATCCTCTACTTTAAGTTCGCTTCCATTCGTTTTTACGCTTACGATGGGATTACCCTCAAAGTCCCCCCGGATCGAGGAAGCGTTGACGGTGCTTGTGATAAAGAATAAAATCATAGTGACAGTTAGTAATTTTTTCATAGAATCACTCCGTTTGCTAAATTATTTAACCGTAAATAATTCGACAAAAGAAGTAAGATATCCTTTAATTTTACAGATTATTAAGACAGGAGAGTTAATAGCGAATGAATATGAAAAAGATGCTCTTGGCAACAAGCGGTGCAATTCTATTATTATCTACATCCCTTTCAGTTTCTCAAGCTGAAGCTCCAACCCCAGGCTCGTCCACCGATCCGGTGATCACAAAGAGCTATTTTGATCAGAACACATTAAGCGAAGCCAAGGTGAAAGAGATTGTAGCCTCAGCGATCGCTGCTAGTGCTGGCGGAAGCCAGCCTGGCAGTGGGAGCAACGGAGGCACGGGCACTACCCCGACGCCAGCGGCTATGAAGGTTGTCCAATTGGCAAATGGACAAACACTTTATGCCGGTGCTGGCGCCGAATTTATCGTGCGAAGCGGCAGAGTTCTCACCGTGAGCAACGATGATAATGGCATCCCGGATGTGACGGGAGGCAAAGATCTTCCAGCGGGGACTGAACCCGCGCTGAATCATCTTTTGGTTTTTCCAACAGAGGGTCGCGGTATAAAACCTTCTCCGAAAAATACAGCAGACATTTTTGTCATGGTGCGCGGCAGCTATTTGTTGTTAAATGCAGATGGAAGCACGGTTGCGAAATAGATTTTTCTCCACAATTTTACCCTTAATGACAACTTCTTATGAGGTTTGAGATCGGGAATCTAGACATAATAAAGGTGTCCCCACTTGGGTCAACTGTTTACGGAGCTTGATTTTTAATAATAAAAACTCTAAGGAGGCGTTTATTATGGCTAGAAGTAACAACAAGTTGGTTCCTCAATCAAAAAAGGCCCTGGATGCACTCAAATATGAGATTGCTGCTGAGCTAGGATTGCCTGTGGGTAAGCAAATGTCGTTAAATGCTGATACGGAATTTGCAACGGAGCTAGGCTCTATTCCCTCTTCCTCGGTGAAAGAGGATTATTGGGGACACATCTCTTCAAGAGATACTGGGGCTGTTGGGGGTACAATAACAAAAAGGTTGATCCAACGCGCTGAAGAAGCTTTGTTTTCTCTTTAAAGTTAGAAATTATTCATAATTTATTCACGAGTACATTCATTGACACTAGACGACAAATAAAGTAAGATAACTTATTGAAGGTCAATGTTTAATTTAACCTTTTCCAATCGGGAAAGGTTCATTTTTTTGTTGTCTTTATTCATGAATAGCTTGTTTTAAATTTTAGCAGTGCGGAATTCAAAGTTCTTGTCAGCGCAGAGCGCAAAAGAGGGATTCCGTTTGGCGTGAAAAGCTGCCGCTAAAGCCGGGCCCACTTTTTTTCATATAGAGGCATCGAGTAGAAGCTTTTCAAACATACTAAATGATATTAGGAGGATGAATGATATGGCGCAAGTACGTGGACGTCGTTTATTTACATCCGAATCCGTAACAGAAGGTCATCCGGATAAAATTTGTGACCAAATTTCTGACTCGGTATTGGATGCATTTCTTGCTAATGATCCGAATGCTCGTGTAGCATGTGAGGTATCTGTAGCAACTGGTTTGGTTTTGGTAATTGGTGAGATTACTTCTAGCTCTGAATATGTTGATATTCAAGCAATTGCAAGACAAACAATTAAAGAAATCGGTTATACTCGTGCAAAATACGGATTTGATTCCCAAACATGCGCGGTTCTCGTTTCTTTAAATGAACAATCTCCTGACATTGCACAAGGTGTCGACAGAGCACTTGAAGCAAGAGAAGGTTCTATGTCCGATGAAGAAATTGAAGCAATCGGTGCCGGTGATCAAGGTTTGATGTTCGGATTCGCAGTTAATGAAACGCCTGAACTTATGCCGCTTCCGATTTCGATCTCTCACCAATTGGCTCGTCGTTTGACAGAAGTTCGCAAAGATGGAACTCTTCCATACCTGCGTCCGGATGGTAAAACTCAAGTAACTGTTGAGTACATTGATGATAAACCAGTTCGTGTTGATGCAATCGTTGTATCCACACAGCATGGTGAAGAAGTTACTTTAGAGCAAATCCAAAAAGATATTAAAGAGCATGTTATCGCTCCAATCGTACCAGCACACTTGTTGGACGAAAATACAAACTATTTCATCAACCCAACGGGCCGTTTCGTAATTGGCGGACCTCAAGGGGATGCTGGTTTGACTGGTCGTAAAATCATCGTTGATACGTATGGCGGTTACGCACGTCACGGCGGCGGTGCATTCTCTGGTAAGGATCCAACAAAAGTTGACCGTTCCGGTGCATATGCAGCACGTTATGTTGCGAAAAACATCGTAGCTGCTGGACTTGCTGAAAAATGTGAAGTTCAATTAGCTTACGCAATCGGTGTAGCACGTCCGGTATCCATTGCTGTGGATACATTCGGTACGGCAAAAGTAAGCGAAGAGAAGTTAGTTGAGTTGATTCATAACAACTTTGACCTTCGTCCAGCTGGTATCATTAAAGAGCTTGACCTGCGTCGTCCAATTTACCGTCAAACGGCTGCATACGGTCACTTTGGCCGTAATGATCTGGATGTTCCTTGGGAGCGTACAGACAAAGCTGATCTTTTGAAAGCTCAAGCATTAGTTTAATATAGTTAGATAAGCCATCCTATTATGGATGGCTTTTTACTTTTCAGTAAAACAGAACATATGTTTGACTAACAATATAAAAAATGGTAATATATACATATACTAAATGACTTTTCATCACGAGAACTTCGTATGCTATACTGTAATTACGATTATAAGCATCTATTATGGATGGATCGGGGAGTGATGGAAATGGATAATGAGTTGAAAGAAGCTCTATCAGCGCTGCTGAAGGCCGAATTTTTGCCGATGTATGATAAGATAGATTTAATGGATAGACGTATGGATGGAATTGAAAACCGTCTGGCTGGTATTGATAAACGCCTAGATGGTATTGATACCCGCCTTGATGGTATCGACAACCACCTGACGGGGATTGACTCTCGCTTAGACCGGATTGAAATAGAACAAACTCAAGTTAAACAAGCTGTTTTAGAAACTAATGCAACTGTTAAACGGATTGAACTCATACAAGAACAGCAGCATTCCATTATTGAACTTTTATCAGCTCGATCTATTGAGCATGAAGCTAAAATAAAACGTATACTGTAAATTTTACAGGTTTTGTATCTCAGGCAGAGAGCAGGCCCCATAAGGGATGACTCTCTTTTTTGTGTTTCTTTGGTGTATAAATACAACTGCAGCCCTATCGTAACTTTTTCCATAGTTTAAGAGTCTATATAAGTATCGTGAAAATGATAGATAATAGACTTAGACTGAAAGAGGAGTGTGGAAAAGCAACATGACGGTACAGAAGCAAGTATGGATTGGTGCGCTGGCTTGCGCATTGGTGTGGCAATTGGCAGCTGGGACTACGGTAAGTGCGGCAGGTTCAACGTTGACGCTTAGTTCACAGGAAACAATTACATCAGGCGCAATCATGAAAAATTATGTGTGGACAACTACTAGAAGCAATAAGGATGTTTCGGTAAACGCCAATGTGATCGAGGTCGACTTGACGAATCCGAACGTAAAGATAGACGCAATGGCAGGGACGAATACGCAGTTTACGAAGAACCAAAGCGTTTTGGGCATGGTGAAGGATAGCGGTGCAGTAGCAGGTGTGAATGGAGATTTCTTTAATACACAGGCTGAAGGTGTCCCGGAGGGTGCTCAAATCACAAATGGAACAGTGATGGCGACGCCAGCAAAAATATCGGGATTATATTCTTTTGCAATTACGAAGAACAATCAGCCGATTATTGATATCCTTGACTTTGAGGGCAAGGTAACAGCGAAAGATGGAACGTCTTTTGAACTTGGCGGTGTGAATAAAACGTATTATTGGGATGATAACAATGTCGCGATGATTGCTGATGGACTTTTCCTATATACAAGTGCTTGGGCGATGACACAAAGAGCGGTAGATGGTACGCATGTTCCAACTGAGGCGCTTATTCAAAATGATATCGTCAAGGAGATTGCGGTAGATACGAATATTAAAATGATCGCTCCCGCGGACGGCTACATACTTAGAGGTTCAGGCTTAGCTAGGGAGTTTATCGTAAATCACCTCAAAGTCGGAGATAAAATCACTACCAAATATGATATGGTTCCGCATGATGCTTCCAAAACATATGATTGGAAAAACTTCAAAATGCTTATCGGGGGAAGCACGCTCTTAGTTGACGATGCGAAGCCGAGTTATTTCACGCGAAATATTAATGATTTCAGCGGTTACAGTCCGCGATCACGAACAGCATTAGGTTATTCCAAAGATATGAAAACGGCGTACATTATTACCTCCGATCGCAGTGCAGGTAGCGCGGGTATGACACTGCCAGAGCTTCAGCAGTTTATGATTAGTGCTGGAGTTTGGAAAGGCTTAGTGCTTGATGGTGGTGGTTCCACACAGATGGTCTCCAGACCTCTAGGTGATTTTGACCCGAAATTGGTGAATAAAACGGAGAATGGCAACCAACGTTCCGTTGCAAATGGTTTAGGTGTATATTCAACGGCGCCTAAAGGTGAGTTGAAAGGCCTTATTTTAAAAGGTCAAAATATTTTATTCATGAATGAATCCAGCACTTATCAATTCAAAGCATACGACGATTATTTTAACCCGATTTCAGTGGATGGCATCGTTCCACAATGGAGTAGTTCGACAGCAAATGGTGGCTTTAAGGATAATGTATTTACGCCTACATTACCAGGTAAAACGCAGATTACTGCGAAGTCAGGGAAAGGTTCTGCATCCATGGATGTTGAGGTTATCGGCCGGGACCAAATTACTTCCATGAAATTCAATTCAGGTGCTTTTTCATTGACCGAGGGTGGGGATTTTAAGCTGCCTATTATGGTTACAACCAAAAGCGGTGCAACAAGAGAACTGCCCGCGGCATCAGCAACATGGGAACTTAGCGGAGTAAAAGGGAGCTTGAAAGATGGTATTTTACATGTAGACAGTGCTTCAGGTTCACAAGCCGCTCAGGTTATCGCAAGGTATGATGGGTATAGTACCATGGTTACTCTTCCAGTGGGACAAGAAAAGGTATGGTACGACCTTGATAATTCTGCGGTTATAACTACTGGTGATAAATATCCTGCTGAGGTTGTTTCTTCTGTAAATATTGAACAAACGAATGGAAATAAAAATTTAGCGATTACTTACGATTTTACAAAAGGTACAGGTACGAAAGCCGCATATGCCCGATTTGATGGTACGAACGGTGTGCAAATTGCAGGTGAACCTGAGTTCATTACAGCTAAGGTCCTCGGAGATGGAAGTTTTAACTGGGTGCGTGCTGAAATTGTTGATGCTGATGGAAAATTGAACTATGTCAGCTTCACAGAAAATACGAACTGGACGGGCTGGCGCAAGCTAACAGCTGATGTCTCCGATCTTAAATTCCCCATTAAGCTTAAGAGCGTTTATGTAGCTAATCCGGCGAATGGACAGGATGAAAGAGCTTCGAAAGGGAAAATTAGTATAGATGATATCTCGTTTATTTATAAAGGGCAGCTGCCGGCTTTACCAAAGAATTCAGTAAAACTTACAGTGAACAAAAAGCAAGTAACAGTAAACTCAAAAGCAATGACGTTAGAGCAAGCTCCAACGATTGTGAATGATAATACACTTATCCCCATTCGATTTGTTACAGAAGCTCTCGGCGGTAATGTGAAATGGGATGACAAAGAACGGAAGGTTACCGTTATTCGCGGGGATAAGCTAATCGATTTGTGGATTGATAATGCAGATCTACTGGCAAATGGGGATCGTGTCACAGCGGAAGTAGCGCCAAAAATTATGAATAATGTAACTATGGTTCCACTTCGTGTAATTTCTGAGAAATTAGGGTTTAAAGTAGGCTGGGATCCCCAAAATTATGGGATAACTATTGAATAAATAGTGCTAGAAGTTCACTTCAAATTGTAAGAACTATGTTACAATATGGGGTAGACTAATTTCTAATATTGTTATTAAAAAGGAGCATGTTTCATTTGCAACCAGACGCTATAGATCGTGTCATAAAAAACGCAATTAACGTCATGGAGAGCAGCAAGTATCAGATGTTCGAGATCGCTGAAGCTTCTCGCTTGGAGAAAGAATCGCTTACTCGTGAACTTGAAGAAATTAAGCATGAAACAAGCATCACGATTGATTTAGTCGACAAGTTAGAGAAGGATTACAAGCGCTCCCGCATTCGACTCACGGAAGTCAGTCGTGACTTTAATAAGTACCGTGAGGAAGATATTAAGGTTGCTTATGAAGCGGCTATTGCCTTTCAATTACAACTCACTATTGCTAGAGAAAAAGAAAATAATCTGAAGACCAGACGCAATGACCTGCAAGTGCGAACTAAGAATGTGGACAAGCAGGTGGAACGGGCTGAAACGATCGTTTCTCAGATGAATGTAGTTTTAGAATACTTATCCGGAGATCTCAATCAGGTCACTCGCATATTAGAATCGGCTAAAAACAGGCAACTGCTTGGTTTAAAGATTATTCTGGCGCAAGAGGAAGAGCGAAAGCGTATTGCGCGTGAAATTCATGATGGTATGGCTCAGACCTTGGCAAATGTTGTGTTGCGAACAGAAATTGCTCAGCGCATGCTTATTAAAGAAGATATCCCCGCGGTTAAGGAAGAACTAGTGGATTTGAAGGGACAAGTCAGAGGGGGACTTGAAGAAGTTCGCAAGATCATCTTCAACCTCCGCCCGATGGCACTCGATGATCTAGGTATCGTACCGACTCTGCGTAAATATGTTCAAGATTGCGAAGAGAAATATCGTATTCGTACGCAATTCAATCTCGTAGGCAAGCAGACTCGCATTCCATCAGGACTTGAAATTGCGATTTTCCGACTGGTGCAAGAAGCTCTATCTAATGTAATAAAACATGCGAAAGCAACTTTCTTATCTGTTGAGCTAACACTGGAACCTGATCAAGTACAAATCTACGTCGTAGATAATGGGGTCGGCTTCGATGTGCCGCAAACAGAGCAGAAAATAGCTAAGGGAAATAATTTTGGTTTGTTAGGCATGCGTGAGCGTGTTGAGCTTCTGGAAGGCACAATGATCATTGATTCCGCCAAAGATTCCGGAACCAAAATTACAATGCTAATCCCTATTGGCGGCGGTGCAGAGAACAAGGAGGAAAATCAAAATGGACAACACGGCGAGTCATAAACGCAATGTGCGAATTGTTATTGCGGACGATCACCAGCTGTTTCGCGAAGGTGTTAAACGGATTATCAATATGGAAGATGATATGGAAGTCATTGGAGAGTGTGGCGATGGGATCCAGGTTATCGAGCTGTGTAATCAAATCACGCCAGATATTGTTCTCATGGACATCAACATGCCACTTGAGAATGGTGTAGTCGCGACTGAGCGCTTAAAGCTTATTTTCCCTGATATTAAGGTTATCATTCTTTCGCTACATGATGATGAGAGCTATGTATTTGAGACCCTTCGCAAGGGAGCTTCGGGTTATTTGCTTAAGGATATGGAAGCGGAGTCGCTTATAAATGCGATTCGTTCTGTGGTGGCTGGTCACGCGTACATTCACCCCAAAGTTACAGGTAAGCTAATCAACCAACTAAGACGCATGACGTATTTAGATGACGTCGGTGTGGTTGGATCAGGACAGGGCGCTAAGGATTCTGCGCTTAAGTACATACATAATACCAATAGTCCACTTACCAAACGGGAAGCGGAAGTTCTTCGTTTAATGGCAGAAGGCAAAAGCAATAAACTGATCGGAGAGTTCCTCTACATCAGCGAAAAAACGGTGAAGAACCATGTCAGCTCAATTCTTCAAAAGATGGAAGTTGATGACCGTACACAAGCGGTTATCATCGCGATTAAGAATGGTTGGGTAACCCTGTAAGACTTCCGTTGTTGGAACCCCTCTACTTTTTGTGGCATACACTGCAATTAAGGGAGGGATCCGCTATGTGGATTGGGTTACTTTGGATCTTGGGTTGCTACGGAATCAGCATCGCAGTGCTTCATCTATTGTTCGGAGCCCGCAAGGGTAGAAAGAAAAAGCCTGCAAAAGTTCTGCTTGTCACCAAAAATAACCAAAATCAAATTGAATGGTATATTCGCTCTTTATTTTTTTTCTCTGGATTAAAAGGCTACGAAGTTACGGCAACAATCTACGATGAAGGGTCTTCTGACGACACAAGGCAAATTATTGAGCGACTATCCCATACCCATTTGCTTGATTTGAGATATCAAATGGATTTTGATGCAGTTGATCAATTTAGGAGCCAGCATGAAGGGGAATCTGTTATTGTTGTTCATCTTAGCAACAGGGAAGATCTTGTGAAAATACCTGTGGGATAGTAGTAATCGCTTACTTGCAGGTGGTACTTAAAAAGAGAGTAAGGTGAGCAATGAAGGTTCAACTTTACGCCGTTTGTATAAATAAAGAGTGGAATTGGCATTTATCCATTCACCCTATGACAGACATCCAATATTGGTTCGAGCAATACGCAGCCGACGCCGGCCTCGTACTGTTCGAACCTTTTATTTCGTTCGGGCAAGGTGTGCGCCTGCTTGACAAACTAAAATCTGCAAATTTAAAACAATTGGTTCAGAACGATGAGAGTATGCTGAGGCAGTTTCGCCAGGCGGCCAAAGATTGCGGTTTGCTAAATTGCGACAAAATTGCAATGAAGAAAATAACATTTAGAGAGCAAGGATTGTTCCCTAGA
Source organism: Paenibacillus sp. P36 (assembly GCF_045866505.1). Classification (NCBI taxonomy): domain Bacteria; kingdom Bacillati; phylum Bacillota; class Bacilli; order Caryophanales; family Paenibacillaceae; genus Paenibacillus; species Paenibacillus sp. P36. The sequence goes on from NZ_AP038372.1 coordinate 125,025, forward strand.
ATGATTTTAGATTATGGAATTTATACAAAGGTTGTATTAGCTTGCAGCGGTAGGACAATGCTTGAAGAGGAATTTGAGCAGCTTTTAAAAGCAACAAATCTAGAACTAGGGGCAGGGGAAGCGTGGATGAGTTATCTTCAGCTAGCTCATCTTAACAGAGATATAAAATTAGAGAATGGGCTGCATATAAAGGAGTATCGGGAATGGCGTCGAGGTTACCAAAAAAGGACGATTTACTCCTGTAAACGGTGCGGAAGTGGTAAGGAGAGCTTGTATTGGTCAGCCTGCCATTTCTGTGGACAAGACTGTCCTTACTGTGAGGCTTGCTTGACGATGGGGCGGGTAAGGTTCTGCTCGTTGCTTATATCGGGAGAAACAGCTGAGAATGGAAAGTTAGTGGTGAAAGACGCGAGTCAGTCATTTGATAATCTCGAAAGCTACATCAAGCCATGGGGACTTAGTGAAGCTCAGACTAGAGCGTCTCTGGAGGGGCTGCAATTTATTACGGAAGAGAAGGGAAAGGATAAACGCGGACTGCTGACTAAAGAGCCTCGAAAGTTTTTAATCTGGGCCGTTACCGGTGCAGGAAAGACGGAAATGATATTCCCTTTCGTTTATATAACAGTGGCCAATGGAGGGCGAGTGTTGATTGCAACTCCACGAAAAGACGTTGTATTAGAGCTTCAACCAAGAATATCGCGAGCTTTCTCAGACTATAGTGTCGTTACGCTTTATGGTGGTAGCGAGCAGCGATGGGAGCAAGGGCAAATTACAATTGCCACGACACATCAACTCATGCGTTTTGATGAGGCATTTGATCTTGTCATCATTGATGAAATTGATGCATTCCCGTACCATAACAATCCAATGCTTGCTTATGCTGCAGCTAAAGTTTGCAAACGAAGTGGTGTGAATATATTGCTATCGGCTACACCGCCGAAAAGCGTCAGGCAAGCGGCTGAACGAGGCGACTTACAACATGTGCGGGTACCGGTGCGTTTTCATAAAAATCCCCTGCCAGTACCGGAGCTCATAGCCACCCCAGCCCTAAATAAATCTATAAGTACTCGAGCTCTGCCTAATTCGTTATTTACTAAGCTGGTAGCTTCAGTGGAGCGAGGTGCACAGTTGTTTGTTTTTGTTCCAAACATTCGCCTGGTGGAGCCTACGGTGGAACTATTAAGGGTAAAGTTACAAGGGGGTAATATGTTGTGCATTGAGGGGACCTCGTCAAAGGACTCTGACCGAACTGAGAGGGTTCAACGTTTTCGTAACAGGGACATACGAGTCTTGGTGACAACGACGATTTTGGAACGGGGAGTCACTGTGCCTAAATCGGATGTTTTTATCCTAGATGCTGATTCAAAATTATTTGATGAAGCAGCGCTTGTTCAGATGGCCGGGCGTGCTGGTAGATCAAAGGACGACCCAGCTGGAAAGGTTTATTTTGCAGCCAAAGAAATCACACGATCACAAAAGGAGGCTATTCGACAAATCGAGAAAATGAATCGCATAGCGCGTAAACGGGGTTATTTTGAAAGGGGGAAGTGAATGAGTGATTGGAAAAATTGGCTAGGTGCAATGAGAGGGAATTTATTTTCACTGCTCAGTCCAGTAAAGGAAGAGTGCTTGCTGTGTAAACAAGTTAGTTCTGATCGCGTTAAGCAGCTGGGACTTTGTCGTTCGTGTTATATGAGGATACCGTGGATTCGAGCGGCACTTTGTGCTATATGCGGGCGAGGCGAGGTGTGTTATGACTGTCAACGAAGGGGACACGCTTATTTTTCAAAAAGCCGTAGTGCTGTGAGATACGATGAAATGATGAAAGAATTATTAGCTCGTTATAAATATCGAGGAGATGAGCGACTAAAGGCTGTAATTGGTCAAATGCTTGTTCATGCGTATCACTTATTGCAAGAGGAAATGAGAGAATTCGACACGGATCCGGGCTCAGCTAAGAGACTGATTACATTCGTACCTGTTAGTGAACGTAGATTGCTAGAGCGCGGTTTTAACCAAGCCGAACAAATGGCTATTGAATTAGGGCGAAAAGTCGGGCTCCCTGTCCTCCCACTGCTTAGTCGTTCGAAACATACAGATAAACAAAGCTTTAAGAACAGGAGTGAGCGTCTGGATGATCTAGTACATGTTTTTGAGATCAACGAGTTGCTGCTTAAACAGCTGTTGGGTTGCCAGGCAGCATCGTACGTGATATACATCGTAGATGATGTATACACCACAGGGAGTACTATGAATCAGTGTGCAAGGGTTTTAGGCGAATCCCTTCCGGCGAAAGTGTTCGGTATTACATGGGCGCGATAGGGCTACAGCCAGGCTTTCGAAAAATAGAGATATGCAAACGCTGTCGGATTGCGGTAAACTGGAATTAAATATTTAGGTTAAGGGAACAATAGAAGGGGGACATATAATGGGCATGAACGTTGCTAATTGTCCACGCTGTGGGAAGATTTTTGTTAAGGGTTTTGCTGAGGTATGCCCGAATTGCTTGAAAGATTTGGAGCAGCAGTATGATAAATGTCTGAAGTATTTGCGTGCAAACAAAGGCACTACTATAAATGATTTAAGCGAAGCGACGGACGTATCTATTAAGCAAATTACGAAGTTTATTCGTGAGGGCCGGATTTCAATCGTAAGTGCCCCGAATATGGCTTATCCTTGCGAGGTGTGTGGGACCATGATTCGTGAGAATACGATTTGTGAATCTTGTCGTAGCAAGTTAGTGAAGGATGTTAAGAATAACGCTGAGGATGAGCGGAGAAAAGCAGAGCAGGCAGACAGGGAAAGCAAGATGAGCTTTAAGATTCAAGAGCGACTACGTGACCGCCATTAATTTAGAATTAGGACTGTAGAGATATAAAGTTTCATATTGGGGATGCCGATAATAGTTCTAAAGATTATCGGCATTTTGTTTTTCTAGGTCAGAGATATGGGAGTGTTAAAGTATGAAAATTAATGATAATCAACGTGTCGGAGCCATTAATCCTTATAAAAAAGCTGGAGATGCGGCATTTACTCAAGCTGCCAGCAAGAAAGGTAAGCTGAAGGATCAAGTTGAGATTTCAGCTGAAGCGAAAGAGCTTTTAGGGGCTTCGGAAACAGCTCGAACGGAAGAACAAAAAATTCGTATTGAACAACTTAAATCATCTGTGGCAGCAGGAACTTACCACGTGGATGCAGGCAAAATTGCAGAGAAAATCCTTCCTTATTTGAAATAAGGAAACACATCATAGATAGAAACAGGTGACGATCATGTCAATACAGACATTGTTGGAAACGATGGAGAAGCTTCAGGAAGCACACGAGGCGCTGCTTGAACTCGCCAAGGCGAAGACGCCGATTCTTGTTAGCAATGATATCGATCAACTGAATATGATTGTTAATCGTGAAAATAAATGGGTGAGAGCGATTGCAGAAGCGAATCAGCATCGGATTCAAATCATCGGCTCTTACTTAATTTCGAGAGGATATAATCCTAACCCCAAGATTACGGTCGGAGATTTAATCAAAGTTATTTTTAAGGCTGAAGAGAAACAGGCGCTGATGGAAGCACAACAGAAGCTGCTTGCTACAATAGAAGTATTGAAGCAAAACAATATCATTAATCAACAGCTAATCGAGCAATCTTTATCATTCGTCAATTATTCGCTTGACTTAGTTATTGGTCCGCCTGAAGATGATCTGGTTTACAGGAATCCGAACCAAGTAAAGAGTGCAAACCGATTAGGCATGTTCGATAGAAGAGGCTAATTATTAAACAAACCAGAATAATCCCAAAGAGGGCATAGGAGAGGGAAAACCATGAGATCGACTTTTGGTGGAATTGAAATATCCAAGCGGGGGATCCTTACACAACAAGCCGCATTGACAACGGCGGGACATAACGTAGCCAATGCTAACACGCCTGGCTTTTCGCGCCAGGTGGTCAAAATGGTTGCGGCAGAACCTATTGAGGCACTAAGTTTGCAACGCTCAACTATCCCAGGTCAAATGGGACAAGGTGTTATGTTTACTGAGGTGGAGCGGATCCGCGAAGCTTTTCTAGACAAGCAATATACTAATGAGAACAAAAGCTTAGGTGAATGGACGGTTCGTCAAGATACATTAGAAAAGTTGGAAGCAATCATTAATGAGCCTTCGGACACCGGTCTTCGTCAGGTTCTCGATAATTTCTGGAATTCATGGCAGGAGCTTAGCAAGCAACCAGATAATCTTGAAACAAGGGCCGTCGTCAAGGAAAGTGCTCTGGCTGTAACAGATGCTTTCAACCATGCAGCAAAGCAACTGAAAGATCTAGGCTCCGACTTGAAAGATAATATGACTGTAAAAGTGACGCAAGTGGACACGACGTTGAAACAAATCGCCGGACTCAATAATGAGATTTTTCGTGTTGAAGGCCTCGGTAATAATGCTAACGATCTTCGCGATCAAAGGGATCTGCTTATTGATGAGTTATCCAAAGTAATCAATGTTAGCGTACAAGAGGAGTCAGGCGGTTACCATGTCAAAATGGGGAATCAGGATCTTGTGGTTGCTAACGAAGCAACAGAGTTTACAAGTGACTTGGCCACTGGGGCATATCCAGCTGACTTAAACAGCGGCGAGTTGTATGGCTTGATGTTATCCGATCAACGTTATGTAACGGAGTATAAAAATCAATTAAACTCAATGGTTTCGACCATCGTAACTGCCGTTAATGATATACATAAACAAGGATATACGCTACAGGATCCTCCAACCAAAGGCGGGGACTTCTTTGTACCCATTACAGACTTTAATACTGCTGCAGAAACAGTGCAAGTAAGTTCAAATATTACAGATAATGTGGAGCGAATTGCAGCTTCAGGTAAGACATATACAGATGCTAACGGCGTGGAACGAGTAGTAAAAGGTAACAATGAGCTAGCCTTGAAACTCGCTAATGTTAAGAATACGAAGTACAACTTCGATGGCTCGGGTGTCACCAAAATCATCCTTAATGGTGGTACATTCGACGAATTCCTTCGCGCAGTAGTGTCAGAAATTGGAGTTCAAACCCAAGAGGCACAGCGCCAGGTATCCAACCAGAAAATACTTGTGGATCAAGTAGATGCTAGACGCCAATCAGTCAGCGGTGTTTCTTTGGATGAAGAGATGGCGGATATGATTAAATATCAACATGCTTATAACGCAGCTGCTCGTTCTCTAACAACTTTCGATGAAATGCTAGATAAAGTAATTAACTCAATGGGAACTGTAGGCAGATAAAAAGCTAGATACAATGGATATGGGGTGAAATTACAATGGCATTACGCGTTACGCAAGGCATGCTTAATACACAGTTGCTACGTAATTTAAATACGAATTTATCTCGGATGGATAAGTTGCAGGATCAGCTTTCAACAGGCCGCAAAATCAATAAACCATCAGATGATCCGGTTGGAATTAGTTTCTCAATGCGCTATCGCAGTGAGCTTGATACCAATGATCAGTATCAGAGAAATGTAGATGCTACGGTGTCTTTCCTGGATTATACAGATACTATGTTGGATCAGACTGGTAGTGTTTTACAAAGAGCTCGCGAGCTAGCTGTATCAGCCGCTAATGGGACCAACTCAGAGGACTCGTTGAGTGCTATGAAAACAGAAATTGATCAATTGTATGGTCAGTTAACCAATATTGGAAATAGCCAATTCAACGGGAAATTTGTCTTTAATGGACAAATCACTGACAAGGCTCCCTTCCCTGATCCGGATAATGCAGCCAATGCTGTAACCGATAATGGTGAAATTAAATTTGAAATTGGTGCAGGCGTTCAGATTGCAATGAATAAAACGGCCGAGCAAATATTTGGAGCTTCGGGCATGCAAGATAATGCTTTCCAAATTTTAAAGGATTTATCTGCTTCACTTGCTGCTGGTAACACGTCAGGTATTCAGAAATCTATCGAACTTATGGACACGAGATTGAGCGGAGTGTTGGGTGCTAGAGCAGATATTGGAGCTAAAACCAACCGAGTTCAGCTTGCTGAAAACAGGCTCGATGATATCGGCATTAACCTACAAAGTCTACAATCCAAAACCGAAGATGCAGATATGTCGCTTGTTATTACAAACTTGAAAATGGAAGAAAACGTGTACCAAGCTTCATTGTCTGCAGGGTCTAAGGTTATCGTACCTACATTAGTTGATTTTCTTCGCTAATAATCTCGATTAGGAGGCTGTTGTGATGCCTAGTATTCCTCAAATACAAATAAGCCAGCAGCCTGCTCTCATCGGGATCGACGCAGATCTTGGGCAGCAGGACATCCGCCAACCTAGGGCAACTTATGAGATGCAAGTGGATCGGCCTAAACAAGATATCCGTCAGCCTAGAGGCGAACTCGAAATCGATCAGAGCCGTGCTTGGGATGCACTAGGACAAGGTCCAATTCTTACAGCTTTAAGTAGAATTTATTCGCAAAGCCATGAAATTGCCATGCAAGGAATTGCACGTAGAGTTGAAGATGGGAATCGTATGGCTGCAATTCACTTAGGTGGGAATGCCATAGCTGAAATAGCGAAAGAATTAAGTATTAGCCGTTCGCAGTTCGACTATTACGGCGAAGCAAGCTATGATAATGTTGATATTACTTACACTGCGCATAAAGCGGAAATTAACGTTACAGATGGAAAAGTTAACGTAAATGCACAAGTTAATAAACCTGAGATTGACTATACTCGCGGGAAGCTTGATATTTACATGAGACAATACCCCAAGGTAGAGATTACACCTCCACAAATTGATTTCAAAACTTAATGCGTTATAATCAGGCTATAGATGATTTCTATGGCTTTTTTTATTTTAAAATGGATCGAAGGAGCTTGAGACATGCATATTTCGACGTTGTTTTTTGGCGAGTTAGACGTACAACAATCTGAAGTCTTCACATTTACACAAGGTGTTCCAGGCTTTGAGAGTTTAACACAATTTATTTTGGTTCAACCTGAAGGTAGCGCTCCGTTTTCATATATTCAATCTATTCAGAATGGTGATCTCTCCTTCCTTGTGGTTGATCCTTTTCTGTTTTTTAAAGAGTATGATATTCTTCTGCCGGATAACTTACAGGAGGAATTGAAGATTGACAAGCCTGAAGACGTGTTAGTATGGTCAGTCGTAACGGTAAATAGTGACTTCACTAAATGCACTATGAATCTTTTGGCACCGATTATTTGGAATGTGAAAGAAAAATTAGCGAAACAAATTATTCTACATGACTCTGAGTATAACGTTAAACATGAGATTGTGTTGAGTGAAGCAGCGCAAGTGGAGGGGTGAGGAGCATGTTAGTCTTGGCAAGGAAAAAAGGCGAGTCCATCATGATCGGCGATCAGATTGAGATTGTAATTCTCGGTAGTGAAGGAGACACGATTCGTGTCGGAATAAAGGCCCCTAAACAAGTGGAAGTGTTTCGAAAAGAAATTTATCAGCATATTCAGGAATCGAATAAAGAAGCTACGGCTAGTTCAATTAGTCCTATGAACTTAAGTAAATTGATTAATAAATCGAAGTGAATGAAGTGTCGACCACGAGTCGACATTTTTTTTATTTTAGCTATTAACTTTCGGAAACGCCACGACGATATATATAACAATGGGATAACAAGCTGGGCGGCCGACCCGCTTGCAAACCTACAAATAAATCCACATGGACGTGGATCAAACGAACCTTCAGGAGGAAGAAAATAATGAGAATTAATCACAATATCGCAGCAGCGAACACTCACCGTCAATTGACTGGTAACACAGCAGCAGCAAGCAAATCCCTTGAGAAATTGTCTTCCGGTCTTCGCATCAACCGTGCTGGCGACGATGCAGCAGGTCTAGCAATCTCCGAGAAAATGAGAGCTCAAATCCGCGGTTTGGATATGGCTGCTAAAAATGCTCAAGACGGTATCTCCTTGATTCAAACAGCTGAGGGTGCATTGAACGAAACTCACTCCATCCTTCAACGTATGCGCGAATTGGCTGACCAATCCGCAAACGGAACGAACACAGCTGACGACCGTGCAGCTCTTCAAGAAGAGGTTAAACAGCTTAAAGACGAAATCGACCGTATTGGTAACACAACTGAGTTCAATACTCAAAAGTTGCTTAACGGTGCATTGAAATCAGTTGGTGGAGCTAACGTTTCTCAAGATACTACTACAAGTTCAGTGACTGCTAAGTTGACTGAGGGTAAACTTCAAGGTTCTGTAGCAATGGGAACTCAAATTGACGCTACAGGTGGAACGAATTATGTGAAAGAAACATTGAAAATTGATGGAAGCGACATTGAAGTCAATTGGCAAAATCTAACGACAGATGAGAAAGCAATTCTCACTGGAGTAAGCTCTTCAGACACAACTTCCCAAACTAAAGCAAAAGATTTAATTATCAATAAAATTAATGAGGCAATTGATGCATCAGGTAAGAATACTGCCCATATTACAGGGTATGTTGACGCTACTGGACAACTAGTGCTACAAAGTGGGACAAAAGGCGTAGATTCAAAAGTAGGTATTGCTACAGGGTCTGGTACTGGGGTTGTTACAGCGTTTAGTAATAACGCAGCAGGTAGCAATGGTGTTGTCGGAACAAGTGTATACAATGGTCAAAGCATTACTGCTGGAGATAAATTTGAAATGAAATTGAACGGAATTACGCTTCAAATTTCACTTGCAGCTGCTACTGGCGGTACAACATCAATGGCAACTCTTGCAATTAACTTAGAGGCTGCGATTAAAGTTGCAGTAAGTAACTACAACAATACAGTTTCTCACAAAACAAAAGGACAAGAAGGCTTTATTGAGGATATCAAAGTTAATGCAACAAAAGATGGTCGCCTCAATGTTGTGGGTCAAAATGGTCCAGTAACTTTTAACGACACCGATGGTAACACTACAGTTTCTGATTTAGGATTATCTCAAGCTCAAACTGAAGCAGCAGGTAACGGTGGAGTTTCCTTCCAAATTGGCGCTAACCGTGGCCAAACTATCAGTTTTGGTATCGGAGATATGCGTACAGCAGCTTTAGGTCTATCTAATGTTGATATTTCAACAGCAGCTACAGCTTCCTCAGCTCTTACATCATTAGATAGCGCAATTAAAAATGTATCTTCACAACGTTCTAAAATGGGGGCAGTACAAAACCGTTTAGAGCACACAATTAATAACTTGCAAACAGCTTCCGAGAACTTGACTTCAGCTGAGTCACGTATTCGCGATGTTGACATGGCGAAAGAAATGATGGACTTCACGAAAAACAACATTCTCTCGCAAGCAGCGCAAGCAATGTTAGCTCAAGCTAATCAACAACCGCAAGGCGTTCTTCAATTGTTGAGATAATTTGGCACATCGAAAGGCTCTGGGGTACCAGAGCCTTTTTCATTACATTAAAGGCTAACTATTATTTGAAAAGGGGATATATGATGGAATTGAAGCAAATACTTATTGAAACAATCGAAAAGATGAGAATGATTCGAGAAGACTTACTAAACTCTAATGAAAATAATAGTATTATTATTCTGTACATTGATTTATTCTCTAAAATTGCAATAGCTGCCCAAAGTTTACAAAATGAAAAGCTAGATTTGGATGAATTTAATGAAAAGTTGAGCCAACTCGTTTCTTCACTTGAGAATCAGGACTTCGACCTGTTTGGAGATCTAATTGAATATGAAGTAAGGCCATTATTAGAATATTGGTATAGCGTTATCTAAATAATATTGTTGCGGGTGATAAGATGAAAAAGCATTCATTTAAACTAAGTATATGCATGATGGTTAAAAACGAGGAAACTAATCTAAGAAGATGTTTGAATAGCCTAGAGTCCTTGTTAAAAAGATCGGATATTGAGCTTATTATTGTCGATACGGGTTCTTCGGATCACACTCCTGAAATAGCTTCTGAATATACTTCTAATATTTTTCATCATTTATGGAATAATAACTTCTCAGATATGCGTAATATTACTATTTCCTACGCTAAGGGAGAATGGATCCTCATTTTAGATGCAGATGAGGAATTATTAGATCAACAGCAGTTGATCGGTCTTTTAAAAGATAATCGATTGAGCAATTTTAATACTGTTCAGTTTACGATGCATGACTATGTTAAATCGACAGATAGTACTAATTATTTAAAGTATAGTTCTTATAGGATGTTTAAAAATGATGGAACCTTCAAGTATGAAGGTGCGGTACATAATCAACCTAGCATGAAAGGGCCAATTCTGCTCGCGCCGGTCATTTTAAATCATTATGGTTATCAGTTTGATAACAAAGAATTACTTGAACGGAAATTTCAAAGAACTGCTTCTATATTGCTAAACGAGTTAGAAAAAGAACCAAACAACATTTACTATCGATATCAATTAGCGAATAGCTATTATATACATGGGGACTCTGAGAAAGCTTTAGAGGAAATTCGCATTGCCTATACTAATTTGAAAGCATTACCATTAGAAAAACGTGCTAAACACCCGTATGTCTATGCTGAGTATGGTCGAGAAAGTTATGCTAACCGTGAATATCAAGAGTGTATTGAGATCTGTTTGGAAGGGATTTCGTTACTACCTGAATATATTGATTTGCATTATTACATTAGTCTAGCGTATCAAACACTTCGAAAGCCTAATGAGGCAATAAAACATGCACTTAGACATTTGGAGTTAGTAAACTCATTTGATAATCTAGAAATAACTAAAGATGCTAGTGTCATAATGATGGGTGCCGATTTATACTCAGTGAATGCAAGTCATACTGTTTTGGCAAATCAGTATTATGAAACTGCGAAATATGATCAAGCTTTGGAATATGCATTGAAAATGGTAGACTCAAAGGAAAAGACTCAGTTTTTATTAAGTATTTATTTTAAATTAGAGTGTTATAAAGAGATAGAGATCTATTACAAAACTTTGGAAGATGAGCAAAAAAAAGAATTTATTGAGCAACTAGAATATCAAAGAGAAAATATGTCGATCTCTCAAAGAGAGGCAGTTAATAAAGTTTTTGCTTCAGGGGACGATGATTATGCTATTTTGAATAAGATTAGAAACTCCACTGGAGAAATTGGAGTAATTCTTTCTAAAGAGTTCATAAAATCAACAGATTTTAGAGATAAAAACGTGTATTATGCAGATGCTTTCAGAAATTTTAGTAGAGATCACAAAGAGATAGTTGCTACTTTTAAGAAAATGCAAAGTTCTAAAATCAAAGTATTTATTAAATATTTAATAGATCATTATACTGTTGTTGAGGAATCGCTTCATAGTTATCTAAGAGATAATGCAATAAGAAAATCAGATTATGAAGGAAACAGAGTTTATGCATGCATTGCTAACGTTTTGTTATTAAATGCAATAGAAGGTGCAAGAGAAGAAAAATATAGAATTGAACGAGTATATTTAGATCTATTTCAACAATATTATGAGTACAGCGTTAACCGAATTTCCCAAGTTTACCAAATGGATCGCATTAAATTAATATATTCAACTTTAGAACAAGAAGAGGACAGATTTATTCTGCTTTTGAACTTTGCTAAAGAGGCCATAAACAAAGGGAATTACAAATCGGGCATAAAGTACTTTAAAGAAGCTGTTGAAGGATACCCCTATCTGACAATGGTTTTAGACACTTTCAGAGAAGAGTTGTTTTCTTCAATAGATGTTGGGATGGATGAAGTTAAATGAAAAAGCAAAATGGGGTAATTACTGAAATCGCCAATTTAAAAATTAGAATCAGAAATTTAATAGAGGAAGGTAGTATTACTGAAGGTATTTTGGCGCTTGAGGAATATGAGCAGGTTATGCCTGAGGATATTGATATCTACTCTATGAAGGCAGTTATTATGATTTTAAATAATGATTGGGAAAACGCTGAAATTGAATTACTAAAAGGCCTAAAGGTGGATTCAAATAATTTTGATATATTATTTAATTTAGGGTATTTAAGTGAATTTAAAGGTCAACTGCCTACTTCCCAAAATTATTACCTTAAGGCGGGCTCTTTATCAAATAATTTGGATCAAAGCAATGAAGTATCCGAAGCCTTAACTAGGCTAACAGAGAAATATACAGATTCAGTAGATTTGAAGAAATTGGTATTCTTTGTGAAGGCAGGCATGGATAGTTTTTTAGATTCGGTAATAAAAGAGCTTTCTAGCAATTTTATAACCAAAAAAGTAGTAGTTTCACATAATAAACAGATCGAAGAGAACCTCAAGTGGTGTGATATAGCTTGGTTCGAATGGTGTGACGAATTAATTTCATATGGAAGTAATCACTCTCTAGCTAAAAATAAAAAAATAATTTGTAGACTTCATAGCTATGAAGCTTTTACTGATTATATTAACCATATAAGATGGGAAAGTGTTGACAAGGTAATATTTGTTGCAGAACATATTAGAAGATATGTTCTGCAGCAGCAAAAATCTTTAGAACTAGAGCAAACAATAGTAATTCCCAATGGAGTAGATGTAACGTCTCATGGTTTTAAAGATAGAGAGAGAGGCTTTAAAATTGCTTACGTGGGGTATATAAATTACAAAAAAGGTCCTATGATGTTACTACATTCTTTTAAAGCTATACACGATATGGACATTAGGTATAAATTGTATATTGCTGGACAATTCCAAGATCCTCGTTATGCCTTATATTTTAATCAGATGATTGAAGAACTGGGGCTAAAGGGCAGTATAATTTATGAGGGTTGGCAGGGAAACATCGAGAAGTGGCTTGAAGATAAAAACTATATACTTTCTACTAGTTTATTAGAGTCACAATCTATGTCATTAATGGAAGCTATGGTTAAGGGGATAAAACCTCTTATACACAATTTTGTAGGAGCTAGAGAAATTTATCCATCTTCTTATATATGGAATACAATGGATGAAGTAACTAAAATGGTTAAAAGTAATTCTTACAATTCTACAGAATATAGAAAATACATTGTTGAAAATTATAGCTTAAAGCACAGAATTTCACAAATTAATTGTTTGCTGCTTCAAATTCTTCTGTGACAATATTATTGACTTAAGCAAGAGTTTGGAGGGGAAGACGGAATGCAAATACCATTGATTGATTTAACTAAGCAATATATGAATTTAAAAGATTCTATTGATAAAGTAATGATCAGAGTCGCTGAATCATCACAATACATTTCAGGACCAGAGGTTAAATCATTTGAATTGGAGTTAGCCGATTACTTGGGTTGTAAACACGCAATTTCTTGTGGGAATGGAACAGATGCTCTTGCGATTTCACTAAAAGCCCTAGGTATTGGAGCGGGTGATGAGGTGATAACATCACCATTCACCTTCTTCGCTACTGCTGAAGCAATTTCAATTGTAGGGGCTACTCCTGTTTTTGTAGATGTAGATCCGGGCACTTACAACTTGAATCCAAGCCTTATTGAAAAGAAGATTAACAAGAAAACTAAGGCGATAATGCCTGTTCATATATTTGGTCAGCCTGCCGATATGGAGCCGATTGTAGATTTAGCAGAAAAATATGGTTTATATATTGTCGAGGATGCATGTCAGGCCATTGGAGCTGAATACCACGGAGTAAAAGCTGGGACAATTGGAGATATTGGATGCTTTTCCTTTTTTCCTACTAAAAATTTAGGAGCTTTTGGTGATGGAGGTCTTATAGTAACTAATAATGATGAAATAGCGAGTATAGTAAGAGGGCTTAAGGCTCACGGAAGCGGACATGCCGGATTGCTAGCATATAAAAGTTTAAATCAAGGACTAGTGGATTCTGATGTATTAAATGGCCTGAATGATCAATCTGCAAAATATTATAATTATTTAGTTGGCTATAATTCTAGGTTAGATGAAATTCAAGCAGCAATACTTCGTATCAAGTTAAAGTATCTTGATAGATGGAATGACGCAAGAAGAGGACTAGCTTCTAATTATAACAAAAAACTTAAAGAAACATCATTGGTGTTACCAGAGGTTCTACGTAATTTGAAAGAGGTTGTACATTTGTATGTTCTTCAGACGGAGAATCGAAAAGATTTGGTTGAATTTTTAAACAATAAGGGTATATCAACTGGTGTCTATTATCCAGTTCCACTTCATCTTCAAAAGGTTTATGAACACTTGAATTACTCAATTGGAGACTTTCCGGTATCGGAATATTTATCTAATCGCACCCTTGCTCTACCATTATATCCTGAGATGTCCGAAGTAGAACAAAATTATATAATAGAGTGTATTCAAAAATTTGAAAGTGAGTAATAAGATGACACGTAATTTTTTTATACATGAATCCAGTTACGTAGATGACCCATGTGAAATTGGTGCCGGAACAAAAGTATGGCATTTCAGCCATATAATGTCCAATTCAAAAATAGGTATAAATTGCAATATCGGTCAAAATGTTCTTATTTCACCTCATGTTATTTTGGGTAATAATGTTAAGATACAGAATAACGTATCCGTTTATACGGGTGTTATATGTGAAGATGACGTATTTTTAGGGCCTTCTTGTGTTTTTACGAATGTTACAAATCCGAGAAGCCATATCAATCGTCAGTCGGAGTATAAGCAGACATTAGTGTGCAAGGGTGCCACAATAGGTGCTAATGCTACCATTGTATGCGGACATAATATTGGAAGGTATGCTTTGATTGGGGCAGGTGCAGTTGTAACAAAGGATATTCCTGATTATGCTCTTGTGGTAGGTAATCCATGTAGGATAGTAGGCTGGGTATGTCAATGTGGGGAAAAACTCCATTTCGATACACACCAAACAGTTTGTTCAGAATGTAAAACCCAATACATCAAGAATGATCGTGAAGTAAGGGAAGTGGTTATATGAGCGACGCATTGCTAAGTAAAATTCAGAATAAATCAGCAGTTATTGGTGTAGTTGGTCTTGGTTACGTGGGTCTTCCACTTGCATTAGAAAAAGCAAAAGCGGGTTATCGTGTAATTGGATTTGATATTCAAGCAGAAAAAGTCGAAAAGGTTAACAAAGGCATCAATTACATTGGTGATATTATTGATAGCGAGTTCAATGATATTGTTTCCCAAGGTATGCTGACTGCAACGGCTGACTTTTCATTCGTAAAAGATGTAGACTGCATAGCTATTTGTGTTCCTACGCCACTTGATAAATACTATCAACCTGACATTTCATATGTAGTAAATTCCACGAGAGATATCGCTAAGTATCTAGATAAAGAAATGTTGATTATTCTCGAAAGTACAACCTATCCAGGTACAACAGAAGAAGTTTTGAAGCCGATCTTAGAAGAAGGCGGGCTTCAATGTGGTAAAGACTTCTTTTTAGCATTCTCACCTGAGCGTGTGGATCCCGGCAACAAGCTCTATGGAACCAAGAATACACCAAAAGTTGTAGGTGGTGTAGGTGAAACTAGTACTAAGCTCGCCGCGGCCTTATATCGCAGTGTTCTGGAAGGGGAGATTCATGAAGTTTCTAGTCCTGCTGTGGCAGAGATGGAGAAAATTCTTGAGAATACCTTCCGAAATATTAATATTGCACTTGCCAATGAGATGGCGATTCTTTGTAATAAAATGGGTATTAATGTTTGGGAAGTTATTGATGCAGCGAAGTCCAAACCATATGGATATATGGCTTTTTATCCTGGCCCTGGTTTAGGTGGTCACTGTATTCCAGTAGACCCTTTTTATTTAACTTGGAAGGCTCGGGAGTATGACTATCATACGCGTCTAATTGAAACTGCTGGCGAAATAAACATTTATATGCCTCAATTTGTAACGGAAAGAAGTATGAAGATCTTAAATCGTTTTAGGAAGACGATGAATGGAGCTAAAATTTTATTGCTTGGAGTTGCTTATAAGCAAGATATAGATGATTTACGTGAATCTCCTGCCTTAAAAGTTATAGAGCATCTTGAGCAAGAAGGGGCAGAAATAAGTTATTATGACCCTTACATCCCTCAGTTCAAGCATCATGGGAATGAATATCAATCCATTAAACTTAATCAGGAAAATCTTCGAAATGCAGATTTGGTAATTCTTACGACCATGCATACTCAATTCGATTACGAAAATATTGCAAGAGATGCTATTTATATATTTGATACTAAAAACGCTTTTAAATTGATTAAAAATCGTGACAATATCGAAGTTTTATAATAAGGATTGGAGCGATTAAACATGGCGGATAGAAAAATTAAAATTGCCTTAGTTGGATGTGGGCGGATATCAGTAAACCACTTTGAAGCTATTCAAAACAACCCTAGTCTAGAGCTTGTAGCGGTTTGTGATGTAAATGTAGACAGAGCGCGGGAAGCAGGAGATAAATGGGATGTTTCTTTCTACGATTCTTACGAGGAAATGTTAAAGCGAACAGATATTGAACTGATCACTATATGTACTCCAAGCGGATTGCATCCCCACCAAACTGTAATGGCTGCAGAGAATAAAATCCATGTAATTACTGAAAAGCCGATGGCCATATCTTTAAAAGATGCAAACAAAATGATTCAAGCCTGCGATGATAATGGTGTTAAATTGTTTGTCGTTAAACAAAATCGTTTGAATAGCACTCTTCAGCTTGTCAAAAGAGCTGTTGATAAGAATAGATTCGGGAAAATATATATGGTTTCTGTCAATGTTTTCTGGCAAAGACCGCAAAGCTATTATGATGCGGCATCATGGCGTGGAACCTGGGAACTTGACGGTGGAGCATTTATGAATCAAGCAAGCCATTATGTGGACATGATGGAATGGTTAATTGGGGATGTAGAGAAGGTATACGCGATAACGGACACCATGGCTCGTGATATAGAAGCTGAGGACACTGGGAGTGCCGTACTTCGTTTTAAAAATGGAGCTATAGGTAACATGAATGTGACTATGCTGACATATCCTAGGAATCTTGCTGGGAATTTGACGATTCTTGGGGAAAAGGGTACTGTTGTCGTTGGCGGAACTTCCGTTAATAGCATTGACAAATGGGACTTTGAAGACTCTGATAATGATGATGAGCTGGCAGCTAACGTTAGCTACTCACCTCCATCTGTCTATGGATTCGGACATATTGGTTACTATCAGAATGTAGTAGATGTTCTCTTTAACGGTGCCGAGCAAGGGACGGACGGAAATGAAGGGAAGAAATCATTAGAGGTAATACTGGCTATTTATCAATCGGCCAGAGAACAAAAGGAAATTAAGTTGCCACTGATAGAAAATTAGTAATTATTTAAAGAAGATCTATAACAACTAAACGACCTCTATCCGATATAAAAGATATATCTATATCTTCGGATGGAGGTTTTGCTATGAGCATAAATAACCCAGTCGGCGGGTTCGGAAACAACGGAGGAGAAATAAAACAAGCCCCTGAGCCAATAAAGGTACATAAAGTAGATGAGATCGGGACCAATGATGCAGCAGCATTCATTGCATCTAATATTACAAGCACGACAGAACTTAAAACTGCTGAATTACAAGGCGAAAATGTCACAATTAGTGATGCACAACTAGTAAAAGCTATTGAACATGCAATTAAAGCAATACAAGGGAGAACAACGTCTCTTGAGTTTTCAATACACCAAAAAACGAAGCTAATCTCAGTTAAAGTCTTGGACAAAGATACGGGGGAGACGATACGCGAAATTCCGCCAGAAAAGAGTCTGGATTTCGTGGCTAAGCTCTGGCAGATGGCAGGAATACTTGTGGATGAGAAGAGATAGATAAAATTTATTGAGAGGAGAGAAACGACATGGTATTAAGATTAAGTGGTTTTTCTAATTCCGGTATAGATATTGATGATACAGTTAAAAAGCTAGTTGCTGCTGCTCGGATTCCGCAGGACAAGTTGAAACAGCAAAAACAGTTACTGGAGTGGCAACGCGATGATTACCGAGCGCTAAATACAAAAATTTTAAATTTCCGCAGTGCAGCGTCGGATATGACACGTCAGGCAGCATTTCAAAGCAAGAAGTCTACATCTGCTGATGAGAGCGTAGTGTCCGTAACTTCAACGGCTACTGCTCCTGAAGGAATTTACTCCTTAAAAGTAATCAAGCTTGCTACATCAGCATCGGTCACTTCTGAAAAAACAGGACAATCATCTGAAACTGCACTACTTAAATCTATTGATGCGACATTTACAAATGCTACAACACTCTCAATTGGCGGCGAAAAAGGGTCAGCGACGATTAATGTTAAACCTACAGACACTATTGCTGGCCTAGTGGCCGCTGTTAACGCTAAAACGAGCACGACAGGTGTAACGATGAGTTACGATGCAACATTGGATAAGTTCTTCTTTGCTTCCTCATCCACGGGAAGTAAAGCAGGAATTGATCTTAAAATGGGCAGCGAGGAGAATGGACATAATCTTTTGACCTCGGTATTAAAGTTAAGTGTGGATGACGATAACAACAATACTACTCCGAGCATCCCGCTTTCAACAGATCAAGCCAATAAAGGTCAAATCTTGACGGGTACTCAAGCATTTGCGAGTGGTATCACAACACTGATTGATAAAGATCTGACAACGACTCAGAAGTTTCATATGGAAGCTAACGGGAAGACGTTAGACATGGATATTACAAAAACGACAACAGTTGGCCAGCTTATTGATCAAATCAATAGCTCTGATATTGGTAAGTCAGGTGTGTCAGCTTACTTGGATGCAAACAATAAGATTGCTTTCAATAATCCGGATCAGACAAAAGCAATCACATTTGGTGATGCAACGTCAGACACATATGATCTTCTTGATAAATTGGGTGTTAAGGCACCAGTAACAACTGGAAATCAGGATTATGCTTCATTCAGTAAAACTGGACAAAAAGCGCAGGTTGAATTCAACGGAGCTTCTGCTGAGTATGACACAAATACATTCTCTATTAGTGGTATGAACATTACAATCAAAAAGGAACAGGCTACAGCCGTTAATATTACAAATACACGCGATGTTGATAGTGTCTTTAATTCGATTAAATCGTTCGTGGATAAATATAATGATCTGATTGATACTGTGAATACTAAAACCACGGAGAAACGTAATAGAGATTATGCTCCGCTTACGGATGAACAACGTGAAGCAATGAAAGATGACCAAATTGCGACATGGGAAGCAAAAGCTAAAAGTGGTTTGTTGCGTAGTGACTCGATGTTGACAAGTGCTATGAGTGGATTTAGATCAGCTTTCTCTAGTTCTGTAGAAGGTCTCCCAGTAGGTAATGCTAAAACGCTATCTCAAATTGGTATTTCTACAGCTAATCTTAGCGGCAGTAGTATCTCGGGGAGTTATCTAGAGAATGGTAAAATTTATATCGATGAGGATAAGCTTAAGAAAGCTATTGCAGAAACGCCAGATGAAGTTATGGCTTTATTCACAGCCAATGATGGTCTTAAAGACTCAGATAAAGGCGATGGTTTGGCAAGGCGTTTGTCCGACAAAGCAGATGCTCTTTTCAAAAATATTACTGCTAAAGCTGGAGTTACAAACAGTGTAGACACTAGTTATCTAATGGGGAAATCGCTTAAAGACATGGATAAAAGAATTGATGACTTTAATGATAAACTAGATGCTCTCGAAACCCGTTACTATAACCAATTCACCGCAATGGAAAAGTATATGAACCAAATGCAGGCCCAAAGTGCACAGCTAACCCAACAGATGGGCTAATAAGGGTTCTACTTTTAAACTAGGGGGAAATAACAATGATTCAAGCCCAACGTAATAAATACTTGGAGAATACGGTTCAAACGGCAAGTCCGGCGCAGCTACTGATTATGCTATGTGATGGGGCAATCCGTTTTTGTCGTGCAGGTATAGAGGCTTTGAAAACAACCAACTATCAAGACGCTAACACCAACCTAGTCAAGGTACAGGACATTATTAGCGAGTTCTCCATTACAATTGATAGGGACGCTCCGATTGCCGATGATTTATTGAGACTTTATGAATACTTTAATTATCGTTTAATCGAGGCAAATATGAAGAAGTCAGTTGAGCCTGCAGAAGAGGTGCTTGGTTATTTAGTTCAACTGAAGGAAACCTGGTTGCAGGCAGCCAAGCAAGTTAGTGTAGGCTCTGCAACACCTGCTGGAGCACTGCATGGATAAGTTGGTCGTTGAGTTGGAACAACTGACGCAACAGGGACTCGCGGAGCTTGTAACGATGGATGCGGAACATATCTCTGAGTTTATGGAGAAGCGGGCAAACATCATGCAAGCACTTCTTAGAGCGACAGAAACAGTTACAGCGAGGGATAAAGAGGCTTTTCAGTCACGTATTCAAGCTGTAATTAGTCTGGATCCCATTTTCTTGAAGAAGTTGCAGCAGTTTAAGGATGAAGCTAGTTTGCAGTTAGCCAAGCTGGAAACAGGTAAAACTCAACGCAACGCGTATGATAACCATTATGACGGTGAAAGTTTCTTTTTTGACCGTAAGAAATAAAGATAAACAACCTTCAACGTATCGGTTGAAGGTTGTTTATTTTGAATTTAAACATAATAATTCTTTAGTGGGGTGTTGTTTGTATGATTAAAGTAGGTTACAGTGAGTCGATTAGAACATTTTCATTTAAGAATGGAACTAAGGAAGACTTCCCTTTATTTACAATTGGAAAAAATAGTTATATTAATAGTATGACTCTTCAGCACTCGGAGGGAAATGAAACAATTAACATTCACATTGGAAACTACTGCTCAATTGCATATGATATTCAGTTATTAGTAGATAGAAATCATGATTATTTATCTGTTTCAACATCCCCGCTACTAGAGGTTAATAGGAAACTTAAGAAAAAGGGTCAAATTATTATTGGTCACGACGTGTGGATTGGCAATGAAGTTACTATATTATCAGGGGTACATATTGCGCACGGTGCTGTTATCGGAACAGGAACTATTGTATCTAAAGATGTACCACCATACGCGATTGTAACAGGAAATCCGATGAAGATATTAAAATATAGATTTGATACGGAGATTATAGAGCATCTTTTGCAAATTCAGTGGTGGAATTGGAGCAAACAGAAAATTGAGGAGAATAAAGATTGGTTCGGAAAAGATATACATGAATTTGTTTCTCATTTCAAAGATAGACAAGAAAGAAATGTGCCTGAAATTGAAATGACTACTAAGAATACAAGAATTTTGTTTATACCTGACTTTGAGGATCCGTACCCAATATGGGAAAAGGTACTTATTCAGTATCTTACAACGTTTTCTACAAATGATGATGTAACCTTGGTTTTGAGGATTGAGCAAGAAAATAATTTTCAGGAAAACGTAGAAAAGGTAATTAAAGTGATTTCAGGTTTCGATGTGGAGCAGCCAGATATTCTTGTCGTCAATGATGTTCTTAATGATAAAAAAAGCCTTTTTAAGAATTTGAATTATTTTATAACAACTAGAAATTCGAGCATGATGGAGCTTGTGGATATTGCGGTATTAAATAATGTTTCAGTACTTTCTGGTGTAGATATTCCGATATTTCATAAATCTATGTGCACAAGCACACCGTAACGTAACCAACGTATCCATATCTATTATAAGCACACCTGTGGATAATGTGCACAAACCTGTGCATAACTCTGTGAATAAAGTGGATAAACCCGCGCCACGACAATATTCTACAAATTTTGCAGTTATCCACGGTTTGTATATACCCGAATTTTCAAAAAATTTACTTGATTGGCAAGTTTCAAATTGACAGGTCAAGCAGACGGGTGTTATAGTCAAAAAGTAAGGGCTTACATTATTCATTTGCTTATGATTATTACATTTTTTAAAACGAAGGGAATGTGTACGTTATGCAAGGTAAAGTGAAATGGTTCAACGCAGAGAAAGGCTATGGTTTCATCGAGCGTGAAGATGGTGGAGATGTATTCGTGCATTTCTCAGCTATTCAATCCGAAGGATTCAAAACGCTGGACGAAGGTCAAGCAGTAGAGTTTGACATTGTAGAAGGCGCACGCGGTCCGCAAGCAGCTAACGTTAGCAGACTATAATCATCCGGCACGATCGGTGCCGCTAGTATACACCTACGAACATGCACACCTTGGGAGTCATCCCGGGGTGTTTTTTTGCGTAGATTAGAATGTATAAGTTTTATACTTTGGCTTCGCATCTACCTTGACAAATGTGCTCGTCCTAAAGGACGACGAGGTCGGCTATCCTTGGTATACATATTATGGTCGGAATTTAAAGGAATTATGAAGATGGGGTGGAATGTAGTATACTGTAAGTAGGAAGGGAGATGTTTAACTATGATGATTAGCATTCGCGGAGAACACCTTGAAGTAACTGAGGCCCTCAGGGACTATGTCGAGAAAAAATTAAACAGACTAGATAGGTATTTTGAAGCTCCCCTTACATCCGATGTACAAGTAAAGCTAAGTGTGGTCAAAGATTTACAAACCATCGAGGTCGCCATTCCTTTAACTGGCGTGCTGCTTAGAGCAGAGGAACGCAACTCTGATATGTATGCTTCGATTGATTTGGTTGTGGACAAGTTAGAGCGCCAAATTCGCAAGCATAAAACTAGAACCAACCGCAAAATACGCGAAGAAGGCGGCAAGCGTGATTTGTTTAAAATGGAAACATCACCTGTCACTTTCGTGGAAGAGGAAGAAGACTTTGAATTGGTCCGCAACAAACGCTTCGATTTGAAGCCGATGGATGTGGAGGAAGCGATTTTGCAAATGAATTTGGTGGGTCACAGTTTCTTTGTTTTCTCTAATATGGACACAGATTCTGTAAACGTAGTTTATAAACGTAATGATGGCAAGTACGGATTGATTGAACCGGCTATTTACAAATAAAATAAATACTTACAAAGAGCTTGATTCGATTCGGTCGAATTGGGCTCTTTTCTATTGATACAGCATTGTAGATACGTTTATTTTGCATGCATGCATTTTCGATAACGATTCAATACTATAGAAATAAGCTAAAACGTGAAACTTTTGAAGGCCATAGGCAGTTTATATGAATGTAGGCCGAGGGTTTGTTGCGGCAGGGCAGTCAAAGGTGGTACAATTTAAGGATACGAATGCAATAGAAAGGGGTTCACCGATGCTAGGACTAGTGAAGAAGATTTTTGGTGATTCCAATGAACGGGAAGTTAAACGGATGTTGAAAGCCGTTGATTATATCAACGAGCTTGAAGCAGGCATTGAGCCATTATCTGATGCAGAGTTAAGAGGCAAGACTGTGGAGTTCCGTAATCGCTTGGAAAAGGGCGAGGAATTGGATGACTTGCTTCCTGAAGCTTTTGCCGTAGTCAGAGAGGCAGCCAAACGTGTATTGGGTAAACGTCATTACGACGTTCAACTTATTGGGGGTATGGTGCTGCACGAAGGCCGTATCGCCGAGATGAGAACAGGGGAAGGGAAAACGTTAGTTGGAACGCTTCCTGTTTATTTGAATGCCTTGCTGGGTAAAGGCGTGCACGTGGTAACGGTCAATGACTATTTGGCACAACGTGATAGCGGCGAAATGGGCCAGATTTATGAATTCCTTGGTCTGACGGTCGGGGTCAATCTGCATGAACTTTCCCATGAGGAAAAGCAAGCAGCTTATGCCTGCGATATTACGTATGGAACGAACAATGAATACGGGTTCGACTACCTGAGAGATAACATGGTGCTTTACAAAGAGCAGATGGTACAGCGTCCGCTTTATTACGCGGTTATCGATGAAGTTGACTCCATTCTGGTCGATGAAGCTAGAACGCCTCTTATTATTTCGGGACAAGCTGCCAAATCAACGGATTTGTATTATTCGGCGGACCGTTTTGTGTCCAATTTGAAAATAGAAGAGGATTACACGATCGATATTAAAGTGCGTTCCGTAGCTCTTACGGAAGAAGGGGTTGCGAAAGCAGAGCGCGCATTCGGCATTGAGAACTTATTTGATCATCAGAATGTGAACATTAACCACCATGTGACTCAAGCCCTTAAAGCGCGTTTCATCATGAGACGTGACGTGGACTACGTCGTACAAGACGACGAGGTTATGATTGTTGATGAATTTACTGGCCGTATTATGACAGGCCGTCGTTATAGTGATGGGCTGCACCAAGCCATTGAGGCCAAAGAGCAGCTGCAAGTTCAGAATGAGAGCATGACGCTGGCGACGATTACGTTCCAGAACTATTTCCGGATGTACCGCAAGCTTGCGGGTATGACCGGTACGGCGAAGACGGAAGAAGAAGAGCTCAAGAAAATTTATGGGCTTGAAGTTATCATTGTTCCAACGAACCGTCCGATGATTCGTAAAGATATGCCGGATGTCGTGTACAAGTCGGAAAATGGTAAGTTCAGAGCGGTTGTTGAGCAAATTGTGGAGAAACACAAGCTGAATCAACCGGTTCTTGTTGGTACGGTTTCGATTGAGAACTCTGAAAGACTTTCTGAGATGCTCAAAAAGAAAGGCGTACAGCACAAAGTCCTCAACGCCAAATACCATGCGGAAGAAGCTGAAATCGTATCACGTGCAGGTCAACCGGGATCAGTGACGATTGCTACGAATATGGCGGGCCGCGGTACGGACATTATGCTTGGTCAAGGCGTACATGATATCGGTGGACTGCATATTATAGGTACGGAACGTCATGAAAGCAGACGAATCGATAACCAGCTGCGCGGTCGTGCAGGCCGTCAAGGTGACCCTGGTTCTTCGCAGTTCTACCTCTCTCTAGAGGATGAATTGATGAAACGTTTTGGCGCTGAAAATATTATGGCCATGATGGACCGTCTGGGAATGGAAGAAGACCAGCCGATCGAGAGCAAGTTGATCTCGCGTGCCGTTGAATCCGCACAAAAACGCGTGGAAGGAAACAACTTTGACGTTCGTAAAGTAGTCCTTCAGTATGACGATGTGATGAACCAACAACGTGAAATTATTTATAAACAGCGCCGCGAACTGCTGGAATCTGAAAATATCCGCGAAGTTATCGAGGGTATGATTAACGCAGTGATCGAGCGCGTCGTGAAAGCTCACTGTCCGGAGGAGCAAATTCCGGAGGAGTGGGAGCTTACAGAGGTCGCGAATTTCGTGAACAACAACTTCCTACAGGAAGATGCGCATATTAGCGATCAAACGATTTGGGGCAAAGAGCAAGAAGAGATCATTGATCTGATCAAAGAACTTGTAAGCAAACGTTATGACGAGCGTGAAGAAGAGATCGGACCTGAATTCATGCGTGAATTCGAGAAGGTTGTTGCGCTTCGTGCAGTAGACAGCAAATGGATGGATCATATTGATGCGATGGATCAACTGCGTCAAGGTATCCACTTACGTGCATACGGCGGTACTGATCCACTTCGTGAGTATCAGTTCGAAGGTTTCGAGATGTTCCAAGAGATGATTGATAACATTCGTGAAGAAGTTGCGATGTATATCATGAAAGCTCATGTTCAAAGCAACCTGGAGCGTCAAGCCGTAGCCGAAGGGCAAGCGGTGGATACGAAGAACGAAGCTGGCGGCAAGAAGCCGGTCGTACGCGATGAGGAGCAGCGCATCGGACGTAATGATCCATGTCCATGCGGCAGCGGCAAGAAGTTCAAACAGTGCCACGGACAAGGCAGCTAAGCGAAGCTGACGCGATCCGGTTAGCAAAGGCACAAGAGAATAAAGAGGTGTAAGACATGCTGGAACCAGAAGTGAAACAGGATTTAAGAGAAACAGCAAAGCGACTAACCGAATTACGGGGGTCTCTTTGACTTAGATCATAAGCTGGAAGCGATCGGCGATTTTGAGGAAAAAATGGGGGCACCGGACTTCTGGGACGATAACGAACGCGCCCAGAAGACCATCTCCGAGCTCAACGCGATCAAAAGCGTTGTGGATCAGTTTCAAGGCTTCACGAACGAGTTTGACGACCTGCAGGTCATGGTCGAGCTCGAGGAAGAGGAAAGCGATGCTGGCCTGGTGGCTGACATTGAGAAAGGCATCGCGGCCTTAAAGACCAAGCTCGAAAGTTTCGAGCTTGGCCTGTTACTGAATCAGCCGTATGACAGGCTGAATGCGATTTTAGAGCTGCATCCGGGGGCCGGCGGCACGGAGTCGCAGGACTGGGCGGAGATGCTGCTGCGCATGTACCGCCGCTGGGCGGAGAAGCAGGGCTATAAAGTCGAGGTGCTCGACTATTTGCCCGGCGACGAAGCCGGCGTGAAGAGTGTCACGCTTCAGATCACGGGCTTCAACGCCTACGGCTACTTGAAGGCGGAGAAGGGCGTGCACCGGCTCGTGCGGATTTCGCCGTTTGATGCCTCAGGCAGACGCCACACGTCTTTCGTGTCGTGCGACATCATGCCGGAGATCGAGGACGATACGGAGGTTGAGATCCGCACGGAGGATCTCAAAATCGATACGTATCGGGCGAGCGGCGCCGGCGGTCAGCATATCAACACCACGGATTCGGCTGTGCGGATTACGCACATTCCGACTGGGGTCGTGGTGAGCTGTCAGCAGGAGCGTTCGCAGATCAAGAACCGCGAGAAAGCAATGAAAATGCTGCGTTCCAAGCTGTATGAGAAGAAAATCGAAGCGCAAATGAAGCATTTGGCTGAAATTCGCGGCGAACAGTCCGAAATTGGCTGGGGAAGCCAAATTCGTTCTTATGTTTTTCATCCGTACAGCATGGTGAAAGATCACAGGACATCGGCTGAGACCGGGAACGTCGGCGCTGTCATGGACGGGGATCTGGATATGTTCATTGACGCCTACCTGCGTCATCAGATTCGCAAGCCGGACAACGCGGAATAGTTGATGTTTTGCCCTTGGTGGCAGAGTGAAACGAATAACAGAAGCAATTGACGATCATCCTACACCTAACAGGTGTAGGATTTTTTGTGAGAGGAGGCCTATCGTGGCCAGAAGAGAACCACTGATACGGATAGGAAGTCCTGCACATACCGTATTTGAATATTCCTTGCTAGTTATAGGCTCGTTGGTCATGGCAGCAAGCTTTAACTGCTTTTTGAACCCGAACCAAATTGCGACCGGCGGGGTTTCGGGCATTTCGACCATCATTCAGCACCTTTCAGGTTTGAATCCCGCTATTACCCAATGGGCGCTGAACATTCCGATTTTCCTTTTAGCTTTATGGTTGCTGGGAGGGCACTTCGGTGTGAAGGCGGCGGTTGGTTCGGTCATATTTCCGCTATGCGTCCTGGTGACCAGCCATATAGGCGTGCCGACGCACAATCCTTTGCTCGCTGCCGTTTATGGTGGAATTGGTGTTGGGCTAGGACTAGGGATTGTTTTCCGCGGACGTGGATCGACAGGCGGGCTTGGGTTGGCCGCGCAAATTTTACATAAGTACACTGGATTAAGTTTAGGCTTCTCTGTTGCGGTATTTGACGGCCTGGTGATCATCTCGTCAGCGCTGGTGTTCACGCCGGAGAATGCGCTGTACGGAATGATCGGCTTATTCGTGACGACCAAAACGATTGATATCGTGCAGGTCGGCTTCAACTACGCAAAAGTAGCTTTCATTATTTCTGACCATTCGGATGCGATTCGCAAAGCTATTTTGTTTGATTTGGATCGCGGGTTGACCGAGCTTAACGGGTCCGGCGGTTTTACCGGGGAATCCCGGAATGTGATGATGGTCGTCGTGAAGCAGAACGAGGTCAGTCGGTTGAAAACGCTGGTCCAGTCGGTGGACCCTCAGGCGTTTGTCATTTTGAGCGAAACGAATGAGGTGCTGGGTGAGGGCTTTAAGCGGCATGCTTAGAAGCTTGGCGGCTGCCAAATGGGAGGAAGACGTGCTTAGGCACGTCTTTTTTGCATGAATGGACTACGGCGCATGGATATCGATAAGGCAACTTGGTTGTATTTTGTGCAACATGGCAACGACTTCTGGATAAAGCCGGGTCCTATCTTGTATAAAGTGCAATCATTTCGGTTAAAAAGCACTGTAATCAGCCACTTTTAGCTAAAATGGTTGCACAAAGTACAATGAGGGGGAAGACTAGGCCTCAAATGTAGCGATAATGATGTATAAAGTACAACATAGAATAATCCCTAATCACTGATGCAATGACCGAGAATATCCTTACACAGCTTCAACATTCTCCCTAAAAGAGTCACAGACCGCCATAAAAAAATGTTGCTTGTCCATCAATTTATTTGGGATAATATAACTGTTCGTGATTGAACAAAACGTCTATGCATATTATGAATTTTTTTCATTCAAACGAGTACGTGAATCGCATCGCCAGATTTTTGTTGAAAAAGCGGGGAAACCCTTGATTCATATCGGATCCAAACGGATGAAAACGGAGAAAACTGGTGAAAAAAATTCATTGAATTATTATGTATATGACTGTATAATCATACATATATTTTCGGAGTAACGGGGGAATTCATATGAGTCATATCGTTAGAGCGGCTATTATTGGGGCTACAGGGTACGGTGGCGCGGAGGTTATTCGTCTTTTACAGGCGCATCCTCTTGTGAAAATCACTTCGGTCATCTCGACCTCGAATGCGGGAGCTCCGCTTGCTGATCATTTTCCACATTTGCAGGAAGTGGTTGTAGATATTTTGGATCAACTCGATGTTGATCTTATTGCTAGTAAATCCGATGTCGTGTTCCTGGCAACACCAGCGGGCGTAAGCGCAGAGCTTTCACCGAAACTTTTGGCTGCCGGCCTGAAGGTTATTGATATTTCCGGGGATTTGAGATTGAAATCAAGCAGCGATTATGAAAAATGGTACAAAAAGAAGCCGGCTTCCGAGGACATGTTGGCGAAGTCGATCTATGCATTGTCTGAAGTATTCGGGGACGAAGTCAAAGGCAGCGATCTGATCGCCAATCCTGGCTGTTATCCGACAGCAACGCTTCTGGGGTTAATCCCTGCAGTAAAAGCGGGTTGGATTGATCCGTCTACGATCATCATTGATGCCAAATCAGGCGTATCCGGCGCAGGGCGCGGCGTTAATCTGGGCGTGCACTACGCGGAAGTCAATGAGAATTTGAATGTGTATAAAGTGAATAAACACCAGCATATTCCGGAAATTGAGCAAGCGCTCAGCCGTGTAGCGGGTAAGCCGGTGGTGACGACATTTACGACACACCTTGTGCCAATGACGCGTGGAATTATGTCCACGATGTACGCAACCGTCAATGGTGAGCATACGGCTGCTGATTTTATTGAACTCTATCGTCAATTCTATGAGGGCCGGAAGTTTGTGCGGATTCGTCAAGAAGGCAAGTTCCCTTCCACGAAGGAAGTATACGGTTCTAATTATTGTGATATTGGTTTTTCCGTGGATGAGCGGACGGGTCGCGTGACGATTGTTTCTGTTATTGATAATGTCGTGAAAGGCGCTGCCGGGCAGGCCATTCAAAACTTGAACTTGATGTACGGTTGGGAAGAAACGACCGGATTGCTTTTCGCACCAGTATATCCATAAGAAGCGGAACATGTGAGGAGACGAGGATGTTGGATACAGTTAGTTTCACGGTGGTGCCTGAGGGCACAGTAACGACACCGAAAGGCTTTCGTGCAGGCGGCCTGCACTGTGGATTAAAGAAGACGGAGCGCTTTGACCTAGGCGCAATTGTATGTGATGTGCCGGCGGCAGCGGCAGGCGTGTACACGCTGAACGCGTTTCAAGCGGCACCGCTGCGCGTGACGCAAGAAAGCATTGCCCAAGGCGGCAAGCTGCAGGCCATGATCGTGAACAGCGGCAACGCCAACGCGTGCACCGGCCAGCAAGGCGAAGACGACGCATATGCGATGCGTGCAGCCAGCGCGAAGGCGCTAGGCGTAGATGAGCATCAAGTCGGCGTGACGAGCACGGGCGTAATCGGCGAGCTTCTGCCGATGGGCAAAGTGCTGGCAGGCATCGAGCAGCTGCCGCAGCGCATTAAGCTAGACGGAGGCGAAGACTTCTGCCAGGCGATCCTGACAACGGATCTTGTGCAGAAGATGACGTGTGTCCGTCTTGTTGTTGGCGGCAAAGAGGTTCACATTGCCGGTGCAGCCAAAGGTTCGGGGATGATTCACCCGAACATGGCGACGATGCTCGGTTTCATGACAACCGACGCACCGATCGAAAGCGAATACCTGCAGCAGCTGCTTAGCAGGATCACAGATAACACCTTCAACATGATTACTGTTGACGGCGATACATCCACCAACGACATGGTCGTGGTGATGGCTAGCGGTTTGGCTGGCGGCGAGACACTGACTCCGGAGCATCCGGATTGGGAAGCATTCGCAGCAGGTTTCCAATATGTTGGCGAGTATTTGGCCAAAGCGATTGCACGCGACGGCGAGGGCGCAACGAAGCTGATTGAGACGACGGTTATCGGCGCGGAAAGCGACGAAGCAGCTCGCAAGATCGTGAAGTCGATCATCGGATCGAGCCTCGTGAAGTCCGCTGTGTACGGCGCTGACGCGAACTGGGGCCGAATTATTGCGGCTGTAGGCTACTCGGGACAACCGGTGAATGTGAACACAGTCGATATTCGCTTGGGCGATATCGCAGTGCTGGAACAATCGCGTCCGGTGAAGTTTGATGAGGAAGCGGCGCTGGCATATTTGAAAACAGATACCATTCAAATTCATGTGAATTTACATATGGGCACTGGCAAGGCAACGGGCTGGGGCTGCGATTTGACATATGATTACGTGCGCATTAACGCGGCTTACCGCACATAAGAAGGGGACCGAACGCAGTGAAGAACAATTGCTTTGTGATGAAATGCGGAGGCAGCACGCTTGCGGCGCTGCCTGCCAGCTTTTTTGAAGATATGCGTCAACTTCAGGAGGAAGGCATCGTAACGGTTATCGTTCACGGCGGCGGCCCTGCCATTTCGGAAACGCTTGGGAAGCTGGGCATCGAGTCCGGTTTCGTGAACGGCTTGCGAGTGACGAACGAAGCGGTGCTCGATGTTGTAGAGATGGTTCTTTCCGGCCAGATCAACAAAGAGATCGTACGCCGTATTCAATTGACAGGCGCAGCAGCGCTAGGTTTGTCCGGTGTGGATGGACATTTAATTGAAGCTAAGCCGGTGGCGAACAGCCACGAGGTCGGTTTAGTCGGCGATGTGACGAAGGTGAACGCGGAGCTGATCCAAGGCATCGTGAACATGGGCTACATTCCGGTTATTGCGCCGGTTGGGCTTGGTGAAGATGGCGGACAGCGTTACAATATTAATGCGGATACGGCAGCTGGCGCGGTGGCCTCCCACCTTGGCGTGGAACAAATGGTTGTCGTGACCGACGTACCTGGCATCATGAAGACCGTAGACGGTGAGAAACAGGTGCTGCCGGTTGTGAGTGTTGCTGAGATCGAAGAAATGATTGCAAGTGGTGACATTTACGGCGGTATGATTCCGAAAGTTCGCGCAGCGATTGCTTGCATTCAAGGCAAGGTGCAGGAAGTTGTGATTGTGAATGGAGCGGAGCCGAATGTGCTTAGCAAAGTGCTGAAGGGCACGGGAATCGGTACAAGAATTGTACGATAACACTATAAGGAGGGAATGTACATGAGTGAAACGGGTAAAAGCTCGCTCTTTCCAACGTACGCCAGATATCCAATTACGCTGGTGAAAGGGGAGGGCAGCCGACTATGGGACGATACAGGCAAGGAGTACATCGATTTGATGAGCGGAATTGCGGTAGCGAACCTCGGGCACGCGCCTAAAGAAGTGAAGGAACAGCTTGTTCAACAGCTTGATCAGCTATGGCATGTCAGCAATCTTTTCCATATTCCGAACCAGGAAAAATTAGCTTCTTTACTTACCGATAACAGTTGTGCGGATGCTGTATTTTTCTGTTCCACAGGAGCAGAAGCGAATGAGGCTGCAATCAAGCTGGCGCGTCGCTACAACCAAAAGGTGCTGAACAACGGTCGGTACGAGATTATTACGTTCAACATGTCGTTCCACGGACGGACATTGGCGACATTGACCGCTACAGGTCAAGACAAAGTGAAAGAAGGCTTTCATCCGCTTCCTGAAGGCTTCGTGTATGCGCCTTATAACGATATCGAGGCTGTGCGTAGTCTTGTGAATGACAAAACATGCGCGATCATGCTGGAGATGGTACAAGGGGAAGGCGGCGTATTGCCGGCTGATCCGGAATTCGTGAAACAATTGGCAGAGCTGTGCAAACAGGAAGGCCTGCTTTTGATAGCGGATGAAATCCAAACGGGCGTAGGGCGTACGGGCAAGCTTTTTGCCTACGAACACTATGGTGTTGAACCTGACATTTTCACATTGGCCAAAGGACTGGGCGGCGGATTCCCGATTGGGGCTATGCTGGGGAAAGCTTTCCTTGCTGAAGGTTTTAGCGCTGGCAGTCATGGTTCGACATTTGGCGGAACGCCGATTGCGACGGCTGCAGGCTTTGCGGCTGTGGATACGATTCTTGCCCAAAAGCTGCCGGAACGCGCAGCAGAGTTAGGGGAGTACACGATCAAGAAGCTGGAAAGCAAGCTTGCCGGCAATCCGCTAATCGCGAAAATTCGCGGTATCGGGCTTTTGATCGGGATTGAGTGCACGCAACCTTCAGGTGAAATTATTAGTGAAATTCATAAAAAAGGCGTGCTCGTTATTCCAGCTGGGCCTAACGTTATTCGTTTAGTGCCGGCCTTAAATATACCGCAAGAAGATTTGGATCAAGGGCTGGATGTGCTGTGCGCGGTCCTTGCAGAGAAGGCATCTACGATCAGCAGCATCTAGGGAAGTAACAGGAGAGAGGTTGAATGAAATGAATATTACCTTACAAGAAGAAATGGCTGCCCAATTGAAGGGCAAAGATTTCCTTGCTTTGGCTGACTATACACCGGAAGAAATCGAATACTTAATTCACTACGGGATCGAGCTTAAGCGTAAGCAAAAGGCTAGAGAGCCTCATGCTGTGCTTGCCGGCAAGACACTCGGGATGATCTTCGAGAAATCCTCAACGCGTACGCGTGTTTCCTTTGAAGTGGGGATGTACCAACTGGGAGGTCAGGCTTTATTTTTGAGCAAAAACGACCTGCAGCTTGGACGCGGTGAAACGGTTTGGGATACGGCACAAACGCTGTCCCGTTACCTTGATGGCATTATGATTCGTACGTATGAACACCGTAAGGTGATCGATCTTGCACGCGGAGCGACGGTTCCCGTTATTAACGGCCTGACGGATTATGCGCATCCTTGCCAAGTGATGGCCGATTATCAGACTGTTCTGGAGAAAAAGGGTCGTCTCAAAGGCATTAAAGTAGCTTACATCGGGGACGGCAACAACATGGTGCATTCCTTAATGGTAGGTGCGAGCAAATTGGGGATGGACTTCGCGATTGCTTCTCCTGAGGGCTATGATCCTGACCAGGAAGTCATTCAGAATTCCAAGGAAAATGCTGCGCATTACGGCGGCAGCGTACTTCTGACACGCGATCCTCGCGAAGCGATTGAAAATGCGGACATCGTCTACACGGATGTATGGGCGAGCATGGGCTTCGAGGCTGAGCAGCAGGAGCGGGAGATTGCTTTTAAAAACTACCAAATCAACGAAGATCTAGTGAAGTACGCCAAATCGGATTACTTGTTCATGCACTGCCTGCCTGCACACCGCGGGGAAGAAGTGAGCGAGGGCGTCATCGACGGCGCGCATTCCATTATTTTCGACCAAGCAGAGAATCGTCTTCATGCGCAAAAGGCTATTATGGCCGCGACCATGATATAATAAATAGATAGAGGAAACGGAGAGATTAGTAGACATGGCTAAGGAAAAAATCGTGCTCGCCTATTCCGGCGGGTTGGATACTTCGGTAATTTTGAAATGGCTTAAAGAGACTTACGACGCTGAAATCATTGCGTTTACGGCAGATATCGGGCAAAAGGACGAGCTCGATGGTCTAGAGGAAAAAGCGCTCGCAACCGGCGCCTCCAAAATCTACATCGACGATCTGCGCGACGAGTTCGCGAAGGACTTCATCAACCCGATGTTCCAAGCGGCTGCGCTTTATGAAGGCCAATACCTGCTCGGCACGAGTATTGCGCGTCCTTTGATCGCGAAGCGCATGGTAGAAATCGCACGCGCAGAAGGCGCAACAGCGATTGCACACGGTGCAACCGGCAAAGGAAACGACCAAGTGCGTTTCGAACTGACAGCTGCAGCGCTTGCTCCTGAGATTTCGGTGATCGCGCCTTGGCGTTTGGAAGAATTCCGCGAGCAGTTCCCGGGCCGCGCTGAAATGATTGCGTATGCCGAGAAACACGGCATTCCGGTAACGGCATCCGCTGCGAAGCCGTATTCGACAGACCGCAACTTGCTGCACATCTCTTTCGAGAGTGGCATGCTGGAGGATCCTTGGTTTGATCCATCCGCTACATCCAACAAAGATATGTTCGTGCTGAGTGTTGACCCTGAGGATGCGCCGGATCAAGCGGAATACATTGAGCTTGAGTTCGAAAAAGGCGACTGCGTAGCAGTTAACGGTGCGAAATTGACGCCGCTTCAAGTGATGGAAACATTGAATGAAATCGGCGGCAAGCATGGTATCGGCCGTGTAGATATGGTAGAAAACCGCTTCGTCGGCATGAAAAGCCGCGGCGTGTACGAAACTCCAGGCGGTACGATCCTGTTCACGGCTCACCGCAAAATGGAATCCTTGACCATGGACCGCGATGTTATGCACCTTCGTGACTCCCTGATCTCCAAATATGCCAGCCTTGTATACAACGGCTTCTGGTTCGCTCCTGAGCGTTTGGCGATTCAAGCGCTTGTTACAGAAAGCCAAAAGAACGTATCCGGTACAGTTCGTTTGAAATTGTACAAAGGCAACGTTATCGGAGCTGGCGTGAAAAGTCCGGTATCCTTGTACAATCCGGATATTGCGACGATGGAAGCTGATCCGACGAAAGCTTACGATCAAGGCGATGCGACTGGCTTCATTCACTTGAACGCCCTTCGTTTGAAAGTATCTTCGGGTGTTGAGCAAAACGCTAAGAAGTAAGTTAACATAGGCTATGAAACCGGGCTTTCCCTCGTGGAAAGCCTTTGGGCTGTAAAATAGAGAGGAGTGGATGCACGTGTCAAAACTATGGGGTGGACGATTTACGAAGCAAACCGACCAATTGGTTGAAGAATATACAGCATCAATTATGTTTGATAAGGAGCTTGCCGAGGAAGATATTCAAGGCAGTTTGGCGCACGTGACGATGCTTGGCAAATGTGGCATTCTTCCTGCGGATGATGTCGAGAAAATCAAGGATGGCCTCTACGCGGTTCAAGGCATGATTCGCCGCGGCGAGCTGGAGTACACGATTCAGAATGAAGATATTCACATGAATATCGAAAAAACGCTGATCGATCTGATCGGTCCTGTTGGCGGCAAGCTGCATACGGGCCGCAGCCGTAACGATCAGGTGGCGACGGACATGCATCTGTACCTGCGTAAACGGGTAGTCGAGTTCGTTGGCCACCTTATCAAGCTGCAGGAAGCTCTTCTTGATCAAGCGAAGAAAAACATCGATACGATTATCCCGGGATATACGCATCTTCAGCGTGCGCAGCCGATTCTGTTCGCCCACCACATGATGGCTTATGTCAGCATGTTCCAGCGTGACCTTGAGCGCTTGCAGGACAGCTACAAGCGCGTAGACATCCTGCCGCTGGGCGCTGGCGCGTTAGCTGGCACGACGTTCCCGATCGACCGCCATTTCGTGGCGGAGCAGCTCGGGTTCGGACGCGTATACGAGAACTCCCTGGATGCGGTCAGCGACCGAGATTTCATCCTGGAGTTCCTCTCTAACGCGTCCATGATCATGATGCACCTTTCTCGCTTCAGCGAGGAAATGGTGCTCTGGTCTTCCACCGAGTTCGCGTTCGTTGAACTCGATGATGCTTTCTGCACCGGCAGCTCGATCATGCCGCAGAAGAAAAACCCGGACGTGGCGGAGCTCGTCCGCGGTAAAACAGGCCGCGTCTACGGCAACTTGTTCGGTCTGATGACCGTGCTGAAGTCGCTGCCGCTGGCGTATAACAAGGACATGCAGGAAGATAAGGAAGGCATGTTCGATACGGTTCGTACGCTGCAAGGCGCGCTTCAACTGTTCGCTCCAATGGTCGCTACCATGAAAGTGAACACGGATCGCATGAGACAAGCCGTGAACCAGGACTTCTCGAACGCTACGGACATCGCCGATTACCTTGTTAACAAGGGACTGCCATTCCGTCAAGCTCACGAAGTTATCGGGAAAACGGTGCTGTATTGCATCCAGAACAAAAAATACTTACTCGATATGAGCATCGAGGAGTTCAAAACGTTCTCAACGCTGTTTGAGTCCGATATTTATGCCGTGCTGCAGCCGGAACAAGTCGTGAATGCACGTAATGTATACGGCGGAACGGCAAGCAATCAAGTGTCGGAAGCTATTGCCCGCGCCGAGCAAGTGTTGGCGCAATCCAATGAGTGGTTGCAAACCTATTTGGAGAAGAGCAAATAAGTTTAATTATAAAAAGCCTTCAACGTCATCCGAATGGATGAAATTGAAGGCTTTTTGCTGTTTATCTACCCGTAACCGAGATATACCCGGTGTCGACGCGAACTTTCACTTTTTTGCTGCCATCCCCGAGGGTACCTTTGGCAGAGTGATGGTCTTCTCGATCTACAGTAAGACCAGGCACTTCCAGATTGGCGCTGCCCGTATCGGCGCTTAGATCGAAGCTCACATTTTTAGGCGTTGGCTCAAGTGTAAGCCGAACACTGCCTGTGTCGGATTCGAGGGTGACCGAATCGCCTATATCGCTTAATTTTACCGTGATACCACCTGTATCTGTCTTGATCTTGACCTCGCCTTGTCCTTCTTGGATGTGAATATTCCCCGTATCTGCTTGGAGATTCAATTGTTTGCCTTCATAGCGATCAAGTGAAATGTTGCCTGTATCCGTGTTGGCTGTTAACTTCTCAGATTTGAGATCATTGAAGTTGATATTACCTGTATCGGAAGTCACGGTGATGGCTTTGTACATTTTATCCGGTAGGGAGACTTCAGTTTTGAGCCCAAAGCCGCGGCCGGCAATCAAATTTTTGAGTTCGGTGATGTCAAAACCAAAATTGATGCGATCTTTTTCTTTCGTGCAAACATCAACCCTCCATACATTGCTTCCTTCTGTGGCTGCGTCAATCGTGCATTCATTCGCGTTAGCTTCCCGCACCGTACCGACTAGGCGTACTTTAATTTCATCGCTGTTTGATGGGACGAAAGTGATGTTCGAGTCATCGTTTTGAAGGATGAGGGTGTCGATATTTGCTGCTGCGATCTTCTTCTCGATATTAATGTTGGAGACGCCTGCATTCAAATCTAAGGTTTTGAACGAAACAGCCGCACCGATGAGTCCAACGGCCAGGCAGGTAAAGCCGGTTATTAAGAAAAATTTATATCTGCTTTTCACGGCTTAAGCCCCCTTAATTAATTTGGCATTGAACTGGATGTACGCCCGGGTGATTTTGAAAAATAGTTGGAGCAGCCAGGTACTGAGCGTAGTGAGAATAACGCCTAACCCGAAGCATGCCAACATGGTAAATCCAATGAATTGCAGATCACTTCCGACGTGCTCCATAAAGCTGCCAAGCATACCGGCGATCGGAGCGACAATTAGTGCAAAGCCCGAAGCGAATAACGCAATTAACGCTGCCAAGATACCGAACCATGGACCAACAACGAACAGGAGGTTGAAAAAACCGAGCGCAATGCTGACGATAATCGCCTTCAGCCCTGTTTCCTGCTTAGCTGGATAGGGGTAAGGAGGTTGCTGCGCGTAATAAGGATTCTCATAAGGCGGCGGCGTATAGGACGGAGGTGTATAACCCCCGGCTTCTGGTGCCTGCTTTGGTGCCGCTGGCTCAGGTTTCGTATATATTTTCTCAAGCGGTGGAGCTTTTGGTGCTTGAGGAGCTTGAGTTGCTTTAGGCGTTTGAGTTGCTTTAGGTGTTATAGGTGCTTGAGGAATTGACTCCTGTTTTGCACTTTTTGCAGACTCCGGATGGCTAACCGTTGAGGCATCTTTCTGTGCATCCCAGTTAGGAATCCGCGGATAACCTAGCGATTGTGCCACCTCATCCTCGTGCTTGCCGTTCTCAATCGCTTTTTGGAACAATTCCTCGTAGACAGACAATATATTTTGGCGCTCCTTCTCTGGAAGTCCGCGCAGTCGATAGTTGAGTTCTTTGAAATAATCAATCTTGCTCATCGTTCATCCTCCTTATCTCATATTCCGTACTCTTATCATAATAAAAAAAAGTCATAGTGACCTAGTAACTACAGTCACATGACCTTTAGATGTTAGACCCTTTTTATGGCTCAAAATAGTCACAAAGATTACCGGAAGGAAGGTCCTTTGACGCCGTCTTCCAAAATAGGTTGTGGCTCCGGTGCGCCCCCTAATTCAGGTTTAATATCCCCACGGTTGGAGGCGACCAAGGTCGGCACCGGTGAGTACTGATCCTTCGAGATGAGTTCTTTGCTGACGAAAACGCCGTTTTCCCTTTTAATCCGATAGGTTTCAACTTTGTAACCTGCTTTACCTGTACTGATGGGTCGAGTGGCTCCTGGGGCTAGCGTTGTATTATGTAAGTATTTAACCGGAGGTTGAATCGTCTCTGTGACGTTTGATTCTATGTCATATGTGATCGAAGGAGACATGTGTCCGAACAGCTTGACGGTGACGTCCCGATCCGTTGTGACGGTCCGAATCAATAGATAGGCATCGGTATTGTTGCGAAATTTGAAATTGATGTAGCCGTTGGCAAAAGTCGCATCTTGTCCAAGCGTGACGTAGCTGACAGGCAAGGAGTGGTTACGGCGCTCAACAATAGCGAGCCCACTGCGCAATACAGCATTGTACAGTGTTGTCGATACTTGGCATATGCCTCCGCCGATACCGGGAACCAGCTTGCCGTTAAGGATAACCGGCGCTTCCTTGTAGCCGAACGTGGTTTCAGTCTGTGCAATGATTTTGCTATAGTCAAACGTTTCTCCTGGTGCCATGAGTAAGTCCTGAATGGACGCGGCGGTAGACCGAATGTTATGAATCCGTCCTTCACCGGAAGCGGGAAACGTGGTCGTAAACTCGGATATTTTGCGGTCAATGCCCTGCTGCTTCAATGTTTCTACGGTTACGGTGGGACTCTGCTCGTACAAGGGCAGCGTCAATCGAACGGGTGCGGCGTTGTGAATATACGAAATGGAGGGAGCGACTTCTTGCAGGTGTTCCCCCAAATGTACGGTGTCAATGCGTAGTACTCTGTGTTCCGGTTCATAATTTAGCGAGTCCTGAGCGGTCACGATCCGCTTCGCCGGTGCAGGCTGCTGGCTATAAAGGTCTTTCCATGCCTCTTTCAACGCTGCGTTTAGCTGATCTTCGTTCACGGTGACCTCAATCGGGATATCGGCATGACGAAGCTCCCAGCGGGCTTTTATCCGTTGCAAGGGTGAAGCTTCGAACAATTGGGCGATAGATTGCGTAAGCGCATCATCATGGTATTCGACGCCTAGTTGTCCAAGGGTCAATTGCCGATTGGCGATGTCCGGATAGGAGGTTTGCAATTGGACAGGAAAAGCGTTTAACAGCTCAAGCCTCTCCTCGTATTGCTGTTGGAACGTATCATAAGGCATGCCGCCGACGCGCCAGCCGGCAACCGTAAATTTTGGAGGCAGTGTGCTCTGAGAACCATACAAATATAGACCGATACTTATAGAGCTTAGCAGTCCTATGGTGATCGTCGCATAGAAGGTGGCTTTTCTAATGAGGGGTGGCATGTGCAGCGGCTCCTTTACATACGAATGAGTGAAAGGCCTGTACTACCATATGTATCTTCATTCCGATCAATTTATTACTAAAACCTTGTGACCCTTAATTGTGTACAAATCATGATATAGTGACAGTAAACAACAGGAATTTTGAACGATTTTAGAAGGAATTTCCGACTACGTGTCGAACTCCTTAAAGCTGTCTGTACAGCAGAGAGACTTTAGGCTTCGCTTAAGGACCCCAATATTAGGATGTGATATTGTGATCGAAATGCAGGACGTATGGAAAACGTACTCCAACGGTACTCATGCATTGAGAGGGATTAATGTAAAAGTAGACCGCAACGAGTTTGTCTATGTTGTCGGACCTTCCGGGGCTGGTAAATCGACATTTATGAAATTGATGTATAGAGAAGAAAGACCGACCAAGGGCCAAATTTTCGTGAATGGATTTAATTTAGAAAAGCTGAAACAGCGTAAAATACCTTTTTTGCGTCGAAATATCGGAGTTATTTTCCAAGATTATCGATTGCTGCCGAAACTGTCTATTTTCGACAATGTAGCCTTTGCTATGGAAGTGATTGAGGCACCGAAGAAACAAATCAAGAAACGTACGATGGAAGTGCTTGAACTGGTGAGGCTGAAGGACAAAGCAAATTCGCTTCCCTCACAACTATCCGGCGGTGAGCAGCAGCGTGTCGCCATTGCCCGGGCAATAATCAACAATCCATCCGTCATTATCGCCGATGAACCGACAGGAAATCTCGACCCTGAGACATCGTGGGGGATTATGAAACTTATGGAGGAAATTAACTTCCGTGGTACGACAATCGTCATGGCTACGCATAACAAGGAAATCGTAAATACGATGCGTAAAAGAGTCATTGCAATCGAGAATGGCCTTATTGCTCGTGACCAGTTACGGGGGGAATACGGCTATGAAGATTAGTACATTCTCCCGGCACTTGCGGGAAGGTACGCGGAATGTTGTCAGGAACGGATGGATGACGTTTGCGTCGATCAGTTCAATCGCAATCTCGTTGTTCATTTTAGGAATATTCGTACTAATAACATTGAATGTCAATGATATTGCCAGTCAAATTGAGGATCAAGTTGAGATTAACGTGTACCTGGAGGTTAACACCCCTCAGGATCAAATCACAGAGCTCCAGACCCAAATTCAAGGTTTACAAGGAGTCAAAACGATCAAGTTCGTTTCGAAAGAAGAAGGACTTGTCTATTTGCGTCAAAAGTTAGGGGAAAGCGGCAAAGCTTTACTGGATGGTTTTGAGGGAGAAAACAATCCGCTGAATGATGCATTCACGGTTGAAGTGGATGATCCTCGAAATGTAGCCGTGGTTGCAGATCAGATCAGCGCACTTAACGCAGATAAGGATCCAAAGCCTATTTATAAAGTGAATTATGGCAAAGGGACTGTTGAAGCTTTATTCAAAGTAACGCAAATTGTTCGTTGGGTCGGCTTTGGGATTGTGATTTTGCTCTCCTTTACGGCGGTGTTCTTGATTGCCAACACGATTAAAATTACGATTTTAGCCCGTCGCAAAGAAATTTCAATTATGAAAATGGTTGGAGCGACGAATTCATTTATTCGTTGGCCGTTTTTTATAGAAGGAGCTTTACTTGGATTTGTGGGTTCACTCATTCCTGCTGCAATCATTCTCGGTGGATATTGGAAGCTGCTGAACTTAAGTTCTTTGAACTTAAATTTATTGATGATTGAGCTGACACCTTTCGGAAAAATTGCTCCTACGATGATTGCTTTATTGCTAGGTATTGGCATCGTCATTGGCGTCTGGGGGTCCCTAATCTCCGTCCGCAAATTCCTCCGCGTCTAAGGGGGCTAAAAAAGCCCACTTTGATAACGATGTTTAATCTTGAAGTATTTTCGGCGTCGAATCTTGAATGAAACTTGGGCAGTGCGGTACTCATGTAGCTTGCTACACTCCGTTCCACCTGCCCTCACTTTCATCCAACCTTCTCGGTTCTGAAAGCGGGCTTTTTTAGCTTTTATTTCTATTAAAACATTTTCATAGATTCAAAGATTAAAAGATTAGAGAATAAGAGATTTGAGATGAAGTCCAAAAAAAGCATCATGTTTTTGATGATGAGGAGGCTACGTGCTTGAAGAAGAAGATTCTACCCTTGGTGATGTCATTTGGGATTGCCGCTTCGCTAGCGGTGCCATATGCAGGTTATGCCGCATCCACAACGGATAAGATCGATCAGCAGTTGACTCAACTTAAGAAACAGAAGGCAGAAGCGCAGCAGAAGGCGAAAGACGCCGAGAATCAGATAGATAAAGTGCATTCGGAGAAAGACCAAGCCACCAAGGATATGAATACGCTTGTCCAACAAGTTAATGAGGCTAGTAAAAAGCTCACGCTGTTGAATGAGCAAATCGATCAAGTTACCGATACGTTAGAAGAAAACGGGAAACAGCTGGATGAGGCGATAGCACGCGTAGAAAGTCGCGATCAAATGCTGAAATCCCGCGTGCGTTTGATGTATATGAACGGTTTTGTTTCTTACATGGATGTGGTTCTGAGTGCCACTAGCTTTTCTGATTTCTTGAACCGGATTGAGGCTTTGAAATCTATTGTAAATCAAGATAAAGTCGTGCTAGAGGCAAATAAGAAAGATAAAGAGATTGTTGCTAAGAAGAAAGAAGAGACCGAGCAGCAGCTCGAAAAGGTCAAAAAGCTCTACGCAGATGCGGATGCATTAAGAGATGATCTGCAGGCGAAGGAGAAAGCGAAAGAAGTCAAAATTGCTTCGCTTACGAAGCAGGAGAAGACGCTTGAAGATATTTCGGAAGAGAGCGACAAATTAATTACGCAATTAGCGAAGCAAGAGGCGGATCTTCAAGCAAAGAAACGTGCTGCGACCAAAGCGAAGTCTCCTTTCACTTACGCTGGAGGCAAGTTAGGTTACCCTCTGGCAGCGCAAGCGCCGCTTACGTCGGATTTTGTTAACCGGATTAATCCCGTTACAGGTAAAGCCGAGAATCATAAGGGCATCGATCTAGGCGCTCCCAAAGGGACAAGCATTCTTGCTGCGGAGAACGGCTCCGTTATTTATGCTTCGTGGATGAACGGTTACGGGAACTGCGTTATCGTCGATCACGGCAATGGATTATGGACACTGTACGGCCATATTATGAACGATGGCATCTATGTCAAAGTCGGCGATACAGTCAAACGTGGGCAGAAGCTTGCCGGAGTTGGCTCGACAGGGCAATCGACAGGAAACCATCTGCATTTCGAGGTTAGGCTGAACGAAACTCCGACCGATCCTAAACCGTTCTTGCGATAGGACAACTTGGTTATAAAACGGGAAGAGCTTGTCATATACTACAAACAAGCGAACCCGAATGGGTTTTAGGAAAAAGGTGGTGAATCACGCTTTGCAATTCAAAGGGCGCACGGTCATTGTTTTTGTATTGTTAGCTATGTTCGCAAG
This sequence comes from Paenibacillus sp. P36, assembly GCF_045866505.1. NCBI lineage: Bacteria > Bacillati > Bacillota > Bacilli > Caryophanales > Paenibacillaceae > Paenibacillus > Paenibacillus sp. P36. The sequence goes on from NZ_AP038372.1 coordinate 168,254, forward strand.
TAGTATTGTGACATTGACGGTAGTCGATCCATCCTTCACATGGGGGCGGAGTGAGCAGCCAGCGGGCAGTGCAGCCGACTCTACAGGATCTTCGGCAGGACTGTCTAGCAAGGATTTGAGTAAAATCTCTACAACCTTTCAACTGATCGAAAGCAAATATTTGAAACAGCCGGACCATGATAAGCTCGTTAACGGCGCGATCAACGGCATGCTGGAATCTCTGGAAGATCCGTTCACGGTCTATATGGATCAGAAGGAAGCGAAGCAGTTCGATGAAAGTATTACGTCCTCTTTTCAAGGGATAGGGGCTGAGGTGTCAATTGAGGAAGGCAAGTTCGTCATCGTTTCCCCAATTAAGGGCTCTCCAGCGGAGAAAGCAGGCATTCAAGCCAAAGATGTCATCCTCTCGGTGAACGGAGAAAAGCTGGATGGTCTGACCCTTAACCAAGCGGTTATGAAGATTCGTGGTCCGAAAGGAACGCAAGCGAAGCTTGATCTTCTTCGTCAAGGAGCGGGTGATCCGGTTCAAGTGATTGTCGTCCGCGATAATATTGATGTGGAAACCGTCTACGGAGAAATGATGCAGGATCAAATAGGGAAAATTGAGATTCGCCAATTCTCTTCTAATACGGCTGTACGCTTTGCTGAAGAGCTGAAAAACCTTGAAGCCAAAGGGATGAAGGGGCTCGTTATCGATGTTCGTAATGACCCGGGCGGTCTTTTGAACGTCGTTGTCGACATCGTGAATCCTTTTGTGAAAAGCGGCAAACCGATTGTTCAAGTGGAGAATCGGGATGGCAAGCGGGAGCCGACGCCTTCGACAGGGACAGGCAAGAATTATCCGGTTACGGTATTGATCAATAAGGGCAGCGCCAGTGCTTCGGAGATTTTGGCAGGTGCTTTCCAAGAAGCGGTCGGAAGTAAAATTGTCGGTGAAACTTCTTACGGTAAAGGGACGGTTCAAGTCACTTTTGAGAAGGAAATGGGCGATGGCAGCAACATCAAGATGACCGTCTACAAATGGTTGACGCCGAACGGTAATTGGATTCACAAAACAGGTATTCAACCGGATATCGCGGTGGAACAACCGGCTTATTTCAAAGCGGCGCCGCTTTCCAAGAAAACTGCGCTTAAACAAGATATGACGAGCGATGATGTGAAAAATTTGCAGCTGATGCTCGCAGGTCTTGGTTTTAATCCGGAACGTTCCGACGGTTATTTCAATGAGAAAACAACGACAGCCGTGAAAGCTTTCCAACGGACGAACAGCTTGCCGATGACCGGTGAAGTCGATACGGAAACCGCGAACAAAATCGAGAAGCTGCTATTGGAGCAAATTCGTGAGCCTAAGAATGATTTGCAGTTGAAGGCCGCAATTGCACAAATTCAAAAGCAACTCGGGAAATAATTGTTAGTGAGATATTGGAAATTCGCAGCGCAAGGCAGGAAAATGAGCCCTCGCAGTCGAAATAGAGTAGGAAGGGTGCTTCGGCAGCCTTCCTATTTTCTTTATATCGAGGAGACCGGAATCGTTATGGATGTTCTGATTCAACTCTTGGAGAGGCTGCTTCACGCGGTAGGGCAGCTGTTTGCGAATCCCTTCTACTATATAGGTGTTTTATTTATCGTGCTGCATTATCGAAAGCAAATTCAAATGGAACGTAAGTTATTTCATACACGCCTGCATTCTCTACTCAATGAGACGTGGCGAACGGTCTTTTGGGGATGGATTGGGGGGCTGTGTGCCTCTGTGCTTTTGCTGTTCGTAGGCGTAAACATTCAATTTGATGTGGTTATTTTATTGTGGGTTATCACGGTTATCCTAGTCTTACTCAGAGTGAGATTCCTTTGTTTGGCCTACGCAGTTGGCATCCTGGGAGTTGCCCAAGTGATCTTGTCATGGATTCCGGATATGGCTAGTCTGAAAGAGACATTGCCGATGTTGGATATCGTCAGGCATGCGGATATTCCTTCCTTGTTGGCCATTGTAGCAGTGCTTCATCTGCTGGAGGGGATGCTTACTCATTTCCAGGGAGCTCGTATGGCGACACCGTTATTTCTGGAGGGTAAACGCGGGCAAATCATCGGAGGGCAGCAGCTGCAAGGCTTCTGGCCTGTGCCGTTATTTTTACTCGTACCTTTGACGGGTGGTAGCGACATAAGCTTACCTTGGACAACTTTGTTCGGTGCGAATCTCGCCTCAGGATGGACGTTACTTGCCTTCCCGGCGATGATCGGATTCACGGAATTAACGATCTCGAAGCTGCCTCGTAAGCAAGCACGTTCAAGTGCTAATTTGCTCTACTTATACGGCATAATTTTGCTGGCTGCCGCGGTTGCTGCGCATTTTTGGTCGGCGATTGTACTGTTAGGGGCTTTGCTAAGCATTGTGCTACATGAGGGATTGATTCGCTATAACCAATGGATGGAAGAGAAACAAATTCCTTTCTATGTCCATTCAACACGAGGACTTATGGTGCTCTCCGTTGTTCCCAACAGCCCTGCGCAGGAAATAGGGATCCAAACGGGTGAAATCATTCATAAAGTAAATGGCTACAAAATTAAGACAAAGTCTGATTTGCATTTAGCTATGGGGCTGAACTCGGCTTTCTGTAAGCTGGAAATCTTGAATGAGGAAGGCGAGGTTCGCTTTCTGCAGCGGGCAATCTTTAACGGCGATCATCACCAACTAGGCATTATTTTAGCTCCGGACCAAGAGGCTTTGTACTTCACAGAGCATAGACCTGTGCATCTATTTTCTTATTTGCGAGGGAAATTAACTGGTTTGCTGAAGAATGATTCGACGAAATCGATGTAAAAAATGAAGACCCTATCTCACTAAAATTAGGAGGTAGGGTCTTTTGTTTATTTCGGTACACTGGTTGGAGCCAGTCCATCACGCAGGACAATGATTTCAACGCGGCGGTTTTTGCTGCGGTTCTCATCGCTGTCGTTTGGAACCTTTGGCATTGTATCCGCGTAGGCTGTCGCAATGAATTTGTTATCATCCAGCTTGGCCGTATCACTGAAATAGCGCAGCACCGATAGGGATCGGGCGAACGAGAGTCCCCAGTTATCTTTGTATGGAGAGCCAGTTGCGAGCGGCAAATCATCGGTATGGCCTTCAATGCTTACCTTACTGTTTAGCGTCGGGAAGAGAGAGGCGAGCTTTTGCAGAATAGGAGCCGAGCCACCTTTGAGATCTGCTTTTCCTAAATCAAATAAAAACAAATCATTCAGCGTAATCGCTACACCGCGCTCTGTATCGCTTGCGGACACTTGCGCCTCCAGATTCTGATCTTTAATGTAGGCTTGTACTTGTTTTAAAAGATCTTGAAGTTCTTTCTCACGCTTTTCTTTCTCGTTCTCATCAGGTTTTGCTTTATCTTTTTCTTCCTTCTGATCGTTTATATTTTGCTTGGTATAATCTTTGTCCTTGCTGTCGGAGTCGCCTTGCTTTGGAGTCATTTGGCCGCTAATGCCGCTTCCTTTGTCCAAAACAGAGTCGGCTTTCTGGAACTGCAGGTTTAATACTTGCGCCAGAACGGCATACTTTTGAACATCGACCTTACTCATCGCATACATAATGATGAAGAAAACGAGCAGAAGGGTGATTAAGTCAGCATAAGTAATGAGCCATCTTTCATGATTGACGTGCTCTTCTTGCTTCTTACTTCTCCTCGCCATAATCGGCTTCCTCCTCTACCGCTGGTGCTTTTTTGGACGATTTCTCGTGGAGGAAGGAGGTCAGTTTTTTCTTAATCAATTGCGGGTTTTCGCCGGCTTGCAGAGCAAGAATGCCTTCAAGCATCAGTTCCATTTCGGCAACCATTTCCTTACCGCGTACTTTAATTTTGGTCGCAAGCGGCAGATAAATTAAGTTGGCGCTCATAACCCCATATAGAGTAGCTGTGAAGGCAACAGCGATGGCTGGGCCAAGACTCGAAGGATCTTCGAGATTGCCTAGAACGTGAATGAGTCCCATAACGGTTCCGATAATCCCCATCGTTGGCGCATAGCCGCCTCCAGCTTCGAATATTTTGGCCATATTATCAACCTGGTGCTCAATGGCATCCATTTCGAGCTCGAGAATTTGTCTGGTCAATTCGGGATCTGTTCCATCTACGACCATAAGCAAACCGTCTTTCAGGAAAGGATTGGTATGCTCCTGAGCGCGCTGTTCGAGAGCAAGTACACCTTCTCTTCGTGCAATGGAAGCCATGTCTACTAGTTCTTCAATTGTAGCTGCTGGATCTCTCTTTACTTCTCTGAAAGCAATGCCTAGCGCCTTAGGGATCTTGGCGAGAATAGAAAGAGGAAAGCTGACAGCTACCGCTCCAAAAGTTCCGCCGAAAACAATTAACATGGCGCTCGGGATAATTAATGAACTAATGTGGCCGCCATCCCACATGTAACCGCCAATCAAACCTACAAGACCTAAGACTAATCCTAAAACTGTTGTCAAATCCATGACTGTACCACTCCTATTTAGCATAAAAAGAATTGGGGGCCCTACAAGTGGCCTGATGAAAGTGTGTTGGTGTCTCGTGATGAAGGATTCAGGCCGTAACAGATATTGCCGTTTGCATCAAAGATTTAAAAAGAGTATAATGGAAAAACCAGAACAAACATTCTTATGATGGGTGTCAAATGTTACCATCATATATGTACGACAGGTTCCATAAACTTCTTTATCGGAAATTACAAAAAGAAAATGAATAGGATAAAAGTTCGATTTATTACCAATAAGTGTAGGTGATTATTGATGAGTGAACTTGTTAAGAGCTCTAAGAAATTTGAGCTTGTTTCTGATTTTGCTCCACAAGGGGATCAGCCCCAAGCAATTGAAGAAATCGTTCAAAGTATTCAAGCCGGCAACAGACATCAGACGCTCTTAGGAGCTACGGGAACAGGGAAAACGTTCACTGCTGCGCAAGTTATTGCGAAGTTGAACCGCCCTACCTTGATTATTGCGCACAACAAAACATTGGCCGCACAGCTGTGCAGCGAATTTAAAGAGTTTTTTCCCCACAACGCCGTCTCCTATTTCGTAAGTTACTATGATTACTACCAGCCAGAAGCCTACATTGCCTCCTCCGACACCTACATCGAGAAAGATTCCAGTATCAATGAAGAGATTGACAAGCTTCGCCACTCAGCGACGAGCTCCTTATTTGAGCGCCGAGACGTTATTATCGTTGCGAGTGTGTCGTGCATTTACGGCTTGGGTTCTCCGATAGAATATGGTAATTTACTGCTCTCTTTACGTGTAGGGATGGAGAAATCACGCAATGAGATATTACACAAGCTTGTGGACATACAATATCAGCGGAATGATTTGAACTTTGTCCGGGGGACGTTTCGTGTCCGCGGGGATGTTGTTGAGATTTTCCCAGCTTCGCATGGTGAACAAGCGGTAAGGGTGGAATTGTTTGGTGACGAAATCGAGCGAATCACGGAGATTAATGTTCTGACGGGCGAGATTGTCGGCGAGCGCGATCATATCGCGATTTTCCCAGCGTCTCACTTTGTGACGCACGAAGATACCATGAAGCGCGCGCTTGTGAACATTGAGCGGGAGTTGGAAGAGCGTCTTGTCGAGCTGAAAGAGCAGGGCAAACTGCTTGAAGCGCAGCGACTAGAACAACGGACGCGCTATGATATGGAAATGATGCAGGAGATGGGCTTCTGCTCAGGTATTGAGAATTACTCAGGACCGCTGACATTCCGTGAGCGCGGAGCAACGCCGTATACGCTCATTGATTATTTCCCAGATGACATGTTATTCATGGTCGATGAGTCCCATGTGTCGCTGCCGCAAATTCGCGCTATGTATAACGGAGATAGAGCTAGAAAAGAAGTGCTGGTTGACCACGGCTTCCGCTTGCCCTCTGCGTTGGATAACCGTCCATTGCGATTTGAGGAGTTCGAGGAGAAAGTTAATCAGATTTTATATATATCAGCAACACCAGGGCCATACGAAATAGAGCATTGCCCTCATATGACGCAGCAGATTATTCGTCCTACGGGCTTATTGGATCCTATTATTGAAGTGAGACCGACCAAAGGGCAAATCGATGATTTGATTGCCGAAATTCATGATCGGATTCGGAAAGACGAGCGGGTGCTCGTTACGACGTTGACGAAGAAGATGTCTGAGGATTTGACGGATTACTTCAAAGAAATCGGCATTAAAGTCCGTTATTTGCACTCGGATATCAAGACGTTTGAGCGGATGCAAATCTTACGTGATTTACGCTTGGGTACTTTCCATGTGCTAATTGGGATTAACTTGCTCAGGGAAGGGCTTGATTTGCCAGAGGTATCTCTTGTCGCCATTCTGGATGCGGACAAAGAGGGATTCCTGCGGTCAGAACGCTCGATGATTCAAACCATTGGACGCGCAGCGCGTAATGCCGATGGCCGGGTTATCATGTATGGAGATAAGATTACGGACTCCATGGAGAAAGCCATTCGTGAGACGAGTCGCCGCCGCAGCATTCAGGAAGCTCATAATGAGAAGATGGGCATCACACCACAAACGATTGCCAAGAAAATCCGTGATGTCATTGAAGCTACGAAGGTAGCTGAACAGAAGGCGGATTACTTGACCGATGTGAAGGGCGCGAAGATGTCGAAGAAAGACCGCGCTTCTTTGATCGAACGTTTGGAAGGCGAAATGAAAGAAGCTGCGAAGAATTTACAGTTCGAACGGGCGGCACAGCTGCGTGACGCTATTATGGAAATGAAAGCTGAAGCCTAAATGGGCTTCAGTTTCACATAGGAGAGGAAGGTTACCCGTGTCTAGAGATCAAATCGTCATTAAAGGAGCCAGAGCTCATAATCTAAAAAATATCGATGTCACGATTCCGCGCGATAAGTTCGTAGTTCTAACAGGCTTAAGCGGCTCGGGCAAATCGTCGTTAGCCTTTGATACGATTTATGCCGAAGGTCAGCGCAGATACGTTGAGTCATTATCTGCATATGCCAGACAATTTCTAGGCAATATGGATAAGCCGGACGTAGATTCCATCGATGGACTATCACCGGCTATTTCTATTGATCAGAAGACAACAAGTCGAAATCCGCGCTCCACAGTAGGGACCGTAACGGAGATTTATGACTACTTGCGGTTGCTATTCGCGCGTATCGGACGTCCGCATTGTCCAACACATGGCATTGAAATTACATCGCAAACCGTGGAGCAAATGGTAGACCGAATTATGGAGTATCCGGAGCGCACCAAACTTCAGATTCTGGCTCCCCTTGTTTCAGGACGCAAAGGCGAACATACGAAACTTTTTACCGACGTACAGAAACAAGGTTTTGTAAGGGTACGGGTGAACGGAGAGACGATCGATCTTTCTGAGAAGATTGAGCTCGACAAGAACAAGAAGCATACCATTGATGTTGTTGTTGACCGTATTGTGATCAAAGAGGATGTGCAAACACGTCTTGCCGACTCTTTGGAAACAGCGCTTAAACTCGCGAATGGTCGAGTTATTGTTGATATTATCGACAAAGAAGAGTTGATGTTCAGTCAGAATCTGGCATGTCCGGAATGTGGTTTTAGCGTGGAGGAATTGGCACCAAGGATGTTCTCCTTTAACTCGCCTTTCGGTGCTTGCCCGGAATGTGACGGACTCGGCAGCCAGATGATTGTCGATCCTGATTTGTTAGTGCCTGATATGAAGCTGACGATTGAAGAAGGTGCTTTTGAAGCTTGGGCCGGCAGCACGTCCAACTATTATCCGCAATTTCTTGCGGCAGTTTGTGACCACTATTCGATCCCTCGCAATGTCCCTGTATCCGAGTTGTCGAGTGAGCAAATGAAGGTCATTCTCTATGGGACAGGCGGAGAGAAGATCCGCTTCCGCTACGAGAATGATATGGGAGCGACCAAGGAAGCTCTTGTTCCATTTGAAGGCATTATCCGCAACTTGGAACGCAGATTCAAAGATACCTTCTCTGAGGGCATCAGAGAGCACATCCAGACTTATATGAGCACGAAGCCATGTCCGAAGTGTAAGGGGCAACGTCTGAAACCAGAGACACTTGCAGTGACGATCAATGGCAAGAACATTGCTCACGCGACTTCCCTTTCTATTGGAGATGCGGAGGAATGGTTCAAAACGTTAGATCTGAACGAGAAAGAGCTTACTATCGCGAACCTGATTCTCAAAGAAATCAGAGCGCGGCTTGGATTCCTAGTGAATGTTGGTCTTGATTACTTAACGATGCATCGTGCAGCGGGTACGTTATCAGGCGGAGAAGCACAGCGGATTCGACTTGCGACGCAGATTGGCTCCAGCTTAATGGGCGTTCTTTATATTTTGGATGAGCCTAGCATTGGGCTGCATCAGCGGGATAATACACGTCTAATTCAGACGCTTGAACATATGCGGAACCTGGGTAACACGCTAATCGTCGTTGAGCATGATGAAGATACGATGATGGCAGCGGATTACATTATCGATATCGGACCTGGTGCCGGTATTCACGGGGGGCAAGTCATTGCCCAAGGTACGCCTACAGAGCTTATGGCGGACGAGAACTCGCTTACCGGTCAATACCTTAGCGGCAAGAAGTTCATTCCGATTCCTGCGGCGCGCCGTAAACCGAATGGCAAGTGGATCGAAGTCAAAGGAGCCAAAGAGAACAATTTGCGCAATGTTTCGGCTAAAGTACCATTAGGCGTGTTCACTTGCGTAACAGGCGTATCTGGCTCCGGCAAAAGTACGTTGATTAACGAAATCCTATTCAAAACGCTGGCACGCGATTTGAATGGAGCGAAAGTTCGTCCTGGTGAACACAAAGAAATTATCGGGCTTGAGCACGTGGACAAGGTTATTGATATTGACCAATCGCCGATTGGCCGCACACCTCGTTCGAATCCCGCGACCTATACAGGTGTATTTGATGACATCCGTGATGTGTACGCGAATACGAATGAAGCAAAGGTACGTGGCTACAAAAAAGGACGCTTCAGCTTTAACGTGAAGGGCGGCCGTTGTGAGGCTTGCCGAGGAGATGGCATTATCAAGATCGAGATGCATTTCTTGCCAGATGTTTACGTGCCTTGTGAAGTGTGTAAAGGCAAACGATACAACCGTGAGACCATGGAAGTGAAATATAAAGGCAAAAGCATTTCGGAAGTGCTTGAGATGACGATCGAGGACGGCTGCGAGTTCTTCAAGAACTTGCCGCGGATTCATCGTAAGCTGACTACACTTCTAGATGTAGGGCTGGGCTACATGACACTCGGCCAACCGGCAACGACGTTGTCCGGGGGCGAAGCCCAGCGCGTGAAGCTCGCGGCGGAGCTGTACCGCCGCAGTACAGGCAAGACGATCTATATCTTGGATGAGCCTACGACAGGGCTCCACATCCACGATATCGATCGTCTGCTGAAGGTGCTTCACCGCCTCGTAGAGAGCGGTGAAACCGTGCTTGTCATCGAGCATAACCTCGATGTAATCAAGACGGCTGACCACCTCATCGATCTAGGCCCTGAAGGCGGCAGCCGAGGTGGTCAGATCGTGGCTTCCGGTACGCCGGAAGATGTTGTGAAGGTGGCCGGTTCCTATACCGGCCAGTACTTGAAACCGATCCTCGAGAGAGATCGGGAACGCTCGGAGAACTATGCGAAGCGGTTGGAAGTGTTGGAAGAATCGGTCGGTTAAGCGGCCGAATCGCAGCAAGGCCTCACGGATGAATGCCGTGGGGCCTTTTTTGCGTGCGAGGATGGAAGGGAAACGACTCGCGATGAATATCATCGTCAGATTATTAATCTTCGACAAACGAGGGTGATCCGATCTTATTCGTCAGAATATTCATAATTCCGACTTATTTAACATGGCTTTTGTTAAGACTTAATTGGATTCGACAATTTAACCCTCTATCAAAAAATAAGTGAATAGTCCTATAATTAAGATAGTAGATGCAACACGATATTTCTAGCTGACTATTCAGGATCGAGAGATATAAGCTATACAAATCTATTACTTCATGGAGGATTGCTATGAAACCGACGTTAGAAATACAGGAGATTGTTTCTGCATTAGGAATAGATCCATTTCGCTTTTTAGACTGGCAGGAAAAAGAAATAGGGCTGAAGGATCAGCCGACAACACCTATCGAGGAACATAAAGAAACACTCTCAGCCTATGGATTAATGGCGTAGGAAGTAGTTCTATACATAAAATAGTCAGCTAAGCCCGAGTGTCTCTCAGAGACGTTCGGGTTCTTTAATTTTGAGTAATAAAGGGGGAAAAAGAAGGGCATTGTAATCTTAAAGGTGTAATATTTTCCGCAGAAGGTGGTTAATCTAACCAAAAGGTGACAAACTTGTTACACATGCGCCTAATCACTTGCATCTAGTGTCCAATCAAGCTAACATAGAATTAAAATAGCAGGACGTGTGCCTTGCACCGAGTTATTAGAAGGAGGGTTTCACCATGTTATTCGCGGAAGAAGCAGCAGCAACAACAAGCACGTATACAAGCTTTGATATCTATGTTTTGATTTTCACAGTGATTATTGCCATTGCAGTTATCAGACAATTGATGTCCCCCAAAAAAAACTATTTTGCCCTAGGATTCGCGGTAGTTTCCTTGCTCGTATTCGGCCTCATGGATTATGTCATGATCACAGGCTGGTAATTCAGAGCTAACCCATGCTTTACAAGATAAAAGCCCACAGGACCAAGATCGTAAGATCATCGGCGCCTGCGGGCTTTTTTGATGGTTAGGAAGGGGGGAAGCGGCTAGCCGCTTATACCCACCACATTTCTCCAAGCGGTTCTTTGATAAGAACTTGTTGAAGGTTTTGAACAGCTTTGGAGAAGCCTTCTTCAACGGACATCAATCCGTCTTCGTGCTCAATGCTCACGACGTAGTCGTAGCCAACAAGACGCAATGCGCTGATGATGTCAGCCCATACTTTCATGTCATGACCGTAGCCAACGGAGCGGAACTGCCAAGCACGATCAAGCATGTTTGCATAGGACTGCATGTCCGTAACGCCATAACGGTTGACATTGTTAACATCCATGGATGTGTCTTTCGCGTGGAAATGGTGGATAGCTCCTGCGCGGCCAAGAATTTGTACGGCTTGTACAGGGTCAATTCCTTGCCACCACATGTGACTCGGATCTAGGTTGGCACCAATCACGTCACCTGCTGCTTCACGCAGACGTAGAAGGGTAGCCGGTGTATGTACGGAGAAGCCGCCGTGCAGTTCCAAACCGATTTTGATATTGCGGTCAGAGGCATATTTCCCTGTTTCCGTCCAGTAAGGAATGACTTTATTTCCCCACTGCCAGTCAAGAATCTCTTGGAAATCGTTCGGCCATGGAGCTACCGGCCAGTTCGGATATTTGGCATCCTCGTGGTCGCCAGGACAGCCTGAGAACGTGTTTACTACAGGAACTTCAAGGCGCTCAGCAAGATCAATCGTTTGTATAATAGCATCATGGAATTCTTTCGCAATTTGTTTTTGCGGGTGAAGCGGGTTTCCGTGAACGCTCAAAGCACTAATCGTCAGACCGCGGGATTCTACCGCATGTTTAAAAGCTTTTAACTTCCCAGCATCAGCAAGCAGCTCAACCGGGTTGCAGTGCGCATTACCAGGGTAGCCCCCAGTCCCAATTTCGACAGCTTCTAAGCCCTTAGAAGCAACATAATCAAGAGCTTCCTCTAAAGGTTTTCCACCAAACAGAACCATAAAAACGCCTAACTTCATTAGGTACACCTCCATAAATGGTAAACAACCACACAAATTATAACACTATCATCCCGTAAAATGAAGCAAGCCTTTATAGATCCGCAGGACCGTCTCATAATTCGAGCTATAAATAATAACGGAGAACGTCACTAAGACTTGTGTTACGAAACAGCGGAAATAAAAATAGGTTTTAGAAACTTTCTTTTTATTTACCGTTGTAATTTTGAAAATATTCTCGATCGCTAGAATGATCCCGTGATAGAGACCATAGAAGAAGTAAAGCCAGGTAAAACCATGCCACAGGCCCATTAAGACCATAATTAAAATGGACAAGCCGGAGGCAACCCAGCGGGAAGGCACAGTACGCGAGAAGAACATAAAGATATGATCTCGGAAAAAATCGCCCAGCGTCGCGTGCCAGTTGCGCCAGAATTGGGTCATGGAAGGCGAGAGCAGCGGTCGCTTGAAGTTTTCAGGCATCGTATAGCCCATCAACCGCCCAAATCCGATGGCCATATCCGAATAGCCGGAGAAATCAAAGTAAATGAGCGCATAGAACCATACGAGCAGAAATAATGACTGATGCGTGTGCAAGTCCTGCTTCAGCACTTGATCGAAGACGCTAGTCATCCAAGTGACGATGACGATCTTTTTGAACAAACCCAGAATAATGCGTTTGACACTGTCTTCGAAGAGGGTGGCGTCTACCGTGTACGGCTTTTTGCTATCGGCCATAAAATCTCGGAATTTCAAGATCGGCCCTGAAGTAAACGTTGGGACAAACAGCAGGTAATTTGCATAATCAATGGCAGGAACTTGGCCGTCTTTTCCAAAGAAATAAGCAAAATAATAAGCATCTATCACTTTCAAGACATTATAGATGAGTCCAAGGTAGATGACGGCGTCGAACAGCGGGTTGTGGAAAATGCCCATGATGAAAAGCCGGACACCTAGAAAAACGCCGATAATATTAGCGGCAAGCGCAAAGATAAAAGTAGCTTTACGCCAAACAGTCGTGCGGCATAAGTACACAAATCCAGCGTAGTTGATCACAGTAAAAGCAGCGTAGAAAATGAGTAGCTTTTGACTGTACAGCAGTAAAAAGCAAAGACTGAAAATAATCATCAGAATACGTTTGTTGTCGGCCCACTTGCGGGTGAGCATCAGAACGGCAACCATGCCTATCATAGCGATAATCGCGTTCATTTGCATATAAAACATAGCTTTAGAACTCCTCGCTTGGAAAGCCCGATTAGAATTTCTCGTAGATAAATAGGCCCTTACCGGTAAAATAAATGAAAACCAGATACAGCATCACGAGATAGATGAGGACTTCGGCTATTTTCCTAAGGACTTTAACCATGTGTCCACCTCCTTCGTAAATAGCGGAGCGCCTTCTTCGCGGTTTAAGTGTACGAGATCATGAAAATACTTGGGATCGTATGTATGCATCAAATCCAACACGGGTACACCGGCGGTTTTCAATTGGCCGTTTACCGCTTCTTTCAAGGAAGCCACGTAAGGCGGATCGGCATATCCTTTGTTCCAAGGCATCCAGATTACTCGCAAAGGAAGCTGCTGTTCCTTAGCATAGCGAATGACCCACTGCAGGGCGTCTAGATTGTCTTGGAAATCTTTCAATGTCATAGCGCCAAAACGTTTGTCATATTCGGTCCATTTCGACTGAAGGAAGGCATCGTCCTTACGGCCAGGATACAGTTCTTTATCTATCCAGCGCGGCTCGTAGGCTAAGCTTCCTTTACTTAAATTACGGACGAATTCTTCGCCGGAATCACGGAAGTAGTCACGGTACGTGTACACATAGGGCTGATACCATGGTTTGAACCATTGGTAGGTCGGATCGGTTTCGAGGGGATCGAGCATCGTATGAACATCAATGCCAATCACTAGTTCATCACGAACCTGGTACAAGTGATCCTCGAGGATACCTTTAAGATCGGTGATCTTCCCATAGGAAAGCCCCATCTCTACCAAATGGGCATCAGATTTTTCTTCGATGTAAGCCCCTGTTACAGCTGAATTACCGAAGAAAACCGGACCCGATTGGGACCAGCTATGGTGGTAGAGCGTTTTGGTAAAGTCGTTTTTGTAGAATCGGCGTGAGCTAACCATCGGGTTCCACCAGGAGATGAGAAGGTCCGAAACGACGATCGCTAGCAGCAGGCCGAGCACGAAACTATTCTTTTTAAGAAATGTGGCTGCTTTCAACGGAATCACTCATTATCTTGGATTAGGATGGGGCCCACAGCTGACTTCCAATGATCAAAGGTCGGCGTGTGGGCCCAAATAAAAATTTGAATAGAAGAATAGGACGACTAAGTGATGAAAAGGGACTAACGGTTCCTTACAGAGCCTTTTCCTGCCAAGCGTGGTACTGCTCGCGGAAAGTAGCCGGCCACTGCTGCTCATCTAATCCGTATTGCGCCAAGAACGCAAACGCCCAGCGCTCAATACCGAAGCCTACGCAGCCTGTAACCGCGTTGCGCTTGCCCATTTTAATGTTAAAAGCATTTCCGAAGGTGTTACTGTGGAAATTGACAGAAGAGCAGGCAATCGACTTCTTCACATGCGGAATTGTCAGACGCAGCTCGTATTTCATTTCCTGATTTCGTTGGAAGGAAGCCTTCACTTGGAAATCATTCGTAAAGAAAGGATCATTGGCAATTTCCAACATGGAATCTACCTGCCATTCCACCGCTAATTCTTTAAGATATTCAATCGATTTCAAGCGATTTTCTTTGACGAAGTCCGGTTTGCCGACGAAAATAATTTCGCGCATGGAGAAGTCGAGCAACCGGCCGAAGTCGCTATGGTTTTTGGACTCAAAGCGGTGGCACTTGGCAATTGCCGTTACCACGATACCTTCACCCTCAAGCGTCTCATTCTCTAACCCCTCGTAGCAATGGTAGCAAGTGGAAGGATTCATCATGAAATTAGGCTTCACCATGTTAGGATCAAGCTCTAACGGCTCATCTTGCTTCCAACCGCCGGCATCGCGAATGGATTGCGAGAACGATTCAATCACGTCCAAATCCTCGCGTAAATGCGTAACGAAGTGAATATGCTCCGGGAATGACGTGAAATGGTTTGTTTTGTTCAAAGTGTGGCTATGAATAACCGCAGGGTATTGCTCTTCCTGCATGCCTTCAAAGCGCTTAGCGATTTTCGTAACAAACGAGTAATCCAGGAAGCGCATCAAGCTGGAGAAAGGCTCACGGAAAATAAATAGTCCGGGTTCCAGAATTTTAATGGCTTTGCGCTCTACTAATTCAGCGATAATATCGCCTTCATAAGGAGTGTCTACTTTATTTTCGAATAAAATATTTTCTTTGAATCCGAAATCGCCATGGGAGAAACGTTCGATCAGGCGCCCGACTCGCTCCGTAATTCCCTCGTTGCCATTCGGCGAGTTGTGCGTGATGATGATGTGGCCATCAACAAGCGCGATATCCTGAATATGCTCATCCGCAAAGGCGGAAGCGTACTTGACTTGTCCGTGCTGGCTTTCGGCTAAGCCTTCTAGAGAAATTTTACATGTCAACATGAGTGGGTTACCTCGCAGTCTTCTTGGAAATAAAATCGGCAATTTCGCTTACCGTGTTCATGGAGTACAGCATGAGATCTTGATTCGTCACTTGGATGCCATATGTCTTCTCAATGTGGGCGATCAGTGCCGTAGCACCGATGGAATCGATAAACCCATAATCGAACAAATGAACATCAACGCCAAAATCGTCATCGTCCTCGGCAATTTCATAACGCTCGCGAATATGCTGCTCAAGCTGCGTAAGTAAGTCTTCATTAGACATGATGGAAAGCCTCCTGGTTAATTGAAATTTAAGGTTATTTTTTAAAAAGTAGAAAGTAGTTCAGCGCAAGTGCATGGTCACTTTGCTTTGCTTGTGAACGAAAGCGTAGTTACATCTCCGTATCGGGTAATCGTGTAGAGATGGTTTGCTGCGTCATACTCGATTTTGGCATCGCCTGTGAATTCAAGCTCTGTAGGGCTGAATAATTTCACTTGCTGCAAGCCAGAAGCCTTGAGTTCTAAATTGCGGGTATTTCCTTGCTCTGTCAGGGAAAAAGGGACGTTAGCACGCACAATATGCAGCCGTTCTTTGGCCGGCGCAATGCCGATGGCGGATGGCCCAGCCAATCCTACATAGAAACGGTTATCAATCGTCGTATAGGTATCTGAATCACTTTGCAGGGAGTACAAGGCTAGTTTCTCGCCTTTTTCTATGACTACTCCTAGCGTTCCTGTATACTCTTCAGCCAAGCTAGGCACTGCCTTCGCGTTGGGTGTGAGAGTCGCATGGAAGTGCGGGCTGCCACCCGCTAAACGATCCTTGAGCCTGTCCCATAAATAGAAGGCCCATGACTGGCTAATCCGAACCTCGCTTTTCATAGCGGTTAAGAAGGATTTGGCCATTTGTTTCTCGGTCATGAAATTATAATCATGCTTCGTGCGAAGCTTGTCAAAATAGTCAGCGAACTGCGTCAAATCAGCGATTTTGGCCGGTTCGGGAAAATGGTACTCGATGTGCTCGAAATAATCAATCGGCATGTCCAGCTTGACCATCGATTCGAATACATCCGTCGTGGCATAGTCGCCTGTGCGCAGCACCGGTGTCGGTGTATGTATCAGCATGGTACGGTCCGTGCTGCCTTGTTTGTCTTGCAGTAGGAACGGCAGCGACCATATCGACTCAGGCCGGGAAATAACGGGCGATTCTGAAGGCAGGAAGCCGAAATTATACCACATTCCGTCCTGTTCCTCGCTTCGCAGTGTTTGCTGATGATCTTCGTTATTTATTCGCCATGTGTGCTGATTCGTGCCGGGATGCAGCCAAGGAATGCCTAACTTGGCGAAGGCTTGTTTATGAAGGGCAAGCTCCGCTTGCTCCTGTTCAGCGCTTTTGAAATTGTGCACAAAAGTGTGCGGATCTAAGTCTAGATGGTTATCACGTGCATATTGGATGAATTCCTTCAGCTCGGCTTGATATGGGAACTGCGGATCATCAATTGCCACAGGGGATCCGAATTCGATGCCTCCGACGATGAGATCGTCTTTGCCGTCGTGGTTAAGATCCAGCCATAGCGGAACCGAGTTATGTCCGGCAACCAATGCCCGATTGCCGACCTGGTTTAAGGTTGTGCCTTCCAGAGGACCCGTATTCGTCCAAGCGCCAGAGGCGCTTTGGAGATATACTTGCAGGTCCCCGTCGCTGCTGCCGACCACGAGATCGAGTCGGCCATCGCCGTTCATGTCGCGTGCGGCAGGCGCAGCGTACGCGGCGTTGTTGGGCAGCGTGAGAATCTCGCTGCCTGCCTCTAAAGTGAGGGCCGCTGCGCTGCGGCCCTTGTAGAGCAATACTCGTCCATCGGCTCCGCCTAGGACGAGGTCGAGCTTGCCGTCGCCGTCGATATCGGCGACGTACGGCGCTGCAGCCCCTCCGGGCAGCTGCAGCGGTTTCCCGCCCGCGCGCACTGCCGCGGGCTTCGCGAACCTGCCGCCAGCGAGCTGCGGCAGCTCATACACGGCCCCGGACTCGTCGGAGACGACGAGGTCCGGGCGGCCGTCCCCGTTCACGTCTGCGGCGTGAACGGCACTGTAAGGGCTGAGCTGGAGCGGCACGCCGGACTCCAGCAGCAGCTTCGACGGCGCGCCGAACGTGTCCGGCAGCGCCATTCCCGCAGGCGGCGGCTCACTCGTGTACGCCGCCGGATCAGGCCCTTGATTCGTGTAGACGTACACGAATCCGTCCGCGCTGCCGGCCAGCACGTCGGTGCGGCCGTCGCCGTTCAGATCCGCGGTGGCCGGGTACGCGCGGTAGGGCAGTTCGATCGCGCTCGCCAGATCGCGATATTGCGGGAACAGCGCCTGCCGCAGCGGCTTGCCGGCTGACATCACGTGCAGGCCGCTTGCGTAGCCTGAGCCGGGCAATTCCCCGACGAATGTCGGCTGCGCATTCGTTCCGGTGTTGAGCTGCACCGTTAAGCTCTCGCGCCATTGCCCCCAATAGAAAGCGTTGCGCACGAGGGTGAACGAGGGAATCTCGTTATACTTTTTGAGCTCCTCGGCCCAAGCGATGCCATCTTTGTGTTGGATGGCCGGCATCGCCTCAAAGTGATTCTGAAAAGCCATGGCAGGTCTGCCGTAAGGACCAAGCACTTTGCGAACACTGTAACCTAGCGTCTCTTTGGCTACATACGACAACAGCTCACTGCGATACTGCATGTTGGCCGCTGCGAAATCAAAGTTGAAATATGGATCAATCGGTAAAGCTCTTTTATTGAAGTAAGTCGTCCCCGGCGTTGATTTGCCTGTGGCTTGATATTTGGCTGCCAGCTGAGCGAAGCCCAGGTTCAGGTCGGCACCGCTTTGCATGTCGTAACCGGTTGGAAAGTAACGGTTAGGCAAGAAGTTGCTAGAGATCAACACGGTGCCTTCCCCTACACCATTCTCCATAGCCAGCGAAACAGCTTTGCCAGACACATTCATCGCAACAAGGGTCTGTCCTGACGACGGAACGAAGCCGTACCCCATATGAAAACCCGGAAGGTCCTCCATCGTATGATGCTTGAGGTAGCTTTCGCTAAACAATTGAAAGGTTGTCTGCACGCCTTGTAAATTCATAGAAACCTTGGGATAGCTAAGGCTTGGCGTATTTGCTGCCAATTGCGGCGTTCCTAAACCTGTAAGCGAAACCTTCTGCAAATTAACAAGCTCTGATGCCCCAAGGAAATCAAGCGGCAGTCGGGGGGCGAATCCATTTTCGACTAGCAAATGCCCGCCTTGCTTCACATAGCTTACAAGCTTTGTTGTCTGCTCCGTCCATGCGGGATCTTCGGCTAGCGCCGGGTCCAGATAGATAGCATCGTATGTTTTCAGCTTTCTAGCGGATAGGGCTGCTAGCTTCTGTTTATCTACGGAAATGCCAGCCTGCAAGCTCTGCGAAAAGTTGCCATAAGCCGCCGTATCATACGAATCTCCACTAGTTGCGTAGAGAAGCTTGGTTTCCTCTATTTTTGGCAAAAATAGAAGTAGGCCCACTACCAATAGGAAACCGAGGGCTAGTCCGATAACAATTTTTAAAATGCGTATTTTCGACAAAACCAAAAGGATCCCTCGATTACTAAAATGGTCACTATCCTTGACATTATAGCATTCATGGGTAAGTTTGTTAACTTTTAAAGGGTTACCCGGCATGCAGGTAAGGTTTGGGAATTTGCAGAGGCTGTCGGATATTGACCGGGTTTGGAAATGGTTGTGCCCTAGATTCCTACCTATCGTTTCTGTTACACTAAAGAGAAGACTTTGAGGGTCGCTTGAGGATCTATTATTGAAAGGATTTGCTGCCATGCGTACGATACGCAGAGAAGATATAGAATTATTGGCCCCTGCGGGGGATTGGGATTGTTTGAGAGCGGCTGTTGCCAATGGGGCGGATGCCGTGTTTTTTGGTGTGGAGAAATTTAATGCTAGAGCGCGCGCGCACAATTTCACGATGGCCGAGCTGCCGGATATTATGTCGTTCCTTCATCTTTACGGCGTTAAGGGTTTTCTGACTTTTAACATTCTAGTATTTGAGGAAGAACTGAGCGAGGCAAAGCAGTTGATTGAAGCTTGTGTCGATGCTGGCGTGGATGCGGTCATTGTGCAAGATCTTGGTCTTGTGAAAATGATTCGTGAAATCTCTCCGGATTTCCCGATTCACGGTTCCACGCAGATGACGATTACATCGCCTGAAGCTGTTGAATTTACGAAACCTTTTGATATTGAACGGGTCGTTCTGGGACGCGAAAATAATTTGAAGCAAATTAAACAAATCGGGGACCAAGCGAAGCTTCCGATGGAAGTGTTCGTGCATGGCGCACTTTGCGTGTCCTATTCGGGCCAGTGTCTGACCTCTGAAATGTGGGGCGGCCGTTCGGCTAACCGCGGAGAGTGCGCACAAGCCTGCCGCTTGCCTTATGATTTGATGATTGATGGTGTGCAAAAGCCGATGGGCGACGTGGCGTATTTGCTGTCGCCAAAAGATTTGGCGGCTATTGAAATTGTGCCTGAGTTGATCGAAGCGGGCGTGTGCTCCTTCAAAATTGAAGGGCGTTTGAAAACCCCTGAATACGTGGCTAACGTCGTGAGCAAGTACCGCAGCGCGATTGATCGTTATTTTGAAGGCAAAGATGCTCGTCCTTCGAAAGAGGAAGTTCGCGAGCTGCAGCAAAGCTTCTCGCGTGGTTTTACCGTTGGTTTCTTGAATGGAACCAACAATAAACAGCTCGTCGACGGTACGTTTCCGAAGAGCCGCGGGGTGTTCGTTGGCCGCGTGAAGCAGATTTTGCGCGACGGTGTGGTTTGTGAGCTTGAAGCGCCGATCAAGCGCGGAGACGGGATTGTATTCGACGCCGGAGATCCGACGAAGAAGGAAGAAGGCGGCCGCATCTACGATTTGCGCCGCAAAGGCGAGAAAATCGAAGGCGAAGCCGAGGGCGGCATTATCGAAATCATTGCTGGACGCAATGATGTGGATCTGAGCCGCTTGCATGTGGGGGATCGGATCTGGAAGACGAACGATCCGCATTTGGACAAACGTCTGCGCCAGACGTTTGAGACCGATAAGCCTTACCGGACGTTCCCGGTTAGCATCAAGATTACCGGCGCTGAAGGCGAGCCGCTCAAAAGCTGGTGGACCGATGTGCAAGGCGGCCATACCGTCTTCGTACAATCCGAACTTCCGCTTGTTCGTGCAGAGAAAAGACCGATGGATGAGCAGCTGTTCGCTGATCAGTTTGGCCGTCTTGGCGGTACGATCTATGCGCTTAGCGATTTAGATGTTCAGTTAAACGGTGAACTCATCGTGCCGATGCGCGAGCTTAATGCTATGCGCCGCAGCGCGGTAGAGCTTATGGAAGACGAGCGTCAGAAGCCGCGTGCGTACATGAAGCGTGAGATCGGCGTTTATGACGACGTGCCTCAGCCGGCTGCAGAGCGACAAGCCGCTGGGCAGGCGCCTGCGTTGTCGTTAGCGGATCGCAGCGGGGTGCACCTTACAGCACTTTGCCGTAACCTGGATCAAGTGAAGGCCGTGCTTGAAAAAGACGACGTTCAAATGATTTACGCTGATTTTGAATTTATTAAGCAGTTCCCTGCGGCTGTTGAAGCTGTGCATGCGGCCGGGCGCAAAATTGCCTTGGCGACGCCGAGAATTCATATGCCTGGGGAAACGGGCTATTTTAACAATATCTTGAAGCTAAATCCTGATGCCGTGCTAATTCGGAATACAGGTGCTGCTTACTTCTTTTTGAAGCATCAGTTGGAGCATCCGAATGGACCTAAGCCGCAGCTTATTGGCGATTTCTCCTTGAATATAGCTAACCACAAGACAGCTTCCTTATTCTTGGATGCAGGCTTGTCTAAGGTTACGCCATCTTACGACTTAAACATTCAGCAGATGGTTGATCTGCTTGGCCGCGCTGAAACTTCCAAACTGGAAGTCGTCATACATCAGCATATGCCGATGTTCCATACGGAGCACTGCGTGTACTGCACGTTCTTGAGCGAAGGTACAGACTTCACGAACTGTGGTCGTCCATGTGAAGATCACCATGTGTCCTTGCAGGACCGGGTCGGGATGTCGCATCCCGTTCGCGTCGATGAAGGCTGCCGCAACACGGTTTACAATGCAGTGGATCAATCTGGCGCTGAATATCTGAACCATTTCATGGATTTGGGCATTCGCTCTTTCCGTGTAGAGTTCCTTGAAGAGACGCCGGACAAGGTGCATGAGATTCTAAGCTTGTACCGCCGTGCGATTAACGGTGAAATCAGCGGGACGCAAGTGTGGCGTTCACTGAAAGCTACTAATCAGTTGGGCGTAACTCGCGGTCAATTGGTGAAATAAATTATCGAATAATAGATCATAGACGCTTGCCGTTTATGGTCTATTTTTTATTTCCCAGCCTGCCTTCCACGTTGTGTTGAGGGAACTACAGGGCGCTATTTCTGCGAAATGGGCGCCTAAATGCACGAAGGGGAACTAG
Source organism: Paenibacillus sp. P36 (assembly GCF_045866505.1). Taxonomy (NCBI): domain Bacteria; kingdom Bacillati; phylum Bacillota; class Bacilli; order Caryophanales; family Paenibacillaceae; genus Paenibacillus; species Paenibacillus sp. P36. The sequence goes on from NZ_AP038372.1 coordinate 190,046, forward strand.
GGACCCTTATTTTTATGAAATTGGCTGATTTTCCACCAATCCATAGAAATAAGGCCCTGCAGTTCCCCAAAAAGCTCTAGAATAACCCTGAGGACACAAATAGTGCCCTCAGCTTCCGCTATTTCGGCATTATCGCTAGAAAAGCTCCGCCCAAACGCGCTCACCCCGAAGCAGAAGTATTTCATTCTCCGTGTTTAACTTAACTTTTGCTGGTTTAGACTGAAATTAAGGCTTAAACAACATAATCCGTTCACAATTCAGACACAACTTTTTAATGTATTTTTCAGATTTGCTTAAGGTTGGTTTATTGTTCCACGCGTATAGTGATGATGGTTACTATGAACGAAAGAATGAATGGGGGATCTTGGATGCTTGAGGTCAAACAAGTCAGCAAGCTGTACGAAAATGATCGCGGCGTACACAACATCGACTTCTCGATGCAGCGCGGCGAAATCGTCGGCTTTTTAGGGCCAAACGGTGCTGGCAAAACAACGACAATGCGCATGATTACGGGTTACTTGAATCCGACGCACGGCCAAATCCTGGTGGACGGCCACTCCATGGCGGACAATCCGAAGAAAGCGCGCCGCAAAATCGGCTACTTGCCGGAAACGCCGCCGCTTTATCCGGAAATGACGGTGCAATCGTACCTGCGCTTTATCGCGAATCTTCGCGATGTGCCGGCACGGGAGCAGAAGCTGCGCGTCGGCGAAGCGATCGACAAGCTCGGTTTGCAAGGCCGCGAGAAGCAGATTATTCGCTCATTGTCCAAAGGATACAAACAGCGCTTGGGCCTCGCGCAAGCGATTCTGCACCAACCGGATCTGCTAATTCTGGACGAGCCTACGTCAGGCCTCGATCCGAAGCAGATCATCGAAATCCGCCAGCTGATTCATGAGCTGGGCGAGAACCACACAGTGCTGCTGAGCACGCACATTTTGCCGGAAATCAACGCGATTTGTAACCGCGTTCTCATTATTAACCAAGGCCGCGTCGTACTCGACGAGCGTCCTGAGCATCTCGGCCGCACGATGGGCGAGACGTTTGAAGTGTCGCTCGAGGTCAAGGGACCTCGCGAGCGGATTTTGACCGAGCTTCGCAGCTTGGACACGGTCGCTGACGTGAAGGAGCTTGATGCTCCAGCTCCGGTAGAGGAAGCATCCGCAGAGCCTGCGGCTGAAGAAGCTCCGGCCGCCAAGGAGTCCGTGAAGCTGCTCGTCACTTCGGCGGATCGCTCCGACATCCGGGAGGATCTGTTCTTCCGCCTGGCCGGCGCAGGATACCCGATTCTCGAGATGAAGCGCGAAAGCCTCAGCCTGGAGGATATTTTCCTCAAGCTGACGACGGACGAGCCTGCCGAAGCGGACAGCAAATCGGAAGAGGAGGGAGACAACGATGCGTAAAATCTGGGCGATCTGCTCGAAAGAGCTGCAAATGTATTTCTTTTCGCCAGTTGCTTATGTAGCCTTCGCTTTCTATGTGCTGCTGTCCAGTTTCTTCTTCTACATCAATTTTGTAAGCGGTCAGCCGCCGATTGTTGATGCGCGTTCCGTGGTAGGCAACACTTCGTTTATCTATCTGTTTATCATCCCGTTATTGACGATGCGTCTGATCGCGGATGAATTCCGTCAAGGCACGGATGAGCTGCTGCTTACATCGCCTGCAGGCATCGGTGAAATTGTGATGGGCAAATATTTGTCCGCTTTCATCGTGCAGGTGGGACTGGTGGCAATTTCCTTGATTTATCCGCTTATCATGTCCGCTTTCGGCGAGATGGATAAGCCGGTACTATGGCTGTCCTATCTAAGCATGTTCCTGATAGGGTGCGCGATGATGGCTATCGGTTTGTTCGCGTCGAGCCTGTCTAACAACCAGATGGTTGCGGGTATTACCGGTTTTGTGATTTTGCTGCTGCTGTGGCTGCTTGATTGGGTGAGCTCCAGCATGACAGGCAAGCTGAAAGATTATGTCGGTCAATTCTCATTGACTAGCCATTTGACGAACCTGCAAAAAGGCGTTCTGCATGGCGGAGACATCCTCTTTTATGTCACATTAACAGCGGTATTTCTCGTTCTTAGCATACAAGTCCTTGAAAGAAAGCGTTGGAGGTGAGCGGGATGAACAAGTGGATACGGGGAACGAATGCGACAGTTTTATCCATCGCGGTGATCGGTATTTTTATCATTCTGACCATTTTCCTTCACTCGCTGAAAGGCTTTCAGGTCGATTTGACGAAAAACAAAAATTTCACGCTTTCGGAGCAAACAGTCAACACGCTTAAAAATCTAAATCAAGATATTCATGTCATTGCTTTTACAAATAGCGGCGACAACAATGAATTCGTAACGCGTCAGGTTACGGATATGATCCAGGAGTACAAGAAGCAAAGCAGCAAAATCACGTATGACGAATACGATATGCTGAAACAGCCGTCTATGGCTAAGCAATATGGCGTCGATCAAGGCGGCACGCTCGTTTTTGAAATGGGTACCAAGAAACAGAACGTGAATTTCTACGAGTTGTTTGTGGGTCAGCAGGACGGATCTTACACGTTTTCCGGGGAAGAGAAGTTCACGCAAGCCATTACGAGCCTAACATCTACGGAGAAACACACGGTGTACATGCTTTCCGGCCATCAAGAGTATCCGCTGACGGCGATGTCGATCTTGAGAAGCAGTCTGGAAGCCGCCAATTATACGGTGAAGGATCTCAATCTGTATGTTGAGGGTAAAATACCTGACGACGCGCAGATGCTTATGCTGCTAGGTCCGCAAAACGATTTGAACGACAAAGAAGCTGATCTGATTAAGGCTTATTTGAAGGATAAAGGTAAAATCTACATGGCGCTGGGCTTTGATAAAGATATGGCGACCAAGTGGAAAAATATCGATGCCATCATGAAAACGTATGGTATTCAGGATCAACACGCAATTGCGATTGAACCAAAACAAACGTCGCTTTACGATCCATTAACGATCATTCCGGACTACGGTCCTCATGACATTACCAACAAGCTTTCCAGCAATAATCTCGTTACGATGCTGTCGCTGGCAGTGAGCTTGAATGCAGATGAAAGTGCGCCGGATTACACGCAATCGCTGCTTTTGAAAACGACTGACAAAGCTTACGGTGAAACCGACATTAACCTGTTGGCACAATCCAAAACCAAACAAGACGCGACGGATGTTAAAGGCCCGTTGAACTTGGGTTATGCGATTTCGAACAAAGATAATAAGCCTAAGGCTGTTATTCTTGGTGGTTCGACGTTTGTATTGGATCAAGATATTCAGAACCAAGGGAATAAAGATTTTGCAATGAACAGTATCGGTTGGCTGCAGGAGCAGAAGGATCAAATTACGATTCGTCCGCGTCAAGGAGATGCCTTCCAGCAAGCGATGATTACGCCTAGCCAGGCGAATACGATTTTCTTAGTCACGATCGTGTTCTTACCGCTCTTGTTCTTAGTCATCGGCGGCTTGATCTGGTGGAGGAGGAGAAGAGGATGAAACGGTTTATTCCTACGATTCTGTTAGTGGTTATTTGTATCGGCGGTTTCTGGTACGCATCGAGCAAAGACTTCTTTCAAGAGAAAAAAGAAGAACCGAAAACCCTTCTCACGCTAAAACAGGAAGACGTGCAGTCCCTTGCGGTGAAAACCGAAGAGCAGCAGATTGATTTGAACCGTACGGACAGCGGCTGGGAAATGAAAACGCCGGCTGCGGCGCCAATGAATACGAATCAGGTTGATTCGTGGCTGGATGCTATCGGTTTAGTGACTTCTACCAAAGTGGTGGAAGAACAAGCGAGCAATTTAGCCAATTATGGCTTAGATAAGCCTGTTGGCACTTATGAAGTTACGATGAAAGATGGCTCTAAAAAGGGGCTTCTGGTCGGAACTGCTCTTCCAATCGAAGGTTTCTCCTACGTTCAAGTGGAAGGTTCTCCGGTTGTTTACCAAGTCAGTGATCAATCTTTGTCTTCGCTGAACAAGGCTCCGGTTGATTTTGCCGAAACAAGCCCGTTCAAGATCGAGAATGACAAGGTTCAGTCGGTGAAGGTCACGTGGAAGGGTCAAACCTGGACACTTGCCAAAACGGACAAAGACAAGGTGGCTGCTGAGGCGAACTGGAAGCTTGGCGATAAGGAGCTGAAAGGCGCGGATGCGAGTCCATTGCTGGATGAGCTGGTCTTTCTGCATAGCGCGGAGCTGCCACAGCCGCTTGCTCAGAAGCCGACGGCAGGCGGCGAGCTCAAAATCGAGCTTGGTTTGTCTGTAGACGGCAAAGATGTTACCGAGGTTTACGAAGGTAAAGTAAGCCAAGACCAAGTCTGGCTGGCTAAGCAGGGCGGGACATGGTCCTTCCAAATTGCGGCGGCAGACATACAGAAATTAGCGGATGCTTATGCCGGTAAGCCGGCGCAGCCTGCTTCATAGAAAAAAAGCCCTGACAGCTACATGCTGTTCGGGGCTTTTTTCATTGGACAATTTTTTCAGGATTTTTTTACCAAACGACATAAAACGGCAATTTTTGGGAAACCTACAAAGAAGGAATGGAAAGGAGGGTAACATTCACATGTACAACAATCAAGGGAACCAAACCATTACCGGCAAGGAGCTCTCGTACCTATCGGATACGTTGAAGAATGAAGATTTGTTAGCAAAGCTTTGCGTGCACGCTTCTGTTGGCAGCCAAAGTCCATCATTGAAGCAAACCATGTCCCAACTATCCCAGGAACGGCTCCAAAGCGTCAGCATCCTCATCAACACACTGCAGCAGCAATCAGGCTTGACCCACTAACACGTACACAGAGGAGGTGCAAGAAGCATGTATCAACAAAATGCCTACCAACAACAGCAGCAACAGCAGCAACACCAAGTGCTTTTGCAAGAGCAGGATCTTGCTAATTTAGTACTATCTGAGTTGAAACGCAGTGCAGGGGAGTACACAACAGCGGTCACAGAAGCCGTGAATCCTCAAATTAAACAGACCTTTCAAACTTTATTGACCAAGACACTTCAATGTCATGCGACATTATTTCAAGAAATTCAAAAACTCGGATACTACGAGGTACAGCCCGCTGAGCAGCAGCAAATCCAACAGGAGCTGCAGAAGCAAAGCCAGACCGCAGCTCAGCTGCAGTCTTTCGTGCACCAGAATTTGAGCCAAACACCAACGATGAGCTACCAACAGCAGGAGCCGATGGGGATTTCCCAGCAGCAGCCGCAACAACAACAACAGCAGCAGTACTCCCAAAATCAGCACCAGCAGGCGCAAAGCCAACAGCACAATCCAATCGCTGGCCTGCATCAACATCAGGCGCCAATCCAACCAATCATCAATACGTCCCAGTATCCGAACGCCGTGCATAACAATCAAGGGCAAGGCTACGGTCAAAATAGCTATGGCTACTCCCAAAGCTACGGGGCATCATCCGCTTATGGAGCATCAGAGAATGCTGGCATGGCCGGCAAATCGGCGAATTCAAGCATCGCTTCCCGCCAAACTTCCAATGTAACTGGCGAGAACTCCTACATGAACAAACAGCATGAGGGCAGCAAATATAGCTTTTAATCCATTAGACGTCCGCAGCGATAAGCTTAGGGCGTCTTTGTTTTTTCTGTGTCCCAACTATTTTTTTGATTTTGTCCCACTTTTCTCATAATCAAGGTATGGAAGCGGCTTGTCACACATATATAAGGAACAAGGATGTCCAAACTTATGGGAAAAGGGAGTAGAGCTGATGAAAAAAACGTGGATTTACGGCGCAGCGACTTTAATGTTACTTGGAGCAGTGACAACTGCATGCGGTTCTAAAGAGGAAGTCATTAGTTCAACCGGAGCAGGCCCCAAGGTAGCGACAACGGTGGCAGGTGGCCAAGCAGAGAGCAGTGTGAAAACGGTGGCTTCCGGCGCCAAACCGGCCATTGATGCGCAAGTTTCCAAAGTGGATGGCAGAAATGTAACGATTACGTACCAAACAACGAATTTCCAACTATCAGCCGATAGTATGGATAAAGCGAATGTACAGGGACAAGGACATCTGCATCTGTACGTGGACGGCAAGCAGAAAGCGATGATCGGCAAAACAGGTCCGCTAACGCTGAACAATTTAGCTGCTGGTAAACACGAGATTCGCCTTGAACTTCAGCAAAATGACCACAAAGATCTGAATGTCGAGAAAATTCTTAACATTGAAGTGAAATAAGTGGGAACATTTGTGCGTATTCGGGCGGAAAACAAGCTCGGGTGAAGATCAGAACACGCTACAAGCATATTCTTTGAAAAGACGGGCAAATAGCCCGTCTTTTGTCATTTGACACACCCGAATGGGTAGCATAGACTGTTGATAGTATGGCAGGATTGCCGCCTAATCGGAGGGAAACAATTGATTGTCGATATACGGAAGTGGAATCATGTTTTTAAGCTGGATCCTGATCGTGATATATCCGATGAGGCGCTAGACCTCATTTGTCAGTCGGGAACGGATGCGATAATGGTTGGAGGTTCAACGGGTGTTACGTTTGATAATACCGTAGACCTCATGGCCCGGATTCGCCAGTACGAATTGCCGTGTGTACTTGAAATTTCTAGCCAAGAGGCTATCGTCCCCGGGTTCGATCTCTATTTTATTCCTGTGGTGCTCAATGCGGAAGATCCGAATTGGATCGTCGGGCAGCATCATGAGGCGTTGAAAGAGTATGGTTCCCTGCTCAATTGGGATGAGATTGTAACGGAAGGTTATGTGATTCTCAATAGCGAGGCTGCGGCGGCAAAGCTGACGAAAGCTCGTGCGAACTTGGATGCCAAAGACGTTGCGGCTTACGCGCGAATGGCGGACAAGTTATTTAACATGCCAATTGTATATTTGGAATACAGCGGTGTTTTCGGCGATATGGAGCTGGTGCGGAGGACGCGGCAAGTTCTGGAGAATGCCCGTTTATTTTATGGGGGCGGGATCGACAGCTTAGCCAAAGCGCAGCAAGCGGCGGAAGTGGCAGATACCATTGTCGTAGGCAACATCATCTATAGTGATCTGGAGCAGGCGCTTCAGACAGTGAACGTGAATTTTGATAGAACAGGAAGGTAACTTAATGAACGAGACAGTCAATATCTTAGATGCGATTAAAAGGTTGAATCCCCAGCAGCGCAAAGCGGTTGAAGCGGTTGACGGTCCACTTTTGATTATGGCTGGCGCGGGAAGCGGAAAGACGCGGGTGCTCACGCATAGGATCGCTTACCTGATCGGCACACGCAAAGCGGCGCCATGGAGCATTCTAGCGTTAACCTTTACGAATAAAGCAGCACGTGAGATGCAGGATCGTGTAGGCAAGCTGGTTGGCGGGAGCGGGAACGATATCTGGGTTTCCACGTTTCACTCCATGTGTGTGCGTATGCTGCGCAGAGATATTTCGCGAATCGGTTTCACCTCGAATTTTACGATTCTGGATTCAGGCGACCAACTCTCCGTGATCAAAACCTGCTGCAAGGAACTCAACATCGATACGAAGAAGTACGAGCCCAAGACGTTTCAAGCGGCGATCTCTACAGCCAAAAATGAACTTATTTCTCCTAAACAATTTGAAGATAAAATCGGTGACTACTTCGACGGACTGACCTCGAAAATTTATACGCTTTACCAAAAAAAGCTGAGAAGCAACAACTCCCTGGATTTCGATGACCTGATTATGGCTACCATTCATTTGTTCAAAGAAGTACCGGAAGTTCTGGATTACTACCAAAACAAATTTCAATATATTCACGTCGATGAGTATCAAGATACGAATAGGGCGCAGTATATGCTGTGTCAAATGATTGCTGCCAAACATAAGCGCATTTGCGTTGTAGGGGACAGCGACCAGTCCATTTACCGTTGGCGCGGAGCCGACATTACGAATATCCTTAATTTTGAAAATGATTACCCGGATGCCACGTCCATTTTATTAGAGCAAAATTATCGCTCCACCTCGAATATTTTGAACGCGGCTAACAAAGTCATCGCCAACAATACGGGCCGTAAGCCCAAAAATTTGTGGACTGACAAAGAGGGCGGCGCAGGCATCAAGCTATATCAAGCCGACACGGAACATGAAGAAGGCTATTTCATAACAAGTGAAATTAACAAAAACAAGTCCAAAGGTAAAAAGTTCGCCGATCATGCCATCCTCTACCGGACGAATGCGCAATCACGGGTAATAGAGGAGATTCTTATTAAATCCGACATCCCGTATACAATTGTTGGCGGCGTGAAGTTCTATGATCGTAAAGAGATCAAGGATATTTTGGCTTACTTGCGGCTCATTTCCAATCCCAACGATGACATCAGCTTGAATCGGATCGTCAATGTTCCGAAGCGGGGTATCGGTGGCACCACAATGGATAAAGTTGCGGAGATGGCGGGACGCCGCGGGATTTCGTTATTTGCCATGCTGGAGGAAATCGACGTTCTGGAGATTAATGCCAAAGCGAAGCACGCGTTGGCTGATTTCCGTGAGATGATCGATAATCTGAACCGGATGGTTGAATACTTATCCGTGACGGAACTTACCGAGAAGGTGCTGGAGTTGTCTCAGTACCGTTTGGAAATGCAGCGGGAAAATACGATTGAATCCAAAGCTCGTCTCGAAAATATTGAAGAGTTCCTGTCCGTGACGATGGACTTTGAGAAACGCAACGAGGATAAGTCCCTCATTTCGTTCTTGACCGATTTGGCGCTTATCGCCGATATCGATACCTTAGATAAAGACCAACCTGAGGAAGAACAAGACGCTGTCGTATTAATGACGATGCACAGCGCCAAAGGTCTGGAATTCCCGGTTGTGTTCATCATCGGGATGGAAGAAGGCGTCTTCCCGCACAGCCGGGCTTTTGCGGATAACGAAGAGCTCGAAGAGGAGCGCCGGTTGGCCTATGTCGGCATCACGCGCGCCGAGGAAGAGCTATTCCTCACGTGCGCGCGTATGCGCACGCTCTTTGGCCGCACCGCCGCTAACGCGCCATCGCGATTCCTGCAGGAGATTCCGCCGGAACTCCTGGAGAAAGTCTCGATGGGAGGTTCCATCGGCGGAGGCTTCTCACGAGGTGGCCGCACCAGCTCGTGGGGCAGCAGCGGAGGCGGCAGCGCCGCCTCCGCCTCGACGAGCCGCGGTTCCGGCGGCTCGTCTGCCTGGGGCACGCCGTCCTCCTTCGGACGGCCAAGTGCCGGCGCGGCTGCGCCAAGCCCTGCGGCGGCTGTGAAGCCGCCTGCGTTCCGGGCTCCGCAGCCTGCCGCGGGCGGCCCGGTGCCGGACTACAAAGCCGGCGACAAAGTGTCGCATGGCAAGTGGGGCGTCGGCACCGTAGTGTCCGTGAAAGGCTCGGGTGACGACACCGAGCTGCAAATTGCTTTTCCGGCGCCTAATGGACTTAAGCGCCTGCTGGCGAAATTCGCCCCGATTACCAAAGTGTAGGGGCAGGAATTTTCAACCTTGGATTACCCATTTCCCATTAGAGAGGAAGAGCCCGTAATGACAGATGCCATCGCGGCAATGAAAACCCTCATCCAAGAAATTAACAAGCACAATCATAATTATTATACGCTCGATCAACCGACGATTTCGGATGCTGAGTGGGACGCTTTATATGATAAATTAACAGCGCTGGAGAAGGAGACGGGAACCATCCTGCCTTCTTCCCCAACCCAGCGTGTGGGCGCCGATATCCTGAAAGGTTTCGAACCGCACCGCCATCTAGCCCGTCTTTGGAGCTTGGACAAAGCGCAAAATGCGGAAGATCTGCAAACCTGGCACACACGTGTTCTTAAATTGATCGCCGACTATAACAGCAAGAACCCGGAAACACCTTTGCCGGACCCTACTTATGTTGTGGAATTAAAGTTTGATGGGCTTACGCTCAATCTTACCTATGAAGCGGGTCAGCTTAAACAGGCCTCCACGCGTGGGAATGGTACCGTAGGGGAAGGGATTTTAGCACAGATCAAGACGATTAAATCTATCCCGCTCGAGATTCCTTATGATCAAGGGACGATTGAGGTGCAGGGTGAAGGCATGATGTTCCTGTCTGTCCTTGAAGAGTACAATCAGACGGCCGCAGAGCCGCTCAAAAACGCTCGTAATGCAGCCGCCGGAGCACTGCGTAACCTGAATCCCAAAGTAACCGCAGAGCGCAAACTGAACGCTTTCTTCTATAACGTAGGTTATTCGGACAATATTCAATTTGCTAACCATGCGGATATGGTTCAGTTCCTAAGGGACAACCATTTCAAAATCAGCAATCGTACACGGTATTTCAATACGATCGAAGAAGTAAGTGCAGAGCTGGAGCGGATCGCCGAAGAACGTTTAGGTTTTGACTTCCTCATCGATGGTAGCGTTGTTAAGCTTACGGACATGCGCACGCGGGAAGTGCTTGGCTATACGGAGAAGTTCCCTCGCTGGGCTATCGCGTACAAGTTTGAAGCCGAAGAAGCGACAACGATTCTGCAAAGCGTATCTTGGGAAGTAGGCCGCACCGGCAAAATTACGCCGTTGGCTCGCGTAGAAGCTGTAGATCTCGCTGGCGTTACCGTACAGAACTGTACGTTGAATAACGTCGGCGACATCGAGCGTAAGAACCTCAAGCACGCCTTAGGCAGCCTCGTCTACATTCGTCGCTCCAATGACGTCATTCCCGAAATTCTCGGTAAAGTGACCGAGGAGAATGACGGCGAGGAAATCATCGCTCCGACGCATTGTCCTTCTTGCGGCAGCGAGCTGGAGATGCGTGGTGCGCATCTGTTCTGCTTGAATCGGCTTGGCTGCAGCCCGCAGCTCGTTGGCCGTATGTCGCATTTTGCTTCGCGCGATGCGATGGACATAGAGTTCTTCAGCGAGATGACGGCTTCGCAGTTGCACCAAGAGCTTGGCGTCAACGATCCTGCGGATCTCTATACGCTGAAGTTCGACGATCTGGTGAAGCTTGACCGGTTCGGGGAGAAGAAGGTCAACAATTTACTAGGCGCTTTGGAGAAAAGTAAATCTCGCGACCTCGCGTCGTTCCTATATGCACTAGGCATTCCCAACTCCGGCAAAACGACAACCAAAGTGCTGGCCGATTATTATCGCAGCCTGCCCAAAATCATGGCGGCAACGCCGGAGGAGCTCATCGCGCTCCCAGACGTGGGTGGTATTGTCGCCGAGAGCATCTACTCATTTTTCCGTGACCCTGTCATGGTATCCAGTATTGAGCGCATGTTGGCCGCCGGCGTCAACCCGATTGCCGAGGAGCCTGCCGTCATGCTGGCTAGCCCGGACAATCCGTTTTTTGGCAAAACGGTTGTGCTTACGGGTACGCTTTCCACTATGGGGCGCGACGAATGCGCCAAGAAGCTGGAAGCGCTTGGGGCCAAAATTACCGGCAGTGTTTCTAAGAAAACGGACATCGTTATTGCAGGAGAGAGCGCCGGCAGCAAGTTGACCAAAGCACAGGAGCTTGGCATTCGGATTATTGATGATGAGCAGGAGCTTCTGCAGCTGCTGGGTGAAGGTTAAATTAAATTTGTGAAAAGAGGGTTGCGCCATGCCAGGAAAGCTGCATATTGTGAACGGTGACGCTTTTGGAGATAAACTGCGTAAGTCGAGCATAGATGGTGAAATTCTGGTATGGCGCGAGTCTCTATATGAGGGGCCTATCGGCATGCAAATGTCGGATAGTCTCCTTTTACCCATAAGGGCCTCCTATCTGTTTCGAAAGCATGGGATCCCGGAAGATCTGTTTACATCCACCACGCTTCATCAAGAAAAGCAATTGGATATGCTCTCAGATGAGGCAAGCGAAATTATCCTATGGTTTGATCAGGATCTTTTTGACCAGTTGATGCTTTGTTATTTATTAACACGACTATCTAATCTGCACAGTGGCCAAACGCGATTATCGCTTATCCAATATGATCAAAAGATCGAACAAACAATTCCTCAACTCTACAATGAGGTGTGGCCAGTAACAGAAGGGCAGCTTAACCTTGCTGCTAAGGTGTGGAGTGCCTATTCGGCCTCTGAACCGTTGTCTTTGGCAGTTTTGATGGAGGAGGACTTGTCGGAGCTGCCTTTTCTTAAAAGGGCTCTAGAGGCTAATCTAGGGCGCTATCCCTCTATGCAAAATGGTTTGAGCAGCCTGGAGCAGCTCATTCTAGAGGAGATTGACCGTACAGAGGTTTCTCTTTATTCGTTATTTCAACATGTCAGCGAGAAAGCCAATGACTTTGGCTTAGGTGATTTGCAATTCTGGGGTATGTTAGAGCAGCTCCGGTTATGTGAACATCCGTTAATCTCTCTTACCGGGGGTGACAGACTTCCTCAATACGGTGAACCCTTGCCTGTTCAGTTCGAGAATTGGCGAGTAAGATTAACAGATGCGGGTAAACTAGTTCTCACGGGCAAGGAAGACCATATTACTTTGAATGGTATCGATGATTGGATC
>NZ_AP038372.1:205000-282500 GCF_045866505.1 Paenibacillus sp. P36
AAGCCCTGTAGCCCAAAATGAACGTATGCCTAGAGGTATCCTGAGTACGGCGGGTCACGTGAAACCCCGTCGGAATCCGGCAGGACCATCTGCCAAGGCTAAATACTCCCTAGTGACCGATAGTGAAGCAGTACCGTGAGGGAAAGGTGAAAAGCACCGCGGAAGCGGAGTGAAAAAGAACCTGAAACCGTGTGCTTACAAAAAGTCAGAGCGCTCTATATGCGTGATGGCGTGCCTTTTGTAGAATGAACCGGCGAGTTACGTTCCCGTGCGAGGTTAAGTCGAAGAGACGGAGCCGCAGCGAAAGCGAGTCTGAATAGGGCGCTTGAGTACGTGGACGTAGACCCGAAACCGTGTGATCTACCCCTGTCCAGGGTGAAGGTGAGGTAACACTCACTGGAGGCCCGAACCCACGAATGTTGAAAAATTCGGGGATGAGGTGGGGGTAGCGGAGAAATTCCAATCGAACTCGGAGATAGCTGGTTCTCCCCGAAATAGCTTTAGGGCTAGCCTCGGATGTGGAGTTGTGGAGGTAAAGCACTGATTGGGTGCGGGGCCCGCCAAGGGTTACCAAGTCCAGTCAAACTCTGAATGCCACAAACTTAAATCCGGGAGTCAGACAGTGAGTGCTAAGATCCATTGTCAAAAGGGAAACAGCCCAGACCATCAGCTAAGGTCCCCAAGTGTGTGTTAAGTGGGAAAGGATGTGGAGTTGCACAGACAACCAGGATGTTGGCTTAGAAGCAGCCACCATTGAAAGAGTGCGTAATAGCTCACTGGTCGAGTGACTCTGCGCCGAAAATGTAACGGGGCTAAACACGCCACCGAAGCTATGGCTTGCACTTAGTGCATGGGTAGGGGAGCGTTGTATGTACGTTGAATTCTGACCGTAAGGACAGGTGGAGCGCATACAAGTGAGAATGCCGGTATAAGTAACGAAAAGATCAGTGAGAATCTGATCCGCCGAAAACCTAAGGGTTCCTGAGGAAGGCTCGTCCGCTCAGGGTAAGTCGGGACCTAAGGCGAGGCCGAAAGGCGTAGTCGATGGACAACAGGTGGAAATTCCTGTACCACCGTAGCCGTTATGAGCAATGGAGTGACGCAGAAGGATAGTGACGCAGACTGATGGATGTCTGTCCAAGCAGTGAGGCTGATGTGTAGGCAAATCCGCACATCGTAAGGCTGGGCTGTGATGGGGAGGGAAACTTAAAGTACCGAAGGTCATGATTTCACACTGCCAAGAAAAGCTTCTAGCCAGGCGAAGGTGCCCGTACCGCAAACCGACACAGGTGGGTGAGAAGAGAATTCTAAGGCGCGCGGAAGAACTCTCGTTAAGGAACTCGGCAAAATGACCCCGTAACTTCGGGAGAAGGGGTGCCTCGGTAGGGTGAATAGCCCGAGGGGGCCGCAGTGAAAAGGCCCAAGCGACTGTTTAGCAAAAACACAGGTCTGTGCGAAGCCGCAAGGCGAAGTATACGGGCTGACGCCTGCCCGGTGCTGGAAGGTTAAGAGGAGTGGTTAGGGACCTCGGTTCCGAAGCTATGAATTGAAGCCCCAGTAAACGGCGGCCGTAACTATAACGGTCCTAAGGTAGCGAAATTCCTTGTCAGGTAAATTCTGACCCGCACGAATGGCGTAACGACTTGGGCGCTGTCTCAACGAGAGATCCGGTGAAATTTTAATACCTGTGAAGATGCAGGTTACCCGCGACAAGACGGAAAGACCCCATGGAGCTTTACTGCAGCTTGATATTGGACTTTGGTACGATCTGTACAGGATAGGTGGGAGCCTTTGAAGCCTGAGCGCCAGCTTGGGTGGAGGCGCCGTTGGGATACCACCCTGATCGTATCGGAGTTCTAACCTGGTACCGTGATCCGGTATGGGGACAGTGTCAGGTGGGCAGTTTGACTGGGGCGGTCGCCTCCTAAAATGTAACGGAGGCGTTTAAAGGTTCCCTCAGAATGGTTGGAAATCATTCGCAGAGTGCAAAGGCATAAGGGAGCTTGACTGCGAGACCTACAAGTCGAGCAGGGACGAAAGTCGGACTTAGTGATCCGGTGGTACCGAATGGAAGGGCCATCGCTCAACGGATAAAAGCTACCCTGGGGATAACAGGCTTATCTCCCCCAAGAGTCCACATCGACGGGGAGGTTTGGCACCTCGATGTCGGCTCATCGCATCCTGGGGCTGAAGTAGGTCCCAAGGGTTGGGCTGTTCGCCCATTAAAGCGGTACGCGAGCTGGGTTCAGAACGTCGTGAGACAGTTCGGTCCCTATCTGTCGCGGGCGTAGGAAATTTGAGAGGAGCTGTCCTTAGTACGAGAGGACCGGGATGGACGTACCGCTGGTGTACCAGTTGTCTCGCCAGAGGCACCGCTGGGTAGCTATGTACGGAGGGGATAAGCGCTGAAAGCATCTAAGCGCGAAGCCCCCCTCAAGATGAGATTTCCCAGTATGTAAGACCCCTTGTAGACGACGAGGTTGATAGGTTCGAGGTGGAAGTGCGGCAACGTATGCAGCTGACGAATACTAATCGGTCGAGGGCTTAACCAATAAACCTATAGTAGTTACTTTACGAAAGTTTCGTATCTAGTTTTCAAGGCGCAAACCACGCTTTGACTGTTTGGTGATGATGGCGGAGGGGACCCACGCGTTCCCATCTCGAACACGACCGTTAAGCCCTCCAGCGTCGATGGTACTTGAACCGCAGGGTTCTGGGAGAGTAGAACGTTGCCAAGCACAGAAGAAAAACCTTTTTGAGAGAAATCTCAGAAAGGTTTTTTTTGCATCTCTTACGACAACTCTAAGGTGAGATTCCCGAAAAGCGGTACAAGAGAACTGTAGACCGCTTATTGATCTGATTTGCACCTTTCAGAGCTTAAGTGGAACCACAGGCCCTTATTTGACTCTAACAGGCAGATTTTTAGCCAAAACAAACAAATAACGGTTCGTAGATCCCTTTAAGAGTCGAACGGCTCGATTTTATCACAAATAGCGGAATGTAATTCCCACATGCTCATCTCAGACCATTGCTGCAATTTGTGCAGGTAAATCCATCGAAAACGCCAGCACTTTTTACATTCAAGCCTGTTGGATAGCTTCTAACCATCAAAAAAACCTGCACTTTTTACAGTTACTGTAGAAAGTGCAGGCTTCCTTTTTATTGCAAGTAACAAGAAGTTTCTTTCTCAGAAATCTTCATTAAACCAGTTTTCCGATAAGGGTGGAACCGAAACAACATCCATAACCGCGGCATGAGCATCCAGATGTGAAAGATCATGAAATAAATCAACCAAGGAGCTGGAATCCAGGGATACAGGATCGTAATCAGGGACAGACCAATCCAGAACAGGTGGAGCTGTACTTTGCCTACTAGCTTAACCGACGCATGGCCATCCGGTAGCGAACCGCACCAGAAAATTCCCCATCGATAGGACCACCCTCTCATGGCCATTCCAATGGTGAATTGGAAATAAGCCCGAACAAGCAGTGTATGGAAAACAAGTAATAACGGATAGCTGACTAACATTGGAAGCCAGTTTGCGGGGTCGAATTTGAAGAATAAGGCCAAGGCGAGAATCAGGAAGTAAAGAATCCTTTTATACAAAGAATGATAAATGCGCTTCACTAAAGTATAACTATAAATAGTAGATTGTTTGGAGAGACTGGGTTCCTGTTTTGTTGACATGATGACCTCCGTAAGCCGGTTGACCTGATATAGAGGTAATATCGGCATTTTCCTTCCAAGATATGAGCGTTTAGCTAGTTTAGGAGAATCGAGATTCGGATATACTAGTAGTAAAAGTACATGGGGTGATCATATGGAGGAGAACCGAATTGGTATATGTATGATCTGTGAGCAGCAGCGAAGTGGCGGCATTCATATTATTACAGCTTTCATTTGTGATGAGTGCAGCGGTGAAATTGTCAAAACGAATGTGAATGATCAAAAATACCCATTCTTCGTAAATCAGATGAAAAAAGCTTTATACTTGGGGAACTCAAAACAATATATGAACTAATTGAGAGAAGCTTCTTTCTGGAAGCTTTTTTGTTTTTTATGCTTCAATCCACTACTATAAGGGTAGTAAGTAGAAAGTTCAAGGAGTCTATTCGCATGAGCAGCAATCACAATTCAGAGAAACAGCTCAAAGCACCGTTGTATGAGGCAATGGTAGCTCATCAAGCTAAAAATCCGGTAAGTCTGCATGTACCAGGCCACAAATCCGGTCAGGGGTTACTGGACGAAGGGGCACCCTTTTTTAAGCAAATAATGGCGATTGATTATACGGAAATATCAGGTCTGGATGATTTGCATCATGCAGAGGGTGTCATTCTGGAGGCGGAACAGTTAGCCGCAGCCTGCTTTGGTGCAGAGGAATCCCACTTCCTCATTGGTGGCAGTACGGTCGGGAATATCGCCATGATTGCAGCCGTCTGTGAGCGAGGTGATGTCATTCTTGTCCAAAGAAATGTACATAAATCAGTTATTCACGGATTGATGTTGGCAGGGGCGAGAGCTGTGTTCATTTCACCTTCCATCGATCCGCAAACGGGTGTTGCCACAAGCGTACATATTGAAGCTGTGAAACAAGCGTTGCAGCAATATCCGGAGGCTAAAGCTTTATTTTTGACCAATCCCAATTATTACGGCATGGGCGTTCATTTAACACCTTTTGCTGAGTTGATGCATGCACAGGGGAAGATGCTTTTGGTGGATGAGGCACATGGTGCTCACTACGGATTTCATCCGGACGTGCCGGCCTCTGCGCTGTCGCAGGGAGCGGACGCAGTCGTGCAGTCTACGCATAAAATGCTTACCGCGATGACGATGGGAGCCATGCTTCATTTGAAGGGTCCGCGTATGAATAGGGAGGCGATTCGTCGGCTTTTGGGAATGCTGCAGAGCTCAAGCCCTTCGTATCCGATCATGGCATCGTTAGATTTGGCGAGAAAAAGAATGCATACGGAAGGGGAAGCCTGGTTGTCGGAGGGGATTACGCTTGTTAAAGAATTTAGATCCCTGCTAGACGAAATGAACCGATTTGATTACTTTCCTAAGGAATTTCCGTTATCTAGAAGCGAAGGATATGAGACGGCGGATCCCTTTAAAGTGGCCATTTGTGATGCGACACAAACTTTAAGTGCGGCAGAGCTCAAGGAGAGATTAGAGGAGCAGGGCATTTACGTAGAAATGACGGATGGCCGACATGTGCTGCTTGTTTTCACTCCTGCTACGAGTCGAGCGGATTTAGAAAGGGTTATCGACGTGTTAACCAACATTTGTTTGGACGTTCCAGCACAAAAGAAGGAACTTCATGCGCCTATCTCGAATATACTTAAATTACCCTACTACACACAAATCTCTTCACCAATTGTTTTTGATCTGAGAGACATCTCAAGAGAAGGGCGGGAAGTGGGAGCTTATCGACAGGTAAGCATGGAGGATGCGGTTGGCAAGCGTTCTGCGGATATGGTGATCCCGTATCCACCAGGAATTCCTTATCTATACCCGGGTGAAGTTATTACGGATACCGTGGCTGAGGCTTTACTACAATTAGCGGCAAACGGAATTAGGTTTCAAGGTACGGAATTTGGTCAGACACACAAGTTAAAGATATACACATAAACTATTATATGGACTGGTAAAGCAGCACGCAGGAGGAAGAGTGAACGGAATTTTCATTACTTTTGAAGGACCGGACGGTTCCGGAAAAACGACACAGCTCAAGAAATTAGGTGAAGAGCTTAAGAAATTAGGACATGATGTTCTGGTGACGAGAGAACCAGGGGGAACAGCAATCAGCGATAAGATTCGCAGTATTATTCTTGATCCTGTGAATGCAGAAATGGTCGATCAAGCGGAAGTGCTGCTATACGCGGCATCCCGAGCGCAGCATGTGCATCAGTTGATTTTGCCGGCGTTAGAAGCTGGGCGCATCGTCTTGTGCGATCGTTTCATTGATGCAAGCGTTGCGTATCAGGGATACGGACTAGGCTTGGATGTAGAGCAAGTCAAAGCTATTTCACGCTATGCAAGCTCGGGCTTACAAGCAACTCGAACATTCATTCTGGATGTTCCCGTAGAAGTCAGTATGGCGCGATTGCATCAAAGAGCCTCAGGCGCAACAACCGCAGCGGAGCAGCTGGATCGCATCGAACAGAAACATGTGGATTACCACAGCCGGGTAAGGGAAGGATTCCACCAGATCGCATCCGATCATCCTGAGCGTGTAAGAGTGATTGACGCTAACCGCAGTGTAGAGGAGATTGCAGCAGATATTTGGAGTCAGTGTAACCGTTTGCTTGAGGAACATTTTGCTTAGGAACATTTTTCCGTGAGAAGCAGAAAATCCATTCTTAGTTTATAATAAGAGGAGGCAACCCCTATGAAACTAGTCGTAGCTGTTGTACAAGATAAGGACAGTAACCGTCTCTCCAATGCGTTAATTAAAGAAGGTTTTCGCGCAACGAAGCTGGCAAGTACAGGCGGTTTTCTACGCGCAGGAAATACAACTTTCATGATCGGTACGGAAGATGAGAGAGTGCAAGAGGTTATGCAGGTCATTCGCGCCAATTGCAAAATTCGGGAACAGCTTGTTACACCGGTTTCTCCAATGGGAGGAACGACAGATTCTTATATTCCATTCCCAGTGGAAGTCCAAGTGGGTGGAGCCGCGGTATTCGTATTGCCGGTTGAACGCTTCGAGCATTACTAAATTATAGATGACCTAAATAAGGATGGATGCGTCTTGAAAATTAATCCGGGGTGGCAGCCCATTGGTAAGAACGTCAAAGTGAATGAGAACGTACCGCCGCCACAGATGGCCCCCCGGAATTTCTCTGACATTATGCAGCAGCAGGATGAGAAATTTACGCAGGAGCAATTGTCCAAAATGGTGCAGCAGATTACGCTGCAAGGCGACCGTCTTTCACGGGCGATGACCGTAAGAGAGCTTCTCCAGTACAAATTGTTGATTAAGCAATTCCTGGAGGAGACGGCTCGCCGAGGTGTCAATTTACGAGATACGAAGGGCTGGGATCGTCGCGGCCGTTCGAAGCGATATAAGCTTTTGGAAGAAATCGATCAAGAGCTCCTCTCGTTAGCGGATGAATTGCTGGAGAGCGAGCAGGGGCGTATTGAGATTTTGCAAAAAATCGGAGAAATCCGCGGTATGTTGATTAACTTGTTATTTTAGGATGGTGCCATAACGAATGTCCTTCCAGACCATACCGGGGCAAGCAGCGGCAAAGCAACTTCTGCAGAACGGGCTGCGACAAGACAAGCTGTCACACGCCTATATATTTAGCGGGCCTGTGGGGACAGGGCGTTCCGAAATGGCGATAGCCTTGGCGAAAGCGATTTATTGTCAGAACGGAACGGATGACGCTTGCGGTGAATGCTTGGAGTGCCGTAAAGTGGAGCACAGCAATCATCCCGATCTGCATATCGTTGCACCTGAAGGGGCCTCAATCAAGATTGAGCAAATTCGGGAGCTTCAGAAGGAATTTGCTTACCGTGCGACAGCTTCCGGCACGAAAATATATATTCTGCACCATGCAGAGAAAATGACTGTACAGGCAGCAAATAGCCTTTTGAAATTTCTAGAAGAACCAACTTCCAGGGTCGTGGCTATTCTCATCACCGAGAATGGAAATGCCTTATTACCAACGATTCAGTCGAGAGCACAGTGGATTCAATTCACTCCGATGGCGCGTGAGCAGATGGTGTTGACGCTGCTCGAAGAAGGATTTCCAGCTGCTCTTGTGCAGCCTGCAGCACATTTAACGGCAGGATTACAAGCGGCCAGGGAGTTAATCGGAGCGAATTGGTTTGCAGAAATGAGAACCGTAATGTTACAATTAGCGAAGGAGACGCTCACACGTTTTCCTACTTCTATGATTACGGTTCAGCAACGAATTGTGAAATCAGAACTTGCAGAACACATGTCGAGTCTTTTCGACTTGTTGATTCTCTGGTTTAAAGATATGGTGCAACTGCGCCTTGAGCGCAGGGACAGGCTTGTATATAATGACCAGCTAGACTGGATGAGCTCTCTGGCGTTAAGCCGGGATGTCTCAGTCTGGGTGCGTATGATGGAGCAAGCCGTAGATTTACAAAAGCGACTGCGCTTCAACGCCAACTCTCAGCTGGTTATAGAGAAAATGCTCGTGGAGATGCAGGGGGTGTAAGATGTATTCGGTTGTAGGCGTCCGCTTCAAAAAAGCGGGTAAAATATATTATTTTGACCCAATCGATTTGCCGATTGAGCAAGAAAGTGCCGTTATTGTTGAAACCGCTCGCGGTGTGGAATACGGCAAGGTTGTAGTGGGCAAGAAGATTGTCAAAGAAAATGATGTCGTTCTTCCACTCAAAAAGGTCATTCGCATCGCGGATGATTCGGATGCTGATTTGGTTGAAGAGAATAAAAAAGCAGCCAAAGATGCCTTCCAAACGTGCCACGACAAGATCAGAGATCATAGTCTTAAGATGAAGCTTGTGGACGTAGAGTATACCTTTGACCGCAATAAAATTATTTTTTATTTTACAGCCGAGGGGCGCGTTGATTTTCGGGAACTCGTGAAAGATTTGGCGAGCATTTTCCGGACAAGAATCGAACTGCGTCAAATTGGTGTGCGGGACGAAGCGAAGATGTTAGGCGGTATTGGTCCGTGTGGGCGGATTTTATGTTGTTCATCGTTTTTAGGTGATTTTGAGCCGGTATCGATCAAGATGGCCAAAGATCAGAATTTATCGCTGAATCCGACGAAGATTTCGGGTTTATGCGGTCGGTTAATGTGCTGCTTGAAGTACGAGCATGATAATTATGAAAGTGCGAAGGATTCTCTGCCAACCGTTGGAAGGCATGTGATCACTTCTTTTGGTAATGGTAAGGTACTAGGGTTAAATATCAGTGAGCGTACCGCGAAGGTTCAATTATTCGACCTTGGTAAAGCACTTGATTTACCTTTCGATGATGTAGTTGAACAAGAGTAGCGGCAAAGGATCCAAGGAGGCGCTGGCCAGTAAGCATGCATGGCACTAGAGGTGAAAGCGTGGATAAACAGGATATTTTTGGACAAATAGATGGGATCGAAGAACGAATGGGTGCCACTTATGCCGAGTTGGGTGCCTTAAAGAAACAAATCATTATACTCATCGAAGAAAATAAGAGACTAAGCATAGAAAATCAGCAACTGCGCAAGTTGATTCGACAAGAGGAAACGACGGTCGAACAGCCTGTCGGAGAGGCGGAGGAAACGGTTTCGTTACCGGGAGCCGGATATGATAATTTGACCCGCTTGTACAATGAAGGATTTCACATATGTAATGTGTATTATGGACACCTTCGGACTGAGGGAGATTGTTTGTTTTGCTTATCCTTTTTAAATAAATAAGTGTGTTTGACCGTAGGGGTTTATGCCTTACGGTTTTTTTCCATAGATGAGCTAGGACTAGAAAGGAAATGAAGAACAGCGTATGGTGCCTTTACGACCGACTGAAAGAATTGACGATTTATTAACGTATGATTTAAAAATAATTCAAAGCGAGGAAGTGTTCAGCTTTTCGATGGATGCTGTCCTGCTTGGCCGATTTTGCAGTTTGCCGCCGAAGGGGCGGGTTATCGACTTATGTACAGGCAACGGTGTCGTGCCGCTGCTCTTATCTACTCGAACTAAGGCAGATATCTGGGGCGTAGAAATCCAGGAGCGCCTTGCGGATATGGCGGTTCGAAACGCCTTGCTGAATGATTTGGGTGAAAGGCTGCATATGATACAAGGCGATTTAAAGACCATTCATGGCACTTTAGGCCACGGCCAATTCGATGCTGTAACGGTGAATCCGCCTTATCTGCCTGTGCCGAATGGGGAACAGAATGTGAATGAGCATTTTGCGGCAGCGCGTCATGAAATCCACTGTAACTTGGAAGATGTGATAGCTGCATGTGCGAAGCTGGTCAAAGCAGGCGGTAAAGTGGCCATGGTTCACCGGGCAACACGATTGGTGGATATTATCAGTTTAATGAGGAGCTACCGTCTGGAGCCGAAAAGAATTCGTTACGTGCACGCACGCGCTGGGGAAGAGGCGATGATGGTGCTGATCGAGGGAATGAAAGATGGCAAGCCGGAAATTCGCACACTGCCTCCACTTATCGTGTATGACGAGAACCAGGAGTACTGTAAGGAATTGAAGGAAATTTATTACGGG
This sequence comes from Paenibacillus sp. P36, assembly GCF_045866505.1. Lineage (NCBI taxonomy): Bacteria > Bacillati > Bacillota > Bacilli > Caryophanales > Paenibacillaceae > Paenibacillus > Paenibacillus sp. P36. Next base: position 215,210 of record NZ_AP038372.1, read on the forward strand.
GGCAGAGCTTCCTTGGAGTTTTCATAAAAATAAATAATAGGGTATATGGAAGCATATGACTAAAGTGAAGAGGGACAAACCGTGGGCTTAAATGTGCAAAAAAGTTATCGCGAGGATGGAAATAGCTCGGGCACGCTCTACCTGGTTGCCACACCGATCGGCAACCTCGAAGACATGACCTTTCGGGCGATTCGCATCCTGAAGGAAGTGAACCTGATTGCCGCCGAAGATACGCGGCAAACCCGCAAGCTGCTGACGCACTTCGAAATCGCTACGCGAATCGTCAGCTATCACGAACACAACAAGCAGGCAAGCGGCCCCGAACTCGTCCGCTTGCTGCTTGAAGGGCAGAGCATCGCGCTAGTCAGCGATGCGGGACTGCCGGCCATCTCCGATCCAGGTTATGACCTGGTGAGGATGGCCGTAGAGCAAGGCGCGCCGGTGGTGCCTGTCCCCGGCGCGAATGCGGCCTTGTCGGCGCTGATTGCATCAGGCCTGCCGACAGAGCGGTTTGCCTTCGTCGGATTTCTCCCCCGGGAGAAAAAGGATCAGACGAAGGTGCTCGAAGGGCTGCAGCACGTGCAGGACACGCTGCTGTTCTATGAATCGCCGCACCGCGTCGACAAAACACTTGCCCGCATGGCGGAAGTGTGGGGGCCGGAGCGCCGGGTTTGTCTCGCCCGCGAGCTGACGAAGCGGTACGAGGAGTTTGTACGGGGCACGATTGCTGAGTGCCTCGAGCATCTCGCGCAGCACCCGCCGCAGGGCGAATACTGCGTGATCGCCGAAGGCGCGTCGGCAGAGAGCGCCAAAGAAGCCGCCGACGGTTGGTGGGAGGCGATGTCGCTAGGCGAGCATGTCGAGCACTATGAGGGGCAGGGCAGCGACCGGAAGGAAGCGATGAAGCAGGTTGCGAGCGATCGCGGCCTATCCAAGCGGGATGTTTACAACGCATTGCTTGAGCGCTAAGCGCTCAGGCGGTGTAACGTGTTGGCTGACTATAGCGCTGCGGAAAAGTCCAGACAAAAAAAGATCTCTAATCCGTGGCCGAAGCCAACAAATTAGAGATTAGAGGAGATATGAAAAAGGTTAGAATTACCAATAGGATAAGTGCTACTTCTATTATATACTATTTTTCTTATTTTGTCACAGGTGTTGGCATTTCCGCTAAACAAATATGACAAACAATTTTTCCCTTAAAGTAAGAGACGCCTTCAGCGTTGCCACAGAAGATACAAGCAGGCTCATATTTCTTAAGCATGATACGCTCGCCATCTACATAAATTTCAAGGGCGTCTTTCTCGCCAATTCCAAGTGTACGGCGAAGTTCAATTGGAATAACAACACGCCCCAATTCGTCAACTTTTCTTACAATGCCCGTAGATTTCATCATATATATAAACCCCTTTCGATTTTATAAAAATTTTATCAATATCGTCATGTTTCGACATATCTCTTAAACTAATGATACCAACCATTCCCAAAATAGTCAACCATATTTTCGCTAGTTTGGGCGCGTAGACAATAATTTTTTGAAATCTGATCACAACTGAAAAGAGAGGAAAAGCCAAGTAGAATAAGGATTTGTAAATAATATATTACTATTTGATGTGAGAAAAGGTGGATTTAGCCAATTCATTTAAGTGGATGAAAGCAATGAAAAATTGGGATTAGTAAATTCGACAAATTACGACATACATGTCGATATGATGGTGTGAAATGTCGAAAAGATGTAGAATTTTAATAAAGAGAGGTTGTGATTGCAATGAAGGAAGAGAAGGTTTTTAAAGATCCCGTTCATAAATACATTTACGTGCAGGATAACACGATCTGGGATTTGATTAATACGCGAGAGTTCCAGAGGCTGCGTCGCATCCGGCAATTAGGAACCTCTTATTTAACTTTTCATGGTGCCGAGCATAGCCGTTTCTCGCATTCGCTCGGTGTGTACGAGATCACGCGCAAAATTATTTCTCAATTCGAACGCAATCAATATGAAGATTGGCCGAAGGAAGAGCGTCTGATCTGTCTGTGTGCGGCGCTATTGCACGATTTGGGGCATGGACCTTTCTCCCATTCTATTGAGAAGGCTTTTGGAACCCGACATGAGGATTGGTCTTGTAAAATCGTGCTGGGCGATACGGAGGTCAATAAAGTTTTGAGCCGGGTCTCGCCTGATTTCCCCAAAAAAGTGGCGGGGGTCATTTGCAAATCCTACAATGAAGAAATTGTTGTAAGCCTGGTGTCGTCTCAATTGGACGCCGATCGGATGGATTACCTGTTAAGAGACGCCTATTTTACGGGTGTTAATTACGGGACGTTCGATCTGGAACGTATTCTCCGAGTTATTCGGCCCTATCGAGGGCATATTGTCGTTAAAGAAAGCGGTATGCATGCTGTAGAAGATTATCTTATGTCACGCTATCAGATGTATTGGCAGGTCTATTTCCATCCGGTAACGCGGAGCGCGGAAATTCTGCTGCACAAAATCTTTGCGCGCGCCAAACATTTATATGAAGATAACTATACATTTGGCTTTATGACGGATCCAATTCTGCACCTGATTCAGAATAAGATTTCACTTGAAGATTATTTGCTTCTGGATGAATCCGTGATGCAGGCGATGCTAACTTTTTGGATGAGCGAAAAGGATCCTATCCTTGCTGATATGTGTAAGCGATTCTTAGACCGTAAATTGTATAAATACAGTACTTTTGACGAGTCGAACCAGCGTATGATTCAGCTTATGGAGAAAGTCATGGCCGAGGTTGGGCTCGATCCAATCTATTACATGGAAATTGATTTTCCGTCGAATCAATCCTATGATGTGTACAGGCCGGGAGAGACGGAGGATAATTTGCCGATTCTGCTTTTGGATCATAAAGAGACGCTGACCGAAATCACTCACCGCTCGGAAATCGTGCAGTCGATTAGCGGCTTTCAAATGGGTAAACATCATGTCTATTACCCCGAGGAGTTGCTTGAGCGTCTGAATGCTTCTGAATATCCTGAGCTTTGGGAGATGCTAGGCGAGCAGGAATAATACATAAGAGGAAGTAAGGAGAAGAACATGCTGACAGACTCACATACTCATTTGAATGCGGAACAATTTCAGGAAGATCAGGACGAGGTTATACAACGTGCTCGTGAAGCCGGTGTTACTAGAATGGTGAATGTTGGCTTTAACCGGGAAACAATTCCTAGTTCAATAGCTCTTGCTGAAAAATACGATTTTATCTATACAACAGTAGGTTGGCACCCTGTAGATGCGATTGATATGATGCCGGGGGATTTGGAATGGATCGAATCGCTGTGTCAGCACGAAAAAGTGGTGGCAATCGGAGAAATCGGGCTTGATTACTATTGGGATAAATCGCCTAAAGATGTACAGCAGCGTGTTTTTCGGGAGCAAATCAGGCTGGCGCGAAAGCTTCAAATGCCGATTGTGATTCATAACCGAGATGCGCATCAGGATATTTTGACTATTTTAAAAGAGGAGAAAGCAGCTGAAGTTGGGGGGATCATGCATTGCTTTTCGGGGAGCTGGGAGACGGCCAAGCAGTGTTTGGATATGAATTTCCATATTTCCTTCGGAGGCCCTGTCACTTTCAAAAATGCAAAGCAGCCCAAGGAAGTGCTGGCGCAGGTTCCTTTGGACCGCTTACTCATCGAGACGGATGCTCCTTATTTGACCCCGCATCCTTTCCGCGGCAAGCGCAATGAATCGGCTTATGTTCGGTTGGTTGCCGAAACGGCCGCGGAAATCAAGGGGATAAGTCTGGAAGAACTTGCAGAAATAACGACAAACAACGCCATTGCCTTGTTAGGTCTCAAGTAAAGCATTTTTTGCAAATTTTCGTCGTAGAAAAACTCCGCAGCTGAGTGAGATAAAGAGGAAGCCGATCAGCGGCACGACAATGTAGATGAGTGAAGATCGAATCATGAACGGAATCGAAAGCATACATAATTCTAGCAGCAAGGCTGACCAAATGATGAAGGCTAGCGAGCCGGCTTTCAACTGACGGTTAAGCGGGTACATGTCGAGCCAAAAGGTATAGCGGTGTGAACGCTCAAGTGGCGTTAGTTGAACCATGGAAATGATCAAAGCGATAAAGAAGATGAGCAGTCTCGCTGTGCTGCTGCTTGAAACGGCAATGGCTAATGTGCCTAGTAAGGATATACGTAGGACAATCGCGAATAGCTCCGTACGTAGAAATGTTTTCATATATATGTAGAGATAGGCAGCATCCTGTTTAAAAGGAATAAATCTTGTGACCCCGCTGATCCAGCTTCGGCGGGCTATTCGCGTTCCCAATTGCGGGACATCCACGAACCAGTTGAAAAAGGCATAAAGTCGTGCTTGCTGCTGCCTTTCCTTCGCAATGAGATAATCCCATCCGATGTAGTATTTGGATACGTAATGCGTAGCAGTTAACCAAGCCAGAGTAAGGACAAGAGCAGCTCCGCTTGCCCAGAGGACGCTTGTCAGAAATTGCAGAGAAATCAGCACGGCTGTTGCCAGCCAGCGGAAGCTAACGGAAACTCTTCTTGCGCGCTCATGAGTGAATCGGCTTTCTTGCCAGCTGGCCAATAAATTGCCTACCTTCATTAATAGAAGCAAGGCAAGCATCCATAAGAAATGCTGCTCATCGCGGCCAAGGCAGTGATGATACAAGGGCCATAGGACGACCCATGCCAGAAATGTCCAGAAGGCTTGCAGCACTAAGCTGTACATGAATCCGCCGCGGAAGTAAGGACCCATCTGATGTTCAACGCGCAGTAGAAACATACGGTCTGCGCTTCTGGCTAACGTGCGAATGGGGCTTGAGGCTAACAAAGGTACCAGCAGCAAAAGGACGATCCACAGATAAGGATAATCTGTCGGAAGGCGCTGTAGTATTTTTGCATAATAATAGGAAGAAAGGATGACAAGAAATAGCAGGAAGCCAAAAAAATTGCTGCGCGCTGCATACTGCAGGTAACCCATGGATTCCTTCATATAATGTTCAAATCTCTTCTGCCATAGGGCACGGGTATCCATGTCCATCGCCTTCATACCAATTCTCCTTTTACAAGCTTATAAAAGATGTCGTCCAATGACGCTTGCTGGAGTCCTGTCTGCTGACGTAATTCGACTAAATCGCCTTGGGCGACCATATGTCCTTTGTGCAGGACGACATAGTTATCGCAATATTTTTCAATCGTAGACAAAATATGCGAGGATATGAGAAATGACGCGCCGCGTCGCTTCATTTTGACCATCAACTCGAGCAATGAGCGGATGGCTAGCGGATCGAGCCCGAGAAAAGGCTCGTCAATGATGTAGAGAGAAGGTTCGATCAGGAATGCATTCATGATCATGACCTTTTGCTTCATCCCTTTGGATAAATGGCTTGCGAAAGACTTGAGCTTGTCCTGCATGTGGAACTGCTCGAGCAGCGCTTGTGAGCGGGAGAGATAGTCATCCTTCGTTAAGCCGTAAGCCATGGCAGTTAACTCCAGATGCTCACGAATCGTAAGCTCTTCATATAGCTCTGGACTTTCAGGCACATAAGCGTAAGTGGCACGGTAAGGCAGCGGATCTTCGGCCAGCGTCAAACCGTTAATTTTTATAGAACCCCTTTGTGGTTGAAGCAGTCCAAGGATGTTCTTGATGGTCGTACTTTTTCCTGCGCCGTTCAAACCAATTAATCCCATCATTTCACCTTGACGGATGGAAAATGTGAGGTCGTGAAGAACGGGTTTATTTGGTAAATATCCCCCGAATAAAGCGTCAACTTGTAATATGGGACCCATCTCAGTGCCTCCCTAAATAGCTAATTATTGGAATTTATATACGTGTTTCATACCTGATAATTATAAACAAATTTAGTTTCGAAGCCTAGTTTAAGAGTGAAAACACGAAGAAACTTAGTATTCGTACGTTATAATGAGTTAAATGTAGATAAAAGGTGGTTTTATTTCGAAAATAAGCTATTTTTAATCGATTTAGCCCTTTTTAGTAGGTGTTAATCCCTTTACAGGCAGAGATTAACAGCGTAATATACTTTTCATAATAACTTAATAACCAATTTGCCATTTTTCCATTCGCTGAGTTCCAATTATGGGAACGGGGGAACCACTGTTAGCTTATAAAGCGGCATCGCTGACGAAGTGAACAGAGTGAGTAACAGGGGTGAATCTTGGACGTTGAACGGAAGTTTACGTCTGAGTAGGGCGACTCTCACGTCCGAATCCGTCAGCTAACCTCGTAAGCGTAAGAGAGGTAACGATTGTCGTGCGTGCTATTTGTGTATTTTTACTATGCAAACTAAGCCAGCGAGAAGAGTCCTCTTCTTGCTGGCTTTTTGTCCCCATAAGGACCTTTAACTGTTTCGGACGACTAATCGTAACCCGGAATTCATAGGATGATGAATAGCAAAGCGGGGTGGGACGACCAGAACGCAGTTGTTTCCAAACAACTGCCGATGGACGACACGTTAAGTTAAATTAAAAACCTTAGTCGCGTCAAATTTAATCATGCTGTAACCTGGCGGCGAGGCTTTGAAGGAGGACCGAAGAAGTGGGCAGTATCTCTTTTAGCGAGACCCATGTAAAACGATCATCCAGCATGTCCTTCGCATTGCGATGGAAGCATGAAAACTTGCGTTTGATTTTAAGCCTGGCTATAATCTCAATCGCAATGACTTTCATGTTTTTGGTGTTGTTGTACGGTACGGCTACCAAGAGCGTATCCGTGGTTGTGAATGGACAAGAAACCGTTGTGCATACGAAGCAATGGGTCCTGCAACGCCTACTGGATGAACAAGCCATAACGATTGGTGAACACGATGAAATATCTGCAGACCCTACGGCTACAATCAAGGGCGGGGACAAATTCGTCATCGAACACGCTTCTCCAATTCAATTGACTGCTGATGGAAAGACCACCACTGTTTACACAACTGCAAGAACGGTTGAAAGTGCATTGCAACGTTTACATATTGCACTTGGGGAGCACGATAAGCTGACTCCCGAACCGACAGCCTCTTTGGGATCAGGCGATGAAATCAAAATCGTCCGTGTGAAAAAAGAGACGGAAGAAGTAACAGAGCCGATTGCATTCGACACGGAAAAGAAAAATGATGCATCGTTGCTTAAGGGTAAAGAGCAGGTCGTTCAAGAAGGTAAAGAGGGCGTACTTCTGAAAAAGAAAGAGAAGACTTACGAAGATGGCGTATTAGTTGCAGAAGCTGTTGTAGGTCAAGAAGTACAGGAACAAAGCGTTAAAAAAGTTGTGTCCGTTGGCACGAAAAATCCCGTTGTCGTTCTATCGGCATCATCCCCTAGTGTGGATGAGGTTTCTAAGAATGGTGTAACATTCGGGTATAAACAAATCCTCAAGAACGTGAAGCTCACGGCTTATTCAGCGGGAGCGGATTCGACAGGCAAAGCCGAAGGTTCTCCTGGGTATGGGAAGACCTATACAGGAACGACAGTTACTGAGGGCAGAACGATTGCGGTAGATCCGAAAGTTATCCCACTGGGATGGTGGGTTTACATTGAGGGCGTTGGCTTCCGTCGTGCTGAAGACATTGGCAGCGGTGTGAAAGGCCAAATGATCGATGTTTACTTTGAAGATCATGGCTATGCTAATAAATTCGGAACGAAACAAGGATATACGGTCTATGTCGTAGGACCGAAAAAGCCGTCTGAAAATTAACGTGTAAACGTCTGTTTCAGCGGGAACAATGTCAATATACGTTGCCAGGCAAGCAGCCTGGGCGAAAGAAGAGGGAATCCCTCTTCTTTTTCTGCGTACTGGGAAGGGAACCGATTATGATTAAAGAAGTCATCGTCGTTGAAGGCAAAGACGATACGGCCGCTATTCGCCGAGCTGTCGAGGCGGATACGATAGAGACAGGCGGCTCAGCCATCGGGCAAGCCGTATTGAAGCGAATAGCCCTCGCGCAGCAGCGCAGAGGCGTCATTATATTTACGGATCCGGATCACGCAGGTGAGCGGATACGGAAGATTGTGGCAGCCAAGGTACCGGGCTGCAAGCATGCCTTCATCACGCAGGCGCAGGCCGAGTATAAGGGCGACATCGGCGTCGAGAACGCAGCGCCGGAGATTGTCCGTGAGGCGCTCCAGAACCTGCGGACAGAGTACGACGGGGCTGTCTCGCAGCTTACTATGGAGGATCTCATAGCTGCAGGGTTGATCGTTCATCCGGAAGCGGCTTCCCGGAGGCTCGTCGTTGGCAATGCCCTTGGCATCGGCTACTGCAATGGCAAACAATTTTATAAGCGATGTGCGATGTTCCAGATCTCGCGTGAGGAATTTGAGGCAGCCTTGGAGCATCTGGAACCGAAGATATAGGGAAAGTGAAGTAAGGTGTGACAGTGGAATTCAGGATTTAGAACCTATAGATAAATGAGGGCTACATAATGACTATACCCGGCAATGAAGTGATTGTAACAGCGGAAGATGTTGCAACACCCAGTAAAACGAAACAAATTATAAAAAAGCACAATCTTGTGCTCAAAAAGAGTCTGGGTCAGAACTTCCTGATCGACCAGAACATCTTGGGCAAGATCGTTTCGGCTGCGGAGCTTGGGCCTAACAAAGGCGCGCTGGAAGTCGGCCCTGGCATCGGGGCGCTCACCCAGCAGCTGGCCAAGCTCGCAGGGCGCGTCTTGGCCGTGGAGATCGATCAGCGTCTCCTGCCTATTCTAGGCGAGACGCTGGAGCCTTATCCCCACGCGAGTGTCGTGCATGGCGATATTTTGAAGACGGACCTGCCGGAGTTGTTCCGGCAGCATTTTGACGGGCTGGATGGCGTCAGTGTCGTCGCCAATCTGCCCTACTACATCACGACGCCGATCATTATGAAGCTTCTCGAAGAGAAGCTTCCCTTGGAGAACATCGTCGTGATGATTCAAAAAGAGGTGGCCGACCGCATGGCGGCTCGCCCGGGCACCAAAGATTACGGCAGCCTCAGCATTGCCGTACAGTTCCACTGCGAGCCGGAGCTTGTCACGATCGTGCCGCGCACCGTCTTTGTGCCGCAGCCGAACGTTGACTCTGCCGTCATCCGGCTGCGTGTGCGCAAAACCCCGCCGGTCGAGGTGGCGGACGTGGACTTCTTCTTCGCTGTCGTCCAGGCGTCCTTCGTCCAGCGGCGCAAAACCTTGTACAACAACCTCGCGGCGAGGTTCTTTACCAAAGAAAACAAATCGGAGCTGGAAACTCTGCTCCATAGCATCAACATCGAGCCTTCGCGCCGCGGCGAAACGCTCAGCATGGACGAATTCGCGCGCTTGTCGACTGCGCTTCGCACGCACGGCTGTAAATAACCCGCACCAAATGCCCAGCCCCGCCATAGGATAACCCATGGAGGGGATTTGTGCGATGAGGCAAGGTGATTTTGTAACCCGTAAATCCTATGGCGGCGACGTCATGTTTAAGATTGAACGTATCGATCAACTGAAGGCAGTCCTACGCGGCGTCGATTACCGATTGCTTGCGGACGCGCCTCTAGTGGATTTAACATTGAAGAACCTGACAGAGTCGATGGACCACCCCAGGTCGAGTTCGCCTGAATTTCGCGAGTCATTGCGAAGGCTGGCGGTTGCCCAAGTGCAGCTCCAGGAGAAAAACCAACTCTCGGTTGCCCATACGCAGAAAGTGAACGCGGGATATTTTGAAGTCCCGGGTAAAGTGCTGCATTTAGACGGAGATCCGACTTATCTACGCAAGTGCATGCAGCTCTATGGTGAACTTCGTGTGCCCGCTGAGGGCTTCTATGTTCCCGAGCCCCAGATGGCCGACGCGCTCCACCGGCTGCTTCCGCAAATTAAGCCGGATATTGTCGTCATCACAGGGCATGACGGAATACTTAAGCATCGCAAAGCAGCTGGGCCAGGCGGATTGTCCAGCTATAAGAACTCGCAGAACTTCGTGAACGCGGTTCAAATAGCGCGGCAGTATGAACGCAATCGCGACGCGATGATTGTTGTGGCTGGAGCTTGCCAGTCACATTTTGAGGCTTTGCTTCGAGCTGGAGCCAATTTCGCCAGCTCGCCGGCTCGCATACTCATCCATGCGTTAGATCCGCTGTGTATCGCCGCAAAGTTATCCTATACATCCGTGAAGGATACGATTTCGATGTTGGATATTATGGATTTGACGGTGACGGGGCTTGATGGTCTAGGTGGTGTAGAGACACGAGGGAGCTACCGAATGGGTGTTCCCGGCATTCAACATACAGATGAGCATGTGTAAATCTTTGCTCAGTACATGATTTTCTTTCAAGGACACTTGCCTGATGCTTCTCTCTTCGGAGAGGGCAGCAGGAGAGTGTTCTTTTTTTATTGGAAAAGTGTGAATAATTTGCGAACTTTGGAGACAACCTGTACAATGGGGAATTCAGAAATTAGGCGAAAATGCCGTTGACAACTGGATTATGGTGCTGATATAATATTTGACCCTGTTTGACATGCTTGTCAGGATGGGTTATAATTAACAAGGAAAGAGGTGGTAGTTGACAATGGCAAAAAATGCGCTGTTGGAAATCAAACGCAGTTTGGAGCCCCACGTCGGGCAGAAGATCATGTTGAGAGCGAATGGTGGCCGTCGAAAGACAGTCGAACGTTCCGGTGTTTTAGAAGAAACCTACCCTTCTGTGTTTATCGTGAAGCTTGACCAAGAATCACACGCCTTTAAACGAGTGTCATACAGCTACGCCGACATTCTTACCGAATCTGTTGAAGTTACGGTATGTAATGATGATGGTCAGGTTCGTATCACCTATATCCAACATTAAGCTTAATAAGTTTCTATAATGAGCAGACCCTAGGGTCTGTTTTTGCATTTGAATGGTCTTGGTGCGTCTGGGCATACTAACCTTACTTTACGCTTACGCTGCCAGCTTTGTTCGCTCAAAGCTCAGACTAAGCTCAGGAAAAGGAGGTTTTTTGATGAGTCGCAGAAGAGGTGTTATGTCCGAAAGTTTTAAAAATGAGTTGGCGAAAGATCTGGGGTTCTATGATGTCGTTCAGCGCGAGGGTTGGGAAGGAATTCGTACCAAGGATGCCGGGAATATGGTGAAGCGGGCTATTCAGATTGCAGAAGAACAGTTGGCGAAGCAGTATGTAGCCTCAACACCACCGGTTACGCAAACCTCATACGGGCAGAATGGCTATACGCAGCCAAGCTTCTCACAGGCGCCAATGTATAATCAGCGGGTTGTACAGTCTCAACAGCACTATGGACAGCAAACGCAGGCTTTTACACCTTCCTATAGCTCTCAAAACACGTACACCTCGTCTTCGCCTAGCGGTCAGTCACAAGCGGGCTGGAATCCTATGGCATCGGCCACCCAACAAGCGGGGCAAGGCGAACGGCGTCCCTACTACAGCTAAAGCGAATGCTTTAGCTTTTTTTTTGCGCTTTTGTTATAATATTTTAACGGCAAACGAGCAAAAGAAGGTGATCCTGATGAAGATTTTTGAAAAAGCACCGGCTAAAATTAATTTATCCTTAGATGTTTTACATAAAAGACCAGATGGTTATCATGAAGTAGAGATGGTCATGACGATGGTCGACCTGGCTGATCGGATTGAAATGCAGGAGCTTTCGCGGGATACGATCATTATTTCCAGTCAAGCGGGCTATATTCCGTTGGATGAGAAGAACTTGGCCTTTCAGGCTGCGCGGCTTATCAAGGATCGCTATGACGTCAAGCAAGGCGTCTACATTCATTTGGATAAAAAGATTCCCGTGGCTGCAGGACTTGCAGGGGGCAGCAGTGACGCGGCAGCAACGCTTAGGGGTTTGAATCGACTTTGGAATTTAAACATCCCTATGGAGGAGCTGCAGGTGCTTGGCGCTGAGCTTGGATCGGATGTGCCCTTTTGTGTAACGGGAGGGACGGCTGTTGCCAGAGGACGCGGAGAAAAGCTGGAGCCAATCGTCTCGCCGCCGCAATGTTGGGTTGTTTTGGCCAAGCCTCCCATCAATGTGTCCACGTCGGAGATCTACGGCAAGCTGAACGCTCGTGAGATCAAGAATCACCCTTCAACGGAGAATGTCATGAAGGCGATTCGTGAGAAGCAGTTCGATCAGCTCTGCGGCAACCTCGGCAACGTGCTGGAGGAAGTAACGCTCGACCTGTACCCGGAAGTTAGACAATTGAAAGATTGCATGCAGCGTCTCGGCGCAGATGGCGTGTTAATGTCCGGAAGCGGGCCGACAGTGTTCGGCCTTGTCTCCAAGGAAGCGAAAGTTCCCCGTATTTATAATGGGCTTCGAGGATTCTGTAAGGATGTTTATGCGGTGCGGATGTTGACCTAGCATGTGGAGTTGTGTGCGAGGGGCCCGAAGGGGCTCTTTTTTAACGGAGTGGATAAAGGGACAGCGCTTAATCTCCTAGAACGATAAAGCCGTCAGGCTCATGCCTTGGCGGTGCTTTTTTGTGTAAATATTCACCTTACTGAGAGTAATTTTTGCTGTGTTAGTATTATGTTATGTATATGTTAAGTTAATTTTCATGTGAAGCTTGAATAAATACGTATAAAAGTGGTATATTTTCTTTATATTATTCGGATTTTTGGGGGGTAGTGCGATGAAAAAGTTGAAAAGGAGCGCTAGGCTGGTAGAAATGACGCAATACTTGTTATTTCGCCCCCATTCGTTAATTCCTTTAACGACTTTTGCCGAGCGTTACAACTCAGCGAAATCCTCGATCAGTGAGGATTTGGCGATTATTAAAGAGGTTTTTGAAGAAGAAGGACTCGGGGAACTGCAAACGCTTGCGGGTGCAGCCGGCGGCGTGAAGTTCTCACCGAAGGTGCCGAAGGAAACCTCGTTGAAGTTCATTGGGCAGCTCTGTTTGCAGCTGCAGCAGCCTGAACGGATCCTGCCAGGCGGTTACTTATATATGTCCGATATCATGGGGCAGCCCCAGTATTTAAATGAAATTGGCAAAACGTTCGCATCTGCGTTCGCAGGGCGTGATATCGATGTGATTATGACCGTAGAAACGAAAGGCATTCCGCTCGCGTACGCGACGGCTACTTATATGAATCTACCCGTTGTTGTTGTTCGCAGGGATAGTCGGGTAACAGAAGGCTCAGCCGTAAGCATTAACTATGTTTCTGGTTCCAACAAACGTATTCAGACCATGTCGCTTGCAAGACGTGCCTTGAAAGAAGAATCCAAGGTGCTTATCATCGACGATTTCATGCATGTTGGCGGAACGATTCACGGCATGATGGATCTGCTCGCGGAATTCAAAGCCTCAGTCCAAGGGGTTGGCGTCTTCATGGAATCTGTGGAAGTGGAAGAACGTTTAGTGGATCAGTACGTATCACTATCCCGATTGTTTGGCGTCGATTCCAAGACCAAACAAATCACTGTAGAGCCAGGTAATTATTTTGATAGTAAAAAAGGAGACGCGTAAAACGATGGAATTCATCTCAACAACGGCAGCGCCTGCTGCTATCGGACCTTATTCACAAGCCGTGAAGCTCGGTAATTTGCTGTTTACTTCAGGACAAATCCCGCTTGGCTTAGATGGGCAAATCGTACAGGGCGGCATTAAGGAGCAAGCTCATCAAGTGTTTGCGAATTTGAAAGGCGTGTTGGAAGCAGCGGGTACTTCTTTCGATCAAGTTGTGAAAGCGACCGTTTTCCTCAAGGACATGAATCAATTTGCTGAGCTGAATGAGATCTATGGCACCTACTTTGGAGATCACAAACCGGCTAGATCGACTGTCGAAGTGGCTAGATTACCACGTGATGTTTTTGTCGAAATAGAGTTAATTGCTGTGATTCCTGTCGAAATTTAACAGTAACATTAAGATTGTATAAAATTATCGAAAATTTCAAAAAAATAAGAAGGAATTTGCACAACGATGTGGAATATTACACCCAAGTCTCAGAGATGGAAAAAGGTGGTGAACACAAGTGCAAATTACAGATGTAAGGCTCCGCCGGGTCAACTCCGAGGGGAGGATGAAGGCAATTGCTTCCATAACTATCGATAATGAATTCGTAGTACACGACATACGTGTTATCGATGGGAACAACGGTATGTTCGTAGCGATGCCAAGCAAACGAACGCCGGATGGGGAGTTTCGAGATATCGCTCATCCAATTTCTTCTACGACTCGTGAGAAAATTCAAGCTGCGGTATTGGCTGAATATGACCGTGCAGCGGTAGAAGAAGAGGTTATTGAAGAAGGCGCATAATGTCTAATAATTGAGAGGGCCCGTAAGGGCTCTCTTTTCTTTTTGGGGACTTTGATGCTATATTTGGTAAAGAACTGTTAACTACTTCATTTGGGCATAAATCATACAGCTATTTATAATAAAGGGGTTGGATAGTCTTTGAAACTCATGGCGATTGTGTTGGCGGCAGGACAAGGTAAACGAATGAAATCGAAGCTGTATAAGGTGCTTCATCCGGTTGTAGGCAAACCGATGGTAGGGCATGTTGTAGACACTCTTCGGCAAATAGATGTAACAAGAACGATGGTTATCGTAGGATTTGGAGCAGAAGCCGTCCAGAACTATCTTGGAGATCAGGTTGAGTATGCACTCCAGGAGAAGCAATGTGGAACCGGTCATGCAGTCCTGCAAGCGAAGGATTTGCTAGGTGATGAAGACGGAATGACGGTTGTTATTTGCGGAGATACGCCGCTGATCTCAGACGTAACGCTTAAGAATACGATAGAACTTCATCAGCGTTCGGGCGCGTCGGCTACGATCCTCACAGCGAAGCTTGATGAGCCGCAAGGCTATGGCCGTGTGATACGCGGTGAAGATGGCAGAGTTGCGCGAATAGTTGAACAGAAGGACTGTAGCAGTGAGGAAGCGGCTGTTCAGGAGATTAATACTGGGACATATATTTTCGATAACCGGAAGCTCTTCAAGGCGCTGGGCTCTGTTACAAACAACAATGCTCAGAATGAGTATTACTTGACGGATGTCATCGGTATCATGACGAGTGCAGGGGAAACTGTGCAAGGGTACTGCATGGCGGATGCTGCAGAATCTATCGGCGTGAACGACCGTGTTGCGCTTGCGGAAGCGGAGCGTTTGTTCAAAGCGCGCATTAACCGTGAGCATATGCTGAACGGAGTTACGATTATTGATCCTGCCAACACGTACATCGAGAAGGATGTTATGATCGGAGCGGACACTGTTCTGCTGCCAGGTACGATTTTGCGCGGGAAAACCATCATTGGCGAGCAGTGCACGATCGGACCTCAAACCGAGATTATTGATTCTGTTGTGAAGGATGACGTTACGATTAAGCAATCCGTTCTCCAAGAGGCTTATGTGGATAATGAGGCTAGCGTAGGGCCTTTCGCGTATTTGAGACCTGGAGCGGACATCGGGAAGCAAGTGAAGATCGGCGATTTCGTCGAAATCAAGAATGCGAAGCTGGGCGAGGGCACGAAGGTGTCTCACTTAAGCTACGTTGGAGACGCGATTGTAGGCACGAATGTTAACATTGGCTGTGGTGCGATTACGGTTAATTACGATGGGTTTAATAAGAGTTTAACGGAAATTGGGAACGATGCGTTCGTAGGCAGTAATGTGAACTTGATTGCTCCTGTGAAAATCGGCAATGGTGCATACGTTGTCGCAGGTTCGACCATTACCCACGCTGTGAGCGATGGGGATTTAGCTATCGCAAGAGAAAGACAAACGAACAAACCCGGTTATGCGGACAAAATCAAAGGCCGGATGAAAGCGAAGAAAGAAAACAAAGCAAAAAAAGAATAGGAAAACGTTAAATCTCCCTAGCGAGGGGGAATTTGGATGGAATCTCTGAAGGATGGGTACGCTATGAACTAGCTGTTACCCACTTGGCGTCGTTTACGAAAGTAAGTGTGCTGAGCAAAATTCTTAGGAGGTTCTTTTTCTTATGGCATTGTCACTGAAAGCGGAAGCCCGCAAGGACACAACGAAATTCGATATCAAACAACTGCGTGTAAAAGGCAAAGTGCCTGCGGTCGTGTATGGCAAAAAGGTGGCTGCAACGGTGATAACCGTTGACCAGAAGGAATTAGTGGCGCTGCTTCGCAAAAGCCCGCACGCTGTCA
Source organism: Paenibacillus sp. P36 (assembly GCF_045866505.1). Classification (NCBI taxonomy): domain Bacteria; kingdom Bacillati; phylum Bacillota; class Bacilli; order Caryophanales; family Paenibacillaceae; genus Paenibacillus; species Paenibacillus sp. P36. Next base: position 231,307 of record NZ_AP038372.1, read on the forward strand.
TTGAGCTGGAGCTGCCGGACGGCGGCAAGCAGCCGGTTATGATCAATGAAATCCAGCGCAACCCGTTGAACCGGGAGCTGCTCCATGTTGACTTCCATCAAATCAACATGGACGAACCAGTCAAAACAGTGGTCACCTTGGAGTTCATCGGGGATGCTGTTGGGGCGAAAGAGGGCGGCATCTTGCAAATTCAATTGCATGAGCTGGAAATCCGCTGCTTGCCGAGTGAGATCCCGGCATCGATCACTGTGGATATTTCGAATGTAGGAATCGGAGAAAATATGCTGGTTAGTGAGCTCAACGTGCCGGGCACGATTGAAGTGAAATCGGATCCGAGCGAGCTTGTACTGACCATCCTGGCGCCTCAGAAAGAGGCTCCTGAGGATGTTGCTGCTCAGGGCAAAGAGGATAAGCCAAGCGAGGTTAGTGAGGAAGCAAAAGAAGAGCAGACTGTATAGATTTAAAGAAGGGTACCCTCGCCGCTGCGCAAAGGGTATCCTTTGTTTTTCCTCTTTCTTCCGTTAATACCCGGGTCGGGAAACTATGAAGTGCGTATTTCTGTTATAAAACGTATTATTAATTTTAATAAAATGCGGGCTGTAAAATTCGATATAGCCTATATCCTTATGCAGATTTTGGTAGTATACTTGGACGGGAATACCGGCATCTATATGATCTTGAAAATGATGATCGCTTGTAAGTTGTTGACCGTTTAGATACATATTCGCTGTTTCACCCGCAATTATGAATTTGATGTTCACTTTAGTAACATATAGGTAAACAATAACCTTAAGATGCAGGTTACGCCAAGGATTTTTTAGTAAAAGGCTAGGAGGATCTGGAAAAAAATGAAATGTTTTATCGGACTGGGTAACCCGGGAAAGCAATATGAGATGAATCGGCATAATGTTGGGTTCATGGCGATAGACCGTTTTGCCGCCAAATGGGGGATAAACTCTTTTCAAAGTAAGGGGAAGGGACATCTGGGAGAGGGAAACGTGAACGGCACGAAAGTATTTCTTTTGAAGCCGATGACGTATATGAATCTGTCAGGTGAGTCGATGAGAGCAATCTTGGACTTTTATAAACTGAAGGTGGAGGATGTCGTCATCATTTATGATGATATGGACACGCCTTTCGGGCAAATCAGGCTCCGTTATCAAGGAAGTGCAGGCGGCCACAATGGGATTAAGTCCATTATTCAGCATGCCGGGACTCAGAGCTTCAACCGCATTCGTGTGGGTGTGAACCGCCCTGCCCCAGGCTATAATATCGCTGATTATGTCTTGGCGAACTTTTCCAAGGAAGAGATGAAGTCGCTGGATCAGGTGCTGGATCTGACCTGCGAAGCGATGTTGTCGAGCTTGGACGAGCCTTTCGAGAAGACGATGGGCAAATTTAATAAATAGGTAAATCGGTTTGTCTCCAAACATCATATGCATGGTCCTTATTCGAAAATGACAATGGTACATTCGGCTAATTTCTCCGGAGAATGGTCATACTAGGATGTAATTGAATCGTCGAAGGAGGCATACATATATGATTAAGTACATTTGCAGGCATTGTCATACCTTTGTTGGGGAAATTAATCAAGCAATTACGGAGCAGCAACTCGGCTTCCATTTCTTGACCCCTGATGAGCGTAGAGATATAATATCGTATAACACGAATGGTGATGTTACGGTTAGGGTTGTTTGCGATTACTGCCGCGAGGCGCTGGAAGCCAATCCAGAGCTGTCGCTGCTGGCCAGTCCATTGCAGTAACATGATGTTTTCGCTGAATTAAAATGATGAAGATGAAGAGTTAATAGCCGAGGCAAGTGTGCCAAGGCTTCTTTTTGTGAGAGGAGTGTACTTGTTTGCAAGCTTTAATACAGGCTTTTTCTGCGGATACCGACTTTCAAACGATCGTGTCAGGCATCAGGTCCGAGATGAAAGAGCAGCTCGTTGCCGGACTTACCGGTTCCTCCAAGCAAGTGATGATCGCAACTCTTGCGCGAGAGCTAACGCGCCCGCTATTCATTGTTACTCATAATATGTTTGCCGCTCAAAAAATAGCGGAGGATTTGCTAGAATGCCTATCATCCGATGATGTTCTGCTCTATCCGTCGCAAGAGCTTCTGACAGCGGAAGAAGCAGCTTCCAGCCCGGAGATGCTGGCACAGCGCATTGATGTGCTCACGAAGCTAGCGGGCGGTTACCGCGGCATTGTAATTGCTCCGTTCGCAGGCGTGCGCAGATTGCTTCCGATTAAGCAAGTGTTCGAAGAATCCCGAATAACCGTTAAAGTCGGGGATACCATTCAACTGGATGAGCTTCTCAGCACCTTGTCGAATTTGGGCTACGAACGTGTGGAGCGGGTGGAGACCAAAGGGGAGATGAGCGTTCGCGGCGGCATTCTGGATTTGTTTCCATTGACGTCGGAAAATGCGATCCGAATTGAACTTTTTGATGTCGATGTGGACTCTATTCGGACTTTTGATGTGAGTGACCAGCGGTCAATAGATAAATTAACGTCGATTACGATTCCGCCATGCCGTGAGATTCAAGCGGATAGAAAGCGATTACAATCTGCTGCCCAGCATGCATATGAACTGCTGCAGGCTCAGCTGGAGAAGATGACCGACCGAACGGCCAAAGACAAGCTGCTTGAAGGGATCGGACATGACATTGAACTGCTCCGTGAAGGGCAGACGTTCCCAGGCATTTATAAATATATTTCTCTTCTATATACGGAAAGACAGACCCTCATAGACTACATGCCTAAGGATGCGGTGCTGATTATCGACGAACCGGCTCGTTTGCTGGAAACCGCGAAGCAGCTTGAGCGCGACGAGGCAGAGTGGATGATGCATGCGCTGACAGAGGGGAAGAGCTTGCCGGCTTTTGTGCTGTCCAAATCTTACGAAACGCTGCTGCACCGCAGACCTTTTCCAACGTTGTATCTCTCTCTATTTCTGCGTCAGGTCGTTGGGATTCAACCGCAAAATATCGTGAACTTCGTCAGTCGCGTGATGCAAAATTTCCACGGGCAGATGAATTTGCTCAAAGCGGAGATGGAGCGTTGGAAGAAAAACGGAGCCAACGTCATTCTCCTTGCCAACGGTGAAGAACGTGCTGAACGGGTGAGGCGTGTTCTGAACGACTACCAGATCGAAGTGCCGGAAATTGTAGATGGGAATCTGCAAACAGGTTTTGAACTGCCTTCAATCCATTTGGTTGTCATTACGGAAGGCGAGATTTTCACACAGAAGCAGCGCAAAGCCCGTAAAGTCGAGAAGAAGCTGGAGAACGCCGAGCGGATCAAAAGCTATCAAGAGCTTAAAATTGGCGATTACGTTGTTCATGTGAACCACGGGATCGGGAAATACGTCGGTATAGGTACGCTCGAAGTGGGCGGTATCCACAAAGATTATTTGCATATCATGTACGCGGGCGGCGATAAGCTGTCTGTGCCGATTGACCAGATTGATCTGATTCAGAAATATGTAGGTTCCGAAGAGAAGGAACCGAAGGTTTATAAGCTTGGCGGAGCCGATTGGGCGAGAGTGAAGAGCAAGGCAAGAGCATCCGTTAAGGATATTGCCGATGAGCTGATTAAACTTTATGCGGAACGACAGGCTACGACAGGTTATGGATTTAGCAAAGACAGCTCCTACCAAAATGAGTTCGAAGCCATGTTCCCCTACGATGAAACAAGGGATCAACTTCGTGCCATCGAAGAAATTAAGAACGACATGGAGAAATCGCGTCCGATGGATCGCTTGCTTTGCGGCGACGTTGGTTACGGGAAGACCGAGGTTGCCGTTCGTGCGGCCTTTAAAGCGGCCATTGACGGGAAGCAGGTTGCGGTCTTGGTGCCGACAACGATTTTGGCGCAGCAGCACTACGAGACATTCCGCGAGCGCTTCTCAGGTTATCCGTTTAATGTGAGAGTGCTCAGCCGTTTCCGCTCGAAGAAAGAGCAGACGGAAGTCATGAAGGGTGTCAAAAAAGGAACGGTTGACGTTGTCATTGGAACACACAGATTGCTGTCACAGGATGTGCAATTCAAGGATCTGGGCCTGCTGATTGTCGATGAGGAGCAGCGGTTTGGCGTGTCCCACAAAGAGAAGCTAAAGCGGCTTAAGACGAACGTCGACGTGTTGACGCTGACAGCAACGCCGATTCCAAGGACGTTGCATATGTCTATGCTCGGCGTTCGGGATTTGTCCGTTATTGAAACGCCGCCGGAAAATCGGTTCCCTGTTCAGACGTACGTGGTCGAGTATGGCCCGACACTGGTTCGGGAAGCGATCGAGCGGGAGTTGGCGCGTGAAGGTCAAGTGTATTACCTTTACAACCGGGTTCAAGGGATTACGCAGATTGCCGATCAAATCTCGATGATGATACCGGATGCCCGTGTTACGGTTGCGCATGGCCAGATGGGCGAGCAGGAACTCGAGAAAACGATTCTTGATTTCTTGGACGGAGAATACGACGTACTTGTCAGTACGAGCATTATCGAGACGGGTGTCGATATTCCGAATGTGAACACGCTTATCGTTCATGATGCGGATAAAATGGGGCTTTCTCAGCTGTATCAGCTGCGCGGGCGCGTAGGGCGATCGAATCGCGTTGCGTATGCTTACTTCACGTATCAGCGGGATAAAGTGCTCACGGAAGTAGCGGAGAAACGGCTTCAAGCGATTAAAGAGTTTACAGAACTTGGCTCAGGCTTTAAAATTGCGATGAGGGATTTGTCGATTCGCGGTGCAGGGAACTTGCTGGGTGCCGAACAGCATGGCTTCATTGCTTCTGTAGGATTCGACCTCTACTCACAGATGTTAGCCGAAGAAATTGCAAAGCTGAAACTAGAAATAGATGGGGAAGCGACCATCCCGGAACCGGAATGGAACACTTCCATCGACATACAATTGGATGCCTATCTGCCATCCGACTACATCTACGACAGCATGCAAAAGATCGAGATTTACAAAAAAGTGGCCGCGATTCGCACGCTGGAAGAAGCGGCAGACCTGCATGATGAGCTCGTGGATCGCTTCGGAGATCTGCCGCAGGCCGTGTTTAACTTGCTGTCAGTGGCTCGCCTGAAAGCATACGGTGCGGAGTACCGAATTGAAACGATTAGCCAAAAAGGGGATGATTACCTAATCAAGGTGCATATTGACCAAAATGGCAGGCTGGATGGACAGAAGCTGCTTAATTTGTCCAAAGGCTTTGATAATCGGATCAAGCTCAATGCAGACCCGCAGTTGCATATTGTTATTCGCTCCAAAGGTATGAAGCCAGAAGCTTCCATCGAGTTGGTGGAGAAGTTCTTGGTACAATATAAGGATGTTCTGAAAACGAAAGGGGAATTAAAGGATGTTGCCAAATCATACTAGCAAACGACTTTTTTCTAAAAAATGGATATTAAGCATGGTGGCATTGCTTGTTGCATTTTCCGTATTAAGTGCTTGTGGAAGCAAAAAGGAGGGTGCAGCAACCGCTTCACCTTCCCCATCTGCAGCAGCAACAGCAACAGGGAATCCAGCTGACGTAATTGCCACTTACAAAGAAGGCGGCAAAATCACACGCGGTGAATTCGATTCTTTCATCAACGTGAACAAAATGTTTTCGCCACAATTGGCGCAATTCATGACAGACCCGGCTTTTCAACAAGATATGTTGAAGCAAATGGTGACTTTCCGCGTATTGTCTGCGAAAGCGGACGATAAAGTAAAAGCAGATGCTGACAAACAAGTCACTGAGCAAATGAAAGCTATCACGGATTACTTCGGTAAACAAGAAGGCGGAATGGACAAGCAGTTGAAAGACAATGGTATCGAGCTGAAAGATATCGAGTCTTTGATGAAAATGAGCTTCTACACAATGGGCAGCATGGAAAGCAAAATCACGGACAAAGCTGTTCAAGATTCCTATAACGAGCAAGCAGCTGCACATGCTTTTGATATCGCAACAGTTAGCCACATTCTGATCTCCTTGAAGGATGCAGCTACTCAGAAAGATCTGCGCACGAAGGATGAAGCTTTGGCAAGAGCGAAAGAAGTTAAAGGCAAATTGGATAGCGGCGGAGATTTCGCGGCTCTAGCGAAAGAGTATTCCGATGATCCAGGTTCCAAAGATGCTGGCGGTACGTACAAAGATGCAGACATCAACCAATGGGTGCCTGAATTTAAAGAAGCGGCAAGCACACTTCCTTTGAACAAAATTTCTGATCCGGTTGAATCCTCTTTTGGTTACCACGTGATGAAAGTGGAATCCAGAAGCACGAAACAGCTAGATGACACGCTTAAAACACAAATCAAATCTCAGCTTGCGGAGAAATCCCTTTCTGAGTTCGCAGAGAAAGAATATCCGAACTTGATTGAAACGAACAACTTGCCTAAACCGGAAGCAAGCCCAGCTCCAGCGGCAAGCCCTGCTGCAAGTCCAGCAGCTAGCCCTGCAGCAAGCCCGGCGGCAAAGTAAGAACTTACCAGGATGTCCGAATATGGACATCCTGTTTTTATTTGTTATTTTTGGACAACATAATCACAGCAGGGTGCAATGCAAAGCTACATAAAGAAAAATTCCTTAGCAGAAGCGACTGCATAGAAGATTGGGAAGTGAAGAATACTATGGATAGAATTCAAGTTCCCACCAAAACCCGATCTAGCATACAAGATTTCATGCTCCTGTCGTATCTAATTCTTGAGCGGAAAGTGAGGCATCTAGAGGTATGAAAGCAACTGGAATTGTCCGTCGGATAGATGATTTAGGGAGAGTTGTTATTCCCAAGGAAATACGACGCACACTGCGAATTCGCGAAGGCGACCCTTTGGAAATTTTCGTTGATCGCGATGGTGAAGTGATTCTGAAGAAATATTCGCCTATTGGAGAGCTCGGTGATTTTGCTAAGGAGTACGCAGAGTCGTTGTTTGAAAGTACGAATCATGTGGCCATGATTTCAGACCGAGACACGATTATTGCTATGGCAGGTGGGTCCAAAAAGGATTTCTTAGAAAAATCAGTGGGGTCAATTATTGAATCCTGTATGGAAAACCGCAAACCGATTTTGGAGAGCAACTCCGGGCAGTTTGAGATTATTAAGGATATGAATGAGACGTTCTCTTCTTTCGTCGCTGCACCGATTGTGGCTGGTGGCGATCCAATTGGCTCCGTTATTCTGATCTCGAAAGACGAGAGTGTAAAAATGGGGAATATGGAAGTGAAGATGGTAGAAACAGCGGCTGGCTTTCTGGCGAAACAGATGGAACAATAGAGAAAATCATAAAACACAAAGGCTTCCTTACTGAGGTGATGTTCATCTGTAAGAGAAGCTTTTTTTGTCTGCATAGAGCTATTTCGTTATAATACATGTATAGGTATCACATCAGGCAGAGGAGAAATAGGATGGGGGAGACCGGCAAGGGGCATCACATGGATCGCGAAGAGCTCCATCACAATGCCGGAAAACAGGGGACAGCCAAGCTGTTAAAAGGGGCTGCGGTTCTGGGTGCGGCGGCAGTGCTGTCCAAATTACTTGGCACATTGCAAAAAATACCGCTGCAAAATGTAGCGGGAGATGCCGCTTTTGGTATCTATAATGCGGTTTATCCGCTTTATATTTTGATTTTATTTGCGGCTACGGCAGGATTTCCTGTCGCTGTTTCCAAGTTTGTGGCGGAGAGTGTCATTCACGGCGATCATCGTGAGGCGAAACGCATCGCCCGCATATCGGGAACAGTACTGCTAGGCAGCGGTATCGTTTTGTTCGTGCTGCTTTATCTTGGAGCGGGCGAGATTGCCGGTTGGATTGGGATTCAGCAGACGGAGAAGGCGATTCGAAGTGTCTCTTTTGCACTGCTTTTGGCTCCGACACTGGCGGTGCTGCGCGGTTATTTTCAGGGGTATCAAAACATGCTGCCAACCGCGGTCTCACAAGTCATGGAGCAGCTGATTCGGGTTATTACGATGGTAGCTTTACTGCTTTATTTGGTGGCACTTGCTTATGATGAGGAGTGGATTGCGGCAGGAGCAACTTTCGGTTCCGTTACCGGTGCAGCGGCAGGGCTAGTGGTTATGTATGTGTATTGGCGAAAAGCGATGAGGAATCTGAGTGATTCGGAGGAGCAGGAGGATGGAGGCAGTCCTAAATTTCAGCCCCTGTCCACTCGGCAGTGGGTGAGGCGGATTGCAGCTTATGCGATTCCTGTCTGCTTAGGAGCGATCGTAGTGCCGCTTCTGACTTTGGTCGACACGTTTACGATGCCACGGCTGCTTGAAGCTTCGCAAGGCAGCGAGCTTGAAGCGATGCGGCAGTTTGGCTTGTATAACCGCGGCTTGCCGCTCGTCCAGCTTGTTGTGATGGTGGCTTCCTCGATGTCCGCTGTCCTCGTTCCTGCGATGGCGGATGCGAAGGCAAGAGGGCTGACCGATGTCATGCGCTCTCGCGCGGAAATGTCCATCCGGCTCTCCTGGCTTATTGGGCTGGGCGCCTCGTTTGGACTCGCATTTGCCGCGGTGCCGATCAATATCATGCTGTATAAAAACAGCGAAGCAAGCCTAACGATGGCCGTGCTGGCGTTCACGGCCTTGTTCAGCACGCTGAACGCGGTCTCCGCCAGCGTGCTGCAGGGGGCCGGCGCGATTCACACGCCGGCGCAGGCCTTGCTCGTTGCCATCGTGCTGAAAGCACTTGGCAACGTCGTGCTCATGCCCCGCTGGGGCATCGAAGGCGCCGCGCTCAGCGCGGTCATCGCCTACGCCGCTGCGGCGGGGCTGAATCTGGTGCAGCTGCGCCGCTGCACCGGGGCGCGCTTCGCGCTGCGGCCGTACGTCATCGCACCCACGCTGGGCGTGGTGGCGATGGGCGTCTGCCTCGCAGCGCTGCAGCTGCTGGCCATGCCCGCTGTGGCGGCATGGCACGTGCCTGAGCGATTGAGCGCGAGCGCAATCGCTTTGGTTGGGGTAGCCGGCGGCGCGGCCGTCTACGGGCTTGCACTGCTGCGCAGCGGCAGCATCAGCCGCGAGGAGCTGCGGCTGATGCCGGAGCTGGACCGGAAGCTGGCGCCGGTCCTGGCTCGGATCTGGCCGGCGGGGCGTTCGGCCGGCCGGTAGGGCCTTGGCTTGTGAGCCTGTATTGATGAGCTGAAGCCTAATCCTTGCTGTATGTTGCACAACATACAATGATTTTGCCCTTAAAAAGCAGCTCGGTGCTCCTATATTGTATTTTGTGCAACGATTTGAGCAAAATGGCTGCATGTTATGGAGAAGCGCTTCAAATGGTTGTACTTTCTACAATATAGATAGCTTGTTTACTTGAAAAATGACGAAATGCTTGCACAACATACAACATAGCTTGCAGGCTTGCTCTCAAATAACAAACATATTTCAGGAGGTGCCATCCATGTCAACTCAAGCTCAGATAACCGTCGTCGGACTCGGAACGGGAGACGAAGACCAGCTCACACTCGGCGTCTGGAAAAAGCTCCAAAGTGCAGCAAAATCACAAGCCGCGCTCTATTTGCGCACGGAAGACCATCCGATGGTCCGTATGTTGGACAGCAACCAAATCCCTTACCAAACTTTCGACGCCAATTATGTGGCTCATCAAAGTTTTGAAGGGGTTTATGAATCTATAGCGGAAGCACTTATTCAATCTGCCAAAGATTCATCCACTGAGGTCATCTATGCTGTTCCCGGTCACCCTATGGTGGCGGAATACACGGTACAGCTTTTGAAGCAGCGGTGTCCGGATGAAGGGATCTCGCTACAAGTCATGGGGGGAGAAAGCTTTCTGGATCAGGCATTTTTACGCTTTGGCTTTGATCCGATCGATGGATTTCAATTGCTTGATGCGACCAGTCTCAGCCGCTATGCGCTAAATCCGCAGATGCATACAATTATCGGGCAGGTCTATGATACCTACACCGCGTCAGACCTCAAGATTTCTCTCATGGATACATACCCGGATGAATATCGCGTTGTTGTGGGCCACTCCCTGGGTGTGGCGGGTGCCGAGCAGATCATTGAAGTGCCGCTGCATGAGCTGGATCATGTGAAAGGTTACGGAAATTTATCGCTAGTTTGGGTGCCGAAAAGCGAGGAGGATGAGGTCCGCTATCGCACTTTTGGCCGATTGCATGAAATCGTGCAAATTCTTCGGAGTCCAGAGGGCTGTCCTTGGGATCGCGAGCAGACGCATGCCAGCCTCCGCAAAAATCTCATAGAAGAAGCTTACGAAGTGCTGGAAACGATCGATGAAGATGATCCTGAGCACATGTGCGAAGAATTGGGAGATTTGCTGCTGCAAGTTATGCTCCATGCCCAGATGGAAGAGGAGATCGGGACTTTCACTGTGTATGACGTGATTGCTACGCTAAATGAGAAGCTCATTCGCCGCCATCCGCACGTATTCGGGAACAACAAAGCGGAAGATGCCGATGAGGCGCTTGTGAACTGGAATGCGATGAAGGCCGAAGAGAAGCGGAAGAAAGGCATCGACATGACGAAGCAATCGGTCCTGGACGGCATTCCACGGGAGTTGCCGGGGCTCATGAAGGCTTTGAAGCTGCAGAAGAAGGCGGCTACTGTCGGCTTTGATTGGTCTGAGCTGCGAGAGGTGCTTGAAAAGCTGGATGAAGAGCTGGTCGAACTGCGTGAGGCTATCGACGATACGTCGGAAGAAGCGGCTCAAGATCGGCTTGAGGAGCTTGGGGATGTGCTTTTTTCTATTGTAAATGTTGCTAGATTCCTCAAAATTGATCCGGAAGAAGCTATTGCGCACACAAATCGCAAATTTATTCAAAGATTTTCATATATTGAAGATCAGCTACGTTTAAAAGGGCTTTCTTTTGAACAAACTGGGTTATCAGAGATGGAAAATTATTGGCAGGAAGCAAAAAAAGTTACAAAACTTCGCTAGTAATAGAAGGAATTTGACGAAAAAAGAAGAATACTAAGTTTGGTGTAAGGTTGAATATGGAAATTTACTAGTAGGGATATTTGAACATCGTTCAAAGTCTCTCAGCTTTGCGAATTTTGGTACATAGAAGACATGATCTTCAACTATTTTTGGGAGGTAACAAATCACATGAACAAAACGGATTTAATCAACAACATTGCAGAAAAAAGCGGACTAACTAAGAAAGACGTAGAAGTTGTACTTAACGGATTCCTTGGTGAAGTTACAGACGCTCTTTCATCCGGAGATAAAGTTCAATTAATCGGTTTCGGAACTTTCGAAACTCGCAAACGTTCCGGTCGTACAGGCCGCAACCCACAAACTGGTAACCCAATCGTGATCGCGGAATCCAATGTTCCAGCTTTCAAAGCGGGTAACAAGCTTAAAGACGCTGTAAAATAATGCGAATTGACAAGTTTTTAAAAGTATCTCGACTGATTAAGCGCCGAACCGTAGCGAAGGATGTGTCCGACCAAGGGCGTGTCTGGATTAACGGCAGAGATGCCAAGGCGAGTACGCAAGTGAAAGTCGGCGACGAATTAGCTATTCAATTTGGTCAGAAAAAGGTGACGATTCGCGTAGAGCTCCTGTCGGAGTCGACCCGCAAGGAAGACGCTGCGAAGATGTACACGCTGGTCAAGGAAGAGGCTTATCAGTCCGAGTAACACGATATAACACCGAATAGTCCAGGATTCCCGGATGAGGGATCTTGGGCTTTTTTTTTGGTTCTAAAATAGGACATCCTCCCATATCGTAATGATAGATGAAGGAGGGGTACAGGCCATGATGGAACCCGTTAAAAATACGAACAAACGGCAAGAAATCAAAATGCTGAATCGCAAGCTCTTGGAGATCTCCGGAGTTTTGAACGTAGAGAGCTTTGACAGCGAAGAGTTCCTCCTTGAAACGGAAATGGGCTACCTGATGATTAAGGGGCAGAATTTGCACATTAAGAATTTGAGTTTGGAGCAGGGGTTAGTCGCCATTGAAGGACTTATTCAAGAATTATCGTATGTGGATGGAAATACCCAGGAGAAATCCAAGGGGTTTCTTGGTAAATTATTCAAGTGACGCTGAACGTTCAATTCCACACAATCTTCATGATGTTTTTGAGCGGGGTTGCCATTAGCGCGATGTTTGATGTGTTTCGTGTGCTTTCCGGTAAGCTCAGGCTGCCGCGATGGACGATTCCGCTCGTTGATACGGTGTATTGGATTGTGGCGACAATCCTCGTGTTCCGACTGTTGATTTACAGCAATGAAGGACAAGTTCGTATGTTTATTTTTCTGGGAATGGGGATCGGTATTTGCTTTTATTTCGCCTTCCTCAGCCGGGTAGTGGTTCATCTGACGCTGTTTCTCATCCGAGTTGTCATTGCGATTTACAAGTTTATTGCAAAAACCGTCGAAATTCTTATCATTAAACCGATCATTGGCTTATATCGTCTAACTGTGATAATTTTGGGCTTTTTGCTTGCTGTAGCTATATTCCTTTACAGAATTGTGCTACAATTGCTTTATCCTTTGTGGAGATTACTCCTCTGGATGACTCGGCCTGTGCATAAATATTTCGTGATCCCTGATTGGTTGAAGAAACTGACGGGCAAGATCGTAACGTTATATCGCAGGTTATTCTCAAAGTAGGAGGAATTCCTATACATGCAGGCTCAAGCAACCGCACCAAACAAGCGCAGCAGTAGTGTAGGCTCAAAGCGAAGACTGCGTTTTCTGATGATCTTTGTTCTCTGTTTTATGAGTTGGGCTGCTGTTAACATTTGGGGGCAGTTCGCTAAGCTTCACGAGAAGAGAAATGCCGTGGCGAATATGGAGCAACAGCTCGTTGATGCGAAGAAGATCAAGGAGCAGACGCAGAAGGAAATCAGTAGGCTTCATAATGATGAATACTTGGATCAAATTATTCGCCGGGATTTTCACTATAGCAAAACGGGAGAGACGCCACTTAGTGTCTCGAAGCAATAAAAGGACTGAAGAAGGGGCGAATGCCGTGTTGACCGTGGTTTCTGCATCGGTTATAATCGGCGTAGCCAGTGTTTTCAACATTTTAAGGGAGGAACATTTTACTTTATGGCAATTGAAGTTGGCACCAAGTTAGAGGGTAGAGTGACGGGGATTACTCACTTTGGAGCATTCGTCGAGCTTGCTGAAGGAGTTACCGGTCTTGTTCACATTTCAGAGATCGCAGACAATTATGTGAAAGACGTTAATGACCATTTAAAGCTGGAAGACAAAGTATTGGTCAAAGTGATTAACGTGGACAAGGATGGCAAGATCGGACTGTCGATCAAGCAAACGATTGACAAGCCAGTTGAGGAAAGACCAGCTCGTCCTGAACGTACAGGTGGCAGCAGCTATCAAGGACGCCCGAGCGGAGATCGTCCAGGCGGCTTCCAAGGTGGTCGTCCAAGCAGTGGCGGAGAACGCAGTGGTCCTCCTAGTGGTGGCCCAGGCGGCGGTCGTCCAGGCGGCGGTGGCTTCAATCGTGGCGGCGGCGGTGGTGGCGGTCGCGGCGGCTTTAACAAGCAGCAAGGCGGAGCTAGACCGTTCTCGTTCGAAGATAAAGTATCTCGTTTCCTTAAAGATAGTGAAGAGCGGATTTCGTCTCTGAAGAAGAACACCGAGTCCAAACGCGGTGGTCGAGGCGGAAGAAGAGACTAATAGATGCTTATAATAGAACCACATTTCGCTTAGGCGGATGTGGTTTTTTTATTTTTCGTTGGTTTCTGTGGAATTACCAATTATTACAATTCATCGTATGGTCAATTCCAATCGACATGGAGTTACGGGTATCTCCCCCATCTGCATGGCGAAAGTTCGGGAGGATCAGACTTTTGGATACGCTTTCAGTTAAATAAAGCGAGACGCGGCAAGGGCTGGGGGCGGGTGACACGGCTGGCGCGGCTTGTCGGAAATTTCTTTGAATCTATCAACTCATTCTGACAAACTTTCTGCTAGATTGTCTCTATACTAGAGAAACAAATAAGGGAAGAATGGATGGTGTTCAAAGCATGCAAAGAAGAAGCCTAGGAGCGGCGATTAGCGGTGGATGGTCAGGAATTTGGCAAAGAGCGAAAACAGGTGCTCACAGTGCGGCAGTGGAAAATCGTTTTGTTCAAGCTTTTGTAGCTAAGAAGTGGTCTTTTCTCCTCATCGTTATGGCATTCCTTCTTGGACGTGCGATGATCCTCGAACAGCTATCTCCGTTTGCTTTAGCCTTTATTGCAGTTATCTATTTTACGAGGAGAGACATTTTACATTGGGTAGGTATTGCGGCATTTGCCGGAAGCTTACTGTCCATCAATTCAAATACTGGATATCTCGTTACGGAGATTATCGTTTTCCTGCTCATTCAGAAAGCGCTTGAGAAGTTTGAGCGTTCAGAGCTTTCACTCGCTCCGCTGCTCGTTTTTAGCTCAACCTTCCTGGTTCAGCTTTTTGCAGAGTTGGTCGTATCAAACTTAAGCTGGTATTCCCTGATGATGCTGTCCGTAGAGGCGCTGCTTAGTCTAGTGCTGACACTGATTTTCATACAAGCCATTCCGGTATTCACACTTACCCGTAAAAACTATCATTTGAAACATGAGGAAATCATCTGCTTAATTATTTTGTTGGCCTCCGTTATGACAGGGACGGTGAGCTGGGTAATGGGGCCTGTCACCGTGGAGCACGTACTCTCCCGATACTTGATTCTGCTATTTGCATTGGTAGGCGGAGCGCCTTTTGGAGCCTCGGTTGGCGTTATCACAGGGCTTATCTTAAGTCTTGCGAATAGCAACGCTATCTATCAAATGAGCTTGCTTGCCTTCTCCGGGATGTTGGCCGGACTGCTTAAGGAAGGGAACCGGCTCGCGGTTGCTTTCGGTATGCTGCTGGGATCTTCGATTTTATCGTTCTATATAGGTTCGAGTGCCGATATGATTAATTCCGCGTGGGAATCGCTTGCGGCCGTTACGCTGTTTCTCCTTACGCCGAGGAGCCTGATTCTTACGCTTGCCAAATATGTGCCTGGCACGCAGGAGAATCTCAAATCGCAGCAGGACTATGCGAAGCGGGTTCGCGATGTGACGGCCAGCCGTGTGGAACAGTTCTCGGAAGTGTTCCGGCAGCTGTCGCGCAGCTTTAAACAATTAACGACGGATGATGCGGTCAGCCGTAAGGAGGAGGAAGTTGGGCATTTCATGAATGCCGTTGCACAGAAAACATGTGAATCCTGCTGGAAGAAGAGCCAGTGCTGGGATCAGAAATTTTACCAAACGTATACGTTTATGACGGATATGATGACCAATATTGAGACAAAGGAGAATATGACGAAGAAGCAAATACCTGCAGAATGGAAGAAGGTGTGTAATAAGACGGATCAGGTGCTCGATGTGATGAAGCAGCAATATAGCTTGTACAAGAATGATATGCATTGGAAAAAACAAATTATGGATAGCCGCCATCTCGTAGCAGATCAGCTATCTGGCGTCTCGCAGGTCATGGAGGACCTGGCGAAGGAAATTAAACGTGAAGGGCAGGAGTTGTTCCTTCAGGAGGAGCAAATTCGCAATGCGCTGGAGGAGTTGGGCCTATCGATTCATACGATCGACATTATTTCCTTAGATGAAGGAAATATTGAAATTGAAATCATTCATCAATACACGAAGGGCTTCGATGAATGCCGGAAAATCATTGCGCCGCTGCTGAGCGAAATTATCGGCGAAAATGTCGCCGTGATGCGCGAAGAGATGCATGAGCGTGGCGAAGGCTACAGCACGGTCGTATTCGGCTCTGCCAAAGAATACGTGGTCGAGACCGGGGTCGCCGGCGCAGCCAAAGGGGGCGACCTTTTCTCGGGCGACAGCTTCTCCACGGTGGAGCTGGGCAATGGCAAGTATGCCGTTGCGCTTAGCGACGGCATGGGCAACGGCGAGCGGGCGCGGGCCGAGAGTCAGACCGCCCTTAGCATCCTGCAGCAACTGCTGCAGTCCGGGATGGACGAGAAGCTGGCGATCAAGTCGCTGAACTCGGTGTTGATGCTCCGTTCCTCCGATGAGATGTATGCAACGGTGGATATGGCTTTGATTGATATGTACAACGCCAATACGACGTTCATGAAAATTGGCTCCATACCGAGCTTTATTAAGCGAGGGAACGAGGTGATCTCCATCTCCGCCAATAATCTGCCTGTGGGCATTTTAAGCGAGATCGATGTCGATCTGGTTTCTATCCCTCTCCAATCGGGAGATATTCTCGTCATGATGACCGATGGGATCTATGATGCGCCTGGCCATGCGGTGAATAAGGAGATGTGGATGAAGCGCATGATCCATGAAATTGACACGACTTTGCCGCAAGAGTTCGCGGATTGTTTGCTGGAGCGAATTTTCCGCCATCATCATGGCGAAATTCAGGATGACATGACGGTCGTTGTCGCTCGTGTAGAGAAGCGGCAGCCGGAGTGGGCGACATTCCGCTGGCCAGGGATTACGCGCATGGAGCGTCCGAAAACGGTCAGCTAGCTAGAAAATGAAGCCGTAACAGCTCATTTGCTGTTGCGGTTTTAGTGTGGGAAAATAAGGGTATTACAGGATTTATGAGAAAGGCGGTATGGCATGTTCAGGAAAGTGCTTTCTCTCGCATGCATCATCTTCGGGGTCTTGATTTTTCTATATCCAGCCTTGAATGACCGGTACGAGAGTTATCAGCAGCAAAAGATTATGAATCAATGGCAGGAAAGTTTGCAGATCATGGATCAGATCCCGCCGGAGGAGAGTGAGAGCGCACAAACTGAGGGTGTGGATACACTCATAGGAAAAGTCGAGACAACAGGCAGCTTGGGTGCTATGGGCCCAGTGGATACCGCTGGATCTGTTGATTCGGCTGCTACTAATCCCCCTAGTGTAAAGCCAGTGCAGCCTTTGGATTTGCAAGCTGCGCCGAAACCGACACCGCTGCCCAAGAACGTGGAGGGTGTGCTGCGGATCGAAAAAATCAATTTGAAACTTCCAATCTTGACGGACGCAACCGTAAAGAATTTGAAGGTTTCCGTTGCAAGTATAGCTAATACGGGAAAACCGGGTGGGGTGGGCAACTATGCGATAGCTGGCCATAGAAATTTGACCTATGGGAAAAATTTTAACCGATTAGATGAAGTTGACCTTGGCGACATCATTCAAGTCGAGACAGGGAGCAAACAGTTCAAATACATCGTGGAGGATAAGCAATATGTCCTTCCTACAGATGTTTCGGTCTTAAAGGGCAATGGTAAAGATAAGGAAATAACCTTAATTACCTGTGACCCTATGGATAATCCGACGCACCGTTTAATTATTAAAGGGAAAATTGTAGAATCATCGGACTAGGTGGATTTTGCTCTCACTTTAGTCCGATGAGAAACAGTTATGACGTATACAATACAAAATGTATCATATAATAGCTATATTGATACGTTATGTATTGTATAGTGCGGTATTTTCTGATACATTTTGTATCAAAGGCGAATTAAGTTTTTTGGGTCCACATATGGATAGGAATGGAGGGAATTTATGAAGATGTTGAAGAAGGAATTGAAGCTGTTGCTCGTCATTTTGTTAGTCTTCATGCAGTGCTTGTATGCAGTCGGCGTTTCAACCAAAGCAAGCGCGACTGAAATCTCCAATACAGATAACATCTTGGAGAACGTGACGATGGCTGTTTACGACAGTGCAGGACAAGTCGTGACGGGAAACGTCTACGATCAGGGAGCTAGAGTAAGGCTGGACTATATCTGGTCTTTGCCGGACGGTCATAGTTACCGGGCAGGCGACACCTATACGTTTATGCTGCCAGCACAATTTTTGTTATTTAATAACGTGGGTGGGACTTTGACTACCGGTGACGATCAAGTTGGAACCTTTCAAGTGAACAAGGACAGCCGCCAAGTCATCATTACATTTAACAACTTCATTGAGAGCCATGATAATGTGAGAGGGACCCTCACGATCAATACCCAGTTTAATAAAAGCCAAATAACTGGCTCGACAACGCAAATTATTACGATCCCGATTCAATCGGGAGAAGAGGTTTTTACCCTCATTTTCAGGCCGGATGTTCCTTCTACCATAAGTAAAGCAGGTGTGGCTAACGGTTTTAATGCGAAGCAAATTGATTGGACCGTTGATGTGAACAAGTCGATGGACTCCATTCAACAAGCGGTCGTAAAAGATCCTATTCCTGCGGGGTTGGCTGTTCCTGTTTCCGTTGCGGTTTATTCTCTGGACGTAAAATTGGATGGCACTATGATTTTGGGAGAGCTGTTGGATAGCAGCCAGTATACAGTAAGCACGGATGACAGCATTCTTGCCGTTCATTTTGCTGATAACCCAATTACTCATGCATACAGGATACAATTCGCTACGGCAATTACGGACTCAACCAAGTCATCGTTTGTGAACACGGCAACATTGTCTGGCAGCAACAAGACACCGGTTCAAGCAACTGCAACTGTTGAAGTCAAACATGGAAGTGTGCTTAAGAAGATCGCAACTGACTACGCGACAGGGACGCAGACGATAAGTTGGGCAATTCAGTATAATTATAATGAGGGGAATATCCCGCAATCGGCAGCCTGGTTATCCGACCTATTCAATGAGTCCCAAGAGTTAATAGCCGAATCTTTTCAAATATTCCCAGTCACCTTTAATGGGGTAGGCGGCGAAGTGTTGGGTAGTGTAGTGCCTTCTACTGAGTATACTTTGACGCCGCAGACGGCTGAGGGTAAGAAGGGATTTAAGCTGCAGTTTCTTCAAGATATTTCATCTGCTTATAAAGTAATCTATAAAACGAAGGCAAGTAAGCCTGTTCTGGACAATAGTTCCGTAACTAACACCGTTACTTCCGGTGGTGGAAGCAGTGATACTGTTGTTAAGCCGATTAATCAGGTGGTACTTGTCAAAAGTGACGGGCATATCGATTATAATACTAAAATAGTTGAATGGAATATTGCGATTAATGGGGACAGCCAGCAAATGAGCCATGTGGTTGTAACGGATACATTCCCTTACAAGGGTCTTCGCCTTCTTCCAGATACCTTTAAAGTCAAGCAAGGCGCAGGAGTGCTAGATCCATCTGAATATACATTAGACGACTCTGTAGCTCCTGAGGATGGCTTTATTGTAAGATTCAAGAATCCGTTAACCGGACCGGTAACCATTAATTACAAAACAGCATTTAATCTAGATTGGATTCAACCTGCAGGAATCAAAACAGACTTTTATAATACAGCTCAGATGGCCTGGTTGGATCGTTGGGAAAATGAGCAAACCAAGACAGTGACGGATATTTTTTATACAAGGGACGAAGTCAAGAATAATGGTTTCAAAAACGGCACCTATGACGCTGCGCACAAGCAGATTACTTGGACAGTAGGGGTCAACTATAATAGTAAGCCCATTGAGCAAGCTGTCGTTGAGGATCTCTTGGAGTCAAATCAAAAGTTCGATGCAGTCACGCTTGCTGTTTATAAGATGGTCATTGCTCCAAATGGGACCACAACATTAGGCAGTGTAGTAGATACTTCTGAGTACGAGTATCAAATTGACGCAGCTAATAAATTAAAACTCTCGTTCAAACAACCTATATTAGGACCGTATTCCATCGTCTTCAAAACGAGTCTGGACGGACAGCTAATTAACAGTGCCACAGTAAACAACACAGCCAAACTATTCGATGCGAGTAAACCTGTGTCGAATGATCTGAAAGCGACCGTCAACATTCCACACGGAGGCGAGTACATCAGCAAGAAAGGGTTACAAAGCGGCGACAAGATTAATTGGACGATAACGATTAATCAAGGACAGTCAACTTTGAATGATGCTTTATTAATCGATACGCCTACGGTAAATCAATTACTGCTGCTTGATACGTTCCATCTGTTTAAAACAATAGTAGATGTGAATGGCAACGTAACGAAAGGAGCAGAGTTAACCAAGGACGTCGACTATACCTTGGTAATTGAAACGGATGCAAGCGGCAAACAAACGTTCCGCCTGCATTTCGTGAATCCTATTAGCTCCGCCTATATTTTGGAGTACCAATCGCTCATCGCGGCAAATGATAAGGATACTGTTTCCAATAAGGTTATCCTGAGTGGTAACAATGTAACGACAGTGACCAAGGAAACCGTGCAGGATATCATCGTTGGCGTTTCAAGCGGTTCTGGCACAGGCAGTGGTGTAAGAGGCTCGCTCTCCGTGAAGAAGGTGGATGCTTCGAATTACACCGTATTGCTCAGTGGAGCAACCTTCGACTTGTACCGGAAGTCTGACAGGGCATTGGATCGGATTGGTACAATGACCACAAATGAAAATGGAGTTGCTAACTTTACCGGCCTGTTGAAGGGTAACTATGTAGTGAAGGAGAGTGCAGCGCCTGCTGGGTATGCTTTGGATGCGGATAAGGAATATCCGGTATCCTTGAACTCGGGTGAGAACTATTCAATCACGGTAACCAATACGAAGTCTACCGTGCCATCTAACCCGCCTACTAGTACGCCAACGGATTCGCCGTCTAGTACGCCGTCTAATCCACCATCCAGCACGCCAACGAATCCGCCAAAACACGATTCATCATCGAATGATCCGGATCCGACTCCGAGTGCTTCAACATCACCGAAGCCAAGTACGTCGCCTGCTCCGTCCGGTTCGCCAAGTCCGGGTCTGAGCACAAGCCCGAGTCCGAGTCCAAGCTTAAGCCCAAGCCCAAGTCCTGGTTTGTCGCCGAGTCCGACGCCTGCTCAATCAAATGGGTCTGCGCCTTCGCTCAGTCCACAGCCAACGACGTTGGACGGTCTCCAGCCGGAGACACTCCCGGTGACCGGCGAGTCCAGTCACACGGCAGTGAAATTATCCGGTTTGGCGCTCATTCTTCTAGGCTTCCTCTTACGGAGAAAATGGCGTAAAAATTAAAGTTAATGCCAAGCCTTAACAGCTCATTCGCTGTTAGGGCTTTTTTTTGCTTTATTGTGATAAATTATGACATATTTCTTGCAATAATTAGGAATTAGGTCCTATATTTCCTTGCAAGTAGGACTATAATCATGGTTAACTATAAATAGATTCTTTACAGTTAAAAAAAATGGGGTGAGGGATGGCAATAGGTTGTATGGAAAGTCGTTAATGTTGGGTTTACAGAACGGGAAGATCAAGTGTTTGAGCTGAGGAAAAACTGAGCAATCGTGCATCTAAGATGAGCGAACATTATTCAGGTTGCGACAATTATAGTGGAGGTAAATCATGCTGCGTTATCGGAAGAAAATTGCCATTCTGATGTCGCTGATGCTGGTCATCCAGTTAATTGGCGGTATGCTTGGCGCGGTGCAGGCTGCACCATCTTATGCATTTGATGGAACTAAGCTCGATGAGTTTAGTGTAACTGGGTATGATTCAGATCCTAATGATCCGAATGGACTACAAAAGAAAGAATTATCGGAAGCTGTACTAGGGCGCGATACGGAAATTTTGGTCCATGCCCATAATAAAACTCCGGGAACAATGGCCTTCAACGTTGGCGTTGAAGTTGTACTGCCGGACGGTCTTGAACTGGCATCGGATATGAGTCCCAGTACGGTAGTAACAGATGGCGCAACAGGAACCATTACAGCTTTCTGGAAAGATATCAAAGATATCGCTGCTGGGGAAAGCTTCGATTTTCCTGTGAAAATCAAAGCCTCTAATAACTACAGGAAAGCAAACAGCGGCGGTTTGGTTCCGTTTGGAACTATGTTGACGCCTACGGTTCGGTTATATGCGAGCAGTGATCCCCGCAAGTTATACTATGACGCTGCGCTGCCTACCAAGACGTGGAGCAAATCCATTAAGGTCACGCCTTTTTCCATCCGACTTATCAATGATGTGAAAAATGTGAAGGGGGCAGGACCTGATGATGCACCTCCTGCAGGAGGCTCAGAGTGGGGAGAGCTTCCTTACAAGATCGAAATGGTTAACAATGCACGGTCATCTACAACGTTCACACTCTTTAAAGAGACAACGGATGCGGCTGTGGAGCACTACGGTTTTACAGGCCAAACCGGAACGCCGACACAAACGGTTACCAGCGGGGTGCGCACCATTAACTGGACGCTTCCAGCGCTAACAGTGGCAGGCGAGGACGGGAAAGGCAAGAAAACGTTTAGTTATCAGGCGGCTTTTTTGAATAAAGACGCAGGTAATCAAATCATGACGCATGGCACACAGAAGGACGATAAGTTTGACTATTCAGCTACTGTGGACGGTCAAACCTTCACAGGGTCTGTGACACAGAAGGTGACGGCTAGAGATATCGTGATTTATAAAGGTGTACAGAAGAAGGCAGGTTCTTCTTCAGCAGGAAGCGAGGTCGGATACGGAGACAGGCTTGTATACACGCTGCGTGTCAAAGTCAATGAGTACGTTCCTGTGACAGGGATCACCGTTGAAGATACGCTGGGTGACGGGCAGGACTTTGTCGATAGTTCGGCAGTAGTTAAGGATGCAACCGGTGCAACGATATCCCGTGATTTCTCGAAATCGGCTTCAGCGGATGGAACTACAGCCTTAACGTGGACGCTAGGCGATATGAACTACGCAAGTGCCACGGATCGTGAATTCACAATTACTTATGAAGCCACCGTTCGGTCGACTTGGAAGGTTGCTAAATCCGGTGGAAGCAATGTAGTTGCAGCGGACGTTCTCGTCAACAGGGCTGAGGTAAGCGGTGTATCTGTTTCGTCAGGAACGGTTACCGATTCCGATTCAACGGACATTCACGTGACGACGCCTAGTGTTAGTGAAAAAATCGTTAGAGTGAACGATGGAACTACCGTGGGAGGCCAGCCGGTCAATGAGCTGAAGCAAGCGGTAACCGTAGGTGATACAGCTAGCTTTAAAGTGGCTTACGACGCTGTGGGACTGCCGGCGAAACAGCACAAAGTCAAGCTTTATGACTATCTGCCTCTCGGCACGATGTATGAAGGCTCACTTAGCACTTATCAAATTAATGGAATAACGCCTACATACGAAGATGATATGCAAGCTCTCGTGTGGGATTTTGGCAACACGGATCTAGTCGAGGGTCAGGTTAACCAACTGACCACAGAATTAAAAGTGCGGATTCAAAACGATACCAGCTACGTCACCAAGGATAAAGGAGCTAAAAACTTAGTCGTCCTTACCTACGAGAACTCAGAAGGTATCGTTGAAAGCAAGCGTAAGGAAGTTGAATTAGCTTATGTAGAGCCAGACGTGAGCATGGCGCGTACAGTGAGTAAAACGACGGACCTTCACGGGAATGAATCCGTTACAATTACAATCAAGCTAACGAACAATGGATCGACACCGGCCTATCATGTCAAGCTAACGGATAAGTTAGCGGATGGCTTGCAGGACTTGCCGGAAAGTGAGGACTATACGCAGACCGACACTTCGATCAAATTCAATGAAATTCCTTCCATACAACCAGGCACAACCAATTCGGTTACGTTGACTTACACAGTTCAGCTAATTGATCCAATCGGCGCGAGCAGAGATATTGTGCTGAAAGATGCGACGTGGACCTACTATGGGCAAAGCGATACTTCGGAAGAAGTCATCAATCGCCCTTACACCGGGCAAGAGACGACGACGACCACGCTAACAACAGCCGGACCGACGATTACGAAGACTGTTGAGGATACCTCGGGTACGAAAACTTCCTTGAAGCCTGGAGATTGGGTAGTTTACAAGGTGGAAGTGAAAGTGCCGGACCACAACGTGGCTTATTCACCATCGGTCGAAATTGAAATACCAAGCAATGAAGATTATGTTGCGACGTATACAGGGTATAATTCAGAAACACATACGGGGACGGGTTCGCAAACTGTCGATACGTCAACAGCGGGCTACATTAAACTTGCTGGAATGGCGGAGACGCCGGGTGCGACGTATACGTATTATGTTAAAACCACGGTTAAGAAGATTAATGCCGGTACATCAGTAAATGATACGTCTGGCGCTACCTTCAAATGGAAGGCAGAAGCATCCGCAACAGCAAAGAAAAGCTTATCCGTTCAGAACACAGAAAAGCCTACGGTGACCATTAAAGCACCGCAGCTGGAAATCACCTTAAGTCCTGCTACTACATCTATGAAAGCAGGCGATACCCAAGCCTACACTGTCAAGGTGAAGAACAAGGGGCTGAACCCGGCCTATACCTTTACGCCAACAGTAACGCTGCCTGCAGGATTTAGTTTTGTTTCTGGAGACGGGACGGCAACTGGGGTCACGATGACGTTCCCGCAAGAGACGACACTTGCTAATAATGCTGAGATAACATACGGATTCACTGCCCGTCTTGACAACGTCAAGGGGTCAGGATCAACGCAAAGCATTTTAGCTTCCACTGGAGACTACTACAGTCTGCCTGATAGTGGCGGCGCCAAGTATGATTACGTGGCAGGTTCAGCTACCGTTGATGTTCCGCGCGTCACGATTACGAATGTTATTACGGCAACGAGCAGTGGCGACATCACCAAGATTCGTCCAGGAGATTCCGTAGACTACAAAGTCGAAGTGACAATACCTGACGGGACGATAGCGTACGACGTTGTTGTCGAAGATGTAGTCGACTCACTCGGAAGCAACTTTACTTTAACGAACAATCCTAATAATTTTACAATTGCAGGAAACAAGCTCACCAAAGTTTTAACTAATTCGGAGACGGATGCCTCACTAGGGGCTAAAGTCATCACATACACCTTTCAAGCACGAGCAAAAGCAGGTGTTTTCGACTCTACTGAAGTAGTTCCGTATAAAACTACGGCTGTAGCCAAGTGGAATAAGCAAAACGGCTCCGACCCAGCCCAAACGGCTGATGCAGTAACGAGCATTGCTATTATGCAGCCGAAATTGACCATAGCTCCGGTAGCAATTACCGATACGAAGTTTTCCAAAACCAACACCGAGATCACGGTTGAGTTTGAACTGAGTAACGTCGGGAACGCGACAGCATACAAGCCTTCCGTGGAAGTCAAGCTGCCAAGCGAACTGAACGTGAAGCCAGGCTCGATTTCGGATGGCGGATCCCTTAGCGGTGGCGACACGCTTACATGGTCTGCGCTCTCTGATCTAGCTGTAAGCAGTAAGAAGAAAGTGACCTTCATAGTCACTACGAAGCCAGAAGTTTTACCGGGGACAACGGGTATTACGATCAACGGTAAAATAACCGGATACGAGTCCCGGGAAACAACTCCGGTTGCCATTTACACGCCTGTAGTGTCCTTGCCGCAGGTACTCTCTGTAGATGTGTTGACGGTATCGGCTTCAATCAAAGAATCAACGAACAACAGCACGACGACAGTGCGTCCTGGGGATGAAGTGACCTATCTCCTGAATTTGGATCAGCCGCTTAATACGACCTCGTATCATGTAAATCTTGATTCGCTGTCAGGGCTTGTCCAACAGGAAATCATTTCGGTAGGTAAAATCGTTGGCGGCTCTGTCACTGATATTCCGAAAGTTGGAGATAAGTATCCGCTTGGGTCTATCACAGGGGATGCCAGTCCAACGGACCCGTCCGCGCAGTATCAAATTGTTACAAGGTTGAAAACGGATGGACCGACGGGCGGCTACTTCGCACAGTTCACGCCGAAGCTTGACTATCAGACAGCGGCTGTTGAAGGCGCGCCTCGAACCATATCGGCCGAGATGCTGTCCGTGAACGTCGTGCAACCCGACATTTCCCTGCTGTTAAGCAGCATCAAACCGGCTCGTCCGGATGGTTCCGTTCCGTTCGATACGGCGAGTGAAGAGCTTCTCTTCACCATGAAGCTGACGAATAACGGGCAAAGTACCGCGTTCAACCCGTTTACGACGATCCAGCTTCCAATGGGCGTTCATATCAGCTGGGCAGATCCTAGGGCTACAGTAAGCGGATCTACCTATAGCTTGACTTGGGAGAGTACGCCGATTCAGCCTGGCAGCAACAGCGAATTACAATTCAAAGTACAGGCGGATAACGCTACCGTGGTTAGCTCGGTATATAGCGTCAAGTATACCTTGAACGAATACTACTCTCTCCCTTCGAAGGGCGGGAAGAAGTATGATGAGCTGAGTTCGAACTTAATCAACGCCATTGTACTTGGGCAGCACACGTTGAATACAGCTCCGGATCAAAGTGTGAAGGCCGGACAAACGGCAACGTTCCCGCACATCGTGACGAATACTGGAGCCGGTGTAGATCTCTTTAAGCTTGAAGTGAACACACCATTTACTACGGATGTGATCGTTAATGGCCAAGTGGCAGCCACGTGGGCATTCGATCAAGGCCAATGGAAATGGACCTACATCTCTCCGGATGTGAATCAAGGCGGCGTCCCAGGCTTCATGTTGAATGCAGGACAGCAGCAGGCGTTGCAGCTAGTCGTTCATGTTCCGGAAGGCACTCCGTATGACAACGATCATCCGTATCTGATCGGCCTCAAGGCATCTGCCGCCGAGAGCGGAAAAGAAGAGAGCATTCAAGATAAGCTATACGTTGTTGGGGATCCGATTGACGGATGGGCGGGTAGTCAGCCGCGTTCGCCATGGACAGAGCCGGTGCTTGCACCAGGGGATCCATTGAAGCTTTCAGCTGTTAGCTCTAACGATGTGCAGCGAGTGGAAGCTGTTTATATCCATGGCTCCCATTCCGAAGTCATTCAATTCGTGCTGACGAATCCGGAAACATACATCACAGATGGCCATAAAGAATGGAAAAACGTGCTGACACGGTTACCGGACGATATTCTGGGTAATCAGACTTCAGAGTCGTTCAAATTAACCTTCAAAGGTTATGATGCGGCAATCGGTGGTCATGACATCCAGACAGATGCACCTAACGGCGCATTTGGCGGCAATAATGGTTTTACGGTGAAAAATGCGATTGAAATTCTTGGTACCATTACAGTTGCAGGAGAACACCGGCCAATCGCCGGCGCTACTGTTACCTTGTACAAGGAAGATGCCAATCATGTGGAAATCGCAAAAACAACAACGGATGCTAACGGTGGCTACAATTTCGGACAACGTCCGGCAGCACGTTATAGCATCGTGGTACAAGCTGAGAATTACGCAGAAGCAAGCAAAACGTTCTATGCGATACCGGGCACAGTTGGAAGCAACCAAGTTATCGTAGACGCCGAGCTTAGCCAATATCGCTTAGTCTTAACAGCTGATCCTAGCAGCATTGTCGGCGATGGGCAGTCCACGACTGTTTTAACGGCAATTGTATTGGATCAAGCGGGTCAGCCGCTTTCGAATGTTCAAGTGAACTTCACTGCTCCAATCGGTACTTTCGTTGGTGGCTCATCGGCTGTCACGAATGAAAAAGGTGAAGCAAAAGTAACGTTCAAGTCTGCCGTCATCGAGGGCATCATCTCCGAGCGGTTCCCGATTCAGGCAGTTGCTGACGACAGTCCGCGCGATCTCCATGCCAAAGCACAAATTATCATGACGTTTGAACCGGCTAGCATTGTCGGAATTGTTACTGAGATGATCGATGGCGTTGTAACACCGGTTAATGGAGCTCATGTTGTCATTACGGCTAATTTTGACGGGAATCCCGGCGTCGACTTTACTGGCGATGCTTACACGGTTACGAAAGATACGTACCAAGGCTATTACAAAATCGCGATCCCTCGCGGAGGCGTCGATTATCAAATGCAAATTACGAAGCCTGTTCAAATCGGCGGGCAAACCCAACTTATCACCTACACACAAACGATAACGGCAGGTGTGGTTTCCGGTACAGGACATGAAGAATTTATGCCTTCCAAAGGGGCCAGCGGTCTTATTGCAGTAGGTAACGACAATCAGAGTGTCGGTGTGTTTCCTGCGGACATGACGAACAAAATGAGAGTTCGCTTGTTGGATGGCTCGAATCATGAAATTTCGAATGCTCCGCTTCAAGCCAACGGAACGTTCAGTATGAACGGCCTGACGCAAGGCGAATACAAGATGGAAATTAGCTACGAAGTAGAGCCGGGCGTATTCATTGTGTTGAATGAGAACGCGCAAGGAGAACTGTCGAAGCTAAAAATCAGCAGCGATGGTGAACTGAACATTGCGCTTGAGCTAATTGACCCTTACGGCAAAGTTACAGATGCTAATACGGGGGAAGTAATCGAAGATGCGCACGTTGAGTTGTACTATGCAGATACGCCTAGAAATGAAATTAATGGAAAAACCAAACACACTATGGTACCACTTCCTGTTCTCACAGGCTTTGCGCCAAACGATAACAAGAACCCACAAAATACAGATGCAGCCGGAGATTACGCGTACATGGTCTTCCCGACATCGGATTATTACATCCGAGTTACGAAACCGGGATATGTGACGTATATCAGCCCGACGATATCCGTAGAATATGCAATCGTTAAGCACGATTTGCAAATGCAGCGGGAATCAACATCAGACAAAGGCAATGGCGGCTCTGTCGGAGGCAGTATTGTTCTGCCGGGGCAAACAGACTTGTCCGTTCATTTATTTTCGGACAAAGCCAATTATGGTGAAGGACAAGAAATCACGTTTACGGTTGAATACAGCAACAAAACAGGTACATTAGCGCAGGGAGTTAACGTTAGCGCACAAATTCCAACCTACACGACGGTCGCTGACGCAGCAGGCGGATCCGTGAACGGAAATACGATCACGTGGGCGATCGGTGATTTGGCCGCGAATGGAAAAGGGTCGTTGACCTACAAAGTGAAAGTGTTGTCCAACGCTCTTCCTAAAGCGGAACAAAACGTAACGAACGAAGCATCGATTTCAAGTAAGACAACGCTCGTACATCTGGAAGACGACAAGTCTATACTTCAAGTGATGTTGTTCTCGAACCGCTATGAGAATAGCAAGCACACCAGATATATCATGGGATACCCTGATCTGGAGTTCAAACCGCTGCGCAATATTACCCGCGCTGAAGTTGCGGCGATTTTCGCAAGGATCATGGATCTGCGCAGTACAGTGAAAGGGGAAGTACTCTACCCGGATGTGCCAATCGCTTATTGGGGCAGCGAGTACATTGAGGCTGCTACGAGAGCCGGCCTATTTGGCGGGTACGAGGATCGATCGTTCCGGCCGGATACCGCGATTACGCGTGCTGAGCTATCGGCTGTCATAGCCCGTTACCTGAACCTGAAAGCAGATGCATCCAACAATCTTCATTTCAATGATATTTCTGCGCACTGGGCGAAGAATGAGATCGAGGAGATTTACCGTTATCACATCATTAACGGATATCCGGACGGCTCCTTCCAACCGGGGCAAGCGATGATTCGCGCAGAAGCTGTGACGATGATTAATCGTCTTCTGCACCGCGGTCCGTTGAAAAACGCCAGTCAGTCTTTCCCTGACGTCTCCCCGTCTTATTGGGGCTTCGAGCAAGTAGAGGAAAGCGCCAATACGCACGAGTATAAACGCAATGAAGACGGCTCGGAAACATTAACCAAGTTGATACCTGAGCCACTCTGGTAATGAAAATAGAGGCAGGAGCCCCTCGGGGTATCCTGCTTCTTTTCTTTCTATTCCAGGTGATTAGAGCCTCTCGAAAATGGAAAAACTAGGAGAAGAACTGCTAGAGAGCAAATTTTCCTTATGTCAGGGAGGCAATTGTTATGATGAAACAGATTTTGTTAATTACAGATGGATGTTCGAATGTTGGCGTGAGTCCTGTTATAGCGGCTGCACAGGCGCATACAGAAGGTGTAACTGTGAATGTCATAGGAGTGGTCGATCAAGGGGAGTTAGGCCTGTTAGGCACGGAGGAGATTCGTGAGATTGCCGCAGCAGGCGGGGGGATGAGCCGTATTGTCAATTCGGTCCAGCTGTCCCAAACCGTTCAGATGATGACGCGTAAAACCGTAACAACAACGATACAGCATGCGGTAGGCAAAGAATTGCAGAGCATTCTGGGGATTAATCAATTAGAGCAGCTTCCGCCTGAGAAGCGGGCAGAGGTCGTGCAGGTGATCGATTCCATGAGTGAAACTACTTCCCTTCGCGTAGCGCTTTTAATAGATGCTAGTGCTAGTATGAAGCCCAAGCTTGCAGCGGTGCGGGAAGCTATTCATGATCTTCTGCTAAGTCTTAGAGCCCGTAGTGGCAAAAGTGAATTAGCCGTGTTCCATTTTCCGTCAACCAAAACAAGGGATCAAGAGCTGGAGATGGATCTCAACTGGACGAATCAGCTTGCAAATTTAGACAAGATGTTCTATAAAATAAACATGAAGGGTACGACTCCGACGGGTCCGGCGCTCCTGCA
Source organism: Paenibacillus sp. P36 (assembly GCF_045866505.1). Lineage (NCBI taxonomy): Bacteria > Bacillati > Bacillota > Bacilli > Caryophanales > Paenibacillaceae > Paenibacillus > Paenibacillus sp. P36. Next base: position 261,550 of record NZ_AP038372.1, read on the forward strand.
GACGCTGCAGTTCGTGACGGAGAAGCCTGTCGCACCAACTACCGAGGATGGGATGCTGAGTGACTACGTGGTATGAGGAAGCTTTCCGTCCAGGGACAGAAATCCAAGGCAAATGGAACGGCCGCAGTTATGTGGTTGAACGTTTATTAGGTGCTGGCTCTAACGGTGTTGTGGTTCTCGTACGAAGAGGAACGGCCAGATTTGCTCTAAAAGCAGGACATGAAACGGTTGACCACCAATCGGAGATTAATTCGCTTCTCGCTATATCCCTCACAGATACATCTTTTAAGAACTTCTTAATCGATGCGGATGATATGCAGGTTCGCGGGAAAGAGATATCTTTCTATGTCATGCGATATATTGATGGAATGACAATCTCTCATTTTATACATAAGCGTGGGCAGGATTGGATCTATGTTATTGGTTCTAACCTGCTCAGAAAGCTGACGGAGATCCATAAGAGCGGTTATGTGTTTGGGGATTTGAAGATTGAGAACATGATCGTATCCAAGTATGGCGATGTGGACCTCATTGATTTCGGCGGGGTGACACCCAAGGGCAGAGCGATTAAGCAACTGACCGAAGTGTACGATCGCGGCTATTGGAAGATGGGGGAGCGGGTAGCGGAAGAGAGCTATGATTTATTTTCATTTGCCATTTTACTTTTAAAATCGCTCGATCAGCGCAAACGCTTTACGGCAATGAACAAGATGCTCCCTCAAAACAGAGATGTGGATCAGCTTATGGTCATTATGCGAGAAAATTCAGCAGCTGCCCAGATCGCGCCATTTCTTCAAAAAGCATTGAGAGGCGAGTTTACTACGTCGCAGGAAGCTTTTCATTATTGGAAAAAACTCATTTCGGGTAAAAAGCTTACACAGCCCGCTCTGAAAATGCCGTGGCTCAAGATTTGCTTCGCGGCCTCCATTTTTATTTTTGCAGCTACTGTTTATGTTTATTGGCTGAACTAATAACTAGGGAACATGCAAGTCGGAAAGGAAGACAGTATGGAAATCGATCTTGTCGCCAAGGTGCGGCAGCGAGTGACCGAAGAGAAGTTGGCGGATTCGGGAGATGTCGTCGTCGTCGCAGTTTCAGGAGGACCTGATTCCGTGGCGCTGCTTCATGTCCTTTTTGCGCTGACGCCCGATTTCAACTGGAAACTGGTTGTCGCTCATGTGAATCATCAGTTCCGGGGTGCGGAATCGGATGGGGAAGCCGAGTTTGTGATGGAGTTGGCGAAAAAGCTGAGTCTACCTTGTGAAATTGGCGTCATCGATGTACCGGCCTATATAGAGGAAACGGCGTTGAATGGGCAAGCAGCCGCGCGTGAGAAGCGGTACGAATTCCTTCATCAAGTTGCTGAAGATTATGATGCTCAGCGAATTGCATTCGCGCATCATGCCGATGATCAAGCGGAAACAGTTATGATGCGAATCCTCCGAGGAACAGGCCCGTCCGGGCTTGTCGGGATGCCGGAACGCAGGCGAGAAAAAAAAGTGGAACTGATTCGTCCTTTCCTACGTATATACAAATCAGATATTGTGAATTATTGCGCTCAGCATCACATTACTTATTGTAAAGACAGCAGCAATGAGCTGCGGAAGTACTTTCGTAATCAAATTCGGCTGGATGTTATGCCGATGCTGAAGCAGTACAATGAACATCTGCCGGAGTCGCTGAATCGATTGACGGATATGATGCGCGCTGAGGATGATTATTTGGCTGGGGAGACCGAACAGGTTTTACACCGGATAGTGACTTTTCAGGAAGCGGCTTGCCGGCTACAGAGAAGTGATTTCAGTGGACTTCACGTTGCTTTACAAAGGCGTTTGATTAAATTAATATTAAACTGTCTTTGTTTGGGAATGGACCGGCTGGAATTTAACCGGATTGAAAGTATCCGCGAGCTGATCTTGCAGGATCAGGTTTCTAATCAAGTACTGCAGGTGGATGATGGCCTTTATATTGTGAGAGAATATGAAGCCATTCAATTTCAGACATCTGCTCCCTCGCCGAAGCCTTATGCTTATGCGATCGGATCTGATACGGATGAACTGAACCTGCCGGAAATAGAAGCCAAACTGCTTTGCTCATGGATGCCTGTCAGTTCGCTAGAGACAGCAGCTTTGCTCTCATCCGCAACGGACGTATTTTTGGATCTGGATCAACTTCAACTGCCGCTAGTTCTTCGTAGCCGTAGGTCAGGAGATCGATTGGAACCGTATGGTTTAAACGGGTCCAAAAAGGTAAAAGATATGTTCATTGATGCCAAAATGCCGCTAAGTCGGCGTGAGGTCATCCCGTTACTGGTCGATGCTTCCGGACAAATCCTCTGGATTGCCGGCTTTCGTAGGTCCAAGCACGCTCTTGTTGGTTCCGATACAGAACGTGTGCTTCATCTGAAGCTCGTGCTGAAGTAACATGCGTAAATTTCGTTCTTCTAGAATGTAAATTTATAAGGATTCATAATATAAACTAGGGGGTTCATCCTTGTACAGCGACATTCAAGACGTTCTTTACAGTGAAGAACAGATTCAAGGGAAGATTCAAGAATTAGGAGAGCAACTCTCCAAAGATTACGAAGGCAAGAATCCATTGGTCATTTGTGTACTTAAGGGAGCCTTTATTTTCATGGCTGACCTTGTGAAGCAAATTAAAGTGCCATTGGAACTCGACTTCATGGCCGTTTCGAGCTATGGTCAATCCACGAAGTCATCCGGAGTCGTTAAGATTATCAAAGATCTTGATGTTCCCGTAGAAGGACGGCACATTCTTATCGTGGAAGACATTATCGATAGCGGATTAACGCTGAGTTATCTGATAGATGTGCTAGAGCGACGCAATGCGAAGACGATTTCGGTCGTTGCGCTGTTTAATAAACCGGCACGCAGAACCGTTGAACTCGAACCTGATTACGCAGGTTATGTGCTTCCAGATGAGTTCGTTGTCGGATATGGTCTGGATTATGCAGAGAAATACCGTAACCTTCCATTTATCGGCATATTGAAACCAGAGATTTACTCAACCTAATGTCATATCTCCGGGCTTCTTCATTGCGGTTATGTTGTAGTGCTTTACCGGGATATGGTAAAATAATAAAAGTGTGCCGTTCGAGAGGAGGCTTGGGATGAATCGAATTATCCGGAATACCGGTTTTTATTTACTTATATTTTTGGTAACAGTAGGTATCGTCCATTTCATCAGTACCCAAAACGAACAAAAGGAATTAATTACTTACGATAAATTCCGCCAAGCGGTAGTTAACAAAAATGTGGAATCCGTAACCCTCAAGTTCGATGGATACACGTATTTGATTAAAGGTAAGTATATTAACCCTCCAAGCGGAGCGGATAAGAAGAGTTTTGAAACGCATGCTCCGTACGAGCAATTGGTCGTTCAACTGATCGAAGCCAATGGTGTTCCGTCAGAAACGTATGAGACAATGGAGCGGGATAGCGTCTGGATTAGCTTCCTGACCTCTATCATCCCATTCGTCATTATCTTCATCTTGTTTTTCTTCTTATTGAACCAAGCTCAGGGTGGCGGCGGCAAAGTGATGAACTTCGGCAAAAGCCGTGCCCGCTTATATAATGAGGAGAAGAAACGTGTCACATTCGAAGATGTGGCCGGTGCGGATGAAGAGAAACAAGAGCTGGTCGAAGTTGTAGAATTCCTCAAAGATCCAAGGAAATTCGCAGCCGTCGGCGCAAGAATTCCTAAAGGGGTTCTGCTCAATGGTCCTCCGGGAACAGGTAAAACATTGCTTGCACGGGCAGTAGCCGGTGAAGCAGGCGTTCCGTTCTTCAGTATTTCCGGTTCTGACTTCGTAGAGATGTTCGTCGGTGTCGGCGCATCCCGTGTTCGTGACTTGTTCGAGAACGCGAAAAAGAACTCGCCTTGTATCATTTTCATTGATGAGATCGATGCGGTCGGTCGTCAACGTGGCGCCGGATTAGGTGGCGGACATGACGAGCGTGAGCAAACCCTCAATCAGTTGCTAGTTGAGATGGACGGGTTTGGCGCTAACGAAGGTATTATTATCGTTGCGGCAACGAACCGCCCTGATATTCTTGACCCTGCCTTATTGCGTCCAGGTCGTTTTGACCGTCAAATCACGGTTGACCGTCCGGACATTAAAGGCCGCGAAGCTGTACTGAAAGTACATGCACGCAATAAACCGCTTGCCAAAGATGTGAAACTGGACGCTTTGTCCCGTTACACGACTGGATTTACAGGCGCAGATTTAGAGAATCTATTGAACGAGGCAGCTTTGATTGCTGCTCGTCGTAATCGTAAAGATATTTCGATGGCTGAGATCGAGGAAGCTTTTGACCGTATTATTGTAGGTACGCAAAAGAAAAGCCGTATCATCAGCGATGTTGAGAAACGTATTGTCGCCTATCATGAAGCCGGACACGCAATCATTGGTTATCATGCGGAAAATGCAGATATGGTGCACAAAGTGACGATCGTTCCGCGCGGACGCGCTGGCGGTTACGTGATGATGCTGCCCAAAGAAGGCGAAGACCGCATGATGCAGACGAAGAACGAGCTGTTGGATAAAGTAACTGGACTCCTTGGTGGTCGTGTTGCCGAAGAATTATTTATCGGTGAGATCGGCACAGGGGCATACAGTGACTTCCAGAAGGCTACAGGCATCGTCCGCCGCATGATTATGGAATACGGGATGAGCGATAAGCTTGGACCGATGCAGTTCGGCAGCTCCCAAGGTCAAGTGTTCTTAGGCCGCGATATTGGCCATGAACAAAACTATAGCGATGCGATCGCTTATGAGATTGACCAAGAGATGCAAAGCTTTATCCGCACTTGTTATGACCGCGCACGCGCCATTCTTACTGAGCATGCCGATCAAATGCATCTCGTAGCCAAAACGCTGCTTGAGAAAGAAACGCTCGATAAAGATGAAATTATTGAGCTTTTGGAAAAAGGCAAGCTGAATGCCGGCGGGATCGACGAGGACGTTAAAGTGAACATTCAACCGCAAAGCAAAGAGAATGAAAGCAATAAATTAGAGTTCGAAAAAGAGAAAGATCCGAATTCGGATCAATCCGAAGAGTAACAAGCAATGGCAACTCGTAAATCCGGTGTACACGTCAGGTGTACCCGGATTTTCTGCTTATTTCGGCTTTTTTACGCATTGACAGGGGATGCTGGAATGTGTAAATTAGTTGTAAATCTCTAATTTTAACTAGCTTAGATCATACTACTTTTAGATAGTTAAGAAGTACACTTTACATCCCAGACAGGGGAGGAAGCATCCATGGAAGCTTTAGCACTACAGCGTAAAGCGGAGCAGAACCGAGAATTGAAAGAGCGGTTGCTTCAATTGAAGAAAGAACGGAATGCTATTATTCTTGCTCATTATTATCAACGTGACGAAGTTCAGGAAGTTGCCGATTTCCGGGGGGATTCCTTTTTGCTAGCGCAAAAGGCGGCACAAACAGATGCAGATGTGATTGTTTTTTGCGGGGTCCATTTCATGGGAGAAAGCGCTAAAATTTTGGCGCCGAACAAAACCGTGATCATTCCGGATGAGCGTGCAGGCTGCCCGATGGCGGATATGGTCAATGTTGAGGGTCTTCGTGCTTTGAAGCGCCAACATCCGAAAGCTAAGGTCGTTGCCTACATCAATACATCAGCCGATGTCAAATCAGAAACAGATATTTGTTGTACCTCTGCAAATGCCATAAATGTTATTAATTCCGTCGATTCGGATGAGATCATCTGGGTACCGGATAAAAATTTGGGCGACTATGTATCAAAATTCACAAGCAAAAAAGTGATCATCTGGGAAGGTTATTGCAATACGCATGATATGCTGACGGTCAAAGATGTAGAGGAAATGAAAGCGCAATATCCAAATGCGCAATTTGTTGTACATCCTGAGTGCCGGCCAGAAGTCGTGAAGTTGGGCGATTTTGTGGGAAGCACGACAGCGATTATTAAATATTGCAAAGAATCAGACTGTAAGGAGTTTATTGTCGGGACGGAAGACGGGACAGGGTACCAATTACGCTTGGATAGCCCGGACAAACAATTCCATTTTGCAACCAAATACCTGGTTTGCCCGAACATGAAAGTAAACAACTTAAAGAAAATTGTGAAATGTTTGGAGACTATGCAGCCAGAGATTTATGTACCGGAAGATGTAGCCGATAAAGCAAGATTGTCCTTAGAGCGCATGTTACAAGTAAAGTAGCATGCGCTACTCTCTTGTTTATTTGAAAGAACGCATCAAATCATTTTTGTTAGTTACCCTCGTGAAGAAACAGAGTCTCACTTTTTCTGATTCTGTTTCTTAGCGAGAATAAATGGTGAAGATCGGGTGAGCGGCATGATTCCTAGATACCTCGTAGATGTAGACTTAAATTCCATTCCTCATGTACATACAGATGTGATTGTGATTGGCGCAGGTATTGCAGGATTATTTACGGCTCTGCGCGCTAGTGAAAATAAGAAAGTTCTGATGATTACGAAGAAATCTCTCCTCGATAGCAATACGCGTTATGCACAAGGCGGGATTGCAGCTGTTATTTCGGATGAGGATTCACCTGAATATCATATGCAGGATACTTTGATCGCCGGCGCCGGCCTCTGCTCACCAGAGGCTGTTGATGTTCTTGTTCACGAAGGTCCTAACGGCGTACAGGATTTGATTCAAATGGGAACTCAGTTCGATCTGGAAAACGGAGAGTTCGCTTTGACGAAGGAAGGGGCTCACAGCCAGCGACGCATTTTGCATGCGCATGGTGATGCTACAGGCGCTGAAATTGTACGAGCCTTATCGGAGCGCACGAAGCAAGATCCGAACATCGAGATCTGGGACGATCACTTCGTGATCGACCTGATCACGCAAGATGGCGAGTGCTACGGTGCACTCGTGCAGAAGCCGGGCGGCCAGCGGGTTTTTGTCCGCGGCAACGCCACGATCCTTTGCTCGGGTGGTGCGGGGCAGCTGTTCCGCTACACCACCAATCCCGATATCGCGACAGCTGACGGCATCGCGATTGCTTACCGCGCCGGTGCGCAAATACAGGATGTGGAATTCGTACAATTCCACCCTACGGCGCTGTGCTATCCTGGCGCTCCGCGCTTTCTGATCTCCGAAGCAGTGCGCGGCGAGGGGGCTTACCTTCGCAACATCAAAGGGGAGCGCTTTATGGAAAGGTACCATCCGCAGCTGGAGTTAGCGCCTAGGGATGTTGTGGCTCGCGCTATCGTCGACGAGATGGAGAATTGCAAGTCAACATTTGTATACATAGATATTACACATGAATCTGAGGAACTAATTAAACATCGGTTTCCAACGATTTATGAGTACTGCTTGAATTATGGTTTGGATATGAGTACGGACTGGATCCCGGTTGCTCCCGCAGCTCACTATATGATGGGTGGCGTGAAGACGGATTTGCACGGAGAAACGCATGTTCGTCGACTTTTCGCGTGCGGTGAAGTGTCTTCTACAGGTGTACATGGCGCTAACCGCTTAGCGAGCAATTCGTTATCGGAAGCAATCGTCTTCGGCAGAAGGATTATCGAGCGTATTCAAGAGCTGCCGGCTCTGGAAGGCGACATTCAAATCCGCGCGGAGTCCGAAGCACCAAGAACGGAAATTCCGAATCAAGCTGTTGTCGAAAAGAAGCTGAAGCTGCAGAAAGTCATGCTGCGTTACGCCGGACTGAAGCGTTCAGCCAAAGGTCTGCAGAAAGGCCATGATGAACTGTCCAGACAGCTTTCTATTTTTGATTCCTTGATGACGAAACGTGAAGATTATGAGTTTGCTAATTTACTGAACTGTGCATTGCTTACAACAACAGCGGCTTTGGCGCGTGAGGAAAGCCGCGGCGGACATTACCGGGAAGATTTCCCGGAACGGGATGATCATGACTGGAAGAAGCATATTGTTTTTAAGCGCGGGGAAGATAGCATAGAGGAGTGGATTTAATATGCTGGATTTAAACATGGAACTTATTCGTAAACAGATTCGGCTTTGGCTAGAAGAAGATATTGGCACCGGTGATGTCACGACTCTGACAACGATCCCTTTGGACCATGCGTCCAAAGGGATTATCCACGTCAAAGAAGACGGAATCATCTGCGGTTTGCAAATTGCGCGAGAAGTTTTCGCTGTCGTCGATTCAACGCTTCATTTTGAAACAAAAGTAGCGGAAGGATCGTCAGTTAATAAAGGGACGATTATTGCTGAAGTGGAGGGCAACACGCGAAGCATCCTGCTTGGCGAACGTTTGAGCCTTAACCTCATGCAAAGGTTGTCCGGTATTGCGACCAGAACGCGGGAGTTTGTTAATGCCCTGGAAGGTTTGCCTACCAGACTCGTAGACACAAGGAAGACGACGCCGGGCCATCGCCTGCTTGAGAAATATGCCGTTCGCGTAGGCGGCGGTCATAATCACCGTTTCGGTCTTTATGATGCGGTAATGATCAAGGATAATCACATCAAGGGCTCTGGAGGTATCACACAGGCTATACAAGCGGCCAGGAAGCAGATCCCCCACACCATGAAGATTGAGGTCGAGGTCGAAGATTTTGACCAACTGCATGAAGCGTTATCCGCCCAAGCTGACATTATCATGTTGGATAATATGGCGCCGGCAAAGATGAAGGAAGCAGTTTCCATAATTAAAAGTAAAGCTCCGCATATTGTAGTAGAAGGATCAGGATCTGTAACGGTTCAGACTATTAAAGCTATGGCTGAGTCGGGCGTAGATGTGATCTCGGTTGGACGGTTGACCTACTCGGTTGCAGCGCTGGATATTTCACTTGACCTTAATGAGCGGAAGGGGACAGCGTTATGATTCTCGTGATCGATGTGGGGAATACCAATATTGTGCTTGGCCTCTACAAAGAGCGTACACTCCTGCACCATTGGCGGGTGAGCACGAACCGTTCTGCTACCGTTGATGAGTACGGCATGCAGTTGCATAGCCTTTTTCAACACTCAGGGATTAAATTCAGCGAAGTGGAGGGCGTAATCGTCTCTTCCGTTGTTCCTCCGCTCGTTAGCGTGATGGAAAGCCTTTGTAAGCATTATTTGAAAAGGACGCCATTTACCGTAGGTCCCGGCATTAAAACGGGATTGAATGTACGGGTAGACAATCCCAAAGAAGTTGGGGCGGATCGTATTGTAAATGCGGTTGCTGCTCTTGAATTATATGGAGCTCCTTGTATTATTGTTGATTTCGGCACGGCGACAACCTATGACTATATTGATCCAAACCAGCAGTTAGTGGGATGTGCGATTGCACCAGGCATCGGTATCTCCACAGAAGCGCTGTATCAAAAGGCGGCGAAACTTCCGCGCATTGAGCTTGTGAAGCCGAAAAGCGTAGTCGGCAAAAATACGGTAGCTGCTATGCAGGCAGGGATTATTTACGGTTACGTGGGTCAGGTTGATGGGATTGTAGAACGTGTAAAACAGGAGTTTAATGTAAATCCTACCGTCATAGCAACGGGGGGGCTTGCAGAATTGATCTCCAGTGAGTCCCGTACGATTCAAATCGTGAATCCTCTGCTGACACTGCAAGGTTTACAAATGATTTATGAGAGAAATGCATAAGCTGTTTAAGGAAAGGACGTAACATGGGCGATTATTTAATTCGAGGAACGGCCCTTCAGGGAAGAGTTCGTGCTTTTGCAGTACAAACCACCGACCTCACAGATGAACTTAGCCGAAGACACCAAACGACCCCTACCGCCACTGCGGCGTTAGGAAGAACGGCAGCAGCCGGTCTTCTTCTGGGAGCCATGCTCAAAGGTGAGGAGCATCTCATTATTCAAGTCAAAGGAGACGGTCCAATCGGGCAGATTGTGGTCGATGCCAATGCCAAAGGCGAGGTGCGCGGTTATGTGGATAATCCGCTGGTTGACCCTCCCCTCAAAGCGAATGGCAAACTCGATGTTGCCGCTGCGGTCGGAACGGACGGCTTTTTGTACATAACTAAAGATTTAGGCCTCAAAGAACCTTACAAAGGCAGTACTCCGATCATTTCCGGAGAATTAGCGGAAGATTTCACCTACTATTTTGCGAAGTCGGAACAGACGCCTTCAGCTGTAGCTCTTGGTGTTTTGGTAAATACCGATCATACCATCTTGGCAGCGGGTGGATTCGTCATTCAACTTCTTCCTGGATTAAGCGATCAGGAGATTAGTGAAATTGAGGAAATACTCTCACGTATCCCTTCCTTTACAACCATGCTCGGCAGCGGATTAACCTTGGAAGGAATTTTGCAGACGGTATTGCCTTCTTTTCAAACACTCGATCAGATGGATGTTATGTTCCGCTGCAAATGCAGTCGGGAAAGGATTGAATCGACACTCATTTCCTTGGGGAAAGCGGAGCTTCAAGAAATTCTCGATGATGAAGGCTTCGCTGAAGTTGTGTGTCATTTCTGCAATGAAGCCTATCGTTTCGACGAAGAAGAGTTGCAACGAATGATTGATCTGTAGATCAGCAGCATTATGGAAATGAAGAGGAGTCAGGATGCAGAACGTAAAGCGATTGTGGGGAGTCATCATTCTGATGGCAGTATGTATTCTCGTGCTCGCATCCTTGCTGATCACTCATACTATGAACCAATCAGAATCGAGTCACCCAGCGGATCCTGAGCAGCAAGGCGAGCAGAACAATGAGCAGGTCGTAGCCAAAATTGGAAGTCGGGAAATTACGCGGCAAGAGCTTCAAACGGCGTTGGAACAACATTACGGTGCAGAACTGTTAGGTCAACTGTTGGATCGTGAAGTGATACGTCTGGAGGGCAACGAGACGGGGACTGCGATTGCAGATGCGGAGATTGCACGTGAGTTGAAACGAATGCAGCAAGGATATGAGAGTGAGGAACAATTTTATACCTCTATGCAAAATCAGTTGGGGTTATCCCGGCAAGAAATCAAAGAGGATGTCACGAATAAACTGCTTTTGGAGAAACTCGCCACCAGCCATATTCAAATAACGGATGCTCAGGTGGAATCTTATGTCCAAGGGCATCCTGACGAATTTAAGCAGGAAACGGAGTACAACATCCAGCAGATTATTGTTTCTACCAAGGATCAGGCGAACAAGGTGATTGCCGCGCTGGCGAAAGGCGAAAGCTTTGAAATCCTGGCTAGAGATCGCTCCCTGGATGACGCGACCAATAATTCGGGAGGGGACCTCGGTTGGATTGAGGGTGATGACCCTTTTGTGGCGGCACCCGTTCTGGAAGCTGCGAAGTTGCTGAAGGCTGGGGAAGTCAGTAAGCCGGTACCGTTAACACAAGGATTTGCCGTAGTGAAGCTGAAAAACAAGCGTGACAAAGAAAATCCGGATCAAGCGTTTATTCGTGAAAATGTGCGCAGAGAGTTGGCGCTGCAGGAAGCTCCGCCGCTTAAAGATTACATTTCGCAGCTTCGGACGAAATGGAAAGTAGCTGTTATTGCTCCGGAGTTTAAGTAGGCCGGTGAAAATGTGGTTGACAACGCGTGGGTGCATTGATAAGATTAAATGTATAATACCGACTAATTAACTCGGAAATCATCTATTACTCAATCTGGAGGGGAACTAGCAATGGCAAGATTAGTACAAAGCATTACGGATTTGATTGGAGATACACCGCTTGTTCGTTTGAATCGTGTCGTTCCGGAAGGAAGCGCAGAGGTTTATGTTAAATTGGAGTATCAGAACCCAGGTGCCAGCGTTAAAGATCGTATTGCCATCTCCATGATCGAAGTGGCTGAGCAAGAAGGCAAACTTAAGCCTGGTGATACAATCGTTGAGCCAACTAGCGGTAACACAGGAATCGGAATTGCACTAGTTGCAGCAGCTAAAGGATATAAAGCGATTCTGGTTATGCCAGAAACGATGTCATTAGAAAGACGCAACCTGCTTCGTGCTTACGGTGCGCAGCTTGTTCTTACACCGGGAGCAGAAGGAATGAAGGGTGCGATCAAACGTGCGGAAGAACTGAAAGCAGAGAATCCTTCCTATTTCATCCCGCAACAATTTGAGAACCCAGCTAACGTGAAAGTTCACCGTGAAACAACAGGTCCAGAAATCGTGGAAGCAATCAAAGGTCACGATGGCAAATTGGATGCTTTCATTTCCGGTATCGGTACAGGCGGTACGATTTCAGGCGCTGGCGGCGTGCTGAAAGAAAACTTCCCTGATATCAAAATTTATGCGGTAGAGCCTGCGGCTTCCCCGGTTCTTTCCGGCGGTAAACCAGGTCCTCACAAAATTCAAGGTATCGGTGCAGGTTTTGTTCCTGGAATTTTGAACACAAACATTTACGATGAAATCATTGCGGTGGAGAACGAAGATGCTTTCGAAACTTCCCGTCGTGTAGCCAAAGAAGAAGGTATTCTTGGCGGTATTTCCTCAGGCGCAGCGATTTTCGCGGCTTTGAAAGTGGCCAAAGAACTTGGAGCTGGCAAACGTGTCGTAGCAATCGTACCAAGTAACGGTGAGCGTTACCTGTCTACGCCACTTTACCAATTCGAAGAGCAATAAAGTTGACCTTCATTCAATTAAGTAAGCCTCAGCTCTTGCAGCTGGGGCTTTTTTTCTGTGATAGGTTGGAGTATACTAATGGACAACTAATCTTCGGATATTATTGGAAGGAGGGGCAATCATGATAATAACAACCCTAGAGCAGTGGCGTAGTTGGTCCTCCGCGTATACCATGCTGCCTTACGTCGTTAAGCTCGAGCTGAGCGAAGATCGTATCGTCTCCTGGGAATCAGCTTGGAAGGAAGCGGCGTCGGATTCTTTTGTGCTGGAGAGCGGAAAGGGCGGGCGCTACACGTTCCTCGGGTTACAACCATTTTCGACGATACACGGAAAAGGGTTGGAGGCTGAAATAACCTCGTCCAGTCGTGTAACCCGCATGAAAGGCGAGCCGCTTTCGATCGTGAAACAATGGATGTCTTCCCATCATAGTCCCAAAGTAGAAGGTGGGCCTAAGTTCTTAGGCGGATGTGTCGGATACTGGAGTTACGATGTAATTCGTACAATTGAGAAGCTTCCAACACAAGCAGCGGATGATCTGCCAATCCCGGATTACAGCTTTGCGATGTATGATCAAGTATGGGCTGTGGATCACCTTGAGAAGAGCCTATACCTCACGGTCCACACGCCCGTGCAGCCGGACCTGGCTGCGGATGACACGTATCTGCAGCAGCTATACGCACAGGCGCAAGCGCAGGCAGATGCCATGCTTCGTCGCTGGCAGGCCATCTGCGCTAGCAGCGCAGCGGGCTCGCCGCACAGCGGCCCGGAAGGGACATCGATCGCGCGCGAGCAGCTGCACATCGATGTAGAGAGCATCGCAGGCATCCAGCCTGCGTTCGGCAAAGCCGACTACATGGCGGCGGTGCAGCGCATCCAAGCCTACATCTCACAAGGTGACGTGTTCCAAGTCAACTTGTCGGTCAGACAGAGCCGGCGCTTGAATACGACGCCGGAAGAGATCTACGAGGCGCTGCGCATCGTCAATCCCTCGCCCTATATGGGCTTGCTGCGTTTCGCAGGCTTCGCCCTCGTCTCCGGCTCGCCGGAGCTGCTTGTGCAGCTGGAGGACGGTGTCCTGCGGACGCGTCCTATCGCTGGCACGCGCCCGCGCGGCAAAGACGAACAGGATGACCTGCGCCTGGCCGGCGAGCTCATCGACAACGAAAAAGAACGCGCCGAGCACGTCATGCTGGTCGATCTCGAGCGCAACGACCTTGGCCGTATCTCCAAGTACGGCTCCGTCCGCGTCAAAGACTTCATGGTCATCGAGTACTATTCCCATGTCATGCACATCGTCTCCGAAGTAGTTGGCGAGCTGGCGGAAGGCAAGGATGCGTACGACGTCATAGCCGCTACGTTCCCGGGAGGAACAATCACAGGCGCCCCGAAGATTCGGACGATGGAAATCATAGAAGAGCTAGAACCGGTCCGCCGCGGCCCGTACACGGGTTCCATGGGGTGGATTGACTATAATGGCAATATGGAATTTAATATTATTATACGCACGCTGGTGGCGGCAGAAGGTATGGGGCATATTCAAGCGGGGGCGGGGATCGTCATCGATTCTATTCCCGAGCGTGAGTATATCGAATCTCTGAACAAAGCCAAAGCGATGTGGAAAGCAATTGAATATAGCGAGCGGAGCATGAGCCGAGCTTAAGCCTGAGCAGGGCTGACGAAAGGGGAGCTTAGAATGATTTTAGTGATTGATAATTATGATTCGTTTACGTACAACCTCGTCCAATACTTGGGGGAGATTGGGGAAGAAGTCATCGTTCGTCGCAATGACGAAATTGATTTAGCAGGTGTGGAGGCCTTGGCGCCCGACCATATCTTAATATCTCCGGGTCCTTGCACGCCGAATGAAGCCGGTATTAGCCTATCACTGATTGACCATTTCAAGGGTAAAATCCCCATTTTCGGCGTTTGTCTGGGACATCAGTCTATCGGACAAGCTTTTGGCGGCGACGTCATTCGCGCTGAGCGCTTAATGCACGGTAAGACCTCAGAAATTTTCCATGATGGCCAAACGTTGTTTGAAGGGTTACCTTCTCCTTTCATCGCGACGCGTTACCATTCTTTGATTGTCAAAGCGGAGACGCTGCCTGATTGCTTGGAAGTCAGTGCCCGTACGGCTGAAGGTGAAATCATGGCGCTGCGTCATAAGGAATATCCGATTGAGGGCGTTCAATTTCATCCCGAATCCATTATTACGGAGCACGGCCACCAAATGCTGCGCAATTTTCTACGCCGCACGGCTAAAGCAGGAGCTTAATTTATGATTATTAGCATCAATGGCAAACTTATGGATGAACAACAAGCCGTGGTCTCGGTTTATGATCACGGTTTTCTTTACGGATTAGGTCTCTTTGAGACCTTCCGTACTTATAACAAAGTTCCTTTTCTCCTTGCTGAGCACATGAATCGTCTTGCGGAGGGATGTAAGGAGCTGGGTATTGGGTATGAGCCTGATCTTGAGCGCGTGCAGAAGTTAATTGATGAACTGCTAGCTGCGAACGAGCTTCAGGATGCCTATATTCGTTTCTCCGTATCTGCTGGAGTAGAAGCGCTTGGTCTTCCTTCTGGGGACTACGGTCAGCCTACCGAGATTGTCTATATCAAGGCGCTCCCGCCGAGGGATACGAAGACATATGAAGAGGGCAAAGCCTTACAGCTGCTGAAGCTGCCACGAAATACACCGGAGGGCTTGTACCGATTCAAGTCTTTTCACTATATGAACAATATTTTGGCTAAAAGAGAGCTAGGCCAATACCCCTGGGCCACTGGCGCAGAGGGTTTGATGATGAGCGAAGAGGGCTATGTGGCTGAGGGCATTGTCAGCAACATTTTTTTCATTAAGGACGGGACTTGCTACACGCCTTCGCTGGATACAGGCATTTTGGCGGGAATCACCAGAGCGCACGTACTTCGAATTGCCCAGCGAGGGCAGTTACCTGCTCAAGATGGTTTATATCGTTGGGAAGATTTAGTGGAGGCCGACGAGGTGTTTCTGGTCAATTCCATTCAAGAAATCGTGCCGGTTACAACTCTATATACACCTAGTGGCCAAAAGATCTCAGTGGGCACAGGAACAGTAGGTCCCATAACCCGTGAGCTGATTCGGACATATAACGAATATTGATAAATTGATAAACATACAGGAAGTGAACAGCAGATGAAAGTGTTATCCTGTAAAGGACACGAGCTGCCCATCGGTGATCGGACGATCATCATGGGCATATTGAACGTAACGCCGGATTCCTTTTCGGATGGCGGCTCCTATGTCACCATAGAAGATGCCTTACGCCGAGCTCGGCAGATGGTTGAGGATGGCGCAGATATCATTGATATTGGAGGCGAGTCCACCCGTCCGGGATCTGCGGAGGTGACCGAGGAGGAAGAGCTTCGCCGGGTAATCCCCGTCATTGAAGCGCTAAGTCGTGAAATTAATGTTCCTATTTCTATAGATACGTATAAAGCAGAAGTCGCCAAGCAAGCTTTGGCGGCAGGGGCGCACATCATCAATGATGTATGGGGTGGGCAGGCCGACCCCCGTATGGCTGACGTAGCGGCGAGCTACGACTGTCCCTTCATTATTACCCATAACCGATTGAACACGGAATATAAGGATTTTCTTCCAGAGGTACTAAGCGATCTTCAGCAATATGTGAGTCAAGCGCGAGACGCGGGTGTTCGCGACGAACGGATTATTTTGGACCCCGGCATCGGTTTTGCAAAATCCTACGAACAGAACTTGCAGCTTATGAACCAACTGCGCCCTCTTGTTGATCTTGGGTATCCGGTCCTCCTGGGTACATCGCGTAAAAGCGTGATCGGGATGACGCTGAACCTGCCGCCGGCCGAGCGGTTGGAAGGATCGCTTTCAACCGTCGTGCTGGGAATCGCACAGGGCTGCGGGATTGTTCGCGTGCATGATGTATTAGCAACCAAGCGGGCCGCCGTCATGACGGATGCCATTATTCGCTCATAATGAAGGAGGTCACAACAATGGACAAAATCACACTGTCCCGCATGCAGTTTTTTGGTAATCACGGTGTTTTTCCGGAAGAAAATAAATTGGGCCAGCGTTTTTATGTAGATGTCGAGCTGATGCTTCCGCTTCATAAGCCCGGACAGTCGGATCATCTCGAAGATACGGTGAATTATGGCGAGGTTTTTTTCAAAGTGAAAGAAATTGTCGAAGGACGCACTTTCCAATTAATTGAAGCTTTAGCGGAAAACATTGCATCAATGCTTCTTCATACTTATACTAGTATCAATGAAGTGACGGTTCGCGTTATTAAGCCGCATCCGCCCTTTGCCGTAATTTTTGATGGCGTGACTGTAGAGATTAACCGAAAGCGGGCAACGACATGACAGCCGAAGAACAAGAACGCAGCATTGCAGCTTATGTCGCATTAGGATCCAATATCAATGATCGCGAACAATATTTGCAGGATGCGATTACAGCGCTGAACCAGGAGTCGGGTATTGTCGTGACTGGCTTGTCCAGTATTTACGAAACCGAGCCGGTCGGTTATGTAGACCAGTCTGCTTTTCTTAATATGGTCGTTCAGATACAAACGGTTATTCCTGCTGAAGATTTGCTATTCAAATTGCTGGCCATTGAGAATCGTTTGGGGAGAAAGCGCGATGTGCGCTGGGGTCCAAGAACGATCGATTTGGATTTGCTTCTGTACGGCGACGAGCAGCTTACGACCCCCGACTTGATCATTCCGCATCCGCGGATGCATGAGCGGGCTTTTGTATTAGTCCCTCTCTCAGAGGTTCTCTACGAGCGGCAAGATGCTGCATTTGAATTCATCTCCGCGAATCTGGAGAAACTGGAAGGAAAGGAAGGCGTTGTGTTATGGAAAAAAGCTCAGTAGCTCAGCGCATACGCGCTTTTCGTAAATTGAAAGGATATACCCAGAATGAATTAGCTGATTTACTCGGCGTATCGATCGCCATTTTGGGTGCAATTGAAAGAGGTACACGTAAACCGGATACGAAAATCATTAATAAGATTTCGCAGGTGCTTGGTATCGAGCCGGACGAGTTAGTCGCAGTGGTTGCGAGATAAGAGAGGTGGAATCTTCGGTGCTGAAAATAGGTAATGTCGAAGCTCCCAATAAAGTTGTGCTTGCCCCAATGGCGGGCGTTTGTAATCCTGCATTCCGCCTGATTGCCAAAGAGTTTGGCACAGGGCTGGTATGTGCGGAAATGGTAAGTGATAAGGCTATTGTACACGGGAACACCCGTTCCATGGAAATGTTATATGTAGATGACCGGGAGAAACCGCTCAGCTTGCAAATCTTCGGCGGCGATACCGAAACACTCGTGCAAGCGGCCAAAATCGTTGATCAGCAAACCAACGCAGATATTATTGATATCAATATGGGCTGCCCGGTGCCGAAAATCACCAAATGTGACGCCGGCGCACGTTGGTTGCTTCAACCGGATAAAATTGAACAAATGATCGAGACCGTTGTAAAGGCAGTAAACAAACCTGTTACCGTCAAAATGCGGATCGGCTGGGATTCTGATCACATCTATGCTGTCGAAAATGCAAAAGCTGTCGAAAGAGGCGGCGGCAGCGCAGTTAGCGTCCACGGTCGTACGCGCGAGCAGCTCTACACAGGGAAAGCGGATTGGAACATTATCCGAGATGTGAAGCAAGCTTTGTCGATACCGGTTATTGGTAATGGTGATGTAGTTACGCCTGAGGATGCCAAACGCATGTTGGACCAAACGGGTGTGGACGGCGTCATGATCGGTCGTGGTGCATTAGGCAATCCGTGGATGCTCTACCGCACGGTTCAATATCTTGCTAATGGGGAGTTACCTCCGGAGCCAACACCGGAAGAGAAAATCCGCATCGCCATCCTGCACATGGACCGACTCATAGCACTTAAAGGCGAGCACGTTGCCGTCAAAGAGATGCGTAAACATATGGCTTGGTATCTCAAAGGATTAACAGGAGCAGCTCGTGTGAAGGACGCTATTATGGAGATGTTGAAGCGTGATGAAATGGTTCGGACACTGAATGAATACGTTGAGCACCTAGCTGCACAATCGTCGTCATCCAGCCAAGAAGAATCTCCCGTACTGCATTAAATCATGCAGCTATGGTTGAGATTGACATTTTGAAACGGTTGCAATATAATCAGTCAATATTAATGTGTTCCTGCATATATTGAAAGACAAACGAGTAAGTTCCTAATTTTATAACCGTGAATTCATACTACTTGAATCAGCTCTATAAAGACCTAACTCCTAGCAGGAAGCATCGATTCAACGATATGAAAATCTTTCACATGACGGGAGATCAGTTGGTAATGGCTGAAAAAGAGGTCATTCTTACACCAGAAGGTTTGAGAAGGCTCGAGGACGAGCTTGAGCATCTTAAATCCGTGAAGCGCCGCGAAGTCGCGGAGAGAATCAAGGTTGCCATCGGGTATGGCGATATCAGTGAGAACTCCGAGTACGAAGATGCGAAAAACGAGCAAGCCTTTATCGAAGGCAGAATCATCACTTTAGAAAAAATGCTGCGCAATGCGCGGATTATTAATAACGACGATGTGGATATCAACACCGTAAGTGTAGGATCCATCGTTACACTGAAGGATTTGGAATTCGGTGATTTGGTTGAGTACAATATTGTAGGTACCGCGGAGTCTGATCCGCTACAGAATAAGATTTCCAATGAAAGCCCGGTGGGCAAAGCAATTCTTGGCAAGCAAAAGGGCGCAACCGTTGATGTTAACGTTCCAGCTGGCGTCATTCAGTATCAAATTGTTGATATTAAAAAGTAGCGTGCAGCCGCAGCCCCGTTGCAGTTTACCTTTGCTTAGCATAGGCAAATTGTCTGGAAAGCTTCCTTACGGAAGCTTTTTTCCGGTTTTAGCACCCTTTACTAAAATATGTAGGAGATGAAAACATGAGCCAGGAAGTGGAATTGAACGAATTGCTCGTCATTCGCCGTAACAAATTGGACGAGCTTCGCGGTTTGGGCGTAGACCCTTTCGGCAGCAAATACGTTAGAACGCATACAACGCAAGAGATCTTGACAGCTTACCAGGACAAAACAAAGGAAGAGCTGGACGAAGAGAACCACGAGGTTAGTATTGCAGGACGTATTATGCAAAAAAGAGGCATGGGTAAAGCAAGTTTCGCTCATATCCAAGACATTACAGGGAAAATTCAAATCTACGTGCGGGAAGATGCGTTGGATGCGAACAAGTACAAAGCTTTTGATCTTTTGGATCTGGGCGACATGGTTGGCGTTCAAGGTGTTGTTTTCAAAACGAAAACCGGAGAAACCTCCATTAAGGTTAAGTCTCTTGAAGTATTGACCAAGTCCTTGCTTCCGCTTCCGGATAAATTCCATGGTCTTAGCGATGTAGAATTGCGCTATCGTCAACGTTATGTTGATTTGATTATGAATCAAGATGTTCAACAGACATTTATTCTGCGTTCCCGTATTATTCAGTCGATGCGCCGTTACCTGGATTCGCTGGGTTATTTAGAGGTGGAAACACCGACGCTTCACTCGGTTGCAGGCGGGGCTTCGGCTCGTCCGTTTAATACGCATCATAATGCTTTGGATATGCAGCTTCATATGCGTATTGCCATTGAGCTTCACTTGAAACGCCTAATTGTTGGCGGACTAGAGAAAGTTTACGAAATTGGTCGTGTATACCGGAATGAAGGTATCTCCACGCGCCATAATCCAGAGTTTACGATGATTGAGTTGTACGAAGCTTATGCTGACTACAAAGATATTATGAAGCTGACTGAGGAGCTTATTGCGCATATCGCTCAAGAGGTTCTTGGTACGACTTCGATTCCTTATGGAGATCACGTGGTTGATCTAGCTGTTGGCTGGAGACGTATCTCCATGGTTGATGCGGTTAAAGAAGTGAAAGGTGTAGACTTCGGCGTTCAAATGACGAATGAAGAAGCGCATCGTTTAGCCAAAGAGCATAATGTGCCAGTGGAGCCTCATATGACATTTGGTCATATTTTGAACCAATTCTTTGAGACGTTTGTAGAAGAGACGCTGATCCAGCCGACCTTTATATATGGACATCCTCTAGAAATTTCACCGCTTGCCAAAAAGAACCCGGAAGATCCGCGTTTCACGGATCGCTTCGAGCTCTTTATCGTAGCTCGTGAGCATGCGAATGCATTTACTGAGCTTAACGATCCTATCGATCAAAGGGAGCGTTTCGAGGCTCAGCTTCGTGAGAAAGAGCAGGGGAATGATGAAGCTCATGAAATGGATGAGGATTTCATCCGTGCTTTGGAATATGGAATGCCGCCAACGGGTGGTTTAGGAATAGGAATCGACCGTTTGGTTATGCTATTGACCAATGCCCCATCTATTCGCGATGTCTTGTTGTTCCCGCTTATGCGTGAG
>NZ_AP038372.1:285000-767500 GCF_045866505.1 Paenibacillus sp. P36
AACGAAATGAAACGTAAAGTAAGAACTTAGGTAGCATGATCTTTGAATCTTGCGAAATTTTCAAATGTATTTTTTCTAGGTTAAGCTAGAAAGAGCACACGGAGGATGCCTAGGCACTAGGAGCCGAAGAAGGACGTGGCGAACGACGAAATGCCTCGGGGAGCCGTAAGCAGGCTTTGATCCGGGGATGTCCGAATGGGGGAACCCAGCTGTGGTAATGCGCAGTTACTCAATAGTGAATACATAGCTATTGTAGAGGCAGACCCAGGGAACTGAAACATCTAAGTACCTGGAGGAAAAGAAAACAAAAGTGATTCCGTCAGTAGCGGCGAGCGAAAGCGGAATAGCCCAAACCAAGGAGCTTGCTCCTTGGGGTTGTAGGACCTCATCATGGGGTTAGTTTGGTAGGCGAAGTGATCTGGAAAGGTCCGGCATAGAAGGTAAAAGCCCTGTAGCCAAAATCGAACGAATCTCCTAGAGGTATCCTGAGTACGGCGGGTCACGTGAAACCCCGTCGGAATCCGGCAGGACCATCTGCCAAGGCTAAATACTCCCTAGTGACCGATAGTGAAGCAGTACCGTGAGGGAAAGGTGAAAAGCACCGCGGAAGCGGAGTGAAAAAGAACCTGAAACCGTGTGCTTACAAAAAGTCAGAGCCCTCTATATGGGTGATGGCGTGCCTTTTGTAGAATGAACCGGCGAGTTACGTTCCCGTGCGAGGTTAAGTCGAAAAGACGGAGCCGCAGCGAAAGCGAGTCTGAATAGGGCGCTTGAGTACGTGGACGTAGACCCGAAACCGTGTGATCTACCCCTGTCCAGGGTGAAGGTGAGGTAACACTCACTGGAGGCCCGAACCCACGAATGTTGAAAAATTCGGGGATGAGGTGGGGGTAGCGGAGAAATTCCAATCGAACTCGGAGATAGCTGGTTCTCCCCGAAATAGCTTTAGGGCTAGCCTCGGATGTTGTGAGTTGTGGAGGTAAAGCACTGATTGGGTGCGGGGCCCGCCAAGGGTTACCAAGTCCAGTCAAACTCTGAATGCCACAAACTTAAATCCGGGAGTCAGACAGTGAGTGCTAAGATCCATTGTCAAAAGGGAAACAGCCCAGACCATCAGCTAAGGTCCCCAAGTGTGTGTTAAGTGGGAAAGGATGTGGAGTTGCACAGACAACCAGGATGTTGGCTTAGAAGCAGCCACCATTGAAAGAGTGCGTAATAGCTCACTGGTCGAGTGACTCTGCGCCGAAAATGTAACGGGGCTAAACACGCCACCGAAGCTATGGCTTGCACGTATGTGCATGGGTAGGGGAGCGTTGTATGTACGTTGAATTCTGACCGTAAGGACAGGTGGAGCGCATACAAGTGAGAATGCCGGTATAAGTAACGAAAAGATCAGTGAGAATCTGATCCGCCGAAAACCTAAGGGTTCCTGAGGAAGGCTCGTCCGCTCAGGGTAAGTCGGGACCTAAGGCGAGGCCGAAAGGCGTAGTCGATGGACAACAGGTGGAAATTCCTGTACCACCGTAGCCGTTATGAGCAATGGAGTGACGCAGAAGGATAGTGACGCGAGCTGATGGATGCTCGTCCAAGCAGTGAGGCTGGTTAGTAGGCAAATCCGCTAACCGTAAGGCTGGGCTGTGATGGGGAGGGAAATTTTAAGTACCGAAGGTCATGATTTCACACTGCCAAGAAAAGCTTCTAGCCAGGCGAAGGTGCCCGTACCGCAAACCGACACAGGTGGGTGAGAAGAGAATTCTAAGGCGCGCGGAAGAACTCTCGTTAAGGAACTCGGCAAAATGACCCCGTAACTTCGGGAGAAGGGGTGCCTCGGTAGGGTGAATAGCCCGAGGGGGCCGCAGTGAAAAGGCCCAAGCGACTGTTTAGCAAAAACACAGGTCTGTGCGAAGCCGCAAGGCGAAGTATACGGGCTGACGCCTGCCCGGTGCTGGAAGGTTAAGAGGAGTGGTTAGGAGCAATCCGAAGCTATGAATTGAAGCCCCAGTAAACGGCGGCCGTAACTATAACGGTCCTAAGGTAGCGAAATTCCTTGTCAGGTAAATTCTGACCCGCACGAATGGCGTAACGACTTGGGCGCTGTCTCAACGAGAGATCCGGTGAAATTTTAATACCTGTGAAGATGCAGGTTACCCGCGACAAGACGGAAAGACCCCATGGAGCTTTACTGCAGCTTGATATTGGACTTTGGTACGATCTGTACAGGATAGGTGGGAGCCTTTGAAGCCTGAGCGCCAGCTTGGGTGGAGGCGCCGTTGGGATACCACCCTGATCGTATCGGAGTTCTAACCTGGTACCGTGATCCGGTATGGGGACAGTGTCAGGTGGGCAGTTTGACTGGGGCGGTCGCCTCCTAAAATGTAACGGAGGCGTTTAAAGGTTCCCTCAGAATGGTTGGAAATCATTCGCAGAGTGCAAAGGCATAAGGGAGCTTGACTGCGAGACCTACAAGTCGAGCAGGGACGAAAGTCGGACTTAGTGATCCGGTGGTACCGAATGGAAGGGCCATCGCTCAACGGATAAAAGCTACCCTGGGGATAACAGGCTTATCTCCCCCAAGAGTCCACATCGACGGGGAGGTTTGGCACCTCGATGTCGGCTCATCGCATCCTGGGGCTGAAGTAGGTCCCAAGGGTTGGGCTGTTCGCCCATTAAAGCGGTACGCGAGCTGGGTTCAGAACGTCGTGAGACAGTTCGGTCCCTATCTGTCGCGGGCGTAGGAAATTTGAGAGGAGCTGTCCTTAGTACGAGAGGACCGGGATGGACGTACCGCTGGTGTACCAGTTGTCTCGCCAGAGGCATCGCTGGGTAGCTATGTACGGAGGGGATAAGCGCTGAAAGCATCTAAGCGCGAAGCCCCCCTCAAGATGAGATTTCCCAGTATGTAAGACCCCTTGTAGACGACGAGGTTGATAGGTTCGAGGTGGAAGTGCGGCAACGTATGCAGCTGACGAATACTAATCGGTCGAGGGCTTAACCTAATATAGGGATCTTTAATCGAAGATTAAAGTCTCTCTGCTTGAAACCTAAGAATTCAACTTTACGCAAGTTTCGTATCTAGTTTTCAGGGAATAATAATTCCTGAGTATATATGTCTTGGAGAGATACCCAAGTGGCTATAAGGGGACCCTCTGCTAAGGGGTTAGACTGCGTAAGTGGTGCGAGGGTTCGAATCCCTCTCTCTCCGCCAGTTCCAAACATATATAACACCTTTTATGTGGCGGCGTAGCTCAGCTGGCTAGAGCGTACGGTTCATACCCGTAAGGTCGGGGGTTCGAGCCCCTCTGCCGCTACCATAAAACCATTCCAGATGGAGGCTTAGCTCAGCTGGGAGAGCATCTGCCTTACAAGCAGAGGGTCGGCGGTTCGATCCCGTCAGCCTCCACCACTTTACTCTAAAAAGTGAATTGTTTCCAAGTTGGAGTTTCCGATACGCCGTTGTAGCTCAACTGGTAGAGCAACTGACTTGTAATCAGTAGGTTGGGGGTTCAAGTCCTCTCGACGGCACCATTCACTTGGTGCAAATTGAATTGTCATGGAGCCGTGGTGTAGAGGCCTAACATGCCTGCCTGTCACGCAGGAGACCGCGGGTTCGAATCCCGTCGGCTCCGCCATTCATCTTTTTCGTTGAATGGGACAAACTAAAAAGAAGTACATAAGGCTCGGTAGCTCAGTCGGTAGAGCAGAGGACTGAAAATCCTCGTGTCGGCGGTTCGATTCCGTCCCGAGCCATTGAGATGGTTGTGCTGCTGCAACGCAGCACGGTTATCTCGCAATCTGGAGGCTTAGTGAAGTGGCTAAACACGGCAGACTGTAAATCTGCTCTCTCCGAGTTCGGTGGTTCGAATCCATCAGCCTCCATTTTCCTAAGAGCCATTAGCTCAGTTGGTAGAGCACCTGACTTTTAATCAGGGTGTCGTAGGTTCGAATCCTACATGGCTCACTTTTATAAGCAAACACTCAAGGCCGCGAGGGTCTTTTTTTGTTTTTACAATACTGATTACTTTTAACCGCTCATAATACAAAAAAGCATCCCTGGCGAGGGATGCTTTTTTTATTTCAACTTTTCTGCAACCGACTGCATTTTTTGAGACATGGAGGCCGCTTTATCACGGCGATCGTCGATTTTAATGGAGGTGGATACACGCTGTGCGCCATTCGTGAAAGGAACCTCATGTACAGCACGAATGACCTCCAGAATTCGATCTAAGGAGCCTTCTAGAATAGTTCCCATGGGTGTCATTTCGAAGGTAATATCCGCGTGTTTTTCTAGTTCTTTGTGAAGATCAGCCACATATCCGCTAAGACTTGTTGTTGCTGTCCCGATTGGGATAATCGTGAATTCTGCAATAGCCATGTATGTTGACGCGCTCCTTTCGTCTTGCCTGCTATGCTCTATTGTAGATGTTGGAAGATAGGAGATGCAACTAAACGATAGAGCAGCGCTGTCTTAAATGCTTGCAAGTTCTATAATATAATCCGCAGTCCTTGCAGCAAGGGCCATAACCGTGTTGGTCGGATTGCAGCCACTGGAGGTCACGAAGAGACTTGCATCGCAGATGAAAAGATTCGGTATATCATGGCTTTGGCCGTACGTGTTGACGACAGATGTAGCCGGGTTATTTCCCATGCGGCATCCCCCCATGAAATGCTGCGTATCCGGTACAACGAAAGCAATTTCGCCTCCAGCTGCTTTGAGGATAAGCTGCATGTTGTCTACTGCGTGATCAATGAGTTTGCGATCATTATCTCCGTAATTAAAGGTGACAGCGGCACGTGGCATACCGTAGTCATCTTTTTCGTCAGATAAGGAGATATGGTTATCCCATTGAGGAAGAACCTCTCCTACCATCGTGAGCCGTCCGTAGTGATTGTAGTTAAGCATAGCTTGTCTTAGCCCTGATCCCCAAAGAGGATCTTGTGTCGATTTGCTGATCCCTTCGGCCATATCTATAGGTCTGGAACCGTGAGAATGAATCGTATAGCCGCGAGCATAACCACGCCGAGGATCCGTCTCATAGAAATCCTGAGTAGATGCTAGCACAGGAGTCCCTTTATAAAGACGAACCTCTTGTTCAAATTTGGCATACACATCGTTGCTGCTATGCGTCATAATAGCACGGCCTACCCATCCGCTAGAATTAGCTAGACCGTCAGGAAATTGTGGAGACGCGGAATGAAGCAGCAAACGAGGTGTTTCGACGGCATGTGCGGATAAAATAACCGTTTTGGCACGCTGCCTGTACTCCGTTCCCTGGTGGATGAAGAGCACACCGCTGGCATGACCGTTTGCGTCAACTTCGATCTGCGTGACCATGCAATCGGGGAGGATCTCTGCGCCAGCTTTCACAGCTTTGGGGATATGTACGGTCAAGGTGCTGAATTTGGCATTCGGCATGCAGCCTTGGATGCAGAAACCGCGGTTGATGCAGGGAGGACGACCGTCAAAGGGAGCAGACAGAATGGCAAGCGGAGTAACTGCAGATTGAATGCCGAGTGCTTCACAGCCCTTTTGAAACAGATAGGCGTTGGGACTTAAAGGGTCTCGCTCCGGATAGGGATAAGGCCCCCGAAAGTTGCCCCATGGAAAGTGTTTAGGTCCGGAAACGGCAATTTCTTTTTCAATCCGATTATAGTAAGGTTCAAGATCTTTGTAATGAATGGGCCAGTCTTCTCCTACCCCATCGATGGATTTGGTTTTGAAATCCGATTCATGAAATCGTAAGAAAACGCCCGTAAAGTTTTGCGTTCCCCCGCCGACTCCTCGTCCCGAATTAGAGTAACCCATGCCTAATGGAACTGTCCCGTCTACAAGCCGGGTATCTTCCCATCCCAACTGCCGCATACTCAACTCGTCACTAGCAAAATTCTTCTGAGGATCTCGCCAAGGTCCGGCATCCAATACAACGACACTGAGACCGGCTTCACTCAGTTCTTTGGCCAGAACGCCGCCAGCGGCGCCTGCTCCCACGATTAAGATATCAACCTCGTCTTGCTCGTATCTCCTCTTCATTGCTCCTTCACAGCCTCCCAGGGGTCAAGCTGGCCTGTTTCTGCGCGAACATAACCACGCGGATAGGCAGGACCGCCAAACCCAATCTCCGACCATACCAAAGGATGAGAATAATAAGCCTCGACACTGAGCTTCAGCAGTTTTTGAAACAAAGCTTTCTGCGGTACGCCTTCCCAATTTTCAGTCAGAGGGTAACTGTCGCTGCTGATTTGCAGCATAATGTGTCGCTGAGACGTCTCATCCAGTTGAAAAAAAGGTTTGCTGCTATCAATCCAGCCAGTCTCATCAATGGCTTTAAGCCCTTGACGTAAAAGTGTGCGCGAAGGGGGGACATTCATTTTTCGCTGCCCCTCGCCTTTGTCCTGTGTGAGAACCTCGTCGATATGACAGAGGACGTACTGAATGATTTCACCTCGATTATCATCCATAAGCAGCGAACACCAAGTCCGCAATGTTTCTGCCTCTACCTGTGTGAGGAACTGATACATGGTTTCACGCTGTAAACGTGCATTTACAATAGCCCGAGTGTTGGCATCCCATTCCTTTTGCTCATCCATGACGTTATAAGTCGGATAATAGCTATGATTTGTCATCGTCAATCAACCTCCATAAATGGCAGCAAGACCAAGAATACTTAAAAAAGAAAATAGTAGAGGCATCAGCACCGGCGGTCCTGTGAGAAAATTTCGTAAAGCAAAGCCGCCTACTCTTTTACGTACACCACTTAGATGAAAAGCAAAGCCGATTAATCCTTGAAGGACCCCAAGCCAAAAGATGAGATGCACAGCCGTATACCAACCATGGCGATTGACCAGCGTGCACAGAATGGAGACAAAACTGATAAGAAAAGACAGAATGACTGGACTCCACATTATTTTCTTATGAAAGTTTTGACGATAGTGCGATAAAGTCACTTGAATCCATAAGAGGAGATAGGCGACCCCAATCAAGAGTATAATGACTCGGTCCAAAGACCATTGCGTCCAAACCATATGTAGTACCTCCCTATAGGACGAATATCCCTTGTACAATTATTTCCAAAAAAACGAAGTTTATGAGCACGTTGTCCTTAATGACGCACGGATGAAAGATTTGTTAGCATTACCAATCATGTGTGTGTAAGGAAACATTTTAGGAATGAAAGTCTTTTCATAGACATGGTAATCTTGTACTAGATTAAATGGACTTTTCCATATCTACTAACAAATACGTACTGGAGGATTTAAGATGATAAAGATTCTTGCAAGACGCACAGTTGGAATAACGGCAGCGGTAACGATTGCACTGTCAGCAACAACAGCTATTTCCGCATACGCCGCTAATGATGATATGGATGCAGTTTCACTAGCGAAGAAAATGGTAGGAGTCGATTATTCCAAAGGTAGCGAAACGCCTGGTGCGGGGTTTGATTCCTCGGGCTTGATTTATTATGTCTACCAAACGCTGGATTACTCGATTCCAAGAACGCTTGCGGATCAATTTAAAATGAATAAAAAGACAATCACGGATATGTCCAAAGCGGAACCAGGTGACGTCTTGTTCTTTGGCAGTGGTAAGAATCCATCTTTTGCTGGGATCTATGTCGGTCAAGGGAAAATGGTTATGTCTTCCCAAAGCAAAGACGAAGTCGTCACTCGTAGCGTAAATGACTATAAGAGCAGTTTCATTGGCGGTAAAAGTCTTCTTTCCTCCAAGGATCGGTTGAAAGCTGAACTTATTTTGACTGCTCAGAAATACTTGGGTACACCATACGTTTTTGGTGCGAAATATGGACAAACCAAAACGATGGATTGCTCGTCATTTGTGAAAACCGTATTTGCTGAGTACGACATCACGCTGCCGCGGGTTTCTCGCGATCAAGCAAAAGAAGGTAAGTTTGTCAGCAAAAGCGACTTGCAGACCGGCGACTTAGTTTTCTTTACAACTGTGGATTCAGGTAAAAATATTGGACATGTCGGGATTTATGTAGGGGATGGCATGATGATCCATACGTATGGTGAAGGCGGCGTGAAATTCACCTCGATTAACAAAGAGTGGTGGGCGGATCATTACGTGACGGCACGTAGGGTTTTAAACTAGAAGAATAGCTACCATTGAATGGAACCCTTATGCAGCCTAGTTGCAGGAGGGTTCTTTTCCATGAAACCTGCCAAATATGGTACAATAGGGAGATAGAGATAGAAGAAAGCTAGGACTAAGGAGAGACGCAGATGGATTGGGAGCGCATAAAAGAACGTTTGGAAGCGGTTTTACAGACACCTATGCACATTGGTTTGATCTCTGAAGCAGATTGGTTGCACTTATCCGAAGAACAAGCCGAACACCCGGCGAGCTTTTGTCGAAGTATTGAACGTGGGCAAGATGTGTTGTTTTATTTAGCTAAGGAACATAAGGATATACGCGTTTTACAGATTGCTGGAGGCAAGCTGACGGCATCTGAGCGTAAACTCGTTGAAATGACAGTTGAGTCCAAACAAACACAGGAAAAGAAACAACGTGGTATTTATCTGTCTGAAGATGAAAGAAGAGCTCATCAGTTAAGGGATTGGCTGCTTCAGCAAATGGAACTCGGTTCAACTTACGCGGAGCTTCCAGATGCGCTTGCTTCACAATCCTCACTGTATTCAACGAAAATTCCGCTGCTTTTGTACGGGGATTACTCTCAAAGCCAGAGCGTTTCTTACGCGGAGCTGAAGAAGCTGCTGGAATCTTTCTTTGAATCGGAGATTATTCTGATTCCTCTCATGGATAAAGAATGGCTGATTCTAGCGCCGGAAGGTTTGCTAGCGAGCGGGAGCGAGGAGCGCGAGGGTGACGAAGAAGAAAGTGTAGAACAAATTCTAGATGCCCTGGGTTCAGGTTTATATGAAATGCTCGCGAATGAGTGGGTGGGAGAATGCCATCTAGCCATCGACTATCCGGTGAAACCCGCGAAATCGCTGTTTGCTACGATTCTCAAACTAAGGGAAACGATCATGCTGGGACGCTCTTTTCACGTAGGCAGCTTCATTCATCTTCGATGGGAGCTTCGTTTGGAAAAGCTTCTGCATCTGATTGAGGAAGAAGAGAAAGCGGAATTCCTGGAGCAGGTGCTGCGCGGCACCGACCATGCGTTGGACGCAGAGACGGTTACAACCCTTGAACATTTCTTCACACTAGACTGCAATGTTAGTGAAACGGCGAAGAAGCTTTATATTCATAGGAACACACTATTATATCGGTTGGACAAGTTCAAAAATGAGACCGGACTGGATGTTCGAACGTTTAATCATGCGGTATTAGTGAGACTTGCACTATTATTGTACAAAGTAACGAAAAGAAAGTGATTTTTTTGTAGGTATTGTGCATAGTCAGTCCGGGCTTCGTGGGGTAAGATGAGTATAGTCAAAAGTTGATGAACAAGTAGTGTACATCGATAAACCGTAGGGGGAATGAACACATGGCAGGCGTACGTTTAAATCATATCGTTAAAAGATATTCTGGTGCAGAAGAATCTACAGTTAAAGATTTCCATCTTGAAATTGCAGATAAAGAGTTCGTCGTATTGGTTGGAGCTTCCGGTTGCGGAAAATCCACAACTCTTCGTATGATCGCAGGATTAGAGGAAATCACTGAGGGTGAACTTTACATCGGAGACCGCCTAGTTAATGATGTCGCTCCTAAAGACCGCGATATCGCGATGGTTTTCCAATCCTATGCCCTTTACCCGCATATGACTGTTTATCAAAACATGGCATTCGGTTTGAAACTTCGTAAATTCAAAAAAGCTGATATCGATGCTCGCGTTCGCGAAGCAGCGAAAATCTTGGATATCGTTCACTTGCTGGACCGCAAACCAAAAGCTCTTTCCGGTGGTCAACGCCAACGTGTTGCTTTGGGTCGTGCGATCGTTCGTGAGCCACAAGTATTCTTAATGGATGAGCCGCTTTCCAACTTGGATGCGAAACTTCGCGTACAAATGCGTGCGGAAATCACAAAATTAACAAAACGTCTTGGTGTTACGACAATCTACGTAACGCATGACCAAATCGAAGCAATGACAATGGGCGATCGCATCGTTGTTATGGATAAAGGTATCATTCAACAAGCAGCTACACCTGAAGAAATCTACAACTTCCCAGTGAACATCTTCGTTGCGGGCTTCATCGGATCCCCATCCATGAACTTCATGACAGGTACACTTTCACAAGAAGGAAGCGGAATCTTCTTCAAAGCAGGTTCTGTTAACGTTGAAGTTCCAGCTGGTAAAGCACAAGTACTGAAAGACAAAGGATATGTTGGTAAAGAAGTGATTCTGGGAGTTCGTCCAGAAGACATTCACGAAGAGCCAGTATTCTTGGAAGCTTCCCCGAACACAGTATTCAACGTTAACGTTGAATTAACTGAGAACTTGGGTCACGAAATGTACTTGTACCTGAACGGTATCGGCGCTAACACAGTTATCGCACGTGTAGATGGCCGTTCCGGAATCAAAGAAGGCACAAACGTGAAATTGGCTTTGGATATGAACAAAGTTCATTTCTTCGATAAAGAATCCACATTGTCCATCTTAGCGAAATAAGTTGGAACTGAAGGAACTGAAAGGCCAGCCCTAATCGGCTGGCTTTTTTGCTGTTTGGGGAGAAACAGGGAGTTTGCGAACACTTTAGTTGATTTCAGTATCGTATTCCTTTACGATGAAACTATTGGATAGAAATGAGTATGAGCAGATGAAGCAGGTTTTGCTCAGGCAAAACGCAGAGGAGATAGGACGATGGCCAAAAAGGTGAAGGTTTCCGAGTTAGTGGAACAACTCCATATGGAGGTTCTTGCAGGTGAATCTGGGCTCAAACGTGCGATAACAACCGGAGATTTGTACCGTCCGGGTCTCGAGATGGCGGGTTATTTCAATTATCATCCGAGAGAACGTATCCAAATGCTAGGGAAGACAGAAATCACCTTCATGGAGATGTTAACGACAGGTGTTCGCAGAAACCGGGTAGAGCAGCTATGCGCTCCGGAGGAAACACCTTGTATCATCGTGACACGAGGGCTGGATATTCCAACGGAGCTGTTGGAAGAAGCGACAAAACGTGATCTTCCCGTGCTTCGCAGTCAAATGTCGACAACCATTTTCGCAAGCCGATTAACAGGGTTTTTGGAAAATAAATTAGCGCCAAGCACGACGATTCATGGCGTACTTGTCGATGTCTATGGAATCGGTATGCTCATTACAGGCAGCAGCGGGATCGGAAAAAGCGAAACAGCGCTTGAGCTTGTAAAAAGAGGGCATCGCTTAATTGCCGATGATGCCGTTGAAATACGTCAAAACGGAGATAAAGTGCTGACAGGGAACGCGCCGGAATTGATCCGGCATTTGCTCGAAATCCGCGGCGTCGGTATTATCAATGTGATGACATTGTTCGGAGCTGGAGCGGTACGAAATGTGAAGAAAATTTCCGTTGTGGTGAAATTGGAGAATTGGCAGCAAGACAAGCAGTATGATCGCTTAGGCTTAGATGAGGAGCTCACACGTATCATTGACACCGATTTACCGCTCGTAACGATTCCAGTACGACCTGGACGAAATTTAGCGGTTATCGTAGAAGTGGCGGCGATGAACTACCGTTTGAAGCGGATGGGATACAACGCGGCGCTGCAGTTTACGAATAAACTGACGGAATCGCTGAACGAAGATTATGAGGATTTTGATTGAGATCTGGCTAGAAAGATAGTTAACATCTGAAGGAGTGAAACTATGTTAGAAAGCGTTGCGTTCTCCCTTGGACCGATTCATGTCCGATGGTATGGCATTATTTTAGGTACAGCAGCATTAATCGGGCTACTATTGGCCATTCAAGAAGGAAAACGATTCAAGATTATTCCTGATTTTTTCATGGATTTGTTGCTGATTGGCGTGCCTTCTGCCATTGTTGGGGCAAGAATATATTATGTGGCCTTCCAGTGGTCGGATTATAAGAATAACTTGGCTGAAATTTTCATGATCTGGCACGGTGGGATCGCTATCTACGGGGCGTTAATCGGCGCCATTATCGGTGTGTATTTCTATGTTAGAGCAAAAGGCTACGGTTTCTTGCGGATTGCGGATATTTGCGCGCCAGGTTTAATCGTTGGCCAAGCGATTGGGCGTTGGGGCAATTTCATGAATCAGGAAGCACATGGGGGCCCTGTTTCGGAGTCATTCCTGCGCGACACGCTGCATTTGCCTAATTTTATTGTGAATCAAATGAATATTGAAGGCACGTTTTATCACCCGGCGTTTCTGTATGAATCTTTGTGGAACATTGTAGGATTGTGTGTGCTTCTATGGCTTCGCCGCAGACCATTCTTACGAGCTGGAGAGCTCTTCTTCGGTTACTTCATCTGGTACTCCATAGGAAGATTCTTCATTGAGGGCTTACGCACGGATAGTTTGGATTTCACAGGTCCTGCATGGCTGGCTTCGTTTGTTAATGCACTTTGGTCGCCGATGAAAGTTGTTTTTGAGCCGGGTGTAATGACGTATGGCGGCAACGTGAGATTCTCGCAGCTGTTAGCGCTTTTGCTTGTCGTAGGAATGGCCATTTTAATTATCGTTAGAAGGAAAAAAGGGTATGCCACTGTTCGTTACGCGGACCCGATTGTTTCCTCAAAAATAGTAGATAAAAATAGCGTAGTGCAAGATCAAGAGCAGCGAGATAAAGGAGCAGATTATGATTCAAACCGTACTGTTTGACCTGGATGGCACCATTGTGGATACTAATGAACTGATTGTGCAGTCCTTTTTGCATAGCTTGGAAGGCGAGACGCCAGAACCCGTAGGCCGGGAGTTAATCATTCCGAATATGGGGCGGCCGCTTGTCGAGCAAATGGAGTTTTTTACAGGAAGAAAAGAAGTGGAAGAGCTAATCAAGAAATATCGAACATTCAACCTGTCCAAACATGATGAGCTTGTTAGAGAGTTCCCTAACGTGCGAGCGGTTATGAAGAAATTGCATGAGAATGGGATTAAAATCGGCATCGTGACCAGCAAAATCAGACAAACGACGCTAATGGGCTTGAAATTGTGCGGATTAGACGAGTTCGTGAGCACGATCGTAACTGTAGAAGATGTGAAGGAAGCGAAACCGCACCCGGAAGGCATTCTCGCTGCACTTAAGGTACTGGGAGGAACGCCGGATCAAGCCGTGATGGTGGGAGACAGCCATTATGACATTGAAGCCGCGAAAAATGCGGGTGTGATATCAGTTGGCGTGACCTGGTCATGGAAAGGCCGCTCTTACTTGGAGGAGTACAGTCCGGATCACCTGATTGACGATATGTTCGATCTGCTGCCTATCGTGGGTCTCACGTCGGATGTGGATGCTCATTGAGAAAAACGGACAGGTACCCGGTTGAGGGTCCTAATGCCCTGTGGCAGATCTATCATACCGTCAGCAAATGGAAGGCGATTCGTAATTTCGTATTCATACAGATAACGCGATATTCGCCTTCGCTGCGGATGAAAAACTGGATCTACCGGCATATCCTTGGGATGACGGTGGGAGAACACACAGCATTTGCCTTGATGGTCATGGTGGATGTGTTTTTTCCAGAGAAGATACATATTGGCAATAATACGATTATCGGGTATAACACGACGATATTGGCTCATGAATATTTGACCAAGGAATATAGGCTTGGCGATGTTCATATCGGGTCCCATGTGATGGTAGGGGCGAATACGACGATTCTGCCAGGTGTAACGATCGGGGACTACGCAATCATTGGCGCAGGTTCGGTCGTGCACAAAGATGTTGCTCCGCATAGTTTTGTCGCAGGAAAT
Organism: Paenibacillus sp. P36; assembly: GCF_045866505.1. Classification (NCBI taxonomy): domain Bacteria; kingdom Bacillati; phylum Bacillota; class Bacilli; order Caryophanales; family Paenibacillaceae; genus Paenibacillus; species Paenibacillus sp. P36. Next base: position 298,833 of record NZ_AP038372.1, read on the forward strand.
CCACTGCAAACCATACGTTAATTTCAAATTGAGAAATAAGAGTTGTGCGCTATTGAGCTGTACAGCTCTTTTTCTTTGTGAAGGTAAAGAAATTGTAAATGTAAGGAACTAGTGAAAGAGGCAATTGACGGTCCTAGGGTTACGTGATAAAATAGCCGTACATTCTTTATTTTGGTAGTATGGTAGCACGTTAACGCACTAAAGTGACAAGAAAGAAAAACAGAACTGAATTTATAGATGTTGAGGTGAGACGGTGTCAAAGCCAAAAGTATTTGAAAAGCCGTTAGGGGTCAAGGATTACTTGCCTGAAGCGGTCACGAAGCTGCGCAACATAGAATACCGTGTATTGGCTTGTATGGAACGTTGGGGATATAACCAGATTCTTACACCTACACTTGAATATTACGATACCGTTGGGGTGGCAAGCTCCACAGAAGATAAGAAGCTTTTTAAACTGTTAGATCGCAAAGGTCAAACGCTGGTATTGCGTTCTGAATTGACAGCTCCTATTGCACGTGTAGCTTCATCTCTATTGAAGGAACATGCGTTCCCATTGCGTTTATCCTATCATTCGAACGTGTTTCGCGCGATAGAGGAGGAAGCAGGACGGGATTCGGAGTTTTACCAAACAGGTGTTGAACTCATCGGGGATGCTTCGTCAGAGGCTGACGCTGAGGTTGTGGCCTTGGCAGTTGCTTCGCTGCAAGCGGCTGGCGTTGGTACATTCAAGATTGCACTCGGCCATGTAGGGTTCTTGAACGGATTGTTCCAGGAAACACTGGATGGCCGCAGTGATGCGCAGCTGAGCTTGAAGGAACATTTGCTCGCTCGTGATTATGTCGGATACCGTGAAGCCATCAAGTCACTGGCTCTTACGCCAGAGGTGGAGCGGGAGCTAATCGGCGTGTTAAGACTTAGAGGCGGAGATGAGATTTGCGAGCAAGCTCGGATGGTCTCTCAGCACCCTATCGCGCAGGATGCAATTCGACATCTATGTGAAGTGTGGGATGTTCTGAAAGCTTATGGCGTAAGCGAACACGTTGTTATCGATTTAACGATGATTGGAGATTTCTCCTACTATACAGGCATGACATTTGAAGGATATGCGGCAGACCTTGGCTTCCCTGTGTGCAGCGGTGGCAGATACGATAATCTGCTGAGCCAGTTCGGGCGGCCTGCGCCGGCGACGGGTTTTGCGCTCAAGACGAACCGCATTCTTGAAGTGAACGGCGGAGAAGCTGTAGCGACACCTAAGCGCGTGTTGATTGCTTACGATGCTGAGCATCGCGAAGAAGCGCTCCAACTAGCCAAAGCTAAGCGGGGCAGCGAGGAGACGGCTGTGGTCATTACGCAGCTGGTGAGCGAACCAGGAGCTTGGTCGAAGGCACGACTTGCGAAAGAAGACGGTACTTATGAGGTGCGTGGCATCGCATATCAGGAAGTTATAGCGCTGTTAGCGCAATAAGGCAAACACAAAGCAGGTAGGAGAGCGCAGATTAAGCGCTTTTCCTCCAGCGATCGGAAGGTAGGTTGGAACGGTGGATGAAATACTTAAAGTAGCGATGCCGAAAGGCCGTATTTATAAACAGGCAGCGAAGCTTTTTCATAAAGCGGGGCTGCCGATTCCCGAGGATTTGGAAGAAGGACGCCGGTTAATTATTCCCGTACATGAAGCGAAAATGGAATTCATTTTGGCTAAGCCTGTGGACGTTCCGACTTATGTCGAATATGGAGTGGCGGATATCGGGGTTGTCGGCAAGGATGTGTTAATGGAGGAAAACCGTAACGTTTACGAGCTGCTGGATCTGGGAATTGCGCGCTGCCGCATGTCGGTGATCGGGCTGCCGGATTGGAAGCAAGTCATCAATCCAAGAGTGGCGACGAAGTATCCGAACGTGGCGTCACAATATTTCCGCGAGCAAGGGCAGCAGGTAGAGGTCATTAAGTTGAACGGCTCTATCGAGCTGGCGCCGCTTATCGGTCTTGCTGACCGTATTGTGGACATGGTGGAGACGGGACAGACGCTCAAAGAGAACGGACTTGTGGAGCAAGAGGAGATTTTTCAAATTACGAGCCGCTTAATTGCGAATCGGGTTAGCTACCGCATGAAGAACGAATCCATTCAGCGGTTGTGTGATATGTTGCAGGCAGTGCTTCCTGCGCTGACGAAGGTTTAGAAAGAAAGGGAGATAGCTATGCGGATACTACCCGCCTCGGAATTTGAATTGAAACGCGAGGTCGAATACGGTTCACCGGAGCAAAATGAAACCGTCCGCCGCATCATCGATGAGGTGCGGCAGGACGGCGACGCCGCGCTGCGGCGCATGGCGCGGGAGTTCGACCGCGTCGAAGTCGCTGAGCTACGTGTCAGCGACGAAGAGATCCAGGCGGCGTACGCACAGGTCGACGCCGAGTTCTTGGCGGCGCTGCGTCAAGCGGCCGCTAATATTCGTGCGTTTCATGAGAAGCAGAAACGCACGTCATGGATGGACCTGCAGCCGGACGGCAGCCTGCTGGGCCAAATCATCCGACCGCTGAAGCGGGTCGGCTTGTATGTGCCCGGAGGGAAGGCGGCGTACCCGTCCTCCGTGCTGATGAATGCCATCCCCGCGATCGTGGCGGGGGTGCCGGAGATTGCGATGGTGACGCCTCCGGCCACCGCTGGGGAAGAGGGCATCAACCCGCATATCCTCGTGGCGGCAGCCGAAGCGGGTGTGAAAGAGATCTACCGCGCAGGCGGGGCGCAGGCAGTAGCCGCGTTGGCCTACGGCACGGAATCGATCCAGCCGGTCGATAAAATCGTCGGCCCCGGCAACATCTACGTCGCGCTGGCGAAGCGCTTCGTGTTCGGCGTCGTCGATATCGACATGATCGCCGGACCAACGGACATCGTCGTACTGGCGGATGAGCACGCCGATCCTGAATACGTGGCGGCGGATTTGCTGGCGCAAGCCGAGCATGATGAGATGTCACCGGCCATTCTGGTGACACCGTCACAGGAGCTAGCCGAATCGGTTCGGCTAGAGCTATGGCGGCAGCTGGATGTGCTGCCGAAGAAAGCGATCGCTGCTGTTTCTACAGCGACCAGAGGAGCGATTCTCCTCGTGGACAGCTTGGACGAGGGCGTTGACGTAGTCAACCGCTTGGCGCCTGAGCATTGCGAGTTGTTGGTGCAGGAGCCTTTTAACCTGCTGCCGCGCATTGAGAATGCTGGTGCTATTTTCTTGGGCGCGTACAGCACAGAGCCTGTCGGCGATTATTTCGCCGGGCCGAACCACGTGCTGCCGACGAACGGCACAGCCCGGTTCTCATCCCCGCTGAATGTGGACGATTTTCTGAAAAAATCAAGTGTTATTCACTATAGCAAGGAAGCGCTCGTCGCGAACGGCGAGATGATTATGACTTTGGCCCGCAATGAAGGGCTGGAAGGTCATGCGAGAGCGGTGGAAGTACGACTCAAGAAGGAAGGGAAGTTGAAATAAATGGCTGAACTGGATAATGGGAAGGGCCGCTCGGCGAGTGTAGCCCGCAAAACGAATGAAACGGATATCAAACTTTCGTTCCAAGTAGATGGGACGGGGATTTCGGAAATTCAAACAGACGTTCCTTTCTTGAATCATATGTTGGATTTGTTCACGAAGCATGGACATTTCGACCTGAACGTTGACGCTAAAGGCGATATCGAAATCGACGATCATCACACGGTTGAAGATATCGGGATTTGCTTGGGTCAAACGTTACGCGAAGCGTTAGGTGATAAAAGAGGGATCAAACGTTATGCAAGCGTGTTTGTCCCTATGGATGAGGCGCTCGCGCAGGTCGTTATTGATATCAGCAACCGACCGCATTTTGAGTATCGCGCTCAATATCCTACGGCCAACGTGGGCAGCTTTGAAACGCAGCTTGTTCATGAGTTCCTATGGAAGCTGGCGCTGGAAGCCCGCATCACGCTTCATGTCATCGTACATTACGGGCACAACACCCACCACATGATTGAAGCGGTGTTTAAAGCGCTAGGTCGCGCAATTGATGAAGCGACAACGATTGATCCTCGCGTTCAGGGGGTTCCTTCGACGAAGGGGGTGCTGTAGAATGATCGCGATTATCGATTATGGCATGGGGAATTTACATAGCGTCAGCAAAGCCGTTGAGCGGCTTGGTTATGAAGCTGTGGTTACAGGCGATGCGGAACAGATTCTTGCTGCTGAGGGAGCGATTCTGCCAGGAGTAGGAGCGTTCGGCGATGCGATGGAGCAACTTCGCGAGTCCGGTCTGGGCGACGTGGTGAAACAGTATGCGGCGTCCGGCAAGCCGCTGCTCGGCATTTGCCTCGGCATGCAGCTGCTGTTCGCTTCCAGCGAGGAGCATGGGGATCACGAAGGGCTGGGTCTTCTGCCCGGTTCGGTTGTGCGCTTTCGCGGCGACTATAAGGTGCCGCATATGGGTTGGAACAAGCTGAGCTATAAGCAAAGCTCGAGTCCGATTTTCCAAGGGATTGAAGAAGGACACGTGTACTTTGTGCACTCTTACCACGCGAAGCCGGAGCGCGAAAGCGATCTACTGGCAGTGACGGACTATTATCAGCCGGTGACGGCGATTGTGGGTAGAGACAACGTGTACGGCATGCAGTTCCACCCCGAGAAGAGCGGAGATATCGGCATGCAGCTGTTGAAAAATTTTCTGGCGATGTGCAAGTAGGCGGATAGGTTTTCTTTCTTTCTGCTAAGTTAAGAAGGAGGTGCCATCATGTTAGCCAAAAGAATTATTCCTTGCCTCGACGTCAAGGATGGCCGGGTGGTCAAAGGCGTAAATTTTGTGAATTTACGTGATGCGGGCGATCCCGTGGAGCTAGCAGCGATTTATGATAAAGAGGGCGCGGATGAACTCGTTTTCCTCGACATTTCGGCTTCCGTCGAAGGCAGAGCAACGATGGTGGAGGTTGTCCGGCAAACGGCGGGGGAAATCACGATTCCTTTCACGGTTGGAGGAGGCATCTCCAGCGTAGACGATATGAAGCGCCTGCTGCGTGCAGGAGCGGATAAAATCGGTATCAACACGGCGGCGGTTCGCAATCCTCAGCTAGTGTCCGATGGAGCGCGCAAATTCGGCTCCCAGTGTATCGTCGTGGCGATTGATGCGAAGTTCAACGCGGAGTGGGGCGAGTGGGAAGTGTTCACACACGGTGGGCGCAATGCGACTGGCATTAAGACGCTGGAGTGGGCGAAGCGCATGGAAGAGCTTGGCGCCGGCGAAATCCTGCTGACGAGCATGGATGCGGACGGTACGAAGGATGGGTTCGACTTGAAACTGACACGCGCTGTTTCCGAGCTGCTCACCATTCCTGTCATTGCTTCCGGGGGAGCGGGCAGAACGGAACATTTCTACGACGTATTCACCGAAGGAAAAGCTGATGCAGGGCTCGCTGCTACGATTTTTCACTATAAAGAGCTATCGATTCAAGGGGTCAAAGCTGACCTGAAAGGTAAAGGGGTTGAAATTCGATGACATTTTCACTGGAACAGATTAAATATGATGCACACGGACTGGTACCTGCCATTGTACAGGATGCCGTCAGCAAAGAAGTTCTTATGCTGGCCTATATGAACAGCGAATCTTTGCAACGTACGATTCAAACCGGAGACACTTGGTTTTGGAGCCGCTCCCGTGAGGAGTTATGGAACAAAGGCGCTACTTCGGGTCATACGCAAAAAGTTAAGGCGCTGCGCTACGACTGCGATGCGGATACGCTGCTAGTGCTTGTAGAGCAAGTAGGACCGGCTTGCCACAACGGCACTTACACTTGCTTCACGGAAAGCATTCCGGTCGAAGGGGCGGCACAAGAAGGAACGGAGCCTGCGGTATCCGGAGATCGATTTGCCATCCTTGGCGAGCTGGAAGCCGTTATTGCTTCACGTGATGCTGAGCGTCCGGAAGGCGCTTATACGACCTACCTTTTCGAAAAAGGTGTCGATAAGATCCTCAAAAAAGTAGGCGAAGAAACGGCGGAAGTTATTATTGCTGCCAAAAATAAAGACAACGACGAGCTTCGCTATGAAGCTAGCGATCTCATTTTTCACTTAATGGTCCTTTTACGTAATAATAAATTGCCATTGGATGATATTATGAAAGAGCTTGCGAATCGGCATGTTAAAAAATAAATAAGACGACCTGGAGTGATATCACGATGTTGATTGATTATCATACACATCATGTGCGCTGCGGTCACGCCTCTGGGGAACTAGAGGAATACGTCAAACGCGGCATCGAGATCGGGCTCACGCAATTAGGGCTGTCTGATCATATGCCGCTTTTGCATGTGGATCCGCAGACCTATTGGCCAGAGATGGCTATGCCGATGGAGGAACTGCCTCGTTATGTCGAGGAGTGCCTGCATCTGAAAGAGAAGTACAAGGATCAAATTGATATTCGTGTCGGTCTCGAAGGCGATTATATTGAAGGTTATGAGTCAGAAATAGAGGCCATTATTAAAGCGTATCCATGGGATTACGTGATTGGCTCCGTCCATTTTTTGGGCGAGTGGGATATTTCTGATTTTCGTCAGATCGCAGGTTGGGAAGGTAAGGATATTTATGAGGTTTATACCCAATACTACGAGGCAGTGAAGAAAGCAGCCCGTACAGGACTGTATGATTACCTGGGTCATCTCGATATGATCAAGCGATTTGGTTATGTGCCGGATCGCGATACTTGGGAGTTGGAGAAAGCCGCGCTGGACACGGTGAAGGAGTGTGGGCTTGCGATTGAGTTGAATGCATCCGGACTGCGTCATCCTTGCAAAGAGATGTTTCCTAGCCGCCGTATGCTGGAATATTGCCATAAGGTGGGAATCCCGGTGACGCTTGGATCGGATGCTCATCAGCCGGAGCGGTTAGGCCAATATTTGGATGAAGCAAGATCGCTGCTCAAAATGATTGGATTTAACGAAATAGCCACATTTCATGCACGAAATCGACAACTTGTGACTTTTTAAATTCGACACCTTTCATGTATAATGAGTAGGGCGTGAACAATCTATTTAATGAACCTTCGGAGGTAACCATTAACCATGCATAGCGACAATGTTAAAATTTTTTCCGGATCTTCGAATCCGAAGCTTGCGGAACGTATTTGTAAAGAGCTCGGCCAGCCGCTTGGACAAATCAAATTATCCCGTTTTAAAAGCGGAGAAATCTACTGTCTCTACGAAGAAACGATTCGTAACTGTGACGTATTCCTGGTACAAACCTTCTCCCATCCGATTAATGAACATATGATGGAACTCTTGGTCATGATGGATGCGGCAAAAAGAGCTTCTGCAAAAACGATCAACCTTGTCATCCCATATTATGGTTACTCTCGTCAAGAACGCAAGGCTGCTCCGCGTGAGCCGATTTCTGCTAAATTAGTCGCTGACTTGTTCAGTGCGGCAGGCGCACACCGTGTTGTTACGATTGACCTGCATGCACCGGCGATTCAAGGCTTCTTCAATATTCCAGTTGACCATCTGACGGCACTTGACGTTATTAGTGATTGCATTAAAAAGAAAAATCTGCATAACCCGATCATCGTATCTCCAGATGCAGGCCGTGCAACAACGGCTGAGAAAATGGCGAATATCCTGGATGCGCCTTTCGCGATGATGATCAAGAAACGTCCGGAACACAATGAGTCCGTGATTACTCACGTCATTGGTGATGTTGTCGGCCGTACACCGATTATTATCGAGGATCTGATCGATACAGGAACGACGATCGTTAATGTTGTAGAAAGCTTGAAAGAAAGAGGCGCGCACGACGTTTACATCTGTGCAACGCATCCTGTCTTCTCAGGTCCAGCTCTGCAGCGCTTGGATCACCCGAACATCAAAGAAGTGATCATTACGGACTCCATCGCGATTCCGGAAGGACACTCCGATAAATTTAATGTGCTTTCCGTAGCTCCATTGTTATCCGATGCAATCCGCATTATTAATGATGGCGGTTCCTTGTCTTCCTTGTTTAAATACGGCGGCGTATAGGTAAATTGTATAGACCAGATCTTACCTTCGGATAATGTTTTTGGCTTCCAAGCGATCTATGGTATAATTTGAGTTGTAATCAAATTGCCGGAGGTGTCTTGCTATGGAAAAGATTAAGCGTGTGTCCGAAGCGCCAAAACCTAAAGTAATCTCAATAAATATGGATGCCGCATTCTTTTTCGAGAGAGCGGTTCAATCTTTGGATCGGTTTCATTATGATAAGGCATTGAAATATTTCCGGCGGGCTGCGGAGTATGAGCAGGATAACCCTGTGAATCACTGCAACCTCGCGGGAGTTCTCTCCGAAATGGGCAATTACGACGAGTCGAACCAGATTTTGCAGCATATCCTTGAAACGATCGATCCCGAGATGACGGAATGTCACTTTTATATGGCGAACAACTACGCCAATATGGAAAATTTCGAGCAGGCAGAACAAGCATTAGTTCGGTATTTGGAAACGGACCCTACGGGTCAGTTTATGGACGAATCCGAAGAAATGATGGAAATGCTGAGCTACGAGCTTGAACGGCCTGCCCCTCTCACTAGCATCAAGAGTCGAGAAGGGCTCTTCGAGCATGATAAAGCCCGCGCTCTTCTGGAAGAAGGGAAGTTCGCCGAGGCCGTGAGACAGTTGGAGAAGCTGGTGAAGAATCAGCCTGAATTTACGGCAGCACGGAACAACTTGGCCCTCGCCTATTATTATATGGGCCAATTCGATAAGGCGATGGAAACCATCCGCGCGGTGCTCGAAATTGATGCTGGGAATTTGCATGCCCTGTGTAACATGGCCATCTTCCATCAGCATTTCGGTAATAAGAAAGAGCTGGCGGAGTTAACGGAGCTCTTATGCAAAACGTATCCGTTTCAGCAGGATCATGTCTTTAAGCTTGCTACGACGATGGGGATTCTTTCTCAACATGAGAAAGCGTACCATCTGTTCAAGCGTCTGCTGAAGGCTGGTGACGGTGCAGCAGATCCCTGCTTGTACCACTATGCAGCGGTAGCGGCTTGTCATCTGGGGCGGTTCGATGAAGCCTATCGGTACTGGAAGCAAACACAGAAGCTGGATCCCGGCGCTGAGATCTCCAAGTTTTACTTGGATCAACTGCGTACAAGAGAGAAGGCGGAAGGTCCATTAACTTGGAGCTATCATTACCATCTGCCCTTTGAAGAGCAGTTCCGTGTGTTGGAGAAATCCTCGCAAGGCATTCCTGATCAATTGAAGAAAGATCCACTTGTGCGCTCCTCCTTCTTCTGGGCATTACGTCATGGAGATATCGAAACGAAGCTGCAGGTTATTCAGGCCTTTGGTCTGATTGCCGACGGTGAAGTGAGAGATGCGCTGCAGGACTTCATTCTTGATCGCCATGAAGATGACTATTTGAAGAAAGTAGCCATTTTTGTGCTTCGCAGCATGGGGATTCGGGAGTCCATTCCCGCTTTTCTTGAAAATGAAGAGATCATGGTTGAGGCTTCACCATACTCGCCGCACTTGCCTATTTGGGATGTCAAATGGCAAAGCGTCATGGAAACAGCGCTTTCCCACATGCATAAGCGCTACGATATGGTGCAACAGTATGATTTAGAAATCCTGTGGGTGGAATTTCTGACGAAGATGTATCCGTCTGTGCCCAAAATTCAGAAATCGGAAGGCTGGGCAGCGGCATTAGAATACTTGATTGCCAAGATGCATCGCCGCGCAATTTCGTATCAAGAGGTTTCTGCACGTTATGGCGTGACGGTCTCAACAGTCAGCCGGAACGTGAAACTGATTGATGATACTTGCGGCCTACGCGAGAAGATGGAAGCCATTTTCGACAAATTTACGAGCATTTGATAGCTGGGTTTTTGCCGTGTCGTGAGACCCGGCTTTCATACATAGATGTATGCATACTAAAGATAGCTTTCTTGGTGGAAAGCAACTAGGAGGGAAACCAAATGTACAAATCAGTCGTCGTAGGAACAGGACCATCCGGTCTAACAGCAGCCATTTATCTAGCTCGTGCTAACCTTAGCCCACTTGTTATTGAGGGTCCGGAGCCAGGCGGGCAATTGACCACTACCACCGAGGTAGAGAACTTCCCAGGTTTCCCTGAAGGCATCATGGGTCCTGAATTAATGGAGAACATGCGCAAACAAGCGGAACGCTTTGGCGCTGAATTCAAAACAGGTTGGGTCAATTCCGTTGAGCTAACCAATCGTCCATTCAAATTGCAAGTTGAAGGTCTGGGCGAGATTGAAACAGAAACATTGATCATTTCCACCGGCGCTTCCGCTAAATTGCTCGGGATCGGCAATGAGAAAGAAAATATCGGACGCGGCGTAAGTACTTGCGCAACGTGTGACGGCTTCTTTTTCCGCGGCAAAAAGATTATCGTCGTTGGTGGCGGAGACTCCGCTATGGAAGAGGCGAACTTCTTGACTCGCTTTGCTTCCGAGGTACGCCTGGTTCATCGTCGCGATGAGCTGCGCGCTTCCAAAATCATGCAAGATCGCGCGCGCGGTAACGAGAAAGTGAAATGGGCGCTGAACAATACACCACTTGAAGTTGTATCCGGCGAGAAGGGTGTTACAGGTCTGAAAGTGAAAAATAATACCACTGGTGAAGAAGAAATTATCGAAACAGATGGTATTTTCGTAGCGATCGGTCATACACCGAATACGAAGTTCCTAGGCGGACAAATTGATACCGATGAGCTTGGCTACATCATTGTGAAGCCAGGCACGACGGAAACGAATATTCCTGGCGTTTTCGCTTGCGGCGACGTACAAGATACCAAATATCGCCAAGCGATCACAGCAGCGGGAAGTGGCTGTGCAGCAGCCCTTGAAGCTGAGAAATTCCTTGAAGGCCATATCGTACACGATTGGAGTCAATCGCTGTAAGAGGGTACAGAAAACGTGGAAGGCTATGCTTTCCACGTTTTCTCATTTCATTGGGGAATAGTTGAATCTTGACCTGTATACAGGGTTGTCTTATAGTTTAAACAGGAGCATATGCCCGAAAATTTTAATGATTATTCATGAGGTGACCTTGCAAATGTCAAATCAGATTTATATCGGTGTAGATTTAGGCGGTACCAACATTAAAGTCGGTATCTGCGACGAGCAGGGGAAGCTGCTGCAAACGTTAGAAGGGCCTACAGGCGCAGAGAATGGCGCTGAGTCAGTCATTGGTCGAATTGCGGCGCAAGTGCGACAAATTGTCGAAGAATCCCCTTATGAGTGGGAGCAAGTTGCGGGTATCGGCGCGGGGTTAGCCGGATTCATGGATATTCCGGAAGGATTCGTCAAATTCTCTCCAAATTTGAATTGGCATAATGTCCCTGCCAAGAAAATGTTGGAAACGCTTCTGGGTAAAACCGTGAAAATCGATAACGATGCCAACGTGGCAGCGTTAGGCGAAGCATGGGCTGGAGCAGGTGCGGGGATCCCGAATGTAGTTTGCTATACGTTGGGAACAGGTGTTGGCGGCGGTATTATTATTAACGGTAAAATCTATCAAGGTTCTGCGGGTATGGCTGGCGAGCTTGGACACATGTCGGTTGTGCCGGATATCGAAGCGATTCAATGTGGATGCGGACAAATGGGTTGTTTGGAGACGGTATCCTCTGCAACAGGTATCGTTCGTATGGCCAAAGAAGCGGTTGAACGCGGAGAGCGTACTTCTCTTGCGCTTCATGAAAAAATTGAAGCGAAGCATGTCTTCGACGCTGCAAAAAGCGGAGACGAAGTGTCTCTTCGCATCGTGAACCGTGCTGCTTACTATCTTGGACGCTCTATGGCGGCACTCGCTGTCGTTGTTAACCCGAAACGTTTCATCATCGGCGGTGGCGTATCCAAAGCAGGCGAAATTCTGTTCCAACCAATCCGCGATACATTCAAGAAATACACGCCGGAAGCAGCCGCTGAAGGCGTTGAGATTGTTGCCGCTACACTTGGTAATGACGCTGGTGTCGTAGGCGCTGCCGGTTTGAACTTGCGTTAGAATGCTAGACTGACAAGTACGGTTCGCATGGCTGATGGCAGGGACTTCGGCCTGCGAAAGCACTCCAAAGGAAGGTGTCATTCATGGAAGAGAACCACCCTTTAGCGAAACTGGTCATTATTACAGGAATGTCGGGTGCTGGAAAGACAATTGCGGTGCAGAGCCTCGAAGATCTCGGATTTTTCTGCGTCGATAATTTACCGCCTGTCCTTATTCCGAAATTCGCTGAGTTGATCGTACAGTCGATGGGGAAAATCGGCAAAGTCGCACTGGTGATTGATTTGCGGGGGCGTGAATTTTTCACTGCACTTCAGGAGTCGCTTCGATATATCCATGAGAATTACACGCTAAGTTATGAAATTCTTTTCTTAGATGCTACCGATGCGACACTTGTTCAACGCTACAAAGAGAGCCGACGCCGGCATCCGCTTGCGCCCGAAGGTGCACCACTCGAAGGCATTGGGCTTGAACGCAAGTTGCTGGAGGAGCTCAAAGGTCTGGCTACACAGGTTATTGACACCAGTACTTTGAAACCAGTGCAGCTCAAAGAAAGAATTATTTCCCGGTTTACCAATTTGGAAACCAACCGCATATCTATAAATGTAATCTCTTTCGGATTTAAGTATGGTGTACCCATTGATGCTGATTTAATCTTCGATGTTCGCTTCTTGCCGAATCCCCATTATGTGGAACAGCTTCGCCCGCAGACAGGTCAAGACCCCGATGTGTACGACTACGTGATGAAATGGACCGAGACGCAAGAGTTCCTGACAAAATTGCTTGATATGCTGAACTTCTTAATGCCTCAATACAAGAAAGAAGGCAAAAGCCAGGTTGTTGTGGGAATAGGCTGTACAGGAGGGAAACATCGTTCCGTAGCCATTACCGAATACCTAGGTAAGGTTCTGGGGAACAGTGAAACGGAAGCTGTGCGTTTGAGTCATCGAGATGCCGAGCGGGACCGGGTATAAGCGTCCTAACGATTAAGAGGGTGAATGAAGGATGAAATATGAAAAATCACAGCGCACTCCCAGAATAGTCGTAATCGGCGGCGGCACAGGTCTTTCAGTAATGCTTAGAGGTTTGAAAGAAAAGCCAGTTGATATTACTGCTATCGTTACGGTAGCGGACGACGGAGGAAGCTCCGGCATTCTCCGCAATGAGATGCAGATGCCCCCACCGGGCGATATTCGCAACGTATTGACCTCGCTTGCTGATGTCGAGCCGCTGCTGTCTTTAATGCTGCAGTATCGATTTCAGGTGGGAACAGGTTTAGCTGGGCACAGTCTGGGAAATCTAATATTAGCGGCACTCACTGACATTACCGGTGATTTTGTAACGGCCGTGCAAGAGATGAACCGGGTATTCGCGGTTCGGGGGCGGGTTATTCCGGCTTCCAACCAAGCGATCGTGTTGAAAGCGATAATGGAAGATGGTACTTTAGTCATAGGGGAATCCAAAATTCCCAAAGCGGAAGGGCGCATTAAGCAAGTGTTCATAGAACCCGCGAACGTGACGCCGCTGGCGGACGCAATTCTTGCAATCCGCGATGCGGATGCGATTCTTTGCGGACCAGGGAGTTTATACACGAGTTTGCTGCCTAATCTGCTTGTTCCGGGTATTGCGGAGGAGATCGCCAAATCGAAAGCAGTGAAAATGTTCATTTGCAATGTCATGACACAGCCCGGGGAAACCGATGACTACTCCGTCAGCGATCACCTTGATGCGGTATATGATCATCTCAAGCGGCATTTGTTCGATTATGTGATCGTAAACAATGGCGAAATTCCACCGCAAGTTCAGGCGAGATATGCCGAAAAAGGTTCAAAAGCGGTTCACTTGGATTTGGATGAAGTCACGAAAAGAGGGTATCGGGTCATTGCTGACCGTCTCGTGCTATTCCGCACGTACCTTCGACATGACGCTGAGAAATTGAGTGACCATATTTATCAGCTTGTCGAAAGCTGGATGTCAAGGAAGAAGTGAGTCTCATGTCCTTTGCGGCAACAACCAAAAAAGAATTGACCTTAATAACCGAAGCGGAAGCGTGTTGTGAAAAAGCGGAGTTATCTGCTTTAATTCGCATGAATGGATCGGTTCAGTTAACGAACCAACGCGTTGTTCTCGATATCTCTACCGAAAACGCTGCTATCGCCAGACGTATATACTCCCTCATCAAAAAGACGTACAAACTGCACACTGAACTGCTCGTGCGCAAGAAAATGCGTTTGAAGAAGAATAATGTATATATTGTTCGAGTACCTGGTCAAGTGCAAGAGCTGCTCAGTGATCTGAAAATCGTTTCTGAAGGATTTATCTTTACGACAGGAATCAACAAAGAGATTATTAAGGGCAACTGCTGCAAACGCGCTTATCTCCGCGGAGCTTTCATGGCCGGCGGCTCGGTGAATAATCCCGAAGGATCTTCCTATCATCTTGAAATTGCCTCGATCTATGAGGAGCATTGCAAGGCGCTGGCGCACCTAGCTAACAAATTCGACTTGAATGCCCGCTTTATCGAGCGTAAGAAAGGGTTCGTCCTGTACATCAAGGAAGGCGAGAAGATCATTGAATTTCTGAGTATCATTGGGGCTCATCAAGCGCTGCTGCGCTTCGAGGATGTCCGGATCATGAAGGATATGCGGAACTCGGTGAATCGGATTGTCAATTGTGAAACAGCGAATCTGAACAAGACGATCGGAGCAGCGGTGAGGCAGATCGAGAACATTCGGCTTTTGCAAAGAGAGGTTGGACTTGACAGTTTGCCAGAGAAATTGAGAGAGGTTGCCGAAATCAGACTTCAGCATCCCGATTTGAATCTCAAGGAAGTTGGCGATATGCTTAAGGGCAATGTCAGTAAATCCGGCGTCAATCATCGCCTGCGAAAAATTGACGAATTGGCTGAAAAACAGCGGAATTCTTAGTTTTTACGGGACTGAACACGATGTAAATAAGTTTTTCTCATTTTTTCTAGTGTACTTGAGGGAAAAATGGTATAATGTTATAACATAAGGAATAGCACTGTTATCAGTAGTAATTCATATAAGCGCCACACTAGGGGGAATTAGTTCCATGTCCAGACGTCCAGTCGTTGTGAAGTTGAGAACAGGACTTCATGCCAGACCTGCGGCATTGTTTGTTCAAGAGGCGAATAAGTTTTCATCTGAGATCTTCGTTGAGAAAGATGAGAAGAAAGTGAATGCCAAGAGCATCATGGGAATTATGAGTCTCGCGATCAGCACAGGGACCGAAGTCTTCATAAGTGCAGAAGGTTCGGATGCAGAGCAGGCTGTAAACGCTTTAGTCACGTTAGTTAGCAAGGAAGAATTGGAAAACCAATAATCCTTCAAAAGCTTCCTTTCGAGGAGGCTTTTTTGCAATTGACCGCTGCTTTTGGCAGTTACGGTAAATAAGTGTCAAACTTGTTAACATTTGAATAGACTAGCAACCTTTTTCTCTTGGCGGCGTCTAATGAACGTGGTCAATGAAGGAAAGGGCTATTTGCTTTGCCCTCTATCTCGCATACCTCGCATACTAAGGCAAAAGGAGTTAGAGAGAGAATGAAATGGAATGCTTTAAGGAAAGAGATTACTGTTATGCTCGCTTTACTAGTGTTTCTGGCTAGTGCGATTTCAGCACCAGCAGCGCATGCCGTATCGGCGAGTTCGTCCTTTATTTTACTTTATATCGATAAGTCAGAAGCTTTCGTGAATGAGGATCAGATTCATTTGGAGTCGCCAGCTACGATTATCAACGGGAGTACTTTTGTTCCTGCCAAGTTCCTGGGCGATACCATGGGCTTCAAAGTAGAGTGGAATAACGATTCCCGGACGATTCAAATGACACCTCCAGGCTACAACATCGTGCTGGATGCTGACCATAAGACAGTTACGACCAATGGCGTGGATACGCCTTTTAACTCGGTTGCTGCGATTGTGAACGGGAAGCTTCTGGTCAAGCTGACATGGCTTGCGGATTACATGGGCGCGAAGTACACGTACAACAGTGAATTGCGTCGTGTAGAGATTGTCCACTTTAAGACGCCTGAGGGCATCTACATTGATCAAGACAGCAATTCCCGACCTGTAGCCAAGTTTGCAACTGCGAAGCCTACTTACCGCCTTGGAGAGCCTGTGAAGTATGTGGATTTGAGCTACGATCCAGATGCGGAAGGTATTGCATCCTACGATTGGGTTGGCAAAGAAGAAGCGTTCTTCAAACCAGGCAAGTATCCGGTCACTTTGACCGTGAAGGATCGCCATGGACACGAAAGTAAATTATTCAAAAGTTATGTAACGGTTGAAGACGTGCCTTATTTGAGTCAAGTGGAGTACCCGATTTATACAGCTCCTGTGGGCAGTTTCATCAAATCGGATTGGGGAACTATTTGGTCCCATTTCAACGAGCTGCCGATGCTTCCAAAGAAAGTTACAGAGCTGACTGACCGCACATTGCTGGTAAGCGATAGTCCCGAAGAGTTTACGGAAAAAGGCATTCTGTATCAGGACAAAATCAATGGGAAAGCGCGTTTGTATGCTGACCATATCAACGGCACGAAGCAAATCATGACGATGGCGATTTTCGCCACGAATAATACGGATAAACCGGTAACCATCAAAACGACGAATAAAGGTGAGGTATATCCTTCCGTTTATGCTAATTTGATCGGCAGCGAAGCTTCTGTAGACTTCTTGTTGAACAATGTGTACACAGATACAATGACGGTTGCTCCTCATGAGACTTATGTCTATGCGAAGCTTCCAGACTTTTATCCAGGGCAAGGCGTGAACTTGTTCTATGATGTCGAAACAGATGGCGAGTTACAAATGTCTTTCGCTGTAACGGATCAAAGGTTAACGTCGAATACCGTGAAGGAACTTCCTTTGTTGGCTTTCAATGGTCATGTGAGGGGGACTTTCCCGGTATCCGAAATCAAGTGGGACATTGATGCGGCGAGTTTCGCCAAAACATCGGTGCTGACGATAGGCGATAATAAGACCGACCCGTTCGTCAAAGGTTATGACGTGATACGCAAGGAGAACGTAGAGAACGGCGGAAACTATGGTGTGGTTTATAAAATCCATTCGGATAAGCCGCGCAAAATGGCCGTTATGATTATGGCTAGAGGCGGCGTTTTCAAAGGGCCGTTCAAAATTAACGGCGAGATCATTCCGGTTCCGAGCTCCGGTGTTATTACCGCGTTTGACGGCATGGAAGTGCTGGCTCGCACGACGGGCAAGGAAGACGCGCTGGATATTGAGTTCACGCCTCCGGCGGGCTCAGCGTTCCCGATTGACCTTATTTTCTACCCATTGGATGAGAAAAAGTAAGTGATTGTTAAGAGCCTTGGAGATCCTATTGCTTCGCTTGGAAAATCGGAAGATTTTCGGGTGGATAGGAGCCTCTGGGGCTCTTTTTTTGCATTTGCTGCAGGGTAACGGGCGGCTTGCTTGCAGCTGGTAGCGGTAGTCGAACGCGGGGCGCGGCAGGGAATTCGTTGTGCAACGGACACACGGGCCGTTATTCTTTGCTATTTGCCTGCAGCTAGACAGCTAACGGACTGTGGTGACGTTATTTAACAGGTTTTCTCCGTTGCTGGGGCTATTTATGGCAATTAACGGCTCTGGAGTCCGTTAAATTGAATTTGGAGCCTAAAATCGATAAATAGAGGCTGTGGAGTCCGTTAGAGGGCAATCAGCCCACCAATAAAAAAACCAGCCGCAAGGCCGCTCAGAAGAGCAGTCATGCAAGCTGGTTATTTGTATTAGACGCGCTCGATTACTTTATCGATGAGTCCGTAGTCGGCTGCTTCAGCAGCACTCATGAAGTTGTCGCGGTCTGTATCTTTTTCGATGCGTTCGAACGTTTGTCCTGTGCGCTCTGCAAGGATTTTGTTCAGGTTGTCTCTCATTTTCAAAATGCGCTTCGCGCGAATTTCGATGTCGGAGGCTTGGCCTTCAGCGCCGCCAAGCGGTTGGTGAATCATGACTTCGCTGTTCGGAAGCGCGTAACGCTTGCCTTTGGCGCCAGCTGTTAGCAGGAATGCGCCCATCGAAGCAGCCATACCAACGCAAATCGTGGAGACGTCCGGCTTGATGAACTGCATCGTGTCGTAGATCGCCATACCGGCTGTGATGGAACCGCCAGGGCTGTTAATGTATAGCGAGATATCTTTATCAGGATCTTGTGCGGCCAAGAATAGTAACTGAGCAATGATGGAGTTTGCCACAACATCGTTGACACCCGTGCCTAAGAAAATAATGCGGTCTTTCAGCAAGCGAGAGTAGATGTCATATCCTCTTTCACCGCGTGCGTCCTGTTCGACGACCATAGGGATAAAACTCATGAGAATGACCTCCTTGGGGTGGGTAGATGGTTTAAAAGTTTGGTGCCTGGGGCCAATGTCATGCTATGAGTTATGAAATTGATCTCCCTCGTACATACTATTTACAGTATCTACAAGTATGATAACGAAAAAACCTTCGAAGGTCAAGAAAGGTCAAACTAACAATAAAAAAAATCAGTCAACCGACTGATTTCTCTAATGTTTCCCTTATTTCCATGTCATTTACGCGCCCGAAAGGAATCGAACCTTTATCTCAGGCTTCGGAGGCCTACGTCATATCCATTGGACCACGGGCGCATGTTTCAAAAAAGCGAAGCAAGGGTTATTATATGTCACCTCCGCGCAAAAAGCAATACCGTAAGCCCTTACAGCACATTTTGTTGAAATTGTTTGAACAATTGTTGAATGTTCAAACGTTATTGGTTATAATAAACGTGTAAGGCCATTTTTTTTCACCCGGGTGGGACGCAAAATGTATACCCGGGACATAAAACGTCCATCACTGGATCAGGAGCGTCGAACGTCGTTATATGAGAGAAATTCTAGACATTCAGAAAAAGCTCTTGCCGGATCTCATGGACATCATGAAGAAGCGATACTCGATTCTGCATCATATCTTAATCTCTGGTGTTGTCGGACGTAGAACGCTAGCTTCTTCGCTCGATATGACGGAGCGGGTGCTCCGCGGAGAAGTAGACTTCCTTAAGGAGCATGGGCTTTTGGAATCGGACGCCTCTGGGATGAAGATCACGGAGTCCGGCCGTCAACTGCTCGAGGATATGCTGCCGATCATTAAGATCGCTTTTGGATTGACGGATTTGGAAGAAAGCATCGCGAAAGCGTATGGTCTATCGCAAGTCATTGTGGTTCCTGGCGATACGGACACTTCGGTCTTCACGAAGAAGGAGCTTGGACGCGCCGGCGCAGCGGCACTGCGCAAATATGTGGCCAAGGGCGACATTATTGCAGTAACCGGCGGCTCAACAATGGCACAAATTGCGAATAACCTGACGATTTCCTCTTCCATGAAAGGCAATTGGTTCGTACCGGCTCGCGGTGGACTCGGCGAAAGCGTGGATATGCAGGCAAATACAATCGCGTCTATTATGGCCAAGAAGACAGGCGGGAAATACAGACTGCTTCATGTGCCGGATCATCTAGGCGAGGAAGCGTATCAGACGCTTATCCAAGATCCGCAGATTCAGGAAGTTGTTGACGCTGTTCGCAGTTGTCGCATCGTAGTTCACGGTATCGGAGATGCTATGGTCATGGCTCGAAGGCGCAAGGTGGACGCCGAAACGACTCGCAGCTTGCAGGACGATGGCGCTCTGGCAGAGGCATTCGGGTACTATTTTGACCGTCAAGGAAATGTCGTGCACAAGATGCCTACAGTCGGGCTTCGTCTGGAGGATCTGCATCGGACAGAAGTCGTGATTGGCGTAGCAGGCGGTAAAAGCAAGGGTGAAGCGATCGCTTCCGTTCTAAGGCACGGGCAAGAAGATGTGCTGGTCACGGACGAAGCGGCGGCACTTGAAATTATGAAACATGTGTAATTGGACATCATAACGTGGGCTTGTACCAGCTGCGTTTTGAAATAAATAAATCTTTTTTAATCTTAGGAGGAATTCGCTATGGTAAAAGTAGGTATTAACGGTTTCGGACGTATTGGTCGTAACGTGTTTCGCGCAGCTTTGAACAGCTCAGAAGTACAAATCGTTGCAGTAAATGATTTGACTGACGTTAAAACATTGGCTCACTTGCTTAAATATGACACAACTCACGGTAAACTAGACGCAACAGTTGAAGCTGGCGAAGGCGAATTGATCGTTAACGGTCGTTCCATCAAAGTTTTTGCTGAGCGTGACCCTGGGAACCTGCCATGGGCATCTGTAGGCGCAGAAATCGTTGTTGAATCCACTGGTATCTTCACAGCGAAAGAAAAAGCATCCCTTCACTTGAAAGGTGGAGCTAAGAAAGTTATCATCTCCGCTCCTGCTTCCGACGAAGATATCACAATCGTACTTGGCGTAAACGAAGACAAATACGATCCAGCAGCTCACACAATCATCTCCAACGCATCTTGTACAACAAACTGCTTGGCTCCTTTCGCGAAAGTTATCAACGATAGCTTCGGAATCGTAAAAGGTATGATGACAACTGTTCACTCTTACACAAATGACCAATCCGTGCTTGACGTTCCTCATAAAGACCTTCGTCGTGCTCGTGCAGCAGCTGAGAACATCATTCCTTCCAGCACTGGCGCAGCAAAAGCAATCGGTCTGGTTCTTCCAGAACTTAAAGGCAAATTGAACGGTATGGCTATGCGTGTTCCTACACCTAACGTATCCGTAACTGATTTGGTTGTTGAGCTTAAAGTTAACGTAACGGTTGACGAAGTAAACGCAGCTCTGAAACAAGCTTCCGAAGGCCCTCTTAAAGGCATTCTGAACTACACAGAAGAGCCGCTTGTATCCAGCGACTTCAATGGTGACCCAGCATCTTCCACAGTTGATGCATTGTCCACAATGGTAGTTGGCGACAACATGCTGAAAGTAGTTTCCTGGTACGACAACGAGTGGGGTTACTCCAACCGTGTAGTTGACTTGGCTGCTTTCATCGCTAAAAAAGGTCTGTAATTTCATACAACACACACTAACAACCACATGAAGAGGAGAAGCGATTCTCCTCTTTATGTGCGATTGTTGCCTATATAAGTTGATCGGAAACAGGAAGTACGGAAGTAAACCATATACGTTCAGGAGGCTTTAACTTATGAGTAAGAAAAGTGTTCGCGATGTTGAAGTAGCTGGTAAAAGAGTATTCGTTCGCGTTGATTTCAACGTACCTGTAGAGAATGGTCAAATCACGGACGATACACGTATCAGAGAAACGCTCCCTACGATTAAATACTTGGTAGAGCAAGGCGCTAAAGTTATTCTTGCTGCGCATTTTGGCCGTCCAAACGGACAAGTGGTTGAAGAGCTTCGTTTAACACCGGTTGCTGTAAAATTGGCTGAGCTGCTTGGCCAAAACGTGATCAAAGCGGATCAATCCGTTGGTGAAATCGTGAAAGCACAAGTGGATGCGCTTGAAAATGGCGACGTTCTCTTGCTTGAAAACGTACGTTTCAACGAAGGCGAAGAGAAAAATGATCCTCAATTGGCAAAAGCTTTCGCTGATCTGGCTGATCTGTTCGTAAATGATGCATTCGGTGCAGCTCACCGTGCGCATGCTTCAACTTCAGGCATCGCTGCTTACATACCGGCTGTTTCCGGTCTTTTGATGGAGAAAGAGCTTGATGTTCTAGGCAAAGCGCTGAACAACCCTGAGCGTCCTTTCACAGCGATCGTCGGCGGTTCCAAAGTGAAAGACAAAATCGCTGTCATCGAAAACCTCCTGAACATTGCAGACAACGTCTTGATTGGTGGCGGTCTGTCCTATACATTCCTGAAAGCACAAGGCTACGAAATCGGTAAATCGCTTCTGGATAATTCGAAGCTTGATTTGGCGCTTAGCTTTATTGCGAAAGCCAAAGAAAAAGGTGTTAACTTCCTGCTTCCTGTAGATATCGTTGTTACGGATAAATTCAGTGCAGACGCGAACACGCAAATCGTTGATATTGACAGCATTCCTGCAGATTGGGAAGGCATTGACATCGGACCTAAAACACGTGCACTTTATGCTGACGTTATCGCGAAGTCCAAACTGGTTGTTTGGAACGGACCGATGGGCGTATTTGAAATCGAGCCGTTCTCGCATGGTACACGTGCGGTTGCTGAGGCTTGCGCAAAAACAGAAGGCTACACAGTAATTGGCGGCGGCGACTCTGCTGCAGCAACGGAGAAATTCCACTTGGCTGAGCAAATGAACCACATGTCCACAGGCGGCGGAGCTTCCTTGGAGTTCATGGAAGGTAAAGCATTGCCAGGCGTTGTAGCTTTGAACGATAAATAATTTATTATCAAAGGAGAGCATTCCGAATGAGCAGAAAACCGATTATCGCGGGTAACTGGAAAATGTTCAAAACTGTTTCCGAAGCTGTTAGCTTTATAAACGAAGTAAAAGGCAGCACGGTAGAAGGTGTAGAAAGCGTAATTTGTTCTCCTTTCACAAACCTGCCGGCACTGGTTGAAGCTGTAAAAGGCACTGACTTGCACGTAGGCGCACAAAACCTGCATTTCGAAGACAATGGCGCGTTCACAGGCGAAATCTCCGGCGTTATGCTGAAAGATCTCGGTGTGGAGTACGTCATTATCGGTCACTCCGAGCGTAGAGCATACTTCGCTGAGACGGACGAAATCGTGAACAAGAAAGTCGCTGCGGCTTTCAAACACGGCTTGAAACCGATCCTTTGCGTAGGCGAGAAGCTGGAAGAGCGCGAAGCGGGTCAAACCAAAGATGTTTGCAAAGTGCAAACAGAAGCAGCTTTTGCTGGTCTTAGCGCAGAGCAAGCAGCACAAGTGGTTATCGCTTACGAGCCAATCTGGGCTATCGGTACTGGGAAATCCTCCACAGCTGCTGATGCACAAGACGTTATCGGCTACATCCGTGAGCTTGTGAGCGGTCTTTACGGCGCTTCCGTAGCAGACGCGGTTCGTATCCAATACGGCGGCAGCGTGAAGCCTAACAACATTGCTGAATACATGGCGCAACCTGATATCGATGGCGCACTTGTTGGCGGAGCAAGCTTAGAGTCTGCTTCCTACATCCAACTCGTCCAGGGGGCGAAGTAATATGTCCAGACCGAAACCGGTAGCACTCATCATTCTCGATGGCTTCGGACTTCGTTCGGAAGAGCAGGGGAATGCCGTTGCTCATGCCAAAAAGCCGAACTATGACCGTTACTGGTCAAGTTATCCACATACAACTTTAACGGCTTGCGGTGAAGCTGTAGGTTTGCCTGAAGGACAGATGGGGAATTCTGAAGTAGGACACCTGAATATCGGCGCAGGCCGTATCGTTTATCAGGATCTGACGCGGATTTCAAAATCGATTCGTGACGGTGAATTCTACGACAATGAAACGATCGTAGGCGCTGTACGTCATGCCAAAGAGAACGGCAAAAAGCTGCACCTTTACGGGCTGCTTTCCGATGGCGGCGTGCACAGCCACATTGAGCATTTGTTTGCTTTGCTGGATCTGGCTAAGAAAGAAGATTTCCATGAAGTGTATATCCATGCGTTCCTCGACGGCCGCGACGTAGCTCCGGATTCTGCGAAGAGCTACATGGAGCGCCTTCTGAAGAAAATCGCCGAAGTCGGCGTAGGTAAAATTGCGACTGTTCAAGGACGTTACTATGCAATGGATCGCGATAAACGTTGGGAGCGTACGGAGAAATCCTACCGCGCCATGGTTTACGGTGAAGGTCCAGCCTACACCGATCCGATGAAAGCTATTGTTGAATCTTACGAAAAATCCATCTTCGACGAGTTCGTTATGCCAACGGTTATCGTTGGTGAGGATGGCAAACCGGTAGGTCTTGTTGAATCCGGAGATGCCGTCATCTTCTTCAACTTCCGTCCGGACCGTGCGATCCAGCTTTCGCAAGTCTTCACGAATGAAGACTTCCGTGGTTTTGACCGTGGTCCTAAAGTGGCTAAGAACTTGTACTACGTATGTCTGACGTTGTTCAGCGAGTCTGTTGACGGTTTCGTAGCGTACAAACCGAAGGATCTCGACAACACACTTGGTGAGGTGCTCGCTCAGAACGGTCTGAAGCAGCTTCGTGCAGCGGAAACGGAGAAATATCCGCACGTAACGTTCTTCTTCAGCGGCGGACGCGATGCGGAACTACCAGGCGAAACTCGCTTGCTGATCCCTTCCCCGAAGGTTGCAACCTATGACCTGAAGCCAGAGATGAGCGCTTATGAACTAGCTGATGCTGTTGTTAAAGAGATTGAAGCGGAACGTCATGACGCGATCATCCTGAACTTCGCAAACCCTGACATGGTTGGCCACTCCGGCTTGCTGGAGCCAACGGTGAAAGCGATCGAAGCGACAGACGAGTGTCTGGGTAAAGTGGTGGAAGCGATTCTTGCCAAAGGCGGAGTTGTCTGCATCACAGCTGATCACGGGAATGCCGATGTTGTCACGAATGCGGACGGTTCACGCAACACGGCTCATACAACGAATCCGGTCCCTTTTATTGTTACGGACAAATCTGTTACACTAAGAGACGGCGGAATTTTGGCAGATATTGCCCCAACATTGCTGGACTTCTTAGAGGTTAAACAACCGGAACAAATGACCGGGACTACAATCCTTAAGAGATAGCAACCAAATTAATTATATAAAAGGAGTGTTTTCTACAATGACTATTATTTCTGATGTTTATGCACGCGAAGTATTGGATTCCCGCGGTAACCCGACGGTTGAAGTTGAAGTCTATCTAGAGTCCGGCGCATTTGGCCGCGCTATCGTTCCATCTGGCGCATCCACAGGCGCGTACGAGGCTGTTGAGCTTCGTGACGGTGACAAAGGTCGTTACCTTGGTAAAGGCGTTCTGAAAGCCGTTGACAACGTTAACGAAATCATCGCTCCAGAAATCATTGGCTTGGATGCACTTGATCAAGTTGGCATCGACACTAAAATGATCGAGCTAGATGGTACTCCAAACAAAGCAAAATTAGGAGCTAACGCAATCCTAGCTGTTTCTATGGCTGTAGCTCGCGCTGCTGCTGACGCTTTGGATGTTCCTTTGTACACATACCTTGGTGGATTCAATGCCAAAACACTTCCAGTTCCAATGATGAACATCATCAACGGTGGGGCGCATGCCGACAACAACGTTGACGTTCAAGAGTTCATGGTTCTGCCAGTTGGCGCACCTACTTTCAAAGAAGCTCTTCGCATTGGCGCAGAGATTTTCCATAGCTTGAAATCCGTATTGAAAGACAAAGGCCTTAACACAGCTGTTGGCGACGAAGGCGGATTCGCTCCTAACTTCACATCCAACGAAGAAGCGATCACAACTATTCTTACAGCGATTGAAAAAGCTGGTTACAAACCAGGTGTTGATGTATTCTTGGGTATGGACGTTGCTTCCACAGAGTTCTTCAAAGACGGTAAATACGTACTTGAAGGCGAAGGCAAAACATTCACATCCGCTGAGTGGGTTGACTTCCTTGCTGCATGGGTTGATAAATACCCAATCATCACAGTTGAAGACGGCTGCTCCGAAGATGACTGGGAAGGTTGGAAATTGCTTACTGAGAAATTGGGTAACAAAGTTCAACTCGTTGGTGACGATCTGTTCGTTACGAACACTGAGCGTCTTTCCACAGGTATCGAGCAAAACATCGGTAACTCCATCTTGGTAAAAGTAAACCAAATCGGTACGCTTACTGAGACTTTTGATGCGATCGAAATGGCAAAACGCGCTGGTTACACAGCGGTTATCTCCCACCGTTCCGGTGAGAGCGAAGACAGCACAATCGCTGACATCGCGGTTGCTACAAACGCTGGTCAAATCAAAACAGGCGCTCCTTCCCGTACAGACCGCGTTGCGAAGTACAACCAACTTCTTCGTATCGAAGACGAGTTGTTCAGCGTAGCTCAATATGCGGGTAAAAAAGCTTTCTACAACTTGAGAAACTTTAAATAAGTTGCTTCGTAGTAAATAACTAAATAACAGCAGAGCCGGATAGTGACTTGTGTCATTATCTGGCTGTGCGACCGAGGGGGTCATTGTATTGAGCAATTGGGTGAAGACTATTTTATTTCTGATAGGTTCCGCCTTGCTTACACATTGGATCCCCTCATCTTTTTTTCGTAACCTGGATACAATGGTTCACGAGTTTGGGCACGCGGTGGTAACGTTGGCGCTGTCTGGTCAAGTGCAGCGAATTGAGCTGTACGCCAACCACAGCGGTGTCACGCTTTCGGCGATTTCTCAAGCCAGATCGTGGTCGATCATTCCTGTAGCTTTGGCCGGATATACGACAGCTTCCGTATTTGCTTGGTTCCTGTTCTCAGCCTTTGCCAGAGGGAAGCAGCAGGTCGGTTTTCTGGTCATGATCACTATATCGGCCATTTCATTGCTCCTATTCGTTCGGAATGGTTTCGGCATCATGTTCTTAATCGGATTTATTGCCTTGACGATCATTATGATGGCTATTCCTCTTAAATGGCTGCGCAATTTTTATTACTTGCTGCTCGCTTTTCTATGCTTGGAGGAGTCCGTGTTCGGACCGATTTATTTGATCCAAGCTGCGTCGCGAGATGCGCGGCAAGCTGGGGACGCCACGAATTTGGCGCTTCATACAGGGGTTCCGACCATGGTGTGGGCGATTATCTTTACACTCTTTGCGTTATGGTGTGCGAAGCAAGCGGTTCAGGCTTTTCTTGGGGGAAATAAGCGGTCAAGAAGCGCCAATCGCCAATCATCTGCCTATTCCTACCGTGATTAAAACGTAGCAAAACGTCCAAACACCTCTTTTGTTGTTTTCTAGGACGAACTGTGTTAAAATACTCATGCTAGTCATATAAGCAAAAGTACAGGCAATTGGGGTGCTAATAAACATGGTAATCTTTATGAAAATTTTGTTAATCATAGCTTCAGTCGGATTAATTGCGATTGTTCTTCTACAAAAAGGTAAAAGCGCAGGGTTGTCCGGTGCCATCTCCGGTGGTGCGGAGCACTTATTTGGTAAACAAAAAGCACGAGGTTTAGAACTTTTCTTGTCCCGTTTCACGATGGGGCTTGCTGCTGCATTTTTCATTCTTTCCATTGTCGTAGCATACGTAGTGAAGGCCTAACACACATAAAACGATAACAGCAGGGGAAATCTACTCCTGCTGTTTTTTCATTTTAAACGGGCCTATAGGTAGGAGATGTTTACCATCGAAAGCAGAGTTTACAAATCCACGGAGCCTTTTTTCTGGACAGGCAAGGGGACGAAGCAAACAACAGGCATATTAATGATTCACGGGTTCACGGGATCGCCCTCCGAATTTCGACGGATTGGGTATGAGCTGCGGGATGAGGGCTACACGATTCAGGCAGTGAGGCTTCCCGGACATGGAACGTCACCGGAAGATATGCTACGAACCGGATGGACGGATTGGTATGGGCATGTGCTGGAGAATTATGATGAGCTTGCGGCGAAATGCAAAAGTGTCGTCGTGATGGGGCATTCGATGGGTGGCCTTTTGGCCCTGAAGCTGGCGGTTGAGCGTCAAGTGGCAGGTGTGATCTCGCTGGCTACACCGATCTTTCTGACGTCAAGAAAATCAGCGTTGGCGGTCATTATGCAGTATTTTATCAAATACATAAATAAGAAGCCCAAAACACTCTCCACGCTATTAGATGAGTCATGTGCATATACCAAAACGCCGATTCGCTGCGTCGTTAGTTTGCGAAAGCTTTTGAAACATGTAAAAGGTTTGCTGCCTCAAGTAAAAGCGCCGATATGGATCGGGCAGGGGGGCAGGGATGGTGTCGTCCATCAGGGAAGCGCAGCGTTTTTATATGAACGCACTCGCTCTGAAAGCAAAGAGCTTCGTTATTATGCGAAATCATCGCACGGTTTGCTGCTGGATCAAGAAAGAGAGCTTGTTTATGCCGATATTGCGGCGTTTATCCTTTCTCTACAAGTGGCATACTATGGAGTAAAGGAACGGATACGGTGAGTGTAGGACGAAGCTCAACAACAACAAGAAGGTGAAGAGTGTATATGATAACAGATCAAGATATTATTAGTTTGATGCGAGATGAGGCTTATAAGCCTATGTCTTATAAAGAGCTCGAAAAGCATTTCAGGATTGCAGGAGCGGAAGAGTTCAAGGATTTTATTAAATTATTGAATCGTTTAGAGGAAAGCGGTCACGTGGTTCGAGGCGGGAATGACCGTTATGGCGTGCCGGAGCGCATGAACTTGGTAAGAGGAAGACTGCAAGCCCATGCGAAAGGATTCGCGTTCTTGATTCCGGAAGACCGGGAGCACCCGGATGTGTATATTAATGCGCATGATTTGAATACGGCTATGAACGGTGACATTGTTTTCGTAAAAGTAACGTCCAGAAGCCAAGGCGGGGGCCGCTTGGAAGGCGAAGTTGTGCGGGTCATTACTCGCGCTAATACACAGATTGTGGGCGTTTTTCAGGGACAGGATACGTATGCTTTCGTTATTGCTGACGATAAGCGGATGACGAGAGATATTTTCATTCCTCAGCATGCTTTTAATGGGGCAGTTACGGGGCAAAAGGTCGTAGTAAAGATTGTGAACTATCCAGAAGGTCGCTCTGCGGCTGAAGGGGAAGTTATTGAAATCCTCGGCCATAAGGACGATCCAGGTGTTGATATTCTGGCGATTGTGCGCAAGTTCCAGCTGCCGGAGGCTTTCAAAGAGGAAGTACTGGAAGAAGCAGATGCAGCACCGGATTCGATTACGGAAGATGAGATTGTTAGCCAGGGGCGCCGCGATCTTCGCTCGAAGCGGATCGTCACCATTGATGGTGAAGATGCCAAGGATTTGGACGATGCGGTTAATGTAGAGCTTTTGGAGAACGGCCATTATAAATTAGGCGTTCATATCGCTGATGTAAGTTATTATGTTCGGGAAGGCACGGCGCTGGATATCGAGGCTTATAACCGCGGGTGCTCCGTCTATTTGACGGATCGTGTGATTCCTATGCTGCCGCATCGGTTGTCGAACGGGATTTGTTCGCTTAACCCCAAAGTAGACCGCTTGACGATGTCTTGTGAAATGGAGTTCGATGAGAATCTCAAGGTCGTTAATCATGAGATTTTTACGAGTGTAATTAAGACTAGCGAGCGAATGACCTATACGAATGTGCGTAAGCTTTTGACGGGTGAGGCTGAGCCTGAGCTTGTGGAGCGTTATGCGTATTTGATGGAAGATTTTAAGCGGATGGAAGAGCTGGCAGCTAGACTTCGCGGCAGACGGATGAAGCGCGGTGCGATTGATTTCGATTTTGAAGAGTCTAAAATTCTGGTAGATGCAGACGGTAAACCAACCGATATCGTGAAAAGAGAGCGCTCTGTCGCGGAAATGATGATCGAAGAGTTCATGCTGGCTGCGAATGAAACGGTTGCTGAGCATTTTTCGTGGATGAAAGTACCTTTCTTATACCGTGTCCATGAAGATCCTGATGCTGAGAAGTTGATGAATTTCATGGAGTTTGTGACGAACTTCGGGTATTCGGTCAAAGGGAAGGGCAATTCCGTACATCCACGTGCGCTGCAAAGCTTGCTAGAGGACATTAAGGGGACGCCAGAGGAGACTGTGCTTAGCAAAATTATGCTTCGCTCGATGAAACAGGCTCGTTATGATGCTCAGAGTTTGGGGCATTTTGGCTTGGCGGCGGAATTTTATTCCCACTTTACCTCACCGATTCGTCGTTATCCCGATCTAATTATTCACAGGGTCATTCGTGAAGTGTTGGAAAGCGGTACTTTGTCTGATACTCGTCATGAATATTTGGCTTCCCGCATGAGTGATATTGCGCAGCAATCATCGGAACGCGAGCGTGTAGCTGTAGATGCAGAGCGTGAAACAGAGGCACTCAAGAAAGCTCAATATATGCTGGATAAAGTGGGCGAAGAGTTCGAGGGCATTATTTCGAGTGTAACCGGCTTCGGGATGTTCGTTGAATTGGACAATACCGTTGAGGGCTTGATCCGTTTGAGCGATTTGACCGATGATTACTATAACTTCCATGAGAGACAGTTTGCTCTCGTTGGAGAGCGCACGTCCAAGATCTACCGAATTGGCGATGAAATTAAAGTCCGTGTGGCTCGCGTAAATATGGAAGAGCATACGATTGATTTTGAGTTGCTGGATATGAAGCCTCGCAAAGAGGGTAGTTTTAGCCGTGGCGGTGGAGGCGGCAAGCCGTTCAAAGGAGCGGCAGGCTTCAAGGGCTTCCGTGGCGGCAAAGGCAAGCCGGAGAAGGGCAAGGGCGGCTATACCAAAGGTAAAGGTGGCTTTTCGAAGTCTCAGGGTGAGAGTGCGGGGCGCCGGCGAGGAGAAGGTAGTGCTGTTGGTGCAACTGATGGGGCGCGTGCGGGCCGTGATGGTGGGGCTGCTGGGCGTGTGAGATCGGGTCAAGAGCGTATAGAAGGCGCGGCTAGACGTGTGAAAGAAGGGCAAGATGGAACTAATGGAGCAGGGCGTTTAAGGGCAGGGCAAGAGCGCGGTGAAGGTCGCGGTCGTGTGGAAGGGCAAGAAGGAAGAGCGCCTCGTGATGGCGCTGAGGGGCGTGCGAGAGCAGGTCAAGAGCGTGGTGAAGGCGCTGGTCGTGCGAGAGCAGGTCAAGAGCGTGAAGGCGCTGGGCAGGGCAAATCGCGCCGCGGGAAAGGCGGTAACACGCCGTGGAGCGAAAACCGCGGCAAAGCCGGCGGTGGTCGCGGGAAGGCGCGTGGTCCTAAGCTGAGCGAAGGCGGCAGCTTGAGCTCAAGGCTGGAATCTGTCGGCGCAGGCCGGACAGATAGCGGTGCTGGCCGCGGCGAGAGCAAGCGCGGCCGCGGAGGTATTGCGCTTGGGGGCGAAGCCCAAGCGGGCGGTGGCTCCGCTGCTGAGCGCAGCAGCGGCAGTGATTGGGCGAGCGGCGTGAACGCGCTCGCTAAGGGTGGTCGTCGCCGGAGTGACGGCGACGGCGGCGGTAGCAAGAAGCGGCGGAGATAACGCCGCTTCTTGCATTTCGGGCTTGATCTTGCTACAATAGGATGCACATTGTAGCAGTATTTACCTGCTGGAAATTGCGGGAGGAGGATCTCACGTGGCAACGAAGAAGGCAGATGGCAAGGTGCTTGCCCAGAATAAAAAGGCTTCACACGATTACTTTATTGAAGAAACGTACGAAGCAGGTCTTGTCTTGACCGGCACGGAGATCAAATCCTTACGGGCAGGTAAAGCGAACATTGGCGATAGCTTTTCGACGATTCGTAATGGAGAAGCTTTTGTCCATAACATGCACATTAGTCCTTTTGAGCAAGGTAACCGAAGTAATCCAGAGGATCCGACACGGACGCGGAAGCTGCTTTTGAAGAAAGTACAGATCGCCAAGATGTTGGGCCAGGCAAAGCAAGAAGGTTACACCCTTGTGCCGTTGAAGGTGTATATCCGCAATGGATATGCTAAGCTTTTAGTCGGCATTGGTAAAGGGAAGAAGCAGTACGACAAGCGTGAATCGGCAGCCAAAAAAGATGCACAACGCGACATTCAACGTGCGCTGCGCGAGAAGCAGAAGATTGCCAGATAACGTGGCAAAGGTATTGGTAAGCAGCACCTAGACTTCCACAAACCTGAGCGTTCATTTTTGCACAGCTTGTGTTATACTAGGTCTACAGCAAATGATTCAGTTTTAAAGAGCAATTTCGCTCTAACAGCTCGTCTTTTACCTTCTCCGTTCTATGGGCGGAAATGAAGGCAATCCGGGGGTGTTCTTGGATTCGACGGGGATAGTTCGAGCGCGGGTTGCGGGTAGTGGGGACGCGTCCGCTTTAACAACGCTAAAGCCTATTAAATGGCAAACAAAACAACAACTTAGCTTTCGCAGCTTAATAACCTGTGAGCTAGCTCCTCCCTCGCATCGCCCATGTGCTAGGATAGGGGCCCAACCTTAGTGGGATACGACGTTTGGTCTCCGCCTGGGGTCGGACGTAGGAAGACAATCAGGCTGACCCAACGCAGAGCGGGTTACGGCGCGCTGCTCGGGTGACATCAAAACTGTGACTACACCCGTAGATGCCTGTGTGGCGATATTTTCGGACAGGGGTTCGACTCCCCTCACCTCCATACAAGTACAGAAAAAGCACCCTTCGAGGGTGCTTTTTTCTTTTGTATTAGGAGGTACGGGGGGAGAAATCCTGGAGGGAGCACGCCATTGAAATGTACCGCTAGGGTAGTCGTAGTTGAGTGTGCTTCGTTAGCAAATTAGATGGACATTTCAGTACTCCCCTCAGTTTTTTTCTTTTGTACAAGGAGGACGGGGACTGAGATACTTACCATTGAAAAAATGGTGAGTTTTAAACATATTCTCTATTTTTCCCTTTGAATTCAATAACATTTACGAACATTTAACAAAACTTCGCGAATATCATTCGCCTTTTCCTTGAGATTCCTCTGTGAGTTTGCTATACTTTCAACATAATAAAAAATGGATAACTCGTATATGCTCGGTAATATGGTCTGAGCGTCTCTACCCGGCTCCCTAGAATGAGCTGGACTTCGAGTTAAAGTATAGGGTATTTGGTTTGTGACCAACGCATCATTGAATTTGGCAAAGCTTTATTTTGCTTTATTTTATACTTTTGCTCTCTAAGTCTAGCTCCGGTTCCGGGTCTAGTGTAGAGAGCATTTTTTATTTGTAGATTTTTGTTGGGCTTAATTCATCGAGTGTATCGAACATCAAGGGGGAAATTAATTTGTTTAAGAAGTTTGGGTTGTTAGGAGTAGTTGGCACATTGCTGGTAACAGGAGCTGTAGGCTGTAGCTCTGCTCAAAAGACTAGCGCACAAAAACCTATTATTATTGAGGGTCCAATGCCAATTGAAGCTGAGAAGTTTGCTAAAAGATTGGAAAATGTTTCGGAAGAACAATCGGGAAGTTTTGTATTTTATAAAGGGACTGTAGATAATTATCCTGTTATCGTTGCAAAAACAGGAAAAGGAATGGAAAATACGGCTGCTGCTACGGCATTGGCTATTGAAAAATATAACCCTATAGCTATTGTTAACCAAGGAACATCAGGGGGACATGATCCAAATTTAAATGTTTTTGACATCGTTCTAGGACAAAGAACAACCAACATCGGTTCATTTAAAGCGGCAGACAAGGGTGCAAATCAGGGCATTGATCCAACATTATGGAAACCTATGGATTTGATGGCCTCTGAAGGAAGTGCAGGGGAAGATCCGAACGCTGAAAAACCTCGTTTTTATGAGGGAGACAAAAATCTACTGGCAGCAGCGAATGCCGTTAAAGATAAGTATACGAAGGGTAAGGTCGTTGAGGGTACAATTGGTTCAGGGGACTTCTGGAATAACGAGGTAGACCGAATTAAATGGCTGCATGACAAATTCGGTACGTCCGTGGAGGAAATGGAAGGTGCCTCGGCAGCACAAATTGCTAATTCATATGGTGTACCATTCCTGGGAATTAGAGTTCTCTCTAACAATAAGACAAACGGTGGAAAATATGATCCAACTACAGCAGAGGGATGTCAGGAATATGTGTATGAAGTGGTCAAAAAATACATTTCCACATTGCCGAAGAAATAATAGTACAAAACAAAGATACCAGAGGGATAAATGATAGATATGAATCATAAACAACAGTTGTAAATAATTGGTTAAATGTGATATGATTTCATTATATAATATCTAATAAAACGGAAGCACCGTGCCTGCAGAAGTCTGTTATCTGCTCGCATGTGTGCTTTTTTTTATCTGCAATTAGAGGAGGAAGATATCGTGTATCCGCAAGTTAGCTCACCCCAAAAAGTAACGGAGAGATGGCTTAATCAGGCATTTGCCCCGCTGAGTGATTATTTGGACCGGGAGCACCCGGAAGAGGCCCGCAACATTATGGCTTATATGACATTCATGTGCAATGAAGATCAGCGATTTTATTACAAAAATTGCATATCAAATGATTCTATAGTTCTCAATCAGTTAGGGGAGCTGGTTTTCTGCGGCAGGGAAGCACTTCGCTATAAATTCGAGTACCCGGAAAGCACTTGGGTGGAGCGTCCTTCAAAAGAAGAGCGTTTTGTTCACCCGAACGTTACGAAATGGATGGCAAAAAGCCTTAACAAGAAAGTTGAGGAGAAATACGGCGAGGAGGTAGGCATTTTTCTTCAGGAGCTGTGGGGACCGATTGTGAACTTTGATTTTAGCGATCTGAAAGTAGGCTATCCTATAAAACGAGCTAAAACACGCTACTGTCTCTACCTTTACCCCTCTGAATTCCTTACGAAAATTGCTATCCAATTCGTTGGAGACGAAATCGTAGAGAGAAGATGCAGTTACTCGCAATATTCCGAATACGAGAAACAAGTACGTAACCTGAACTATGAGGGATGGCAGGTGATTACTGTCATTCGGGAGTTTCTCGATAGGAATCTCGACCAATTCCGGCTGTATATATCTAAAGCGGTTGAGATGGCTGAGCCTAGGGATCAGATGTATATGTTAACGGAATTAGGCCGGAGGGAACAATAAAAGTAGCCCGTAAAGATTTTTGATTTAGCGGTAGTGAAGTAAGATGAACAAATTGAACTTCTCTCTGGAACAGATCATGGATATATGCATTGGAAACACTTTTGTGGTTTGATATAGTGATTGTAACGGCAATTGTGTTTACCAGGAGGATGATTCACGGATGCATATTCTATCATTTGAAGATCAAATAAGCCGTGTTATTATAAACCACGGTTACAATTATTACATGGATGATCTTGTTTCTACTATAGAAGAAATTAATGAGAATCTCTTTGCAGCAACTGTTGAGGGAAGTGATGACTATAATGTTGTCATCGCCTTGAAGGAAGATGGCGAGATACACTCTCATCATTGCACATGCCCGTTCGAGGGGCCAGTTTGTAAGCATCAGGTTGCTGTGTTTTATGAACTGCGTGCTGAGTGGGAAGAAAATATGTTTGACGGAAAGGAGAGTCAAGTCGAGACGACTTTCTCCAATAAGAGCAAGGAAAGTGCTGTCAACGACGGTAAAGATACAAAGGTGAAACGGGATATCCGCTCGATTTTGGCAGAGCAAAGCAAAGAAGACCTGGTTGAATTTATACTCTTGATGATTCAGGAGGATCAGGATGTTGCAAAGCAAGTCCGGCTGCACTTTGAGCGTGGTGATGTTAAGACAGAACTATCGACTTGTTATGAGTTGATCCGCAGCCACATCAAGAAGCATGTAGATCGTCACGGGTTTATCGCTTATGGGAAAGTCTCCCAAGCCATTCGTGGTGGGGAACTTGTGTTGGAGCGCGCAATTAATGATTGGCGAGCTGACGACCCACTGTCTGCTATTCATTTCTGTTTTTGTGTCATGCATGAAATGATTGATCTGCTGCAGGGTGCGGATGATTCGGATGGAGCTATCGGAGAGTTGATTGAGGACAGCTTGGAGACGGCCACTCGTTTAGATCTCGATGCCATGACGCCGGACAAACAGGCGGAAATCTTCCGTGTTTTGCTGGCGGAAGCGATGGCATCTCGCTACGACGAGTGGTCCGATTGGCGTCATTCGTTGCTCGACGCTTGTGCGGAGTTGTCGCAAACACGGGAATTGTGCGAGGCGCTGAAGCAGGCCATCACGCAACTCGAATTGCGCACAGTTCACTCGGATTACGAATGGTCAGCCAATCATGAGCGTGAGGCGCTCGCTAGACTGCGTTATAAGTTGCTAGATGAGGCGGAGAAAGAGGCTTTCCTTCTTGCGCAATTGGATAAGCCTTCCTTTCGCGAGGAGGCCATACGGCAAGCGATAGAGGCACAACGCTATGACGATGCCATCCGCTTGGCAGAGCAAGGTGAGCTTTCTGATCAGGAGCGAGGTCTGCCAGGACTTGTGACGAAATGGAAGATGCTGCGCTATGAGGCATGTGCAGCTGCGAGTTACACGGAACAGATGAGAGAACTGGCTTTCGATTTGACGGTTGACGGGGATTATACTTACTATCTTGAGCTAAAACAGCTTTATTCGGAGGCGTCCTGGCAAGAGGTGTACGAACGGCTTATGCAGCAAATGGGACAGAAAGATTATAATTTTAATAACGTGTACATTCGGATCATGCAGGATACCAATGATCATGCCCGTCTCCTTAAGTATGTACAGGGGCGGCCTTACGAAATAGTGGATTATTACGCCGATTTGGCGAAACATTATCCGGATGAAATGCGTCAACTATTCCGCGGGTATATCGAACTACGAGCGAGTAATGCGAATAATCGTAGTCAATATAAGCATGTGGCCAAGTTGCTTGTCACATATAAGCAAGCCTGCGGACCTGACCATGCAGAAGCGCTGCATCGGCAGTTTTTAAGCGGATATGTACGGAGGACGGCGTTTTGTGAGGAGTTACGGAAGATAACCTCAAAAATCGTGTAAGTTAGGATATGTCCAAGAAAGGGGGATCTGTGTGGGAAATCAATACGATGCGTTAGCCGGATTTTTTCTGCAGGTGCCCATCGACATATTCGGTGTATTTCAAACAAATCTCCAGCATGGCAGGTATCAAGGCCACAAGGCGCAGCCGACTACGAAGGGCGGAGTTCTCATCGCGTTAAAGGGTGAAGCCAATTTTGCCTACGATGGGGTAAGCTATCTGATGAGTCCGGGGAAGGCCATCATCGGCGGGTATAACCGGCACTTTGAAATTGCTGTAAACTCTGCGGAGTTTGAATATTTTCTTGTTCATTTTTTACCGGTGGCTCCTAAAGAGGACAAGGCTAATCTGGTGAGAGAGGTACATCTGCTTCATATCGACATGGATGCGGGGCTGCTGCAGGTGATGAAGCAATTGAGGCGGTACTCCACTGAACTGGGGCAAATTGAGCTGCTTGAGAAGAAAACATTATTTTACCAGCTAGTGAATAAGACATTGACGTACGAGCGCTACCTGCAAAATAGAGAGAGCCATTCGATGATGGAGCAGACGATTGAGCACATTCGGCAGCATTATATGGAGCCGATCACGCTGGAAGGTTTGGCGGAGCAGCATGGGATGAAGGGGAAATATTTTTCGCATCTGTTTCAAAAATATACAGGAATCGGTCCTATTCATTATTTGATTGAATATCGCATGAAGGTTGCTTATGAACTTCTGGTGACGACCCCTTTTGCTGTGAGGGACATTGCCCGAAATGTGGGGTACCCGGATGCGTATTATTTTAGCAGGCTGTTCAAAAAGCATTACGGCATGTCACCAACCGCGTTGAAAAGGGGTGAATGAGGAATAAATCCATCAGCACATCGGGAAAATCTCTATTTGCGGAAGTCGGTCAGAGTGGTAATATTAACTCGATAATGATAATCGTTATCACTGACTTGGTTCACGAGAGGAAGATTCCTGATGAAAAAACAGTATATGCCGCTGCTGACAGCGTGCTTGATGATCGTATTTCTTTTACTAGCCAGCGCATGTTCCGGCAGCTCTAAATCTAACACAGCGAGCAACAGCCCTAGCCCGTCCGCGACACCTGCAGCTAGTGCATCGACGGCGAGTGCCAGTTTTCCAAGAACGATAACGAGCGCCAAAGGCGAACAAGTGACGATTGCGAAAAAACCGGAAAAGGTTGCGCTTGTTCATTGGGGATTGACGGAGGATCTATTGAGTTTTGATATCCCATCCATCGGCATCGCGCTTCCATTTGCGGAGAAGCAGTCCCTGCTGAGCATCGACTTGTACAAGCCTTACATGGATAAGCATAAGGAAGTAACGATTGTCGGTGAGAATACGGATGTGAATATGGAAAGACTGCTGCAATATGGTCCTGATCTCATCATCGCAGGTACAGAGACGAATCAAAAGGTTACGGACCAGTTGACGAAGATTGCGCCGACGATTTTCATTGATGAAACGAAGACGGATGTTTGGAATGACTGGCCGGGCGTGATGACGAAGTTCGGTGAAATCCTTGGACAAGAAGATATTGCAAAGCAGAATATCGACAAGTTCAACAGTAAGGTTACGGAAGCGAAGGGCCAACTGAAAGGTGTGCAAGGTAATGTAGCCTATCTTCAGGTGAGGGATAAAACGATGTGGCTGCAGGGTACCCAATACGCCGGTCATTACTATGAGCCGCTGGGTCTAAAAGCGCCGGAACAAGCGAAAGGCGAAGGTGCAGCGATTACGCTTGAAGGACTGGTTCAGATCAATCCGGATTATATTTTCCTGGGTTACTTTAATTACAGGGATAAATCTCTGCCTGCTCTTGCAGACGAGTGGGAGAAAAGTGATGTTTGGAAAACGCTGAAAGCTGTGAAGGATAATCATGTGTATAAAATTGACGGGGAAGTTGCTTATGGATTTGGTCCGATCAGCAGGATGTTTGGGACGGACGCCATTGTGAAGGCATTGAAGTAACTGCTAAGTCGTAGATTTGCAAAAATGAAAGGAGCTTGTCACTGAAATTCAGTGCAGGCTCCTTTTTGAGTTACACGTTGTAATCGTCGCGATCTGTCCACATATTCCAGTGGAAGCTAGGGAGACTTCTGTTAGCGCCCTTATAAAATAGATGCCAATGGGTACGCTATAAGCAAAAGGAGCTGGGAATATGAATATTATGGAGGTATTCGGCGATGCGATAAAGCCGTTTCTGGATGGCGAAAAGCCTCCTTTAAATGTCGGAGAAGTCATGAATCTGTGGTTTTACTTCACGGCAACCGATCAAACGATGCGGGGTGAGCAGGTCTCTTTTAATATTACGGAGGATCCTGAACTGAAAGAAAAGCTGCAAGAGGTCATTAATGATGTGCATCGGCCGATACTCGACGAGATAACGGCATTTTTGAAAAAGGAAGGTATCCCGATGCCAGAGGCGTCGCCGGATAAGCCGGTTGGCGATTTTCGACATATTCCTGTGGGGTCGAAGTTGTCAGATGAGGAGATAGCAAGTTTGCTCAGCTTTAATTTAGTATTGGGAATCAATTATGGCAGCCGGGGATTGACAGAGGCGGTTCGGCCGGATGTGGCTGCACTTTTTGCCAAGTTTCAGATGAAAAAGATGATCTTTTCGTTAACGTTTAAGGATTTATTGATGCGAAAAGGGTGGTTGAAGACCCCGCCGTATTTTAGACCGGAAGCATGAGACGATCGGAAAGCGTCAGAGAAGCCGCGGCCACTGCTATATAAAGAAAGAAGCACCTGTGTAGGGGGTGCTTTTTTGCAATCCTTATGGTCTTAACATTAGGGTCTGGATAAGCTCCTCTTGTGTGTAAGGCTGCTTCCTTCCTGAATGAATGACCCTGACTAGGTAAGGCTTATCCGGATTTTTCATATGGTAAAATCCAGGAATACGCATGACCCTCGACAGGTTTGTAATCATAGGATCTGATCCGAATTTGCTGGCTAGCGCCTTTTGAATAGGAACGAATTTGGATATGGAGCCGTTTTGAATGACCCAATAGATGTGATAGCCGTTTTTTGTTTCGACGATCATGGCATTTTTAATCTGCGACCAGTGCTTCTTGAGGAAGGTTTTTTTCAATTGAGCAACCTGCTCTTCAGCGCGATGAGCTCTAAGCAGGTATTGCCCTTGTTTCCCTTTTTTAATTGTGATGGATTGGATCCGCTCTAAGGGGTCAGATTTAAGTTGTTTGATTCGTGCTTTTAATTGTTCTTTGGTTTGGAATTGTTCAGATATTTTATTGAGATCGACATCGATAAACTGTGCTCTGATTTCTTTGATTTCGCGGCTCTTTTCATCTCTGCGGTTAATTTCCATGAATACGGCGTAGCCTTTGGCATTTTGACTGAGCAAATGAATGGATTTGTTGTTTTTAGAGATCAGCTCGATGTGAGGGACTTGTTTTTCCAACAGCAAGAGGGGTTTATGCAGCAGGATGGCTTGTTTGTCGTTGGATGAATTCAAAGAGTGTGCAGAATTAGCGTTAGTTGGCTTCGAGCGTTCAGCATCATGAACTAAGATAAAATGAAGTTTTTCGTCTCCTTTACGGCAAATTTTATGAAGAAATTGATGCATATGGCTGGAACTGAGCTGAACCAGGGTGGAGTATTGCGTGGGTTTATTTTTCATCTGGCCACATCCCTTTGTCTAGGTTTCCGACACCAAAGTGATTGGTATTCTAAACATTCATATTCTGAAAGGATAAGCCAAGTGTAAACTTTTGCACCTATTTTCATGGGGAGTAGGGAGGTTCGAAAGTGAAAAGAAGACACCTGGAGAGGGTGTCTTTTTTTCATAACTTTAAGGCTGTTTGACTTGGCCGCGAATTTCACCTTCCGAATTACGGTTGGTGTGCACGTTGACGTAGGCATTACCGCTTTCGAATTCAGTGATTAAATCTTTAAGCGTCTTTCCTTGCAGTGGACCGACTAAGTCTTGATTCGTTAAAATGCCGCGAATGGCGCCTCGTCTGACAGAAATGCCGAATTGGTTGGGGCCAAACAGGCAAGCAGCAATGGGACCGCCCCGTCCTGGTCGCGCAAGATGAATATGGGCTTGGGTGGCGCGGGACATATTTCGCATGATCAAGGCGAATCTTAACTGGCTGCCGCTGCTGTTCAACTCGAATATGGCATCTCCGGTTGATAAAGTTTGTACGGGGGGCACTTCATTTTTACCGTTTAGAAAGGCTTTGTATATGGTTGGAATAGGTCTTCACTCTCCTTATCTAGTAATACTTCTATGTATTCATAGATTGAGAGATTTGCTTGTTGATAGGCCTAAATGACAAGAATTTCATCATGCGAGAGGGCGATAGGGGGTGCTTGGGAAACTATAGTCCGTTATTTTGGCGGGAAATGGAGTCTTGGCTAAGTCAAGGGAACCGTGTTCCTCTATTTTGCTGTTTTTGCCTGAAAAGGGCGGATCCAAACACAAATAAGGCCCAGTAGTTCCGCTAGAAGAGGAAATTACTTAATTTCCTTCAAATAGCGGCCTTCAGTTCCTTTAAATTAAATCTTAGAAGACTCACCACCAGGTTCTATGAATGTATGGGAGGTTAGCTGAATGGTGAGTACGATAATCAGATATCTTTAAGCAGCCGTCTGACGGTCATACAAGTTGAACATGATGTTGTACAGGACTGCGGAAATCACAGCTATGCCCGCAAGCAAAATGAACGTCCATGTGAAGCCAATCCACGACGAGATCGGGATGGAAAGCGGCGCTAGGGTGCGCCCAAGCGTATATCGCAAGCTGCCTGCGGCAAAATATTGGCCGCGCATATGCTCGGGAGCCAGCCGGGAGACGAAAGCTTGCTGAGGGCCCGCGGACATTAGCTCAGCCAGTGTGAACACGGCAATCGCGAGGGTGAAGCCCCAGAAGGTGGACATGTGGCCGAACAATACAATGCCAAGTGCGTAGAAAAGCGCACCGCCAATGAATACGTAGCGGTCACGATAAGCGAGCATCCACTTGGTCACAAGGACGGTAAATAAGGCTACGAACAGCCCGTTCTCGGATACAATCAGGCCGAACAACTGCTTGCCGGATAATTGCAAACTCCAGTCCCCGTAGGAGAAGATCGTCGATAACTTCACGGTTTCCTCCATAAAAACAGGGAACAGCAAATCCAGCTGCATGAAGGTTTGAGACAACAGCACACCGGCCAGGATGAACAGCAAGAAGACGCGGTCAGCTGCAATGATCTTGTAGTCGCGCAGCTGCGCGGCCAGGAACCGGTACCAAGGTTCACCGGTTGTGGAACGGTTGTGCTCGGCTAGCTTCTCGGGCAGCGTTTCGTGTAAGGTGCGGCTCATCGTCAAAGAGAGGAGAAGACAGAAGACAGAAGCAGCGAAAAGCACAATATACGGATTATCATCGTAGGTGATAGATCCGAGCAGCGGGCCGACAACGACAGACACGTTCGCGGCTGTATAGAAGATGGCAAAAACGCTGGAGCGGTGCTCCTCTTTCACAACGTCCGCGACCATTGCTTGGCTGGCAGGCCAATAGATGGAGCCGGACATGCTGGCGAAGCTGAACCCGATGAAGCCAAGAACGGGCATCGCGATCAGAGGCGAAGCGGCAAGAGCGAAGACGCCGTAACCGACGCCTTGTCCGCACGCCGCGAGGACCATCATCCGTTTGCGTCCGAAACGGTCAGCGCAGTAACCGCCCATTAAGTTGGCGAAAACGGACAACGTTTGTGACAAAATCAGGAGAACGCCCGTCCAGCCTTTGCCGAAGGAATTGGCAAAATAGATCGATAGAAACGGAAAAAAGGTCCAAAAAATAACGTTAAAAGCAGTCTCTCCGCCAAGGCGGATTTTTAAATTAATATCCCAATCTCTCATTCTCATCTGGCTGTTACCTCTAGTTGATAGTGTTTACTTACATACTACCATTCTTGCTACATAAACAAAACGAAGGAAGGACATGCGGATAATCGGATTATCGCAGCGACAATGAAGGGTTTGATCCGGGAAAACGTATCCGCCTGAAGACCGAGAAGGAATATGACCTGCGTCTGAATGAATTCCGTGATTGATCGTGTATACTGATATAAAAAGCAGCAACAGGAGGAAATTTTATCATGAATGCTGGAACATGGATCGGGTATGGCATTGGCGCACTGGTTATCATACTGGTAATATGGCTCAGAACCCGTGGCAAAACACGTCCGATCAAAAATAAAGGTCTGGGAATATTAATTCCCGTCATTATACTGCCTATTCTATTTGGTTTTTCCATCTACTCGCTAACGAAGATCCCTGATCATCCTTTTCATTTACCTGTGATCTGGGAGATGTTATGTGCGATGCTGCTGGGCGTCGGGTTAGGCAGTATTATGCTGTATCATACGGGCTACGAGAAGCGGGAAGACGGGTATGTGTACGCGAAGCCAAACAAGAATTTCAAGTATGTCATCATTGCCGTGCTGGTCATTCGTATCGCGCTTTCGCAGTATTTCAAAGGGCTGGATTATACGGAATTTACCGTTCTTACGATGTTAATGGCGTACTTATACATTTCAGTTTGGCGAATTGGCAGTTTCATGAAATACCGCAAAGCGAGTGTGAACTAAATTACGATAGAAAAGTACCTAGGCTGCAAGCAGCTTGGGGCTTTTTTATTTTGGCGAAAAGGTCAGGCTCTCACGATATATCAGTAGAAGATCCGAACTGAATGTTGTAATATATAATAGACAAGAAATGACAATTTTTTCACGCAGTGAGTAGGTAAAATGGGGGTGAGGTGTCACATGAAATTTCTGTTCTATTTTGCACAATGCAGTGCATTGATCGTGACTTTTGTTTTTCTATTAAGATGGCTGTACCCCTATTATGTAAAATGCTCTAAAAGAGCGCAGTCGCTCATTTTCGGAATCGCTTTCGGAATCTTCGGTCTGCTTATTATGCAAATGCCGTTACATGTCGCGCATGGGTTGCATATGGATGTCCGCTTTGTAAGCGTTATATTTTCGGCTGTTTTTGGCGGTCCACTATCTGCAATCGTTACAACTCTGATGGTTGGCGCTTATCGCATCATGCTTGGCGGAGATTTGCTTTTTCCACTAGGTTCTCTTGTGACTACGACGTTGATCAGTATAGTTGTCCATCGATGGTCTGTGAAACGTAGAAAGCTTATGGAGAGATACGGTTGGCTGCTAGGGCTGGTTATCAGTTTGCAGACAGTAGGCTGGGCGCTGCTTGCCCCTCAGGAAACGATGGACTATTTTATGACAGAATTTGCAATAAGTTATGTGATTTTTCATACGGTAGCCATCCCACTTTACTACTCATTGATTGCTTATGAAATTAGAAGCTATGAAACGGAGATCAAACTGCGCGAGAGCGAGAGCCGGTATCGGACGCTGGTGCAAAACTCGCCTGACCTCGTCTACTGCTGTGACCTGGACGGAACGATTACTCAGGCTAATAATAAGATGTCGCATTTCTTAAAAATGAACGAACGTGATTTACTCGGGAAAAATGTGCTGGACATGATCTTATCTGAGAAGACTCGCGATAAATGGAAGCAAGCGCTTAACGAGGTGTTAAGCACCAAGGAGTCCAAGTCGTTTGAAGCGGAAAGCCTGCTGCCATGCGGTGGCAATAACTGTATGCATTACACGCTTTCGCCGATTTTCAATCGGAACAAGGAGATCGTGGAAGTGACAGGAACCGGCCATGATATTACTGAACTAAGGCAGCAAGAGAAGGCGCTTCACCAATACAAAGGCCACCTCGAGGAACTGGTGGAGGCTCGCACGTCGGAGCTCGCGGAAGCCAAGGAAATGGCCGAGTCAGCGAATCGCGCGAAAGGCGAGTTTCTGGCTAATATGAGCCATGAAATCCGCACGCCGCTCAATGCGGTGATTGGTCTAAGTTATTTGCTCCAGCAAACAGAGCTTTCAGAGCAGCAGCAAGTCTATGTGGATAAAACGATTATTTCCGCCAAAAATTTGATTGCACTCATCAATGACGTTCTGGATTTCTCGAAAATTGAGGCCAAGAAGCTGGTCATCGAGCAAGTCGATTTTGACCTGTATGATGTACTCAACCAGATTTCGAATCTCATAGGAATGAAAGCGTATGACAAAGGGTTAAAGCTGCATTTCTCCATTCATCATGAAGTTCCGCAAATGCTTGTCGGCGATCCTTTCCGTTTGAATCAAATTTTGATTAACCTGTCGAATAATGCTGTGAAGTTCACGGATCAGGGCGAAATCTCTTTTGAAATCTGCCTTTTGGCCAAAAGTGAAAGGGGTGTCACTCTAGGATTTACGGTTCGCGACACCGGAATCGGGATTACGGAAGAACAACAGGAGCAGTTGTTCCACCATTTTACACAGGCAGATATGTCGACAACCCGGAAGTATGGCGGGACAGGGCTTGGTCTTGTGATCAG
Source organism: Paenibacillus sp. P36 (assembly GCF_045866505.1). Taxonomy (NCBI): domain Bacteria; kingdom Bacillati; phylum Bacillota; class Bacilli; order Caryophanales; family Paenibacillaceae; genus Paenibacillus; species Paenibacillus sp. P36. The sequence goes on from NZ_AP038372.1 coordinate 343,708, forward strand.
TAAAAATCTTGTCGAGCTGATGGGCGGAGCGATAGGGGTAGAGAGTCAAGCCGGGCAGGGCAGTTCATTCTCCTTTACTGCGGATTTTGGTTATAGTACGGGATCGCGGCTCACGTCGATGAATCAAGACTCACAGTTGAAATTGCTTCGCGTGCTGCTCGTTTGTGATGACGGGGATATGCAGCTTGTTCTCAAAAACCAGCTTGAACAATTCCAGTTTATTGTCAACACAGCAGAATCCGAGAGTGGCGCAATTGAACAAATTTACCGCAATGGCCGCTATGATTTGGTCATCGTAGATTGGAAGCTGAGGGAATCGGTTGCCGTTCCGCTTGCTGAACGCATTCAGCTCGAATTTTCTTCGCCTATGCAGGTCATTGTAATGGTTACCGCGTATCATGAGCCGGAGCTGCAGACGCGCATCCGTTCGCAAGCCATAGATAAGGTGTTGTATTACCCGATCAGCCAGTCGCAATTGTATAACGAGCTTATCAGTTTGTTTCAGCAGCATTTTGTGGCCAAGCAGGTCACAGGGCCTGATCCGGAGAAGTCGGAGCGTTTCAAGGCTCTGCAGCATGCGAACATTTTGCTCGTGGAGGATAATGAAATCAATCAATTGGTTGCAACGGAAATGCTGAAGGAAGTCGGCGTGGTAGTCGATGTGGCTGAAAATGGTCTGGAAGCTGTCTCCCGCGCGAAGCTGAGGCGGTATGATGCCATTTTGATGGATTTGCAAATGCCAGTGATGGGCGGCTACGAGGCGACCAAACAGATTCGCCAGTTGGAGCATGCCAAGGATGTTCCGATTATTGCGATGACGGCGGATGCGATGAAAGGCGTGAAGGAGGAAGTGCTCGAAGCGGGTATGAGCGGCTATATTACAAAACCGTTCGATCCCATTCAGTTGTTCGGTTTGCTGCAGCGGTTGATACAAACTTCGAGAGTGAAGGGATATAAACAGATCGCGGCATCGTCTGAGACGACTGGTAGGCCGGATGTGAAATAAAAACGTACTGCGCAGCAAGCCATGGGGAGCGCGTTTTGATATAATGTAAAGGCAAGTACTAACGAAGCGGGTGATCATTCAGATATGCTAGTCATCAATCAACGCGAGGTTCTGGAATTGCTGTCCATGTCAGCTTGCATGGAAATCATGCAGGCTGTTTTGGCAGATTTGACGAATGGAGATGCCGTTCAATCGCTAAGAAGCGTTGTTCCACTGCAGGGGAGTCATGTTATGGGACTCATGCCGGCTTACTTGAAGCGGGAAGAGCGAGTGGGTGCCAAAGTGATTACCGTGCTGCCGGATAATCATGCGAAAGGGATGCCTTCGCATCAAGGGTTTGTTTCTTTGTTTAATTCAACCAACGGTCAATTGGAAGCCATTGTCGATGGCACCAAAATCACCGCGATCCGCACAGCGGCCGTCAGCGCGGTGGCGACTCGACTGCTGGCGAGACCGGATGCCAGCACGCTGGCGATGATCGGGACAGGCGAGCAAGCCAGAACCCACATCGAGGCGATGCTGCTGACCCGCCCGATCGAGAGGATTACGGTATGGGGGCCGAACCCGGCCCATGCCCGGAAGTTGAAGGAAGAGACGGAAGCGCGGTACAAACTTCCGGTCGAGGCCGTTTCCTCCGCGGCGGATGCCGTACGGGACGCGGATATTATTTGCACGGTGACGGCGTCGACGACACCTATTCTGCAGGGAGCGTGGATCAAGGAAGGCGCTCACATCAATGCTGTCGGTGCCTGCCGGGCGAAGGACCGGGAGCTGGATACCGAACTCGTGCGTCAAGCGGAGTTGTTCGTCGATCGCCGGGAGTCCGCCGTGAACGAAGCGGGGGATTACTTGATTCCCCTGAGCGAAGGCGAGATCGGGGAAGGTCACATTTTAGGCGAAATCGGAGAGCTGTTGGCCGGGCTTAAGTCAGGTAGGAGTTCGAGCACGGCTATCACACTTTTTAAATCATTGGGGCTGGCTTGTGAGGATTTGGCAGCTGCTCATTATATTGTGCAAGAAGCGGTTCGTAAGAATAAAGGCACACAAATTGCATTTTAGGAGCGAATGTAGATGAAAACGAATCTCACGGAAGGCTTGTATCCTTTTCACTTAACGCCAGAGCAGGAGGACCGTGCGAGCCGGCTTCATGAAAACAGCATCCTTATTGATCTGCTGTTTCAAGGTCCATTGTCGCCCCAGGCGATTCCTGAGCAGATCTCCGAAAACATCCGTGAAGCCTGCGAGCCTTACCGGGATGAACCGATGGTGTACAGCGGCATGCCGAGCAAAATCATTCACGATATGGCGGCACGCGGGGAACTCCCGGCATTCAAGGAGGAGTGGTATCGTTCAGGTATTACCGCGGGTAATCGCCAATTGGACATATCCGATATAGAGGGTCTTGTGACCAGCATGGGCGAAATACAGCGCCAATTCGATGCGAATGATTGGTTGGTCAAAGTGCTTAAGGCGGAAGATATTCGCGCCGCCAAAAGCAGCAATAAAAAAGCGGGCATCGTAACCGCGCAGGAAACGGATGGCTTGGGCAAAAATCTCGCCTTGCTTGATGCGCTCTATCATTTCGGTTTGCGTGTTTTGCAGCTCACGTACAACAATCAGAACTACATTGCTTCCGGCTGCGCGGAGCAGGCCAATGGCGGTGTCAGCAATTTTGGTGCGCGCTTCATTCGCAGAATGAATGAGCTGGGCATCATCGTCGACACCAGCCATTGCGGCAAGCAAACGACGCTGGACGCATGCCGGCTTTCGACGGCGCCGGTGATCGCTTCTCATACTGGCGTAGAGGCTCTCTTTGGCCATATGCGCTGCAAAAGCGATGAAGAGCTCCAGGCGATTGCTGGAACCGGCGGCGTCATCGGTGTATTTGCGATGCCGTGGTTCGTTTATCAGGACCCGAATGAAACGACAATCGAACATGTGCTGGATCATATCGATTATGTGGTTCGGCTGGTCGGCGTTGACCATGTTGGCATTGGTACGGATTGGCCGATGAGCGATGTGGAGTGGTCTTTGGTATATTTTAAAGAGCATATCGCACCGAGAATTGGCTTTGCCAAAGGGGACGGGCCGTCTACCGAAACGGTGAAGGGACTGGAAAAGTACAGTTACTTTATCAATTTTACCCGTGGCTTGGTTGCCAGAGGGTATAGCGATGAAGATGTTCAGAAGATTATGGGCGGCAACTGGCTGCGTGTTTTTGAACAAGTCTGGGGATAGGAGTTAACGGAGATGAGCACATATTTTCAGTCAACAACGTTTAATTTGTATTGTGCCGGTGTGTACGAGGGGAAAATCCGTTTTGCCGAAAAAGCGATTATGCACGCCAAAGTGGATGCTCGCAGAAGAACACAAATGCAGGAAAATGTCCTTCCGGAGAAGACACCGTACATATTGCCTTTTGCTAAAATAATGATGTCCTTGGCGCATTATGAGCAAGCCATTTGGCAGGGAGACGAGGTTACGCTTGGCAATGGCGACCTTTATGTACGGCATGTGAGCTATACGGCTGGCGTGGCGGGACGAGCGGAACAAGCGGGACAAGTGGTAGGAACAGAGCAATCAGGGCAAGAGGTGACATCTCAAGTTTGGGCGATGCGGAAGGATACGGCGCTCGACATCGTGACTGTAGATGGACGCATCATCGCGTTCGTGGCACCCAACCGGTACGGTATGGAAGTGCTCGTGGCGGAAGGGTACGAAGCGTTGACCCCGCTTGTGGTGTACGAAGACCCGCTCCTCTCGAAGCCGGAGTTCGGCGTGAACGATCTGGGCACTTTCCTCGTTCCGATGCGGGACGGTGTACGTTTGGCAACGGACGTGTACCTGCCAGAAGGTGCTCAATCCCCGCAGGGACTGCCGACGATACTCATTCGCACATGTTATGATCGCAACTTGCGTAAAGAGTTTTTCAAGCGTTGGGCGAACAAGGGGTACGCCGTCGTCAATCAGGATGTCAGAGGGCGTGCGGATTCTGAGGGAGAGCTCGTTCCGTTCTTTTACGAGCGGGACGACAGTGCTGATACGATCGATTGGATCGTGTCGCAAGAATGGTCAAACGGCAGCGTCGGCATGTGGGGCGCCTCCTATCTCGGATATGTTGTGACCGCAGCATCTACGAGCGGCCATCCGAATTTGAAGGCGGTCGTTAATGAAGTGAACGTAGGCTCGCCATTTGTGGATACGGTACGTAAAGGCGGAACCGTATGCTCCTGGCCGTTGCTCTGCTGGACGCTTGCGCAGTCCGTTGGAACAAGGACGGATTTTGATATTTTTGCGGGTAAAACCGTTGATCCGGAGAAAGCCGTAGACGCCAGACCGATTACGGAGGTTCCCCAGCAGATGATTGGCAGAGCTTCTGGCCCTTGGGATCTGTGGAGTGAGCATCCGGAATATGATGATTTCTGGAGAAATTGCACCTTTACGGAGCGTGGCGATCAGGTGAAGGTGCCGATGTTCGTCATCTCCGGTTGGTACGACGGAGACAGCGCAGGCGTATCGGAGACATGGAGGATGCTGACCAAGCATGATGTCCCCAACCGGAAAATATGGCTCGGACCGTGGGAACACGGCCCTAACCGAGCAAGAGATCTGCTCGGTACCAGCTTCAGCAACGAGTCGGTTGTTTACGATTATGACGTAAACGTGCTGCGCTGGTTCGACAGGTTCCTGAAAGAGCTGCCCAATGGCATCGATCAAGAGCCAAGGGCGAAGTATTACGTTGTTGGAAGCAACGAGTGGCGAACGTCCGAGAATTGGACGCCTGTGGAGGCGCAAATCAAGAACTTTTATCTGGGGAGTAAAGGTCGGGCCAACTCCAGTCATGGAGACGGTGTGCTGATGGAGGCTCCTTCTCAGCAAAGTCCTGCGGATACATTTGTGTATAACCCCGAGGATCCTGTTGCTGACAGTGGTGAAAGAGAGCCGGAGAATATGCGGAAGCATGAGCTGCGCAGCGATATTCTCGTATATTCGAGCGCTGTGCTTGAGCGGGATTTAACCGTAGCGGGCGAGTTGTCTTGTGAACTATATGCGGCAAGCACCGGTGTTGATACAGACTGGGTCGTTACTTTGAGCGATGTCGATGCGCAGGGTAACTCGATTAAGCTTTCCAATTACATCGTACGGGCGAAGTACCGTGGTGGATTGGATAATCCAGAGCTGCTTACGCCTGGTAAGGTGGAGAAATACGCGATATTCATGCAAAATATCGCCCACACGTTCCGCGAAGGCCACCAATTGCGGTTCACGGTGACATCATCGAGCAAGTTTATCGCGTTTCCTAACACGAATACCGGCATCAACCCTTATGAGGATCCGAAGCCAGTGATCGTGCAGCAAACGATTTACCACTCGGAGGAATATCCGAGTCATGTGAAGCTTCCGATTATTTTGTAATCGGGAGAGAATAGCGGGGAAGAGAAGACACCTGAAAAGGTGTCTTTTCATTTATGTAAGAGAACGATAATCCGCGTAAAGCCGAATGACAGCTAGAGCTCCACAATTAAACCGTCATAAGCAACCTCAATCCCATGAGGCTGAAAAATGTCAACCAAATCCTCATGCAGAAGCCCCGCATTATGAGAGAAGTGTGTCACGTAGATTTGTGCACCCGGCTTCAATACGCCGACTTCATCCATCCATGTTTTCGTTTCGAGTACGGCATCCACGTTCATATGGTTGTTTCTGTGCCCCACTCGGCCTGTTGTGCATTCCAGGATAACCAAGTCGAACTGCTTATTCTTCAGCCAAGCCCACGTTTCATCCGGGAACCACCCGCTGTCGTTGCCATACAAGATGGTTTTCCCATTCTTCTCGATGGAATAGAGCAAGCAGGTTTCGAGAGGATCATGATCAGCCAGCAGCGGAACGATGGTCGCCGTTTGCGTCTCTACAGGCTGGAACGGAATCACACGGTGGAATTGATAGTTGTGCTTCAGTCCATTCAGTGCTTGAAAGATGAGGCGGAATGGAAGGTCATGTCCGTAAACATGCATGGTTTCTTCGCCTGATTGGGCGTAGCCTTTCGCGCGAATGGCCATATCCTCAGCATATAGATGGTCTGAGTGTGAGTGGGTGATGAGCAGATCCTTTACGCTGTTCATATCGATTCTGTACTGCAGCGAGTGCATTAAGGTATCGGGCGGAAAGTCGACCTTCAAGTCATGATCAAACATGACGGAAGTGCGGGAACGAATATTTTTTCCTCCGCGTTCGCGGGCTTGTTTGCAGGTGAGACATTGGCAGAAGAGCGAGGGGACGCCCTCATATGCCGCTGTTCCCAGAAAATGAACCTTCATGGATGAAGCCTCCTTAGCGCGTAGGCATTGTTGTTTCATGATAACTTAGTGTTGTTTATTGTGTGAATGTTGTTGGATTCTTGTTGTTTATTGCCAATTGTATCCCCGCTTGGCAGCGCTGTCAATGGAGAAAAATGATTACTAAGGTTCCAAACAAAGGGAAGAATAAAAAACAAATCCCGTTGGTTGGAGGTCATCAGCAATGTTTAAATTGAAAGAACGGGGCACAACGGTGCCGACGGAACTCATGGCAGGGGTCACGACGTTTTTGACAATGGTTTATATTGTGATTGTGAACCCGGGGATTCTAAGCAAGGCGGGGATGGATTTCCACGGGGTGTTCATTGCGACGGTGTTGGCAAGCATTGTGGCGACGCTGATTATGGGGCTTTTTGCGAATTACCCGATTGTACTTGCGCCGGGAATGGGGTTGAATGCGTATTTTGCTTTTAGCGTCGTAGGAGGAAGCGGTGTCAGTTGGCAGACTGCGCTTGGTGCTGTTTTTGTCGCCGGAGTCTTGTTCATTGTGTTATCATTGACTTCTTTCCGATATATGCTGCTGGACGCGATTCCTACAAGCTTGAAGCATGCCATCACTGCGGGGATCGGCTTGTTTATCACATTTATCGGCCTGCAAAATGCCAAGGTCATCGTAGCTTCTCCCTCAACGCTTCTAACATTAGGAGATCTTAGAGAACCCATGACCGCATTGACGATCATTGGCCTTATCGTCTCGCTGATCCTGATGGCTTATCAGGTGCGTGGCTTTTTGTTCTTCGGCATGTTGATTACCGCTGTATTGGCTTGGATTATGGGACTGTTGACTATGCCGGAGACATTCGTTGCAGCGCCAACAGGGCTGTCTGCGACGGCTTTTCAGCTAGACATCAGTGGTGTTTTTTCGGGCGGGATGTACGCTGTCATTTTTACATTTTTACTGATTACGTTATTTGATACAACGGGAACGATGCTTGGGGTTGCCGAGCAAGCGGGGCTTCTCAAGGACAATAAATTTCCGCGCTCAAGAGGCGCGCTGCTGGCCGATGCGATAGGGACCTCGACAGGGGCCTTGCTTGGAACGAGTCCCACCTCCGCGTATATTGAGTCCAGTTCCGGCGTTGCAGTAGGCGGGAGAACCGGACTGACGGCGATCACGGTGTGCGTCTTGCTGGCCTTAACCTTGTTCTTCTCGCCAATCATTGCTGTGCTTGCCAGCATTCCGGCGATTACTGCGCCTGCATTAATTATCGTCGGTTTCCTTATGATGAATGTGCTGCGTAAAATAGAGTGGCAGGACTTGGAGGAAGCCTTTCCGGCTTTTCTAATCGTGGTGTTGATGCCCTTGACTTATAGTATTGCAACCGGAATTGGCATCGGATTTATCGTATATCCGGTATTAAAGCTGCTACGCGGAAAAAGAAGCGATGTGCATCCGATTTTTTATCTATTTGCGGTGCTGTTCTTTATTCAGATTGTGTTTTTCAGTCATTGAGGAACAAATTTGCCTATTAAATAAATGAATGTAACAGAGGCACCTTAACCGGTGTCTTTTTTTATAGTGGCTAGCTTATCGCGGACGGAGGTCTCCAGCTTATAGATTCGCTGCTTCTCGTCATTGATTTGACGCAGGAGGGAAACCATCGAGCTTAGGGTACTTTGGACTCCGATCGCATCCCCTTTCTTGGCGCTTTTTTTAAAAGCGCTCCATAGCGGTGACAGGCTTTTGCGAGAGGATTGGGCAGCGCTCATTTTGGCCTTTATCTGCACGTTAGTCGGATTGATGTCATCGAGACGTTCACGTATGCCTTTCGTTGCTTTGGAGGCTTTATCCTTGGCAGCCCGGTGGGCTTTCTCCTTCGATTGAATGTCTGCACGCGCTAGTTGGGCGGGAATTTTCAAAGCCGTGGCCTGAAGGCGGAGCATGGTGTTCAAGCTTTTGTTTTTGAGAGGCCGCACGTCTTCGATTTGTTTATTAATTGCGGTGTAACGGGATAATAATGGTTTGTAGCGCTCCCTTGTTCGCAAAACATCCTCTTCCAGCTTGGCCAGTTGAGCAGCGTCCATTGCTTTAGCCTGTTTGCTTAGTGCTGTCAGTGCCTCATTATTCTGGTTGTGCTGCAGCGTAATTGAATGATCCCATTCCTGTTCCTGCTTCTGAAGGGTGAGCAGCTCATCTTGCAAAGCGTGAATACGATTGGTTTGAGCTTGGGTGGAAGCGGCTAGCGTTTTATCCAGGAGTCCGGCCGTGAAGTTGAACGGAGCTGCTGCAGACGCCACCCCCGGAAGGGCTGAGAATAGAACTAAAGCGGCGAAAAGTAAAGTGAATGGGTTCAGATACAAGCCTCCTTAATTTTCGAGGAAAGACAAAAAAAGCACCTGCAAGAATAGGCATTAGCCTATCCCTACGGGTGCTTCCCAACGTAAGTTTTCGCTCGAAATATGATAAATGTACTATATCAAGCGACCGCGCAAAGTGTCAATACGAACACCAAAATTTGCTCACGGAGCTTTCGTACTTTACACTAGATAAGACTGGTAAAATAACCACGACTAAAGGATGGAACTGCCATGATGACTCAACTTTCTATGAATGATTTGAAACGATTTAAGCACGAAATTACAAGGTTTATGATGACGTACAAATTCGCTTTGGACGCCATGGAAACCCGCGTAGAAATCTTAGTGCAGGAATTCGAGATGCTGCATGAATATAATCCTATCGAGCATACCAAATCCCGCTTGAAATCGCCTGAGAGTATTTTTCATAAGCTCAGCAGGAAGGGAGGGGACATGTCTTTTGACGGGATCAAAGCATGTGTGAAGGATATTGCCGGCATGCGGATTACATGCTCATTCGTCTCGGACATCTATGCCATCTCCAATATGCTCAAAAACCAAAGCGACCTGAAGGTGCTGGGGGAGAAAGACTACATCAAGCATCCGAAACCGAATGGCTATCAAAGTCTTCATTTGCTGGTTGAAGTGCCGGTGCATTTGACGGATCGGCAAGAAAGCGTATGTATTGAAATTCAAATTCGCACCATCGCGATGGACTTTTGGGCCAGTCTGGAGCATAAGATATTTTATAAGTTCAATGAAGGTAATCAAGCTGTGCCAGCGCGATTGCTGGAAGAACTTAGACAAGCCGCCGTGGCAGCATCTGCACTTGATCTGCAAATGGAGCGTCTGCATGCGGAAATCGAAGAAATTAAAGAAGAGCAGACGTCCGACATTTTGGCCAGTGACGCGCTCAATAAGATCGTCATTAACAATCAGCAGTTTGCGCTGCCGCAGGCATTGCTGGAGCTTTTGAGTGATGATGACGGTAAGTAAGATTGCATCCTACAAATGGATGCTTTGTCTGCGTACTTCTGTGCTATAATGAAAGGATTGGAACAGAAGGGTGTTGCTTCGGACATGCAGGTATTTGAGGATTGGAATCAAAAAGTGAAAACAACGTTCAACGCGACAAGTAATGAAGTTGTATTAACGGTGATGGAAGCTGGGAAATCGCTAGGTCTGACCAAGGATCAGATGAAGCAATATGTAGACAAAAACAATTTAACCAAGGTGCCAATTATGAGAAGTGTACATCGCTACTTGCTTTTGAAAAGCGAGATTGATGAGATTGTGGGGAAATCATGAAGAACGGCGAACAAACGTATGCCAATCACCGCAGAATGCATCCATTGTTTCATTATGTGTTCTCTTTGTTAGCGTTAATTCTACTGGTTGCGTCGATCGTAGAGTTAATTAGATCCTTGCAATCAGGGGATCAATTGCTGCCTTCCTTTCTTTTTCTACTCATTTCTATCATTGTGATCATTGTATTTCTGCTGATTCGTACCTATCCGTTGAAAGCGCAGGATCGTGCGATTCGTGCAGAAGAGAATCTCAGGCACTATGTGTTAACTCAAAAGCTGCTGGATTCGAGATTAACAGTGGGTCAGATCGCTGCGCTGCGCTTCGCCTCCGACGAAGAGTTTCCTGCTCTATGCCAGAAGGCGGCTGACGGGCAATGGTCATCGGATACGATTAAGAAATCCATCAAGAGCTGGAGAAACGACGATTATCGCATATAGTTTGTAAAATTGAAAAGGGGCTTCCCAGAAGGGTCATATCTGACCTCCTGGGAAAGCCCCTTTATTTGTTGCGCAGACGTTCCTTGCGCAGCAGGTAAATAAAATACGGCGCGCCGATCACGGCCGTCATGATCCCTACAGGCACTTCCCGCGGGAGGATGATGATGCGGCCGAGGAGGTCGCCGAGCAGCATCAAATCCGCGCCGATGACAGCCGCCAACGGGATCAGCCACTGATGCCGGCTGCCGACGAGGCTGCGCGCGATGTGTGGGGCGATCAGCCCGATGAAGCCGATCGCGCCAACCGCCGACACGGAGATGCCGGCCAAAGCAACGGCAAGAAGCAGCAGCAGGAAACGCTGCTTCACGATGTTGAGGCCCAGCGAAGCGGTGATGTCATCGCCAAGCAGAAATACATTCAGCTTCGTAAAGTTCGCCCACACGATGGGCAGGAGCACTGCGATCCACGGCAGCAGGGTGTAGACATCGTGCCAGCTGCGGCTCCATAAGCTGCCGGAGAGCCAGAGCAGCGCCATGTTGATATCGCTGGGGTGCCTGACAATCAAGTACTGTGTGCCAGCTTGGAACACAGTACCGAATGCTACGCCCACCAAGGCTAATGTGGAGGGGCTGAGCGTTAACCGGCGGCTGAGCAGTAGCAAAAGCAGGAAGGCCAGGAAGGCGCCGGCGAAAGCCGCAATCGGCAAGACGTAGCTTGGCGATTTGGGGAATAGAAAGAGCACCGCTGCCGCCATGAAGCCGGCCCCTTTCGTAATTCCCACGACATCAGGGCTGGCCAGCGGATTTCGCACTAAGCCTTGCAGAATGACGCCGCCGGCGGCTAGCCCGAAGCCCGCTAAAATCGCAACTAACACGCGGGGCAAGCGGACTTGATGCACGATGAAGTATGACTGGCTTTGTGCATCTGTTAACCCGGACCACACATCGCCGAATGGAATGCGCACAGCACCTACATGGACATACAGGGCCGTTAATACAAACATGATAATTAAAGCCACAATCAGTGAGATGGAGGAGGTGTTTGTGTATTTTCTCACTTCGCACCTCCTTGCTTACGTGCCAAGTAAATGAAATATGGTGCACCGATCACCGCAGTCACAATACCGACCGGCGATTCGAAGGGAAAAGCAATGAATCTGCTGAGAAAGTCGGCGTAGACAAGTAGGATCCCTCCGAGCAGAGCCGTCATCGGGCCTAGAATATGCAGGTTCGGCCCAATCATCGCGCGGGCGATGTGTGGAACAAGCAAACAAATGAAGCCGATCGGGCCGCATAAGGCCACGGCGGATCCGGCGAGCAGAAGCACAAGCACGATACTGATGCCGCGCACGATGTTGACACGCTGGCCTAAGCCCGCCGCAATGTCATCATCAAGCAGCAGCAGCTTGAACGCTGGCAGCATAAGGCTGAACAACGCCATCCCCCCTATGAAGAAGGGTAAGATGATTCGCACATCCGACCACCCTGCTTGATTCAGGGAGCCGACCAACCAGAAAATCATGCTGTCCGTGGCATGCTGATTCATAATGATGAAACCTTCCGTCAAGGAGGACATGAGGAAGTGGATCGTGATGCCGGCTAGCGCCAGGCGCACATATTGCTGGCGTCCTGCGCCCGCTAACGACCAGATCAGCAGCGCGCTCAGGGCGGCCCCGACAAAGGCAAAGCCGATGAGCCCAAAGTTTCCAAAATGGGGCAAAATAACAAGCCCGATCACAACGGCTAACGCCGCCCCGGCATTAATCCCGAATATATGCGGAGATGCCAGGGGGTTTTTGGTTGTGATTTGAGTCAACATACCGGCCAAAGCGAGCTGCATCCCAACGATACACGCCATGATGGCGCGTGGCAGGCGAAGCGTTTGGATGTACAGATGGGCTTTGTCGCTGCCCTGATAAGTCACCGCTTCGTACAAAGTGCGCCAGGAGACATAGGCCTGGCCCCATTTCAAGTTGCAAATCACGCCGATCAGCATCACAAGAACAGCGGCAGAAAATAGGAAGAGCAGAGGCCATTTCTGGCTCTGCTTCTCAGTTATAGGCTTCATTGGACTATTGCCCCAAATTCTTCACGATATCATCAAGAATTTTCTCGGATCCGAGGAATCCGCGCGATAGAGACCAGTCACGACGCTCTACAGTAAATACTTTCTTGTTAGCTACAGCATCAATTTTTTGCCATAGCGGATTTGTTTCCCATTGTTTAACAATTGTTTCTTTCTCCGTTGGCATCAGGAATAGCACTTGCGGATTTGCTTCTACGAGCTGCTCAAGTGTAATTTGCGGGTAGGCAGCAGCATTTTTAACTGGATCTGTGTAACCAAGCATCGCTAGGAAAGAACCGCTGTAAGCGTGATCTGAGTGTGCGAAGAATCCTTTGGGATTCACAACCGCTGGAAGTACGCGAAGGTTTGTAGCGGTTAGTTTCTTTTTCACCTCATCAACCTTAGCTTGGTGTTCAGCCAGACGTTTCTTGCCTTCCTCTTCTTTACCGACAGCTTTGGCGATGATGCCTACGTTTTTCAGCATTTGATTGTAGTCCGCTTGGAAATCATCCAATACGAGAACAGGCGCAATACCTTTAAGTTGAGCGATGGCATTCTTATGTTTGTTGATGTCAGCAATGATCAAATCTGGTTTCAGTGAGGAAATCAGTTCAATGTTTGGCTCGTAACGGGACCCTACGGATTTGTAGGTTTTGAGTTGAGCTTTAACAGAATCCATCAACAGATCTGGGCTGTCATCATCTGCAACACCAACCGGCTGTACGCCTAGTGTGACGAGGATGTCCGTGAATCCGAATTCCATAGCTACGATGCGTTCCGGTTTCTTAGGCAGTTCAAGTGTTCCTGTAGCATCCTGTACGGTGATTTTACCGTCCGCTTGAGCGGCTGGTTTCTGGCTGGCTGCGGCAGGCGTAGTTGTTGCTGCTGCAGTTTCGGTATTCGTCGATTTGCCGCAAGCCGCTAGGCTCAGTGCAAACACGGTGATCAATGCGAGCAGGCTAAAACGAGTAAAAAAGTGTTTCATTTTGTTGACTCCCCCATGACAATGATTATTATTCTCATTTGAAATAATACGCTCAATTTCCGCGTAAGGACATGTCTGATTTGTATAATCAGCATGTCTGATAATTAGATTAATTTTGATTGGCGACGAATTCCGACGGGGAGGTGCCGGTCTTCTTTTTGAATACTTTGCTGAAATGGAAATAGTCGATGAATCCGACGCGTCCTGCCACTTCTTTGGCCAGTAAATCGGTGTGAAGAAACATTTGCTTTGCTTTCTCAATACGCAGGGTGTACAAGTAATTCATCATCGTCATCCCGGTATGTTTTTTAAAAAGAACCGTAAAATAGCCGACACTCATGCCTGCCCGTCTAGCCAGCATCGGAAGCGAAAGCTCCAACATATAATGCTCGTTCATATAGGAAAGGATCTCCTCGATGGATTCGCTAGATGACTTTTTATCCTGAGTTAAATGAGACTCATATAGATAGATGAAAAGTATACGCTCCAGCATCATGCGCTTGCGAATCGTTTGAGCGGCTATTTCCTCTGCCGACAGTGGATGGATGTCCTCCGTTGTCCGGAGCAGCTCGTCCAACATATAGTGGATTTTGATTTCACTCAAGGTTGTGAGAGGGCCATGCAAGGACCATGGGTAACCGTCAGGTATCATCCTGTAGGTGATAACGATGTATTCGGCGGTTTTGGTTTTGGGAACTTGTATGGTGTAGGGACCATGCTCGGGATGGCAAGCATAAGCTTGCGAACAAACCGATGGTTCCTGGTTATTTTGATGCAGCGTTATATGACCGCGACGAACAATAATAAGCTGGTACATGCCAGCTGGACATCCGAGTGTAAGGGAGGTGCTGCAGGTTTCGATCTGCTCAATGAGCGGGACGAGGGGGATAAGCTGTTGAAAATTCATATTCGGAATCCTTTCCAATCCTAGAAAATGCTTTCTTTGATAGTGACACAGAAAGGGGTTTGCAACAAGTGGAGAAAATTTGCAGATGGGGGCGAGTTCCGGGTGAATCTGGTGAAAGGTGGCTACTTGGGGGACTGGTGGATGAGCTGCTATGGGTGGGGTTCGTGGTACTTTAACTAGTTGTGAAACTGGTGGACAAAGCTGCAATTGGTGGGTTCTCCGGCACTTTAACTAGTTGGCTACTTTGGCTACTATTGGCGGAGTTCATACGACCGCTAGCTTGGCACCTGTGAGCAACAGCCGTTGGCTAACGGACTCAAGAGCCGCTATTGGCCATGGAAATGACTGAACAATGGCTACTTGGCGAGCCGATGAACATGAAAAAAGCCGTCTCAAAAGTAGAAATCCCTACTTTCGAGACAGCTCTCGCGTGATTATAAGGCGTAGACGCTTCTAATAATAATCTCGGGCAGTTCAGCTTGTTGAGCATAGTACTGCTCAGGTGTGATACTGCCGCTGGACAGGCGCTCATTAAGCTGTTCGATGAGCTCAGCGAGCTGAAGATCAATTACTTTTTGCACATCGACCTTATTCGCCTCAGCGATATCGGCCAGTGACAGCCCATTGTATTGGGCATTGTAGATGTCTTCCTCGGAAGCTAGCCCAAGAACGTGGAGCAGGTCATATTTTGCGGCTATAAGTTGTTTTTCCATCATAGATACCACCGTAGACAGGTTATAGTCCAGCTGTTGGATTCAGCTGGAGGTTGTGTTCCCAGAAAGGGTCCTGCTCCAGTATATGCAGGGGTTCACGATATGGCTTGGGGACTTACCTTATTACACCACTTTGGTGTGATTGAATCACGGAAAAAGAAAAAAGAGCTGTCCCCCAATCTTGCAAGCAAGATCACGAAGGGATGGCTCTTTATCGTTTTTTCTACCCTTGCCAAGCACCTATAATGATGCCGCCGATGATATAGGCCACCAGGTGGTAGCCGACGGTGATGAAGTATAGCGGGAGCTTCGCGTTTTCAAATAGGTAATTCATGCCGATTTTCAGAGAGATACTCAGACCGATCAGCGCGCCGACCGCAAGTCCGGATACCCAAGTGGTTTCAGTGCCCATTGTCAGCAGAAGAGCAAGAATAAAGCAACCGCCAAGAGCGGTTAATGCAGTAAGGATGTAGGTGAGGGGGCCGCCTCCAGACATCTCGTCCATTTTCACATTACGCAGATTAGCCCATGCATGACCGAATAAGACGGGCGAATACCAAAGGAAACCGAGCACCATCGTGACCACTGTAGCAACAAGCACAGCGAGATAGTTCACTTCTAATAAATTCAAAATAAACCCTCCACTAATCATGTATGTTAGATCGTTTACAGATGAATTGTATCGTGGCGCTTCATTCTTGTAAATGAAGTTTCTCTTCGATCTGGTACGAAAGTATACCATTGACCCCCCACTAATGTAGCAGCAATAAATTACTCTTGTGTGGGAAGGCGCAAAGTGTATGCTGAGCTACAATAAATTTGTAAGCAAGTGCAGAACACGAAGGAGGCAGGGCAGCGCAATGATCCGTTTAAAACGAAAAGTGATGATCGGTTCATTGAGCCTCTCGACTTTCCTCATCATGAGTACGGCCTATGCCTACTCCGATGCAAGTTTGCCGCTGCAAAACTGGTACAAGGCGAGTTTTCAGACGGGCAAGAGCGAAGTGGACAGCAAAGCTATGCATGCTTTGAACGAAAGCAGACAAGCCATGCAAGCAGGAGCGGATGAGATGCTCTCAAGCAATGCCGCCAGACTGAAGCAGGTTCAGGACGCTCAGAGCGAACAAGCGAGGAACCGCGTAGAGGCGGTTAGCCAAGACTACGCAAGTCAAATTGAAAGCATAGCGGAAGAGCTGACGAAGACCGAAGGGCCAGCGCAATTTGACAAGTATGTCCTTGCTTCGAACGAGAAGCTGGACCGTGAAGTAGATCAGTTGGCTGTTCAGTTGCTTCAGGAATTAA
This sequence comes from Paenibacillus sp. P36, assembly GCF_045866505.1. Lineage (NCBI taxonomy): Bacteria > Bacillati > Bacillota > Bacilli > Caryophanales > Paenibacillaceae > Paenibacillus > Paenibacillus sp. P36. Next base: position 360,085 of record NZ_AP038372.1, read on the forward strand.
CGTTAACATCAGGGAAGTAGACCATCTTTGTGAATTATGATTCAACAAATAAAATGATGCCAAGGGAGATTGATGAACGATGAAAGCATTGAAAAGTAAATTAGCAGTTGGGGTTATCGCAACAGGATTAGTAGCGGGTATGGGAACAGCTTTCGCAGCAACAGACGCTGGCGGACAGCTTCAAAGCTGGTATAACAGCGCGACTAAAGTAACAAAAGCTTTAGTAGCTGGAGACGTTGCAAGCTTCGTTGCTTCCAATAACGACAAGATGGTTTCGGATTACAAAGCGATCAACAATGGTGCTGTGAATGATGTAAAAACAGCAGGCACAACAGAAACGACGCAAACGCAAGGTGCTATCAACGGTCAAGTAACGGCGTACTCCAATGCCATTGACGCGAAAAAAGGAAGCATTGTAGCTAACATGCCTGGCGAGTACGACAAAGTCGTAAGTGATGCCAACACCTTTAACAATGGTGTTATCGATGGCCTTGGATTTGCCGGCAAACTAGACATCATCCACGATGTAAACGAGCAAGGTAAAAAATCCTTGAATGCGCTGGAAGCTGGCGTTGCAACAACGCAAACGCAAGCAGCGGCGACATTGACTACAAAAATTGAAACGACAAAAACAGAGCTGAATAACTTGCTGAGCCAAGAAAGAACAGCAGCATCCAAAGAAATTAAAGATAACTTAACAGCTAAAATTGCAGCTAAATTGGCAGAACTTCAAAAGCTTGCTGATGATCTGGAAGCAGCTAACATTAAAACAATTACGGATAAAGGCGACGCTCTTGAAGCATCTGGTAAAACAGCTCTGGAGAACATCGTACTTAACGGTTTGAAATAATAAAATGCCTTAAGCGGACGGGCCCCGGTTTCGGGGCCATACGCTTACTTTGAGAAAAGGGAGGAATGGACATGATGAGCAGAAATGAGAAGAAGCGTAAGATGAAGTCCAAGCGGATTGTCGCAGCCGGAATTGTTTCTTTAACTGTCGTTCTCACGGCGTCCGCCGGGATTTCCTATGCGGATATGGATATTGCCGGCGCAATGGCTTCTTGGTTTAACAAGAAGACGGAGCAGGTCATCCAAGGATTGGATCAATCCATGAAATCAGAGACGGATGCGCAGAAGGAAATGTTAAAGAAAGAATTGCAGCTTCGACTTGAAGCATCCACTAGAAGTCTTCAATCTTTCACAGATACGCAGAAACAGCTTCATCTGCAGGCACTCGAGCAGCATGCACAAAGCCTGCTTGCCGGGACGGAGGTCAAAACGGAGCAGGACCGTAAACAAATTTTGGATAAGCTGCAAACCATTCTCGACAGCGCCAAAGATGCCATGGATTCATTAGCAGGCAGCTATGTACCGCCGGCTATGGTGTTCACGCAGAGCCCGCCTATCATTTTGGTAGCACCGCCACCTAGTTCACCAGCGATACCGCCTGCAGCACCACCGTCTGTAGTACCACCTTCAGTACCACCTGCAACACAACCGGAGATCCAACCGCCAACGGTCATTTCGGATGTCTATGGGCAACAGCGATAGGATGCAATTGTAAGTCATGTCACGTACAATCAATCATATTTTAGCGAGAAGTTAGCGAGGGTGGGAAAGTATCATGGCAGATGAAGTTTTGGCACGTAAGAAGCCGGCAGCGACTAAGCATAAAAGTGAATTCTGGGGTTGGGTTCGATTCATTTTACTGCTCTCTCTAGCCTTTATATTGATTAATAACATGATAGGACTGACGAGGGTTTCCGGTAATTCCATGAATCCGACGCTGCAAAGCGGCAATGTTCTGCTGATGAATAAAGTATCGCTATTTTTTAAAACGCCAAAGTACGGCGATGTGGTTGTAATCAAGGATGATCGGTTAGAATTCAGCATAATTAAACGTGTCATTGCCGTTCAAGGCGATCGCGTATTCATTCGAGATGGCGTCATCTACGTCAACGAAACACCGCTGCCTGAGCTGTACACAGCCGGCAAGTCGGAAAATATGGACGTACAGACGATTCCAAGCGGCTACCTGTTCGTAGTTGGAGACAATCGCAACTTGGGCGAAAGCAAGGATAGCCGTGACCCCTCGTTGGGTCCTGTACACATCAAAGATGTGAAAGGTTATGCCGTCTTTTCGCTGCTGCCGATGCATCGCATTGCTGAGCCTCTTGACCTGTAAAGCCAAAAAAAGATCCGGCGGGTTATCCCGGCGGATCTTCTTTTATGTATAGGCGATTAACGCTGCATTTCGAATTGAACCAACCCTTTGGACAAGGCATATAAAGCGGCTTGCGTCCGATCCGCTAGTTCTAACTTGGCCAGAACCTGGCTCACGTGCTTCTTGACGGTAAACTCCGTGATATAGAGGGCATTAGCGATTTCCTTGTTCGAGCGGCCTTTACCGAGCGACATCAACACTTCAAGTTCTTTGGGAGTCAATTCAGACAACTCTTGCTTTTCCCTGCCTGATTTATGCTCCATGATCGACCCCATCAACACCGGATCGTAGTACTTACGACCGCGAGCGACAACTTCAATGCCGTACAACAAATCTTCTGGAAACGCTTCCTTTAAACAGACGCCTTCAATTTGCATGGACTGTGCGAGCTGAAGCTCACTTTGCGTGATGGACGAAGTCAAAATGATATATTTACAAGCATGTCCTGCCCTGCGTGCCTCTTGTATGAAATCGATGCCATTCTCATTTCCCAAATTTAAATCTACGAGCACAAGATCGGGGTTTGTCTGATCCAGAAGCCTTAGAGCTTCTTTCGTATTCGCTGCTTCCCCAACAATATTCATGAACTGACCAGATGAAACAATGGTACAAATGCCTTTGCGAACAAGCGGATGGTCATCAAGGATAATCATATTCATCGATTGGTTTCCCTCCAAATTGATGCGATCTATGCTATACTAAAACTAGGTATAATTTCCTAGTGCTTTTTACCTATGATTGTTGTTGACTGCTTCATTGTATAACAAATGTAGTCGAAAGACCATTAAGAATTGATAAAGTTTAGGAGTATTTGTCGATGTTTCTAACTACCAAATCGAGCTTGTATGTATTTTTTGGAGGCAGATGGGTGCTGCTGTTGATGGGGCTCCTGATTTATACCAAATCGGGGAACGTGACGCCGGGATTGTTGTTGGCAGCGGTTCTTTTTCACACGGCCTACAGTCTGTTATATCTTTTTAAAATGGGTAAAAAAGCCGCGATTGCAGCATCTGCTGTTGATATCGGTTTTGGGATTTACCTGCTTTGGCTAACAGGAGGGTTGTCCTCACCGTTCTTAATCTACTGTTTTACCGGCCTATTAATGGTCAAACGGTTCGTGACATGGCGGGGGTATTACCGGATCTCTTTTTGTTATGCGCTTTTACTCCCGTTCATCTTTGCGCTGACTTCTGAGAGGGCTGCGTACATCTATCTGCTGAACCATTTTGATTATAGCTTTGTTGTTCTCGGTTACTTTTGTTTGATAAGTTTTGCACATTACACCATCCAAGCAGTACGTAAACAATACCGCAAGCTGGTGATGATTTATTCCTCTCGTTTTATGGCGCGACAGCCGAGGAAGCAGGGGGGCATTCTTTATTTAGAAGGGCTGCTCAAGAAAATTTTGGATGAGCGTGAAGTCATTCTCTGTATGGAAAGCGATAGACAGAACGAGAAAGCGCTGAGCTGGAAGCATACCTATTTCACGAACTATATGAAGCAAAATACATCGCTGCACGGTCAGAGGATGTATGCCCAATTGCCATCACCCACAGGTGAACTAGAGTCGCTGTACATCCAGACGCTGCTCGATCGGGGCGGGAAATCCTATGGTTGGCTGTTGGTGAAGGCGGAGAAAAATGAATTATCTATCCTGCACAAAATGTACATCCAGTTCCTTCTTATGAGGCTGGAAGCCATTCATTTCAGCGACGAGGAGCTGCTGGAAGCAGAGGAGGCCGCGGTCGCGATAGAGCGCAATACGATTGCACAAAACATTCATGACGGCATCACACAAGAGCTGTTCTTTATTTCTATTCAGCTGTTTCAGTTGAAAAATGCCCTACCTGTACATGCGCGCGATGAAATGCTCCCTTACGTAACCGAGATCGAGAAGAAAGTGAAAGAAAGTCACCGCGATATCCGGCAATTCATTACCGAGCTTAAGGATGAAAAGAGAACGCTGAATCTCCATTACGCGATTGAAAAAATGCTGCAGCGCATCACAGAGCACACGGGGGTAAAGCCGATTTTTGAACATATCGGTTGGGTTTCGCAAGAACAGGTGGACGTCGAAGGCGCGATTTATCACTTGGTGGAGGAAGCGGCCAATAACGTCATCAAACACGCAAAAGCGAAGCATCTTCACGTTACGATTGAAGTTACGAGCGTGCAATGGACGGTAATGATTAAGGATGACGGAATCGGAATGAAGTCCGTGGACAGGCATCAAGAGGGAAGGTTTGGATTGGGCGGTATGGAGAGCCGGATCAGAGCTTTGAATGGCTCAATTACATTCCAATCTGAGGAGGCTATGGGAACAACAGTTACCGCATATATACCGCGCGAAAGGAGTACAGCTTATGTATAAAATCATTATTGCTGACGACAGTTCCATCGTAAGGGCAGGCCTCCGCATGCTGCTGGGCAGCTGTGGCACTTACACGGTAATGGGCGAAGCTGCCAATGGCAGTGAAGCGATTGAGCACGCTCTCTCCATCGTGCCGGATCTGCTGCTGACGGATCTCAAAATGCCCGGCATTCCGATTATTGAAGGTGCGAAGGCGCTTAAGAGCATCTATCCGCAGATGAAAATTATTATCCTGACTGCTTTTGATGAAAGTGAGGATATTTATCGTGCTTTTCAAGCCGGTGTAGACGGTTATTTAATGAAGGATACGAGCCCAGAGGTCATATTGTCGACCATTGATGAGGTTATGAAAGGAATTTCTTATTTCCAAGGCAAAGAGTTCGGAACCTACCCAGCCTCCAAAAGGAGTTCGTTTATATGAACTTGCAGCGCCTCGGGAATCAGCCCGTCGATCAACTGATGATGTTCATCATCGCAAGTATGGCTTCGCTATGCACGATTGGCGGGATGCTCTACTGGCTCGTTATCCGAGACTCGGAATCATATCTTTATATGGTAACTTCGCTCACGGCGTCGCTTTTCTGTTGGGGAATTCTTGTCATTCAAAAGAACTTGCCCAAAGAGAATGTGTATACAAAGCTCATATCTCCAATGATCATCTTCGTTGTTGTTGTCGTGACTACGCTGTACAACCCTTTGTCCTTGTGGCACATGTGGGTGGCGATTGCCTTTTGTCCCATTCTGCTTAGTTTGCTGGTAGATTCCAAAATATATGTATACGGCTGCCTCATTGTTATGATGTACGTCGTGCTTCTCACCATATTCGGGCCAACTTCTGTTATAGTTGGAGACATTTCACCGATTATTGCTGCCATAACCAGAGGTGTGTATACATTTGGAAGTGCGATCTTGGGAGGAGTCATCCTTGTTTCACGCAACCAGTTCAAAAAACGTGTCGAAGCTTTGGCTTTCCAGCAGCAGAAACAGCAGGTGATTAACCTTCTGCAAAGTTTTATTCCCGTTGGAGAGCGGAAAACCCAGACGTCGCGGAAAGAAATCGGAGAGATGAGCATGCTGCTCAAATCACTGGTGAAGGCTTATGGGGGAATGAGCGTACAGGACTGGGAGATTGATCTGCTGTCGCTTCTGCATTTTGTTAGCAGGGTCAAGCTGCCGGATTATATGTTCGAAAAGGAAGGCAAGCTGTCCGAATTCGAATTCGAAGTTGTCCAGGAGCACTGCTACATGGCCAAGGAATTATGCGAAGGCATCCCTGACTTTCAAGAGGTGGAGAAGGCATTCCTGTATCATCATGAAAAAGTGGACGGCACCGGTTACCCGTATCAGCTTGCTGGGGACCAAATCCCGCTGCTATCGCAGATGCTAGGATTAGTGGAAGTATTCCTGGCGCTAACGACGCCGCGCTCCTACAGGCAAGAGATGTCCCAACGGGAAGCCTATGCCGAAATTCAAAAGCTGGTGGGGCATTCGTTCCGCGCGGATATCGTGGAGATTTTCGGGAAAGTCATTGATTGAATCTATTAGCTCTTTCGTACCTAACATCCAATATTACCCTGCTCGAGTCACGCCTACTCCAGCCTTTTCTGTGGAATATTAGTAACAGTCTATGAAGGCTGAACTCAACCACAGAAGGCAAGGAGTGAATCTGCACCCGTGAATTACATCCGTATCCTTACCGTCGTGATGGCGATGCTGTTCGGACAGGCCATGCTCGTATCCGCTGACGGGTCTTATCATTTCGGCTTCAAAAAAAGTACCAAAGGACAGCGTCCCTCCATTGATGAAGAAGGCTTCAAGAATCTGTTGAAGCAGCATGGAGCTATTTTTACAGGTGATCTAACGGTCAAAGAATTGTACCTGACGTTCGATAATGGGTATGAGCAGGGGTATACCGGCAAAATTCTGGACGTGCTAAAAGAAAAGCAAGTGCCAGCCATCTTTTTTGTGACCGGCCATTATATCAAAACCGAGCCGGAGCTGCTTAAGCGCATGGCGCAAGAGGGCCACTTAATTGGCAACCATTCTTGGAGCCATCCCGATATGAGCCAAATTTCCGCTGAGCGGATCAAGAAAGAGCTCGATCAAGTGAGAGATGGCGTGAGCGCGGTCACTGGGCAGAAGGAGATGCATTATTTGCGCACGCCGCGGGGCATCTTCAACGGTCAGTCGCTAGCCGTCAGCCAGCAGATGGGCTACACGAACGTGTTCTGGTCCATTGCGTACCGCGACTGGGAGCCCAAGCAGCAAAAGGGCTGGGAGTATGCGTATAGAAATGTGATGGCGCAGCTGCATCCTGGCGCGGTGATTTTGCTGCATTCCGTATCCAAAGATAATACGGAGGCGCTCGCCAAAATCATTGACGACGCCAGAAGTCAAGGCTATCAGTTCAAGAGCTTGGACGAGATGAAAACTCGTACACCGTAAAATGAAAAAGGATGCCCCTTGGGCATCCTTTTTTGGTGCTGTTCGTGGAGGCAGCCGCCTCTGGCTCCACGTTCAGTGGGATAGATTGAAGGATACGTTAAGCTCCTTCAGGCTTGCTCAAGTAGTTCTCAACCGTCGACTGCGATTTCTTATCCTGCAGCCATGTGGTGGAGAGGGAAGCCAGTTTCTGAGTCGTGATCGCCGACTTAATATCTTCCTTTTTCTCCTCCATTGTAGGGGTAGAAGCTGCTTTGTGGTCTGTTACTTTAATGATGTCGTAACCCGTGCTTGTCTTAACAGCGCCGCTGGTTTCGCCAACTTTTAAAGCAAAGGCCGCGGTATCGAAAGCTTCGTCCATATTGCCGCTAGAGATGTAGCCAAGGGATCCGCCATTATCTTTGGTAGCTGTGTCTAAAGATTTGCTTTTAGCCACCGTGGCAAAGTCGGCCCCATTTTTCAAATCAGCTACAATTGCATCTGCCTCTTCTTTCGTCGCTACGGAGATATGAGAGGCTTGAACTTGCTCAGGAACCTTCAAGGTTTCGAGGTTTTCATCGTAATATTTTTTGATTTCATCATCTGTAATCGTGATTTGAGGCGTTAATATTTTTTTCAAAAGGACCTGCGACTTCATGCTTTTCCTGAGATCGTCGATGGTCATGCCGTAAGAAGTGAGCGCTTGTTGAAATTCAGCGTCAGAGCCATAAGAGCCTTTTACATTGGCAACTTCTTTATCAATATCTTCGTCGGTGACGGTGATGCCTGCTTTTTGTCCTTCTTGATTAATGAGCTCTTCAGAGATCATGGAATCAAGAGTCTGCTGACCGCCGCTTGCGAGCATAGCTTGATATAGCTGTTCGGAGTTGATGCTGACGCCATTGACTTTGGCGACGGGCTGTACTGTCCCCGCGCTGCCCGCAGCGTGCTTAGTTGGTGGGTAGAAAGCGATATATGCGATAAGGCAGACCAGCAGGACAGCTGATACCCATTTCCATGTGCGATTAGATCTTATTTGTGTTTTAGTCATAATTGCTCCCTTCAGTGTGTGTGTCTGGATGACATGCTTCTATTATGCCTATGGAATCTGAAGCCCACATGAAGTCTAACTGAATGTTTTATGAAGGCTTAACCGGTTTCTGGAAGGAGAAAAGGTTTCTATTCTGATATTTAATTTGTATGCAATTTAATTGTTGACAAATTTAAATGAAATTGATATGATCTGTTCATAAGGTTTGCATCAAATTAATTTGCTAACAAAACAACGGTGAGAAATAAGAAACGAAGAAATAAGAAACAAGAAATGCGAAATAGACAACAAGCAATCAACGATATAAACAAATAACGATCAATAAAAGGAGGCATTTATATGCACCACAAAGCGATCATTATCGGAACAGGCCCGGCCGGATTAACGGCTGCGATCTATTTAGCGAGAGCGAGCATGGAGCCGCTTGTCATTGAAGGCATACAGCCTGGCGGCCAATTAACCACTACAACGGAAGTGGATAACTTCCCAGGGTTCCCGGACGGTATTATGGGCCCTGAACTGATGGACAACATGAGGAAACAGGCGCTGCGCTTCGGCGCTAAGATTCAATCGGGGCGCGTAACAGAAGTGGATATGTCGAAACGGCCATTCACGTTATTTTTAGAAGGTGGGGGCCAACTGACTGCGGATTCTATCATTATCTCTACAGGGGCTTCGGCTAAGAAGCTGGGCATCCCTGGCGAATCCGAGAACATCGGAAAAGGCGTCAGCACTTGCGCAACTTGTGACGGATTTTTCTTCAGGAATAAGAAAATTATCGTGATTGGCGGCGGGGATACTGCGATGGAAGAGGCACAATTTTTGACCAGATTCGCTTCCGAAGTACGCGTCGTGCATCGTCGTGATGATCTGAAGGCGTCGAAAATCATGCAGGATCACGCCCGCGGCAATGAGAAAGTGGTCTGGAGCCTGAACCGCACCCCGCTGGAAGTAGAGGCAGGACCGCTTGGGGTTAAAGGGCTTAAAGTGCGCAACAACGAAACAGGCGAAGAAGAATTGCTTGAAGCAGATGGCATTTTCCTTGCAATCGGGCATACGCCGAATACAGGATTCTTAGGTGGTCAACTGCCAACCGACGAACTGGGTTACCTGCAGGTCATCCCGGGAACTTCCAAAACAGCGATACCTGGCGTATTTGCCTGCGGCGACGTGCAAGATCACATTTACCGACAAGCTATCACTTCAGCAGGCAGCGGTGCTATGGCGGCCCTCGATGCTGAGCGATATATTTCAGAACATGCTGTTGCTCTTGTCAGCAGTAAATAACCATCAAATAACTTAAATCTTAGGAGGAATTAGCCATGTCAGTTAACCAAATTTCCGATGCAACCTTTCAAAGTGAAACAAGTAGTGGAACCGTACTCGTCGATTTCTGGGCGCCATGGTGCGGCCCTTGTAAAATGATCGCTCCGATCTTGGATGAACTCTCCGCCGAGGTTGGCGATAAAGCCAAAATCGTAAAAATCAACGTGGACGACAACCCGGAGTCCGCTGCTAAATATAACGTTATGAGCATTCCAACTTTGCTGGTTTTCAAAGACGGGCAAGTGGTGGATCAGTTGGTAGGCGTGCAACCCAAAGAGAAACTTAAAGCTGTGATCGAGCAAGCTTAATCCCTTTTTCGGCATCAAAACATATAAACGACATTAACCAACCAGGAGGATCTATCATGACACAAGTACAAGAGCGCACAGGAGTAGCAACAGTTGGAGGAAACCCAGTCACCCTAATAGGGCCGGAGATTAAAGTTGGCGATAAAGCGCCTAATTTTACGGTGAATAAAGATCTTATGACAGAGGTGAGCCTGTCGGATTATGCGGGTAAAATCAAGCTGATTTCCGTTGTTCCTTCCGTAGACACGGCAACTTGCGATGCGCAGACGCGCCGATTCAATGTGGAAGCAGATAAACTGGGGGATAATGTTGTCATCCTGACGATTTCCGTGGATCTTCCTTTTGCGCAAAGCCGTTTCTGCGGGGCTGCCGGAATTGATAAAGTCATTACACTGTCCGATTACAAACATCGTAACTTCGGCCAAGCGTATGGCGTATTGATTAAAGAGATCCAGCTTGATCAACGGGCCATCTTCCTTGTAGATGCTGACAATACAGTTCGTTATGTTGAGTATTTAACGGAAATGAAAGAGCATCCGAATTATGATGCGGCGCTCCAAGCTTTGAGAGAGCTTGTTTAAATAATAAAAAGGACGAGGCAGGTGATTCCTGCTTCGTCCTTTTTTTGTTTATACGTGAATGCCCGCAGACTGCTGAAGTCTTGCGGCAATTTTCATGAAGTCCTCCGGGAATATGCCAGGGGCAAACTCTTCCGGAGTGTCTGCATACTCTGGAATCGGGCCGCCTTCCGGGATGCCCTCTTTGACGATTAAATCCCCGCCATCTTCAGGATGTGTGCCTTTCCAAATCTGCTCCAGGTCCCGGTAGTCCTCATCGCTGAAGCGGTACAAGACCCGGTGAACCCCTTTTTCCTCATACTTGCGAGTTTCGTTGAACGCTCTGTTATCCAGGCTCGGAATGGGGATAAGTTTGGTCACGTCCGCACCGGTAGCCACTTCAAGCGCTTTGGCGTAAGCGACCACATGCACGCCTCCCCGAACCAGCAAGTAACCGATCATCGCGCGAGCGACGGGGTGCGTGGTCATTTCGTAGACGCGCATTTTGTGTGTACGGGCTCCGCACTCCAAGAAGAAATTGTGCAGCAAATCGAGGATAAGATTACCGCTGTTGAACACATTCTCGCCAGTCCAAGCTTTGCCCATGGAATCCACGGGAAGCGCATTTTGACCAGCAAAGATGAAATGCTGCGTATTGCGTACATCCTTGGCAGCTGCCAAAGGTGTTGAATCCGGATCACCGGGTTTCGTTGCACCGGCCAAACACAGGTTAATTGTGTGTGAAACAAGCTCAACATGGCCGAATTCCTCAGCAGTGATGCTGGAAATAAGGTCGTAGAAAGGTTTCAGCTTCGTCTTATTCTTGAAATTAAACGACTGAAACATGTAATTGTTCAGCGTGGACATTTCTCCGAATTTACCGCCAAGCAGCTCTTGCACAGCGGCGGCTGCGTTTGGATCGGCTGTTGTCGGCTGTGGCAGTTCAATAGCTAAGCGATTGAATCTTTTGATCAAAATGATCCCCTCCAACTGGTCAGATACGGATGTATTCTAACCAAGCAGGGGGCATCTCATGCAAGCCGCCACGGGCTAGCGGGCTAGCGGGCGAGCGGCACGAGCCTGCTGCCCTTGACCATGGCCCCGCCGCACAAGGGGCACGCCTTCGCCGTTCGCCGCGATTCCTGCGGCGAAGAAATGCGCGACCAGGCCTTGCAGCCGGCCTGGCCGCAAACCCACGCCGCGACCGACTCCGTCGCGGTGGGCTTCGCAGCAGCCGTCCGCGGCGCGGCTGCCTTCGTCACAGCCGCCGCCACAGGCTTGCGGCTGACCATCCCGTCCGCGTCAGGGAACGCGGACAGCAGGAAGCGGGAAGGCTCCGCCTTCTTCCCGCGATAATACGCCGGCGAGCTGATCAGCAGCTCGGCTTTGGCGCGCGTGACGGCGACGTAGGCGAGTCGCCGTTCTTCCTCCAGCGCGGCGGCGGTTTTGTCGCGCGCGGTGACGCCGGCCAGCTGAACATCGTTCAGCTGGTTCGCTTCCAATGCCGAGCTATGCGGCATGTTGCCCTCAATAGCACAGAGCAAGTAGACCACCTTGAACTCGAGGCCTTTTGATTTGTGAATCGTCATGAGCGAAATTTTGTTCGCCGCATGGTCTTTTGGCAGTGCGCTCATTTCCGTGCGTTTTTCTGCGACTTCATGGATAAAATAAAGGAACTGCTCCACCGAATCGAAACGCTTGGCAGAGGACTCCAGCTCGTCGAGCGTCTCCTTCAGCATTTCCCGGTGATGCGTAAGCTTACTTCGCTTATTCGTTTCCAGGAAGGAGTCGTAGAAGTCTTTGCGGATCGCCTGGATGGCTTCCAGCGGCTTCATTTCGACAAGCGATTTGATCAGACGGATGCGGCTTTTAAGCTTTTCTTTCTGAAATTCCTTCAACTGCGGCAAGCCTAACAGGTGGATCAGTGGCCACTTTTTAGCCTGAATCGCCTCCTGTTCCTGAATAATCCGCATGCCTTGGTCACGCCCTATATATAATGAAGGTAGGACACCCTCTATCGCTTCAAAATTGCGGCGTTCATGAGCGATCCGAAGATGATCGATAATCGGCTTGACCATCCACTGTTCATAGAAAGAATCGCTGCTGCCATAGTCGACAAAAGGCAGATTATGCAGAATCAATTGCTCAATAATGGCTCTGCTGTTGCTTTGCGTGCGGTACAAAATGGCAAAATCACCAAACGAGCAGCCGCCTTCAGCGACCTTAACGCGAATATCGTTGATCAGCCAATCGGCTTCATCATCGCTGCTGGCAGGCCTCACATACAGCGGTTTCGTTTCACTTTGTTTGGTGGCGAGCAGTGTCTTGCTCTTGCGCTGAACGTTATGCCGAATAATGGCATTGCCCAGTCCCACGATACTCGAAGTGGATCGATAGTTAATATCGAGCGTGACGGTCGTCGCAGTAGGATACTGTTCATGGAATTGTAAAATAAATTCATTCCGAGCTCCATTAAACGAATAAATGGTCTGATCATCATCGCCGACAACCATCAAATTTTGATGATTTCGAGCGATCATTTTAATAATCTCGTACTGCACGGTGTTCGTATCCTGAAACTCATCGACGCTGATATAAGAAAACTTTCGCTCCAGTGAGCGCAGGATATCGCCATTGTCCTTCAGCAGCTGATAAGCGAGAATCAAAATATCGTCGAAATCGATCTTCATCTGCTCCATTTTCCACTGTTCATATTGCAGAAAAATTCGCTTCATCTCCTGATCTTCTTCCGTATCTTCGGGAAGGTCGCTGACGTTGATCAGCTGCATTTTGTAGGAGGAGAGGATGGAGATGAGAACCTCGGGTTGGTAGGTATCCTGAAGTCCCATGCTCAGCATGATACGTTTGAAAACAATCTGCTGATAACGGCCGTCGCTCAGAATCTCCTGATTGAACCCGTTCATTCGCAGCAACCGGAGGCAGAAGGCATGGAACGTCCTCACTTGCATCGAGTGAGTCATACTCGTATCCAGGCCAGGCAGGGAAGCGAGGCGCTCCCGCATTTCTTCAGCGGCTTTTTTCGAAAATGTAATGAGCAGCACATTCGACGGATGCACCCGGTGAACGCGCAGCAAATAAGCGACTCGGCATACCAGCACGGTTGTTTTGCCAGAGCCTGCTCCCGCTAATGTGAGGAGAGGACCCTTGAAATGGCGCACAGCTTGTACCTGCGCTTCATTCAACAAAATGCGATGGCGTTCCAAGTCGCGGAAAAAATAAGCGTCCCGATCCTCGTCGGGCACAAAATCCGAGCTATTCGTTAACCGGGCCATCTGCGCATGCGGAACCTTTCGTTCAGCGGCCGGTTTAGAGCTTATTGGAGTAGGGTAAATAGAAAGAGAGTTCATTAATTGGTAATCACCTGTTCCTTGCAGGACTGAACTACCTATTTTATCACAATTCTTGAGCAATGAAAGGATAACTCCGCCAATGGTTATATCTAACTTAAAATTGCTCTGGCACCAATTCCAAAAGCACGATGCTACAGGGCTGGCTGCACAGTGCGCCTACTATTTCTTGCTGTCGCTGTTCCCGTTTCTACTCTTTATTCTGAGCTTGCTCGGGTACTTGCCGTTCTCATCTGACGATGTGGTGGCGCTAATCAAAGACTACATACCAGGCGCCGTTTCCAGCTGGCTTGAGGATACCTTGACCAATCTGCTCGATGTAAAAAGAGGAGGGACCTTGTCTTTCGGGTTAATCCTCGCCTTAGTGAGCGCTAGCGCAGCGATGAACGCGATCGTGATAGCCGTGAATAAAGCCTACGGCTTGCCGGAGCGCAAAAGCTTTATTCACTCGCGTTTTCTGGCGGTTATGCTGACGCTGGGCATGCTTATTGTTATTGCTTCAGCGCTGCTTCTGAGCGTATTCGGCCATTGGATTGGCGACTGGGTACAGGCGCATGTTCATCTGGCGGCAACGAAGGTTAACGTTTGGAACAATCTTCGCTGGATACTTAACTTCATTATCCTGTTCATTGTTTTCACAGGCATTTATTACATAGCTCCGAACACCTGTCTAACGTGTAAAAGTGTGCTCCCCGGCGCCTTATTCGCCTCCCTTGGCTGGCAGGGGACAGGTCTGGGCTTCTCCTTTTACGTGAATAACTTTACGAACTATAGCGCCACTTATGGCAGTGTCGGGGGAATTATTGTCCTTATGACTTGGTTCTACATCTCCGCGCTGCTCATCATTATCGGGGGGGAGATCAACGCCTTGAAGCATGTGAAGATGCAGGAGCATGTTCATACGGTTGCTTTGGATAAGCGGGACAGGCAGGATAAACCGGAGAGGCAGGATAAACAGGACATGCAGGATAAGAAGGATAGGACTGTGTGGTAACGCTCCGACTTCTAGGGCGAAGCACCACATCCTCGACTCCCAGAGATGCAGTCTAACTGATATAACTGGATAATCTACCTCTAATACGAGCTGCATCAGCCCAGGAAACGGAATAACTGGAGAAGCTCCAACTAAATCGTTGGTTTTCCGGAAAATGGTTGGTTTTGAACGAATTAGCGGTAGAAAATCCATCTATCTGCGCGAAAAATGAATGAGACGAGGGAAATAACGGGAGTAATCGGCGCTAATACCTGTTGCTTCCCCCTCACTAAACCCCACGGCTCAACCGAACACAAAAAAACCGTAGAACCAAGCGGAATCCGCCCCGTTCTACGGTTTTTCTTTGCCGCAACTACCACTCCAAAATGCCTCCATCAATCCGCTTAATCCCTCGGATCTTGCCGAGCTGCTCCGCCAGCTGGAATAAGGAAAGATCCTTCATCTTCGCTTCTATCATGACGTCAACGCGGTCCAGTCCTGCTTCCTTGCAGCTTTTGAGGAAAGCGACGAGCTGTTCCGGCTCAATGTAGTCAGCATGGGAGCGAAACTCCTTCGTATCCTTTGGGGACTTCGGAGAAGAAATATGGATTTTCATGGGGACCTCGCCCCAAGTCTTCACGATCTGCGGGAGCAGTTCCTGAGGTGTAGCCTCCGAAGGGTTGCACCAATCATGGTGCAAATCCAGCATGAAGGGGCGCTGCAGCTTTTGGCTCACGGCGAGGGTTTCCTCGAGGGTGTAGGTTTTATCGTCATTTTCAAAAGTAAGCCGCCGCATGATATGATCCGGCACCTCGGGGATCTTCGAGAACAGCCGCTCCGTCGCGGCGGCTTTGTCGCCGTACACGCCTCCGACGTGGATGTTGATGATAGCCGATTCATCCAATCCCATCCCGTCGAGAATCGCAGCATGGTAGCGCAAGTCTTGAATCGCCGCCGCTACGACCGAGTCGCTCCCGTTCAGCAGGGTGAACTGGTTGGGATGCATGCTGAGGCGAATGTCATGCGCCTTGGCGAAATCGCCGAGCTTCTTGAGCTCTTTTTCATATTCGCCGGCTACATCAATTTGCACATCCGGATGTGTGGCGAGCGGAATGAGCGACGAAGAGAGACGAAACAAACGAATGCCATGAGCGGCATTGTAAAAGAGGATGCGCTGCGTGGCTTCGAGGTTTTTGCGTCCGATAGCAATCGCACGCTGAAGGGCTTCCTCGCGCGGACGCTGTGAGAACAGCTTATACGTAAATGTCGAGCTGGGCGTATTATTAAAAATCGCGAGCGCAATCGATACGAATCCAAGTCGGATAATCATGGAGCCTCCCGTTAAAAGTGCATGATGAAGTTACCGTTAATGTGCCCCTTGGCTGTGGTTATTAAAAGCAAGAAAAGACACCCATAAGGCGTCTTTTCTCAACTGTGGATCTCTCCTGATCCATCTAATCTCTCTTTTTATCCGATCTATCCGATTCTCTCCAAACTAGTTACCAACTTAACCGACTTAAACCCGTTCAACCTTCAACAGGTTGGTCGTTCCCGATTTCCCGACAGGAACACCTGCGGAAACGACGGTAAGGTCGCCTTTTTTCACATAGCCGAGCGTTTCGGCATGTCCGATCGCCGAGCGAATCATCGCATCCGTCGACTCGCAGAACTCGCCATGGATCGGGATTACGCCCTGTACCATGCTAAGCAGATTGATCGCGTACTCGTTGGACGTCACCGCAATAATCGGCGCCTCCGGACGGTACTTGGCGATCATCCGTGCAGTAAAACCGCTCTCTGTCGGCGTCAGAATCGCCGCTGCCTTCAGCTTATTCGCGGAAGATACAACCGCTTGGCACAGCACTTCCGTCACTTCGTTGTTCGATTGCAGCTGTGCATCGATCATGGAGCTGCGCTCCATCGTCTGCTCAACGCGCTCGGCAATGGTCGCCATCATCGTCACGGACTCGACGGGATATTTGCCTGCAGCGGTTTCGCCGGAAAGCATGACCATGTCACTGCCGTCAAGCACGGCGTTCGCGACATCGCTCACTTCTGCGCGTGTCGGACGCGGGTTACGCTGCATGGAATCCAGCATTTGCGTTGCTGTAATAACCGGTTTGCCGGCTAGGTTACAAGCACGGATCATATCTTTTTGCGCGATAGGTACTTCTTCTGTCGGAATTTCAACCCCAAGATCACCGCGCGCAACCATGATACCGTCGGATGCCTCGAGGATTGAAGCGAAGTTCGTCATGCCTTCTTCATTCTCAATCTTGGAGATAATCGGCGTATTACCTGCGCCATGCTGCTCCAGAATGCCGCGAACTTCCTGAACATCGTTCCCGTTACGCACGAACGACATCGCGACGATGGAGATGTTCTCTTCGATACCGAATTTGATGTGCATCACGTCACGCTCAGTGACACCTGGCAGAGAGGTGCGAACACCTGGCAAGTTAACGCCTTTACGCTGCTTCAGAACACTTTGATTCAAGACGCTGCAGATCACTTCCGTGCCATCGATGGATTCAACGCGAAGCTCAATGGAGCCGTCATCGATAAGCACAAGGTTGCCTGGCTTAACGTCCTGCGGGAGGCCAGGGTAATTTACGGAAACGCGGCTGCCATCCCCGACGATTTGTTCTGTCGTCAGGACGATGCGATCGCCGGCTTTCAAATCATAAGAAGCATCTTTCAGTTGTCCGATGCGGATTTCCGGTCCTTTGATATCCATCAGAATTGGAACGACAACACCTAACTCCTGAGCCGCTTGACGAACGCGCTGAATGCGTCCGCGGTGCTCATCCAAATCACCATGAGCCATATTAAGTCGGGCAACGCTCATACCGGAGCGAATGAGTTCCTTAAGAGTCGGGACGGAATCGCAAGCAGGTCCCATGGTACAAATGATTTTCGTTTTACGCATTGTTTAGGACTTCCTTTCGTTGTGGACGAATCAATTTTGGCTTCATTATATGCCTTATTTCGACAATATTCCATGAAATATAGTATGCTATATGAAATATAGTATTCAGGTGGTGGAAAATGAAGGTAACAAGTTACACGTATGATAAAAGCAGCAATTGGTACGGGGAATCACAGGAGGGATGTGAAGATTGGACGCTTGTACTTGTTACTTACGGCCGCTGTGTGTATTGGATCGAGGAAAAAAAGCAGGTGCTGGAGAAGGGGCAATGGCTGCTTATCCCGAGCAGTATTCCCTTTTACGGACGAAGTGTTCCAACCATGCTGCACGAAAAATATGTCGTTCAATTTGATCCGAGAGCCGTTCAAGCTCAAGCGTCATTTCCACTTTTTAAGCTATCCAGCGCCATGAGTCGAATTACGAACAAATATGAACTGATTCTAGACCGGCTGCGACATATCCATCAGCAATGGCAGGACAAACAGCCCTATTATCAGACGCTGTGTGAAGCGCTGCTAACAGAGCTGTTCGTTTATTTGCATCGAGAGTGGGACCAAGAAGCTGCAACTAGTGCTACGCTGCAACTAGTCGAGCAGATGAAGGGCTACATCCAGAACCACTACCGGGAGCATGTCACCAAAAAGGAACTGGGTGCCTGCATTAGCAGATCGCCGAACTACGCGGCGACCCTTTTTCGCAAAGTGACAGGACAGACGATCAGTGAATTCGTGCATGCAGCCAGGATCAAAACCGCTGTATACATGCTCAGGCATTCGGCGTTAACGGTGACGGAAATATCCGATTTCATCGGTTACAATGACGCGTCCTATTTTTATCGTGTGTTTAAGAGGTTGACCGGGCTAGTGCCGACGGATCTTGTCTCCGACCGCGAAAACGTCCGTAAATAACGGGAGCTCGTCTATTAGGATCGATTACATCGTTCCGCCGCCACGGCGCACTTCAGGCGGGATCTTTTCTGGGCCTTTATCGATATACTGGTAGATAAAAGTTCCCACGCTGGCTTCGTCAAATTTAGGAAGCTGCATAGTTTTCGTCCAGGCGGTTACGACAACCTCTTTATCGCTGGGCACATCCGGGTTAGGTACAGCTAGCACACCGGCGCCAGCTTGTTTGAAATGGCTCAAATAGTCGAGGCGATCCTTGAGTTCTTGAGGCGCATCGGGATGGTAGTAGATGATGATGTCGCCGTGCTCCAAGTTATGGACAAGCATCGCATATGTCGGTCTTTCCTTGTAAAAACCAAACTTTAAATCATGCGGGCTATGCGTGCCTGAAGTTGGGATTTTCATCTCGTAGGTCAGCATACCTTCATCATGATTGCGCCCGTAATCCTTATCCGTCGTGACTTCGATAGGCGCATTGTAATTAAGCTTTTCGACGCTATATTTGTTGGATGAGGTTTGGATCAGAGAAGTTCCTAAAGAACAAACCGCTAAAATTATAAGAGCATGAGACAGCAGCATCCAAGTCTTGTGCTTTTTGTGCAGAGCCTGCTTCTCGGATTTTTTCAGCTTGCTCGTGTTCGCTTTGTTCGTCTTCGCGGCAAGCACGTAACCAATGACGGCCAAAATGAAGAGTGCTGCCCCTATATAAAGCAAAATTGCAGTAAGATTCGACCCGTTCTGCATGGTGGTAGTATCCATTTGATATGAGCTCCTTTACGTTAATAATCCGTCATACACTACATATTGTAGTTTCGATAGAGGCAAGAAGTCAAATTCTTTGTAAAGATCCCGTTTTGGACATAAAAAAAGGAGGATTTTCCCTTTCAATTGTTGAATCATGTAAGTAAATGTCTATTTTTGTAGAAAAATTTATAGAAAAGAGGGGGTATGACCAAATGACAGCACAAATGCTGGAACTACATAAAAGAAACGGGTTAATGGTGAAGCTGTTATGGGCTTGTTTGGTGTTAGGAATGGGGGCTTCCTATAGATCCATGGGAGTTGTTATGACGCTGCTGACTTTTGGAGCGCCTATTGCGGTCATTTGCACGCTGCTGATCTGGAGGAAAATCGGGGTCACTTACACCAAATATATCATTGCCATAGGCCTTAATGTGATTTCATATTTCTTTATGACGCATAATCACGCTTTGTCCAGCATGCTTATCTTGTATTTAAGTTTAGCGCTGGTTTCCTTGTATATGGATTATAAGCCGTTACTGCTTAATGGCGTTATCGGAATCGTTAATTTGAACTATTTCTGTTCCACGTTATCGGGTCCGATTGACTATATTGCTATCAATGCTTTTTATGTGCTAATCATCATTACGCTAATAGGTCAAGGCCAGATAGGATTCCGATTATTAAGCCGTGTAGCTCAGAGCGGTCGGGAGTCCGAGGTGTCACGGATGAAGACGGAAGAGGTTCTGACAGGCGTCCGTACGACAACAGAGGCACTGGGAACATCCAGTAACACGCTTCATGAAAATGCCTCCGTGACAGGCAGAATCACAGAAGAAGTCGTTGCGGCTTTTCAGGAAATTTCCATCGGCATTGAATCTCAAGCCACTTCCATTACAGACATTACAACGGCTATCCAAGATGTGAATGAGACGGTGGAGATGACCTCTTCCGCATCGAACACGATGAGCAGCAGATCCCGGGATACAGCTCGGATGACGAATGAAGGCAAAAGCCAGATGGAAGATCTGACGCATAAAATTAAGGATATTACCGTGATCGTAACGGAAACGTCGAGCATCATGAATGAAGTGAACGAAGAAAATGTGAAAATCGGAAATATCGTGACAACGATTGCCGATATCGCGAATCAAACGAATCTTCTATCGCTCAATGCGTCCATCGAGGCAGCTCGAGCCGGGGAACATGGCAAAGGGTTTGCCGTAGTTGCCGGAGAGATTCGGAAGCTTGCAATGAACGCTCATGTAGCTTCAACGGATATCTCAGAGATTCTAGGTTCCATTCAACAGAAGGTGGAGACCGCAGTTGAGAAGGTCGCCATTGGCAAACTGGCGGTAGAATCGGGCAGAAAATCAGCGGAAAGTGTTGATCAGCTATTCGAGGTTATTAACACGAATACAGCTGAGGTCATGGAGCAAGCGGAGAACTTGCAGCGCATGAACCAGCAGTTGCAAGTGTCTTCCCAGAAGGTGGCCGAGGAGATGACATCCGTGGCAGCGATAACGGAAGAGTCCGCCGCATCCGTGCAGCAAGTGCTTGCCAGCGCGGAAGTACAGCAGAAACGGGTGGAAGATATTGTTGACAGCATCCGCCAGTTATATGGATTAACACTGGATTTAAAACTTTTGATGGATAAATAATTTCTCCAAAGGCATTGCCAAATATCGAGTAATCCGCTACAGTTAAGCCAAATGAATAGCAACACGGGTGCTTGATGAAGTCAGGCTGAGATAGTGGCCCTATGCCACTGACCGTTAATCTGATCTGGGTAATGCCAGCGTAGAGAATTGGAGTGCCTCTTTCTGCACTAATTTTATGCCTGCCGCATCCCGGTAGGCTTTTTTTCGTGTTCGCCTATCTCATTTTAACAAAAAGGTATCCAGGAAAAGGAGTGGGAAGAAGAAATGGCACAAAAAGGAACAGGAGCAAAAGGGTTAAAATTGACCGATATTTTGGTCACCATCGTGATCGCGGCGGTATTTGGGGTGATTTATCGCATATGGGGACCCATGTATGATCTTCTAAAACCGATCGGTCTACACGCGGAGCAGTTAAGCTACGGGATGTGGTTCATGGCGGCTACATTTGCTTTCCTCGTTATTCGTAAACCAGGCGTCGCCTTATTGGCTGAAGTTGCAGCCGCGACGATTGAGGCTCTTTTTGGAGGATCATGGGGAGTATCGACGCTTGCGTATGGTATTCTTCAAGGGCTTGGCGCAGAGATCGTCTTCGCATTGTTCATGTATCGCCGGGCGAATGTGGGTGTAACCGTTCTAGCTTCGTTCGCATCCGCTGCACTTTCTTTGCTTGTAGATAAATATTATGGCTATATCGATCAGCTAACATTCTGGAATTATTGCTTATTTATTGGGCTTCGTCTTGCAGGTTCCGCCATTATAGCTGGGGTATTCGCCTATTACTTGGCAAAAGCATTAGCTCGCACGGGCGTACTGAACTTGGTTCGACCGGTTTCAAAGAACGATTACGATGTACTCGGGTAATGCCTATGAGCGAGGGCATTGGGGTTACCAATCTGCGCTTAAAATATCCGGGTAACGAGGTTCCCCTGTTATTTCAAGGGATTTCCTTTTCGGTGATGCCGGGGGAAAAAGTGCTGCTGCTCGGGCCAAGCGGCTGCGGGAAATCAACACTGCTTCAAGTACTGAGCGGGATCGTCCCCGACATTATCGAGATTCCGCTGAAAGCGGATAAGCTTGTCACACCAAGCCGATGGGGGTACGTGTTTCAAGATCCGGACGCTCAGTTTTGCATGCCATATGTGGATGAGGAAATTGCTTTCGTATTGGAAAATAGGCAAATCCCCCGTGAGGAAATGCCGGAACGGATCGCGCATTATCTGAGCTTGGTGGGTTTGCAGCTGGAAGACGCTCACACCTTAATCAACCAACTGTCGCAGGGAATGAAGCAGCGGTTGGCGATTGCAAGCGTCCTTGCGCTGGAGCCGGAAGTGCTTTTTCTAGATGAGCCTACAGCGTTATTGGATGAGGAGGGCACGGGGCTTGTTTGGGAAACGATCAGGTCCATTAGCACTGACAAAACCTTGGTCATTGTGGAGCATAAAATCAGCGGTATTCTCGATCTTATCGACCGTCTGATTGTCATCTCTCCGGAAGGAGAGATTCTGGCTGATGGCTCACCACAAGTCGTATTTGATAGGTACAAAAAGCAGCTTGCCGACTACGGGATTTGGTATCCGGGCGTTTGGAGCGAACTCAACATGGAACGCTTAAACAGGAGCAAGTTGCCCGCGGAAGTCGAAGCTGATGCTGAGAACCGGCAGCCGATCATGTCCTTTCGCGATTTCACCGGGCTTCGCGGCGGACAGATCAAGACCTCTGTGGATAACTTGAGCGTCTATCCCGGTGACTGGATAGCGATCATCGGTGCCAACGGTGCGGGCAAAAGCTCGCTCCTGCTCGCCATCATGCGGCTCATCCCGACCAAGGGCAGCTGCTGGATCGCCGGCGTGAAGGGCAGCAAAATCGAGCAGCTTGCGGAGCAGGTCGGCTTCGTGTTCCAAAACCCCGAATTCCAATTCGTGACGAATTCGGTGGAAGAGGAACTGCTCTACTCCCTGCCGGAGGCGGAGAGAGGGAAGGGCGCCCAGCAGGCTGCTCTGGAGGAGCTGCTGCGGCAGTACGATCTGCTCGCGCTGCGCAAGCGGCATCCGTTCCAGCTCTCGATGGGCCAGAAGCGCCGCTTAAGCGTAGCTTCGGCGATGGTGCGCAGCCCGCGTATCCTGCTGCTCGATGAGCCCACCTTCGGGCTCGACGCACGCGGTACGATGCGCATGCTGGAGCAGCTGGAACGGCTGCGCGCAGGCGGGACCGTCATCGTGATGGTGACGCACGATGAGGAGATCGTCAAAAGCTGCGCCACACGCGTTTGGCAAGTTGAAGCCGGTCGTGTGACGGAGCAGTCTGCGACTGTCGCAGCACACACCGAGGAAGGAGCGCCGATGGTATGCAAATAACGTTCACGTATCGTGAAACCTGGCTGCATCGGGTTAATCCGGGGGTGAAGCTTGTCCTGTCCCTGCTTCTCTTTATCCTAGTTGTCTTCACGCATAATCTGAATACGATGATGTATTTAACGGCGGGCGCGCTGGTGCCGCTGTTCGTTTATTCAGGCCAGCCGCTGCGGCGTCTGCTGCTGTATGCTTCCCCGTTCCTGCTCATCTTTATCTCCTCTGCGGCGGGGATGATGATGTTCGGCAGCGGGGACACGGAGTGGTATCGTCTCGGATTCATCCGAATCACGGAAGAGAGCTTTTACCGCGGTCTGCATCTGGGCTTCCGCGGCTTACAGGTGGCGGCTGTCGGCTTGCTGTTCAGCCTGACGACACGTCCTGTAGCCTTGTTTTATGCGCTGATGCAGCAGTGGAAGGTCGCGCCGAAGTACGCTTACAGCTTCCTTGCCGCATTGCGCATGCTGCCGCTTATGCTCGAGGAGTTCCAGACGCTGCGCTACGCGCTCAAGGTGCGGGGCAGGAAGCAGAGACGCAGCTGGCTGACAGGTTGGTACACCGTGATGCGCATGTATGCCATACCGCTTCTTGCGCAAAGCATCCGCCGCGCTCATCGGACAGCTGTGGCGATGGAAGCGAAGCGTTTTTCCACACAAACCAAACGCACTTATTATTATCAATCCAGCTACTCCAAGTTAGATATTTATTATCTGATGTACTGGCTGTTTCTTGTTATTTTCGCATTTTGGGCGGGGACAGCGTGGCCGATTTGGCATGCTTTCGACGTCCGATAAAGGAAGTTGGCTATTGCCCCCATTTGAGTGCTAAGGTTACTTCACAGCAGGGGGTGTCAGGGGTTTGCGGGTCAATCGTAAACTTCACGGAGCTTGGTGAATAACTAGTCACAATAGCAGATTTAACGCCGAAGGAGTGGACAATACGATCCACTTCTTTTTGATTTCCCTGTTGGGCATGTGTCATTAGCTCGTGAGCGATGGCGGGTTCAGATAGCTTTTGAATGAGAAGCGAAGCGTCCTTCAGCAGATGATGAGAAGAGGCAATTGAGTTGGATAAAATTTTAGAATCAACCGTTGGATAATCACGAGGAATGAGCGTATTTGTATGGAAATGGGGGTAATGCTGCTCCCAACCTGTCCAAACTTCCGACGACTGATCTTGGTGTTCATATTGGCCAGATAGTCGGGTATAGGGCGAAGCGGACACAGCCGCGGAAAGCGGATATAAAGGCTGTTGATGAAAGAAATAAGCAGGGTAGTTGTACATGGGACGGACCCCTTTTCCTTAAGAAGTTGAGCTTGCGCATGCATTAGCAATATATGTTTAATGGGCGTGTTGGTGCATGTGAGGCGCAGAACGCAAAAAAAGGCCGCCACAAAGTAGTTAAACTACTTCGGGCAGCCCATTTTGAAAGTGTGATTAGTTGCGTTTTAGTGTTACATAGCTTACGGCTTGTTGGCCGGATGGAGCTACAATGGATAATTCAAAACCTACGACGTTTCCTTCAACATGAACGAGCCCATTGTCGCCAACCGTTACCGTACCTACAGGGTTGACTCCGTCACCTTTAATCGCTTTAGCGACAATAAGTGTGCCTAGTCCAAAGTTGTAATCTGCAATCTCATTGTTTTCATATTCGATACCAAAATTATCTGTTAGAGTAAGATCCATTTCTGTATATGGATTAATGTCAGCTGTGTAGACGCCGTTACTAACCGTCATCGTTTTCTTGATGGAAGTTTCATCGGCTTTAATTTGTTTCACACTAATCGAATCATTCGTAACCGTTACCGGTACGTGCAATTGTTTGGAATCGTTGTTGCCGATTTTGACAACCACAGTGACATCCGCTGTACCAGCTTTGTTGCCGAGTACGTAAGCGTGATGGTCAGCAGTAAGACCTACTTTCGCAATACCCGTGTTCGATGAAAAGACGGATTGAACAATCCCCGGAACAGCAACAATGTCGCCGCTAGCGTTTTTCACTTGAATTTTGATTTCTTTAGCAAATTTACTTTGTGTTGGATCTTCGGCAATCGCCTTCGTGATCGGGTCAGTTGCGGAATCTGTTAGACCGCTATCGATGACAGCTGCCAATGTGTACTTATCTTCGATTGTAATATTACCATTGTCAATAGGAGCTGCTACGCTGAAGCTTCCAGTAGCTGTTTTAATCGTAGATGCGTCAAGGCCGCCAAGTGTTACTGTATAGTCTCCCGTAGCAAGCGCAGTGTCAACCGCAAGCGTTGCTGTAAGACCGTCTGTCGACCAAGTTGTTGTTGCAGGAACTGTTGTTGTACCATTTTTAAGCGTGAATGTTGCTTTCGCTGCGTCCACTTTTTTGTTCAGTGTAACTTGAACTTGTTTATTGTCGGATGAAGCTTGAACTTTTGTAATCGAAATAAGTGCTTGGTTATCAGTGTCAAAAGCTTGCTGTGCTACGTAAGAGCTAGTAACAAGGTCAGCGCGGTTAGCAGCTTGATCACCGGATTTTCCAGTCGGGTGAATGCCAAGTTCCGTTGCTTGTTTCACAGCGTCCGCGTACCAAGGTGTGCCTGTTACGGAAACGGTTTTCCCTAGTCCTTTAAGCAGCAAAGTGTCGAGCTGACCCGCAGTGACGGAATCGCCAGGAACGAAGGTAGTATCTGTCACACCGTCAATCAATCCAGCTTTTTTCGCAGCTTCGATGTAAGGAATCGCCCAACCGTTAGCGGAATCGTCCGCATGAACATCAGTAAAGCTGGACACCTTAACAGTAAGATCGACAGGAATGTCGTAAATCAGCGTTGCTACTTTTGCAAATTGTGCGCGAGTCATATTCTGCGTAATACCGAACGTGTCATCGGACACACCTTCGAATATATCGGATGCTAACATAGCATCAATTTTTGCTTTTAATGAAGCATCAACATTGGCTAAATCAGTGAAGTCAGCACTCGTTTTGCCAGCTGCAGAAGCAGGGTGTGTTAGGACGGAAGATGTTAACAAAGAGAAAGCCATAGCAGCTGTCGCAATCATCGTTAATTTTTTCATTTAGATGTAGTACCTCCTAGGTATGAATATATGATTCTAGCAAGCAATCTTGTTCGTTCTGTTGCTATAACTATAGCTTGCCTGATAGCCATTGTCATTGTCAAATTCTTGGCAGTCGAAGAACGAGAGTGCTAAAAGTGAAGAAAATTCCGCTGTTTTTTTCACTTTCCTCTATCATAGACGTCAATATGGCTAAAAAAGTTTCTGTAGTTCCGCTTAGCTTCCCAAAGAAATTCTCACGAGATACCCAAGCCTGGTGGAGAGGGAGATTCCCCGATCCGTCAGGTTTTCTTATTGTTTTATTATCTATTTCATTATTTTTGAGTGACCTGTATGTTTGCTGTTGCAGGATCGTACATATAACAATAGACTTAGAGTAGGTACATTAATGAAGTGTAATTTTAAGAGTGGAGTGGAGAAACATGGAATTGAAAGAAGCAATCCGCAATCGCCGAAGTATCGGGAAAGTCAAGATGGACTCTGTTGACAAAGCGCTGATTGAAGAGATATTGGAAGCAGGCACTTGGGCGCCAAACCATTGCCATACGGAACCGTGGAGGTTTTGGGTTATGACGGGCGAAGGCCGTGGGCTGCTGGGAAAAGGGTACGCGGAGGTCGCGGCGTCTGAAGCCGACCCGGCATTGACGGAGGAAGAGCTGGCTGCGCTGAAAGGCGCTCAGATGAAGAAAGCCTTCCGCGCGCCGGTGGTCATTGCCGTGGCGGTTACGCCTTCGGCACAAGCCGTTGTGCCGGAGATCGAGGAGTACGCGGCTGCACACTCCGCCGTACAAAATATGCTCCTGACCGCGCACGCGCTCGGTCTGGGTGCGATCTGGCGGACGGGAGCGCCGACCTATCATGCGAAGATGCGCGAAGTTTTCGGCCTCGGCGCGAAAGAGGAGCTCGTCGGCTTCGTCTACCTCGGCTACCCGGACATGGCTCCGCCGTCGAAAGCGGCGCGTACCCCGTTCGCGCAAAAAACGCTTTGGGTCAGCGAGTAGTTTCAGCTGACAAATAGAAAACCCTCCATATCCACGATGATCGTGGGCATGGAGGGTTTTGTTTATTTGCTCTTGAGCGCAACCGCAACCTTCGCGGCGGTTTCTGCATTGTGGTACACGAGCGCGATGTTCGTCTCCAGGCTGCGACCTTCGGTCAGCTGCTTGATGCGCGCTAGCAGGAAAGGCGTGACCTTCTTGCCGGTCACGTTCTGATCTTTGGCTTCAGCAAGCGCCTGCTGGATGAAGCTTTCGATCTCAACATGGTCCATGGCGGATTCCGCAGGGACCGGGTTGGCGATGATGGCGCCGCCGGCAAGGCCGAGCTCCCACTTCGTGCGGAGCATGGCCGCAACGTCGGCTGCCTCATCGAGGCGGAAGTCTACGCCGTAGCCGCTTTCGCGGGCGTAGAAGGACGGGAACTCGCTCGTTTTGTAGCCAACCACGGGAACACCGTGGGTTTCCAAATATTCGAGCGTGCGCCCAATATCAAGAATGGACTTCACGCCTGCGCAGACAACGGCAACGTTCGTCTGTGCCAGTTCAGTCAAATCGGCGGAGACGTCCATCGTCACTTCGCCTTCGCGGTGTACGCCGCCAATGCCGCCGGTAGCGAACACTTCGATGCCCGCAAGCGCAGCACCGATCATTGTGGCTGCGACAGTTGTCGCGCCGATTTGGCCCGACGAGAGGATGTAAGGGAAGTCGCGGCGGCTGACTTTTTCCACGTGAGGGTTCGTCGCGAAAGCTTCGAGCTCCTGCTCGTTCAAGCCGATTTTGATTTTACCGTCCATGATGCCAATCGTAGCCGGAACGGCACCGTTATCGCGGATGATTTGTTCGACCTTTTTGGCCATTTCTATGTTTTGCGGGTAAGGCATCCCGTGAGAAATAATCGTAGTTTCTAAGGCAACAACAGGTTTATTATTCGCCAAAGCGTCTTTCACTTCATCAGTAAACGTTAGGTAAGTTGTATTCATCATTGGGATTCGTCTCCTTTGGTCAAGTGAAGTAGAGTTTGTTGCAGTCGTTCTTCTGTCAGCTCGCTCGCGACAGATTGGTCGGTTTGAAGCGTAATATGTGAAGCAGTAAGTCCATACATACACGATTCCATATAGGTGGATTGCCGCATGACCCCGTAAGCAATACCGGCGACAAAAGCATCACCTGCACCCGTGACCTCCACAACCTTGGTGGGAATAGGGGGGAAGTGCCGCTCGCCTTCCTCGCCAGCATATATGACGCCTTGACTGCCGAGCGTAATAAAGACATGGCGGACGCCGCGAGCGCGGATCGCTCCTGCAATCGTGCTGTAATCGCTGTTGTTGCTGCCGCTGCTGGGAGCGATACCTGCCAGCTGACAAGCCTCTTCCCAGTTAGGGAAAATAGCCGTTACGCCGTGCAAATCTTGCGGGAGCTTTTTGGCCTTTTCCGAAGACACGGGATCGATAAATAGCGGCAGGTTTTCTTCTTTGCATCGATCAATCAGCTCGGCGAGCGTCTCGGCGGGCAAATTCGTATCCGCAATGATGAGCTTGGCTGAAGCCACATGCGGCCATTTGTCCCGCAGCAAAGCAGGTGTACATTTATCGTAGATATCCATATTGGCAAAAGCGAGAAACATCTCGCCTGTCGCGTCGAGCAACGCCGTGTACGTTCCGGTGTTCTCACCTTGGAGTACGATGGCTTGACTGACATCAACACCGCGCTTTCGCGTTTCTTCTAACACCCATTGGCCGGCCTTATCATCGCCAACAACCGTGAGCAACGCCGTCTGGCAAGCTAGTCCCGCCAGCGTCTCCGCGATATTGCGCGCAACGCCGCCGCAGGACTCCGTCACCGTGACTGGATTCGAAGAGGCCAGACGGATGGCTTGCTTGCTAGTCGCTTTGCTGTCTAGGTTCGCACCGCCGATACACATGACCGTATTCTCATCTGAGGTCACGTATGCACGCCCGCGGATCGTCCCTTTCTTAGTCAGGGCCGCGATGTAGCCGGCGACAGCGGATCGGGAAATGCCGATGATGCTGGCCATTTCATGCTGAGAGATGAATGGATTTTGACGAATGAGCGCTAAAATTTGCTGTTCACGATCCATGAAATGACTCCTTTCGATCGTAGACTATCTCTAGTTTATATCAGTCGCGGACAAATGTCCAACCAATAAACATTTGTCCTCAAAGTGTTCGCAAATGAAAAAGAGCCTGCCTCCCGAAACCGGGAACAGTGCTCCTAGAATGGCTTATTCCGAATAAGAAGACTCCGAACGGCTTCGGATACCGAGCAGCCCCAACAGTCCCAACAGGCCGATATAGCTCCATCCGCCCCAGCCCTTATTTGCTTTGTCCTGCGTAGGAACCATTAAAGCTTTCATCGAGGTTGGCGGTGTAAGTCCATATGCCGCGGCATGCTGCTTCATATCCGTTGTCATATGCAGTCTTGCCTCTGCCCCAGGCATACCGAATGGATTGGTCTGATAAAAAGTGGGCGAACCTTGCTTGGCCGCCTCCCAGCTTTCAGCAGATGAGATCATTTGCTGATTATGAGGATGCTTGCGATAATGATGAGCCCCAAGCAGGACGGTAATACACAGAAATGAAATCAAAGCCAGTTTCATAAATCGGGGAAACATGTTCCATACCTCCAAGCACTTCTTAAATAGTGGCCTGTAAATGCAGGTAGGATTAGCTTCCCCAATGCCTGAAAACTTATGTATTTAATAATTGATGACAAACTTATTGATTAATGAATTTCTCAAAAACGAAGCCGAAATCCTTCACTTTGTACTGCTTATGCGTGCTCACGAGCCAGTCGAAAGCGCCTTGATTCACCTGCTTGAATTCCTCAGAGAGCTTCTGTCCCTCGGTTTTCGTCGTACGGTTTAATGTGGCGGAAGCCAGCTCGATACTTTGCTTCGCGTATTCCAGGAAGTGCTCATTTTCCTGTGTGATTTCGGAAATTTTAAAAAGAGCTTTATACAAGTCCTTCAGTTCTTCAACATGCTTTTTGTGAACATCAATCGAGAAATGGACAGAACCCAACACGAATTTGATCTCCACATCGAGATCGACCGTACCTGCTGTTTCGAAAGATACTTGGGAGAGGGCATATTTGCTGTAAGGGTAGCGGTTCAGCACCCGTTTCTTGCTTATGGCGCTCGTGCCGTCGAGATGAATTAAAGCTTGGTTCGTGAAGCAGTATTCATCTGATTTGGATTTAATCAAAAAGAAAATTTTCTCGTTATCCTCATGCATAACGTAATCATCAGCATCGACCTTATCGTAATTTTCAGGCTTGATCACGGAACCTACATCACTTAACCCCAGAATATCAGCTGCTACTTTACCAAACATAACATCAATCCTCTCATGAACAAATAAATACCTATTTAGTATAGTACAAAATATGGAAGGCAAGCGAGTGTTATGACGCAAAAAAAAGGCTACCCAGAAGTAGAAACATCTACTTGAGGATAGCCTTGGTACTATTTAGTAACCGTCACTTGAACTGTTGTTCTCATGTTGGAATACGTCACCGTAATTCTTGCTGTTCCTTTGCCGGTTGCTTTGATGATGCCGTCTTTCACATCTGCGATCATGATATTCGAGGATGTCCACAAAGCTGGTTTCGTTACATCTTCTTCAGATCCGTCCGTGTATGTGGCTAGAGCGTTAATGTTGGCTGTGCCGCCTTCTTTGAGCTCAACTTTGACCACATCGGTTTTCAAATATTTCAAGGAGTCGATTTCCACAGGAATCGCAACCATTTTGCCACCGAAGGACCCGGTGATCGTTGTTTTACCAGAAGCTGTAGGTGTGAAAAGTCCATTTGTCACGGTACCCAGCTTATAGGCGCTAACTTTCCATGTCGCCGATTCTGTGACATCTTTCGTTGTGCCGTTCGACAGCGTTGCTGTCAATTTAATTTGGACTTGATCGCCTCGTTTTGTGACGATGAAAGTCTTGTCTGCCGTGAGTCCTGCTACTACGCCGATTTCGACCGGAATCGAAACGCTTTTGCCGCCGTAAGTTGCCGTAATGGTTGCTTTCCCTCGTGATACCGGAGTTACAACCCCTTTGGATACCGATACAATTGCGTTATTGCTTGTTTTCCACTCTGCATCATTGGTAACTGTACGCGATGCGCCTGAGGAATCGGTAGCCGTCAGAACAATCGTGCGTGTTTCATTCATGTCAAAAACCAGATTAGGTACATTCGCCGTTAGATCACTTGCCATATCGATTTGAACCGGGATTGTAACTGTTTTGCTGTCTAGTTGAGCAGTCAATGTAGCTTCCCCAGAAGCTATAGCTTTCACGACTCCGCCGTCAACGGTCGCGGTTTTCGCATTGCTGCTTGTCCAGATCACGTCGGAAGTAACATCTTTTTTCGTTTCATCCGTGTAAAGCGCTTCGGCTTTCAAGTTCACTGTGTCGCCTTTTTTCATAATCAGCTTCTCTTGGCTGACCGTAAGGCTCTTCAGAACACCAACAGACACTTGAATGACTGCTGTGCGCGTTCCATATTTCGCCGTAATGGTCGCTGCGCCTGTAGCAAGACCGAAGATTTCGCCATTCTGTGCTTCCGCAATGTCCTTGGAGCTGGTTGTCCACTCGGCTTTGTTCGTGACATCCACCTCGCGGCCGTCCTTGAAAGAGGCCATCAAAGTGACTTTATCGGAACCGCCGATTTGTAGATTAACGGTTTTTTTGCTTGGTTTGATAATTGTAGGGATATCAACTTCCACTTTCGTAGTTGTTGTTTTGCCGCCATATTGCGCAGTTATTGTAGCGACACCAGGTTTGTAAGTTGTGACTTTTCCTTTGATAACGAAAGCTACATTCTCATCATCTACGCTCCAGTCAGCGCTATCCGTAACGACTGAGCTTGTGCCATCGGCATAGGTAGCGTGAAGGACCAGAAGCTGCTCTTGTCCTGTCTGTAAGGAAACAAGATCGGTATCTACAACCAAGCGGCGCGGAACTTCCACGTCTACATTGGCTACAACAGCTTTATCTCCGTATTTCGCGTAAATCTTCGCTTCGCCAATCGCGATTGCAGAGAGCTTACCTTTTGAAACTTGAACGATATCCGCATCACTGGACGCCCACTCGGCGCGATCTGTGATATCTTCCGTTTTGCCGTCGGCATACGTAGCGGTTAATTTCAATACGCCAGTAGTATCTTTCTTCAGAAGCAAATTCTGTTTATCTAATTCGAGTTTGAGCGTGCTATCCACGTCAACCGTAATTGTCGTAGATTTGGTGCCGTAAGTTGCCGTCAGGTTGGCTGTGCCCACGCTGTAGCCTGTAACTTTACCTTTGATAGCGTCGGCGACATTAGGTTTATCTGTCGTCCAAACCACTTTCTCTGAAACGTCGGCCATATCGCCGTTTGGATAAGTTGCCATTATTTTAATGTCAGCTGTTCCGTTCAAAAGCAAGGAAACGGTTGAGCTCTCCGCGTCAATACGGCGGACAACCTCAACATCAACAGGTACCGTCAGGGATTGATTCATATATTTGACCGTTACGGTTGCGCTGCCTGGATTTTGTCCTTTGACCAAACCATTGGTAACAGTAACGATGGAGCTTGTATCTACTGTGTAGTCTGCTTTACTCGTCACATCCTCGGCTGTGCCGTCATCGTAATAAGCGGTAATTAATAGTTGATCTGTGCCATTCAGACGCAGCTCGAGAGAGCGTTTGTCTGTCGTTAACGATTTTACTTTTTTGCTTACAGTGACATTCACGATTTCGGTTTTACCCATATATGTAGCGGTAATCACAGCTTTTCCTTCTTTTTTGGCTGTCACTACACCTGCATAAACGGAAGCAACGTCTGTCGTACCGGAATTCCAATCCGTTTTGACCGTTGCATTCTCGGTAGATCCACTTACGAAAATAGCGGTTGCTGTTAGATTCGCAGTATCCCCAACTTGCAAAGCAAGCTCATTCTTGTTCAGGACGAGTTTGGAAATCTCATCAGCGGCAAAGGCGTTTCCTTCGATTAAAGATTGACTGGCTAAAATGAAAATGAATACCAAGGATAACCACTTGCTGTGTCTAAACCTCACGTTAATAATCCCTCCGATATCGTTCCGTAATTAAGTTATGAATGAAAAACTGGGAACCTAATTAGTATCGGATAATCAGGACTCGAAATGAATAGCTGTCACAATATCTACCGAATTTTAACCTTGGGATGATAAAAAAAGTTCCACTTCTTCATAAAACAACTTAAAACAATTAATAAAAATAAAATAAATAAAAATTAGTTGTGTTTATTGTCTACTTTTTGAATGACCTGTATATTTAAAAGCAGATTACTCAGGGGAGATGAGAAAATGAAGAAGATCAGATTTATAAGCATCGTTGGGAACTTGAAAATTAGCATGAAAATATTGGCGTTGAATGTGTTGGCTGTCGTTTTCCTCATCGTTCTGACGGTGACGAGCTTCTTTTTTCTCAGTGAAATCAACAAGAAAGCGGAAAGAATGTACCAAAGCGATTATTTGCCAACAACTTGGATCAATGAAGTGGAGAGTAACGTACATACGATAAACGACAGGCTCCTGGAGCATGTCTTAACACCGGATAACCACTACAAGGATGTACTAGATAATGAGATCAGCAAGACGCGTGTCAAAACCAATCAATTATTGAAAGATTACGAAGTATCTCTAGAAGGAGAGCCTGTAGGGACTTTATGGATATCCAAGTTAAAAGAGGCGTTAATCTCTTACGAGGAAAATCAGCGAAAAGTGGAGTCTCTGTCGGAGTCGGGGCAGACCCAAGAGGCATATCAGTACTATAAAACACACATCAAAGGCACGATGGATGATATCCACGGTTATGTGGAGAGGTTGCTGAACGACCGTTTGGAAACATCGGAGACGATAAACAAAGAGCGCAACCAGCAGTACCGACATCTGATCTGGACATTGATCATATCCTCGGTTTGTGCGATCGGCATCTTTTATGTGATAGGAAGATGGTTATCAGCGCTCATTGTCAGACCGCTGCATGTTATGCAGGGGCTCATGGCCGAAGCGGAGGCGGGGAACCTTTCTCTGTCCGTTGACGGGGCTGTTTCGAAGGATGAGGTTGGCAATTTGCAGCGCTCGTTCCAATCCATGTTAATCAGCCTGCGGGCGTTTATCGGGAATGTTCAGCAAGGCGCGCAGGTCCTCACCCAGCAGGCCGAACAGTTCGCCAGCCATGCGGAGCAAAGCAAATTGGCTGCGGAAACGATCGCTGTTTCAACAGACTCCTTGTCGCAAGGTATTCAGGAGCAAGTGGCTATTGTCACAGAGACGTTATTTACCATCCAAGTTGTGAAGGAGGAAATGGCTGCTATTAGCGCAGACAGCCGTCATATGGCGCAGTTGGCCGAATCGGCAGCAGATGTGTCATTAGCCGGAATGGAGGCTGTAGGGAGAATGCGGGAGCGGATTGGGCTCGTTTCTGACAAAGTTTCGGCGGCAGGGACGATTGCGAACGAACTGCGTGACAGCTGTGGCCAAATAGGTTCCATCATTCGCGTCATTACGGAAATTGCGAAGCAAACCAATATGCTGGCATTGAATGCTTCAATCGAGGCCGCCAGAGCAGGGGAGGCGGGCAAAGGTTTCAGCATTGTAGCGGGAGAGGTGCAGAAGCTGTCTGGACAAACGAATGATGCGGCGAAACAGATTGCAAGCCTTCTTCGTGAGATTGAAGACAAGGCTGGGGATGTGGATACGGCGATGTTTCAAGGGATGAAGCTGACGGAAGATGGCGTGATCGCTTCACAACAAGTGAACGACTCACTGCTGTCGATGAAGCAAGCTTTTGGCGGGGTCCTAATGAAAGTGGAGGATGTGAGTGCAGCGATCGCCCAAGTCACGACCCGCAGCGACGAAGTCGTTACGCATATGGAGCGCGTTACGGAGTCTGCGAACATAGGAGCGGCTGCGAGCCAGGATTCAGCGGCAGCCAATGAAGAGCAACTCGCCATGATGGAGGAGATCTCCACCTCCTCCAGGACGTTGTCCGACATGGCAGGACAGCTTCGGGAAGCAGTTGACCGTTTCCGTGTATAAATGATTAAAGGATAGAGCCGCCAGTAGTCTTCTGGCACTCTATCCTTTTTTCATATGTGTTTAGGCACGTTTGACGACTTTGAAATTTTCCTCCAGGAGCAGCCAGTTTTGAGGGAATCTAAGGCCCAGCTTCCAATAACTGATACCACGTAAGCCCAGTTCTTTCAGCAAACGGAACTTTGCCTGTATAGAGCGGGCATCCTCAAACCAGACCGTATGCTCTTTGCCGGCATCATCCCAATAGTTGAAGTGAGGAGCCTGCGCTGAGTAATCGTATAAAATCTGCGCATTGTATTTGCGGGCCAAATCGATCGCAGCTTGCGGGGAGACGGCTTTGGCGAACGGACCGCCTTTCACGAAAGGCAGCGTCCAGTCATAGCCGTACAGATTCTGGCCCATCATCACTTTGGATGCCGGCATTTCACTTATGGCATACTCGAGTACTTTGCGCACAGGACCGATGGGGGAGACCGCCATAGGGGGACCGCCGCTATAGCCCCATTCGTACGTCATAATGATAACAAAGTCGGCGATTTGACCATGCGCTCTATAGTCGTGAGCGGAGTACCACTCGCCCGCTTGGGTGGCGCTTGTTTTGGGCGCGAGCGCCGTCGACATCAGGTAGCCTTGCTGATGGATCAGATCGGCCGCCTTCCGCAGGAAGCGGTTGTAGGCATCGCGATCATTCGGATATAGATGCTCTATATCGAAGTGAATATCTTTGAAGCCAAGCTCCTTGGCCGTGGATAGAATCGTTTGGAGCAAGCGGTTCTGAACGGTTTCGTCCGTGAGAATCACATGCCCAAGCTCCGCACTGAACTGATCCTTCTCCAGGTTGGTCACAACCATCATCAGGGTGGCCCCATGCTGCGAGGCGATGCCGCCGAGATCGTCGAGAGGAGGAGGCTGCAAAGTCCCATCCCGCTGAATGCGGAAGGAGAAAGGGGCTAAGTAAGTAAGGTGTGGAACTGCTTCCCTGGCGGCTTGAGTCAGGGCTGGTGACACTTCGTTCCCCCTTGCTTCCAAGTAGGCATTTACTTCCGCTTGTGTGCGGGGAGCTGGCGGGATATATAATCGGAAGCCGACGGGTAAAGGCTGGTACAGGGTGAGTCCATTGATAGATGCAAGTTCGTGGAGGTCAAGACCGAGCTTATGAACAATCGAATAGAGGCTTTCGCCGGGCTGTACCCAATAGTACGAGCCTACGATTGGAATGACCAATGCCTGTCCGATGACCAGTGATTGGCTGGGCGTCATCTCATTGGCTGCTGCAATCGTATCCACGGACACACCGTATGTTTGCGAAATGCGATATAACGTCTGTCCTCTTTGGACAACGTGGATTTGCATGGGGATTCCTCACTTTCTTACGTAAGCAAGGAACCGGATCCGAGCCTACTTTTTTCTTTACCATATTCCAAATCGGGCGAGTGGGTGTATGTCTACACACAAACAATTGTCGAAAAGGCATGCATATCTTACACACCAGCGAAGATAATAGAATAACTGGAAACTTATTCTTCATAAGGATGCTGCACATGCCACAGAAACCCCGCCGTCAAATCGCTTTCGTCAGTTTATTAGGCATTACCCAGCTGCATTTGCGGAATCCCTATATCATTGCTTGGTGGTCTGCGGCTTTCCCGGGCTTCGGACATTTGCTGCTATCCAAGTACTTTCGCGGCTTCATGCTGATTGGTTGGGAGATGCTGATTAATAGCCAAATGCATTTGAACGAAGCTATTGTGTATACCTTTACGGGGCAATTCGAGAGAGCCAATGAGGTGTTAAACATTCGCTGGATGTCTCTATATGCTCCTGTTTATTTATTTTCCATCTATGACAGCTATCGCACCGCTGTGGATATGAATCATCACTATTTGCTTGCCAGGCGGGAAAACGCGCCGATTGAACCCTTCAAAATGTCTGGCATGGAAATAAACTACTTAGATAAACGCTCCCCTTGGCTGGCCGTTGTCTGGTCGCTGCTGATGCCGGGAATGGGGCAGCTCTATACCCAACGTATTATTAATGCCTTCTTTGTTCTTGGGAACTGGATCCTTGTATCCTATTGGTCCCATTTACTTGAAGGAATTCATTATCTCTTGTATTGGGACCTATCTAGAGCGAGCAGCGTTCTACATATGCACTGGATTCTATTTCTGCCGTCCATTTATGGGTTTGCTGTTTATGATGCTTACGTCAATACGGTCGAATATAACAAGCTATTTGATCATGAACAGGCTGTGATGTTAAAAACCAGCTACCAACCCTCACAGTTTTCATTTCCTAAATCACCGCTTCGAAAATAAGGAGGATACCATGCATGTCATAGCATCATTTGAACATTCCATTTATTTGGAGCTGGCGATAACGGCTGTTGAAGAAGCGGGTATTCTTAAGGAAAATATCTATGCGGTCCCGCTGCAGGAGAGACCTGGCAAGCCGGGAATGTTCGACAGCATCCATGGATCGGACGGCATTAGTTTATTTGATGCGGGCGCAGCCTTGGCAACAGCCTTCACGGTTATAGGCTCCACCTATGGTTTTGTGTTAAAAGGAGGAGCGATTCTTTGGGGGCTTATTGGCGCAGCAGCGGGGTTCACGATCGGGGTGATTATTGATATTTTGCATAAAAAGAAGAAAGGAGTGAAACATCCAGCGCCGGGAAAAAAGACCGAAGTGGTCGTTCTTGTCAACTGTACCAAAGAGGAGGCGAAGTACATCCAGACGATGTTTTGGGAACATATGGCGTTGGGTGTGGCTGTTTGCGATTGATGGGTACTATTGGTAAATAGTACTTTTTGGGATGTCTCCATTCTCCTATACTAAGTATCAAGAGCAAGATACTAAACGGCTGCAGCAGCAGCCACAGGAGGATTTCAGAGATGATACTCAATACTCGCAAACGGAATACAACGGCATTTACATTTATGGCATGGGCATCTTTTATCGGCGCTTTTCTGGCCATGTTTATCGGAATATATACGTTAGAGGAATCACTAAGTGTAAAAGGTTATTTTGCCGTCTGCGCTTTATTCCTGACGATGTCGGCGTTCGTTCTGCAGAAGGTTATTCGCGATAATTTGGAAGACAGCTATGATTCCCGGAAACGCAACACATCGGCTTTCACCTTCTTGGCCTGGAGCTCTTTCGCTCTTGCGCTGCTCGGCATGTTCATCGGCATCATTAATCTCGAACAACTGCTTTCTGTAAAAGGGTATTACGCGGTTACGGCCTTATTTCTTACGATGTCTTCCTTCGTGCTTCAAAAAACAGTGCGTGACAACAACGACGACGCTCCGCTGCAAGCTGTAGAAAAAGTTTCCGAAGAGCTGTAGGACAAACGAGTTTTTTCTAAAAGGACGGCGAAGTCGTTCCTCCTTGTCTCAGGGTTAAATGGAAGCAATTCGGGCATATTGGGAAATAGGAGATTTCATGCAGAAAGGCTGAGTACCATGACAGTGGAACGGGTAATTTTGATCGCCATTTGGATCGTTTGCATCATTATCATACCGATTAAGATACCCAAACATCGGACTCGGGAAGCCGTTCTGTTATTCTTATCAACGCAAATGGTCGCTTGGATCATGAGCTTGCTGTTAGTCGAATGGCAGGCCATTGCCAATCCGATTCGTGAATTTCCTGCTGCCTCGGGGAGTAATTTCACTAATAACTACATCTTTTTCCCAATGGTCTCAACGCTGTTTGCACTTTATTATCCAAACCGGAACTCGGGTGTAATCAAGTTTTTTTATCATCTTCGCGTTGTTTTGTGCTTGGCGATCTATTTAACTTTGGTTTCCAGTTTTACAGAAATTCTGAAATATGTGCATTTCAATATCGTCCTTCATACGGTTCTCTTATGGCTGGTCTTAAATGCGGTAAGAACGTATGTGGAGTGGTTTTATCAAAGGAAGATACAGAAGGAAGGGTAGAACGACGGTTATGAATGTTAAGGTAGACTATTTCATTATCTTAGCCGTGTGGGTGATCTCTGCCATTGGAATGCTCCTTGTGCCCAAAAGCGACCGTCGTAAAGCGCATGTTGCGTTTCTATTTCAGCAATTTTTAAGCTGGATTCTGGGCCTTATCGTTGTGGAACACAAATGGCTGGAATATCCGGTTAGAGAGCTTCAGCGCAATTACTCGAGTTTGACGTTTGAATTTATCGGCTATCCGATCATTGCCGTTTATTTGAATATTTACTATCCGAAGGTGAAAAAGGGGTTGGCTCGCTTTCTCTTCGTGCTGGCCTTTCCGACGGCGATCACGGTGATTGAGGTTATCCTTGAAGCGCATACCCAGGTGATCAAATATCATACTTGGAGTTGGTATTGGACGTTCATTAGCATATGGGCGACTCTGCAGCTATCCCTTGTGTTTAATCATTGGTTTTTTGCGCGTGATGATGGGGGGAAGCAGCCGGAGGTGCAGCGTTAGTGTTGTAAAGCAAGATGAGCTGCGGCGGCGGGGAGCTTAATCGCGCGGTGATTTTCGCTGAAACGTTGTTTTTCAGCATGAAAGTGTGGTCAACGCTCGGAAGTTCTGCGGTAATGCTGTAGAACAAGCTTAGCTGCTGCGGGGAAGGCCGGTCCCGCCGTGTTCCTTGCTGTAACGTTGTTTATCAGCATGAAAGTGTGGTCATCGCTCGGAGGTTCTGTGTTAACGCTGTAGAACAAGTTTAATTGCTGCGGGCAAGGCCGGTCCCGCCGTGTTTCTTGCTGTAATGTTGTTTATCAGCATGAAAGTGTGGTCATCGCTCGGAAGTTCTGCGGTAATGCTGTAGAACAAGCTTAACTGCTGCGGGGAAGGCCGGTCCCGCCGTGTTTCTTGCTGTAATGTTGTTTATCAGCATGAAAGTGTGGTCATCGCTCGGAAGTTACTCGTAAACATTGAAAAACAAGTTTAATTCTCCCGTGGATAGCCGCATGAAACGAACCTAGCTACTTCCAATTGCCAAGTCTAGCTTGAGGCAATGACTCCGTCTACCTATGTTGTATTTTCTACAACCATTTAACCACAATTGGCTTGTTCGGATAAGCTACATTGCACTTTCTGCAACGATTTGTGCTTAAAAGTTACCGTTTGAGCACAAATCCAGCGCCCTCATTGCACTTCGTACAATGAAGGGAAAAGAAAACCGCAAAACCCTCTAACATCGTTGCACAATGTACAACATAGGGGGGCTTACAGCACTAAAACAAGTTTAGCTATCCCGTGGATAGCCGCACGAAACCAAGCTAGCTACTTCAAAGCAGTTTAGTCTTGCCTGAGGCAACGGCTCCGTCTGCCTACGTTGTACTTTCTACAACCATTTGGCCACAATTGGCTTGTTCGGATAAGCTACATTGCACTTTCTGCAACGATTTGCCCTCAAAAGTTACCATTTGAGCACAAATCCAGTGCCCTCCTTGCACTTCGTACAATGAAGGGAAAAGAAAACCGCAAAACCCCCTAACATCGTTGCACAATGTACAACATAGGGGGACTTACAGCACTAAAAGAAGCTTAACTATCCCGTGGATAGCCGCAAGAAATCAAGTAGCTAACTCAAAGTACAACATAGGTATACTTGCAGCACTTAAAACAAGCTCCCACCTAGCATGTCCTGTTATCCCCCGACGAGGGAGTCAATCCGCAATCAAGCCTGCTAATCAAACGCCTGCCCAGCAGCCGCAGCGCAGACAAAAAAAGACTGCCCCTCAGGCCATTTCTGGCCATAGGAGACAGTCTTATGTTGTGCTCGGCGCGAGTACCGCACGCCTAATCAGCAGGTAATTATGAGTTAATCAGGTACTGGTTAACCGTAGCCTTAATCAATTCCAAACGGCCGGATTGGTTAACGATGTTGTGGCTGTTCTCAAGCGCGTAAGCTTCAAGTGTTTTGAAGTTTGCTTTGCCGGACACGATATCCGCGCCGATGCCGGATTTGAAGGAAGCATAGCGCGTGTCGAGAATGTTATCGAATACGCGGTCTTCGATCATTTTGGCAGCGACTTGCAAGCCACGTGCGAAGGAGTCCATACCTGCGATGTGAGCATAAACCACATCAATAGGCTCGAAGGACGTACGGCGAACCTTGGCGTCGAAGTTCACGCCGCCTCTGCCGATTCCGCCTTCGTTAAGAAGGATTTCGTACATCGCAAGTGTCGTTGCGTATAGGTCAGTCGGGAACTCGTCGGTATCCCAGCCGAGCAATAGATCGCCTTGGTTCGCATCGATGGAACCAAGAACACCGTTAATACGGGCAACGCGAAGCTCGTGCTCGAAAGTGTGTCCAGCCAGCGTAGCATGGTTAGCTTCCAGGTTTAATTTGAAATACGGAAGCAGGTCGTATTTTTGCAAGAATGAAAGCGTAGTAGCCGCATCGAAATCGTACTGATGCTTGGAAGGCTCTTTCGGCTTAGGTTCGATCAAGAATTGGCCGGTGTAGCCGATTTCTTTGGCATAATCAACCGCCATATGCAGGAAGCGGGCAAGGTTGTCGAGCTCCAGACCTAGGTCCGTGTTCAACAGCGTTTCATACCCTTCACGGCCGCCCCAGAAAACGTAGTTCTCAGCGCCAAGTTCTTTGGCATGATCCAAAGCTTTTTTCACTTGTGCAGCAGCATAAGCAAAAACGTCAGCATTATTAGTTGTAGCAGCGCCGTGCACAAAACGCGGGTTCGTGAACATATTCGCCGTGTTCCACAGCAGTTTTTTGCCGGAAGCTTGCATCTTGTCTTTGATCAGACCTACGATTTCGTCCAGGTATTGGTTCGTTTCTTGCAGCGTGCTGCCTTCTGGCGCGATGTCGCGGTCATGGAAAGCGAAGTAGTCTACATCAAGAATGTTCAGCAGTTCAAAACATGCGTCAACGCGCGCTTTCGCCAGTTCAAGGCCGGAATATTGATCCCAAGCGCGAACAGCTGTACCGCTGCCGAACGGATCGGAGCCGTTAGCAGAGAAGGAGTGCCAGTAAGCGATTGCAAAACGCATATGTTCACGCATCGTTTTGCCTAGAATCACTTGGTCAGGGTTATAAAATTTAAATGCCAGCGGGTTCGTCGATGTGCGGCCTTCGTATTTGATTTGTTGGATGTTATCAAAGTAGCTCATGAATTCAGCCTCCAAAATGAGTTTATAAATGCTTATGAAGTCATCATAGCATCATTCGCAAAGTTTGTAAATTCATTAAACAAACTTAGTTAGTGCGTGAGGATGCCATTCGTGTTAAAATCAGTTCAATTACAAGAAAAGACAAGCTAATGGAGCGGTGTGGGGGCTAGTTATGAAACAAACAGGTGATTTGAATTTAGTGAAAAAAATAAATAAATCCATCGTGCTGCACCATATTCGCACGGATTCGCCGATATCCCGCGCACGGATCGCGGAGATTACAGGGCTTACGAAAGCGACGGTATCCAGCCTCGTGAACGAGTTGATCGAAAGCAGCCTGGTCGATGAAATCGGCGCCGGCGAGTCCAGCGGCGGGCGCAAGCCGATGATGCTGCTGTTCAATGGGACGGCTGGATATGCCATCGGCGTCGATCTTGGCGTCCATGATATACTGGCTGTTTTGACAGATTTAACCGGCAAGGTGATCAGCGAAAAAAGAGTTCAACATGACAACGCTTCGGTTGAATCCGTCATTCAGCTGCTGAAGGTAACGATCCGCAAGCTGATCGACAGTGCGCCGGCGAGCACTTACGGCATCATCGGTATCGGCATTGGCGTGCCGGGTATCTGCGATGATGACGGCAATCTGCTGTTCGCTCCTAACTTAAGCTGGGAGAACGTGCCATTGCAAAAGGATATCGAGGAAGCGTTCGGCATTCCTGTCGTCATTGATAATGAAGCGAATGCAGGTGCTGTAGGAGAGAAGCAGTTCGGAGCGGGGAAAGACACCGCGAATCTGGTGTATATCTCGATCGGGATCGGGATTGGCGCCGGCATTAT
Source organism: Paenibacillus sp. P36 (assembly GCF_045866505.1). Classification (NCBI taxonomy): domain Bacteria; kingdom Bacillati; phylum Bacillota; class Bacilli; order Caryophanales; family Paenibacillaceae; genus Paenibacillus; species Paenibacillus sp. P36. The sequence continues at coordinate 403,341 of NZ_AP038372.1, forward strand.
CATTAAGGGAGAGCTGTACCGTGGAGCAACCGGATTCTCCGGTGAGATCGGGCACATTTCGATCCAACATGACGGACCGAAATGTCGCTGCGGGAGCTTAGGCTGCTGGGAGCTGTACGCGTCCGAACATGCGCTGCTGGAGCAAGCCCGCCTGGAATTGGGAGAGCCCGCGCAGCTCGATATGCTGCTGAGCAAGGCGGAAGCCGGCGATCAGAAGGTCATCGCACTGTTCGAGAGACTCGGGTATTATCTCGGCGTAGGTGTTGTTAACATCATTAACGGTTATAATCCCGAGTTCATCATTCTCGGAGGACGCTTGGCGGGAGCGGAGAAGTGGCTCATGAAGCCGCTGCTTCAACTGTTGGAGAAACGTTCATTGCCGCTTCCACGGAAGCTGCTGAACGTGGAGTTTTCGCAGCTGAGCGACCGTTCGACCGTTCTGGGGGCAGCATCGTTTGCGGTATCGAAGTTTTTTGCCTCAACGACGGTGTCTATAGATGGTAACTAATCATTAACGTGGTTAATATATACGAAAATTGGATTTGACCATCCCATCCGATCTTATGTAAAATAAGAAGGGTTTTGAGCCTCTTATGACTCTTCCTATGACTTACAATAAAGGACGGAACTCATCGATGCTTTTACGTTCACTCGTCATTTGCTGTTATTTAATGGGTGCTTACTGGGCATCCTATCATTTTCCATCGCTCCGGATGGTCTTTTATCCCACGCTCGGTGCTTTCAGCTTCCTTTTCATGCATCGTGTGGATCAAATTAAAGATGTCGGACGAATCACCCTTGGGGCGATTATTGCAGTCACCCTTGGAAGCGTGATGTACAGCATTAGTCATGGCACGCTCTCCTTTTTTCTAACGGCTATTATTACGATTTCACTTATTCAGGTTTTAAAATGGAACGCTGCTCCGATCTTGTCGGTGTCGTTTATTCCTTTTTTTGCGCATACGACTTCGATTTGGGCTCTACCGGTAGCCGTATTGGTTTCTCTGCTTGGACTCATCATATTTGTGTGGCTCATCGCGAAAGTCGAGCAAGTACCGGTCGTCTCCAGATGGTCGGAAGCCTTCTCGCAGTTTCTCAGCAAGATGATCCCGACCCCAACCCCAACGGCTATAAAAAAAGAACTTTAAACCAAACAAATAAAAGCGACCAGCCTAAGAACTGCTGTCGCTTTTTCGCGTAGAGGAGACTGAAAGGATGAAGCTTCACAAAGGCGAGACGTTGTTTCGTCAAGGGGAATCAGGGGGCTTGTACCGACTCAAAAGCGGACTGCTCAAAATTGTCCGTGTACACGAAGACGGCCATGCCACACTTGTTAATATCATTGTGCCGGAGGAGACGATTCCTCACCATTCTCTGATTAGCCCCAAGCCCTATTATGGGACGGCAGTCGCACTGGTAGCCAGTGAAATTGAAACCATTCCTTCCGAGGACTGGTACCGTGAACTGGATCACAACCCTGAGCGCTTCCGGATCATTGCGCAGCAATTGCAAGAGAAGCTAAGGATGATGCAACAGCGGATTGATCAATTGACCGAAGTAACCCCGACGGTGAAGCTGCAAAAGCTGGAACAGTGGATGCACAGTTACCTGGGCGCCACGGTTTTAACGGATGTGCTGACACAAGAAGAGATTGGCCAATTGATCGGGCTGCGCCGGGAAACCGTCAACCGGCTTCTAAGGGAGAAAGTGGCGAAATTATAAGCTGCCGGCAGGGCCGAAGAACTCAAAGTGCCGGTCCTCTTCCGGGATCCCCCACTCGCGAAGGGCGCTGTTTACAGCTTTCATGAAGGGCACGGGACCGCAGAAATAGAAGCTTGCCGCGGACGTAGGCACAACGCTTTGAAGCCAATCTAGACTAACGTGACCTTCTCGATGAAAAGAGTTCTCTGCCTGATCCGATGCCGTAGGTTTATCGTAGCACCAATAATAGCTCAGTGCTGGATGCTGTGAGGCGAGCTCCTCAACATGCCCCTTGAAGGCATGATGCTGACTGTTCTGAGCGGCATGAATGAACGTCACTTGACGCTCGGGATTCGTGGCGGCCAATGTTTGCAGCATGCTAACCATCGGTGTTAATCCTACGCCGCCGCTGATGAGCACGACAGGACGGGTATCCTGCTGGTTCAAGGTGAAATCACCCGCTGGCGCAGAGATTAGAACAACATCGCCTTCCTTTGTCTCCTTATGCAGGAACATCGAAACTTTCCCGTCAGGTCGTTCGGCCATGAGATTTTCCCGTTTTACCGAAATGCGGTAATAAGGCTTTCCTGGAGCGTCCGAGAGGCTGTACTGGCGGATATGTGTGAACGTGTCACCTGGAATCTCGAGTTTGACGCTGATATATTGCCCCGGTTCAAATGTTGGGAGTGGAGCCCCGTCCTCAGGCATAAGATAAAAGGAAGTAATCACATCGCTTTCCTTCACCTTCCGAGCAATTCGAAAACGTTTAAAATCCGACCAACCGCCCGTTTGCGTTTCTGTTTGGCGATACATATCCGCTTCAACTCCGATGAAAGCATCCGCGATAATGCCATAGGCTTCGGCCCAAGCTTGCAAAATCTCCGGCGTAGCCGCTTCTCCGAGCACTTCTTGAATGGCGGCAAGCAGATGTTGGCCGACAATCGGGTAATGCTCCGGCTTCACGCCAAGGCTGCGGTGTTTATGAGCAATCTGTTTCACAACGGGTAAAATGGCTTCGAGCCGGTCAATATGAAGCGCAGCGGCGTAAACGGCATTCGCCAAAGCGGTTTGCTGTCTGCCCTGTTTTTGATTAGCATGGTTAAATATGTTCAGCAGTTCGGGGTGTGAAGTGAATAACATTTCATAGAAGCGTTTCGTAATGGATGTACCATGTATCTCTAATACGGGAGCTGTGGATTTAATGATATCGATGGATTGTTGACTTAGCATAGGGACTCGCCTCACTTCAGAAAGTTTTGGTGGTTATGAGGTAAGTATAGTAAAAACCAAAGAGGTGTGGTGTGATTGTAATCACATGAAAAGACAACAATCTGTGTCTGTATTCATTTCAATCTTTTTCGCGTTATACTAGAAATGAACAAATTTCCATATCATTATAAGAGACAGGAGCGCATAGATGCCTGACTGGTCTTATCATTCGATATTTAAACCACTTTTGTTTCGTTTGCCGTCCAAGATCGCGCGGGACCTTACATTACACACGATGGGCGGATTAAGCCGCATGCCGGGCGGTACCTTCGTGATCAAAACGATGGGGCATTTCGAGCAGTCGGCCGTGCTGCAAGATGAAATCGCCGGAGTGCCAATTCCGTGTCCCGTCGGCCTAAGCGGAGCGCTCGATCCCGAAGGCATCGCGCACAAAGCGCTGGCCCAGCTCGGGATCGGCTTCATCGAGCTAGGCCCCGTCACCGTGCGCGAAGTGCGCTGTGACGCGCCTATCGAGCGCGTCCCCGAGCAGGAAGCCATCGTGTACCCCGATGGCTACGTCAATGCTGGCGCAGACGCGATCGCCGAGCGGCTGCGCAAAGGCACGGGGCATCGCCTGCCGCACTTCGTGCGGCTCCGGCCGATGCCGGGCAGCACGCCGCGCGAAGCGCTGCTTCAGCAGCAGGAGCTGCTGGAGAAGCTGACGCCGTACGCGGCGGGCTTCTACATCGATGGCCTCGCCGAAGGCTGGCCACCGGACGAAGCTTTGGCGTACCTCCGCGAGGTACGCCAGTTGGCAGCAGCAGCGGGCAAGCCGGCGCTGCTGTACATCCCGCCGCAGCTGCCGGAGGGCATGCTGCGCGAGCTCCAGCCGGCCAGCTGGAGCGGGGTCGTCGCCGGCGAAGCGCTGCGCGAGGAGGGCAGCCGCCGCATCTGCGTTGGCGGCCAGGCTGTCCTCAGCGCACAGCTGAGCCTGGTTCGCCGTCTCCGCGCAGCTGGTGCGGCCACGATCATTGCGGCTGGCGCGGTGAGCCAGCCGCAGGATGCGCTAGAGCTGCTGGCCGCGGGCGCGAATAGCGTACAGCTGCACAGCGGGCTCGTATACGCCGGGCCAGGGCTGCCAAAGCGAATCAACGAAGCGATTCTTTATGAGCGCATTCGTGACACAGCTGAGCCGGAGCCGCCGTCGTTTTGGGCGAATTGGGGCTGGATGAGCTTGCTCGGCATCGGCATGATGATCGGCGGTGTGCTGGCTTGGCTGATCGCTTCAACGAGCGTGCTTTTGCCCTATGATGAAACCTTCCTTGGCGTGAGCCGGAGTGTCATAAATCGATTTAACGGGCATATTATACATTTCATGTCTCATGACCGTATTACCTTAGCGGGGACCATGATCTCGATAGGCATCTTCTATTACCAACTGGCCGCGCATGGTTTGCGGTTTGGCTCGCACTGGGCTCGTACCGCGCTGCTTACTTCATGCACAGTAGGCTTCAGCAGCTTTTTTCTGTATCTTGGTTATGGCTATTTCGACCCGCTGCATGCCATTGCAGCTGCTGTGCTTCTCCCCATGCTGCTGCTCACTCTGCGAGGGTTGAAGGATTATCCTTCACGGAAGCCTCCGGGTTTACGGAATGACGCCGTCTGGTACAGAGCCCAGTGGGGGCAGTGCTGTTTCGTCGTCCTTGGGTTTGGTCTGGCGATCGGCGGGCTGACTATTTCTTTTGTCGGGATTACGCAGGTATTCGTACCGACCGATTTAGCATATCTGGGTGTAACCGCTGAGCTTCTTGGAGATTGGAACGAGCATCTGATTCCGCTTATCGCGCACGACAGGGCTGGTTTTGGAGGCGCCTTATTTTCTTTGGCTGTAGCCATTGCGGCTTCCGCGCTCTGGGGAGTGAACCAAGGCGAAAGCTGGCTGTGGTGGACGTTCCTGTGGGGCGGAGTACCAGGCTTTGCAGCAGGGTTGCTGGTCCATTTTCATATTGGCTATACAGATTTCATTCATTTGCTTCCCGTTTACATAGCTGTGCTGCTGTATGTCATTGGCCTATACCTGTTGTATCCGTTTCTAGTTCGGAGGGCGGGGAAAGAGGGGGAAGTGACAGTAACGGCATCATCAGCGGAGGAATCATTTTAATCTAAAGGCAGGTGCGGCTTGATGGAGAAACTAGCCCTTATTTCAGATATCCATGGCAATATGCCTGCATATGAAGCGGTTATGCACGATATTCAGGAACGGAATGTGACGCAAATCATTTGTCTCGGCGATCTCGTCGGCAAAGGACCGCATTCCGAACAGGTCGTGGACCGTGTACGGGAATCCTGCGATGTAGTGATCAAAGGAAATTGGGATGATTTCATTGGAAACCAAGTAACGGATCCGGTTTTACTTTGGCAGCAGGAACGGCTGGGGATAGAGCGGACGACGTATCTAAAGCAGCTGCCTTTTTCCTATGAATTTTGGATGAGCGGTAAATTCGTAAGATTGTTCCACGCTTCGCCTAGAAGCGTCTACGAACGCATTCAGCCGTGGGACTCTATGGAGAGCCGGTTGTCGATGTTCGAATCCTCCGAAGCTTGCGGTGACCCCAGGGAAGCGGATGTGGCAGGTTATGCCGATGTCCATAATGCTTTTCTGCAAATACTCAAAGGACGGATGCTTTTCAACACAGGCAGTGTGGGCAACCCTCTAGATATGACGCAGGCTTCTTATGTCCTATTGGAGGGAAATTATCACAGCAAAGAGCCTGGTACGTTTAATCTTCAGCATGTGAGAGTTCCATACGATATCGAGCTTGCTGTACAGCATGCCAAGGATGAGCAGATGCTGGACGCGGATGCTTATATTCTGGAGCTGAGAACGGGACAATACCGGGGTCGGAAGAAAACATAGACCAAAAAAGCTAAGCAGACCGTATACCGGTTTACTTAGCTTTTTTTGTGTTGGAGGGAACTGTGATCCTCTATTTCCATGGCAAGGCACAGTTTCTACTTGGAAGGGGAACTACGTTCCTCTATTTAAGTGTTTTTACTTAAAAAGTAGTTTCGCCGACAATCTTCCCTTTAGAAGCTCTTCGCCAAATCCTTGGCTTTAGCAATCGCTTCTTCTTTAATTTGCTCTGCCTTATCAGCGAACTGAGCGGTTCCCTCAACGAAAATCCCTTGGAAGTCAGTAATTCCGAAGAAAGACATAATGATGCCAATATAACGATGGCCCATCTCCATGGCTGCCGCCGGACCTTCCGAGTACACGCCGCCTCGGGCTTGGATGTGCAGCGCTTTTTTGCCTGGCAGCAAGCCTACAGGCCCGCTTTCTGTGTATTTGAAGGTTTTGCCGGCTGTACACAGCGAGTCGAGATAGGCTTTCATGATGGGAGGAAAGGAAAAGTTCCACATCGGCGTCACAAAAACATATTTATCCGCGGCAACAAACTGGTCGGTTAATTCGCCGAGGCGAGCTACCTTAGCCTGTTCTTCCTTGCTTAGCGAAGCAAATTCTTGGCCGCTCCGTAATTTGCCCCATCCGCTGAATACATCGGCGTCAATGTGCGGCACCGAGATTTTGTACAAGTCGATGGGAATCACTTCGTCGTTCGGATTAGCCTCGCGATAAGCATCGATAAAGCTTTTCCCTACAGCCATACTGTAGGAAGTCTGATGATCGTGAGGGTGTGCGGTAATGTGTAAAATAGTTGCCAAATTCGGTCATCCTCCCTAATGTGTTGTGCGCTGTTCATCAAGCCTTTTTTAATGTTCATTAATCGGAAGCAAACTATACGATGCTAATTCTGGATGGCTTTTAGGTCTTGCTGGAATTGGATAGCAGATCGTTCTCAAAATTGTAAACCTCTGTACATTGAGTGGAGGCTCCTTTTGGTATATGATGAAAGACGGTGCTTTTTGGCCCTCAAAAATACGCATATAAATTTTATATAAAGTGAGATGGATGAAATGATGAAACCTAAGGATTTAGGCTATAAAATGCCTGCAGAGTGGACAACTCATGAACGTACTTTCATTTCGTGGCCTGTTCAAGCTTCTATGGTTTACCCTGAGGATCATGCTGTTGTAACAAAAGGCTACGCGGATTTGGCTAAGGCTATCGCGGAATTCGAGCCTGTGACGGTCGTTGTCAACCCTGCGGATGCCGAACAAGTGAAGGCGATGTTTACTGAGCCTAACGTTGATTTCCTAATAATTGAACATAACGATGCCTGGTTCCGTGATAATGGCCCTACCTTTTTGCTGAACGAACAGCAAGAAATCGCCGCGGTGAATTGGAAATTCAATGCATGGGGCGGCAAATATGCGCCTTGGGATCTGGATGATAACGTGGCTCCGCAAATTTTGGAGCACCATGGCGTGAAGCGTTTTGACGCTCCGCTGGTGATGGAGGGCGGCTCCATTCATGTCGATGGAGAAGGCACGCTTTTGACCACGGAAGAATGTTTGCTTAATACGAACCGTAATCCGGAGTTAAGTCGCGAAGCGATTGAAGAACTCGTGAAGGACTTCGTGAATGTCGAGAAAATCATTTGGCTGAACAAAGGACTCGACGGCGACGAAACGGACGGCCATGTCGATAATATCGCTTGCTTCGCTGCCCCGGGCAAAGTCATCTTGCAAGTGTGCAATGACCCTTCCGATGCGAATTATGCCATCACACAGGAGAATCTGGAGATTCTGCGCAAGGCGACAGATGCCAAAGGCCGTTCTTTCGAGATTATCCAAATCGAACAGCCGCCCCTTACTTTCTTTGAAGAGCAGCGACTAACGCTTAGTTATTTGAACTTTTATTTCGTGAACGGCGGCATCATTTTGCCGGTGTTCGGCGGGACAGCCGAGGAAACGGATCGCAAAGCCGAGGAAGTGCTGAGCGCAGCATTCCCAGACCGCAGAATCCGCAAAATCAACGGCATGTCCATTATCAAAGAGGGCGGCAACGTCCACTGCACAACGCAGCAAATGCCAGCAAGCCGGAAAGGGTGATACATCGTGAGAAACGTTAAAGTAGCAGCCACACAAATGAGCTGTACCACAAACATTGATGAAAACATTCGCAAAGCAGAAGCTTTGGTTCGCCAAGCGGCTGCGAAGGGCGCGCAAATCATTTTGATTCAAGAGCTTTTCGAAACGCCTTATTTCTGCCAAAAAGAAAAATCCGATTACTACGTGTATGCGACGGAACTCGAGAATAATAAAGCCATTAATCATTTCCGTGAGATTGCCAAAGAGCTTAATGTCGTGCTGCCGATTTCTTTTTATGAGAAAAAAAATTATGCGCGCTACAATTCGCTTGCCGTTATTGACGCCGATGGTCAAGTGCTCGGCACTTACCGCAAAAGCCACATTCCGGACGGTCCGGGGTATGAAGAGAAGTTTTATTTCAATCCTGGCGACACCGGCTTCAAAGTGTGGAAAACCCGTTACGCCAAAATCGGCGTAGGCGTATGTTGGGACCAGTGGTACCCGGAAGCTGCAAGAGTGATGGCATTGATGGGCGCTGAGCTTCTGTTCTACCCAACGGCAATCGGCTCTGAGCCGCAGGATGGCTCCATTGATTCCAAAGATCACTGGCAAATGTGCATGCGTGGACACGCCGCGTCGAACCTGATGCCGGTTATTGCTTCGAACCGCATTGGGAAAGAAGTAGACGAAGATTCCAGCATCGACTTCTATGGTTCTTCTTTCATTGCCGGCCCGCAGGGCAACATGATCGAGGAGGCAGGCCGCACGGAAGAAACGGTGCTTGTCGCCGAATTCGATTTGGATCAGTTGGAAATTCAACGGATCGAATGGGGTATTTTCCGCGACCGTCGTCCGGATCTTTACAAAAAAATTGCGACCTATGATGGAGATCAGGTGCTGTAATTTATGCTCATTCCCTTGTTGAAAGGTATTCTGCTTGGGCTCTCGATCGCAGCGCCGGTGGGGCCCATTGGTATTTTGTGCATTCGAAGAACCATTACCTTGGGCCGCTTGCATGGCTTTTTGTCAGGACTGGGAGCTGCGACAGCTGACGCTTTCTACGGCTTCATCGCCGGATTCGGTCTGACGTTGGTCACCGGTTTTCTCCTTGACCAGAAGGTGCTGCTGCAAGCGGTGGGCGGTTTATTCCTGATCTACTTGGGTGTGCAAACCTTTCGTTCCCGGCCTGCTACGGAAGCGGCCAGAGCTTCTGGTGACACGCTGCTCAAATCGTATGCGTCGACCCTCATGCTCACCATCACCAACCCGATGACCATCATGTCGTTCCTCGGCGCTTTTGCCGGTTTAGGCATGGGTGGCGCGCAAAGCGGCATGGCTGCGGCCATCGCTCTGGTGATTGGCGTATTCGCGGGTTCAGCCTTATGGTGGCTGGCGCTTAGCTTCGTGATCGGGATGTTTCGCGATCGTATCCATGTTTCCGTGTATCGCTGGATTAACCGAATATCGGGTGTCATTTTAACCATATTCGGCCTTGTAGCCATTGTTGGGCTGCTCCTTGGGGGGTAGCCTTTTGTCTTGCGGGTGCGAGAGGATGCAACTTAGCTCATCACCATCGATAGTGGTATAATGGGGATAAGAATGGAGTGATCGCGAAATGGACGCTTCTAAATATCAAAAGTATTTTAATCGGGATGATTTCTGGTCCAAATTGAAAAAAGGCGCTAAAAAGGCAGGAAGCAAAGTGATTTACAGTTGCTTGTTGCTTTATTATGCCGTCGAGAGTCCTCGAACACCGCTAAAAGCTAAAGTACAAATCTACGGGACACTCGGCTATCTCATTCTACCGTTGGATCTTATCCCTGATTTGCTGCCGATTGTCGGTTATGTCGATGATTTGAGCGCGCTTGGATTGGCTCTCGCCGTCGTCGCGAAGAATATTGACGAGGATGTGAAGATCAAGGCCAAGAGCAAGCTGAGGGATTTTTTCGGAGATGAAGCCGTGAAATCCAAAGATATTATCGATATTGACGGTAAGTTGGTGGCTGATCAGAAAAAAGAAGAAGCACCTGTGCAGAAGTGAGACGAGTTCATTTTTAACAGAAAGCGCCCCGCAGTCTATGGCTGTGGGGCCAAATACTATCATTTAGTTTCGTGCAAGATGTAAAGATAGGCATAATTGGTTCGGAAACTGCTTTCGTGGAAGCTTCTACGCACGATGTAAGGAATAACCTGCAAGGCTTCTTGGCCTTACTTCTTGTCGTACAGCTTATAACTATCATATAATAGTTAAATAAATATTTTATAAATAGGGTTAGTTTTGATCCAGAAAAGATGTGTGACTAGCTTGCTCCCTGGCTTGCTGTAGCGTCTTACCAAGAACGCCTACATCCTTTCTGCAAATCTTAGGGTATAAGGACGGTTAAAATGAGCAACAGACAAATGAAAACAGATGTTATCTTAATTGGTGCCGGAATCATGAGTGCGACCTTGGGGTCACTGTTGAAAGAGTTAGTGCCGGAATGGAAAATTACAGTGATTGAGAAGCTCGCAAGTGCTGGCGAGGAAAGCTCTAACGAGTGGAATAATGCGGGAACGGGACATTCTTCATTGTGCGAGCTTAACTACACCGTCGAAAAATCGGACGGATCCATAGATATCAGCAAAGCTATCAAAACGAATGAAGAGTTTCAAGTTTCCAAACAATTCTGGTCTTATCTGGTCAATAGCAAGCTGATCCGCAATCCGCAAGACTTTATCTCACCGTTGCCTCATATGAGTCTAGTACAAGGGGCGCAAAATGTAGCATTTTTGAAAAAACGCTTTGAAGCACTAACGAACAATCCGTTGTTCCAAGGGATGGAATTTTCCGATGACCCGGCTAAACTGGCGGAATGGATTCCACTTATTATGAAAGATCGGGAATTGAATGAACCTATCGCAGCAACAAGAATTGAATCAGGCACTGATGTCAACTTTGGCGCGTTAACGCGTAACTTGTTTGCTCACCTAAAGGATCAAAACGCCGATATCTTGTACAAACATAGCGTGGATGATATCAAACGAGCGAGCGATGGCTCGTGGGAGCTCAAAGTACGGAACCTCGATAGTGGTAACGTCGATCATCACTCGGCCAAATTCGTCTTTATCGGCGCAGGCGGAGGCAGCCTCCATTTGCTGCAAAAATCCGGTATTCCGGAAGGAAGAGGGATTGGCGGATTCCCGGTAAGCGGGATATTCATGGTATGTCAGAAACCGGAAATTGTCGAGCAGCATTTTGCCAAAGTATATGGCAAGGCGCCGGTTGGTGCTCCTCCGATGTCGGTTCCGCATTTGGATACGCGATTTATCGATAAGAAAAAATCATTATTCTTTGGACCGTTTGCCGGCTTCTCACCGAAGTTCTTAAAAACCGGCTCCATGTTTGACTTAATCACTTCCGTCAAAACGGATAATCTTGTCACGATGCTCGCGGCAGGCAGCAAAAACATGTCATTGACCAAATACCTGATCAAGGAAGTTATGTTATCCAAAGAGCAGCGTATGGAAGCTTTGCGCGAATTTGTCCCTAACGCCAAAAGCGAGGATTGGGAACTGGTGGTTGCTGGCCAGCGCGTGCAGGTTATCAAAGACACAGCTGCCGGCAAAGGAACGCTTCAATTCGGTACGGAGCTTGTTAGCGCCGCTGATGGTTCAATAGCAGCTTTGCTTGGTGCTTCTCCGGGGGCATCGACAGCCGTTTCCGTTATGCTTGACTTGATCAAAAAATGCTTCCCGCAACAGGTCAAAGCGTGGGAACCAAAAATCAAGGAAATGATTCCTTCATTTGGCGTTTCCTTATTGAAAAACCCTGAGCTTATCAAACAAATTGATTCTTCAACAGCACGGGCGCTTGGTTTAGTTGAAAACTTGCCGTTATCGGTAGCAAGCCGCACCGTATCATAATAACCGGTGGTACACGGATTTAAGAGTTAAGCGATAGCTTAACTCTTATTTTGTTTGGCTGGTGAAACGAAAAAGAACCTTTCCAACCACCTAAGGGGAAGGAAAGGTTCTTCAAAATGCCGGGATGCGATTAGCAAGTTACCATCCAACTATGTTTATCCGCGATGCGGCCGTACTGGATGCCAGTAATCGTGTCGTAGAGCTTGTGGACAAGCTCACCGATCTGGCCATTGTTAATGACCATCGGAGTGCCCTGCCACAGCAGGCTGCCGATAGGCGAAACAACGGCGGCTGTGCCTGTGCCGAAGGCCTCTTCCAACGTGCCATTTTCATACGCTTGCACGATTTCGTCGATGGAGATTTTCCGCTCGATGACAGGGATGCCCCAATCGTTCAGCAAGTGGATAATGCTTTTGCGGGTAATGCCTTCCAAGATCGAGCCGCTGAGGCTTGGCGTCACAACTTCCCCGCCAATTTTGAAAAAGACGTTCATGCTGCCGACTTCCTCTAAGCTTTTCTTGTCGATAGCGTCCAGCCACAGTACCTGCGCACAGTCATGCTCTTTAGCGAGCACTTGCGCTTTCAAGCTTGCTGCGTAGTTCCCAGCAGCTTTGGCACCGCCAGTACCGCCTTGAACGGCTCTGGCGTAGTGGCTTTCTACGAGGATTTTGACAGGCTGAAGCCCTTCCTCATAGTAAGCGCCTACCGGCGACATAATGACAACGAAGGAGTAGCGCGAAGAAGGGCGCACGCCTAGACCGGCTTCAGTAGCAATCACGAAGGGACGAATATAGAGAGACGCACCCTGTTTGCTTGGTACCCAGTCAGCGTCGACACGTACGAGCTCTTGAATGGCGTTTACGATGAAGTCCTCATCGATTGGGGGCATGTTAAGCCGTTCACTGGAACGGTTGAGCCGTTTGGCATTTTGGTCGGGACGGAAAATTTGAATCTCTCCGCTTTCGGTGCGAAATGCTTTTAACCCTTCAAAAACAGCTTGCCCATAATGAAAAATCATCGCGGCAGGGTCATAAGAGAGCGGGGCATAAGGAACGATCCGCGGATCGTGCCAACCTTGTCCTTCGATGTAGTCCAGCACAAACATATGGTCTGTAAAGATACGCCCAAAGCCTAGGTCATCCTGGACGCCTGGTTTTGTTTTGAGGTGCGGATTGCGTTCAAATCGAATTTGTCCATACATGGCAAGTAACCACCTTTCGTTTACGATCTTAATCGTTATTCTATACTATAGAAAAATAACAATCATTGATCAATTGGCAAATATCAATTACGATCATAGTTAATCGCTATGAACGGGGGCTAAGAGGATGGATTATCGGTTATTGGCCTACTTTTTGGCTGTTTGTGAAGAACTGCATTTCACGAAAGCCGCAGAGAAGCTGGGAATCAGCCAGCCCACATTAAGCCAGCAAATTCGCATCTTGGAGCAGCGAATCGGTTCGCCTCTTTTTCAGCGCATCGGCAAAAAGGTTTATGTGACGGAGGCCGGAGAGATTTTGCTTAAGCACAGCCGCAATATTTTTCATGAGTTGGAGCAAGCGCAGGCTGCTTTCAACGAGATTCAAGGCATGCAGCGGGGGCGGCTGCGTATTGGCTGTTCGGGCAATCACCTGCTGACGGCTACGATTATGGCTTTTCATGCTGAGTATCCGAAAATAGAGCTGTCGGTAGCTGAACTGGCCACCGAAGAGACGATAGAAGGGCTGCTGAACAATCAGCTGGATTTAGGCGTTGTTTTTTTGCCGGATGAGGATGAGCAGTTGGTTCGGATTCCCTTGTATAAGGAAAAACTGCTGCTAGTCGTCTCCAAAGATCACCCGTTGTCTGACGCCGAAGCGATCCGGCTGGAGGATCTTGTTCAGCTGCCAGTCGCCATGCTGCCTAAGAAGTTTTATGTCCGGCATATGATAGAGGCATGCTGCGAGCAGTCAGATTTGCTATGCAAGCCGGTGTTGGAGCTGTCCACTTTGGAGTCTTTGCTGCAAATGGCTAAAAATCATGTGTGCGGTGCGGTTTTACCCGGCTCCTATTTGGAAGGCATTCAGAGCAGTGAGATCCGCTGTATTCCCATTATGGATCCTGTGCCGCAAAAGGATGTTGGCATCGTATATCGCAAGGATATGTTCTTGTGCCAGACGACCAAAACGTTCATGAAGCAAGTCACACAGCAATTCCTAAGCGAAAGCAAAGATGTTACTTCATAACACAGATTCACATTTAAAATGAGGGATACCGATCAATGGAACACATCTATATTTACGCCTGCCATGAAGACGAGCAGGCGCTATGTCAGTTAGAGCTGCGCACCTTACTGGGCGCAGGAACCGTGCTCGGCGCGGGCTACGCCGTCAGCCCGCGCAGGGTGGAACCGAGCCGCAGCCCTTTCCTGAAGCTGCGGCTGGATGTTCGTTACGAGGCCGGCAGCCTGCCGGAGCTGGCCTCGCAGGTCGAGACGTTGACCGTAAGCGGGTCAACGTTCAAGGTTGTGTTCGCGGAGACGGACACGCCGGTCAGCTATGACCGGCGGCGGGATGTCGAACGCGAACTAGGCCGGCATCTCCGCGGCAAAGCCGAGATGCGGAAGCCGGAGCAGTGGTTCGCCGTGACGCAGCTGGGGGACCGCTGGTTGTTCGGCGACTGCTCCTACGGCGAAGCCGTCTGGCTTCAGCATCAGCAGAAGCCGCAGAACTACTCCACCGCCCTGAGTACGCGCGTAGCGCGGGCGGTGGTGAACATCGCCGTGCCCGTTATAGCGGGCACGCGGGTCATTGACCCGTGCTGCGGCATCGGCACGGTACTGGTGGAAGCGATGTCGATGGGCATCGACATCGTCGGCAACGACATGAACCCGCTGGCGGTGCGCGGCGCGCGGGTGAATCTGGCCCACTTCGGCATGCCGAATGTGGTCACGCTTGGAGACATGCGGTCGCTGGGCCTGCCAGCGGCCTCCCATGTCTCTCCAGCCCCAGCCGCTACACCAGCTGCTGGCAACGCAGAGAGCCGCTATGACGCGCTCATCCTCGACATGCCGTACAACCTATGCTCGAAGCTGCCGGAGGATGAGCAGCTGCAAATGCTGCAGTCAGCTCGCCGCTTGGCGTCGCGTGTGGTCATTATTACGACGGAGCAGATTGATCCGCTGATCGAGCAGGCGGGCTTTCACATAGCAGACCGCTGCGCAGTCAACAAAGGAAAGTTTAGCCGACAAATTATTGTCTGCGGTTAACTAAACATTTTTCCCAGCGGACCCTCTTCGGCAATGATGTCTTGAAGGGCATACACAGAAATAGGGAAATAAAGAAAACCGTACACATAAGCGGCCAGCTCGTAAACTTGAAAATAGATGACGAGTGCTTTATCCGCAATATAAAAATCCTGATCCGGTCGAATCGCTTGAAAGTCAACCAGCAGGGGAATATCCCGCAGCTTAATTTCAGCTTTAATCATTTCGCTGAGCTTGCCGACATAATCGCTGCCCGGTTTAAACAAATCTTTTAACGCATACGCCTGACCGGTTTCTGTATTGAAAGTTAAAGCGTTTTGAATTGTAAGGCCATGAGCGCCGCCGGAAAATGCATAATTCCATAAAGTTAGGCTGAGCACCCCTCGCTGATTGTTTTTCAGTTCGTAGTAGGCGGTAACGTCTGTCTTCGGATTTTGGGGGTAGCCTTGCTCGTGAAGCTGCTTGTTAACGGCATTAACAATCGCAATGTTCATGGCGCGTTCCGCGGTGTAAGGCGTGTGATGAATAACGGCGGGGTAAAGCAGCTTTAATTTATCGTGGAGCATCTGGTAGGTTTGTATACTTAAAGGGTGATCTAATCCGTCCATGCTTAACATCCATCCCTAACGTTTTTGCTACAATTTATTCGGTGGATGGGCGTTTGGTTCATGGGGGCGGAGGAAGAGAAACCAGTTCTGCTGAATGTAAAAAGAGCTCTCCCCAGGTCCAGATTGACCTGTCGGGAAAGCTCTTTTTGTGTTTGTCCCTAAGGGCAAACACTACTCTTCAGAGGACGTATCCTCATTGGCATCGGCTGTTGAGCTTTGCAGCATGGAGCTTAGCTCTTCCACTTGTTGCTGCGCTTGGCTGTCTTCCGCATTGGCCTGAGCTGCGTTGATGGCGTGGCTTACCACATCGTTTTGATTGTTCGTTGACATGAACACTCACCTCCTCATTTTTCAACCAACTAAGTATGCCTCCATGCTTCCTGAATTATACAAATAATTTCCATCTTTTTTGATATCATTTGGCAAATGACCATAGGAAATAACTATAAAGCACGCCAAAGAAATATATTTCACAAATAGAGTGAGGAGGAGCATAATAGAAGAAAATGGAAAGGTGGAGAGCGCAATGGGGAAATCATTTGAGGCCATACTGCCGGAACATGAGGCGTTTATTGCCAAGCAGCACATCTTTTTCGTAGGATCGGCCCCGCTGTCAGGGGATGGGCATGTCAATTTATCACCGAAAGGCCATGACGTTCTGCGCATTATCAATGCGAATGAAGTGGCCTATTTGGATTTAACGGGGAGCGGGAATGAAACGAGCGCGCATCTCGAAGAGAACGGAAGGATAACGGTTATGTTTACGGCATTCGAGGGACCGCCAATGATTCTGCGCTTATACGGGCAGGGGCGCGTCATTCTGCCGGATACCCAGGAGTGGGAGGCGTTAGCCCCCATGTTCACTATGCTGCCTGGAGCCCGTCAAATCATCGCGGTCAAAGTCCATGAGGTCAAGACCTCCTGCGGTTTCAGCGTGCCCTTTTACAATTATGAGGGTGAGCGGAATACGCTGCAGAAATGGGCTGTAAATAAAGGGGAAGAAGGTCTGTTGGCGTATTGGCAGGAGAAAAACATGATCAGTATGGACGGCATGCCGACACCACTGGGGGAAAAGTTATCCACAGGTAACCTTTAACTTTCTCTTTTTCAGCTAAAATGTTTCCGCAGAGCTTCGGGCGCTTCCACGCTTTTGCGTGTTGTACTGTCCATTGTCACGCTGGTTACTAGAGCATCTGCGCACAGCTCCCCTTGCTCGTTATAAATTTCTTGCTTCAGCACATAGCTGGAGCGTCCCATTTTATCCGGGCGGCAGGTAATGGTGAGGTGTTCGCCTTGCTTGCATTCTTTTTTGTAATTAATGTTGATGTTCACCGTTACGGTTTGGATGCCCATCGAGCCGAAGGTCTCGTAAGCCAGTTGGGAAAGTTCGTACCATTCCTCACGGCCCCACTCCAGATACTCCAAATATTTGGCGTTATTGACGTGGCCGTTCACATCGATTTCCGTCGAGCGGACGATGATAGCAAGTCTCGATTCCATGCGTGAGAGCTCCTTTGTTTACCCCTGTAGAGGGCACTTGTTTTGTTAGTTATCCTTGATTATAGCTTGTTCGTAAGGGAGAAAACCAGTTTATGGCTCATAGCGTTCCATCATTTGGGCAAACTATGCTTCATGTGTTTGATGCTAGCCATTGGCTGGTTAACAGAAGGTATTGGCTTGGCGGTCAGCGCCTACATAGGAGGATGATTGGTTTGGAGCAGCAATTCCGGATTGAACGAGATACGATGGGGGAAATCAGGGTACCTGTGGATAAGTTGTGGGGTGCTCAGACGCAGCGCAGCTTTGAGAATTTCAAGATTGGGACCGAGCGGATGCCGGAGCGGTTAATAGCTGCTTTTGCTTTATTGAAAAAAGCGGCCGCTATTGTCAACCGTGAGCTTGGCGGGTTAACGCCGGGGAAAGCAGACGCCATCGCACAGGCGGCAGACGAAATCGTGCAGGGCCGCTGGAGCGGCGAGTTCCCGCTCGTTGTCTGGCAGACCGGCAGCGGGACGCAGTCGAACATGAACGTCAACGAGGTGATTGCGCATCGCGGCAGCGAATTGCTCGGGGATGGAGCACGCATCCATCCCAATGACGATGTGAATCGTTCACAGAGCTCGAACGATACATTCCCTACCGCGATGCACGTAGCCGGCGTTCTCGCGGTGGAGCAGGAGCTGCTGCCTGCGCTAGAGCTATTGCAGGCAACGCTGCACAGCAAGATGGAGGCCTATGCCTCCATCGTCAAAATCGGCCGCACCCACCTGCAGGACGCCACCCCGCTGACGCTGGGGCAGGAGATCAGCGGCTGGTGGGCGATGCTGGAGCAGAGCGCGCGCATGGTGCGCAGCAGCGTGGATACGATGCGCGAGCTGGCCATTGGCGGCACCGCGGTGGGCACCGGGCTGAACGCGCATCCGGAATTCGGCGCGCGCGTTGCCGAGCAGCTCTCCAGCGAGACGGGCACGAGCTTCGTCTCGGCGGCGAACAAGTTTCATGCGCTGACGAGCCATGATCAGATCGTGTACGCTCACGGCGCGCTGAAGGCGCTCGCGGCGAACTTGATGAAGATAGCCAACGACGTGCGGTGGCTATCGAGTGGTCCCCGCTGCGGGATCGGCGAAATCACGATCCCGGAGAACGAGCCCGGCTCTTCGATTATGCCGGGCAAGGTGAACCCGACCCAGAGCGAAGCGATGACGATGGTCGTGTGCCAGGTCATGGGCAACGATGCGGCCATCGGCTTCGCCGCCAGCCAGGGCAACTTCGAGCTGAACGTGTTCAAGCCCGTTATCATCCACAACTTCCTGCAGTCCGTCCGGCTGCTGGCCGATAGCATGCGCTCGTTCAATGACAATTGCCTCGTGGGGATGGAGCCGAATCGCGAGGTGATTCAGCGCAATCTCGAGCAATCGCTCATGCTGGTTACCGCGCTCAACCCGTATATCGGGTATGAGAAAGCGGCCAGTATTGCGAAGCAAGCCCACAAGGAAGGGCTGACATTGAAAGAGTCAGCTGTGCGCAGCGGCTACTTGACGGCGGAGCAGTTTGATACTTACGTGCGGCCGGAAGATATGGTGCAGCCGAAATAAAAAAGGTTGAGCAGCACTTTGTGTGCTGCTCAACCTTTTTTTTACAATTTACGAATAGGCATAATGTTGACGTAATTATCTTCGAACCTAACCTTGGCTTCGATCTGGTAAATATCTTTAAGAAATTGAGCCGTTATGACTTCCTTGGGATTGCCTGTTTGCTGGATTTCTCCCCTTTTCATAGCGACGAGGTAATGGCAGTAATTCGCAGCTTGCTGAAGATCATGAAGGACCATAACAATCGTTATCCGATAAGCTTCGTTAATCTTCACGAGCATTTCCATAACATCCAGCTGATGGGCGATATCAAGGAAAGTAGTTGGTTCATCGAGTAAAATAATCGTCGTTTTTTGAGCGAGTGCCATCGCAATCCGCGCCTTTTGCTGTTCACCCCCCGACAGGGTGTGAAACATGCGGTTTTCATGCCTCAGCGTATGTGTGACCTCCATGGCCCATTGAACAATATCTCGATCTTCCGGATTCATATGGTCAAATAATCGTTTGTATGGCGAGCGGCCATATGCGACGAGTTCACCTACGGTTAGATTCGGTATCGTATGTTTGGATTGCGTCATGAGCGCGATGGTTTGCGCAAGTTCAATCGTTTTATAACGCTGCAGGGGCTTATCCTGTACATAAACTTCTCCCTGATCAGGCGTCAACAGACGGGTCATGGCTTGGAGTAAAGTCGATTTGCCGGAGCCGTTGGGCCCTACGATGGCTGTGATTTTTTCAGAAGGAATGGAAAGCGTCACATGCTGAAGTTGAAAACCGCCAACATGGAGGTGCACCTGTCTCGTTTCAATGGCAGACATTACATAATCCTCCGCTTCTTCAACAAGTATAAAAAGAATGGCGCACCCAGCCCCGCAAGTAAAATGCCGACAGGAAGTTCAATCGGATCGAACCACGATCGCGCCACCGTGTCGGCAAGAACGACGAGGGTCGCTCCGCCTAGAATGGATAACGGGAGCAAAAACCGATAATCATCCCCAATCAGCAGGCGAATGGCATGAGGGACAATCAAGCCGACGAAGCCCACTAAGCCTGCTACGCTGACAGCGGCCCCCGCCAATAAGGAAGACAACAAGATGATAAGGAGCCGCTGAAGTTCGACTTTCTGGCCTAATAACTGCGCAGTATGATCACCCAACTGCAGCAGATTGGAGGGTTTGATCATCAACGCGGACAAACCGAGACCAATGAGCGCGTAGGGAGCCATAAATGCCAAGTGATGCCAGCTTCTCCCGCTCAGTCCGCCCGCCAACCAAGGCAAAATAGCCTGAACACGGTCGCTGAATACGACCATAACTCCGCTTGTAGCAGCCCCTAGCAGAGCATTGATGGCGACTCCGGCCAAAATAATTTTCAGTGGCGAGGAACCTTTATCCCATGCCAGCAAATAAATGAAAATGGAGGTGACGAAGGCTCCGAGAAAAGCGGCAATTGGCAGCAAATAGCTGTATTGCGGAAAAATAATCATCGTGACAACGGCGGCAAGACCTCCGCCGGCCGAGACGCCAATGACCCCTGGGTCGGATAACGGATTTTTCATTGCTCCTTGGAGCAAGGCACCGGACGCAGCCAAGCATGCACCGACGAGCAATCCAATGAGCACCCTTGGAAGTCGGAGATTCATAACGATTTTCTCATGCAAAGGCGATCCCTCCGCCATGAAAACGGCCCAGATTTCTCTGAGGGAGATATGGACGGAGCCGTAAGTGAGCCCATAGATGGACACGAGTGCAACGAGGATGGGAGCGACAACAAAACTTAGTTTTCTTCTAGTATTACGCTGTTGTATGTTCATAGTTATTTAACAGAGAGGAGAAGCTTCTGCATCAACGCAAGGGATTCCATGACGCGTGTTCCCGGATTGGAGCCGAACAGATCCGATGGCAGCACTTCAATGTGATTATTTTTTACGGCGTCCAAACTGTTCCATGCCGCATTCATCTGCATCTCCTTCAGAAAACCCTCCTTCACTTTGTCTGTATCTCCATGCGCCATAAAGAAAATGACCTGCGGGTTCGATTTTATAATTTTTTCGGTATTTAGCTGCGCATATTGCGGATATTTATCCAGGCTTGGATAGTCTGACGCAATGTTCTCCCCGCCTGCGATGGAGAGAATATCACCGCTCAGCGAATTGTTAAGAGCAGCCATATAGGTGCCAGGAGCACCGTAAACAAGCAGAGCGCGTATCTTTGCTGTTGGCTGATTTTTTTGCAACTCACTAATTTTCTTATCAATCGCTTGAATTTGCTCATCGGCACGCGTTTTCTTGCCCAGCACTTCGCCGAAAAGCCCGATTTGTTTTTTGATCTCCGCGACACTGTTGGCATCTGTCAAGATCATCTTGGAGCCGAGCGCCTCGACGGCAGGCACGTCTTTCAGGTTCAACGGGTTATTGCCGAGAACGACGTCCGGTTGGACGAGCGCCACTTTCTCCATGTCCATGCCGTGAGGCGTCCCGATCTGTTCGACGCTAGCCGCTTCTTTGTTGGCAAGAGGAGCAGCGGACGTAGGTCTGCCTACCAATTCGCCGCCTAGCGCGTATACAATATCCATTTCACCGTTGCTAAGAGCGGCAATTTTCGTCGGAACCTTGGAGAAAGTCACTTTGCGACCGGAAAAATCAGTCACGGAAAGAGAGCCGCTGCTCGCTTGCTGGGTGGTATCCGAAGTCTGTGGGGGAGGAGCGGAACAACCTGCCAACATGCTAACCAAGAGTGTGCTTAATAAAATAAAATGAATTTTTTTCATAAAAGATGACCTCCAGATATCTTAAGAAAATAATGTGACCGATCCATATGACAGCACCCATAAAATGATAATGAAAATCATTATCAAATGTCAATCGTAATTTTTATAATAAATCTAGGGGTGTAGTATGTATTGACAATTTTCAATAGGCTAGGCTAAGATTAAACCATAGACCAATTAATAATGATTATCATTCTCTATAAACAAGCAGCCTCATCTGTCTTTAGCATGCGGCTTGCAAATGGGGGATGTGTGAAAGCAATAGAATAGAAGGTCTATTCTTTTTTTTTGCTTTTTACTGATAATGATTATCATTATCTTCATCTGCATCTGTATGGATGATGAAAGGAGGGGAAAGAACATGAAAAAATGCTTATCCATCTCGGCTTCACTTTTGATGATGCTAATTTTTGTAATGCTCATTAACGTGCCTGTATCGAAGGCTGCTGCTCTTGCAGACGGGACGTACTCCATTGGATATACAGTGCTTCAAGGAGATAATGACTCTGCTTCCATGGCTAACGATTACTGGGAAAAGCCAGCGATTCTCCAAGTGAAAAATGGGGAAATGACCATGCAAATGACATTGAATCACAGTTCATGGGTTACGGTTTTTAAAGTGGACAATGACGGAGGTTTCGCGGATACCCAAGTGCTAAAAAGCGATAGTGCCGATGATACGCGGATGGTTCAGTTTAAAGTGAAGGATGTATCGAGTCCGCTTAAGGCCAAAATCCATGTGACGGTGAAATCCGTCGATTACGATCATGATTATACGATTCGCTTTGCTTTTGACGCGAAGAGCATGAAAGCACTGAGCACCGCTGAAACAAAGTCCGACACAGCTGCAAATGTAACGCCAAAAGCGATGAGTGACAGCCCGGTTTCCGCAGCAGCTCCCGCTGTTAATACAGAGCATAAGAAGTCTACGGTAGTGAATCCGCAAACCGGGGACACGACTCCAGTTACTGTGCTGGTTGCCCTGTTAGTGATCTCATCATTTATTTTAATCCGCAAGTTCGTAAAGCCTTAACTCATCAATCATGATTTTAGGACGAAGGAGAGTATTCATTTTGAAGAATCGATTAAGGAAAGTCGGAACGATCTTTCTTATGTTTTTTGTGCTGTTAAGCACCTTTCATTTCCCGCTAAGCCAAGACTCTGTAGCTCATGCGGCCACCAGTAATATAAATCTTCCAGACGGAGATTACCCTGTTAAATTTACTTTATACAAAGACGGTACGAATGAACCGTCGATGATGCAGAGTTATGCCGACGCCAATAGCGGACGTTTAACGGTGAAAGACGGAGCAGTGAAGGCTTCTTTCACATTAAATCACAGCTCATGGATTACATCGTTTATGACTGCGTTGAATGGCAGCCTGGTTGAAGCTGCTACACTCGAGTCTAATCAGCAAGAAAATACGAGAACGGTTCAATTTGCAGTAGCGGACTTGTCGCTCCGACTGGATGCCAGAGTCAAAGTGGATGTACCTGAGTTTAATATCCATGAAGACCAGCCTTTGCAAATTGGTTTTGATACAGAAGGTATCATCCCACCCGAACAAACGCCAGTTGATAAAACAAACCTGAATCAATTGATTGTTACAGCGCAAGCGAAAAAAGATGCAGCGAAAGAAGGCATCTATAATGGCGAATATCCGGCTAATGCGATAAGCGCATTGCTGGCAGAGATTACTGCAGCGAAGGCAGTGACTGAGAATGCGAATGCTACGCAGGCTCAAGTAAACGATGCTTTGGGCAAGTTGCAAACAGCCGTTACGGCCTTCGATGCCTCCGTGATAACTAATAATCCAAAGCCAGGTGTTGTGAGTGCTGGCGTGTATAACATTTATTTTTCGGCATTAAATGCAACAGATCCGACAAAAACGTCTTCGATGGAAGCTTACTTCGTGAAACCGGCCAGATTGACGGTGGACGAGAATGGGAAGATGACGATTCGTTTTACTGTGGTTAAGAGCACGGATACGGACTCGCTGAAAACGAAGGATCAGAATGGGCAGTACGTGGAAATGAACGTTGTCAGCACAAATAAGGCAGCGAACACAAGGGAAGTTGAGTTTGAAATAGCCGATTTGACGCAAAATGTAGCTGCCAGAGTGCATAACACGATAGCACCGCCACAATACGCTACAAACGACTTCCAGTTTAAGTTTGATACTGGCAGCATCGTACCGTTTATCGCAGACGGCTTTTACAGCATTCCTTTTCAAGCGTTGAACGCAACGAACCCAAGCAAAGAATCCAGCATGAAAAGCTATTTTGTAAATCCTGCAACCCTATCTGTTCAGCAGGGGAAAAGAAAAGTGATTATGACGGTGCTGAAGAGCACGGATACAGATGTCATTCAGACACAATTGAATGGACAGATGGTTGATGCCGTGGTTACAAGGCAGGATGCAGCAGCCAATACGAGGATCATTGAGTTTGAAGTGAGGGATCTCTCGACCAATATCCTTGCTTACGTACATAACACGATAGCGCCGCCGCAATATGCCGGCAATAATTTCTTGTTTAAATTTGATCCTAACGGCATTGTGCCCAAGTCACAGGTCGCTGAATTAATCGGCGCACCAACTGTGGAGCCGAAGCAAGTGTTGGATCTGAATTTCAGAGTTACAGGCGTGAGCCAAAGCGTCTATCAACAGGTATATAGTCAAGAGATGACGTTGACGTACGATTCGAACCTGCTTGAGCTAGATAAAACGAAATCTAAGTCGCTGATTGATAATTTCTCCTTAGGGTATACCGATCAAGCTGACGGACAGCTGAAGCTGACTTTAACAGGCGCAAGCGGAAAAAGCTTTGATGCCAACAATACGTATCTGATGCTTGAATTCAAAGCCAAGTCGGTCATCCAATCAACTTATACGCCAGTGGCTTTGACGGATATTGGGCTTGTGAACGGCGAGGGTAGCAAGTTAAAGATAACGGATGTCTCGTATTCCATTACGATTGTTCCAGCGAATAAAACGAAGCTGAATTTAGCGCTTGCAGGCGCTCAAGAAAAGCATAACACAGCGGAGGAAGGTATTTATAACGGCCAATTCCCGGCTAGTGCGATAAGCGCTCTGCAAACCGCAATCGTGACAGCGCAGGTTACTGCAAATAACGCGGATGCCACGCAAAAGCAAGTGGATGATGCGTTAACTAAACTGCAAACGGCAGTTACGACTTTTGATGCTTCCGTAATTACAAACAATCCTAAACCGACACAGCCTGGGCAACCTGAAGACGGATCCTACAAAATTAAATTTAATCTGCATAAAAACGGATCGAATGAAACGTCAATGATGGAGAATTACACTGATTTAACGAGTGGACGTTTGAAAGTTCAGAATGGGAAAAAGACGGTCTCTCTTACGCTGAAGAACAGCTCTTGGATCACGTCTTTCAAAACGGAACTAAACGGGACTCTGGTGGAGACAACGACACTTAACTCCAATCCATCCGAGGATACAAGAACGGTTCAATTCGAAGTTAACGATTTGTCAGTGAAGCTGAACGCAAGAGTCGTGGTTGATGTGACAGGCGTTGTTCGCGAAGAGCAACCTTTGCAAATTGCTTTTGATGCGAGCAGCCTGACACCAATCTTGCCTCTCGATCAGCCGCTTCCGGAAGGCAATTACAATGTAAGTCTGAACGGCAGCGCGCTCGGCGGTGCTCAAGCTCCGGTAAGTTCCTACCTTGATAACACGAGCAGATTAACCGTACAGAACGGCAAAAATGTAATGTTCTTTAAAATGAAAAACGGGACATCGATCACGAAACTGCAATGGGTACGTCCTGACCAAACTACAGAAGACATTTTGCCTGCAGTGGCAATGAAAAGTTCAGACCTTGTTACCATTTTGTCGACTTCCCAAGAAGTAAAATACGAATTGCCGAATTTAACATCGGCCTACAACCTGTTTTTATCCGCAACAGAGAACGGTCAGACTGTAAATCCAAGTTATCAAATCAGCTTTAGCGATGCTACGTCCGCAGGTACTGATCCTGTAGATCCTGTAGATCCAGTGGACCCAGTAGACCCTGTTGATCCTGGGACGTCTCCGGGCACAGGCACAGGTCCTTCTACGCCATCTGTACCTTCCAATATCCATGGGATTGCAGACGGCACATACAGCATCGACTATAAAATTTTGAAATATGGCACTACGGAAAAATCGGTTATGCAGGACTATGTTGTAACGCCTGGAACGTTAACCGTGAGCAGTGGTAAGATGTTCGTGTCGTTTACGCTGAAACAAAGCAAAGAAACGACGGATTTCCAAGTACAGTATGACGGAAGCTTAAGAGATACCGATGTTATAAGCACAGATGAAGCTAAAAATACGCGTGTTATCCGATTCCCTGTCGCTGATTTAACGCTCAGAACTATGGGTTGGGTGAAAGTAAATTGGCCGGAACTTAACTATAACCATTCTTACGATGTTGATCTTACATTTGATAAATCCAGTATTGTACGCGTACAATCACCTGGCGAAGTTAAACCAGTTGTTGTAAAACCGTTAAGTGTAGCCTACATGCCTGGCGACTATTCGGTTGACTTCGACATCTTCCTGCGTGGAAGTACTCAGAAGTCTATTACGAATGAGTTTGTGAAGCATCCAGCTATTTTGAAGATTGTTGATGGTAAAAGCTATGTGTATCTCAACGTAACGAAGAGCAAAGAGGTGCCGGGCTTTAAAATTCAGCTGGAAGATGGAACGCTTGCGGATGCAGAGATTGTTAGTACGAATGATGCTGACAATAGCAGAGTTATCCGATTTGCTGTGAAGGACTTTGCTCCGGAAACTAAGATTTATGCTCAGGTTAAAATGGACTGGGCCGGTCATTATAAAGGGGATTATGATGTACAGTTGGTATTTGATGGAAACAACATCAAACCTTACGTCAAGAAAGACGATGAAACGATTGGCAGTCAGCCGGAAGTGAAGAAGTGGGCGGATATTCAAGGCCATTGGGCTAAAGCCGCTATTGAGAAAGCGATTGATCTAGGAATCGTCAGCGGTTATGAGGATGGTCAATTCCGTCCTAACGGTCAAGTGACGCGCGCTGAATTTGCCGTGATGCTGGGCAACGCGTTGAAGCTGAAAGCGGCGGACGGTTCGCTCGCATTCAGCGACCTTGAGCAAATTCCTGCTTGGGTGAAGCCGAGCTTATCGGCAATAGCCGGATTGCAGATCATTAATGGCTATGAAGATGGTTCGTTCCGCGCTGGACAAAACATTAACCGTTCTGAATTGGTTGTTATGATCGTTCGTGCATTAGGTTTGTCTACAGCAGGAAATGCCGCTTTAACCTTTACGGATGCTGATGAAATACCGCAGTGGGCACAATCCGCTGTAGCGGAAGCCTACCGTCTGGGATTGGTTAGTGGCCGTGAGAACAATACGTTTGCTCCAAACTTGAGCGCTAGCCGGGCGGAAGCCGTTACTTTGGTTCTAGCGATGCTGAAACAAGCAGAATCCAAGTAATCAAGAGAATGAGGTAAGAAAGGGGATACCAGTTTACTGGTGTCCTCTGTAATTTTTAAGGGGAAGGATGTAGAACTGGGCATGTACAAGAGAATGGGAGCCATACTGCTTGCCGGTATGTTGGTCATGACAGCGGCCTGCTCGTCGGGAACGCCCTCGGACAGCAGCGCAGCTGCTTCTCAGACAGCGGCTCCGGCTGCTGATGTGCAGAGCGAGAAGCGGGTTATTGCGACTACGGTTGCGGCTGCACAAATGATGGATGCTTTGGAGATAGACTTGGTCGGCGTCCCCACTAGCACGAAGGAGCTTCCCAAGCGTTACGATGGGGCAACCAAGGTCGGGAATCCGATGAGTCCCAATATGGAGGTCGTGAAATCATTGGATCCGACAGACGTACTGTCGGTGACGACATTAGAATATGATTTGGCCCCGGTATTTAAAAATGCTGCTGTCGATGCGACTTTTCTTAATCTCACAAGTCTCGACAAAATGAATAAGGAAATTATCGCGCTCGGTGATAAATATAATCGTCAGAAGCAGGCGCAGGCAATTGTCGCAAGGTATCAAGATAAGCAAAAGGAAATCAATCAGAAAATTGCCGGCAAGAAGCAGCCAAGCGTGCTGATTTTGCTTGGCGTGCCGGGAAGTTATCTGGTAGCCACGGAGAACTCTTACATCGGGGATCTTGTTAAGCTGGCCGGTGGCATCAATGTGGTGCAAGGGCAGAAAGTTGAATATTTGGCGTCGAACACCGAATATTTACAGCAGGCGAATCCGGACATTATTTTACGAGCGGCTCATGGCCTGCCGGATGAAGTTATCAAAATGTTCGATAAGGAATTCCAGAAAAATGATATATGGAAGCATTTCGAGGCGGTTCAGCATAACCGGGTTTATGATTTGCAGGAGGATTTGTTCGGAACAACGGGTAATCTTGCCGCTACAGAAGCCCTTGATGAGCTTGTGAAGATGCTGTATCCAACAAATAGGAATGAATAAAGGAAGAAAATACATGAATAAAATTGGATGGAGCTTGGTTGTCGTTGTCCTCCTGCTCGTCATCGTAACATTAGTGTCCATAACCACAGGAAGCATTAAGGTCGGCAGTCTTGAATTTATACAAGGCCTTTTCACGGGGACCAACAAGAAAGTAGAGATTATTAAGGATTTACGCTTACCGCGAATTATAGTAGCTCTATTCGTTGGAGCAACACTAGCCGTTTCCGGTGTTCTGCTGCAAGCTGTTATGAGAAACCCTTTGGCTGATGCCGGGGTAATCGGCATTTCCTCTGGGGCGGGCGTCGTTTCGCTGCTGTTCGTTACGCTGTTTCCGCAGCTGTTTTACTGGCTGCCGATGTTCGCCTTTTTTGGAGGGGCGCTGGCGTGTTTCCTGGTCTATTCTTTTTCCTGGAAGTCCGGTCTTAGTCCGATCCGTATTATCTTGGTAGGTCTCGCCATCAACGCTACTTTTACAGGATTGGGACAGTCGTTTAATTATCGCGGAAGCTACGCGGTCACCAGCATTAATCAGGCCGTCACCTCGATTTTTACGATGAAAACATGGAATGACGTCCAAGTGATGCTCATCTATGGGACAATCGGTTTAGTGGTAGCCTTCTTGTTATATTCTTGGTGCAATATGCTGTCGCTTCAGGATAAATCGGCCCAAAACTTGGGGTTAAGAGTAACTCGGGCACGTTTAATTATCTCTGTAGTGGCTGTAATGCTCGCTGCGGTAGCGACCGCTATTGGCGGAATGATCGCTTTCGTCGGCTTACTGGTTCCTCACATTGCTCGTCTGCTGGTAGGTTCGGATCATAAGATTTTGATTCCTTTCTCGGCATTGGGCGGGGCGCTACTAATTTTATCCGCCGATACGCTGGGACGCACGGTGCTTGCACCTTCCGAAATTCCCGCCTCTATTATCATGGCTGTGATTGGCGGGCCGTTTTTAATCTTCATGCTGAGAAAGAGTGATCAGATTCGTGGAAATTAACAATATCTCTTTTTCCTATGATAAAAAGAACGATCAATTGAAATCCGTAACGAGTGAAATCGTTATGGGTAAAATTACGACAATCATTGGCCCCAATGGCTGTGGGAAGTCAACGCTTCTTGGTGTGATGTCGAACAATTATACCCCTCATACCGGTCAGGTTGTTCTTGATGGCAAAGAGCTAAACATGTATAGAACAAAGGATTTGGCCAAAAAGCTGGCCGTTGTCCACCAGAGCAATGAGGCTCCTTCCGATTTAACAGTTGAAAAGTTAACGAGCTTTGGGCGGTTGCCTCATAGAACCTTATTCGCTCAGGAGCGAAAGGAAGACGAAGAGGCAATTGAGTGGGCGCTGACCTGCACGAATCTACAGAACAAACGCACCAAGACCCTGCAGCAATTGTCGGGCGGGGAGCGGCAGCGTGTCTGGATCGCAATGGCGATTGCTCAGCGCACTTCCATTTTATTTCTGGATGAACCTACGACGTTTTTGGATATGTATTATCAGATTGAAATTTTGGAGTTAATCAAGAAGTTAAATGTCGATCACGGGTTGACGATTGTTATGGTTCTGCACGATATGAATCAGGCCATTCGCTACAGCGATCGGCTCATCGTCATGAAGAACGGCCAATTGTTTATGGAAGGAACTCCGCATGACATTATGACGGAGTCGATGATCAAATCAGTTTATGGAGTTGACGTCATCGTAAAACATGATCAAGATACGGGTTTATACATGGTGCCAGTCGGGATTTAGGAAGTTAAGCAAGAAAAGCCTGTGGTCTAACTCTGTAACTATTCTCTGTTTAGTTGTTTTTATTGGTTCCGCCTTTAAGCTAGCTAACTATGGGTTAGCTAACTCGGAGAATAGCAAAGTGATGAACGAGGCGCGGGAGCTGTATAAGTCTGGAAGCTGGCCTTTGGCTCAGCTTGTGCTGACGTCTGGACAGGATTCGAAGCCGAAGCCATCCAAATTCGATCGCTTGCTTGAGAAAAACCCGGATACGGTTGGCTGGCTGCAAATAGGCGATACTCAAATTGATTATCCTGTCGTGCAAGCATCTGATAACGAGTACTATTTGAGCAGAAACTACGAGCGGGAACCGATGGAAGCCGGAAGCATATTTATGGATTTCCGGAACGATACGAGCGCGGACGAACGCCATACCATTATTTATGGCCATCGGATGAAGAACGGTTCCATGTTCGGGGATTTGAAAAAATATTTGGACCCGGCATTTTTTCAATCCCACCGGACGTTTATATATGAAAGCTTACAGCAATCCTATCGGGTGGACATTTTTGCGGTTTACTATACGACGACTGAATTCAACTATATTCAAACCGATTTTGCCGATGACGTGGAATATGCATCATTCCTGCATACGATTCAGAACCGCTCGATCTATGAGACTAATGAGGCGTTAACAGCAAGCGATTCCATTCTTACGCTTTCTACTTGCGACTACACGCTTGATTCCAAAGAGGGAAGATTAGTCATACACGGGAAGCTCACTCCATTGACGGAATGATGTGTGAACGCAAAAAAAGGTTGAACAGGAAGCTACTCCTGTCCAACCTTTTTTTATTGAATCGGATCCGGGATCAGATTCTTCTCGATCAGCTCGCTGTTGGTCTTCATGTGCTTCATTTCATTGCCGAGTTTCTTGATCTCGTCCAAATCTTGCGCCATGGAGCTGTTGTTGGCTTCCTCCAAGGTTTTACCGGAGGGGCCGTTGCACAGCCGTTCTAATTCAATCAGTTTGTCCAGCGCGATTCGGCGGACCTCCAGCGGAACAAATCTATTCTCCGGAAAGCCTGCCTCATGGAAGTGAACGGTGGTATTCCCATGCTCGGAGGTGAGCGTCATTAATGTAAGCGGATAGGAGGCAGCTGTAGCCTCACTATAGATATTATATTGATAGACGGCCTTTTCCGTATATTCCACACGTTCTAAACCGAAATCGGTTAGTTGTCGATGCAGCATGTTTTTATCCATGTCAAATCACTCCTTTCAAAAATGGTGGCGTACTCTTTTAATGCCGATTACTCGAGTACTCCGGTTTAGCCGACTGCAAAGGCTCGGCAATCTCCTGCACCTTGGCACTAGCCTTCTCGCCAATGTCTTTTGCTTTCTCACTAGCTTTTTCACCAAACTCTTGCACCTTATCGCTCGCCATTTCGGCTAAGTCCTGCGTTTTATCGCTCAGCTTTTCCGCCATCTCTTCCGTTTTATCACTGGTTTTGGCGGCCATTTCCTTTGTTTTTTGCCCTAGGGCTGCGGCGAATTGGTTTGTTTTATCAGATAGGTTTCGATAGGTCGTTGTAAGGTTGTCTCGCAGTTCTGCTCCCTTTTTCGGGGCTAATAACAATGAGGCTACAGCGCCTATCGCACCACCGATTACCAGGCCTAACAATAGTCCGCTTCTGTTTGTTTCGACAGTTTCACTCATGAGTCATCTCTCCTTCAATTGGGGTATAGTGGGTCATGCCTTATACTAGGTTGTAACCCTATTTTCTTGTTTTGAAACAGGAGGAGGTACTTTATCTACTTGGCCGTTCGTTGATCATGATTGAAATTTTCGCAGGCGGGTAGTACATAGAGAAGCTCTTTGTTTTTGAACTATGGTAAACTAGATGAGGGTTCCAGTTAACTTTTACCCGAAAGGGGTTATGGCGATGAGCATTGTCATTGTGGACGATAACGCGACAAACTTACTAATTATTGAAAAAATATTGCTTAAAGCGGGATACACGGATCTCCAAATGGTGTCCTCAGCGAAAGAGCTGTATCAGTTATTAGATATGCATTCCCCCAGTCCGGCGGAGGTGCCGGTAGATCTCATCTTAATGGATATGATGATGCCGGAGATCGATGGCGTAGAGGCCTGCCGCACGATTCAAGCGAATGAGAGGCTGCGGGATATTCCCATTATTTTCGTGACGGCGATGGGGGATTCGAATAAGCTTGCTGAGGCTTTGGATGCAGGGGCGCTTGATTATGTGATGAAGCCGATTAATAAGGTGGAGCTGCTCGCCCGAATCCGTGCGACGCTCCGTTTGAAATATGAGAAGGATTGGCACAAAGAGCGGGATAAGCGGATTAAATATGAGCTGGATTTGGCGAAACAGGTACAGCGCAGCGTGCTCAGTAACCCCATAGAGGAGGAAAATATCCGAATCTCTGCGGTCTATAAGCCATCGTCGGAATTGGCGGGGGACTTCTACGCGTGGTATCCGATCGGACCGAATCGGTATGGTGTTATTTTGCTGGATATGATGGGGCATGGTATTTCGTCTTCTCTAGTGTGTATGTACATTTATTCGGCTTTAAAGGATACCATCACGCATATTTGCGATCCGGAGGGTGTGATGCGCGAGCTGAATGGCAGGATGAATCAGCTGCATCAATCGGACAGTTTGATCAATTATTATTTTACGGCGATCTACTTGGTGCTGGATACAGAGAAACAAACGATTGAGTATGTGAATGCGGGGCACCCGGCAGGCATTGCGGAGTTGGATGGCGAGGTGAAGCTGCTGACGGAAGGCTGCTGCGCCATTGGCTTTTTTGACGAAATTGAAGTAACCAAAGGCGTAATTCGTTATGAGCAAGAGGCGCGTATTGTGTTATTCACAGACGGTCTATCGGAATGGCTGGATGATGAGGAACAGGACGGTATCACGAAAATACGGCAAGGCCTGCAGTCTTCTGGCAGCACACATAATCCAGAGGAGCTGGTGGAGCAGATTTATCCGCATGACAAAAGCGAGGCTCCACAGGACGATATGTGTCTGGTCATGCTTAGCGTTTCGTAATTGGCACTCATTAATAAGAAATGGATACTTGCACAAGTTCGTCCCAAAAATTGGGCGGCTTGTGCATTTTTTGTTTCAATAGGCGCTAACGGGGTTAATAAAAGGTATGAAGTTAATCAATGGCGGGGAGGAAAATGGATGACAACGATGACATCGTCACCGGGTTCAGACGTTCTATATTTGTTGCATGAGGGTACGCAGTACCAAAGTTACCGGTTTCTGGGCTCTCACTTGGAGGAAAAAGATGCTGTGAAGGGCGTCCAGTTTGCCGTGTGGGCACCAAATGCAAAGCAAGTGAACGTATCGGGCAGCTTCAATGGTTGGGATGGCCGGAATCATGGCATGACGGTGTCAGACGGCGTGTGGACGCTTTTTATCCCCGAATTGAAGGAAGGTACCTTATACAAATATGAAATCATTACATCAGACGATGATTGTTATTTGAAGTCAGACCCTTATGCGTTTTCTTCTGAGCTTAGACCCGGAACCGCTTCCATCGTAACTTCCTTGGAAGGTTATGATTGGCAGGATGGAGCTTGGCTTGCCGGGAAGACGTCCCACCAATTTCTACAGCAGCCGCTTCTGGTTTATGAAGTGCATCTGGGCAGCTGGAAGCGCAAGGAAGATGGCGGCTTCTACAGCTATGGGGAAATAGCCGACGAGTTAGTCGATTATGTCGTAGCCCATGGCTTTACGCACATCGAGCTTATGCCGCTTATGGAGCATCCGCTGGATAAATCATGGGGCTATCAGATAACGGGGTATTACTCGGTGACGAGCCGTTTCGGAACGCCGCAGGAGTTCATGTATCTGGTTGATCGCTGCCATCAGAAGGGGATTGGCGTCATTATGGATTGGGTGCCGGCGCATTTCTGCAAAGACGCTCACGGATTAGCCCGATTCGACGGAGAACCGCTGTACGAATACGCCGACAGCCGTAAAGCTGAGCATCCGACATGGGGGACCTACATTTTTGATTATGGGAAACCCGAAGTGCATAGTTTTTTAATTTCCAATGCTTTGTTCTGGATGGATGTTTATCATATTGACGGCTTGCGTGTCGACGCGGTGTACAGCATGTTGACGCTGAATTTCGACAGATCGGAAGGTGACTGCATCACGAACAACGAGGGTGGCGAGGAAAATTTGGAAGGCATCGCTTTTCTCCAAAAGCTGAATGCCGTCATATTTGCCAGATACCCGAACGCCTTGATGATGGCAGAGGATTCCAGTTCATACCCGGGCGTAACCAAGCCGGTTGAACAGGGAGGACTGGGTTTTAATTATAAATGGCATTTAGGCTTTACGTGGAACACACTTGACTATATGAAAAAGAATCAGGAGCAGCGCAGCGGTCTGGAGCCGCAATTGACAAGATCGCTGCAGCAGGCTTGGGATGAGAACTACATCCTCCCTTATGCGCATGACGAGATGGCCAATCCGGATAAGTCTCTACTGGGTAAAATGTCGGGAAGCGACAGTTGGCAGCGATTTGCCAATCTGCGTGTACTGTACGCCTATCTGATCGGGCATCCCGGCAAAAAGCTCCTGTTCATGGGCAGCGAATTCGGCCAGGAGCAGGATTGGGACTCGGAAGCGGCACTCACGTGGGACGTGCTGCAGGATTGTGAACATCAACAGTTTCAACAATATGTGAAGTCGTTGAATCATTTCTATATCTCGGAGAAGGCTCTGTGGGAGCGTGATTATGCGCCTGAGGGGTTTGAAGGGATTGATTTTGAGGATACTGCGGATGGTCTGGTGTTGTTTGGCCGGAAAGGGGAGGAGAAGGAAGATCTCCTCATGGTTTGCAATTTCAAACCCGAAACACATGAAGGTTATCGTATCGGAGTGAAAGAGCTTGGGCAATATCAAGAAGTATTTAACAGTGATCGCCCAGAATTCGGCGGATCGGGTGTGATGAATGAGCCTGCACAGACTGCGGAAGAGTGG
This sequence comes from Paenibacillus sp. P36, assembly GCF_045866505.1. Lineage (NCBI taxonomy): Bacteria > Bacillati > Bacillota > Bacilli > Caryophanales > Paenibacillaceae > Paenibacillus > Paenibacillus sp. P36. The sequence goes on from NZ_AP038372.1 coordinate 438,131, forward strand.
TCGTGTCAGAATCAACCTTACAGTATTCAGGTAACAATACCGCCACTAGCGGCTGTCATTTTCAAAAAAAACCAAAGGGAAGGATGAGATGATGATGAAAAAGCAGGAATGTGTAGCTATGCTGTTGGCTGGCGGAGAGGGCAGCCGGCTTCGTCCGTTAACGAGGTATATGGCGAAACCGGCGGTTCATTTTGGAGCGAAGTATCGGATGATTGATTTTGCCTTGAGCAATTGCCGTAATTCGGGAATCGGTACGATTGGCGTGCTGACGCAGTATAAACCGGCTGTTTTGCATGCGCACATTGGAACCGGGGATGTTTGGCAGGTGGAAGGTACTGGAAGTGGCGGTAGCGGTATCTCCCTACTGGAACGGCAGGCCGGGGCACCTAATGCATATAAAGGAACTGCAGATGCCGTCTATCAGAACCTGGCTTATCTGCAGGAGCATAACCCGAGTTATGTGCTGATCCTCTCCGGCGATCATATTTATAACATGGATTATCGGACGATGCTGGAACATCATCAGGCAACCGGCGCGGACGCCACGATTTCGGTTATGCCGGTGAAATGGGAGGAAACCAGCCGGTTTGGGATTGTTAGCGCAGATGAGCAGCATCGGATTACCGCTTTTGCGGAAAAGCCGTTCAGACCGGCCAGCAACTTGGCGTCTATGGGGATCTACATATTTAACTGGGAGTTCCTGAAGTCCTGTCTGGAGCAGGATGCGGATCATCCGGCTTCGAGCCATGATTTTGGCCATGACATTATTCCCGGGCTGTTGGCTGCGGGTGCGCATGTATCCGCTTATCCGTTTGAAGGATACTGGAAGGATGTTGGCACGATAGAAAGCCTGTGGGAATCTCACATGGATTTGCTTGGTTATGATCCGAGGCTGCAAATGGATCAGGAGGCATGGCCTGTACTGACAGCCCGTCGGAACTTCTCCAGAAGCCAAGTGGCGCTTGACGCACGGGTTAATAACGCAGAAATGGGGGATGGCGTCTCTGTTTACGGCAATGTCAGCCACTCGGTTTTATTCGATGGTGTGACGGTCGGCAAGCACAGCCGGGTGCTGAACAGCGTCATTATGCCCGGCGTTCAGATCGGCGAGCATGCTCTTATCCTTAACGCGATTATCGGGGAAGGGTCGATTATCAAGGACGGCGCTATTGTAGGCAAGCCAGGAAATCCGGGCATTACCGTCGTCGGCGAGAAATCCGTGATTGGACGTCATTACCCGGCCTCTATACCTGCTCCATTGACCGGTACGCGGCTGAATTTCGTGTAAGCCCAGAGGAGGAATGCCTTATGGAAAATGTTCTTGGCTTCATTAATCTCATGAATGAACAAAGCGAGTTATCCATACTTACCCGTGACCGGTGCGTGGGGGCGGTGCCTTTTGCCGGCCGGTACCGGTTAGCGGATTTTGCGCTTTCCAATATGAGCAATGCCGGCATTCAAGAGGTGGTGGTGCTGGCAGCTCCGAAGGCGGAGTCGCTGCTCCATCATATCGGAAACGGTCGGCACTATGGGTTAGAGGCGCTGCACACACTAGCCGCCAAGCATGACGATGAGCTTCAGTTGGATTATCCTCTGGATTACTTGAAATCCAGAGCGGAGAAGTATGTTTTGCTTGCACCCAGCCGCATTATTTATCATTCCCATTATGATCAAATGATGGAATACCATGATAGTAGTGGAGCGGACATTACGGTACTCTTCAAACATTTGACGGAGATGGACCGCCATGCGCATATTGGACATGCTTACAGCTTAAATATAAATGATCAAGGCCGGGTTGTTGGCGCCGCTCCCACCTACCATGCGCTACCAAGCCTCTCTCCGCAAAATATTGATCTGGATACGATGGTTCTGGAGCGCAAGCTGCTGATTGATCTCATTGAGATGAGCCTGAAGCCCGGAAAAGCCATGGATCTGAAACAGGCGGTATGGGAGCAGCTGGACCACCTTCATGTACAAGGTTATGCCAATCATGGCTACATGGCGATTATGGATTCCGTTGACAGTTATTATGCGCACAGTATGCAGCTGCTGCAGCCGCATGGATGGAGGCAGTTTATGGAGCATCAAGAGTCTGTGTATACGCGAAAAGAGGACGAGACTGCGATCGCATGTCATCAGCAAGCTTTGATCCGCAATGCGTTCGTTGCGCCCGGCTGCCGAATAGAGGGCTATGTGGAGAACAGCATCTTGTTCCCCGGGGTTGCTGTTCATGCGGGAGCGCACGTCAAAAATAGCGTGATCATGCAGGATTGCATGATCCAGGCAGGCGCCTATTTGGACCGTGTTATTTTGGACAAACAAGTCGTGGTGGAGCAGGGGGCGGTCATTTGCGGCGAGTACGCCCATCCATTCGTAGCGGAGAAGAGCGGAGTGTTGTAAGCGGAGGCTGGCCGGATTGGCCGGCTTCGTTGCATGTCCGGAAAGGCCCGGCAGATCAGGCTTTTGGCTGTAAACCTTGTGTAAAGGCCAGGCACTTGTTACACTTGAAAGAGCAAATCACATAGAAGGAGTGTGGCTCATGTCCGTAGAAAAGTTCCAAGTTGATCAAGAAGAATTGGAAACATCTATACTGCTTCATATCCGCGGTGAACTCGATTTGGCAGCAGCTTTAACGTTCCGCCATGCGCTCGAAGCGGTTGTTCATAGAACCGATAAGGCGTTAATTCTAGACGTAAGTAAGTTAACATACATCGATAGCACGGGGATCGGTATTGTGGTCTCTGCTTTGAAAATACGCGATGAGTTGAAAGCGCCGTTTGCCGTACGCCATATTCCATCCGGTATTAAAAGGCTGTTTGACCTTACAGGCATTTCCGGATTTCTTAATGAAGGGATCGAAGGAACCGCATGAACGTCGTTCGTCTGCACATACCCGCAGCAGCGGAGTACCTGGATCTCGTCAGGCTTAGTCTCTACGGGGTTGCCTCTAAGCTGGGGTTTTCCTATGAGGATATCGAGGATATGAAAGTAGCGGTTTCGGAGGCCTGCAACAATGCGGTGCTTCATGGGGAGACGTCGGCCACGCTGGGGCAAATCCAAATCAGCTTTGAGCTTGGTGAAGGCAAGCTGATTGTGAAAGTGAAAGATGACGGTCCTGGCTTTGATTACCAAAGTCAGCAAGAGCAGTCGGAACCTCCGGATGGCCGGACACTCGGCGAACTGCAGTCTGGAGGCCTTGGCATGTATCTCATGCAAGCGCTGATGGACGAGGTGACGGTGAACACCGAGCAAGGGACGGAAGTCACGCTAGTTAAATATGTATAAAAAAGGGCTATCTCTAAGGTCAAGTATATGACCTATGGAGATAGCCCTTTGTGGTTAAGGGAACTATGATCCTCTATTCTCACGAAAATCGATGCTTCGATCGGGGAGTGGGAACTACGGTCCTCTATTTTAGCCCTACAAGCTCAAATGTGAGCTTTTTGGAGTAAATAGCGGCCTGTAGTTCCGTCTGGACCGGAAAGCAGCTGATTTAGCTAGAATAAGGGCCTGTAGTTCCCCTTGGATCAGCCCCCAGCCAGGCTCGGCCGAGCCCGACCGAGCCCAACTCGACCCGCGGCTTAGTCTAGCCCGGTCAACCCAAGGCCCGATCCGCCCCGGCCGAGCCCAACTCGACCTGGCCAAGCCGATCCGCCCCGACCAAGCCCGGGCCAAGCCAGCCCCCGGCCGCTTAGCGGCCAAGGAAAGATTCCAGCATCCAGCTGTGCTTCTCAAGCGAAGCACGAATCCCGATCAGCATGTCAGCCGTCGGCTGATCCTTGCTTTCTTCGGCAAGCGCGATACCCTCAGTCATCTCCGAGCAGATGAGGGTGAAGTCGCTTGCCAACTGCTTCACCATCTCTGCTGCGGAAGCCCCCTTGCTAGCTTCTTTAATAGAAGCTAGCTCCAGATGCTCCTGCAGGGTAGCCGTTGGCACGGCGCGCAACGAAAGCATTCGCTCGGCGATAACGTCCAGATGCAGCGCGGCCTCCGTGTACAACTCTTCGAATTTTAGATGCAGCGTGAAGAAATTTTCACCTTTTACATACCAGTGATAGTTGTGCAGTTTCATATATAGAATTGAGAAGTTCGCTACTTGCTTGTCCAACGTTTCGGTAATGGCATTTTCCTTCAATGCGGTTTTCACCATGTGAAATTCCTCCATTCAATTAATAGGATTGTTTCATTGTTTCTATCTTGTCTTTACCCGGGAGGTTCTCTTTTGAAACATGCCATTGAAACATCTGGAAATTCATGGAAGGCTGTTTCATTTCTCGGCGATGCGGGTAACGATAAGTAATCAAGCAAACTAATCAAGCGAACAGGGGTGATTGACATGTTGGTCGAACTTAGCGCAGTCCTTGCTGCCATAGCTTTCGTATTCCTTGTCTTCTATTTGATTCAAACCTTGAAATCACTGAAGCTGTCCCTGGATCAGATCACTCTGACGATGGGTCAGATGAAGGACGAAGTCACACAGATTTCTTCCGAAGTACAGGACGTTATTCTCAATACCAATGAGATGGCTATAGATGTTCGTGCGAAGCTGGCAAAGTTGAATCATCTGTTCAGCTCCGTGAACGACGTTGGTCAAGTCGTCCACGAACTTACATCTTCTATGAAACAATCAGCCACAGGTTTCATCGACGCGGTGAAACAAACGCGATTGCCGAAAGATACGCCGTCATTAAGCCGCAGATGGCAAACGATTTTGCAGGGAGCGGCAGTTTCGGTCGAGATGTGGAAGAAGTTTAAATCCAAAAAAACGCCTCATATGGGCAGCATGAAATAGGAAGGAGCTATCTTTGTGAACATACGCAAATTTACGGTTTATAAGCAATCGAATGGGGAAGAAAATATTATATACTTAAGTGGGGAACTTGATTTGTCAGCAGCCTCCGAGCTTGCGGCCGTTCTGGATTCCGTCGTCTCTCAGGGTGATCAGCAATTAACTTTAGACTTAAAAGAGTTACGTTATATTGACAGCACAGGGATAGGCTTGATTGTCTCGGTGCTCAAAGTAAGAGCTGCAATGGGCGCACCCTTCCGTATTCAGCATATTCCCGCCAGAATTCAGCGTTTATTTGAAATCACGGGCGTTGCCCGCTATTTGGTGGACGGAGAGCTGCAAATTCATAATCAAGGCAGAGCAGAAAGGAAAGAAGAAATCATATGAACCCATACATCGGCCTTACGATCCCCGCACAGGCGGAATACCTGGATATTGTCCGACTTACCTTATACGGTGTAGCCTCGAAAGCGGGCTTCTCTTTTGAAGATATTGAAGATATGAAAGTAGCTGTAGCAGAAGCTTGCAATAACGCCATTCTGCATGCTTATGAGCAGGGGCAGCCTGGAACGATTGAGATTCAGTACGAGCAGCAGGACGGATTTTTGCAAATAAGCGTTAAGGATGAAGGGAACAGCTTTCATTATGTGCAAGCCGAATCCGATACAGTTGCGCTGCATCATAAATCCATTAGTGAAGCGGCGGTGGGGGGGTTAGGATTATTCCTCATGCAGGCTTTAATGGACGATGTGCAGGTGTTGACGGAAAGCGGCAAAGGCACTCAGGTTGTTTTGAAGAAGCAGTTAACAGGGCAGATGAATAGAAAAGAGGAAATGGTATGAATGTGAATGCATCATCCAACAAGCCTCTCTATGACATGTATGTGAAGATGAAAATTTATAAAGAGACGGCTTGCCAAGAGACGGCTACGGCACTGCTGCTGCACTATGAACCAATCGTTCGTATGGCAGTCGGCAAGATGTCACGGAGCCGTCCTGATTTATATGAAGATCTGTATCAGGTCGGGCAGATGTCTTTGCTGCGGCTGTTCACCCAGTACGATAGTACACTGGATACTCCTTTTGAAGCCTATGCGATGAAAAGTTTGATTGGTCACCTGAAGAACTATTTGCGCGACAAGTCATGGTACATACAGGTTCCGCGACGAATTAAGGAGAAGGGAGCCCTCGTTCAGAGAGCCCTGGATGAGCTCACCGTCAAGCTCGAACGTTCGCCGAATATCGATGAAATGGCGGCTTATTTGGAGCTTAGCGCGGAAGAGACCATCGAAATATTAGCTGGCCGAGACTATTATCATTACACTTCGCTGGATACGCCGCTGAACAGTGAAGGGGATAGTGCGACGATTGGCGATATGATTGCCGGGTCAACTGACGAATATCAATCCCTGGAGAGACGAATGGACTTGGAAGAAGCGATGACCTGCTTGAAAGAGGAAGAGAGGAAAGTCATTCATCTTATTTATCAGGAAGGGCTCTCACAGCGTCAAATTGCGGATCAGCTAGGGATATCCCAGATGAGTGTTTCCCGTATTCAGAAGCGGGCAATACTTAAATTGAAGGCAGTTCTTACATCCAATCCTTAGAGGAGGCCGGCCTATGCCAGTCAAGCATTTTAAATTGGAATATGGAAAAAAATTTCGTTTAGCGAATATCGATCCCAATGATACCGGAGCCGTCCATGACCGTGAAGAGGTAGAAGCTGAGGTAGAACGCTTGAAAGAGCAGTTGGAAGCTCTGCAAAATAAGCTGTACGCCGAGAAGAAGCAATCCGTTCTCTTTGTCATACAGGGGATGGATTGCAGCGGGAAAGACGGCGTCGTTAAGCATGCCCTTGGCGGCTTGCATCCGCAGGGGTTCCGGGTAAACAGTTTCCGTGCGCCAACGGAAGAAGAAGCGGCTCATGATTTCTTATGGCGCGCTCATCGGATTGCACCGGCCAAAGGGATGATCGGAGCCTTCATTCGTTCGTATTACGAAGATGTGCTCATCACGAGAGTCCATAATTGGATTAACGGGGCTGAAGTGAAGAGCAGATTCAAGCATATTAACCGATTTGAGAAATTATTGGAGAGCGGTGGCGTGAAAATCGTGAAGATTTTTCTCCACATCTCGAAAGATTTCCAACTTGCGAGACTGCGGAATCGGCTGACAGATCCTACGAAGCATTGGAAATTTGATAAAAATGACTTGGTAGAGCGGGAGTCATGGGCCGAATATGAGGAAGCCTATGAAGCGGTATTTAAGCATTGCAGCTCTGAAACGGCGCCTTGGTACATTGTGCCAGCCAATCATCGCTGGTACCGGGATTGGGCTGTGCTGCAAATCGCTGTAGAAGCGCTAGAGAGCATGAATCCAGCATTTCCAGAGTCAGATCCGGAGCTCGATGAAATACTAGAAAAACTACAGGAATAGGCGTTGTTTTTCTCTCTACCTCCGTAACTATGGTATAGTTAGATTAGTAGAATGTTAACTAACGTTCTCTATGAACTGTACTAGGAGGCTGCTATGGGCAAATTTTTTCGTGCGAATATACGTGCAAAAATAATAATGGGATATGTATTTATTATCATATGCTTAGGAATTGCTCTTCTCATTGTGAGCGGTCGTGTCAATGCGCTGCAGAAGGAAGTGGATTTCGTCTCCAGTCATGATTTGGAAGCGCATGATCTTATCAATGCCATACAGAAAAACATGGTTGATATGGAAACCGGCATGCGAGGCTACATCATTACTGGAGACGTTCAATACTTGGAACCCTACGATACAGCCAACAAAACATGGTTGGATAATTATAATAAGCTTCTGCAGTTAGTCAGTTATAACCCCGCTCAGAAGGAGAGTTTGGAGCGTATTAAGCCGACGATCCAAAGTTGGATCCGCACGGCTGGTGATAATGTGATTCTGATGAAGAAAGAAAACAAACAGGCGGCAATTGACGATTATTTCAAGCAAAATTCAGGGAAAAAACTGATGGATCAACTGCGTACCCAATTTGATTCTTTTCTTGCGGCAGAAAAGCAGCTGACGACGGCTAGAGCTGAGCAGCTCGCTCAAAGTAATAAAAATCTTAAAATTGTGCTTTTCACACTTCTTGGCATCATTTCTATTTTTGCAATAATTGTAGCACTGGTCTTATCTAATTCTATTACGAGTACGATCAAACAAGTTACGAGAATGATTCGTTATATTACATCTTCCGAAGGGAATCTGACGTCGAGAATTGAACTGACCAGCCATGATGAAATAAGAGAGTTGGCGGAAGCGACTAATGAAATGTTGGGAGATTTGGAGAAGCAAAACTGGATTCAAACGAATATCGCCGAAGTCGCCACTTTGTATCAGGGAATTAATGATATCGGCTGTTTGGGTGGTACTTTTATAAGCAAATTAGCGCCAATGCTGGATAGTGTCTATGGAGTTGTCTACCTTCGTGAAAACGTCGGGGAGGAAACTCGCTATGTGAAAATAGCGGGGTATGCGGCGTCCGGGAAGGATCCTGCTGCGGCTGTTTTCCGCTTGGGAGAAGGGCTGGTTGGCCAATGCGCGGTGGATCAGCGTATTTTCCTTATCGATAACCTGCCGGAAAATCATGTGAAGCTTACGTCTGGTTTAGGTGTTTCTGTCCCCCGTAACTTGCTGGTAGCGCCGATTCTTGTGGATGGCCACACGGAGGCTGTGATCGAGTTAGCGTCTCTTCATACGTTCCAGGCTCAGCATTTGACCTTGGTTGACTCGCTGCAAGAGAAGTTTGGTTCGGCCATCACGAATGTGCGCAGCCGCATGGAAGTAGAGCGATTGCTCTCGGAGTCTCAGATATTGACGGAAGAGCTTCAAGCGCAATCCGAGGAGCTGCAGGCGCAGTCGGAAGAGCTCCAAATGCAACAGGAACAGCTGCGCATGACCAACGAATTTTTAGAAGAGCAGAATCATTTCTCTGAGCAAAAGGCGTTGGAATTAAAGAAGGCCAAAGACGAGCTGGAAGATTATTCGTTAAAGCTGGAGACGAGCTCTCAGTACAAATCCGATTTTCTTGCCAATATGTCGCATGAACTGCGCACACCGCTGAACAGTATCATGATTTTGTCCCAGATGCTGGCAGAAAATAACGGCGATTTGCAAATGTCAGAGATTGTGGAATATTCGCGTGTGGTGAATGCCGCAGGCAAGGATCTGCTGGCGCTAATCGACGATATCCTGGATTTATCCAAAGTCGAGGCGGGCAAAATAGAAATCATGACGGACGATTTCAATGTGACCGAACTGCCGCAATTGATGAAGCTTATGTTTGCTCCGGTCGCGGAGAAAAAGGGACTCGACTTTGACATCACCTTGGATCCGGATGTGCCGAATGTCATTCAGACGGACGGCCAGCGCCTACAGCAAATATTGAAGAATCTGCTTTCCAACGCGTTTAAATTTACCGAAAAAGGTTCCGTGATGATGAAAATCGCGCTTGCCGACCCGGTTCGTGTGAAGGAACTCCTGCACAGAGATCCGGCAGAAAAAGTGCTTGCCATCTCGATTACGGATACCGGTATCGGGATTCCCATCGACAAGCAGCAGGTCATTTTCGAAGCGTTCCGCCAGGTGGATGGCACAACCAACCGGCAATTCGGCGGAACAGGGCTTGGTTTATCCATTTGCCGCGAGTTTACGCGTCTGCTCGGGGGCTCTATTGTTGTGAAAAGCGAGGTGCACAAGGGCAGTACATTTACGCTCTACGTGCCTAACGCAATTGAAACGGAGCAGGATCATGAGACGCCTGGCAATGATTCTCATGGAGGGGAAATTGCTGCAGCTGTGGAAGAGCGAACGATTATTTCTACGCAAGCCGTTGAGCCGTCTGCCGTTTCATCAGTTGAAACGATAATTTCGGACGCGGAAGTCATCCATTCGGATGCGCAGCTGTTCCAAGGCAAAAGAGTGCTACTCGTGGACGATGATGCGCGCAACGTTTTCGCGCTCGTTACTGCGCTGGAGACGAAGGGAGTCACCGTGGATGTAGCGGATCACGGGAAAGATGCCTTGGAGATGTTAGGCGCAGGCGCCGAGTACGATCTCATCTTAATGGACATCATGATGCCTGTCATGGACGGTTATGAGGCCATGCAGGCGATTCGAGGAGAACTGCACATGCATGAGCTGCCGATCATTGCCCTTACGGCCAAAGCGATGAAAAGTGAGAAAGAGAAATGCTTGGAAGCCGGCGCTTCCGACTATATTACGAAGCCGCTAAATATGGATCAGCTATTTTCGCTCATGCGTGTATGGCTAACGAAGCAGGTGAAAAAACATTGAATAAGCCTGTGGAGGAGCCCGTCGACTTGGAGACCCCGCCTTATGAGGATGAACGACAAAACATTGAGATTAATCTCCTCTTAGAAGGCCTGTATCAAATGTACGGGTTTGATTTCCGCCACTATGTCCGTTCTTCCTTACGGAGGCGGGTTCTGAATCGCATGAAAGCTGAAAAGCTGCCAAACGTCACCGCATTATTGGAGAAGGTTCTCCACGAACCTGGCTTCGTGGATCGCTTGCTCAATGACATGTCGATCCGCGTTACCGAGATGTTCCGGGATCCCAGCTTTTTCCGTGCTTTTCGCAACCTGGTCGTGCCTGAGCTCAGGAAGTACCCCGAGATTCGCATCTGGCATGCCGGCTGCGCGACGGGGGAGGAAGTGTACTCCATGGCGATCCTGATGCAGGAGGAGGGCTTGGCGGAGAGAACGAAGATCTACGCAACAGATATGAATGAGAAAGCGATTGATGCCGCGCAAAAAGGGGCATTCCCGCTTAAGCAGATGCAATATTTCACCAAAAATTATTTGGATTCCGGCGGGACCAAAGCTTTCTCCGAATATTACACAACGGATCATCAGTACGCCTACTTCCAGCCGGTCATGAAGGATAACTTGATGTTTGCGCAGCACAATTTGGCCACGGACGGTTCCTTTAATGAATTCCATGTGATCTTGTGCCGCAATGTCTTGATCTACTTTGATCATAAGCTGCAGACCCAGGTGCACAGCCTGTTTCACGGCAGCTTAGTCGGCGGAGGGTACCTCGGGTTAGGCAAAAAGGAGTCCATCCTTTTCGTGCCGGAGGGCGTGCATTATGAGGAGTACGTTCCGCAGGAACGAATATACCGTAAGAGATAAAACCACTTGAGACGATGAGGGTATCGTTGTCTCAAGTGGTTTTTTGTTGTTAGCTGCGGGGAGGGAACTGGGAGCCTCTATTTTTGGGGAAAAGAGCATTTTTCCTCGCTGAGCGGAACTACAGGGCACTATTCGGCCTCCGTGCGTGGGCAACTTATCGAGCGGGAACGGTAAAATAGTGGCCCACAGTTCTCTCTATCTGTATGGAACAAGCTATTTCAGGAGAGTAGTGGACTGTAGTTCCCAAATAACCATGGGTTAAGCTATCTGACCTCATATGCACTCCACACCCCTTGTTTCGCCCGCAGCGGCAGCGGTTAACAATGTTTATAAATCACCAGAAAGAAGGAGATTACAATGAGCACATTTGATGAGCAGAAGTCTCCGAATGAGCGCATACCCGACAAGTTGATCCAAGAGTTGGAACGCGATACGCATGCCAAGCTTAATATCGAGCAGTTGACCCGAATTACCGCAATGGTCAGAGAGTATCAAGGGAATATCAAGTCGCATTTGACACAGCAGCAGGCCAAAAAGTCGTCCTGGGCGGACCGCATTGCCGACCGCATCGCGGTATTTGGCGGAAGCTGGACGTTTATCGTGCTGTTCGCTCTTTTTCTGGTGAGCTGGATGCTGCTCAATCTGACGCGTTTTGCCTACGATAAGCCGCCGTTCATTTTGCTGAATTTGATATTATCGTGTATATCGGCGTTTCAAGCGCCGGTTATCCTCATGAGCCAGAATCGCCAGGCGAATCGAGATAAGCAGGAGGCCATCCTGGATTTTGCCATTAACTATCGGGCTGAACAAGAGAATATGGAGATGAAGGAACTGCTCGAACGGATGGATCAGAGGCTGGAGAGAATGGAGCGGGAGATTTTCCACCGATAAAATGTTTCATTTTAGGGACAAGCGGTTAATAGATATCATAGCCAAGCAACACAAATTACTGATGAAAAGAGGGTGTTTCCTATGTTAGGCTGGGCTGTCATGTTCTTAATCATTGCTCTCGTAGCTGGTGTATTCGGATTTTTTGGAATTGTTTCAGCGGCAGTAGGAATTGCCAAAGTACTGTTCTTCGTATTCCTGATCATGTTTGTCGTATCGCTGATTTTCGGCAGACGCCGAGGCATCTAGTCCACTACTAGTCTACATGAACCCACAGTAACAATCGCTTTACCCTATAAAATCAATCGAAAGAGGAGGAATTACCATGAGTACTTACACAAGAGTGAGTGTGACAACCAATCTTCAAGAAGCGCAGGAGAAAGTACAGCAATTGTACAGGGAAGGCTTTTCGAGGGAACACATTTATGTGCTGACGCACAGTGCTGAAGGTACCGATTTCGTCGCAAATTATACGGGTGCAGAGCAAATTACCGTGCAGGAGGAGGGCATGCTGACGGCCATTGCAAATCTTTTCCGTTCCCGCGGCGATGAGCTTAGGGCGAAGATGAAGGCTCTCGGCGTGCCGGATGTAGAGGCCAGTCGTTTGGAAGGTGAGCTGGATCGGGGGAAAATCCTTGTCCTGGCGAAGCCCTCCAGCGAGTACCAAGCCTATGATGAAGCAGATTTTCAGCGTACGATTTTATAAAAATGGACAGGGGAGACTCCTTTGCGGGTCTCTTTTTTCCGTAGTTAAGAAAGTATAAGTTTTTTACTTTTGCTTCGCTCTACCCTGAGAAACGCGCTCGTCCTAAAGGACGACTTAAGTATGGAATCGAATCTACTCAAACAAATATTTTTCGTTGTAAAGACGGCTGTGCAGCAAAGTTGAAGGGCTACGTTGCATTACATACAGGCCTGTTGATTATCCACAAAATGGCAGGTAAAAAGGCCGCCCATTCGGTAAACTGTTTGTACCCCTACAAACATCCGAAAGAAGGCGACCTCATGAAAAAGTCTACTATGTTCTCGAATATTCTGCAAACAATTATACCGAAAGAAGAAGTGCTTCCTCTTATCAAAGAAGAGTCCTACGTTGATTCTGCGCGGAAATTTACTGTTTATGATCTCTTTCTTTTTTTATCGCAAGCCGCACTCCAGCAATGGGACGGCTACCGAGATGGTGAAAAACGCATGTCTTCTTGTGGACTTGTAAAAGCTGATCACTCCACGATTTCAAAAAAAGCCAAAGATGTCCCATTTGAGGTGTTCAAGCAGCTGTTGCGTCTGATGATTCAGAAATGTAATCGCCCAACGCGTCGTCGTTTAGGTATCCCTAAGGAATTGCTTGTAGTGGATTCCACTAAGATTACGGCTGGTAAAGAACGATGGCCATGGGCGCCGCTAAAAGGTGAAAAAGCAGGAATTAAACTCCACGTTTCAATCATTGCAGATGCAGGTCAGCTACATAAAGTTACAGAAACAACGGGGAATCGCCCAGATCTATTAAGCTGTAATGACGTACGCGACGACCGTTTCATACTAGTAGCTGACCGCGCTTATGGTAAGCATAAACAATTTGATGATTATCAGGAACAAAACCAATATTTCGTGATTCGCCTCAGGGATAACACACATTTTCATGAACCTAAACGGAGGACACGTAAACGTCCATTTGCTGGCACAATTGAACAAGATTTAACCTGTCAGTTAGGAGCGAAGTCGACGCTTTCAAAAAATAGGTTTCGTGTCGTTATTCTAAAGGATCCGCATGGCAATCCTGTTATTCTGGCAACCAATCTACATAGGCCCTCTGTCGAAAAAATTGCTGAGATGTATAAGAAGCGGTGGCAAATCGAGGTTTTTTTTCGTTGGATTAAGCAGCATTTGAATGTACCGATGATATTTGGAACAACGCCAAATGCCGTTTATGGCCAGTTGTACACAGCTTTATTGGTATATGTCTTACTAAAATTTGTATTCGAACAAGGAAATTCCAAAGTACATCCAAGTGCCCAGTTATCTTTTGCCGAATTTGATCGCTTATTTAGTATGAACGACTTGCAGGCAGAATGGTTGGTCTATTTGACGAGTAATTTCACTTTCTCATGAACCCACTTATTGGTAAATCAACAGGCCTGCATTACATACAACGTAATGGTGTGGTCAGACCGCGATTGCGGTCTTTCGTTGCACAACATACAACCATTTGTTGCAAAAGGTGAACTGTAAGCGGTTTAAATGCAACAATCGTTGTATAAAGTGCAATATAGAGACGAAGGGAGCCCCCTTTACGGCCAAATGGTTGCGCAAAATACAACATAGCTGTCACAGTCGCTGCTATCGCTCCAGCGGTTCCTCCCTGAGGGGAACTACAGGGCCCTGATATGAACGCACTCTGTCAAGCCCCCATTTTAGTACGAGAGTAATTGAGTGTTTTTTGTAAGCAAATAACTCGGCACAGGAGCAAAATGCAAGCAACGGCTAGCATCCTGATATTCGCGGGCTGGTTACCGCAGTTAATGACTTTCGTTAAGAAGAGCTTCCTGTAAACTATTGTCGCACGCAGCTATTAGCAAACCTATAGTTGTGCATAAGGCCTCACACGGACTCTCTTCAACCCCTACTTTGCTCCTGGGCCCAATTATTGCTTTTGTTTCACCATACTTAGGTATCTTATTCCTGCTAAAGTATCGACTGTCAAGGCCGCGAAGCGCAACGTTTAGACTTGACAGCTCGGATGATTTGAAGACTATGTCTTGTCCCAGCCTGTCGGCTGGGCACTCTAAACCCTGTTGTCGGTTTTAGGCCGTTACAGATCGTTCGACTTTACACGCGATTTCCCAGATGAATCCGACTAGTTCTCGCGCAACTGCTGTTACAGCTACATTAGATTCTTTTCCACGGTACACAAGTTTACAGTATTTGCTGTTCAGCCGTATTTGCGCTCTCCATGAGACAGCCAGAAGTTCGCCTTCCTGACCTTCCATTCGTTTTCTAAGTTCCCTGCCTATCGATGGCTTATGACGATAACTCCAACTTGATTCAACCAAAGTGCGACGAACTCCACGATTACCCGCCTTGGTAATACTTCCTCTTCGCGTACTAAGTCCTGTAGAATGCTCTCGTGGGACCAAGCCAAGGTAAGCCATGAGCATGGCAGGATTTCGGAAACGTGTAAAACAACCTATTTCAGCAACAAGCGTAAGCGCCGAGATGATGGCTACCCCTTTTAATACCTGAAGTGCTTTAACGACTGGACCCAAAGCCCCTTTTTGAGCATATTGAATAATGCTCGCTTCCAGACGTTGAAGGCGACTTTCGGATTCATGAATCGCCTGCAAATATTCTTGAAACATGAGCTGATCAGATTCTCTTTCCCATTTCAAGCTGGTCAACCACTCTCTGTAATTTCGTGTCCAACGATTTTTGATGGCAGGTGGATGAGAAATTTGACGCCGCAGAAGTAACTTTAATACTCGTTGGCGATCTCGATGGAGATCCTCTTTCGCATCCTCTCTTGAGCGAACAAGATCGCGAAGAGCTTCTTGTTCAGGAGTTGGTACGTGCACAGCTGTTAGTTCTCCCGCGCGAAACAGTGTAGCAAGACGAAGGGCATCTCGTTTATCTGTCTTAATTTGATCGCCTGTCCGGACTGGAATGAGGGAAGGGGCGATAACTTTACAAGTAATACCGAGCGCAGTTAGCCAGTGAAAGAGTACATAACCCGTTGGGCCAGCTTCGTAACAAACTTCTAAGTTTTCAGCATTGCCGAGTTGTCTCATTATTTTCTTTACGAACTCCAGTTTATGAGGGAAGTGCCCAACGAAGCGAGGTTCGTCGCGTCCAGCGTCTGCAACAGCAACAGAAATCTTGTCTTTAGATACGTCTAAACCTATGAATTTTGTGGTATGCTTCATATTAACAGCTCCTATTTTGCTTATTAGCTCTGGATTGGTATGGATTGATTGTTCATTACCAGTTTAGCCTACGATTCAGCAAATATTAGGGGCTGTTGTGCGTTCATCATAACTATTTCATCGAAATAGGCTCCTCTTCACGTGAACGGGAACTGACGTCCTCTATTTGTCCGTTTTCTTGAAGAAATTGGGGGCAGGCGGTCAAATAGGGCCCAGCAGTTCCGCTTGAACGCGGAAACGGGCTTAATTTGTTAGAATAGCGGCCTGTAGTTCCTCTAAGTAAGTGGCCAGCCAGCTTACCTCTCCTATGAGGATGCCCCCTCCGCCAAAATTCGCTCCTACTGGGCTCTTAACAAGCTAAACTACGGAGGGAAATTAACTCCTCCAACGAATCCTTTCTCCTCAACGAGTTGAGCGAAAGCTCAACCTTTATTGTGTTCATAGCACTAAAAACAGCAAAGCCCTTATTGCCTCCATTCTCGGAGACAATAAGGGCTTCGGGTACTACCGTAGGCTGTATTACTAATTATCGCCTGCTGCTTGTGTTCGATAAGGTTGGGAGCATCTTTGAATCCTTGACCATGGCAGAATGACAAATCGGACATTCCGGACTTTCGTCGAATGAAAAGTTATCTCTCATCCAACATGAGCACTGTTCCGTGCTGCAGGTCCAAATGTTCGTTTGCTCTTCGGGCACAGGTTCCATCGATTTCTTTGAAAAGTACATGTGAACTCCTCCTTGTCATTATAGACTCAGCCTCAGACTCGCAAGCAGTGTATAGCAATATGTGGTAAGGACTACAGCTTGACTACATTTTCAGCTTGCGGTCCGCGGTTACCTTGAACAACTTCAAATTGTACGCGTTGGCCTTCATCCAAGCTTTTGAAACCTTCCCCCGTAATAGCGCTGAAGTGAACGAACACATCATTGCCGCCTTCCATTTCGATAAAACCAAATCCTTTTTCTGCATTAAACCATTTTACCGTACCTGTTTCCATGTAGACATAAACCTCCAATAATTTGTTCCTGCGTGTTGCTCTTGGATCATTCAGAACCTGACAGCTTGTTAACGCAGCTTTGATAATATATCCAATTCGAAGGGAGCTTATTCCAATTTCATGAAAATTCATTTCAAACCAATTGACGCGCTGCCAAAAGTTGCCTATACTGAGGCTAAATATGGCTTTAAATCACAATTTTATAGTTCGTATAACCTCGATAATTTGGTTCGGGGGCTCTACTGGGAACCTAAATCCTAACTACGAACACAATATATGCTTATATATTGTGTTTGTTGGTTAGGATTTTTTTACGTTGAGGAGGAATGAAGGATGAGTTCATTATTAATTCGCAATGCGCAGGCTATTGTTACGGTGGATGCCGGGGATCGTGTGTTGGAACGGGCGAATATCCTGATCGAAGGGAATCGGATTACGAAGATGGGGAAGGACAGGTATGAAGCAGACAGGGTTATCGATGCCTCGCAAATGTTTGTGTACCCAGGCTTGGTTAACGTGCATCATCACCTGTATCAGACGTTTACGCGCAATTTGCCGCAGGTGCAAAAGCTGGAGTTATTCGACTGGCTCCGCTATCTATATGAAATCTGGAAGAGGATCACGCCTGATGCCGTGTATCACAGCTCCCTAACAGGTATTGCCGATCTCATGAAAAATGGGTGTACCACCGTTTTCGACCATCATTATGTATTTCCGCAGCAAAATAGTGCTCATTTCATCGATAAACAATTCGAAGCGGCTGAGCGCCTAGGCATTCGCTTCGTAGCTTCCAGAGGGTCCATGACGCTTGGCAAGGATCAAGGAGGCTTACCTCCTATGAGCGTCGTGCAGGACCTGGATACAATCCTTGCTGACAGCGAGAGGTTGATTGATCGTTATCACGATGCCAGCGCAGGCTCGATGCGTCAGGTGGTGCTGGCGCCGTGCTCACCCTTCAGCGTCTCCGCCGATCTGATGCGGGAGTCGGCGAAGCTGGCTAGAGCCAAGGGCGTACGGCTTCATACGCATCTGGCTGAGACGAAGAATGAAGAAGCCTATACGCTTGAAAGGTTTGGGATGAGACCGCTGGCTTATATGGAAAGCCTGGACTGGTTAGGGCCTGACGTGTGGTATGCCCATGGCATTCATTTTAACGATGAGGAAATGAGGCTGCTCGCGCAAACCAAAACCGGCGTCGCCCATTGCCCGATTTCCAACATGAAGCTTTCGTCCGGTATTGCAAGAGTGCCGGAAATGCTGAGCATGGGAATTCCTGTAGGCTTGGCGGTGGATGGCAGTGCATCCAATGACGGATCGAACCTGCTTGAGGAGCTCAGGGTAGCGTATTTGCTGCACAGACTGCAATCCAGCGCCCAGGCGCCCAGCGGTTATGATTTATTGAAAATCGCCACCAGAGGCGGCGCTGAAATCTTAGGCAGATCCGATATCGGCTCGCTTGAGGTAGGGAAAGCAGCGGACCTGTTCATGGTTCGTGTAGACCATATTGACGCTGTAGGGACGCAGAACGACCCCAAATCATGGCTGGCAACGGTTGGCCTTAAGCGACCAGTGGATTACACCATCGTGGCTGGGAAGGTCGTTGTCGAGAACGGCAGGCTTGTTGGAGAGGATGAGGACCAGCTTGCGATGGACTGCCAAGCATCGTTCGAACGTTTTATGCAACAGTAAGAGAACGAAAAAAGCCCGCACCTCACGCAAGGCCTGAATGGACCAAGTGAGAGGGCGAGCTTTCCTCTTAAGCAAGCAATAAAATGACTAGCAGCTCGAACAGAACTAACGTCAAAATTTGATTGTACTGAGCAGGCGTATAAATAGGTCTGTGGTGCCCGTAAGGCTGAGCATGCGGTGTAACGTGCAGATAAGCATGGTGGCCATCCACATTCACCAGCACGCCTTCATACGTATGACCGTCTATAGTTGTGACGCGAATCGTACGACCGACATGGGGGTGAACAGCTCCCATAATTGCGTTTCGCTTGTGCATCATTTGATGCTGCCAGTCTGGTTCTGCTTGATAAAGAACTTGCGATCCTTGATGACCGGGGTGTTGCGACGGATTCATATACATAGCTTTCGCTCCTTTTTCGTGCGGCTGCGCGCATCGGTAGGCTTTTTGCCTAGGTTCACTACAGACTATTCAGCCGTCCGAAAAAGGTGCGTTTGCCCATACACTTATTCCAAGATACTAATCGCGTTTAATTGTCACCACACGAGTATCATCGTCAAAGGATACTTTACCGCCAAGCGACTCTGCGATGAAACGAATCGGCACGAAGGTAGATCCATTATGGAGCGTTGCAGCACTTTCCAACTCAATGGAAGCACCGTCAACCGTAGCCATCTTACTATCGAGCTTCAGCACAATCGTTTTACCGCTTAACAAGTCTTTAATAGTAACTTCCTGCAAGTCGCCGTTCCAGCCAACCTCAGCGCCAAGCTTTTCGGAGATAAAACGCACCGGCACCATGGTTTTGTTATCTGTATTAATGAATGGCTGCGGTGTATCGCTCGTTGAGCCAGCATCGCCATCCGCCAGCTTTAAGTTAACTTCCTTCTTCGTTACTTTCATATCTTCGCGAAGCATTTTGTAGAAAGTAGACTGTTTATCCAAGTTATCCAGCACGCGATAAATGGAGGCAGCGTCCTTACCAGCTTGCACGGCACCGCCGGAGACATCAATGGTCTCGGCTGTAACCGGCTTATCCATATTCCAGGTTTCACTTGCGAAGGAGATTTTAAGCCCTGCAACGCCAGTACCTTTATCCGGAAGCGGAATGTTGGCCGTAAGTGTTTGCTTGCGAATGAATTTATCAGCATCGATATAAAGATCAGCTTGCAGCGTGGATTTAGGGTCAAACAGGCCTTTAATGGGCATTACACCCTGCTCGGCATTCCCGGCAATGGCTTCTTCGAAAGAAGCAGCTGTTTTCTCCAGAAAATCACGGATAGGCTCATACACGAGTCCGATGGCTAATTGTTTGTTGCTCAAAATGGTCAGGGCGAAGTCTGCGGAACCGGCCTTGACTTGTTCTTCAATAATAGGTGACAAAGCATCGTACAATTGGCTCAGCAGGTCTTTTAAACCAGCTTCGTCCGCCAAGATATTGCTGAACAGTTTCTGGAGCAGGGTGGCTAGCTCAGTGCCGTTCAGTTCAATGTGTGCTTGCTGGAGGGAGAGGTCGGAACCGTTAACTTTGTCCGTAACCGATGTGACTGAAATATTCGAAGGATTTGCCGTATTCGCTAAAATAAGTCCAATAACCGAAGCTTTAATCTCGGCCAGTTTATTTCCGAACTGTTCCTGAATGACAGTAGGTAACATTTTGGTGAGCGTTGCATCCGATCCGCCTAAGACGTCATAAACAATCGGTTTTTTCGCGCCTTCGATACTTAAAACAATTTTCGTGCCTTCTGTAGCAAGCTTAAAGGGGATGGAGCCCTTCCCGTATGTAATGGTACCTTCTGCAGATGTCATCTGTGCGTTCTGTGTTTTCACGTTCGTAAGCTCAACTTTTACATGCTGGAGAGCGCTGAGCGACTTCTGCTCGTCAGCTGTTAGCTTGGAGGTGTCGCCGGGAACGAACTCAATCTGCAAGGTACCTTTGGATTCGGAGGACTTCACGGTTGCACTGTTTTTAATCGCTTCAGCAAGGTCTAAGCCTTGTACAGCTTGGCAGCCTGTCAACGCAAGCAGCAGGAACACCATGGCGGCGGATACCCACCAAGTCATTTTCTTTTTGTACATGTGCTAATCTACTCCTTAGTTTTAATAGAAACAACAAAAAGACGTCCAATGATTATACGCGATGCACCAAAGAAGGATTCGCGTGCAAACGGATTATTTTTTGACCGCAACCTTTTATTACCAATTTCGTATATATTTATTAGACGGACTATGCTTCCTGAAGGAGGCCACAAGGAGGTGACGTCTATGATGACTTTGTTTGCGGTATGTTTTTTTGTAGGCCTTGTGTTAACTGTTCTTGTTACATTTTTTGGAGGCGACTTCTTTGAAGTCCACGGAGATACCGGAGGAGCCCATGGCCATGGGGGACCGTCCTTTTTCAACTTGTCTTCCCTTTTAGCGAGCTTAACGGTATTCGGTGGGATGGGGTATATGCTGAGTGAGGTAGGAATGACTAGCAGTTTATTCATCCTGCTCATTGCGATTGGCGCCGGGCTTTTTGTGGGTTGGCTGTTCTTCCTTTTCTATGCCAAAGTCATCTATAAGCATGATGACAGCATGAGGGAAAGCGATTTTGAACTCAATGGACAGTTAGGGAAGCTGATTGTGCCCATTAACGGGAAGGGGATCGGCGAGATGGTGATTGTAATGCAGGGGACCAAACGGTCCATCAGCGCGCGATCCGAGCTTGGAGAATCGATACCCAAAGGAGCAAGGGTGGTCATTCTTCACATGGACAAAGGCGTCGCTACAGTAAGTCAATTTAGTGACTGAGCTTGAAGGTACTACTAACTTCCGGGAGGTTATTTGATGACGTTAACGATTTTGTATACGGTTGTTGCGATTGTACTTGTTGTTTTCATTTTACTTACTACCATTGTTAGGGCCTATAAGAAAGTTCCGCCGAATGAGGCGATGATTGTGTTCGGTTTGGGTGGCAAACGCGTCGTGCAGGGCGGAGGAACGTTCGTCATTCCGGGCTTTCAGAGCTACAAAACAATCTCCATGATGCTCATGAGCTTTGACGTCAAACCGGATCAGCCCATGTTCTCTCAACAAGGGATACGGCTTAAGATCGAGGCGGTTGCCCAGATCAAAATTCAAAGCGACCCCATCGCCATCGCCACGGCTTCCGAGCAGTTTCTGGACCACACGCTGCTGGAGCGTGAAATGATGATTCTTCATTCCGTTGAGGGGCATCTGCGCGGGTTGGTTGGGCAATTAACGGTAGAAGCTATCCTTAAGAATCCGGATGAGTTGAACAGCAAGATGAGGGAAACGTGCTCGGAGGATTTGGATAAAATGGGGCTGAGCCTGATCTCCTTCGTCCTCAAGCGTGTGGCGGATGATCAAGGTTATATTGAGAACCTTGGAGTACCGGAAGTGGAGCGCATCCGCAAAAGCGCCAGTATTGCCAGAGCCGAGGTCGAACGGGACATCCAGATCCGACAAGCGGATACGGAAAAAGAATCGGCTATCCGCAAAGCAGAGGCGCACCAGCTGAAGGTCGAAGCCGAAACGGTCGCATCGGCCAAAGAAGCGCAGTACCGCAAGGAGCTAAGCATGCGGGAAGCCGAGTTTAAGCAGGAGACTACGAGCCGGCAGGCGGAAGCGGACTTGGCTTATGAGCTGAAGCAGAAGCAGATTCAGCAGTCGCTCGTGACGGAGCAGGTGAGAATCAGGCAGATGGAAGCTGAAGCGAACAAGACCGTACGGCAGATTGAAGTTGAGCTGAAGCAAAAGGAACTCGAGGCGTCGGTTATTAAACCTGCCGAAGCGGAGAAACAGGCTGCGATTATGCGCGCCGAAGTGAGCAAACAGCGGCAAATTCTCGAAGCCGAGGCGGATGCCGAGTCGACGAGAAAGCGCGGTGAAGCGACGGCCGAGGCGGAGCTCGCCAAAGGGAAAGCGAATGCGGAAGTCGTTCGCTTGGCGGGGCTTGCTGAAGCGGAGGCGCTGGAGAAGAAAGCAGAAGCCTACAAGCAGTACACGCAGGCAGCGGTGACGGTGGAAATCCTTCGCATTCTGCCGGAGTTAGCGGAGAAGATTGCAGCGCCACTAAGCAACGTGGACAAAATCACGGTGATCTCCCAAGACGGTGCGACATCCGGCGTGAACAAGGTGACAGGCGACATCGTCAAAATGATCGCCCAAGTGCCTGAAATTACGCAGACATTAACAGGCCAGAGTGTTACGGAGCTTGCACGCGCCTTCCTCGGCAAGGACAATGTGCCTAATGTCCCTAATGTGAATAAGGAAACGGAATGAATCCAAGTGAATGTCCTTGGCCCCTAGGGCTGAGGGCATTTTTTTATAAGCGTAAAAGGGAGAATTGCTATACAATAGGGACTAAGTTTAGAGTGAAATGAGGCACCTATTATGGTTATTTACCAAAGGTTTCTGCGAGATTTGATCCGCAATTATATCATAGGTTCAGGTATTGCTGTTGTTGTGGTTGGCGGGGTCATTATTTCAACGACCTTGTCCATTTCGAATGCAGAAATGGTGCGTATTTTCTTCATTATGACCATTTCCCTGGGCGTCATGATGTTGGCGGAGTTGCTAGTGTTTCGGAGGCACATGCAGCCCATTCGAGCTCTGCTGGAGCAGGAGACGCCTGACTTAACGTTCATTCGGGACGCTTATTTGCAAACGCACCGTTTTCCGGCGCTTTCCGTGAAACGGATTTTGGGACCCCATTTTCTTGGCTTGTCCCTTCCAGCCATGACGATGGCGTCCATCGGGATTGCGATGGGCTGGCTTTCACTTCCTGCCTATTATATAGGGCTTGCGGGAATTGGTGCCGTGCTTGTGGCTAGCATGCATGCTTTGCTTGAATTTTTCACGACGGCCCGGGCGATCCGGCCGGTTCTTATCCATATCCGCGAGGTAGGCCAGCGCCTTTATGGGGAGGATGTCTCTTTGGATGGGCGTGTGATTGTTTCCATTCAACGCAAATTCCAGCTGAGCGCGTTCCTGATTGGAACGATGCCGCTGTTTCTTTTCAGCTTGGCAACGCAAATTCGTCTTCTTTCACAGCCATCGGATTTTACGGTGGATTATTGGAAGTGGGCGGGTATCATTCTGCTGCTTGGCGTGGGGTTTTCCTCTCTTGGGGCACGGATGCTGGCCAGAGATATTCAACAGCCTATCGGAGACTTGTACCGAGCGATGAGAGACGTGCAATCCGGGGATTTGCAGGTTAGGGCTTCGGATTTATATTCAGATGAATTCTCAAGATTGGTTGCTGGTTTTAATCATATGGTCAAAGGGCTTGAAGCGCGCGAGAGCATGAATAATCAGCTGCTGCAGAGTTATTATTCCACCTTAGCTGCTGCCCTTGACGCTAGAGATGCTTATACGGCAGGGCATTCCACACGTGTTGCTCAGTATTCCCTTCTGATTGGTAAAGCAGTGGCTTTAAGTGAACAGGAACTCGATCTGTTGAAAAAAACGGCCCTGCTGCATGACATAGGGAAGATTGGTGTTCGCGACAATGTATTGCTGAAGGAAGGCCGATTGACGGATGAGGAGTTTGAGAAAATTAAGCTGCATCCGGTGCTGGGCGAATCGATCCTGAAGCAAATTGAGCCGGCGGAGGCGATGGCGCCGTTGCTTCCGGGTGTGCGCTCACATCATGAGCGCTATGACGGCAAGGGATATCCGGACGGCCTGATAGGCCAGGAGATCCCGGAATTTGGGCGCATCATCGCGGTAGCCGATGCGTTCGATGCCATGACTTCGGATCGTCCTTATCGGAAGGGGATGGCGGTCGAGAAGGCGATGGCCATTCTCGCGGAGGGCAAGGGGACGCAGTGGGATCCCCGCTATGCGCAGACGTTTATTGATGTTCTCATGAGCTCGAACCACGGGAAGAAGACGTCGCAGGTAAGCTGACGGCATGAAACAGCAAATGCATAAATAATAGAGCCCGCTGCTGCGTGAAGGGAGGCCTATTATTTATGCAATCTATGACGATCAATTGATGACCGGATAGCCTAAAAATTCGGCAATCTTATCAAGCAATCGTTGCTGTGCCGTCATTTTTTGAAACATGTCATCGTACTTTTTGTTCCATTCTTCTTTCAGTTGGTTCATTTCCCCGGTAACGCCTTCATACTGCTGGTTCAGCAGCTCCGTTGTGGCAATAAGCAGTTCACCTTTGACGTCTTGTTCAGAAGCTTCTTGGATCTGCTGTTGAATAGCCTGGATGACGTTCTGAAGTCCTTTCACTTTAAGCGAAGCACCTTCAAATTGTCTGTGTAACAATTCAATGGTTGTAGCGATTTCACTGCGGATGTCCTGTTCAATGAGCTCAGCTATCTTGTTAACGAGAATCTGATTGACGCTGCTCAGCTCCGTGACTTCCTCCGTAAGGGCGTCACATCGATTGCCCAGCATTTGTACTTCCTCCGAAACACCTTCGACTTGTGGTCTCAGCAACTCTGTGGCAGCGGACAGTATCTCACTTTTGAGATCGGTCTCCGAAATTTCGGGTTGATCTTGAACTTGTGCTTGTTCTTGCGCTAGTTCTTGCGCTTGTGCGAGACGCTGGATTTCATTACGCAGGTCCGCTATTTCATCCGAAACGCTATGATATCGCGTATCCAATGCCTCAACGGTGGTTACCAAGCTTTCTTCCTTACTTGTTTGTTCCGGTGTTTTTATGACCTTCTGCATGAGAGAGTGGACCATGGCGCTTAGCTCTGTGAATTTATGTGTTAAAAGATCGAACTGGAAGTTGGAGGGATCCAGAGCAGGCGATGAAGCTCTGCCAGCTGTAACTGAGGCTATACTGGCTTTTTGATTCAGGTTATCTGTGTAGTCCTTTAACTTCTCTGGCGTTTTGTTCGATTCTATCTTTTGCTTGAGGAGCTGCACCGAATTACGTAATTCGATCGTATCATTACTAAACTGCGCATTTGATTTGTTAACAGCCAACGGGGGCAAATTGGAGCCGGAAATAGCAGGAGCCGTAGGAGAAACTGAAGGAGCCGGAGTTTCAGGCGGCGTAGTTTGTATTTCTTTAGGCAGTGAAAGAGCTTCTTTATCACGCATTTCCTGTAACTGTTCTTTGATGAACTTAAGTGGCTTATTGGCGTCTTTCATCCTGGCGATGGCTCGAAACATTTCGATGGCCTCTTCCGTGTATCGGAGTGACCCGTCAACAGCTACGATCGGAAGAAATTCACGAAAGTGATTGGACCATTCGACCACAGATGCACGTGTTTTTCCGATTTTCCCGGCGATTTCGGTGAGCTTATATGATCTTTTCATTGTGCTTTATCGTCATCCTTTCGTCTTAAGCTCTTTAGGCTTAGGCATTCAGCTGTAACATTGTATTCAGGACATGAAGCAAATGACAATGAAAAAAAAGGTCCATTCCCATAACTGGGGAACGGACCCTTCCTTTATTTATTCAATCGACGGCACACGTTTATCCGTCTCTGGTGCTAAATATCGGCCAACCTTATCAATCCATTCCTCGACATAATGATCCGTGGCCCACTGTGCCATGACAAGCTGCTCACCGGGGAGCAGATTCAGCACAAGCTGTGGATCACTGCCGGGTGCCTGGCCGTAGGGATAGAACTTGAGCTTGCCGTTCTCGAAGATAACGAGCATATCGTTCATCGGCGAAGTTAAAGCATCGGTCGCTTGCGGCCAGGAGGACCGAATGGCGTTCCAGTTGCAGCATAGATCGTCGTGGTTGACGACTTTATCGGGCAGCTCTCGCGGGAAGTCATGCAGCGCATAGCTGTCGGGTACTGCCGCCGTGGTTGTAACACGCGGCGTTTCAGCGACCTTGCCAACCCAGTGCCCTGGTTCGCGCTGAACCGTCCAGCTCTCGCCGGACACCTCGCCGCGCAAACTGCTGGATACACTGGCGAGCACACCGCTGATATTCGTGTTCGTGCCGTAGACATCAGCGATAGACACATGATTCTTGTCCACCGGCTTGTTGTAGAACTGTACGGTGTGGCCTTCTTTTAATTGCGGCAGGGTACGGACCCAGATGCGATCTGCCTGATAGGGCACACCGCCTCGCACAGTCTGTTCTGCCTCGGCAATAGACACATATTGATTCCCCGCAAATAGGAGGGTTTCTGTTCGATTGAGCTGTTCGCTTTCATCATCCGGGAAAGCTTCCGGTTTCACAGGCTGATCCGCCAAATGAGCGGATAAGTAATGGAATTCATCCGTTTTCGTTCGATGGACCAGCGAGTCGATTTTCCAGAAGTTTTGCTTATAAGGCATAAGAATCCCCGAGCCTTCGGACGTCTTCTGCAGTTGTCCGCGAACAGGTGCGATCAGCATCGTGCGATAGGTACTATAACGCATAGGTTTCAGCGCGCGCCCAGGCTCGTTGGCAGGTTCATGCTCGGTCCTTAAGCCAATCAGCAAAGCCGTGGTAATCGGCGTAGGAGAGAGGTTTAAGGACGCTGTTGTTGCTGTTATTGCTGTATCTGCCACAGGTGCGGCATCACTTTGGGTATGTAGCGTGTTCCAAGGGAAAAGCAAGATCGCGGCCACGATTGCACCGACACCAGCGAAGCAAAGCACGGGCTTGATCCTTGGCTTCGTTCGTTCTTTGCGTTCAACCGCTTCTTCAATCTCGCGCTGAAGCTTGGAAGTAAAGCCGGGGCGCTCAAGCGGTCCTGATTCCAATTGTTTGCGTAAATCATCCGGATCAGGATTCTTCAAGAGCCTCACGCTCCTTCAATTTGACCACCTTGAGTCTGGCGTGATGAAGCCGTGATTTAACGGTTCCCTCCGATATGTTAAGGATAGACGCCATTTCTTTCGTTGAGAGCTGATAGTGGGCATGCAAAATCAGAATTTCCCTATATTTCGGTGGAAGGGAAATAACTTTTTTCCAGATGTCGCTGGCATACAATTTCTCCATGGCTTCAGTTTCGGCGGAACTCGATGTACCTGTAGATTGAATGAAGCCAACAAGGGTAACTTTGCGCCAGAAGGCTTTGCGTAAATAGTCATAAGTTGTATTGCGTGTAATCGTAAGAAGCCAGGTCTTAACCGAAGCTTCGCCGCGGAATGTAGTAAGATTGCGATAAACTTTTAGGAAGGCATCTTGGGCAATATCATCAGCTAAGTCTGAGTTGCGGCAAATGCTGAAAGCGTAATTCCAAACATCATTTCCGTAGGTCTCCATCAAATTGCGAAGAATGACTTTTTGATCTGTTGTTTCAGATACGTACTTTAAATACTCAAATACATGGACACCGGTCGTCTCCATTCTCTCACCTCTCTGAATTAGACGTTCGCAGGTTCCAAAAAGTTCGCAAAACGCCCAAAAATATTTCACGGCATCATCTCATACCTAAATAATTCGAAAGGATATTGCCGCAAGAGTCGGAGTTTGAAGATAATTTGGCAGAAAAGAAGTAGGTCGGATTCTGGAGGAGTTTTGAGCCGGGGAAGAGAAAGGATCCTATATATAGAAATTGGAGGTCGATTATCCGTCTAGCTGAGACGGCTGAAGCGTTCCAACGTGTTGTTCAGCCGTTTAAAGTGCAGGATTAGCGTGCTGGCGATCGATTCTACCCACGGTGATAGCTTTATAACGCCAGAACGTTGCATGAATGAGCTCAGCCTCCTCCTCATTTAGATACTGAACCAGCACCGTCACTTCCGGAAGCTTATGCTTTTGATGAGGGAGGGAATGTTTGGATTTGATAAGGAGTCCGATGCCGAACCCGAGCAGGAAGCCGCCAAAACCGTAGATAAGTCCCCAAATGATAGGACCCCATTCCAGGATGAAGCCTAGGCTAATCCCAAAGACACTGCAAGCTGTTGCGCTGGCAAAGCCGATTTCAACGGATTTAGCTGTACGATCAAAGCGTTGATCAACAATAGATAATGATTTATCTGCATGGGCGTCCATGAGGACGGGGCGAATGCGGGCTGGATGAATACCGCTGTGCTCCAACATGCTCAAAGCTTGCTCTAACTCCGTACAATGCTCAAATGTGCCAATCATCCACAAAGGGGAGTTCATCTCAGTTCCATTCATCGATGCGATCCTGGCTTTCTCATAATAATCGGTTAAATGCTGACGCTGGGTGATGCGGAAAAGCCGATTTTGTTCAATCGAGCTGGTATAAGAATGGTACATGGCACCTCCTAGAACGGAAGGCATAAACATGAGCCATTGAGGGTTCAGAATACTGACAACCATACGGTTATGACCCAGGATGAGAGCCATAAGCGCTTCATAGAAGTGAGAAAATGTGAGATAAATCCACCACCAGAAAATGCCGTAAAAGCCAAGCCAAATGTGCTTGTTATAAAGCTGTCCAAGACCCGGAAAAAGAAATGAGCAGTAGGCGGCGATAAGAGGCCTCTTTTTCTCAAGAAACTGGATGCCGGTTGAACGCATGAGATGTATAGGGATTCGTCCGTTTTCCAGCATAGCCAGTTCGTAGTGCTTATTCGCTTCAATGGAGCAGCGATAGCTGTCCCAGATTGCAAAAAAATAAATAAACATATAACCGAATAGCCAATTGGGGTGCAAAACTTGCTTTGCCATCGCGAAATTGCCGCTAAACGAATACACCATAGCCAGATTGATTTTGGCCAATGAATTAATAATGACTTCGGAAAGCGTTAACAGAACACCTGTTGTATTTTTGTACATGAGCAGATGCCCAAAGCCAGGGAAGGAAGCCGACCACCAGGCAACCATGAAGGGGTTGCGGCGCTGGGCGTAGATAATATCGAACCTTCTGACAGCAGCCATTGTCCATCGGGGGGTGGAATGTGTTGGCAAAGGAAACCCGTCCTCTTCACTTCAAAATGTCTTTGGATTAGTATCGCAGGTATTGGTATTTTTTATGCAAATAATAGGAAGAATGCGAATTGCAGCCTTGACAATAGAAGGTATTAGCACGCAATATGTAGGAAGGATACTGCATGTAAATCAGGTCCTTTGGAGAGGAAGAACACAATGAATTTCGTTGAGCATGTCATGGATCACCTGCGTTCCGGAGTCATTAACAATTACCCTCAGCCAGTTGCTTTGAATATGGGCTTAGTGTATACCGTTAAACTGGAAGATAAGAAGACGAATTTAATTTGGCTGCCTTTTGAGTATACAGGTCTTGCGTACGTGGATATGGGGCGACAGATCAATGTGCATCCTTACTATAGAGGCGTGATTTTTGAGGAAGTTGAACTCTCTCGGGGAACGGATCTTCACAAGCCGCAAACGGAAGAGGCCTTTGTGAAAGCCGTATTTCAGAAAAGCTTTGAGATGCATCAGCTGCTGCAGCAGGAGAAATATGCCTACCTGCAGGGGAGTGCACCGGATTTCCTAACAAAAATGTTATACATAACAGATTGGCTCCGTTACTACAATTCAATGAAAACCGTTGGCGCAGGCAGAAAGTTAGGCTGAGTGCCGGAATAATAGGACTATACTTTCTACGCTTGTAGAGGGTGTGGTCCTTTTTGATACGCAGAAAGACGGAATCAGCTTCATGATGAAAGCCCGCCCTGCGGCTATAGACCCAATCCTGCTAGTGCTTGGCACTCCTCTCTTACTAGGCTTTAAGGCTATTCTCAAAGGTTAATAGAAGCCTTATTCTAGAGAATGGTACAAGTTGGTATCAAAAATTTGTAGAGGGCGGAGAGTTTTAACATGGGGCAGTTGAATAAATGGATAGCCATAGCAGTGGCTTGCTGTGTAATAACCATAGGGGTTGGACAAACAAAAAGCGAAGCGGCTACGATGTCGGACATTCGCGGGCACTGGGCTGAGCAAACGATTACCCAGATGGCGCAGCAAGGGCTGCTGGACGGCTTCCCGGACGGAACGTTTCGACCGGATGATGCGGTAACGGCTGACCAATTTGTGAAAATCGTTTTGCTTGCGTTTACGGATAAGTTTCCAAATGGTGAGCGCAACTGGAAAACAAGCTTTCTGCAAGCGCTAAGCGCGAGTAATCAGAGCATTTTGAAACAGGATTATCGGGATTTCACCTTTAAGCCAAGCACGGTCGGATATTGGGCGAAGCCATACCTGGATTTGGCCAGTGATCTTCATTTCATTAGTAAAGGACAGTTCACGGATTATAAGGCGAAGCTGAAACGTGAAGACGTAGCTGAGATTTTGTATTACTTGCTGAAGGAAACCGAGTATTTGGAAGATGAGGTATACAGCCTCAAAGCGGCTTCCCAATTCGGTGATTTGCAAAGCGCGACGTCCAGACAGCAGAAATTTATCGGCGAAGCGATGACGAAGGGGATTATGGAAGGATACCCGAACGGGTATTTTGGTGTGGGACGAGATGTTACCCGTGCGGAAGCCTTGCAAATCATTACTCGCTTGCAGACGAAGTCCAAGAGGATCAATGTGAAAAACGAGGGAGACGCTTTCATTAAAGTTGTACCTACGAAAGATGGCAGCTATAAAAAGCTCATCTTCCCTGATCAGCGCATGCTCGATGCTTACAGCATGATGGAGGAGGCAGGCAAGCTGCGGGGGACGAATTATGACTTGGAAGAAACAACGCTCCGCCTGTTCCGTGATGCGGATGCCAAAGCGCTTGCCGTGAACGGGGCGACAGCGGCTATACGTAACAGTAATGAAGCATCGTTGTGGCTTGATCCTCAATTTTTGACCTATGGCGTAACGGTTCGCCTGGAGGATGGGACTCTGGCGCGCAATATGGAAAGCATTCGCAAGTTTACGGATTTCCTTTTTGGTTATGATGCGGATATCTTCTATCGCCACTTTACGGATACGTGTGAGCGCGCCGCAGCGAAGGGCGTACTGGAAACAACGACGAAGCAGATTGGCAGTTTCTCTGTGGAGACGCGGCTTGAGCCGGATGGCAAGACCCTTGTTTTTTCAATTATACATGCTTAATCATTAACAGCATTAAAAAGTGAGGTGTACATACAAGTTGTACACCTCAAACTTTATATCTCCACTATCTAGATAACATGTACGTACAAGTGTATAATAGTACATTATACGTACATTCATATCGGAAGGTGTTGAGTACACGTGCTGGAGAATTTGAAACAAGCGGTACTGGAAGCAAATTTGGATTTGCCCAAATATCAGCTCGTCACATTTACGTGGGGCAATGTCAGCGGGATTGACCGAGAGCTAGGGCTTGTCGTGATCAAGCCTAGCGGTGTGCCTTACGAGGACTTGAAGGCCGAAGATCTCGTGGTCGTCGATCTGGAAGGCCGAGTCGTAGAAGGCACGTTGAGGCCTTCCTCAGACACGCCGACGCATTTGGCGTTGTACCGCGCTTTCCCGGCCATTGGCGGGATCGTGCACACGCATTCGCCATGGGCGACAAGCTGGGCGCAGGCCGGAAGAGGCATCCCTGCCCTGGGCACAACACACGCGGACTACTTCTACGGCGAAGTCCCTTGCACGCGTCTCATGACGGAGGCCGAGATCAAAGGAGCCTACGAGCTGGAGACGGGCAACGTCATCATTGAGACGTTCCGCGATCTCGACCCGGCGATGGTACCGGGCGTGCTGGTGAACTGCCATGCTCCTTTCAGTTGGGGGAAAGACCCGCACAATGCGGTGCATAACGCTGTCGTTCTAGAGGAGGTCGCGAAGATCGGTTATCGCACCTTCGAGTTGAATTCAGCGATCCAACCTATGGATCAAACACTGCTGGATCGGCACTTTTTGAGAAAGCACGGCGTTAATGCCTATTACGGGCAAAAATAAATGAAAGACAGCCGGCATCTGGACGTGTGCGGCTGTCTTTTTTGTATTCAGATAGGGAAGTAACAGGTAAATCTTATCCTTTGGCGGAAATGTACACTTTTTGGTATGATGAGAGAGCAAGAATGTTAAGGGGAAGAAGGATGATAGACCATGTTCGCGAAGTCAGGTTATGAAGGAACAAGAGAAGAGAATTATACCTTGCTGATTCAGCAGGTTAAAGCATTGATACATGATGAACCAAACCGAATTGCCAATTTATCCAATGCCGCGGCGCTGCTCGGACAGTTTTTGACCGATGTGAATTGGGTAGGTTTCTATTTGGTGGACAAGACGCAAGAGAAGGAAGAGCTTGTTCTGGGCCCATTCCAAGGATTGCCGGCTTGCGTTCGGATCCCGCTGGGTAAAGGTGTTTGCGGCACGTCCGCGCAGCTTCGGGAAACGGTGCTTGTACCGGACGTTCATGCGTTCCCGGGCCATATCGCCTGCGATGCCGCTTCGCAATCGGAAATCGTCGTTCCCATCCTTAGCGGTGATGAGTTGATCGGTGTACTGGATATCGATAGCCCTAGCCTGAACCGTTTTGATGAACTCGATCAGCGTTATTTGGAGCAGTTCGTGCAAGCTCTGGCTGCCGCTATGTAAGGTCATAAGTCATGGCATAAATATCATTCATATCTTCATCGGAACAAAAGCTGCAGCTTGCCAAGACGTTGGTGTGTCTCAAACGAGAACCCAACATAATCAGGTGGCTAGTCAACTGCTGTTCGATCGCTTTATCTGCGATGCTGAATTCAATCCCGTATTCATAGAGGGAGGGCTTCAGCATCGTTTTTCGTTTAATGATGCCTAGTATTTTCATTTCTTGATGGAAGAGATGAAACGTAAATTCCAATAGCAAGCTCATCTCGGTAGGGAGATTCAAGGGCGTATGCATACGAATGCCCCCTGCGCTGATGTCCCTTATCATGATTTTGGAATGCTTCGTGTCGGCGGCTTTATTTTTGATCCCTATAATCTTGAACAGGGCGGTTAAAGGTATTTGGAGATGCAGCCTGAAACTGGAGCGTTTATTTGGTTGTGACATGGAGAGGCTCCTCTTCATTAATAGGCATATTATACTATGAAAGTAGATATTATGAACCATATATCAAAAAGAAAAGCCCCTTATTTACGCTTAAGGAGCTGAGTTTCGAATGCGTGCAAATCTTCCTCGCCATTAACGAAAAGCCGTTTCAGCAGGAAAGGGGACTGCTCGTTTGTAGCATAACCTTGATCGATGGTAAAAGCATATCGAAATCCGTGCTGCTTAAGCAGCTTCAACGTTGTTTTGTTACGTTCGCCGTACGGATAGCAAAAGATATCGGCTTTGGTGCCCAGATGTTCCTCAATCAGCTTTCTGGCTTCCACGATTTCGTACGCTTGTTCATCCGCCGTCAGCTTGGGGAGGTGAGGATGCGACATGCCATGCGGCTGAATGTCCCAGCCTCCAGCCTGCATCTTCTTGATTTGCTCCCAATTGAGATAGCCGTCCTGTTCCGTCATGCCAGGGGAGACGAAGAGTGTGGCAGGGAACCCGTATTTCGCGAGAATCGGCATCGCTTGCTCATAATTATCGATATAGCCGTCATCGAATGTCAGCAGTATCGGCTTCTCAGGAGCTTTCTCGGATGTGTCTCCTTCCAGAAGACGTATAAACGCTTCGAGTGAGAGCGGTGTGTACCCGTGATCGTGCAAATACGCCATTTGTGCTTCCAGCTTATCCGGAGAAATGACAACAATATTCCCTGGATCTATCGCTACACTGTGGTAGTTGAGCACAGGAATACTGACTTTGGACGAAGTCTTGCCCGTGTTCTTTGGTGGAACGATAGGGACATAAGTGTTCGTGGTAACAGAAGAGGGAACCGGTTTCGTGTCCTCAGAGAGTGGATGAAACAGGGTGGTCCCTACGTTGGAATCTTGCTCTAGTTCAGCGCCAGGTATCGCATTAGGCACAGCTTCAGGCACAACGGTAGGCACATCAGCAGGTACCGTAACCGGTTCTGCTTCTGCCGGAAGCTCGTCCGCTTGTACAGCAGGAAGCTCCGGCTGCCCACCGGCAGCCGTAATGAGGTAAGGGGCCGCTGCGTCAGCCTCCTCCTCAGTTCCATACTCCGCAGAGGGAAGGCAGCTGACTAAGAGCAGCAGCACTATCGTGATAATCCCGATAAATAACGCAAACGACAGGATTCCCTTTCTTCGAAAGCTCATAGGCTCACCAACCATTTCTAGAGGAATAATCTATTACTCTATTTGTAAGCAATGGTTGGAAGAATTATACCTAATCCGAAGAAGAGATTACTGGAAATATGGAGCTTTGTAGTTAATCTTTGCTTTGAATAACCAAGAGAAAACCCGTTTGCAGCTCGATGAGACCTTCCGGTTCGTTAAGGATATTACTGATACCGAGGGATTGGCCGATTTGTAACGTCGCTTGATGTAGCGGATACGCAAAGCCGTGGAGTGTAATACCTGTAACTTCCAGGCTAAGCGGAAGTAAAGAGATATGCGAATAATGTCCACGCTCAATGCGAGTCGTTGTATTCATAACGATGATTTGGTTATTGGCATCGATAATGGAGCAGGCAATGCCCAACTCCGTTCCTTTGCGCAGCAGATGCACATTGGCTAACGAATGATCGAAGCGAGTGCCCAGGGCACCCAGCAGGATGATCTGCTCAGGCTGCTCGGCAAGAGCCCAATTAAAGGCCATCTCTGTGTCGGTCAAATCTTTATGGATAGGATCGCATTCGACAAACGATAGGCTTGAAGAACGAATAAGGCTTAACTCTTCAGCCGTTACTGAATCGAAATCCCCTAGTGAAATATGAGGTTTATAGCCGTGCTGAATCAAATACAAGGCACCGCGGTCTGAGCCGACCAATACATCATTCTCTTGAATGACCCCCAGCGCCCAATCGCCAAGCGTACCGCCAGTTACAATAATTATTCGTTTCCCGTTCATGCTTGTTCCCCCAGCGCTTATTATCATCCCCTTAGTATACCATATTGAAGCAAAAAACCGAGCTGCATCCTGGCAGCCCGGTTCTAAGATTAGGTTCGGTTATCAGCGCGCTTGCGCATAGGATTAAGCTCCGTTTGATCGTGATCAATCTCGGCTTCTTCCGCGAAGCCCTGCAACTCCCATGTCGTTCTGCCCAGCACGAGGTCCGCAGGAAATTCATCACCGCGTTTGAGGGTAACCTCTTGCCCTGCCTCATTGGCATAAATTCCGTCTGTCTCTACAATATCGCCTGTCATCGGTTCCATTGATTTGTCTTTCGCCATGCCGTATTCCTCCTTTCCTGTTGCTTATCCATACCATTTCCAAGCGTGGAGGAAATTATGAATAGAATCATGTAGAATGATAAGGTTGTCATATATGGAATACATGCTTGGGTCAGGCAGAAAGGAAATGAACAAAATGGCATTATGGGGAACGATCGTGAATGCTGCTGCTATCGTTATTGGGGGATTATTGGGGCTGCTTCTGCCGCGCATCTCGGAAGGTATAAAAAGCACAGTTATGCAGGGCCTGGGGCTCGCAATTACTGTGCTGGGGATTACGATGGCTCTGAAATCGAGTCAAATCGTGCTTGTTATTTTGAGCGTCGTCATTGGAGGCATCCTCGGAGAGCTGCTCCGCATCGAATACCGGCTAGGTCAGCTTGGTGACTGGCTGCAAGCCCAAATGCGCAAAAGCTCCTCACAGCATCAAGGCAGCGTCTCGGAGGGCTTCGTGACTTGTACGCTGATTTACTGCATCGGAGCTATGGCGATTCTAGGTCCGCTGGACAGCGGCCTGCGGCATAATCATGATATTTTGTACACGAAATCGCTGCTGGATGGGTTCTTATCCATTATTTTCGCTTCAACTTTAGGTGTAGGCGTAATCTTCTCAGCCGTGTCTGTTTTCATCATGCAGGGAACGATTGCACTGGCTGCAACTTTGATCGCCATGGCATTCAGCCAAGCGTCGCTGGACGCGATGATCATTCAAATTACAGCCGTTGGAGGTATTCTGGTGATTGGCGTAGGCATCAATATTCTTCAAATCAGGAAAATCAATGTCGCCAATATGCTGCCGGCACTAGTTATAGCGGCAGCCGCGGTGCCTTTGCAGCATCATATCTCCGCTTGGTGGGAGCGATTGTTCTAGACCGCAGAACCGTTAAATTTATAGCCGACACCGCGCACTGTGATAATGTACCGAGGTTCAGCCGGATTCATTTCAATTTTCTTGCGGAGATTGCTGATATGTACAATGAGTGTACGTGGATCACCCATACTGTCCAGGCTCCAGATAAGCTCAAACAAGTGCTCGATTTTGTAAACCCGATTAGGGGTTTTGGCCATAAGGGAAAGTAAATCAAATTCTTTGGCAGATAGCGAAATGGTCTGCCCATTCACGCGAACGATGTGGCTGACCAGATCAATCTCAAGACCCGGAAACTTCACCAGCTGCGGGTCATCCTGATGCTGTTCGCGGATCGAATTTCGGCGCAGAAGGGCCTTCACCCTTGCAACAAGCTGACTAGGGCTGAAAGGTTTCGTCATATAATCGTCGCCACCCATGCTTAATCCGAGAATGATATCGATATCCTCGCTTTTACAGGAGATGAACAGAATTGGCGTATTGCTGGTTTTGCGGAGCTGGCGGCAAACTTCTATGCCATCAAGTCCTGGCAGCAGTATGTCCAGAACAATAAGATCGGGCTTGTGTTCCTTGACGATTTCAAAAACATCTTGTCCATTGTTGGCACTGATGACTTTGTATCCTTCTCTCGCTAGATAGAGTTGGATTAGTTGGACAATTTCTTGTTCATCATCCACGACTAAAATTGTTTCTCCTGCCATACTAGAAATCCTCCTCAGTAACGGAACGGCTCATGATGGGAGCGGAGAACCCGCTCACAAATATTACCTTCATTATAGAACGATTCTCCTAAAAATTTCTATCCTTTTATTGACAGATCGCTAGATTTGGTACTGTTTACAGTATAAATTGGGTACTATGCCCTATTGCTGACCAAGAACTTTAGCGAAACAGGAAGAAAATAGACGGAAAAGGACTTTATTTGACGCAAACTTTAGGTGACCTTTATGAAATCTTTATGTTCCCATGCTAATCTACCCTTGTCTCTATGCATGAGTAGAGAAGGGGGCGACGAAAGTAATGAGTCATTCGGCTGATTTGAATCCCGTCACGCATCCATGGTTGCAGAAGGATAACTTCGTACGCCAATTCATTGAGCAGGCTTGGGATTTGTTTTGTATTTTCGATGTACATGGAAATTTAACCTATGCGTCCAAGAGTTTTAACCCCGTGATTGGCCTTATTCCTGAGGATTTTCAGCAAATTGTAGACTTTATCGATTCCGAATACCGGATGGATATACATAAAATGTTTATCAAAACCTTGCAGACGAGCAGCAGCAGTAAGCTGGAGCTTCGTATGAAAGGGACCAGCGAGAGCTTCAATTGGTTTGAATGTACTGCGATGCCGATTTGTAATGGAGAAGGAAATCTCTCAGAGATTTGTTTCGTACTTAATGATATTACGCTGCGCAAGAATCACGAGAGCCGGCTAATCGCGATGGCTTTTCATGATCCATTGACCGGTTTGCCGAATCGGCGGCTGTTCAAGGAGCAGTTGCAGCAGATGTTTTTGCAGGCTAAACGAACGAACAGGCCTTTTGCGCTGTTATATGTGGATATCGATGATTTTAAAATGATTAATGACACGATGGGGCACGATGTGGGGGATGCTTTCCTGCAGGATTTTGCCCACCGCATTCAAGACTGTCTCCGCGAGGTCGATTTGTTTGCCCGGATGGGCGGCGATGAGTTCACCATTCTTCTGCCATCCGTAGATTGCGAAGAGCATGTGAATAGTGTGGCTAGGCGAATCCTGCATTGTGTGGATCAGCCGTGGGAGGTTCAAGGCCATCTGTTCAGGGCCACGGTCAGCATGGGAATTACGATGTATAACCAAGACCAGACAGAAGCATCACATATGATGAAAGAAGTGGATCTAGCGCTCTATCAAGTGAAAGGCAAGGGGCGAAATCACTTCCAATTTTATCAAGAGAAATAGATTCATAGCCAGTTATCAACTAACCGCTGTAGGGGACCTAAAGCCCGCTGTATAGCGGTTTTTTTGCGTTCACCAATATTTACAACTAGCGATTTCATACGCATTCTAAGATGATAGAGGAATGGTAGTCTCGGAGAATGCTAGAGAAGGGAATGAGTGTAAATGCCGACGAACAAGCGATGGCGTAAAATCTTTGTTGCCTTAGCAGCAGCGGGGATACTGACGATAGCAACAAGCTCGGAACCTCACGATGCTCTGGCTCAAGCTGGTTCGGCGCAGGGGAAATTCAATATGTCCTACATGTATTTTGGGAGCCCGAGTTCGTATACAGCGCAAGTGGATAAAAGCGGAGAAACCCTCGATGTCGTGGCACCGAGTTATTTTCATATCGATGCAAACGGCAATTTGGAACTATCCGATTCTCTGCTAGCTTCGTTCATTGCAGACATGCATCAAAGGGGAAAACGGGTTGTACCGTTTCTTAGCAATGATTTTGATCGGTCACTTGGAGAAAAGGCGATTGATAATCGCGAAGCGCTGGCGGATCAAATAGTGAAGGCAATTCAAGATAACAACCTCGATGGCATTCAGTTCGATATCGAAAATGTAGATGCCGCTTACCGGGATAAATACACCGATTTAGTGAAAATCATTCGTAATAAACTAGGTAGCGACAAGGAAGTTTCCGTCGCGGTGGCTGCCAATCCAACCGGCACAACGCAGGGGTGGACAGGTCTGTATGACTATAAGGCCTTAGCCGCGGTTACTGATTATTTGATGGTCATGGCTTATGACGAAAGCTATCCCGGCGATACGACGCCAGGACCTGTGGCTAGTTTGCCCTTCGTAGAAAAATCGATTCAATATGCGATTTCACAGGCGCCTGCGGATAAGGTTGTCTTGGGGATCCCGTTCTATGGAAGGTACTGGAATCAAAATGCAGCGGATAACGGAGCCGGTGTGTCCGCTCAAACCCTTAGCAAGCTAATCCAGAAATATGGGGGAACCGTTCGTTATGATACGGCTAGCCAGTCTCCTGTTGCTTCTTTTACAATTCTCCCAACGGATGAATCGTTTAGTATCAACGGCAATAGTCTGGTGCCTGGCGATTATACGGTTTGGTTTGAGAACGAACAGTCGCTGAAGGAAAAGCTGAAGTTGGTCAGCAAGTACAACTTGAAAGGTACCGGTAGCTGGAGCTTGAACCAGGAAACAGCCGATACCTGGGATTATTATGGCTTGTGGGCGGATGGCTTCTATTTCACAGACGTGCAGCAGCACTGGGCCAAAGAAGACATCCTCGCCGCAGCGAACAAGGGCTGGATGCTAGGCACAGCCGCAGACCGGTTCGCGCCGGACGCGGCGCTCACCAGAGCCGAAGCCGCGACGATCATCGTGCGCGCGCTCGGCTTGCAAGGCGAGGCTGCCGGCAGCGCCTCGTTCACGGATGTGCCTGCGAGCCACTGGGCCTCGCAGGATATCCGGATCGCGAAGAGCAGCGGGCTGATCCAAGGGATCAGCGACGAGCGCTTCGCGCCGGATCAGATCATAACGCGGGAGGAGATGAGCATGCTGCTCTCCCGCGCCTTGCACTTGACTTCGCAGAGCGGCTCAGCCGCTGCGAAGAGCTTCTCTGACGTGCCGGCAGGCAGCTGGTCGGCGGAGGCCATTGCTGCTATGAGCAGCAATGGCCTTGTCGACGGCTACGCGAACGGCACATTCCGCCCCGGCGCGTCCTTGACGCGCGCGGAGATGGCTGCGCTGCTAAACCGCGCGCAGCCGCTGCTCACGAAGTGAGCCACGCCAAAGAACCGCTTCCACCGATGAGGGTGGGGGCGGTTCTTTGGGTTTATGGAGCCTACAAGCCAGGCGGCGGCTTGATTGCAGGCAGAACGTCGCCGATAACATCCTCGCTGCCTAACTTGATAAAGGTTTGCTGCCCATGAGGACCAGGCTTGTCGGTAACGAA
The DNA here is from genome assembly GCF_045866505.1 of Paenibacillus sp. P36. Taxonomy (NCBI): domain Bacteria; kingdom Bacillati; phylum Bacillota; class Bacilli; order Caryophanales; family Paenibacillaceae; genus Paenibacillus; species Paenibacillus sp. P36. The sequence goes on from NZ_AP038372.1 coordinate 478,441, forward strand.
TTGACGGATGTTTTTGATGCGGGCTTCGCTTCCAATTACGCGGTTGCTGCCGATCTGGAGTACAGAGGTCGAACCAACGCCTAGAATTTTGATGCCCCGCACTCGGATATAGGAGCCTAAGTTATCCACACACATTGTAAATGGCTCGGGTGGCTGAGGTGTGGGAATTGGACGTTGATAGAAGGGATAGGCCTTAAAGCTCCCTTCATTCCCGTAATAGATCGGTACTTCGCGCTGCACAGCGAAGACGTTGGTATCCAGTGCGGTGGTGACGTTATCTCCGACCTGCATGACACTGCTGGCGCCAATTTCAAGCACATAGACATAGCCGACAATGGAGAGGCGCGCCATCCTCTAGGCCTCAGGTGGAAGCGGGACGAATGGCGAGATGATGACGGCTTCCGGAGGAGTGTCGAACATCGAAGACAAGGAGATGACCTCTGTATCGCCGATAAGAAAAACCGAGGAGCTGGAAACCCCGACGATGCGTACATCACCTACGAAAATTTGTTTGTTTTCCACATTCAAGTTCATCATAGTTAACCCTCATTTCTTGGCAGACTGGATATGTAGCTTTCAACTGCACTGATAATGTCCTGTTTTGTTTTATCGATGATACTTGTCGTTACAGCTTCCATTGGTTCTTTAAATCCTACACCGCGGTATTGATTGACATAATGCTGAATGCGAGCATCCAATTGTTTGCGAATATCGTCTATGATAAGGTCTTTGTAATCTTCGTCCAAATGGTATTGGTATTTGTTTTCTAGGTTCAACATGTCGGATTGGAGCCCATATTGCAGATAATGCGCAATGCCTTTCGAAACGTCGTGCTGCATATCAGCTCCTGAATGGGCTTGCCCTTCCGTGCCCTGCTGCTTTCTCGTATTCCCGGTATTCATAGGTCCAATTCCGAATTCTTGCCCTGTTCCCATCCCCATCCCCATCCCTTGTCCCTGGGCGAACGGATTCTGATCTTGATTTTGATTTTGATTTTGCCCGGCATCTTTCCCTACTGAGGCGCCATTGACTGTGAAATCGTCGACGTTATCCAGCGAGCTCGGGCTGATGCCTATGGTCAAAGTTCCGTCCAGTTTTTCAACCTTCAGTTGATCGAAATTATATTCGATTTTATCGATATGGAATCGTTTCTCAACTTTTATAGCATCGAGGTCGGACTGCAGTTTCGTAACGGTTTCTTCCAGTTTATCGATACGCTGCTTCTGCATTTCAATATAAGCGGAAAGCTGCTGGGCCCATTGCTGCCACGTGATTGAATTATGCATATATGGCACCTCCTTCCGGTTTCATTAGAAAACCTTACATTGAACAGCATGGTGGTCAATTCATAGCGGTGATCAGGTAGGCGGCGGCAATCGAACGAGCGAAACGGGATTTACTTCACTCGAACCAAGCGCTGGCGTAGGTTCAACAAAACCGCCTGTATTATAGAGGTTTGACAAGGAACGAATGGAACCTGCGGTGCCGATTTGAAGAACGGAGGAGTTGGCAACGGAGTTCACTTTTAGCTGCTGAATCATGATGGTTTGGTGAATGATCATGTTCATAAGGAACACCTCGCTGTGTTTGACATCGTGTTTGTTAAACGATCACTCCGCTGGTGGCGTTCGCTTCGATAAGATCCGAATCATTAGTAACGGTAGTGCTGTATGCATTATAGACACGAGGGAAATCACCCGTATTAAAGGAGCCTGCTCCTGCGAATGTTTTGGAAGAGCTGGTAGGTGCGATGATGAAGGTATCGCCGAAGTGGACGACTGAGCTGGAACCAACGCTGATGATTTTCACGTTCCCTACAATAGATGGCATATTTCGGCCTCCCTGACTTCAGGCTTCTCACACCTTTAGTATATGAGGGTATTCGCCCAGAGGTGATCTGTTTTTCAGATTGGTGTCACATCAGGGCGTAGGCACATATACTGCAAGAGAAAACGAGGTGATAGGCTTGAGCGGGTTTAATCGCCATCCTTGGCTGAAATGGGATCATGTAGAGAAGTTTCTCGGGCAAAAGCTGCCTTTCGCTGAAAAAGGGCAGACCTTTCTAGATAATATGACGTGGGTTGAGGGATATGTACAGGACATGCTGAAAAAAGCTATGCCGGGCATGGACGCAAGCATTTCTACGCAAGGAGCGTCCGGCGCCGAAATCTTTGAAACGCATGAACATGTCATTATCAAAGTAAAAATCGCCAAAGGCGAGGATCCAAGGGCACTTCGCGTATTTGTAAAATCGAATCAGATGAAGCTCACCGGATTCACTAGCGGGAAGGGCCGGATTATAAAATTTCCGACGCTTGTGCTTCCCAGATCGGCGAGAGTCAGTTACAAGCAGCGCTTACTCCAGATAAAGGTGCGTAAAAGAGGGTTAAAGGAGAATTATACGGAAGCCTACATTCGTTATTAGCGGCGGCGAAGACACATAAAAACCGTTCCTATCGTAGTGGGTGGGGGGCCTAAAGGACCCGCCATTTTACGAAGGAACGGTTTTGGTATATGCGTATGCGCTGGGGAACTGCAGGGGCTATTTTAGCCGAGTGTGCATCCTTACAATACGCGGCGGGCGGTCATGTAACGGGAGGACCAAGTCCCGCTATGCATGTTCGTAATGCGTACGCCGCCTGCCCCGTAAGTTTGCAGGAGGTTGCCATTTCCCATATAGATCGCAACGTGGTTAATGACCCCCGGCTTGCCCGGATTTGAGAAAAACACAAGATCGCCTGTGCGAAGGTTGCTTCTGGACACATAGCTGCCCACATGAGCTTGATTCTTGGATGTACGCGGCAGGTTGACGCCTACACGCTTGAAGACATATTGCGTGAAGGACGAGCAGTCGAAGGTGTTCGTTTGACCTGATCTTGAACCGAATAGGTAAGGTGTGCCCAAGTAGTTTTTCCCGATGCTGATGACGCTGTTCGCACGGGAGGTTGCTGTGACCGATGCCTCGATGGTTGCATTCGTGGTGGCGGCGTCGGCTTGATGAGGTGAGGATATCATTCCTGCAGAAAGTCCTATGGAAACGGTCAATGCCGTAATGGCTAATTTTTTGTACAAGTGGTTTTGTTTTTTCATCAGGGTAGCCTCCTAGAAATGAGTTAATTGAAATTGCTTCACTAGCTCATCTATCGAGTGACATTGTGTCGGTTTCGTTCGACATGCCCCCAGTATACCAGATAAAAAATAACCTATTATTTACCTTGAAACCCCTTTCACTGTGCTGGAGCTGGATTTGCTTCACTTTCTGAGAGAACCATGAAAATCCTATGAAAATGTTCTTATTGACAGGTTGTCGGTAGTTTGACAATCACTGTAGTCCCTTCTCCCAAACGGCTTTGAATCTCAATAGTGCCTTTATGCTTCTGCACGATATGCAAGGCTATAGCCAGTCCCAGACCCACGCCGCCTTGTTTGCGATTCCTAGCTTTATCACTGCGATAGAACCTGTCGAAGAGAAGGGGGATATCGCCTTCAGCGATGCCAATGCCGTGATCGATGACTTTCAGGATGACCCAATGATCTTCGGAGAGCTCGATGTGCATGATGATCTTCTGCTGGCTGTATTTCAGCGCATTATCCAGCAAGATAATAAGCAGCTGCTTTATTTTATAGGAGTCACCGCTCATAAGAAGTTCTTGCTGTTCCGAAGCCAACTCTACGTCAATTTCTCTCCCGGAAGTCATGCGAAGGGAAGCCGCGGTTTGACGGACGAGAGGAAGCAGGTCGAAGTCGACGTCCTGCTCACAGTTCTCCCGGACGACATCAGTGAGAGAGAGCAGGTTCTGCGTTAGCTGCTTCAACTGAGCGGATTCGGATATAATTGCTTCGAGCGCTTCTTCCCGCAGCTTTTCATCATGGAAAGCCCATCTTCTTAGCAAGCTCGCATAGCTCTCTATGATGGTCAAGGGTGTGCGCAGCTCGTGGGAAGCATCGGCAAGGAATTGTTCCTGCTTTTGAAACATATCCTGCAGCCTGTCGATCATTCGGTTGAAAGTCGCGCCAAGTATCACCAATTCATCGTTCGTATCCTTCGCTGGCAGGTTGATGTGCCGGAAGGAGCCGCTCTGCTCGATGTTCTGCATCGTGCAGACGAAGTCCTGAAGCGGGCGGAAGAGGACGTTCGTATAGAAATATCCCCCGATTAGAGCGAGAATCAGCGTTCCCGTTGAGGTCAGGAGGAGCACAGAGATGAGCATGTCCGCATATTGGCCCAATCTCCGCAGGCTGCGGCCAATTTCAAGCGTGGCAAGCTGATGGCCCTCTTTAAAAACGGGCATTTTCACAAAGACATAGATGCCGTCCGAAGCCGTTTCTACCGTAATGGTATCTTTATTCACATAGGTGACGGGGTAGCGAATTAGCGTCTCATCGGAATAAATTTGATAAATGACCTTGGAATCCGGTCCAATATAACGCAGCATTTCCTGGGGGATGAGGAGTTCTTCCATCGAGGAATTGTCCTGCCAATACTCAGGATGATTGGGCAAATCTTTTAACAGCAGCGTCCTTGCCTTCTCTTTGAGCAAATCGGCTTCGCCATTGGTGGTAACCCGAATGAACATATAGTAGGCAAAAGTAAAGCTGATAAAAAGGATCAGCATGAGACCGACGGCAACGCCCAGTGTAATTTTCAGCTTTAAACTCATAAAGGTTTTTCTTTGGGGGCTGCAGCACCCGATGCTTCGTCTGCTTCTTTGGATGCTTGCGCCGAATCGACCTTAATCAGATAACCGACTCCACGGATCGTTTGGATAAGCTTGGAGGAAAAGGGCTTGTCCACTTTCTGCCGAAGATAACGAATATAAACATCAACGACGTTCGTATCCCCTACAAAATCATAGCCCCAAACCTCGGAAATAATCTGTTCCCTCGTCATGACTTCATCTCGATGTTGAATCAGGAAGCGCAGCAGTTCAAACTCAGTTGGCGTAAGTTCAATAGTGGTTCCCTCTCGAACTACGGATCTGCTTTTCATATCCATGGTTAAATCACCGATTTTCAGCAAATGAGGCTGCTCTGCCGGCTGGTCCTGCAGATTCCGCTGTCTGAGCAAGCTGCGTATGCGCGCCAATAGTTCAATTGTGGCAAAAGGTTTCGTCACATAATCGTTAGCGCCTTGATCTAGCCCGCTGACCCTGTCAGACACAGCATCCCTTGCCGTCAGCAAAATAATAGGCAGTGTAGCGTTAACTTGGCGAACACGGCGCAGCACTTCCAGACCGCTTAATTCCGGCAGCATGACGTCCAGTAAAATAAGATCCCACTCGGTTTCAGACAGAGCGGCATCCAGTCCTGCGCGCCCGTCTGGCTTCGTATGTACTTCATAGCCCTCATGCTCAAGCTCCAGCTTCAGCACGCGAGCAATACGCTCTTCATCCTCGATCAGCAATATGCGGCTCATTCGGAAAAATATTCACTCCCAGCTCCCGCCAGAACAGCGGCGTCAATTCATCGTCTTAGTTTCTCAGGTAAGGCGCTTTTACATACATGAACACTAGTGCCGAAGCTGCCCAGTCTTTCATAGAGTGATCATTAGCCTAGTCCGCGTTTAACCTTCGTGACATAAACTAGCACAGAGAATGCTGATAAAGGAGCCGAACAGATGAGCATATCACCCGAGAAGAAAGTCCGCGCCAAGACGGTACAGAAAGTAGTCATTTTACTGCAGGACCAAGATGCGACAGGAAGAGTGTATGTACGAATTGAGGGTGGGTTAAAATCGCGTGAAGCGATGGTTGAAGCGATCAAACGTTTGGACGGCGGCCTGATTTATGCCGATGAGGATTGCACGCAGCTTATAGACAGTGAATATATCGAGGTGTTCCGGAAAAGGGGAAGCGCTCGCCGGGAGGAAGAGGACTTCACATTCCTTATTGACCGGGAATATGCCGAGGATTACGTGGTTTCAGCCAAAATCATCAAATAAGTTTCCGTTTCTTTTTCGTGGCCATAAGAAAAACCCCTTGTCGCTCATTCGCAGGCAATGCCTTACGAACAAGCTGACAAGGGGTTCTTTGATCGGAATTTAGCCTTTGTGTGAAGCAGGCACAGTCTCTACGGAAGTCAAACGATCGTAGAAATCTACGAAGTTATTTCTTTCTGCTGAGCTCAGAAGCGCCATAGCTGTGCGTGGGTGCTCATCAAGCGCACCTACGACCATGTAAGGAATGAGGTAGCCCCAATCCCATTTCTCGCGCATCGTGATCATGTGTTTTTCAATGATTTCGAGTACAGGACGAATATCGTAGCGCGCGCCTTTCAAATGGCTGAGCAGCAATTCTGTCGTACAGTTTCCTGCAGCGCGACCCATACCGTATACGGAGGAATCCAGGAAGGTTACGCCACTGGAAGCTCCCGTAATCGTGTTGGCAAAAGCAAGCTGCATGTTGTTATGCATATGCAAGCCAAGCTCTTTCTCAGGAAGCAGGCGTTGGAATTTCGTTACCAGGTAATCAATATCCTTAGGAGCCATGCTGCCGTAGGAGTCTACGATATAGACAACGTCAACGGGGCTTTTGTTAATTTCTTCGAATGCTTCGATCAACTCATTTTCCATCACATGGGAAAGCGCCATGATGTTCAGGGACGTTTCATAGCCCATATCGTGGAACTTTTGAACAAGCTCCAGACCTTTGTCCACATCTTTGATATAACAAGCCACGCGGATCAGATCAAGCAAGCTGTCTTCGCGGGGTAAAATGTCTTTCTCATCGACACGGCCGATATCTACAAGCGCAGATAGTTTGGTATCTGTCTTTTTGGTAATGACATCACGCAGAAAAGCCTCATTTAAAAATCTCCATGGACCGGATGCTCCGCCTTTCAGCAGTTTCTCCGAGTTTTTGTAGCCGATCTCCATATACTCTACGCCGGCTGCACTTAAACCGCGATACATGTCTTGGACAAACTCCACGCTAAAATCCCAGTCGTTCACCAAACCGCCGTCCCGAATCGTACAATCCAAAATCTTGTGTTGATGATGCTTTACCATGCTCGTAATGCCCCTTTCGACTGCTCATATCGCTTAATATTTTGCTATATTATCACTTATGAAGAGGCTGCTTGTCAATGTAAGTGGCTTCACACAAGTCAACTTTCTTAGGGAACATATGGTAAAATGACTACATCTAATGAATGTTTCCACAAAGGGGATAGGGAATATGGATCGTAAGGAACGGTTATTGGCCAGAGAAGTTGCTGTGAAAGCAGCGTCCAAGGCGGGAGAATTGGCAAGAGAGCACTTCGGCAGTAAGTTGAATATTCAGCATAAGGATGAGCGTGGCGATTTGGTGACCGAGGTCGATGTGAAAGCGGATCGTCTCATTGTCGATGATATCTTGGCGGTGTTCCCAACTCATCGTATCTATAGTGAAGAAGCCGGTGAAGGCGGTTCGGCAAGCGAATGGGTTTGGCACGTTGATCCGCTTGATGGAACGAATAATTTCGCTCTAGGTATTCCGCTTTATGGAGTCTCCATCTCCTTAAGCTATCAGGGTCGGATTATACTCGGCGTGATCCACGATTCGGCACTTGGGCTTAATTATGCCGCTATGCAGGGGGATGGCGCTTGGCAGGATGGCAGAAGGCTTGCGGCTGAGCCCAGCGGAGCGCTTGTCAAATCCACCATCTCATGGATTCAGGGCCATGCCGTTGGCAAAAATGATCAAGGGGCGCTAGGGCTCCGGCATCATCTGGAGCATTCCGTGAAGAGGGTGCTGCGCATGTGGGCGCCGTCTTTGACATGGGCAATGCTGGCCAGAGGCGATCTGCATGGAATTGTCCTGTACAACTCCGAAGGGGAGGATTTGTACGCGGGGCTGCTGCTGGCGCAGGAGGCAGGCGTGAAGGTGACGGATTATGACGGCAGTCCACTTGCTCTGCTTGGCGGAACGGGGGCTGGATCCGGGTCTGGGGAGGGGAAGCCGGCTTATATCGTTGCAGCGGTGCCCGAATACCATGACGAGCTGCTCAAAATCGTGCAGGAAGCCACGAAGTAGAATAGGCAGGGAACAAGTTGCAGAAGCTAATGGCAGACTTTTCATTTGGAGGAAGAAAGGATGCTATACGATGAAGAACTTTGTTCCCATCTTTTTTGGTTTTGATAAGGAGCGGGATGCGCTGCTTGCGCTGGATACACTGGAGGAGCTCGGCTACAAGCCGGAGCTGCTGGAAGGAGAACGGACGACGCTGCATATCCATCTCGACGACCAGGAAATGACCTCAGCGCTCGAGATCGCGCAGGCGCACGGCGGGCGTCTGGTAGAACGTCAGCCCACGCAATCCGAGCCGGATACCTACGCTATGGCGTATGATCTGGAGGGTTCCATCCGCATTCCGGCTCACACCGTGAATGAGGATTGGCCGGACAATTACGCCTCAGCACGTGATGCCGACGCTGTGCCGAGCGAGGAAGAAGCGGCTTTTGACCCGTCCTCTGACGACTATAATCACTTCAGTGCCGGTATACGGATTTAAGCAGACGGATTAGCCCCATTTAAGGCATGGTTTGTAAAATTCGTTCGTAATTACACAAATATTGTGAGAAAAAACCGCATTTTATCTCGGATTAACGAGCATAAAATTCGGTTTTTTTGCATTATTTTAAATTAACCATTGACATGTAACTTCTAATGTCATATTCTAATTCCATTAAACCAAGTAAGATCGTAGGAATTAAGGAGATGATTCTAGTGAAAAATAACCTGGTCACCGCATTCACATCGAACTGGGTCAGCTTAGTCGTATCAATATTAATTATTGGTTTGCTCGTTTTCTTGGGGAGAAAAAGAGTAAGCTTTGGTAACCGCGTTTTCATCGGCTTGGGTCTTGGTCTCGTTGCCGGGATAGCGTTTAACCAATTGCATTTGGAGTACAAAAGCGTAAGCACGATCGGAACGATTTATGTTAACTTGATTAAAATGCTCGTAATGCCTCTGGTCCTTATCTTAGTTATTAACAGTATTTCCTCTTTATCCAGTCTAGGTCAGCTTCGTAAACTAGGTCTGAAAACAATCGGCTGGTTTTTGCTGACAACAGGGATTGCATCTGTGATCGGTTTGGTTATTGCCCTGGCGTTCGATCCGGGTAACGGGATTGCACAGGCTGTACCGAAAGATTTTAAAGCAAAAGACATTCCAACGTTCTCCCAAGTTATTCTGGATCTGGTGCCATCTAACCCGATTAACGACATGGCGACAGGGAAAGTTGTACCCGTTCTGATCTTCGCGATCTTCGTGGCTGTGGCTATTGTACACGTTGGTTCCAAGAAGCCTGAGAGCGTAGCAGCTGTTAAATCGTTTATTACATCAGCAACTGCTGTGATTCACCAAGTTGTTAAGTATGTTATTCGTCTGACACCTTACGGTGTATATGCATTGATCGCAGGTATGGCGGCGAAATATGGTCTTGAAACCCTTGCACCGCTTGCCAAAATTATCTTAACTTCTTACGTAGCACTTATCATTCACTTTGTCTTGATTTTTGGTGGTTTAGTCCTTTTGGTAGCGAAAGTTAACCCTATTAAGTTTTTCAAAAAAGCGTATCCGACGATCGCTGTTGCATTCACAACACGAAGCAGTTATGCAACGCTGCCGGTGAACTTGGAAGTTATCACGAAGCGTCTACGTATTTCACCGCGTATTGCCAGCTTCGTAGCCCCTCTCGGCGCTACAATGAACTTCAATGGTTGCGGCGGTGTGTGGCCGGCGGTTGTAGCGATTTTCGTAGCGAAAGTTTACAATCTTCCACTTAGTGGATCTGACTACTTTATCCTTATCCTAGTAAGCGTAATTTCCTCCATTGGTGTGGCCGGTGTTCCGGGACCTGCTGCGATTTCGACGACAGTTGTATTGACAGCTCTTGGTTTGCCTTTGGAAGGTATGGGTCTTGTACTTGGCGTAGAGGCGTTGATCGACATGGGTCGTACAGCCGTTAACGCAACAGGTACAACCGTTACAGCTTTGCTTGTAGCTGAGTCCGAAGGCGAATTCGACCGCGCGGCATTTGATCGTGACGAGGAAGATGACCTTGAAGCGGTAACAGCTTAATCTCTTGTAAAATGAAGAAGGACCTGCATCCGCTGGATGTAGGTCCTTTTTAGTTGGAGCAGGGGGGCAATCTACTGCTGCGCCGCGCTTTGACCGGCCATATAGCCGGTAGAGAATGCAGCGGTGATATTATAACCGCCTGTATAGCCGTGAATATCCAGGACTTCTCCGCAGAAGTAAAGGCCATTCACCAACTTCGACTCCATCGTGCTGGGGTCGACTTCTTTGAGATGCACGCCGCCGCCCGTAACGAAGGCTTCTTCTATCGAAAGCGTCCCGTGAATGCGCACGGGAAAAGCCTTCATCAGCTTGCACATGTCGAGCCATTTCTGCTTCGGAATGTTATCGTGCGTAAGCTGCTCGTCCAGACCGGATCGCTCCAACACCATAGGAATCAGTCGTTCGGACAGGAGAGGCTTCAGCACGTTCTTAATTGCTTTCTTGGCCTCAGCCTTTGTGAGTGCCATGCTTTCTTTGTACAGCTCATCCATGCTCAGATCAGGGAAGAGATCCACAGTAAGAAGGACTTCCTTCCGCTCGGTTTTGGCTAGTTCCTTGACGACGAACTGGCTGCAGCGCAGGGCGATGGGGCCGGACAGCCCGAAGTGGGTGAACAACATGTCTCCCCTGTGGGAGATGATAGCCTTTCCTTTGGCGTTCCACACGGAAAGTGTCACGTCGCGCAAAGAAAGCCCCTGCAGCTCGCGGCTGCGGATCCAGGCTTCCTTCGAGGTCAGCGGGACCTCGGTTGGAAAAAGCTGCGTGATCGTATGCCCGCCAGCCTCCGCCCACGCATATCCGTCTCCTGTGGAGCCGGTATGCGGAACGGAGCATCCGCCCGAGGCGATGACGACAGCGCGGCTGTCCAGCTTCTCGCCGGAGTGGAGCTGGACGCCTTGGACGCTGCCGTCCTGGAACAGGACCCTTTTGACCGGACTGTTCGTCCGGATCTCCACACCCTGCTTGCGAACTTGGCCGATCAACGCGTCTACGACGGTTTTGGCCTTGTCGCTGACGGGAAACATACGCCCGTTATCCTCTTCTTTCAGACGGATCCCGAGATTTTCAAAAAATTCGATAATGTGCTTGTTGCCGAACTGCGTCAAAGCACTGTATAGGAAGCGCCCGTTGCCCGGGATATGCTGAATAAGCTCATCCATGTCTTTGTTATTCGTAACGTTGCACCTGCCGCCTCCGGAGATGCCAAGCTTGCGGCCGAGCTTATCCCCTTTGTCGAGGAGGAGAACCTTGGCGCCTTGGCGGCTTGCGGCGATACTAGCCATCAGGCCAGCTGAACCTCCGCCGATGACAATGACATCATACTTCATACGATACCTCTAGTTCATTTTTGAAAAATTGTATCATGTTTTCGTTCTTACTAACAACCTGTGGATAACTTGTTGATAAAATAACCAACCTTGTGGGTAAACCATCCGAAATATGTGGATAATGTGCGCAAGTATGTGGATAAAGGTTCCAGTGACTTAAGATACCTTATCCTGAAAGTGATAATGGTCGATTCTCATATCCAGCCATCTTCGTTGGAGAGAGGCTTTTTTCCCGAAATAGTGAAGCTCCTGTTCCGCGGTAATCACAACCGCTTCACACACGGAGGTGCGCTTGGCCAGCAACGCCAGCCCTTCATGAACACCAAGTCTTGCAAGCGTCCTTGCCCAAACTTGGCATTCCACAAGATCTTCACCGGCAACCGTGCACTGTACGACATCATGGACCGAGCCGGCACTAGGATCTTCGAATTGGCTGTATGTCGAAAGGGAACCTTCAGGTAAAGCGATGGCACCTAGCTTGGTGTTGGCATGCCAGGGGTTCAGAATGCCAATAATCCAAGGATCAATGCCCAGCGAGCTTCGACCCCATACCGTGATTTCTCCTCCGGCGAGGATTAACCCTTGCTCCAGGGAAAGCTGTTTCTGCATATATTCAGCTAATCGTTTGACTGCCCAACTCTGCTCCAGCCCTCTCAAATGAATGTTGGCATTATGGGGGAGCTTAATCGATTTCATGGAGGGATCTACTTCCCATTCCAAAAGAGCGGCGGCTTGCACGCCTTCGGCATGAAGTGGATTATAATAGCCATCGGTTACAGCTTGGTACATTTCGGCTAAAAAAAGTACCTCTAGCATGGTATTAGAAACCATGCAATTTTCCCCGGCTAATGTATTTAATAGAGAAATTTCACTGTCGGCAAGAGCCGGGCTGAAACGCTTGTCGACATTGCGAAACCAATCATCGGTTAATTGTGTTATGAGCGTGCGCTCTTTATCGTCACAGCGGAGCAATAATTCGATCTCAGCCTTGAGCGATTGGAAATGAAACGAATGGAAGGAAGGGGCAAATGGCTCCATAAGTGTTTCCTCTTTTCTTTGGTGTCCTTATGATGTTGGTCTAATTATAGAAGCATTACCTGAGATTCAATTGATAGTTAGCTGAAAAATTACTGAAAAGTGATAGAATTCAGCAACCTTTCAGCTTTTGCTCAGGTTGCTTTTAGGCAGGATATGGGATACTGACTATAGAAAATGTCTATAAAGTGTGTTGTATTGAATTGAACCCGGGAGGAACGACCCCATGCGCCAGTTAAAAGGAATCAAAATTCTGCTCGTAGACGACGAGCCTCATATTTTGGAATTTTTAGAATTAGGCCTGACGAATGAAGGCTTCGAGGTGATGACCGCAACGGATGGACTTTCCGCCATCACGACATGCAATAAATTTCAGCCGCATATTGCGATATTGGATGTGATGATGCCGGGAATGGACGGATTCGAAGTTTGCCGTATGATCAAAAAGACGGAAAACATCGCCGTCATCATGCTGACAGCCAAGGACGAAATCGATGACCGGGTGAAGGGACTTACGATCGGTGCGGACGATTATATGGTCAAACCGTTCAGTTTTGAAGAGCTGCTTGCCCGCATTTATGCGCGGATACGCAATCATTTTCCAAACCTGTTCGGCGAGGTTGTGATTGGACCGCTTCGCATGGATGACCGTCGCAAAGAGATTAGCCTGCATGACAGAGTACTGGAGTTATCCCCAACCGAGTATGAGCTGCTCAAATTTATGGCAATTAATCATGGACTTGTGCTCAGTAAATCGATGATTCTCGATAAAGTTTGGGGATATGATTTTGGAGGCGAAGAGAATATCGTGGAGGTGTACATTCGGTCCTTGCGCGATAAGTTGAACGATAAGGAACATAAGCTGATTCGCACAATTCGTGGAGCCGGCTACCGGATGGATTTGACATGAAAACGAAGGGCCGGTTTGCCGATCTTTTTGTAACGGGCTCTCTGAAATTTCAACTGCTTTCTAGAACTTTATTAGTGCTATCCGTACTGCTGCTGCTCATTGGCGTGTTTCAATATGTCGTTATGCAGCGGTTCATGTATCAAAATAAAGCGGAGACCATCCGCAATCAGCTTGCTGCACTGCCTCCGAATATGCTGCGTTTGGGTATGGGAGCTGGAGACGGGCAGACCCCCGTATTTCCTTCAAACCGCGAGAACCGGCCTGGTTTCGCTGGTGAGCAGGAGCGGATTTTCGTATCGGAGTTATCCATTGCTTTTATTGATGAAAAAGGAAATTACAAGCTGATCTCCTCCCCTTATGACCAGCCAGCTCCACAGCTAAGCCAAGAGGAGTATCTGAGTCTTCTGGCAAAGAAGAAAACGAAGCTGGAGCACCGCATCGTCAAAGATGAGAAGGGCAATGACCAGCTTGTGGTTTTTCATCAGATTGGCGGAGAGCCTGAACGATCCCGGGGCGGTCCCGGCGGGCCAGGTTTCCAGGGCATTATTCAAGCCAGCACCAGTGTTGCACCGATTCGGGATGTGTTGGTTCAGCAGTTGCTTACTTTTATCTTTCTATCCTTGTTAGCGATGGTGTTCGGACTTCTGGGCTTCCTTCCCGTCTTGCGCCGAACGCTGGTTCCGCTCTCGAATATGGTGGATACGGTGAAACAGATTGATGCAGGTAACCTGAACGAACGATTCCCGGCACATCAAGGACAGGTGGAAGTCGATCGCCTGGCGGCATCATTCAATGGGATGCTGGAACGGTTGGAGATATCCTTCGAGGCGGAAAAGGAAGCCAAAGAGCAGATGCGCCGTTTTGCAGCGGATGCTTCGCATGAGCTTCGCACACCGCTCACGTCCATACATGGCTTCCTGGAGGTGCTGCTTCGTGGAGCTTATCAACAGCCGGAGCCATTGCTGAAAGCACTGAAAAGCATGCATGGTGAATCCGTAAGAATTAACAAACTTGTCGAGGACCTCCTTATGCTGGCGCGGCTTGACCGTTCTCCTTCTTTTCAGAAGACGGAAGGCGTGTTGGATGAGATGCTGCATGAGATGGAACCTCAGCTGCGTCTACTGGCAGGAGACAGGAAGGTGACCTTCCACCTGGCTCCCCAGATCCGGTATCTGTATGATCCGGATAAAATCAAGCAGGTTGTGCTCAACCTGTTCCACAATGCCGTCCAGCATACGCACCCGCTGACGGGGGAGGTCGGGCTCACGCTAGCCCAAACGCCATCTGGCGTGGAGATTGCGATCCATGACAATGGAGAGGGGATTGCTCCCGAGCACCTTCCTCATCTGTTTGACCGGTTTTACCGGATCGACACTTCACGGGCAAGACGGAGCGGTGGCGCTGGTCTGGGCTTATCAATCACGCATTCCATCGTCCAGCTTCACGGCGGATTGATTGAAGTGCATAGTATCGTGGGAGTGGGAACCACCTTTAAGGTGATTCTTCCTGCGGAGAAATAAAAAGATGCCTATCTCGGCTGATGCCGGGATAGGTTTTTTGTTGTTACGAGGGCATGACCCGGGTACGATCCCGTGATTTTACGACAGATACTTTTAACGGACTCAGCAGCCGTTATTTTGCCTTTTTGAGTGGTTTTGGGAAGCTAACGGACTGAGGAGCCGTTATCTATTGGTTTGCAGCTGATTTAAGGCCATTTCATTGCGATTAGCGGCATGTGAGTCCGTTAGATACTAAACCTATCCCCAAAACAGCAAATAGCGTCATCTCAGTCCGTTAGCATGCAGCAATGCTCCTTACAAATCGGTGACATGGTGGTTGTAGTAACATGAACACTCCAATAGTAGCCAACTAGTTAAAGTATCTGAATCGCACCAAGTGTAGCTAATTAGTTAAAGTACCTGAAACCCACCAAAAGTAGCCGACTGGTTAAGTACCTGAATCCATCAAAAGTGGCCAACTAGTTAAAGTGCCTGAATCGTACCAATAGTAGCCTCTAGTTAACGTATCTGAATCCACCAAAAGTATCCAATTAGTTAAAGTGCCTGAATCGTACCAATAGTAGCCTCTAGTTAAAGTATCTGAATCCACCAAAAGTAGCCAACTAGTTAAAGTACCTGAACCCCACCCAAAGTAGCCAACTAGTTAGAGTGCCTAAATCGCATCAAAAGTAGCAACTAGTTAAAGTACCTAATTCCCACCAATAGCCGCTCACCAATCAGCCCGCACTTACCCCCACTCCCCCTTGAGACTTCTCCAGTCTCCGATGCCGGCCGCACACGAGCCAGAGCTTCGCCCCCACAATCCCCCCGCGCTTGAAACGAAGGGAACTACAGGGCCTTGATATGAACGCACTCTGTCAAGCCCCCATTTTAGTACGAGAGTAATTGAGTGTTTTTTGTAAGCAAATAACTCGGCACAGGAGCAAAATGCAAGCAACGGCTAGCATCCTGATATTCGCGGGCTGGTTACCGCAGTTAATGACTTTCGTTAAGAAGAGCTTCCTGTAAACTATTGTCGCACGCAGCTATTAGCAAACCTATAGTTGTGCATAAGGCCTCACACGGACTCTCTTCAACCCCTACTTTGCTCCTGGGCCCAATTATTGCTTTTGTTTCACCATACTTAGGTATCTTATTCCTGCTAAAGTATCGACTGTCAAGGCCGCGAAGCGCAACGTTTAGCCTTGACAGCTCGGATGATTTGAAGACTATGTCTTGTCCCAGCCTGTCGGCTGGGCACTCTAAACCCTGTTGTCGGTTTTAGGCCGTTACAGATCGTTCGACTTTACACGCGATTTCCCAGATGAATCCGACTAGTTCTCGCGCAACTGCTGTTACAGCTACATTAGATTCTTTTCCACGGTACACAAGTTTACAGTATTTGCTGTTCAGCCGTATTTGCGCTCTCCATGAGACAGCCAGAAGTTCGCCTTCCTGACCTTCCATTCGTTTTCTAAGTTCCCTGCCTATCGATGGCTTATGACGATAACTCCAACTTGATTCAACCAAAGTGCGACGAACTCCACGATTACCCGCCTTGGTAATACTTCCTCTTCGCGTACTAAGTCCTGTAGAATGCTCTCGTGGGACCAAGCCAAGGTAAGCCATGAGCATGGCAGGATTTCGGAAACGTGTAAAACAACCTATCTCAGCAACAAGCGTAAGCGCCGAGATGATGGCTACCCCTTTTAATACCTGAAGTGCTTTAACGACTGGACCCAAAGCCCCTTTTTGAGCATATTGAATAATGCTCGCTTCCAGACGTTGAAGGCGACTTTCGGATTCATGAATCGCCTGCAAATATTCTTGAAACATGAGCTGATCAGATTCTCTTTCCCATTTCAAGCTGGTCAACCACTCTCTGTAATTTCGTGTCCAACGATTTTTGATGGCAGGTGGATGAGAAATTTGACGCCGCAGAAGTAACTTTAATACTCGTTGGCGATCTCGATGGAGATCCTCTTTCGCATCCTCTCTTGAGCGAACAAGATCGCGAAGAGCTTCTTGTTCAGGAGTTGGTACGTGCACAGCTGTTAGTTCTCCCGCGCGAAACAGTGTAGCAAGACGAAGGGCATCTCGTTTATCTGTCTTAATTTGATCGCCTGTCCGGACTGGAATGAGGGAAGGGGCGATAACTTTACAAGTAATACCGAGCGCAGTTAGCCAGTGAAAGAGTACATAACCCGTTGGGCCAGCTTCGTAACAAACTTCTAAGTTTTCAGCATTGCCGAGTTGTCTCATTATTTTCTTTACGAACTCCAGTTTATGAGGGAAGTGCCCAACGAAGCGAGGTTCGTCGCGTCCAGCGTCTGCAACAGCAACAGAAATCTTGTCTTTAGATACGTCTAAACCTATGAATTTTGTGGTATGCTTCATATTAACAGCTCCTATTTTGCTTATTAGCTCTGGATTGGTATGGATTGATTGTTCATTACCAGTTTAGCCTACGATTCAGCAAATATTAGGGGCTGTTGTGCGTTCATCATAACTAATTGAACAAATTAAGGTTATTTCAGTTTTTGAAGGAACTACAGGGCTCTATTTCCCCTCAAAAGCTTACCTACAAGCCGATATCGCTAAAATAGCGCCCCTTGGTTCCCTTTGACTAGCCAAAACACGGATTCCACGCAGAATAGCGCCCTGTAGTTCCCCTATAGAGTCTACCCATGCATTCTTTCACCAAATGAGCATGCGGCGAACAGTTTCCTTTTTCAGCCAATTCTCAGATACTTCTCAACCAACATTCAGTTTGTACTCAGATGTAATTCAGGTAAGGCATCTATACTAGGTTTTGTAAGGAACAAACAAAAAAATAATTGAAAGAAAAGGTGGAACACACGATGAAAAATATCTCCAGAAAAATTCTTACAGGTTCATTGATCGCTTCTTTTGTACTTGGTGTTGGTTTTGTTGGAGCCCTACATAATCAAGCCTATGCAGATACGATAAGCCCTTCCGCAAACGACATGACTCAAAAAGCAGGCTTTGGCAAAGGAGGAAAAGGCTTCGGAGATCGCGGCGGCTTCCGCGGCGGGAATGTGCTGAAAGAAACAGCAACTATCCTGGGTGTTGAGGAAAGCGCTGTGCAAGAGGCATTGAAAGCAGGCAAAACATTGGCTGCATTCGCAGAAGAGAAAGGCCTGACGAAAGAAGACTACTTGCAAAAGCTGGTCGCAGCGGAGACAACATCCATCACGGATCAAGTAACGGCGGGTAAACTGACACAAGAGCAGGCGGACAAAATTGTTGCCGGTCTCTCTGACCAATTAACGAAGCAAATCGATGGAACAGGGTTCAAAGGTGGCTTCGGAGGCGGTTTTCAGGGTGGTTTCCCGGGCGGCGACCGCGGTGGAAGAGGACATGGTGGAGACAAACTCGTTGAGGAAACGGCTACAATCCTAAGCGTTGAGCCAAGCGCTGTACAAGAAGCTTTAAAAGCAGGCAAAACTTTATCAGCGTTCGCAGTTGAAAAAGGCCTAACAGAAGCGGACTTCGTCGCGAAGTTAGTCGCTACTGAAACAACAGCGATCAACGCGGAAGTTACAGCTGGCAAGCTGACACAAGAGCAAGCGGATAAAATGCTAGCTGATCTTTCCGATCGTATTACGAAAGAAGTGCAAAACACTCGTCCGGAAGGCGGACCTGAAGGCAGAGGCGGCGATCACCGCGGTCCTGGAGGTCCTGGAATGTTCGGCAACCCTGAAGCACTGACACAGATTCTGGGTATTACTCAAGATGAACTGAGAACGGAACTGGAAGCAGGGAAATCCATTGCTGACGTGGCTTCTGCCAAAGGCATCAGCGAAGATGATCTTATCAGCAAAATCAAAGACAGCATGACGGATAGCATCAAAAAACAAGTCGAGCAAAAAGGCCCTGTTGGCCCTAAAGGCAAGCCTGCCAAAGAAGAGGCAGCAACTGCTACTCCGGCAGCAACGAACTAATCAAATAAAAAAGCCGCACTCCTTTCCCGTTAATTCGGGACATGGGAGTGCGGCTTTTTTTATTTGACGTCGTAGCCTTTCGCGATGGAAGGCTCGATCCAGCGTTTTGTCGTATGCTCACGACGCATGATTACCACGCGGTCCTTGTAGACGTCCACGATGAGACTCTGGCTGACGCCAATCGTCTCCGGTTCGTTCTGAGCGTTCCATACCTCGCGGATGGAAGCGCTGGAAGCGGCCAGAAACTTCAGCTGCTTGACTTGGTTGGTCGTCTCCAAGTTCCAGTGGGTATGGCCGCTGAACAAAATAACATTCGGGTGCTCATCCAGCAGCGCCCGCAGTTCCTGGTGCTGGACGACGCCCAGCTCCCGGTCTGTCCCATCCAGCGTCTGCGGCAGCGGCTGATGGAGGAACACGAACACGGGCTTGCCGGCATCCGCCGTGCCCGCGACCGCAAGCCGATCGCGCAGCCAGGCGAGCTGCTCGGCCGAGAGGAACGCATCCTCCTTATAGGAGGCGTTCACGTCACGATACGCTTCCCCGCTAAGGAAGAGGAAGCGGTAGCCCTCCACGATAAGCTCGTGATACGGCTTATCGTAGCCCCACACGCGGTCGAATAACGCGACCGCTTGTTTACTGGACCAGGCCGGATTCATCTTCGATGTATCCATGCCACCCTCCGGCGTACGCCATACGCCGTAGTAGTCGTGGTTGCCCATGGTCGCGTGCACAGGAGCATGTGGCTGGCTGCTGAGCAGCCCCATCAAGCTGCGATAGTCGCCCTCGGTGCCACCCGTCAGGTCGCCGTTAAGCACCAGCAGCTTGCTCTCCGGGCGCAGCTTGTGGTGATCGGCCAGCGCGCGGCTGAGCAGCAGCTGGGACACTTGATCCGTGTTCACGATATGAGTATCGCTAAGCACGGAGAAGGAAAATAGCGGGGCTCCCTGCAGGGCAGAGGGAGCCTCGTTTATTTGGTTTTCGGCCAGGTAGCTTGCACGCTGCACGTCTTGTGTCTTTGACTCCGCACTATAGGCAGTGATTGGCGTTGATACGAGCAGCAGGGCAGCGAAAGTTAGACGTATTTTAGATAAAAACATAGGCGGATTACCTTTCATGGAGTAGTTGAATGACAATTTGTTTCTAGTGGTATTCCCAGTTTGGAGGGGATTTATGTTTGAAAGGGTGCCCAAAGTACGCAATGCCTGTTGACAATAGGGTGCTTTGGTTGTATGGTTAATTACATGAGTAACTAACCAATGTGGTGGTGAGGAAATGGGTTTGACGATGGAGGATAGCCGCCCGATTTTTGTGCAAATCGCGGAACGGATTGAAGATGACATAATTGAAGCAAGAATGCCGGAAGAATCGCAAGTGCCTTCTACGAATCAATTCGCAGCTTTTTATCAAATTAATCCGGCGACCGCGGCGAAAGGCGTTAATTTGTTGGTGGACCAAGGTATTTTGTATAAGAAACGCGGGATTGGCATGTTTGTAGCGGAGGGAGCGCGAACAAAGCTGATGGAGAAGAGAAAAGAATTATTTTATGAACAGTATGTTGTGGCAATGGTGAAAGAAGCTGAAAAGCTAGGTATTACGGTGGAACAGCTAACTGAAATGGTGCGAAGAGGAGGGAAAGTGTGATGACCCACATCGTGGAAGTGAACGGGTTAACGAAGTCTTATGGGAACGTAACGGCGGTAGATCAGGTCAGCTTCAAGATAGAAGCGAATAAAATCTATGGTTTACTGGGGAGAAACGGTGCAGGGAAAACGACCATCATGCATATTCTTTCAGCCCAGCAGTTTGCTACCAGTGGTGAGTTGAAGGTGTTTGGCGAAAACCCCTATGAAAATAGTCGTGTTTTGAATCAAATTTGCTTCATTAAGGAAAGCCAGAAATATCCGGAGGCTTACCGTGTCGCAGATGTGATGGAGATTGCCAGAACACTTTATCCGGATTGGGACGAAACGTATGCCAGGTCATTGATTGAAGATTTTCGATTGCCTTTGAAAAGAAGAGTGAAGAAGTTGTCCAGAGGGATGCTTTCCTCTGTGGGCATTGTGGTTGGTTTGGCCAGCCGCGCACCGTTAACCATATTTGATGAGCCGTACTTAGGCTTGGACGCCGTGGCAAGAGCTTTATTTTATGACCGCTTGCTGGAGGATTATGCGGAGTATCCGCGCACGGTGATCCTGTCTACGCATTTGATTGACGAAGTAAGCCGTCTGCTTGAGCATATTTTGGTCATTGATAATGGTCAGTTGATTCTCAATGAAGATGCGGATGCGCTGCGCGGCCGCGCTTGCACAGTATCTGGGTTGGCTACGGCGATCGACGCATTCTCAAGAGGCAAGGAAGTGCTGGAGCGTCAGTACATGGGTGCTGCTGCAACAGCCACGATTCTGGGGGCTTTAACGGATCATGAACGGAGAGAAGCGGAGTCGTTAGGGCTGGAGTTTGCGCCGGTATCCCTGCAGCAGCTCATTGTGCATCTGACACGTACACCACTTGTGGGGAAGGGGTCTGAGCGGGTATGAATCGAGTAAGTAATGTCATCAAGCTTCATATGCGGAATAAAATGTCATGGCTAGTCGTCCCATGGATCATTCTTGGCTTAAACTTTGTTATCAGTTTTTTCATTGCATTATCTCTTAATGAGGGAGAAACAATGAACACAGGCGGCCTTGCTTCCATATTCATTTACACGTTAGTTTCAGGCGCCGTAACCCTCAAAGATACATTTCCTTTTGCTTTGGGACTCAGCATCCGTAGGAAGGATTACTTCGTCGGAACAGCTTTAACGACTTTCCTCTACAGCATTTGTACAGCGGCGCTGCTTATGATTTTGTCATTCATTGAAGAAAGCACCGGTGGATGGGGAGTTCGTTTGCATATTTTCAAAATCGCTTTTTTGGGAGATACTTCGCCTATCGCAGTTTTCGGTATTTATTTGATTCTCCTGCTGCAAATGTACTTTCTGGGGTTTGCCATTTCCAGCATTCATAGGCGTTTCGGAGCGTTAGGTATGTTAATCTTTTTCGCCGTCACTTTTCTGATAGGTACTGGAGGATCCATGTTATTATCCCAATTCGGGCTGTGGGGAAGTATCTTTTCATGGATCGGTCAACATTATCTGGAGCTATTTTGGTGGATGGTGCCGTTAGTTGCTATTTATTTGCTAGCAGCATATGGCTTGTTGCGCAGGGCAGCGGCTTAAATATGAAATGAACCCGGGAATTTGTTCCCGGGTTCATTTTGCGTTACACCACATTATTCGTATTCGTATCAATGAGATCCGGATCACTCGTATTGGCACTGCCGTTTAGGACATTTTGGACACTTCCGAAGCTATCCCCCGGGGAAAATGAGTTGGCGCCCGCATAGATTTTGGAGTTACTCGACAGCCGTATTAAGGCGGTATCCCCAAACTGGACATTCGAACCCGAGTTCACACTTAGAATTTTGACACCGCCATAGACCACTGAAGGCATTGGTTCGGCCCCCTTCCCACTCACTTGTTATTGTATGTACACGGCAGCCTATCTGCCACCGCAATATTTCCGGTCTGAACAGAGGTCGTAGATGCGCCCCGACTAAGGTCTAGTATGAAATACCGTCCGCGGTCCGTTTTGGAAAAGCTTGATTTTACCTAGAATAAAGACATGAACAAGAGCACAGCACATAACGAAAGGCGGTGACGAAATCATGAAAAGAAATACAGGCTTAGCCGCTCTGCTAATCGCATTCGGCGCACTGATTCTGCTTAACAAGTTGGGACTTCACATGGGACCCTTTATCGGTTCGGTGATGGGATACCTGATTCCGATTGGTATGGTCGGTCTAGGATATATTGGCATTCAGAATGGCAATAAATTCGGTTGGCTTATTGCAGGAATCGGCGGTGTTATCCTGGTTGGCAAATTAGCCGGCTGGATCATTATTCTTCTGGCGATTGGATTGATTGGTTACGGGGTTTCGATGTTGACAAGAAGAACCGTGTAAATAGGATGGCAAAACAGAGTGGAAAAGGTGGTATGAGAGATGAGCCTATTGAGGCGTATGAGAGACATTACCGTAGCATCCCTGAATGAACATTTGGAACGGTCTGAAGATCCGGTTCGCTTGATCGACCAATACTTAGCTGCTCAGCGCGAACAGCTTCAGCAATCCGAGAGGCTGTACCAGCAATGCGTCACTCACGCAGCTTCGCTAAGGCAGCAATATCTGACGGCATTAGAAACCAAAGAGAAGCGCGAGCAGCAAGCGCTCCTGGCTTTGAAAGCCGGCGAAGAACATATGGCGCGGATTGTGCTTCAAGAGAAGCTGCAAGCTGAGGAGAAAAGCGAGCAATATCGCGAATTGTATGAGCAAGCCAAGCAATCCATCCTGGATTTGGATGAAGAGTTGCAGCAGCTCAAAGCAGATTACAAAGAAGTGGCAGATAAACGCAGCTACTACCTGGCCCGAATGGAATCCGCTCGCTTGCAGCAGAGATTGCATGCTCGCAGCAGCGTGTCGCAGGATGCGTCACCGCGGATGTTCGGCCGCTTGGAAGAGCGCGTATCCGATATGGAGCTTCATGCAAGAACGCTCCGAGATGTACGACGTATGGGCCGCGAAAGCTACTACGGTGCGGGCAATCCGGCTGTAGACGCTGAACTTGAGGCACTGCGGAATAGGCTGAATCAGGAGGGAACAAACAATCATGAGCAAAATATACCGCTCACGAAGAGATAAAAAAGTAACCGGTCTTTGCGGCGGACTCGCCGAAGCTATGAACGTTGATGCTACATTACTAAGACTGCTAGTGGTCATTACAACATTTTTCACAGGTGGAACAGTCATTTTCATCTACTTTATCGCCGCTATTGTGATTCCGAAGGAGCCTGGCTACGACCATCCGCCTTTTGATCCTTATGCTGGCTCGTATACCCGCCCTCCGTACAACGGTGGTTGGAACACGACGGCTCACAAGCCGCACCCTGGTCACGTGCCACCGCATCATGCAGGCTACAATGCGCCTTACGAGGCAAGCAAAACCAATAACATTGATGAAATGATGAAAGATATCGAGAAGAAAGCTTTGCAAAGAGAAGTAGAAGAACTGAGAGCCAAAGTCGCTCGTTTTGAACAACAACAACCAATTGATATTAAAAAAGGAGACGTGTAAACCATGGGAGTATTTACAAGAATGAAGGATATGACAAAAGCATCAATTCACGAGGTATTGGATAAAATCGAGGATCCGATCGTTATGTTGAATCAGTATCTGCGCGACATGGAGCAAGAAATTGCCCAGGCTGAAGTAACAGTGGCTCGACAAATTGCAAGTGAGCGCAAATTGAAACAACGCCTTGAGGAGTCCGTTCGTCTAGTAGCTGATCGTGAAGCGAAAGCTTCCACAGCAATCAAAAACGGCCAAGAAGCCATCGCCCGCCAAGCGGTTGAAGAAAAATTGTACCATGAAGATAAAATTGTTGAGTACACGGATTTGTATGCTTCTGCTAAAGCGCATGCCGATGAGCTGACACAACAGCTTCATGAAATGAAAGATGAGTTCTACAAAATGCGCAACAAACGCAACGAGCTTGTATCCCGTGCTCAGCTTGCCAAAGCGAAAAAACAAATGGCGCAGGTTTCCTACAACGGCGTAATCGAAAGCGGCAACGCATCCCGTGGCTTCCAACGCATGGAAGAGAAAATCATTCAACTGGAAGTTGAAGCGGAAATCGCACGCAAGCCATATGTACCTGCTGGTACGGTAGGCAGCTACACACCTGTTGATGTGGCGAAGCAAGCAAAAGTTGATGAGCAGATGAACCTGCTGAGAGAGAAATTAAACGGCAGCGCTGCTGAGTAAGCGGTTTGTAAGGAAAGGACCATCCTTAGGTTGAAATTGACCTCTGGATGGTCTTTTTTTATTTTGCCACTAGTGTGAAAAGAGGAAAAGGGGCTGTTCCTGTCGGATTTCCCGGGAAATATTGGGTTTAATGTCGAATGCGCGGATAGCCATACTAACATGGCACAGGAAACGCATGAGAGGGGGAGCATCCATGGGTGATCAGAAACGGCGAGCAGGCGTTTATTTAATAGGGTTAATGATTAGTGTCAGTGCAGCAGGGTGTGGGACTGAACAAATACATACGGAGCAAGCGGCGCAAGTACCTAAACAGTTATCGGGAAAAATAGCGAGTGAGGTAACAGAGGTGAGCCCATCTGCCCCGCCGAATGATGACAAAGAAATAACGGTTGTGGAGACGAGGCATTTTTATACAGGACCTCCACATCACAGTCCACCTCCAGTAGGGAATAAAATCGCCTATTTGACCTTTGATGACGGTCCGTCCAATAGTACAAGGAAGATTTTACATATTTTAAAAACCAATGGGGTAACCGCAACTTTTTTCGTCATAGGTACAGAAACGAGTGAAGGCAAATCGCTTTATAAAGAAATCGCAGCGGAAGGACACGCACTTGGGAATCATACGTATTCGCATGATTATAACCGTATTTATAAATCACCAGAAGCTTTCATCAAAGATGTGCGCAGGTTGGATCGACTTCTGGAGGAAACGGTCGGATTTCGACCTGAGATTCTAAGGTTCCCAGGCGGTTCGAACAATCAAGTGAGCCGTAAATCCGGCGGCAGAGGAATTATGAATCAGGTGACGGCCAAGGCAAAAGAACAAGGTTACCAGTATTTCGACTGGAACGTCAGCTCGACGGATGCTGCTGCCCCCGTGCAGGATAGAGACATGATCATCGACTCTGTGATGAGTGCAAGCAAAGGGAAAAAGCGTATTATCGTACTAATGCACGATAACACGTATAAGACCACGACTTTAGAGGCGCTGCCTGTCGTGATCCGCAAGCTGAAAGCCGCAGGCTTCCGTTTTGACAAGTTGCAGAAATCTTCCTTTACCTTTCAGTTCTTGGAGCCCTGATAGTTGCACAACGCGTCTCCTCTCGTTACGATGGATGTAATGGAG
The DNA here is from genome assembly GCF_045866505.1 of Paenibacillus sp. P36. Classification (NCBI taxonomy): domain Bacteria; kingdom Bacillati; phylum Bacillota; class Bacilli; order Caryophanales; family Paenibacillaceae; genus Paenibacillus; species Paenibacillus sp. P36. The sequence continues at coordinate 504,228 of NZ_AP038372.1, forward strand.
AGAGGGAGGCGATAAGATGCCGGATGTATTTCAGTTAGGGCCATTGCAGCTGCAAGGGAAGCTGGTAGCGGTGCTTTTGGCATGCGCTATAGGCTTATGGTTGATTCGGAGAGCGGCGCGGCAAGTACGCAGTGGGGAAGAGGCCTCGATGACTAAGTCGATGGATGATATCGTTTTTGCTGGTGCAATCATCGTATTAATTGCATGGAAGCTTGGCATTATCTTCACACAACCCTCGATACTCTGGACAAGTCCATTGAAACTTCTTATGGTAGTAGGTTCTAGCACAGAAATAATGCTTGGACTGCTATTGGCAGCTGTTTATATGTACGTTCAAATAAGAAAACAGCGGATACCGCTATACGTTTTTCTAGATATATTGGCTACTGGTCTGACTGCGGCCGTATTTGTATATTGTGCGCTGATCCCGGGATACGGATTGCCGACTACATGGCCATGGGGCATTCGTGTGGAAGGTACGATATCGCGTTTTCATCCTTTTCACGCCTATGTATCGTTGCTGCTCCTCCCTTTGCTTATTTGGCAGATTGGGTATGAGGAGCGTCGGAATCGCTTCGGGAGCGGGATTTTACTGAAGTACTCACTGATGTACGGAGGTGCGGTAGGGATGTTTGCTAGTTTTTTTGCCGCTGAGAAGCCGGAACTGCTTTATTTAAGCTTGGCGCAGCTGATCTTTCTTTTCATGATCGTAGTTGGAATGCTTCTACCTGCTTTGGCACATAATACTGGCAGAAGGGAGCTGAGTGCAATGAGTCAAAACGATTCCAAGACCCAAATCCAACAAGAGCAGCAAAACAAAGAGCGCGAGAAGTCGCAATCAGGTGCAGGTAAAGAGGGTTTCGTGGACAAAAAACTGGACGGACCCAACCGGCCATCGACATGAGCAAAGATCTGAAGAAGGCAGCCCAATCCGCTAAGGAACAAAGCAATCTTGATCCTTTCGAGATCGATTTTCTCCCGCAATTTGAACAGGGGCGCGGTCCGCATGAGGCGTTCGTGAACGAACATGGTGTCGTCATCGGCGATCATGAGTATGAATCAGACAACTCCCCGCTGGAGCAGTGGACGGCTGAGACCGATCCCGAAGTCATGGCAGGCGATGAATGGGTTCACCCGTATAAGGACATTGGCTTTCAAAGCGCCGAGAATCGCGACTATTTCGAAAAAGGCATCGTGCCGCAAAGCGGGATTTTCACGCATCCGGATAAAGATGTTTCCTTTGAGCCGGGAGAGGCTTCTAGTACGAGGAAAAAGGATGAGGCGGAAGCTTAATAGCTTTCGCTTTATTTCTATTTGTGTGAGAAGCCGGCTATAGGTACTTTGCATTCACCGCCATCGGATGTATAATATAAGTTGTAACGATTACGTTTTGAGAGTAACTATTAAATCCTAAGGGGTGGAACATATGGCAATGTCTTTTGATTCTTACATGAAAGATATGGTTAAACCGATGAGAGAAGATTTGACTCGTCTGGGAATTACGGAGCTTCTGACTCCGGAGCAAGTGGATGAAGTGATGGAGAAATCCAAAGACGGCACTATGCTGCTGGTTATCAATTCCGTTTGCGGATGTGCAGCAGGCCAATGTCGTCCTGGGGTAGCCAAAGCGCTTCAAAACGATACACTGCCAACGTACACATACACGGTGTTCGCAGGTCAAGAGAAGGATGCAACAGCGAAAGCTCGTGAATATTTGGCACCATACCCGCCATCATCCCCATCCATCGCATTGTTCAAAAATGGTGAGCTTGCTCACTTCATCCAACGTCACCAAATTGAAGACCGTTCCGCTGACATGATCGCAGGCGATTTGATCGGTGCTTTCAACCAATATTGCAAATAAGGAATAATGACTCGCTATTGCAGCTGATGCATGGCGGGTCTTTTCCTTTTTATGGGCAGAAAAATGCGATTATTCTTTGAAATTTTGAGAGTGAAAGTCTATACTAGATTTCAAAGAAGGTTGGTTTTTACACTGTAGAAAAGGTGGAGAGAGGCATGAGTTTGCAAGCAGAAATTATCGCAAAGCTTGGCGTTAAGCCGGAAATTGATATTGACGAAGAAATCCGCAAACGTGTGGACTTTCTGAAAAATTATGTACTCGGCGCGAAAGCCAACGGCCTGCTGATCGCAATCAGCGGCGGAATCGATAGCGCTGTAGCGACGGGTTTGTGCAAGCAGGCGACGGACGAGCTGACTGCGGAGAAAGGCACCGAGTACAAGACGGTCGGCGTGTTTCAACCCTATGGTCAACAAGTAGATATCGAAGATAGCTACGCGGTGGCCAAAGCATTCGATTTGAAATATCAAATCGAGAACAATATTGAAGAAGCAGTCGACGAAATCGCCATTGAAGTTGAATACGGGCTTAAACATATCGGGGTTCACCAGCATGTGAGCCGTGGCGGCAAAGGCAACATCAAAGCGCGCACGCGCATGGTGATGCAGTATGCTCTTGCTTTTGAACTTGGCTTAATCGTTGTGGGCACAGATCATGCCTCCGAAGCGATTACCGGATTCTTTACGAAATATGGCGACGGTGCCGTCGACATTACACCGCTTAGCACGCTGAATAAGAGGCAAGTGCGAGCTCTTGCAGCGAAGCTTGGCGTTCCACAAAGCGTGCTGGATAAAGCCCCGACCGCAGGTCTATGGGACGGCCAGACGGATGAGAACGAGCTTGGCATTACATACGGCGATAACAGCGACTACTTGGAAGGTAAGCAAATTGATCCGGCTGTGCAAGAGAAGCTGGAGAAGCAGTATCTCAAAACGGAGCATAAACGTATTCCGATTCCGGGTATTTAAGCCCGTTAATCAAAACCCCCGGCCTTGTCAGGTCGGGGGTTGTTTGTTTATGGGAGAGTGAGTGCCGCACCTACGAACCTACGGAACGCGCACACCGCGTGAGCTTTCGAGCAGCGTATACCACTCTTCGCGTGTCATATTTTCAGATACGCGAAGCGCATCTTGGCAAGCATGGATACGCTCGACAGATGAAGTGCCGATGACCGGCTGAATGCGAGCCGGGTGCTTCATTAACCAGCCAAGTACGATGGCTTCCAAGCTTGTTTCTTGCTCGGCAGCCAGTTTCTTAACGAGGGCAGCCGTTTTTACGATGTTATCGGGCGCATCCTCCAAAACTTTGCCAGAGAAGATGCCTTTGGCCAGCGGGCCCCAAGCCTGGATTTGGATGTCCGCCATCTGGCAGTGCTCCAGGATGCCATCGGCGAAATTGACGCCTACGCCCGCTTTTTGATTGACAAGGATGCCTTGTTCAATCCAGTCCAGGCGAGCCAGGCTCAATTCCAGCTGGTTGACCACAAGCGGCTCCGGCAAGGAATTTTGAATAAAGCGCATTTGCGCAGCGGTCATATTGGAAACGCCGAAGTGGCGCACTTTGCCGGCAGAACGCAAAAGATTAAAAGCTTCTGCGATTTCTTCAGGTTCCATAAGCGGATCTGGGCGGTGAAGCAAGAGAACATCCAGATGCTCCACGCCAAGACGGCTTAGAATGCCATCGACTGCGGGAATCATGTGATTTTTGCTAAAATCAAAGCGCTGTGGATTCACATCATCCTGGAAACGGATGCCCACTTTGGATTGAAGGATGATTTGATCGCGAAGATCAGGTCTTTTCTTCAGGACTTCGCCGAAAACAATTTCCGACTTTCCTCTTTTATAAATATCAGCATGATCGAACATGGTGATGCCAATGGAAAGCGCAGCTTCTACAGCTTTCTCAGCAACGATATAATCTTCTTTGGTCAAAGGAGCTGCCGTCCAGTCCCCGCCAATGCCCATACATCCAAAAGCAATTCGGCTGTTCGATATTCCACGTTTTTCAAGTGGCATGATTCTCATTTATGTAGGCCTCCCAGCTTTTCATCTATGTCCAGTATACGCCTAGTTCCTGCGTGGCATAAGAACTGAAAATAGGGTAACTTACTTACCTGGAAGTAACTAGAAGTCTTTTGAAAGTTTCCCGGAAGCTAGCTAATTGCCCACTGATAACCCCTGAAAGCAAACAGTCCCCTTGACCATGAAGAGTGAATCGTGTACAGTGGACGCAAAACGCAGCAGAAAAGTGGTGCTCACGAGCGATGATTATTGGCGTCGGAACGGATTTGGTGGAAATTGCGCGAGTGCGCAAGATGCTGGAAGGTTCAGCGGGTGAAAGGTTTCTGGAGCGGATTATGACGCCTCCGGAGAGAGAGCTTGCGCAAAAACGCCGAGGGCGGTTAGCGGAGTTTGCTTCCGGCCGTTTTGCGGCCAAGGAAGCGATTGTCAAAGCGATCGGCTGCGGGATCGGCAAGCAGATTGGCTTTCAGGATGTGGAGGTGCTGCCCGATGGACTGGGCAAGCCGGTATGCCACGTGCGCGAGGAAGCGCTGCAGCGGGCAGGCTTAATAGGCAGCCTGCGCATCCATATCAGCATTACGCATACGGAATCGATGGCTGCCGCCTATGCGATTGTAGAGCAGCTCTAAGGCTGCTATTTTTTGGAGCTGAGCCAATCGCTCAGCTGTCCGATTTCATCCTCGGACAACTTCGTGCTGTAAGCGGGCATGCCGCCGCCGCCGTTTTTGATCTGGCTCGCGATCTGTTCTTTGGTCATTTGGCTGCCGACCTTTTGCAAATTGGTCTTGGCGCCGGCCCTGCCAGCCAGATCGACACCGTGGCAGCTGATGCACTTGTTCGCTGTGAAGAGCTCCTGCGCCTTCACGAACGCAGGGTTGCTCTCGCTTGCTGCGGTGGCGGCCGGAGGCTTCGGTGTGGCTTCGCCACTGGAAGCCCCGCCGCATGCAGCTAACGCGAGCACCATCGGCGCAAGGACGAGTGCGCCGATTCTCCATCGCCATGCTGTGCGCAGCATGGTTTCTTTGTTTTGCCTCATAGTGGGTGTCCTCCTATTTGCCGCTGAATGTATGTCTTGCACTTTCCTAGCTCTGCCGCCCCCAAACGCGCAGCATATATCCGCATACAACGAGGCTGATACCGCCCATGCCCTCGAGGATGACGGCGGAATAGCCCAAATACCAGACACCCATCACAGCGGACAAGGCGAACAGCCACAGTCCCAAATAAATCAAAGGTCTGCCTAGCAGCAGCCCGAACTGTACAAATCCAATTGCGAGAATGAAAGCTCGCAGCACAGGGGCGAATAAAGGTCCGATAGCGCCAATGGCCTCAAGCAAAGCGATAGCGGCAATCAACATCACGCCTGGCAGCAACAGCAGAGCCGGATGCCCCCAGCCGCTTTGGTCCTGTAAGCCCTCTCCGTCAGCGCGGAAATCCTTCCGCAGACTCCATAACTGCACCAAGCTCGCTACGACAGCGGTAAGGAGGGCGGCTTGTTTTAACCAGTCCAGGTCGCGCCAATAGATCGCAATATCCATAAGCGCACTGAACATCCACTCCGCGCCCCAGATGAAGAGCAGAGGGAGGAGAGCACGCGCTTCGCCGATCCATAATTTCCTTTTATGTACTTGCTTCTCGTTTTGCATACATTCACCTCTAGTTTTATGTTCCGCAATTCTCGTATAATGGACTCATGTCCATTCATTCATTATAACTGGAACGCGCCCTATAGAGAAGGAGAGCTCATGTACAGTCAAGAACAAATGCTTTATTTTTCCGAAAATTTACTGGATTGGTACCATACGCACAAGCGTGATTTACCATGGCGAAGAAGTAAAAACCCTTATTATATATGGATTTCCGAAGTCATGCTGCAGCAAACCCGAGTGGATACGGTTATTCCTTATTTCCATCGGTTTATTGATCAATTCCCAACGGTAGAAGCCCTGGCGACTGCACCTGAGGAGAATGTGCTGAAGGCCTGGGAGGGATTAGGCTATTATTCGCGTGCAAGGAATCTTCAAACTGCGGTGCGTGAAGTGCACGAGCGATATGGCGGCATCGTTCCGCAGACGAAAGAAGAGATTTCATCGTTAAAAGGTGTCGGTCCCTATACGTCTGGAGCGGTACTAAGCATTGCCTACAATAAGCCCGAGCCGGCTGTAGACGGTAATGTCATGCGCGTATTGTCGCGTTATTTTCTCATTGAAGAAGATATTATGAAGCCGGCGACTCGGACCCGAATGGAGAAGCTGGCGCGCGAGCTCATCCTGGAAGGAACGGCGAGTGATTTTAATCAAGCATTGATGGAGCTTGGGGCTATGGTATGTACGCCCCGGTCGCCGCACTGCTTAACGTGTCCCGTCATGGCCCATTGCTCTGCGCGTGAAGCCGGGATGGAAGAAGGCTTGCCCATCAAAAAGAAAGCCAAACCGCCTCGTCCTGAGCTGCGGGCAGTGGCTTTGATCGAAGGTACGGGTGAGAATGAAGGCAAATGGCTGATCAGACAGCGTCCGCAGGAAGGATTGTTAGCCCGTATGTGGGAGCTGCCGCATGTGACGTGGGAGCCGGAGGGATGGCTCTCTGACGGTGAGAACAAGGATGTGCTGCGCAAAGCGCTTGCAGACCAAGAGCAAATCATGATCCAGCCTGGCGAGTGGTTCATGGATACGGAGCATATTTTCAGCCATATTGTCTGGAAAATGAAAGTATTTCGTGCCAAGCTCACCAGCTTGAGCCACCCAACCAACGGGGGAGAATGGATCCCGTTCCATTATCGCTGGGTAGGCCCAGATGAGCTGCAGCAGTATGCCTTCCCGAATGTGTTCATTCGGATTATGAAAGAGTGGCAGGAGAGCAACGAGTAAATGCTCCCTGATCCACGGATATTAGCGAATTTCGGCTTTAATCGCTTCCACATTTCTTAATGTGATTAACTTTTTATCAATTTGTATGAGGTCGTCGTCCTGGAGCTCTTGCAGCACCTTGGTAACGGACTCCCGTACAGTGCCCACCATATTGGCGAGCTGCTGATGCGTCAATTTGACATTAATCAGAAGGCCGTCCTGTGCAGGGATGCCATGCTGCTCGGATAGGCGAATAATGGTTTTAATAATGCGTGAACGCACGCCAAGAAACGTCAGATCATAGATCTGGTCATTGGCCTGACGCAATCGGCCCATCGTTGTTTCCAAGAGCTTTAGGCATAGCCTAGGGCTCTTCTCCATGTATTGCACGAAGGAAGTGCGCTTCAGCGCATAAAGTGTGCAGGCTTCCAGCGTCTCAGCGGTTGCCGATCGGGTAAGACCGGCGCTAATCAGAGACATCTCACCAAAAAAATCCCCGTCCCGAAACAAAGCCAGAATGATCTCCTTGGCTTCATCCAACCGATATATTTTGACGACACCCGATTTGATAAGGAATAACTCCTCGCCTGCATCGCCTTCTAAGAATAGAATGCTGCCCTTCTTCACTTTTTTTTCAATAAACAAAGGCGCGATGCCTAATAAATCAGCTTGTGAGAGTTCTTGGAAAAGAGGAACATTTTGAAGTAGGGGGACGATTGATTTCACAGGGCTCTCAACTCATTTCAGGATAATATTGGTTACCGTTATCGTACTACTTTCCCGAAAAACCGTAAACAATTTCCACCATTAATAGTCCCAAAGGAGGATGTCCAAGGATGTCCCTAGGTCGCCACACAGGGGTCAAATGAAAAAAAAGAGCTGCCCTCAAGTAGAAACATCTACTCGATGGACAGCTCCTTGTATGGCTAGCTTATTTCGCAGCGTCGTAACGCTTGCCAACTTCAGCCCAGTTCACAACGTTCCAGAACGCTGCGATGTAGTCAGGGCGTTTGTTTTGGTAGTTCAGGTAGTAAGCGTGCTCCCAAACATCAAGACCAAGGATTGGCGTTTCGCCTTCCATGATCGGGCTGTCTTGGTTAGGCAAGCTGTATACTTTCAATTTGCCAGCTTTGTCAACAGCTAGGAAAGCCCAGCCGGAACCAAAGCGTGTTGTTGCTGCTGCAGCGAAGTCAGCTTTGAATTTGTCAAAACCGCCAAGCTCGCTCTCGATAGCTGCTGCAAGCGCGCCAGTAGGTGCTCCGCCAGCGTTTGGTGCGATAACTTCCCAGAACAGGGAGTGGTTCGCGTGTCCGCCACCGTTGTTGCGAACAGCAGTGCGAATATCTTCAGGAAGGCTGTTCAGGTCAGCGATCAGGTCGTTAAGGGATTTATCGTGCAGAGCTGGATGCTTGTCCAAAGCTGCATTCAAGTTCGTCACGTAAGCGTTATGGTGACGATCGTGGTGAATTTCCATCGTTTTTGCATCGATGTGTGGCTCAAGTGCATCGTTCGCATAAGGAAGAGCTGGTAGTTGATGTGCCATTGTATAAATACCTCCTAAAATTATGTAGATTCAACTTCTTCATTATGAAGGAATTTCGATAATAAAGCAACATCTATGTTTACTAAGTCAGACGCCGCGACGTTGAATTTCCTGAATGATTTGACTGTGGATATGGGTGCCCTGCTCATTAAGCCAAGGGGATAAGTCGCTCATTTGCCTGTGGCTGCTCTGGAGTTCAATCTCCGTCCATTCACTGGGCTTCATTGTGCTAAGTACTTGGAAGTCGCGGATTTTCCGCGGATATTCTGAACTGGATTCCTCGTGGGTAGACATGGTTTCACCTCGCATTCCTCCTATAACATCCGAAATTTTTCCACCTTTTATACATGCCTAATCACAAAAAGCTGATTTTCACTGGCCCCGAAAAAAAGTCGTGAATAATCCGTGGAAATTCAAGGGAAAATGAGACGAGAAGATTGGATGAGGTAAGAGGGTGTACATGATGAGTTTTGTTCGCCGATTATTTCGCTGGACGAACCGGATATTCATTCAAGGGCCCGAACCGGGGCAGAACAATCATTTCACGCCAGGGAGCAACTCGCTGCATACCACTCTTACAGAGAATGTAAAGTTACTGCAGACGCTTTTTAACAAAACACCAGATTTGGTCGTCCGTACCTTCACTTATAAACAAATGGATAGCCAAGCGGCACTTGTGTACCTGTCCGGACTTGTCGATAAAAATGCAATCAACAACAACGTCTTGCGCCAGCTCATGTTTCACCATGCGGATACAACAGAGGGCGAACTGCCTGTAACGCTTGGACTTATGAGCACGATAGCGACATGGGAGCAAATAGAGACCTCTATTTTGCACGGATATAGCGTCCTCTTCGTTGATAGGCTGCCACATGCCTATGCCATGGATACGCAGGGCTGGCCGCAAAGGGCGATTACAGATTCGCAGATCGAGGCTTCATTAAAAGGAGCTCATCAAGGATTTGTCGAAACGGACGCTCAAAATATTGCGTTAATTCGCCGGTATATTAGCAGCACGGAGCTGAAAATCAAGGAGTATTATATAGGCCAAAGAGCGAAAATCAAGGTTTCACTTTTATATTTAGAGGATGTTGCGTTGCCCGAGCTTTTGCAGGAACTGGAGAACAGAATTACGGGGTTAAATGTAGACTGCATATTAAATACAGGAGAACTTGCCGAACATATCGAGGATAACTCCTTCTCCTTGTTTCCGCAATTTATTACGACGGAACGGCCCGATACAGCGGCCTCCCAAATTTTGCAGGGAAGAATTTGCGTTGTGCTCGATCGTTCGTCCAGCGTATTGGTTGCACCCATGAACCTGGTGTCCTTTTTTCAAGGCATTGATGACTACAGCATGCGTTGGCCCGTGGCGACCTTCCTTCGGCTGCTGCGCATATTGGCCTGTTTTGTGGCTGCTTTCCTGCCGGGGATCTATATTGCCTGCATTTCCTTCAATCATGAAGTAATTCCTCTAGATCTTATTTTATCTATCGGTGAGTTTAGAGCTGTTGTTCCATATCCGCCGCTTATTGAAGCCTTAATCATGGAGATTATGCTCGAAATGCTTCGTGAAGCCGGCATTCGCTTGCCAGCTCCCGTAGGACAGACGGTAGGCATTGTAGGCGGGATCGTTATCGGGCAAGCGGCTGTTCAAGCGGGCATCGTCAGCAATCTTATGGTCGTAATCGTGGCCTCTACGGCGGTGGCTTCTTTCATCCTTCCCAACTATGACATGGCCTCGTCCATTCGGTTAATCCGGTTTCCTATGATGATTATTGCATCCATTTTTGGCATTGTCGGAATCGTAGCCGGGTACATGGTTTTGATTGCGCACCTCATTAATTTAAAGTCACTTGGCCAGTCCTACACCTCACCGCTTGCCCCCATACGCCCAGGGGATTGGAAAGATGGTTTTGTACGTCTGCCACTGTGGAAGATGATTATGCGCCCCCAAAGCGTTAGAACTCTTCAGAAAAAGAAGATGACCTCAAAACGGGCAGAAGGTGATGACAGCTAATGCCACAAACAGAGAATACCTATGAAAATAACAAAATAACACGCTTACAGTTTATCTTTTTGATTCATGGGATGCAGGTAGGTGTAGGCGTGATAACGATGCCATCCACTTTGGCAGGAATTAGTGGGACGGATGGGTGGATCGCGATTTTTGGGGGCTGGGTATGTTCGGTTGTGGCGAGTCTGGCTATGATCCAAATCATGAAAAAATATCCTGGCGGGACCGTGATCCATCTGGTAAGGCATTACTTTGGCAAGTGGTCCGGTACCCTTTTGACCCTCATTATTGCTGTCTACATGATTCTGTTCGCCTATTTAATTTTTGACCGAATGGCTCTGATCATTAAAACTTGGATTATGCAGCAATCTTATACTTATGTGCTTATGTTGTTATTTGTTGTGCCGGCCTTTATGGTCGTAAAGGGAGGCGTTCGAAGTTTAGGACGCTTCGCAGAAGTCGTGATTTTAAGCACTGTATGGATGCCGTTCATCCTGTTATATGTATTTAAGGAGGCAAATTGGATAAACCTGCTTCCGGTTCTAAAAGAGGGTTGGATGCCAGTTTGGCACAGTGTAAGCTCAACGATCCTCTCCTTTTTGGGTTTTGAAGGAATCATGTTTTTTTACCCTTATTTGGAAAATAAAAAAACAGCTTCCGCCAACGTGGTAATCGCTAATACCCTAACACTTGCGGTTTATTTATTTGTGACGATCATTTGTTTTGTTGTCTTCAGCCCAGATGAAATCACCCAATATCAACTAGCGCCGCTTTCCGCTGCCAAAATCATCGAATTTCGTTTTCTAGAGAGGTTCGATATTATTTTTTTATCCGTCTATACACTCCTCATTTGCAAAACGTGGTTTCCTGCACTTCATATTGCCGTGCAATGCACCGAGCAATTGATTGCAAAAGGGAAAACGAACGCACATATGATCGTTCTGTTGGCAGGGATGATCGCAATCACCTTCTTTTGGGATCTGAGTTGGCATGAAAGTAAAGTTTGGATCGCGTATTTTAATCAGCTTGGAGTGGGTGTAGCGTACTTGCTTCCCTTTGTTCTATGGGGACTCCTTATCATGAAGAATTGGATCGTGAGGTGGCGGAATTGATGCGGGTTCGAAGAGCAATCCTGCTCCTTATTGTTGTGCTGTTGATACTTCCAGGATGTGATGATCGGACTGACTTGGAAGACATCTCTCTTCTTCTTATGCTGGGTATTGATCTGGACAAGGACAATAATCTTGTCTTTTATTCTTCAAGTCCTGTATTTAACAAGGAAGCGAAGGAAAAAAATGAGCAAACCAAGGTGTATTCCCCGACCGTGAGAGGAGCAAGAAACGAGTTGGATGCTCGTGTTTCAGCGCTTATAAGTTCTGGTAAGGTCCAAAGTATTCTTGTAGGATCGCGTGTTCTAGAGCACGAGGGATGGCTCAAGATGTTGGACATTTGTTTCAGAGATTCCAAATCGAATATATTGGCGAAAGTTATTGCGGTTGATGGCCCTGTCGAGGACATTATGTTCTTCAAGCCCTTGAATAAACGAAGGCTTCCACTGCATGTGGCTACGCTTATTGATACAGCAAAAGAGAGAAATCTGATTGCAGCGACAACACTTCATAATCTGCACAGTCAGATATATGAAAAGGGAATAACGCCATACTTGCCGCAATTACGCAAAAATAGAGAAATTGTCGCGACGGGGACTGCACTGCTGAATAAGAAAGGAAGATATGTAGCGAAATTGAATACCGCAGAAAATCAACTTTTGCTATTGCTTCAAGGAGGCATAGAAGGAAGTCTTTCGTATTCTGTGCAATTGCCGGAAGAAAGCAAGGACGACCTTTTTTCCGAAGGAGCGGTCACTTTTTATATCATGCATTTCACAAGGAAAGTGAAGGTAACTTATTCACAAGATCAGTTTCATTTTGATGTCTTGTTGAATCTGCCTATTTTTATGACGGAAAAGATATTCACTCTGGATATAGATAAGGAAGGCAAGAAGCTGGAAGAGATGATTACGACTCAGTTGGACAAGCAATTCAAGGAACTCATTGACAAGTTTCAAAAGCACGAGATCGACCCGATCGGTTTAGGCTTGTTCGCACGTGCTCATCAGTATGAAGCATGGAAGAAGGTGGACGATCGATGGGGCGAGGCGTTTGCCAAAGCGGAAGTAAATGTGCATGTAAATACGCAACTTAAGGACGCAGGGGAAGTGAGGTAGAGCAGAAATAGAGCCATCCTGTATGGGCAGAATGGCTCTATTTTAATTAAAGGTCGGAAGGTAAACCTCAACGGTTGTTCCTTCTTTATCTTTGCTGAACACGTTTATCGTTCCGTTATGGCTTTCAATAATCTTTTTGCTGACCATGAATCCAAGGCCTGTTCCTTTTTCCTTTGTTGTATAGAAAGGCTGTCCAAGCTTAGTTATAATGTCCTCGGGAATTCCGCAGCCTTGATCGATAAAGCGGAGAATCAGGCTGTTTTCGTTCTGTGTTTTCACTTGAATGAGAAGGGTTCCGCCAAGTGACATAGCCTCTATGCCGTTTTTAATGAAATTGATGCAAACCTGTTTTAACTGATTTTGATCGCACAAAATCGGGGGAAGATCGGGTTCGCATTCCGTGATAATTTCCACATTACTAAGAATCGCTTGTGATTCCAGCAACGTAGTTACTTGAGATAAAATGTTGCGAATATCTTTACGATCCGATTGGATCAGCTGAGGTTTAGCCAAAATCAGCAGCTCGCTGAGAATCATTTCGATGCGCTCAATTTCTGAGGACATAATCTCATAATACAATTTTTTCTCGGAAACGCCTGATTTCATAAGCTGAACGAAACCTTTAATTGCTGTGATCGGGTTCCGGATCTCATGGGCGATCCCGGCAGCTAATTGACCGGCGATAGAAAGTTTTTCTGAATTAATGAGCATTTGCTCGGCTTGTTTCTTTTCCGTAATATCGTGACACGTGCCAGCGATGCCAATAATATGACCCGTCGTGTCATGAATAGGAGATAACGTTGTGCTCACATCAACGAGCGAGCCGTCTTTGCGCAATCTAACCGTTTCGAAACCGATTACCGATTGCCCGGATAGGACCTGCTCGTGAAGTTCCCTTGTTTGCTGAGCGAGATTTGGTGGTGTGATGGGCAGCAATTGATGGATGATTTCCTCGGACTTCCACTGAAAAAGCTTGTCGAATGCGGCATTGGTTTCAACGACCTTTTCGTCACGGTCAATGACCCAAATCGCGTCCCCATTGTTTTTGATGAAGGATTCAAGTCTTTCCTTGGTCGCGCAGAGCTCATCTTCCGCCTGTTTGCGTTTTGTAATATCCCGGCCGACGGCGACGATTTTTTCGACATCGCCTTCTTCATTGCGAATCATTTTGACCGTCGTTTCAAACCAAACGTAATGGCCCTCTTTATGGCGGATACGACATATAAACATATTGACATCCGGATTATCGAGCAGACAGCGCTTACCCCAAGCAAGCAAATCATCCGGATGCCAGAGATCTATCATTTTGGTTCCTACGATTTCATCCATTTCATAGCCTAGCAAGCTACGTACAGCCGGAGAAATATGACGGGTTAAGCCCTCCGGTGAGGAAATTGAGATAATGTCCAAAACATGATCGGAAATCATACGATACAGCTCATGAATTTGTTCCAAATGTTTCGTCATGCTGATCTGATAGTGGACGTCTTTTTCATAGAGAAGGCGTTCTTTCTCACGCAGCTCGTTTTCCGCCTGTTTTTGATCGCTGATATCAATAATTTGAGAGACGAAAAACGGATGGTGACTCTCCTCATCCTGAGCAAGAGATACAGCCAAGAGGCACCATACAATATGGCCGTCCTTATGAATATACCTTTTTTCCATTTGATAGGAATCCCGTTTGCCAGTAAGCAGTTCAGTCATTAATTGCAGATCAAGGATCAAGTCCTCCGGATGGGTGATCTCCTGAAAAGTAAGGGAGGACAACTCCAACTCCGAATACCCTAGTATGGTGCAAATAGCCGGATTAGCTTTGAGACAGCGTCCATTCAATGAAACAAGAACCATGCCGATCGGAGCATATTTAAAAGCTTGTATAAATAAAGATTCATTTATTAATCTTTGGTCTATGGACATGGACAAAACTACCTCCGCTAAGGGCTTAACTCAAGATTCCAACTGAAGTGTTCTACCAGGAAGGGGGTTATTCCTGCCTATACGGCATTTAAATTAGGCGGAAAGCCGCAGTGCTAGGCGATAATCTCTCTTAATCTGACAGTTCTTTACATTGCTTCTATCAAATTATACAATTGTCGCAAACTCATTATAGGTATGGAGGTATGGGGTTGCTCGCAATGATACATAATTCGAAAAAGAGATTCCGCTTAAGTCCTCCCCAAGTGCTGGCTATCGGGTTTATTTTGATCATTATCGCGGGATCGATTCTGCTGTCTTTGCCCGTTTCCATAGCGGGGGAAGGTCAAATGACATGGACCGATGCCCTATTTATGGCGACCTCCGCCACTTGCGTAACAGGGTTGTCCGTGATTAATACAGGCGCGCATTTATCAACCTTTGGGGAAATTGTACTTATTTGTCTTGTCCAAATCGGCGGTCTTGGTTTCATGACCATGTCCACACTTATTGCCCTCGTTCTGCGGCGGCGCATCTCCTTCCAGGAGCGTCTTATCCTGCAGGAGGCGATGAATCATGAGTCTACGGAAGGAATCGTTCGGCTTGTTCGAAAAGTCTTGATTTACGCGCTCTACATTGAGCTGGCCGGCGCCGTGTTATATGCAATCCGTTGGTCGTTTGAGATGCCTATCGGCAAGGCCGTATACTTTGGCATATTTCATAGCATCTCGATATTCAATAACGCCGGGTTTGATCTATTCGGAAGCATGCCTGACCGGCCGGGAAGTTTGATGCATTATGTCGAAGATCCCTTCGTGAACATCGTCTCTATGCTTTTAGTCATTTTAGGTGGTATCGGGTTTATCGTGATTTCCGATTTGCTAACGTATCCTAAGAATAAAAAGCTTACTCTGCACAGCAAGGTGGTGCTCAGCGCTTCTGCGGCGCTCATCTTTATCGGGGCTATCGTCATTCTTATCTTCGAGTTCACGAATACGCATACGCTGCAGCCGCTCTCCGCGATAGGCAAGCTGCTCAGCTCGCTGCTGCAGTCCGTTTCATCGCGTTCAGCAGGCATTAATACCATCGATATTCCATCGATGCGGCAGGCGACGCAGTTCTTCATCATTATCATGATGTTTATCGGGGCTTCGCCCGGTTCCTCCGGAGGGGGCATCAAGGTAACGACCTTCGTCATCCTTGTCGGTGCGGTGATCGCCATGATGCGGGGCCAAGAGGAAATCGTGCTGTTCCGCCGCCGCATTTCGAAAGATCGGATCTATAAGGCGATTACGTTCACGCTGCTTTCTTTTTCATTGATTGTCATTGCCACCATTGTTCTGACCATAACAGAGAGCTATCCGTTTCTTGGCGTATTGTTTGAGGTCACATCGGCGTATGCCACAGCAGGAATGTCGATGGGATTATCTTCACAGCTGACAGAATTTGGCAAAGTATTTCTTGTTATACTGATGTTCATTGGGCGGCTTGGACCCGTTACACTCGCTTATATTTTGATTCCGCTGCCGGAGAAAGAACATTTCCGCTACCCGGAAGGAAAGATCACGATAGGATAGCTGATTGCATACGGAGCCTTCAACGGGGAATAGTAAGGTAAAACTTTTCCTGATTGGAGGTTTTTTCTAACGTGTTTTTATTAAATGTTTGCACGACCTTGATTGCTGTTGTCGCAGTGGTTTCCTTAGGCAATATGCCAAAGCTTTTTGACCGTTTCGAAAAATGGGTGTACTACATGGTCATCTTAATTGCGATTGAACAGCTGCATTCAGCGATTGTAGATAATTTCAAATTGATACAATTTGCAGAGTCATTCTGGGCCTTTTACTTTTATAAGCTCAATCAAATCCTTATTTTCCCTATTGGCACCTTGTGGCTGCTCGTTCCTATTTTTCAAGCGAATACACGGTTTCTGATCAAAATCCTCTATATAGGCATCTGGTTTTCAGCCTTAACCGGCTCTTATCACTTATTTCAGTTCTTTGGTATTCTGACCTTAACGGGGTGGAATATCGGTTATTCCATGGTCATCTGGTATACCGCTTTGCTCGAGTTAACCTGCTTCTGCTTAGTTTTCAGAAAAATGCTTGGAAAGTGTGATGGCCATGATCCTCTACCCACCTGAACACTTTGATATCAATGAGTGGTTTACCTTGATTTCACTCGCTGTCACCGTAACCATCGCTTTTCTGCTGCCCAAACGTTTCTCTCCCGTTGCGATTACCGTGTATACCGTATTCACCGTTTTTATCTCTCAGTCGGTTGATTCATTGATTGCCGTCAAACCTTTCGATATGTACGATGTCAGTGATAGTTCCAAGTATGAGGTGATGGACATTGTCATTTATTATCTTAACTATCCTCCGTATACCTACATCTTTTTGTATTTTTATGATAAATGGCAATTAAAAGGCGTAGTCCGAATCCTATATGTAGGCGTCTTCTCGGGGATATCCGTGTTTTTTGAATGGTTAGCCTGCCTTTGTCACGTTTTTACGTTTAATGGATGGAAGCTGTGGTACTCACCATTTGTTTATCTTGTCGTGTTTACGCTGTACATCATTGTCCATCATGCGACAGAGAAAGTATTAAGAGGATATGCAGCAAGGAGCCACTGAGTTCATACTGCCTGACGGGGTCTGACCTGTCAGGCTTTTTTGCGTTCTTGATTTAAAATTTCTAATATCGGGAGAAAGATGATAAAATAAGGTTATCGTTTCGCGGTTATCGGGAGAGAGAAGGAGAAATGAACGAGCACTTACGTGCAGAAAGAAGCATTAGGAGGGGAAATGACATGGAATTTTCTTGGAAGCGAAATCTGGTTACATTATGGATCGGCGTTTTTTTCTGCGGGATGGCCTACACCATATCGGTTCCATTCTTGCCGATATTCCTGCACACGGAGCTCGGGATTGATAAAGGGCTCGAAGCATGGTCGGGTATCACATTTGGCATTACTTTTCTAGCGAGCGCTTTAATTGCACCCTACTGGGGATCACTTGCTGACAAATATGGTCGCAAACCGATGCTCATTCGTTCAGGGTTCAGTTTAAGCGTTCTTTATTTTGCGACGTTTTTCGTACATGATCCTTATCTGTTCTTAGTTGTACGCATTCTGCAAGGGCTGCTTGCCGGCTTCGTTCCGGCGTCCATTGCGCTGGTTGCCACGAACACTCCGGAGAAAGAAGTCGGTTATGCCCTTGGCGTCATGTCTACCGCAGGAGCCGCAGGAAGCGTGATCGGCCCGCTGGTTGGCGGATTTGTCAGCCATTGGGTAGGGAATAGGGAGTCCTTTCTGGTCTCCGGCTGTGTCGTCTTGGTGGCGGCTTTCATCGGCCTATTCGGGGCCAAGGAAAAAAACTTCAACCGCTCCGCCGAGCGTTCCAGCGTCTGGGACGACTTGAAATCGGCTGCGCACAACCGATCCTTCATGATGATCCTTGGCGTCACTATGCTGGTGGCTACCTCGGTCATGATCGTTGAGCCGCTGCTTACCATCTATGTGCTCCAAATGGGGGGCACCCAAAGCTCAGCGTCGCTAAGCTCAGGCATCATCTTCTCAGCGGTTGGCGTAGCCACGGTCATAGCCGCTCCTCGATGGGGCAAGCTCGGGCAAAAGCTCAGCTACTCCAAAACACTGTTCATCGGGCTGCTGGGTGGAGGCATAGGTAATCTGCTGCAGTTGGGCACTCATCATTTGCTGGCATTCGGCATATTGAGGTTTAGTTACGGGCTGTTCTTCGCCGCCGTCTATCCGGCGTTAAATGCTTTGATTGTGAAATTTACGGATCCCAGCTTTCGGGGCAGGGCTTTCAGCTTGAACCAATCGGCTACTCAGCTTGGGACGATGAGCGGTCCGATCATCGGCGGCTTCTTGGGCGGTTGGATCGGAATTCCTCTCGTTTTTGCCATCAATGGGCTTGCCCTGATTGGTGTGGCATTTTTCTACAAATATCGCGGTCCGCAAGCGGTTGTTAAAGAGTCGCAAGCTACTTAGCAACTAACATCGATGCCTGACGGAATTTCATCCGTCAGGCTTTTATTTGTTGCAGTTGGCGGAATGCTTAATGCGCAATTTGTTGAAAACGCTTGCATTTAAGCGCTTTCAAGAGGTTTTTAGAAAAAAACAAAGATTTTTGTGAATTTTAACACATTTTCAGCAGGATTCCGTCCTTTTTTGTCGTATTTACTAAATTACCATAAAATTAATCCTAGAAAATGAATAGGGGATTGGGAGAGAACCGTATGCATGTTCGTTCATTTCAGCTTGGTGATACGTCTTCGGTGACATCACTTTTACAGGATGTTTTGTCGGAAATCTGCTATGAAGAAACGATGGAAGCATTTGCTCGTCAACTTTCTTGGGATACGGAGCTTGTGCTGGTTGCACAAGAAGAATCAGAAATCGTGGGCGTGATTATTGGCACCATCGATAACAACAATGGCTATTACTATCGAATTGCAGTTGCCACAGAGTATCAGCGTAAAGGTATCGGAAAAGCTTTGATCGAAGCGATGAAAATGAGGTTCCTCCAACGGAACGTGAACAAAATTATGGTAACGGTAGACGTCCATAATGAAGTCGTACTCCCTGTGTATGAGTCGGCGGGTTATAGTACATCTGATTTTTCGCGTGCTGCGCATCGGTTGAGCATTGTGAAGAAAGTCAGCGTGTAGTCACGGCAGTGACGAGAGTGAAATTGAACAGATTTGAAGCTAGAGAAGCATATCTGTGCCGCCATTGCATTTGGGGGTCAGATATGCTTTTCTATATAATAGGGGAACTTATCGGCAGCTATCAATAGAGGAGCTTTGAGACATGGATAATTTCGCGCCGTATGTGATAAAAAGCTTCAAACATGACGGACATTTACACCGGATGTGGCTCACGAATTGGCGAGTGCCGCCGCACGTCATGCATGCCGACCATCTTCAGCAGGACATGATGGTGTTTATTAACAGCCAGACGAAGATCCAGGAAGCTGACGGGAAGGAATGGGTCAGCCGTATTCCGGGCGTTTCTTTTTTTATTCCAAAGCAATGGTTTAATATTGTTGCCCTTATTGAAGATACAGGGGTCAGATATTACTGCAACGTAGCGTCTCCTATGTATGTGACAGGGCAAGTGCTTACTTATATCGACTACGACCTTGATGTCATTCGAATGCCGGATCGTTCCGTGCATATCGTAGATGAAGATGAATATGAACGCCATAAACTGAATTATCACTATTCAACACTTGTGGAGTCAAAAGTGAAAGATGGACTTGCCGCCATTTTGGAACTGGCAAGTACGGACAAGCCGCCATTTCAAGATGACTTGGTCATGCATTATTACGAACAGTGGGAAAAGCAAAAGAACGGAGGAGCATGAATGAGCTTCTTTGTAGGCCGTAATGAATCCAATCAAGCAGCTTCACAGTCCAGGAATGTCAAACAGACAGAGGTAAAGAGCCTTACCCATGAGCTGTGGGATTGGACGAAATCCATCCTCGTAGCTCTTCTTGTCGTTATTCTTGTGCATCAATTCGGATTTAACTTGTCCACGGTTCGGGGACATTCGATGGATCCAACGCTGCAAGAGGGAGAATGGCTGTTTGTGAACAAGGCAATTACGTACTTCAAATCGCCTAAACGCGGTGAAATCGTCATCCTGAAGGAGACGGAGGAGTATGCTTTTACCCACCATCCTTTTTTGGTGAAAAGGGTGGTAGCCGTTGGAGGCGACGAGGTGAAAGGCCGAGGCGGCGCTTTGTATGTGAACGGCGAGAAAGTCGAAGAGCCGTATACCGACTCGCCCATCGAGGACGGCGATTTCGGCCCGATGCAGATCGGGGAGGGTCGCGTCTTCGTGATGGGCGATAACCGCCATACGGCGGCGAGTGCGGACAGCCGCAGGTTCGGGGAAGTCCCGGCCAGCCTGATTCAAGGCCGGGCTGAGTATGTGCTGTGGCCATTCTCAATGGCCGCAGACCTGTAAGGTAAATACGAACAGATGAAAGAGGTGAGGGTGTTTTGGCGGTTTCCATTGTCGCAGCGTCAGAGACAGAGATTAGAAAATTACAGCAAGAGATTGTGGAAGCCGCGCCGTCCCTCGGTATAGATAAGATCGGCTTCACGTCAGCTGAACCGTTCACAGAACTGAAAGACATCCTTCTCCGTCACCGGGAGAAGGGGTTCGAATCCGGCTTCGAGGAGCCGGATATCGAGAAGCGGGTGCATCCCGAGCTGAGCTTCGACGCGCCGCGGTCGATCATCTCCATCGCGGTCGCGTACCCGTCGAAGCTGGCTAACCCGCCCCGATCCGAGCCAGGGGCGTATCGGGGGATCATTTCTCGCTCCTCCTGGGGGAGCGATTACCATGATGTGCTTCGCGACCGGCTCGCGAAGCTGGAGGCTTTCATCGCGGAGCGCATGCCGGATGCGCGATTGCAAAGCATGGTCGACACCGGCGTGCTGGTCGACCGCGCTGTCGCGGAGCGGTCCGGCATCGGCTGGTCCGGTAAGAACTGCGCCGTCATTACGCCGGAATGGGGCTCATGGGTCTATTTGGGCGAAATCATCACCAATATTCCGTTCAGCCCCGGTACGCCGATGATAGATCAGTGCGGCGACTGCACGATCTGTATCGACGCTTGTCCCACAGGGGCGCTCGTTGGCCCGGGACAGCTCAACTCATCCCGCTGCATCTCCTTCATCACCCAAACGAAGGGATACATCGCAGATGAGTACAAGCTTAAAATCGGCAACCGGCTCTATGGCTGTGATACCTGCCAGATCGTCTGCCCGAAGAACAAGGGGATGAACTGGACGCATCATCCGGAGTTCGAGCCTGACCCTGAGAAGGTCAAGCCGCTGCTGATTCCCTTGCTCACCATGACGAACAAGGACTTCAAAGAGCAATACGGACGCATCGCGGCGTCCTGGAGGGGCAAAAAGCCCATTCAGCGCAACGCGATCATCGCGCTGGGCAACTTCAGGGACAGCTCCGCTGTGCCTGTGCTTACGGAGCTGCTGCACAAAGATCCGCGGCCTGAGATTAGGGCAACGGCCGCATGGGCGCTGGGGCGCATAGGGGGCGACGATGCCGCAACAGCTCTGGACAAGGCCCGAGGGGCCGAGCAGGAACCGGCGGTGCAGCAAGACATTGAGAAGGCGATGACGGCCATCCGGCAAGCGAATCATGCAAGCTCGCAGACAGGGGAGAAGAATCCGACATGACATCTAATCAGCAATCCGCTGCGAACAAATTGATCTATACGGAAGTGGCTACGCCTATAGGCGCGCTTGTTCTCATTACAAGTCCGAAAGGACTTTGCCGTGTTGCTTTCGGCACCATGAGCCAGAATCAAGCGGACCTGCAAGAGTGGACCACACGTTGGTTTGGCAAGGATACGGAGCTCCAGGAGGATGCAGGAACACTTGCGCCAACCGTACAACAGCTGGAGGAGTATTTTAGAGGAGAACGGCTAAAGTTTGATGGGGAATTGGATTTGCAGGGTACGGACTTTCAGAAAAAAGTTTGGACTGCCCTGCTGGACGTCCCATACGGAGAGACAGCTTCCTATAAGCACATTGCCGAGGCGATTCAATCACCGAAAGCCGTTAGAGCAGTAGGCGGCGCAAATAATAAAAATCCGATTCCCGTAATCATTCCCTGTCATCGCATCATTGGTGTAAGCGGCGACTTGGTGGGGTATGCCGGGGGTCTCGACATGAAAATACATTTACTTGATTTGGAACGCGAAGAACGCCCCCATATGAATCCAAAGAATAACTAACCGTGGAGTGATCCTATGAAATATGTACATTTGGATTCCGTTGAGTCGGGTCAATATTTAGGCCGTACGATATTTGCCAGCAACGGTTCGATTCTGCTTTCGGAAGGCGTGCAGTTAACGGTTTTCATGATCAATACGCTCAATCGAATCGGTGTTACGATGATCTACATCAAGGATCCGAACCTGGAAGATGTGGAGATTCCCGAAATCATTTCAGAAGAAACGAAACGTGTCGTTATGCAGCAAATGGGGCAAACCTTCGCGGCGCTCCGATCCGGCAAGGAATTTAACTCCCGTGCTATGAGCATTTCGATCAACACTTTGCTCGACGAGGTGATGAAGAATCGGGATGTGCTCGTCCAACTGACGGACATTCGGACCAAGGATAACGAGATGTATGTCCATGCGACCAACGTCTGCATGATGGCGGTGCTCGTAGGTATTAATATGGGGTTCAATGAGAGCCAGTTGAAAGAGCTTGCCATCGGCGCCCTGCTGCATGATGTGGGGAAAGTTGAGCTCACCTGTGACGATGAGTCGTCTGACAGCAGGAGGCATCATACATGGCGCGGGTTTGAGCTTTTGAAAACCAAGCGCGAATTCAGCTTGCTGATTGCCCATGTCGCCTTCCAACATCATGAAGCATTGGACGGCCAGGGCATTCCGAGAGGTTTGACCAGCGACGACATCCATATTTATGCCAAAATTACAGCTGTCGCGAATATGTACGATAACTTACTCTTCGATACTTCCATGGGACGCCGGATGCTGCCCTACGAGGCATGTGAGCATATGATGGCGCTGGCTGGAACAAAGCTGGATCGAGAGGTTTTGATTCATTTTCTGAAAACTGTTTCCATCTATCCGACCGGGGCTTCCGTCCGTCTATCGAATCGCGAGACCGGCGTTGTTGTCGGTCAGCATCGCGGATTGCCGACCCGCCCGATTGTCAGAATCGTCAAGCAGGATCAGATGGACAGAGAGCTGGATATTAAGGAAATCGATTTGGCAAAACATACCACCGTTTTTATTGAACAAGTTCTATGATTTATGGCCAAGTCATTTGTAAAGCGATGAGTAGAAATGGTATGATAAGGCAAGCAATCTAACCAATCAACACTTGCAGGGGGCAACGTTATGTGGAGTTATCTTATTCCTATTCTCACTTTGATTGTGGGCTTAGTCGGCGGATTTTTTATCGGCGTGTTTTACTTGAAAAAGCAGTTGGAATCCATGCAAAATAATCCCGAGATGCTGGCCAAAATGGCGAAGCAAATGGGCTACAACATGAATAAACAGCAGTTAAACAAAGCGCAGCAAATGATGAAAAACCAAAAGTGGAAATAATAGTGGGGCTCGTGACCCCTTCAAAGGGCTTTGCTGTCTAACCGTACAATCGGAGGACAGCAGGAGCCCTTCGTGTTATAGTCAGGTTTTGTAAAATTAGGACATACCAGTACGATTCAGAGGTGGCTAGTCGATGGCAAGCAACAAAGACCGCATTCTGGAAGCTGCGATGGATCTATTTCATGATCATGGCTACCAAGGAACGGGACTAGAGGACATTTTGTCGAGCAGCGGGGTATGTAAAAGCAATTTTTATTATCATTTTAAAAGCAAAGAAGAACTGGGTTTAAAGGTCATTGAGCGCAAGGTAGATGAAATGCGGCAATCCGTGTTGGAGCCAAGTCTGGGGAATACTAAATTATCGCCAAAGCAGCGCGTGTTGGAATTGTTTGAACGCATGCTAAGCTTCTGTGATGAGAACGAGTGCCGCAAGGGTTGTTTCTTCGGGAATTTGGCGCTAGAGCTTAGCGATTGCTCAGAGGAGCTGCGTAAGCCGCTCAGCCGCTTTTTCAGCGAGATGGAGACCGAGATTGAGGCTTGTCTGAAAGAAGGCCGGAAACAAGGCGAGCTATCCCTGCAGGGGCTAGCCCCAGTCGAGCTTGCTGCACCTATCGTCTCTCTTTGGCAGGGCGGCATGCTGCTTACCAAAACGCATAAGGACAGCAGGGCTATGAGAGATGGGATCAAGGTTTTGACAGTCTGCATGGGTTAAAGGATATGAATGAGGAGAGTGGAGCCATTGGCATCAGTTGAATACAGAAATACGAGAGTAGCTGAGAATCGCGAGCTGATTGAGAAGCATGTGCGCGAAATTTTGCGATTGATCGGCGAAGATGTGGACCGGGAAGGTTTGTTGGACACACCTGCACGCGTAACGCGCATGTATGAAGAAATTTTTTCGGGCTACGACGCAGACCCGCGGGACGTGCTTGGTGTAACCTTTGATGAGCAGCATGAGGAATTGGTGATCATCAAAGATATTATTTATTACAGCCAATGCGAGCATCATATGGCGCCGTTTTTCGGCAAAGTGCATGTTGGCTACCTGCCGAGCGGTAAAGTTGCGGGGTTAAGCAAATTTGCCCGTTTAGTCGATGTCATCACCCGCAAATTGCAGGTGCAGGAGAGAATAACATCCGAAATCGCCGACATTCTCGATGAAGTGCTGAAGCCGCACGGCGTGATGGTCGTTGTGGAGGGCGAGCATATGTGCATGTGCTCCAGAGGGGTCAAAAAGTACGGCAGCGAGACGATCACATCAGCGGTGCGCGGTTCTTTCCGTACGGATTCAACGCTGCGTTCTGAATTTTTATCATTGATTAATAGGTAATTCGTGAGTAAAGGGGTGTGCATAAAGACAAATGTCTTGTGCAGCATCCCTTTTTTTATGGAGAATGTGGCTGCATGACTTGTTGCCGAATAGATGAATATAGTATTCTTTTATAAATAAATGGCCCCAGGGTGACTAGCGTACATGCTATAGCATAAACTGATCATAGCAAGCATACGAATCGCTAGGTGTACAATTCCGGGGGTTGGCAAGAGCACGAGAGCACCAGAGGGGGCAAGCAGATGAAGAACATACGAAAATTTCGGCCCGGAGAGGCCGCTTCCTCTAAAGTGAGTGAAGAACGGGATGAATTTGAGCGGGATTACGCAAGATTGATCCAATCACCGACCTTTCGGCGGCTGCAGGGCAAGTCGCAGGTGTTCGGAGCCGGTTCAGGCGACTATTACCGGACGCGGCTGACCCATTCGCTGGAGGTTGCCCAAATCGCTAGAGAAGTGGCGAAACGTCTGGAACGGACGAACCCTTTTCTGCAAAAAAGAGAGCATCCGGGTCTCATCATTGACCCTACCGTTGTGGAGTGTGCGTCGATTGCGCACGATTTCGGCCACCCGCCTTTTGGTCACAAAGGGGAAGAGGTGCTGAACCACATCCTGCTGAAGGATCATGGTTTGAAATACGAGGGCAATGCCCAGAACTTCCGAATCCTGATGTTTCTTGAAAAAAGGGCGGGCAGTGAAAGCGGTCTGGATCTTACCGCGGCTGTGCTGCTTGGCATTAATAAGTATCCTTTCCTGCTGGAGGAAGAAGGCCGGCTCAAGGGGGTATACGCCTCCGAGTGGGAGATTATCCGGGAACTGCGGAGGGAATGGAATATGCCGGAAGGCTGCTCCACGTTGGAAGCGCAATTGATGGATTTATGCGACGATATCGCGTACTCTACGCATGATATTGAAGACGGCATTCGGGCCGGCAAAATCCAGATGAACGCTACGTTTTTTGAGAATCAACGCCTGATCCGCCATTTGGTAATGGAAATTTTGAATGATCCCAATAAACACAAATTCGGCTGGGAGCAAGTCGACATCGAGCAAATGGTCAAAAAGGTGCTGACCGACTATCTCGAGCAGTGGCAGCAGATTTTCGTTGAATGCAATCGCGAAGAATCGCGTACGCGCAGAGAGATGAAAGCACGCTGGGTGAGCTCTTTTGCTAGTCGTTTGGACATTCTGGACGATCCTGAACGAGGCTGGAAAAAGGTTGCGCTCGTCAAAGACAGAGCGGAGGATATGAATCTCCTGCGGACCATGGAGATCTTGAAGAAGCTGGCGTGGGTCACGCTGATCAAGGATTTCCGGGTACTGCGCCTCCAGAAGCGGAGCGAGATCATCGTCGAGCGGCTGTGGGAAAGCTTTATCGATCAAGACAGGGGAATGTGGATCATTCCGCCCGATTGGATCGATAGCTATGAGCGCCGGAAGGGTAGCTGGAGCTGGCCGCGGTTCGTGGCGGACTATATATCCGGCATGACCGACGCATACGCGGAGAAGGTGTATGCAGAGCTGTTCGCGAGCAAGTCAGGTTCGATCTACGAGATGGACTAGGCGCAAAAAAATATCGACCCCGCAAGGGGTCGATTTTATAGGGAGGAGGGAATACCAACGTCAGTTAACAGCTGCTACAGTTTCTTTCGGCGTCAGGCCATTAAGAAAGCTGAGAGAAGTGCGCACATACTTTTTGGGCTCTGCGCGGTATAACAATTCATGCTGAGCTTTGGGGATAATCCAAAGTTTGGATTGCGCGTTGTCTTGCACCTTGAAAATATCCTCTACCATTTCATATGGAGCTTTGGAGTCATCCGTTCCATGAATGAAATAAATAGGCATGGAATAAGCGGTTGAAGTGACCTTTTTATATGGAACCTCGTGCAAGCTCACTCCGTTCAATAAAGGGAAAAATAAGCGGACAAGCGGTAGAGACGGGAATTTCGGAACATTCACAACTTGCTTCATATTGTGATAGAGTGTATCCGGATTCAGCATGAACGTGCTGTCCAGAATCATCCCTGAGATATCCGTACCATTTTGGAGAGCGGCTTGCAGCGCTGTTCCAGCACCCATTGAGAAGCCCCAGATATAAATAGGACCATTGGATAAATGCTTAACATAGTTAATCGCTCCCAGCAGCTCCTGTGACTCCTGAATACCACCGGTCATGATGCGTTCATTGCCTGGTTGCACATAGCCATAATCGAACATCAGCACATTGTAGTTCTGCAAATGCAGCTCACGGGCCAAATTATAGAGTGGAACCCACAATTCTTCGCGATTACCGCCATAGCCGTGAGAGAAGATCACGGTTTTGTTGGAAGGAGCGGGAATGAACCAACCGTCTAAATTCGAGGTTCCGTTCAGACTTGGGAACGTAATGCTGCTGTAGGGAAGACCTACGGCTCTCATGGGATCCGAATGAAGCGGATCAATATGTGGCCGTGCCAGCGTCCAGGCAATATAGGCGTGAAAAGCCAGCAACAGCGAGGTACATAACGTCAGGAATGAGATCAGGATGGTGAGAACCAGCCTTTTTTTGCGTAATAGCGGACGGGTAACGACCTGTTCGAGCGTAGGTTGAATTGAGCCTGGGGATAGTGATGTTGATGACATCGCAGTACCCTCCCTCCAGAAAAGTAGTGTGTTCAAATGGGCTGCTCTGAGAAGTTATAAGGAGAAAGGAATAATTATCTAAATTTTCAGATAAGTAATCTATTATCTTAATCTTATTCTGTATGCGCTTACAAGTCAATGAGGGTGCGGGAAATGTAAAGTCACTGTAACCTTTCTGTAACAATTCAAGAAACAGATGTTTGACCTTTACGCAACGTTGGAGTTTGGTTATACTAGATATAACTGGGTTTCATATAGTGAAACTATTTGATGCTTCCGCAGACAGTTGACTATGAAAGTGGTGTTCGTCATGGAAGATAATAAACTGACGGTGCGAGCTGTAGAGCGTGCTTTGGATATTATGCTCTGTTTTACCGAATCGACCGAATTAACGTTGACAGAAATTGCAAGTCGTGTTGATTTACATAAAAGTACGGTGCATCGGCTGCTTGCTTCTTTGGAAGGCAAGGGTTTTATTATGCGCGATGCCGCGACAGATAAATACAGACTGGGCTATCGGCTGTGGGAGCTGTCCGCCAACCTCTCCCAAGAGGGAGACCCCGGCATCATTCTGCTACCGGAGATGGAAAGGCTGCGCGATCTCCTCGGCGAGACGATCTCGCTTTACGTACAGGACGGCCTGGAGCGTATCCGCATCCAAGCCGTGCAGAGCAACCACGCCATTCGCCGTGTGGCCCCTGTGGGGGCGCGAATGCCGCTTTACGTCGGCGCCTCGAGCAAGGTGCTCGTCGCCTTCGCAGAGCCCGCTGTGCAGCAGCAGCTGCTAGCCTCGGCCGACTGGCCGACCGGGCTGGATCAGCAGGCGTTCCTGCAGCAGCTGGGCGACACCAAGCGCGCTGGCTTCGCCACGAGCGTGGAAGAGCGCGAGCCCGGTGCGGCGGCCGTGTCCGCGCCGATTATTGATCGCGGGGGCCGGCTTGTGGCCGCCCTCGCCGTCTCAGGCCCAGCGAACCGGCTTACGCTGGAGCTGATGCAAGAGCAGGCGCCGCTTATTATGGAAGCGGCGCGGCGTATGGGCACGATGCTGCGCTAGCGCATCGTCCCCGCAATCCTCTATCCAAGTACTTGGATAGAGGATTTTTTGCTTCTAGGAGGCCATACTAGAAGAGGGAAGGGAGTGGCAAGTATGAAGAACACCGCCTCGATGCTGGCGATCTGGATTAGTCTTGCCAGCAATATCGTACTGACTGCCATCAAAATTATCGTTGGCCTTCTTTTCAATAGCCAGGTGCTTATAGCGGATGGAATCCATAATGCCGGAGACGTCATTGCTACGGCGACGGCGTATAGCTCCATGCGTGTTTCGTCTAAGCCCGCTGACGTGGACCATCCTTACGGGCATGGCAAAGCGGAGGTGCTCGGCGCTTTTATCGTTGCGATTATTTTAGCTGGAGCCGCCGTATACATTGGTTATCATTCTATTCATGCCTTATTCGAGCCAGCTGGTGAGGCGCATGTGATTGCTTTTATCGCAGCGGTTATCTCGCTCATCTGGAAGCAAATTCTTTATGTGTACACGATGCGGGTTGGCCGTAAAATGAACAGCAAAGGATTGATCGCCACGGCCTATGATCATTTGGCGGATGTCTACGCGTCGATTGCTGCTTCTGTCGGGATCGGGTTGGCGCTGCTTGGGGACCACTTTGGCTACGGATTTCTCGCATATGGGGACCCTGTAGCGGGGATTATCGTCTCCATTCTGGTCTTGAAGCTGGCTTACGAAATGGGCCAAGACTCATTCGGTATTCTTATGGAGCGGAGCGTAAGCACCACACAGATTGAGCAGTACGCGTCGCTGATCCGCTCTGTACCCGAGATCAAGCGGATTGACCGCTTGAGAGCACGCGAGCATGGTCACTACATATTAATTGACGCGCGGCTTGGCGTATCGGGTACATTGACCATCCAAGAAGGCCACGACATTATTCGCGGCATTAAACACAAAATCCAATCTGCGCATAGCGATGTGGACGAAGTCCTGGTGCATTTGAATCCTTGGTACAAGGAGTCTACGTAACTTATAAAAAATGAAAAAACACCTTTCATCAGCGGCTCCAATTCGAAGCGGCCAGATGAGAGGTGTTTTTCATTTTTACTTGGCAAAAATATGATTGCCGATCTGAACCGTCTGCGGACGTGACCAGATCCATTTGCTTGTCGCTGTCTTTGGATTGAAGTAGTAGAGAGCACCACCGGTTGGATCCCAGCCGCGTACAGCATCCTGTGCAGCCTTGTATGCCGTGCTGTCCGGCGTCAACCAGTATTGCCCGTCATCTACGGCCGTGAAAGCGCCAGATTCAAAAACAATCCCTTCGATTGTATTCGGAAACTCACTTGAATTCAGACGATTCATAACGACCGCTCCTACTGCGACTTGTCCTTCATAGGACTCACCGCGAGCCTCGCTGTAGATCACTTTCGCCAGCATATCAAGATCCGTTTGATTAACCGAATACTTACGTAAGCTCTGCCATGTATTAGCACCAACAATACCATCAATCGTTAAGCCATAATTATATTGAAAATTACGTACAGCTGCGGCGGTAACAGGACCGTACACGCCATCTAGCGGCTGTTGGTAATAGCCTAACATTTTAAGACGGAATTGAGCATCCCAGACGTCTCCGTTCTCACTGCCTGGTTGCAACGTTTCAGCCGTTGCGGCTGCTGTTGGATGGCTCCATTCGCTTACTGAAAAACCAAGACCAATCGAAGCGATCAGCATGACAAGGACGAGCCTTTTTAATGAGTTCATCTTCATCTCCCCTTTCGCTGTTACCCATTATAGGTGGGCAGGTAAGGGGGCTCAACCCGCAGTTATTACCAATGTAAGTCAATCACTTGCGGCTCTAAGGATACAGCCATCTCCAAAATCACAAAAAATCCGAGAATGCCATACGGCAATCCCGGATTTCTTAGCTGTGTGTGTATTGCTTTATTGATGGTTATCTTAGTTTTTCTCAGCCAAAATTTGGCGAAGAACGGTTTGCAGAATACCGCCATTACGGTAGTAGTCCACATCAACCAAGCTGTCCAGACGAACAAGTGCGCTGAACTCGAAAGTTGTACCATCTTCACGAGTAGCTGTCACTTTTACTGTTGAACCCGGTTGAACATCGTTGCTCAAACCTGTGATATCGAATGTTTCACGACCTGTGATACCGAGAGTTTTCCAGCTTGCTCCTTCAAGGAATTGAAGTGGAAGAACGCCCATACCTACAAGGTTACTGCGGTGAATACGCTCGAAGCTTTCCGCGATAACAGCTTTAACGCCAAGTAGGAATGTACCTTTTGCTGCCCAGTCACGGGAGCTTCCAGTTCCGTACTCTTTACCTGCGATAACGACAAGGTTTTGTCCTGCAGCTTGATATTTCATGGATGCATCGTAGATGGACTCTACTTCGCCAGTTGGCAGGTAAGTGGTTACGCCGCCTTCTGTTCCTGGTGCCACTTGGTTACGAATACGGATGTTCGCGAAAGTACCGCGCATCATCACTTCGTGGTTACCACGACGGGAACCGTAGGAGTTGAAGTCTTCTCTTTTTACACCATGGTTGATCAGGTATTGACCTCCAGGGCTGTCAACTTTGATGTTACCTGCAGGGGAGATGTGATCCGTTGTAACGGAATCGCCCATGAGTGCCAAAGTTTTCGCGCTGCGGATATCCGCGATATCGTCAAGAACTGTACCCAGATCAGTGAAGAACGGAGGCTCTTGAATGTATGTGGAATTCGTGTCGAATTCGTATAGGTCGCCTTCTGGAATCGCGATTTCGTTGAAACGCTCATTCGCGCGGAATACGTTGTTGTATTTGTCGCGGAACATGTCAGGGCTCATTGCTACGCCAAGAGCTTCTTGAATCTCTTGGTTTGTAGGCCAGATGTCTTTGAGGTAGACAGGTTGATTGCTTTGGTCGTAACCGATTGGATCGTTAGCCAAATCAATGTTTACTGTACCTGCAAGTGCATAAGCAACAACAAGTGGAGGTGATCCAAGGTAGTTAGCTTTTACTTGAGCATGAACGCGGCCTTCAAAGTTACGGTTACCGGAGATAACGGCAGCTACTGTCATATCGTTGTCAGCTACTGCTTTGCTCACTTCTTCAGGAAGTGGACCGGAGTTACCGATACAAGTTGCACAGCCGTAACCTGCCACGTGGAAACCAAGTGCTTCTAGGGACTCAAGCAAGCCTGCTTTTTTGAGGTACTCAGTAACAACCAGGGAACCTGGCGTCAAGGAGCTCTTCACGAATGCAGGTTTTCTCAAACCGCGAGCTACGGCTTTCTTAGCCACAAGACCCGCACCTAGCATAACGCTTGGGTTGGATGTATTTGTACAGGAAGTGATCGCTGCGATTACAACGGAACCAGTTCCCATTTTAACTGTCTCGCCATTCGGGTAGACAACATCAACTTCTTCGTTGATTTTCTCTTCCGTCAGACCGTATCCGCCTTTGTCGATTGGTGTACGAATGATGGAGTTGAAGGACTCTTTCATGTTCGTAAGCTCAACGCGGTCTTGCGGACGTTTAGGACCAGCCAAGCTTGGTACTACAGATCCAAGATCAAGTTCGATGACATCTGTGAATACTGGATCTGGTGTGGAATCCGTACGGAACATGCCTTGTGCTTTGTAGTAAGCTTCTACAAGCGCGATTTGATCTTCTTCACGGCCAGTTGATCTCAAGTAGTTCAATGTTTCGCTATCTACTGGGAAGAAACCGATTGTTGCGCCGTACTCAGGAGCCATGTTCGCAACCGTTGCACGGTCAGCCAAGGAGATGTTGCTTAGACCAGGACCGAAGAACTCAACGAATTTACCAACAACGCCTTTTTTACGCAACATTTGTGTAACTGTTAGAGCCAAGTCAGTAGCTGTAGCGCCTTCTGCCAAGTGGCCAGTCAATTTGAAACCAACAACGTCTGGAGCTACGAAGTAAAGAGGTTGTCCAAGCATACCAGCTTCCGCTTCGATACCGCCGACGCCCCAACCTACAACGCCAAGACCGTTGATCATTGTTGTATGGGAGTCAGTACCTACGAGGGAATCCGGATAAACGACCGTTTCACCATCGATTGTTTTTGTAGCTGCAACAGAAGCAAGATACTCCAAGTTAACTTGGTGAACGATACCTGTTGAAGGTGGAACGGCACGGAAGTTATCAAATGCTGTTTGTGCCCAACGAAGGAAACGGTAACGCTCTTCGTTTCTTTCGAATTCTAAGTTAATGTTCATGTCAAGCGCATCCGGGGAACCGAAAGCGTCAACCATGACAGAGTGGTCGATTACAAGGTCTACAGGAACAAGCGGGTTGATCCGTTTAGGATCTCCACCTTCACGAGCCATTGTCGCACGCATTGCCGCAAGGTCAACGACGACAGGTACGCCTGTGAAGTCCTGAAGAACGATACGAGCAGGAATGAAAGGAATTTCTTTGTTGTCGTCACGGCCTTCAGCCCAGCCGGCGATTTGTTTAACGTGTTCGCTTGTGATTGCACGGCCGTCAAATTGACGGATAGCTGCTTCAAGCAAAACGCGAATGGAAACTGGAAGGTTGCTAACTGTACCGTGACCTTGGTTTTCGAAGTCAGGCAAGCTGTAGTATTGGAACGAATTCGTTCCGACAGTTAACTGCTTACGCACAGAAAAAGTGTCCTTGTTGGACATGGATAATTCCTCCTTTAATATCTTCATCCATTGGTTTCATCTAATGAAACTCAATTTCATTAATCCCCTAACTCAAGTATAGCGTTTCGCTGTGTTTGAGTAAAGATTTATTTCAATCATTTTTACCATCCAAATGTCATATATTGAATCAATTCAAAGCAAATCGGGCTCGTCCTATGATGACTGTTATTTTGCCGCAAACATGTACTTTCCATAAATAAAAGTTTCAATAAAGATTGAACCCGGTAAGCGACGGCGCAGACAATTCTCACACAACTCGTACACAACTTTCCTGCCAAAACTTTTTAGGAGGGTAACCCCGATGTCCTGGAAAACAGCGCTCTATAATTACGTCCATGCTAAAAATCAGTCAGAGCTCGAAGGCTCCGCAGCACCGCTCCAAGCCTACTTGTCAGACAGCGCTTATGTACGTAAGCAGGAGGTCAGGGTTCGCAGGCTTCTGGAAAGTTTTCGCGATCGCGATGCCAAGCTGGTGCGAGGGGAAACGAAGCTGCGCCTTACCGGGGTTAGAGAATCGGCGCATGGCGTTATTGCGGATATCGTGTTGCACCGGTTTATCCACTATCGCATCGGTTCCATCGACCACATGGAGGAGCGCATTGAGCCGGAGCGAGTTGTGATTGACAGCGCAGCGGATCGTTGGCAGGTTAGAAGTACAGAGTCCCTGCAGGGAGAACAATCGCTTCCGAACAAGCCGCGGAGCGTCTTTTTCTCTGAGCAGCCGGATTTTGTGGAAGGCCTTCGCAGAGCACCGTCACTGCCGTATATCAACCATAGTATACTCAACAGCGGAGCCCAGGAATTCGTTCCGCGCAAAATCATTTATAACCGCGACAAAGCCGTCCAATATGCGGAAACGTGGTGGCAGACGCCCAACCCGAAATATGAGCAATTCGAAGTGGATTGCACCAATTATGTGTCTCAATGCCTCTTTGCAGGCGGGGCTCCAATGGACTATACTGGGAAAAGGGATTTGGGTTGGTGGTACGCTGGCAAAAGGGGCAACCAAGAGTTATGGAGCTTCAGTTGGGCGGTTGCCAATAGCCTGCAATCTTTTTTGGCGCATAGCCGCAAAGGGCTGCACGGTCATGAGGTTCATGACCCGCGCGAACTGCAGCCTGGCGACACGATTTGCTATGACTGGGACGGCGATGGCCGGTTTCAGCATAATGTTATTGTGACGGGCAAAGATGCGAATGGCATGCCACTTGTCAATGCACACACGTATAATAGCCGCAATCGTTATTGGGCTTATAAAGATTCGCCAGCATGGACGGAGCGGACCAAATACTTCTTCGTTCGGGTTGCAGATGAAATGTGAACGTAATATTTTGAAGGAATAGAACGACTAGACGGAGGTACGCAATGAGCGGCAAAATAAGAGTTGGACTAATTTATGGGGGGAAATCGGGGGAACATGACGTTTCTTTGCAAACAGCAATGGCCGTTATGAAAGCCGTAGACTTCACCAAATATGAAGTGGTACCGTTTTACATTTCCAAAAAAGGGGAGTGGAAAAGCGGCGCACCTCTCTTGGCACCCGTTGCATCGAAAGAGGAATTGACCTTCAGCAGCGGAGACTCCGC
Source organism: Paenibacillus sp. P36 (assembly GCF_045866505.1). Lineage (NCBI taxonomy): Bacteria > Bacillati > Bacillota > Bacilli > Caryophanales > Paenibacillaceae > Paenibacillus > Paenibacillus sp. P36. Next base: position 539,050 of record NZ_AP038372.1, read on the forward strand.
GAATGCACCTGTTTCTAATGCTCTGGCACCTATTTTCGGGGCTGTTCACGCGAAAGGCGATGTAGCGATCTCTTCCGCCGCGGCAGCTGGAACGAAGGAAGCGAGCCTAGATGTTGTTTTCCCGCTTTTACACGGTACATTTGGTGAAGACGGGACGATTCAAGGATTATTGGAAATGGCGAATATTCCTTACGTAGGAGCAGGAGTGCTTGCTTCCGCCGTCGGCATGGATAAAGTCATGATGAAGAAAGTTTTTGCGCAAGAAGGACTTCCGCAATGTATTTTCCGTCATTTCACACGGACGGAGTGGGAGAAGAATCGCGCGTATCACCTCATTGAGCTGGAAACTGCGATTGGTTATCCGTGCTTCGTGAAACCGGCTAATTTGGGTTCCAGCGTCGGTATTTCCAAAGCGAGAAACCAAGAGGAGTTAATTCAGGCGGTTAGTTTCGCCTTCCAATACGATCGCAAAGTCATTATTGAAGAAAATATTGATGCCCGCGAGATTGAAGTTGCTGTTCTTGGGAATGATGAACCTCAAGCGTCAGTAGTCGGCGAAATTGTATCTTCGAACGAATTTTACGACTACAAAGCCAAATATGTCGACGGAAAATCCGCGATGGTCATCCCGGCAGATATACCGGCCGAAACAGCTGAACAAGTTAGACAGCTGGCCGTTCAAGCTTTCTTGGCTGTTGATGGCAGCGGCTTATCCCGCGTTGACTTTTTCTTAGGCAAAGCTGATCAAAAGATCTATATCAACGAAATCAATACGATGCCAGGCTTCACGCCTTACAGCATGTATCCGCTGTTGTGGCAGGAATCCGGCAAACCTTACACCGAATTGCTGGATGATCTCATTCGTCTGGCGGTTGAGCGGCATACAGCGAAGCAAAGTATCCAATATTCTTTTGATGTGGAGTAGATGCTAATGGGATTCCAAACGGAGTTTAACTCGGTCTGTAAGTTCAAGTCCGCGCAGGAGCTTTTCGAGCTGCTGGAGTACGGTCGCGGCAAAATGGTGAAAAGCGGCTTCCGCGTGTTCCCGACAGGGCAGAAGGTCATCGCCTACACGCCTGACAATCAAGCGATCGCCATCGTCAAAATCCTTGCTTCGATCGCGGAAATCAATTTCCAAGGCGAAGAAGTAACGCAAGTGGAGATGGAGCTCGTTCGTCGGTTGACGGAGGAAGAGGCGCAGGTACAGACGAAGCTTGCTCATGAGATGTTTTTTGGTGAGCAAGCTTAGTTGGTGGTAGAGGAAGAGGAAGACATCGTCCGTTAGGGACGGTGTCTTTTTTTGCTTTTGGGCGTGCTTCGCTGCACAAAGTACAAACATTTTGGCCCCTTTAGCCTCCCTTGGCCCCCCTTGGCACCATGGCGTGCTTCATTGTACTTTGTGCAATTTGAAAGCGGATTATTGCTCGCTATCGCTCCCTTCGTTGCACAAAGTGCAATCATATTGGCGCTTGTTGCCCAAAAACTGCAGTTTGCAGGCTGTAATGTTGTACAGAGTACAATATAGGGGAGGGTTGAGGGGGAATTGTGGTACTTATGTTGCATAAAGTACAACGAGGCCAACTGAAACGCCGAAAAAAACTACGCAAACATGTGTCAAATGCGCCAAAAGTCTGCGTTAACGTTGTGAAACAAGCTAAGATCCATCGGAAGAGCCAAAAACCGTTCGCTGCTAGTTGCAACGCCGAAAAACAACGCTAACATGTGTCCAATGCGCCAAAAGTCTGCGTTAACGTGTAAAACAAGCTAAGATCCATCGGAAGAGCCAAAAACCGTTCGCGGCCAGCTGAAACGTCGAAAACAACACTAACATGTGTCCAATGCGCCAAGAGTCTGCGTTGTAAAACAAGCTAAGATCCATCGGAAGAGCCAAAAACCGTTTGCGGCCAACTGAAACGCCGAAAACAACGCTAACATGTGTCCAATGCGCCAAGAGTTTGCGTTAACGTTGTAAAACAAGCTAAGATCCATCGGAAGAGCCAAAAACCGTTCGAGGCCAACTGAAACGCCGAAAAACATCACTAGCATGGACGGGTACGCCAGCCCTGGCGTGTTTAACATCGAAACTGCGAGCAATTTTCCAAAGGAAACCCACCACAAGGTTTTCCTCCCAGACAGGTACTATAAGAAATTAGTACTTATTCTCTCATCCAGCCAGAGCTACAATTAAAGCAGTAGACTTCACAGCAAGGGGATGAACAGGATGAAATTTACCGCCTACTGGCTTTTTAATATCGTGCTCGGCATACCGACGCCGTATGTGCTTATTTATATGATTTTCGGCTTCTATGGATTCATGGCTCCTTCTTCAACTGAACAAAAATATATGGCGGCAGGGGCGCTGCTCCTGTATCTTCTTGTATGGCTGTTTGGCAATTTGCTCACTTTGCGAAAAGAGGACCGCGCCACTAAGCTCGGCATGCTTGCGCTAAGTCCGTTACCTATAGCCATTACGGCTTTTTGCGGTTTTAAAATCATTGCTGCACTTTCCTAGCAGCGTTTCAATGAATGTGGCCACTGGAAAAAGGGTAACCTAACACAGGATTTTTACCTGAACTTTCTTGGGGGTTACATGTGCATGATTATTCGCCTTGGGTATGTGGCGATGTCGACGGTTGTTAAAAATGCTTCACCGTCTAAAACAATGACAGTCACGAACTTCAGCAAGCTGCTGGATCGGGAAGCTGCCATCCGGAAGTTGGAACGCTTAGGTGCGGAAAACCTGCATAATACATTAAGATTACTGCGTCATAACCGGGCTCACGATATCATGGTGTTCCGTTTCTCGTCTAGATTCATCCCTCTTATTGGGCATGAAATGCTAGAGGATTGGGACCCGATTCCGACGCTATCGGCGGAATTCGAGGAACTAGGAGCCTATGCGAAGCAAGCGGGAATGCGCGTGAGCTTTCACCCGGACCACTTCACGGTTCTGAGCACTCCAAGAGAGGATGTCTTGCAGAAGTCCATCCTGGATCTGGAACGGCATAACGCGATGCTGAATGCGATGGGGTTTGGTCCAGAGGCTATGTGCAACATTCATGTAGGCGGTTCGTATGGGGATAAAAAGAAAGCGGCAAAGCGATTTATCCAAAACTTTTCCAAGCTGCGCCCCGAGATTCAAAAGCGGATTACTCTGGAGAACGACGATAAAACATTCAATGCGTTAGAGACATTGGAAATTGCTGAAACAGTAGGAGCGCCAATGGTTCTGGATGTTCACCATCATGCCGTTAATAACGAGGGCGAAGATGCCGCCGAATTGTGGCCGCGTATTCAACAAACCTGGACAAACGGACTCCCGCCGAAGATTCACGTCTCAAGTCCCAAAAGCGAGACCGATCCAAGAAGCCATGCCGATTACGTGGAAGTAGGGCCTCTTCTTGTTTTTCTGCGTGCGATTGCCCCTGTTACCCCAAGGCTCGATATCATGATTGAAGCGAAAATGAAGGATGAAGCACTATTTCGTCTTATGGAGGATTTTAAACTCGAGGAAGGAATCGTTGTGCTCGATCAAGCCTCGATCCAGCTGTAGCGCTTCAGATTTATTTCTTGAATTGTTTGGCAAAATGGGGTACTTTTGAGATTGGGTATGAATGACGTTTAATCCAATGTTGAGAGGGGTTTTTCACGGCCATGAGTCAACTGTTAACAGGAAAAAATATACTTGTCATGGGTGTTGCCAATGATCGCAGCATCGCATGGGCGATTGCTCAATCCTTAGCGGCACAAGGAGCAAATTTGGTCTTTACGTTCGAAAATGAGCGTGTTGAGGAACGCGTGCGCAAGCTCGCTGATACGATTCCAGGTTCTACACTTATGCCTTGTAACGTAACGGTAGACGCTGAAATTGATACGCTGGCTGATACGCTTAAAGCGAAGTTCGGTGTCGTTCATGGCCTTGTACATAGTATTGCTTTTGCAAGAACGGAAGAATTGGACGGACTGTTCGTTGACACATCGCGTGACGGCTTTGCCTTAGCGCATGACATCAGCGCATATTCCCTTGTTGCCGTTTCCAAACGCATTTATCCGCTAATGACAGAAGGCGGCAGCATCATGACAATGACCTACCTTGGCGCTGAGCGCGCAATGAAAAACTACAACGTTATGGGCGTTGCCAAAGCGGCATTGGAAGCTTCCGTTCGCTATCTGGCGGCTGACCTCGGTCAATTCGGCATTCGCGTGAACGGTATTTCCGCTGGTCCGATTCGTACCTTGGCTGCCAAAGGCATCAAAGATTTCAACTCGATCCTGCGTCAAGTAGAAGAGAAAGCTCCGCTGCGCAAAACGACGGAAACAGCAGAAGTTGGCGATACCGCGATGTTCTTGATGAGCAACCTGTCCCGAGGCATCACGGGTGAAGTTATTTACGTTGACGGTGGTTACCACATCGTTGGAATTTAAGCCATTATAATGTCTAATGATAATCGAGAAACCGTATTGCCTACGCGGCAGTATGGTTTTTTTATTTGTAAAATGTCTGAAAATCTCCTTTTTTTATTAATAAATGTATAAATGTACGAATATTTTGGGATGAAACGCACTAGTATTTAAAACGTATAATTTACTATACTTAACTTACTTCTAAATCTAAATAAATAAAAAAGAAAGAGTTGATATAAGTGGTAAATGGTGAGGCGGAGCCGTTCGTCATCGGCAGTAAGAGTTTTACAGCAGTGGCTATCAATACGGCAGCCAAGGCTGGGCAATGGATCAAGAGCAAAATGGGCGATATCAGCCGTATTGATACGAAATTTTCTTCTCAGGACCTGGTGACCGAAGTGGATAAAGGGTCGGAAAAGCTTATTCGCAACTTGATCATGACGCATTTCCCGGATCATTCCATTCTCGGTGAAGAAGGCGTGGAGCCTGGTCCGGAAGCATCGGCCAAAGCACTTCAAGCCATGAGCGAAGAAGAATACTTATGGATCGTAGATCCAATCGATGGAACAACGAACTTTGTTCACGGGTTCCCGTTCTTCTCTGTTTCGATTGCACTCGCGCACAAGGGTGAGATTATTGTCGGTGTCGTTTATGACCCGTCTCGTGACGAACTATTCGTTGCTGAGAAGGGGAAAGGTGCTTATATGCACGGCAAAAAGACAGTCGTATCGCTCGATGGACAGCTGTCCAGCAGTCTGGTTGCAACAGGTCTTCCAGCAGATCGCAATGGCGCATTACCGATTAACCTGAAAGGTATTCAAGCGTTATCTCCCAAAGTGCGCAACCTCCGGATCGCAGGCTCCGCCGCGCTTCACTTGGCTTATGTAGCCTCAGGACGCCTTAGCGGCTTCTGGGAAATTGGTCTGAATGCTTGGGATATTGCAGCGGGCGCGTTGCTGATCCAAGAATCAGGCGGTAAGGTGACCGATACCGAAGGCAGACCTTACAATCTGGCGGTTCGCAACATACTTGCTACCAACGGCCAGATTCATGATGAGCTGCGGCAAGAGTTGGTTAAGGCCGAAGCTACCGGATTTTAGCTTTTGTCATATAAGGCAGAAGAAACCTGAGACATACGTCTTGGGTTTTTTCTACAGTTTTCGAGTTAAAGGCTAGACATGCTTCATGGGGGAAGGGAACTGCAGGGCGCTATTTGATTGAAAATAGCCACTTGAGGCATGGGGAGGGAACTAGGATCCGCTATTTCATCTGTTCGCATAGAAGTTAGGCCATTTCTGTCCGAAATAAAGCCCTGTAGTTCCCCGGAGGCACACGAATATCTATTTTATACATAAATAGAGGATTGGAGTTCCCCTATACATAAAGGAAGTGCTCTCTTGTCAGATTCTAATCTTACTATCTGGTACAAACGGTAGTTATACACTATAATATGAGATATATGCATTATTTAAACGTTTCAATTAACGATCAGGAAATGGATGGAGAACTTATATGACGACGAATTCACAATCGCAAGCGGTTACCGGACCTGACATTATTACCTTTGGCGAAACAATGGCGCTGCTGATGCCTTCCAACGGCAAAGGATTGGAGTACTCGTCTGAACTGCATAGCTTGTTTGGCGGTGCGGAAAGTAACGTGGCAATCGGAGTATCCCGCCTTGGAGGCAAAGTAGGCTGGTTTGGACGTCTAGGTAAAGACCCGATGGGCCGTTTGATTTACAAAAAAATTCGCGGCGAAGGTGTCGATGTTTCCCGTGCAGAACTAACGGCAGAAGCGCCGACTGGGCTTATGATGCGCGAAATGATCATGGGCAAAACGTCCGTGTACTACTATCGCAAAAACTCAGCGGCAAGCCAGATGAGCGCTAAGCATTTGGATGAAGGCTACATTGCTGGGGCGAAAATCCTTCATATCACAGGCATTACACCGGCGCTCAGCGAGTCTTGCAAAGAGGCTGCGTTTGAAGCGGTTCGATTGGCTCGTAAACATGGCGTCAAAGTTAGTTTCGACCCTAACCTGCGGTTGAAACTTTGGGGGATAGACGAAGCGCGTCCCGTGCTTCTAGAACTTGCCAAGCTGGCGGATATTTTCCTGCCGGGTCTTGATGAGCTGAAGCTGCTCTACCAGACGGAGGATTGGGATGTCATTGTGGGCAAGCTGCGTGAATTGTCCGCTGTTTCCATCGTCAAAGGCGGAGAGAACGAAACTTACGTCGTAACCAAAGATTCAATCACAGCGGTTCCTTATTTCAAAGCGGAGCAAGTGGTGGATACGGTTGGCGCAGGCGATGGCTTTTGTGCGGGATTTTTGGTAGGCTTGTCCAAAGAGTACGACTATGCGGAAGCGGTGCGTATCGGTAATCTGGTGGGCTCCTTGATTGTGCAAACCGAAGGAGACTGGGAAGGTGCTCCGACTTGGGAGCAAGTAGACGCAATTCTTAACGACGTTAAACATATAGAACGCTAATTCCATGCTTGCATAAGAAGGGGAAGATTCCATTGAAAAAATTGAAACTTGTTCAGCAAATATCAAGTGAAGGCGTCGTAGCCGTCCTGCGTGGAGAGACGCCGGAAGAAGTAGTTGAAATGGCGGATCAAGCCATTGCAGGAGGCATTAAAGTCATCGAAGTCACGATGACGGTGCCGTTCGCGCTGCGCGCAATCGAGGAGCTGGCGAAGCGCTACTCGAGTACAACGCAGGACGCTTCCAAATACGCGATTATCGGGGTGGGCACGGCCCTAGACCCGGAGACAGCGCGTGCAGCGATCCTGAGCGGGGCCGAGTTCGTTGTCGGCCCGTCGCTTAACCCGAACACGGTTGCACTCTGCAACCGTTACCGTGTACCCGTCATGCCGGGCTGCATGACGATTCAAGAGATTCAAACGGCGCTGGAGCTTGGCGTCGATATCGTGAAGCTCTTCCCCGGCAATCTCTACTCGCCGGCGATGATTAAGGCCATTAAAGGTCCGCTGCCGCAGGCGAACATTATGCCAACTGGCGGGGTCTCGCTGAGCAACCTCGGCGAATGGATTCAGGCCGGCGCCGTAGCAGTCGGCATTGGTTCCGATTTGACCAGCGAAGCGGTCAAAACAGGCGATTACAGCCTGGTTGCCAAACGGGCTGCACAATACATCGAGGCCTATCGAGCGGCCAAGAAGTAGAACGATGGCACATAACGGGGCGAAGCTGCTATTGCAGGTAGATGATCTTCAGGCATCGATTGCCTTTTATACACAACAACTGGGCTGGGAGCTGCTCGCAAGAGCGGCTTCCGGTCCTGTTGCATTGCTGCGAATCACGACCGACTATGAGGCTGTATTGATTAAGCAAACACCGTCTGCTCAGCATCTGGCGGAAGCGCAGACTAAACTGGCAGCAGGCTGGCTGCAGAACAAACACTTTACTCCCAAGAAGGGAGATCTCATCTACATCGGCGTAGCTTCAGTGAATGCTGTGGAGAGTAATCTTCAAGCCAAAGGCTGTAAGGAGCTGCGAAAAGAAGAAAATCCAGGCCACATTCGTAAACTTTTTGTACCAGACATCGATGGACATACGTTTGTATACTGGGAGGAGCTGCCGGCTACCCATACTGAGATTGTAGACATGTATGCAGCGGGTGCTGACGAATTGGAAAGTGCAATAGCGGGATTGACAGAGGAGCAGTTGAACAAATCGCTAGCCCCAGGCAAATGGTCTATTCGCGAGCAAGTCCTACATTTGATCGACCTAGAGCTAGTTACGCTGCATAAAGTGAAATTCGCTTTGGCGGAGCCAGGGCGTGTTTATCAAGGCAACAGCTTTTCACAGGATGATTGGAGCATAGGATTGGATTACCGGAATCGGCCGATTCATGCGGAAGTCCAGTTGTTCCGGGCTATGAGGCAGCATATTCTTGGACTGTGCGAGCATTTGCCCAATGCACTGGAGAGAACCGTCATCACAAAAGATCGTCAAGAGTCTGTGGCACAGTTGCTAAAAATGATGGCAGGCCACGCAAAGCATCATATCCGTGCCGTGAATGAAATTTGTGAGCGGTATGATTGCTGACAAACGAGGAGTCAGAGGCTAGAAACTGAAGTGAAAAAGAATGCCAGAAAACCCCAGGTCATAGACCTAGGGTTTTTATTGATTTTTGGAACATAACTTGTTAAAATAAAGATTGATTCAAATATTTTGAATTATAAACAATTTTATCCTAATTTAATTATAGCACCAAAACAACCTCCATGTCAAATCGTAATAAAATGGTAAGAAAAGAGGCGTTGGGATGAGTCTGACAGATCAAGCAAGAGCAGCAGAAAAGCAAAGAGTGCAGGAAGTTACAGAGAAGATAACTCTCAAAATCACGGAACTGGAGGAGCAGGTCGGCCTGGTTCAATCTGATGTTGTTGAGATTCGTAAACATTATTGGGACGAAGTCACGATGGATATGAGTACGGCGGAAGATGCAGTAGAATCTATCGCCAGCATGAGACAGCAATCAGAGGTGCTTTCCGAGCGGGAACGAACGCATCGACAGGCATCCAAAACATTAGGCAAGCTTAGAAAGCTCGTCCAGTCCCCTTATTTTGGCCGAATCGATTTCATTGAACGTGGTGAGCGGGAAGAAGAGGCTGTCTATCTGGGCATTGCGTCTTTTCTGGATGAGGAAGCGGGTCAGTATCTAATCTACGATTGGAGGGCCCCCATCTCCAGCTTGTATTACGATTTTGCACCGGGAGAAGTTGTATTTAGTACACCGAATGGCACGGTAGAGGGTCAAATGGTTTTGAAGCGTCAATTTGTCATTCGTGATCGTCACATCCAACTGATGTTCGATACTGGTGTGACCATCGGCGATGAACTGCTGAAGCAAGTACTCAGTCGGAGTTCGGATGCGCAAATGAAGACAATCGTTGCAACGATTCAAAAAGAGCAAAACCGCATTATCCGCAACGACAGCGCCCAAATGTTGATCGTACAAGGGGCAGCAGGAAGCGGTAAAACATCAGCCGCGTTGCAAAGAGTCGCTTACCTCCTCTATAAGCACCGGGATAAGCTGAGTTCGGATCAGATGGTTTTGTTTTCGCCAAATCCGTTGTTTAACCATTATGTGTCCACAGTGCTGCCGGAGCTAGGCGAAGAAAATATGCAGCAAACGACCTACCAAGCTTATTTGGAGCATCGTTTGGGCGAGATGTTTGAGGTGGAGGACTCTTTTACACAATTGGAATACGTATTGACGAGGGGCGGTCTTGAACATGTGTCTGAGAGAACGCCAGTGATGGAGGAAGCCTATGAAGCTCGTTTGAGCGGAATTTATTACAAATCTTCAACTGCTTTTCTTGCCGTAATAGAGGCTTATAAGAAGCAGCTAGAGCAAATGGGGATGTTATTTAACCCTATTAAGTTTCGCGACAAAGAGGTGCTTAGCGCGGCTCGTTTGGTGGAGCAATTTTACAGCTATGATTCCGCTATTCGGCTTCCTAACCGTTTGGAGCTCATGAAGGAATGGATATTGGGGCAACTGGAGCTCTTCGCAAAGGTTGAAATCGAGGATGCTTGGCTTGATGAGGAGATTGAGCTTCTCAACAGTGATGAGTACCATCGTGCGTATATTAAGCTGCGCAAAATGGAGGGGGAACGTGATTCCTCTTTCGATGATTATGACCAAGAACGTCATCTGCTTGCTCGAAACGTCCTGAAGGAGCATCTAAAGCCTGTTCGAAGCGCGGTGAAGCAGCTTAAATTCGTTGATATGATCGGTCTATATAGGCAGTTGTTTGGAGAAGAAGCGGTTGCGGATAAAAGGGAACTGATAGCCGACAAGCCGCGCTATTGGTCTGAAATCTGCGGGCGGACACTGGAGGAGCTGGCGCAAGCCAGGCTGCCTTATGAGGACGCTACGCCGTTCTTGTACTTGATGGAAGCTGTCTGCGGCTTCCAGACGAACAACGCCGTGCACCACGTCATTATCGACGAGGCGCAGGATTATTCTCCGTTTCAGCTGGCTTACCTGAAACGGCTCTTCCCGCGCTGCCGCATGACAGCGCTCGGCGATTTGAGCCAGGCGATCTATTCGCACGCTTCCGCGTACAGCGAAATCGATCCGATCGCCGCTCTGTACGGGCCGGATCAAACGGAAGTCATCCGTTTGGTCCGCAGCTATCGCTCCACGCGCGAGATCGTGGAGTTCACCCGCGGCATCGTGCCTGGCGGCGATGCCATAGAGCCCTTCACCCGCGCCGGCGGCAAGCCGCGGGTGATCCAGGCCAGCGATCGCGGATCGCTGCATAGCCTGTTGGCAGCCGAAGCAGCGCGGCTGCTGGATGAAGGCTATGCCTCCATCGCGATCATTACCAAGACCGCGAGCGAGGCCGAGCTCGCACATCAAGCCCTTACGCCCCTGCTGCAAGTACCGCTGGGGCGTGTCACCAAACACAGCCCGACGTTCGAGTCGGGCGTGCTCGTCATCCCTTCGTATTTGGCGAAGGGGGTCGAATTCGATGCCGTACTCCTTTATGATGGTTCCCATCATCAGTACGGCCATGAGAATGAGCGCAAGCTGGTTTACACGGCTTGCACCAGGGCTATGCACGAGTTGTGTATCTTCGCGCTTGGGGACCCGTGTCATTTTATCACAAGCCAGCCGCAGGATACTTATGTGCTTGCTGACAGCGCTGAGGATGTTCTTAATTAGGATGGAAGGTACTATCGGCACTATCCCCAAGAGTCAGGAGATTCTTGGGGATAACAACAGTGATCGGTATCTGTGAATAGCGTTTCAGAAGCTTCTGAGTGAGAGGGATAGTGCCAATAGGCCATCGCGAACCGCGAATCCGCGGACTTAAAGAACCCGGTACCGCACATCATAGGGTGCGCAGTAAACTGGGAAAGGTACTATCGGCACTATCCCCAAGAGTCAGGAAATCATCGCGGATAACACCAGCGATCTGTATCTGTGAATGGCGTTCAGAAGCTCCTGAGTGAGAGGGATAGCGTCTATAGCTGCGTTTCAGGTTGTGTGAGTTGAGTAGGTGGGCATCTGAGTGAAAGGGATAATGCCTATAGTCAACACGAACCGCGAACCCGCGAACTCAAAGAACCCGGTACCGCACATCATTGGGCGCGCAGTAAACCGGGAAAGTTGCTATCGGCATTATCCCCAAGAGTCAGGAGTTCATCGTGGATAACACCAGCGGTCGGTATCTGTGAATGGCGTTCAGAAGCTCATGAGTGAGAGGGATAGCGTCTATAGCTGCGTTTCAGGTTGTGTGAGTTGTTTAGGTGCGCACCTGAAAGGGATAATGCCAATAGTCAGCACGAACCGCGAACCCGTGGACTCAAAGAACCCGGTACCGTACATCATAGGGTGTGCAGTAAACTGGGAAAGGTACTATCGGCACTATCCCCAAGAGTCAGGAGTTCATCGTGGATAACAACAGAGATCGGTAACTGTGAATGGCGTTCAGAAGCTCCTGAGTGAGAGGGATAGCGTCTATAGCTGCGTTTCAGGTTGTGTGAGTTGAGTAGGTGCGCCACTGATAGAAAAGGATAGTGCTTATAGCGGCCCTTCAGACTGTGAGTAGAGCTGATACGCTCTTGAGCGAAAGGGATAACCCCAATAGCTACCGCGAGCGGCGAGCGGCGAATTGCAAACTCAAAGAACCCGGTACCGCACATTTTAGGATGCGCGGTAACCGGGTTGCTTTGAGTTGGTCCCTCTTTGGACGTTGGAGGGGGCTTGCGTTACTTGCTGCGTTCCGCGTCGTACTCACTGGCGAATTCGGCCAGAGACTTCACCTTACCATGTGGATGTCTAGCTTGTTTGCGGCTTTTCCATGCAGCTTCTTCGCGGCGTTTCGATTGGCTCATAGCAAAAAACCTCCTATGGTATGCGGATGGGTGTTGCACTTATAACGTGTGATATGAAGGGCTCTTTTATGCAAAAAAAAGCTCCACAAGACCTTGAAAGAAGGTCCTGTGGAGCTTTGCTTTATCTATTCCGTAGCAACGGATTGGTCAGCTTGCATGTTGACCGGGGAGATACGGATGAAGTTAGCTTCAAGATTGCTTAGCAGACCGTCGATTTTGGCTGCTGCATCCGTTTGACCGGAGTTAGCAAGCTCTGTACGGTAAGCTGTGAGCAATTCAGTAAGGTCTTTGATACTTTGTACGCCAACGGACTCAATTTTAACTTTTGCGCCTTTGGCAATACGACGTTCGATAGCTGCTTGGTCTAGACCCATTTCTGGTACGAGACGTTGGTAGATAACCCCACCTGTCATCCCTGCACAAATCCATGGACCCGGATCGCCCATAACAACGGCACGGCCGTTTGTCATGTATTCGAACGCAAAGCCTTTGAGGTTCGCACGAGCGGCAAGTCCGCCGAGCTCATCTCGTAGAGGTGTCGTGATTTCGCCGCCGAATACAACGTCTGCACCGGAGAAACGGATACATGCACGTGTATCTGCGCTGCCTTGAATCAAGAACAAACCTTTTTGTGCGCCGTAACCGAACGATTTACCAACGCTACCGTTGATGAATGTGTTGTTTTTGCCAAGTGATTTCACGATGGCTACTTTACCACCGAACGCCATTTTACCCAGACCATCCTCGGCACCACCTTGAACGGTAATGTCAACGCCGCGGGCATTGAAGGCACCTAAGCCGTTACCTGGAACCGAACCGTCAACGAGGTTCAGAGCAATAGCAGGCAGTTCATCGTAGCTGCCGTCGAAACGGTCTCTTACGCGATGGCTGGAATAACGAGTTCCGAGAATACGGGACTCCGCATCCACTTTGGACCAGTTGCGAACGATTGGAGCGTCAAACGCCAAGGATTCAGGGAAGAATTCCAGACCTTCTGCACCAGCCGCGATACGGATATCAGAGGATACTGCTGCTTCTTCCATAGCTCTTTCAGCATCAGAAACGAACTGAAGTGGAGCAGGGCGAAGAATGTCAGACAGATCAATGCGATCCAAGTGGCTGATTTGCTCAAGCAGGTCAGAACGGCCTACCAGATCTTGCAAGCTAGTGAATCCGAGGGAAGCAACAACTTCACGTACTTCTTCGCCAATACCGCCAAACAGACGAACCAAGCTGTCAACAGCAACGTCAAATTGACGAGGAACGAAACGGCGAAGACCTTTTTCCTCAGCTTCTTCCATGGAATCGATTTGCGTTGCGATACCAACGTGGCAAGTGTCCAAGTGACAGCCGCGGCATGTTGTACAACCGATCGATTGCATAGCGATACTACCAAATCCGGCACGGTTAGCACCGAGCATAACCATTTTAACAACGTCAGCGCCTGATTTCAGACCACCATCGGACCACAGCTCTACGCGGTGACGAAGACCAGCTTCGATCAAAGCCACGTGGGCAAGTTTAGTACCGATTTCTGTAGGAAGACCAACGTGTGTCAAGGAGTGAATACGAGCCGCACCTGTACCGCCGTCAAAACCGGAAAGCGTAATAACGTCAGCGCCTGCTTTGGCAACACCCACCGCAATTGTACCGATACCTGGTACGACTGGGATTTTTACAATAATTTTCGCTTTGCGACCGCTAGCTTCTTTCAACTCGGAAATGATTTGAGCCAAATCTTCGATCGAATAAATATCATGGTTATTCGAAGGGGAGATCAGGTCAGAGCCGATTGTTGCATTACGAGCTGCTGCGATTTTGGCTGTAACTTTGGAGCCTGGCAAGTGACCACCTTCACCCGGTTTAGCACCTTGACCGATTTTGATCTCAAGGAATGCAACCGCGTTAGCCAGTTCAACGTTAACTCCGAAACGTCCGGATGCCACTTGTGCACCGCGCGTTTTTTTGTAGCGGCCAAGCATATCTTTAATTTCTCCGCCCTCGCCGTTCATGGTTACCATGTTAAGGCGTTCGCCGGCTTCAGCGTAGGCACGGAAAGCTGTTTCGTTCTGCGAACCGAAGGACATGGAGGAAATCAGCATCGGCAAGGAATGGCCGCCAATGGAGATATCAACCTTCGATGGATCAAGCGCCTTGCGGCCTTCTCCAAGTGCTTTCTCCACATTGAATCCAGCAATGTGACGAATGGAGATCGGGTTCTTCTTCTCTTCTTCACGTAGTTTGTCGCGGTAGTCGCCGTAAGAAGCGGCTCCTGATGCAGCATCGCCCAGCGCTTTCCACATACGTTGGAAGAAACGGAAGTTTTTCGCCGCTTTTGCTTTCGGATTGGTGAAATCGTTGTAACGAGCTTCAGCTTCAGCTTCAAGCTGTGCAAAGCCAGTTCCGCCTTTTTCACTACCCAGGTAGTTCACGATATCAAGCACCTCAGCCACTTCCGGGTGGAAGCCGATGGAGGAGAAGAAACGTGTATAACCGCGAAGCTCATGCGTACCGATCGTGGAGATTACTTTCTCCAAACCTTTCGTAAGAGCTCCATAAACTTTACGTGCTGCTGCCGCGTTGCCTTCTTTATCAGAAGCAGTGGAGAACAACAGGTAAGGTGAAATCACGTCGGCACCAAGACCACAAGCTACCGCGATATCATGCAGGTTACGAATCGCTGCGGAACGAAGCACTAATGTCACGTGACGGCGCAGGTTATCGCCGAAAGTAAGCTTTTCCGCACGAAGCGCGATATCGATTTTGGATACAACTAAGTGAGGCTCAAGCCACAAACGATCGTTTTGGTGAGCTTCTGAATCGTCAAGAATGATAAGTGCAGCGCCTGCGCGAGCAGCAGCGATAGCATCAGCAGCCAAAGCGTCCAAACCAGCGCCAAGAGATGTTCCTCTTGCAAAAGTCGTGGAAAGCACGGCTACAGCATTTTCACCTTGTGCACGGAACAAAGCAACCAATTGCTCGTAGGAAGGTTGGGACAGATGCTCTTCGCTATCTACACCGTTCGTACCTTCGAGTACAAGCGGAGCTAGAAGCTCAAGGCGAAGATTGCTATCAACCTGAGAGTAAACCGGTGTACGCGAACCTGCAATCACGCGAGTCGAGAAATGCTCCATTTCACGGTCACGGTCAATCGCCGGGTTGGTAACAACTGCAACGCTCTCTTTAATGAAGTCAGGCACGTTTTGACGTTCCCATGCAATAGCAGCGTGAGGGGAGTCGTGGCCCAGGGAGCGAATTGGCTCAGCGCCAGTTTCGGACATAGTTTCGATATAGGAAATACCGTCGCGATCCCAACCAAACGCACTGTACAATTGATCCGTTGCTACAACATTATCGTTGAGCTCGGCTTGCGTGTCTGTTTTGGAAGGGTTCAGATATTTACGAAGTCCGTTAATGTTCAAACGTTTGCTTGCGCGCTCGTAAACAAGTGACTGTACTTCATGGTAAGGAATGACTTGAACATGTTCACCTGGTGTAAGCACAACGCCGACTTTCTCACCTGGTGCGATAGGCTTCGGATCAGCAACCATGTCGCCAACCGTGATAACGCCTTGCTCCGAGGAGAAGTACAGGGAAGATTCGCTTTCAACCATCCAAACAGGACGTAGACCAAGAGCATCAACGCTGAAAATACATTCGTTGCCGTAACGGGAAACGATACCTGCAGGACCTTGAGCGAAGTGGCCCCAAACTTGACGGAAGTAAACATAAAGATCTTGAAGTTCCGGACGGAATTGTTTCATTTCATTAATAATAGGAGGGAAAACCATTTCCATGGCTTCGAAAAGTGATAATCCAAAACGGTGAATGAACGTTTCAATCGTTCTGTTCATGTCTTGGGAGTCGGAACCACCGCTAACGAGCGGAACGCCAACCATATCTGCTTCGAGACGAAGTTTCTTAACGGTGTTAATTTCACCATTGTGCCCCAGCAGGGAGAATGGTTGAACGCGGAAGAAGCTGGACAGTGTGTTCGTGGAATAACGGTTGTGACCGATTGTAACTTGGGAAGCGAAAAGCGGATCGCGTGTGTCGTTAAAATATTTCGGAAGAATGCTTGCAGCGCCCAACACTTTATAAGCGGAAGTTACATTGCTTAATGTTGCAACGTGAACGTTGTAGCGGTCTTCAATCGCGATATGCAGTTCAAAAAGGTGATCTGCCACTTGACCTTCTGTTTTGTTGCTGATTGCAGCGATTTGCCAGAATGTAGGCTCATCGTTTAAACCGTTAGGACCAAGAACGTTGCTATCTACTTGGTTTTCTTGCTCGAGAATGATGGACACATCGTGGGAAGCAAATAGCTCACGGATGCCATTCTGAATCTCGGTAACGGTCAGGTCAAGTTTGCGCGGAACAAAGATATGTCCAACAGAAAAACGGTTATCATAAGCAAGTTTGCCGTCTAGACCCGCATCTGTTAATTTCTTTTCCCAAAGAGCGCGTGGAATGTCAGTTAAAATACCGCAACCGTCGCCTTCACCGTTAATAAATCCTGAGCGATGTTCCATTTTTACAAGGGCATCAATCGTTTTTTGGATGTTTTCACGGGTAGGATGACCGTTCTTTTCAATAATACAGATAATACCGCAGCTGTCGTGTTCGGTTCCTAGTAGATCTTGAAAACGGCCTTCATTACGCATAATTTCATTCATTGCTCAGGTCAGTCGCCTGACCGTCACCTCCCCTATATATTTAACTCCTCTTTCACTACTTTGCTTGCATTTTGGCACTAATGAGCCCGCAACTCTTAGCATTTTCAATGGATGACCGGAAACCGATCAAAAACGAAATATGCGAGATTTTGAATAAAAATGCAATTTAACTGAATAGCATGCCAATTTCGAGGAAATGGCTCCCTTGAAATCAGTCAAGAATCGACCCGTCATAAAGTAAGGCATCACACACAAAAAACGAACGTGAATTTGTAAATCATGCCCTAACTTTCTAGGAAAATACTGCGAAAACAAGACTTTTCGTTAAAAGGGTAAAAGTAATCTTAGAATAGCACGAAAATGTTCATCCGACAATAGTTGCAGAGCGAAAACAAAAATGTAAGCGTTACCTTTCGTGTATAATGGTGAATAAAGGTAATTTATTTAATGCTTGGCTCCCTCTTAAAATACGAACGAACTATGTTCTTGTTAGGAACATAGTTCGTTTCTGGGACATGTTAGCAAATATGGATAGCAGAAAATACCTTGTGTGCCGGGGCATGATTTCATGTTTTTTTATACGCAATCGTAGTAATTGTGTGTATTTTCGAAAAAATTTAAACATTAGCGAGTTTTCATGATTTTAAAAGCGTGATCCACGGCATCCAGAGTCTGGGCGATGTCATCTTCCGTGTGGGCAATGGTTGTAAACCAAGCTTCGTACTTCGAAGGAGCGAGGTTGATGCCTTGCTCCAGCATAAGCCGGAAGAAGTCCGCGAAGCGTTCACTGTCCGTATCCTGCGCTTCGTCATAGTTGGTGACGGGATGATCGCAGAAGTGGGTGGAGAACGCGCCGCCGATCCGGTTCAGCGTCAAGGCGATGCCGTGTCTCGCAGCAGATTCCGCGATGCCGCCTGCAAGCGTCGCGCCAAGCTGCTCGAGCTTGGCGTACACATCTGCCTGCTGGAGCACCTCCAAGCAGGCGATGCCGGCCGAGATGGAGGCGGGGTTCCCCGCCATCGTGCCGGCCTGATACGCAGGTCCGAGCGGAGCGACCTGCTCCATCACGGCCTTGCGGCCCCCATAGGCTCCGATCGGCAGTCCGCCGCCGATCACTTTGCCGAGGGCCGTAAGGTCTGGCTCGACGGCGGCGAAGCGCGCCGCCGCCTCGGCAGTGCCGCCCTCCACGAGAGGGAGGCCGGGGTAAGTCTGTGCCGCTCCATAATGGAAGCGGAACGCCGTGATGACCTCGTCGTAGATGACGAGGGCCCCGTGTTTGCGAGCAGCTGCGCAGAGCTGCTCGAGGTAGCCGGCATGGGGCATGACCATGCCGAAGTTGCCGACGATGGGCTCCACCATCACCGCGGCAATCTCTCCGTTCCATCGCGCGAGCGCGGCTTCCAGTGCCGGAATGTCGTTGAACGGCACGGTGATGACCTCTTGCGCGATGCTCGCAGGCACGCCGGCGCTGTCCGGCGTGCCGAGCGTGGACGGCCCGGAGCCGGCCGCCACAAGCACTAGATCGGAGTGGCCGTGGTAGCACCCGGCAAACTTAATGATTTTGGTGCGCCCGGTGTAGGCGCGCGCCACGCGGATCGTCGTCATCACGGCCTCGGTGCCGGAGTTGACGAAGCGCACTTTGTCCAGCGATGGAATCGCGGACTTCAGCATTCTGGCGAACTCGATCTCGAGTTCGGTCGGGGTGCCGTACAGCGTGCCGTTCTGTGCGGCGCGGCAAATCGCTTCGGTCACGTGCGGGTGCGCGTGACCGGTAATGATAGGGCCGTAGGCGGCGAGGTAGTCAATGAAGCGATTCCCGTCTACATCCCAGAAGTGTGCGCCTTGCGCACGCTTCATGAAGACGGGGGCACCGCCGCCGACGGCTTTGAATGAGCGGGAAGGGGAATTGACCCCGCCCACGATGTGCTGCAAGGCTTCTTGATATAATTGCTCGGAGTTTTTGCGATTCATAAGAAGTAATCATTCCTTTATTAAGTAGTATGTATATTGGACGGTAACTAACGGACTTAGGAGGCGTTATTTCCATGATTGAGCGTAAATATTGGATGTAACGAAGCCCTCACTAATCTCATAAAAAGCCCCTACTTGAGGGGCTAAAGCCCTGTACCAAGTAGAGGCGTGTAAATCTTCAGTCGCTTGCTTTGCCGTTAAATCTTCTTACTTCGCCGTAGTTTTCACAGAAGACTTCGGCGTAGGTGAAGGCGATGGTTTCGTTGGACCTGTGTCCGCTTCAGCCTTGCCAGCAAATAAGTCTTTCACATATTGCTGCAGCTTATCTTTGTTTGCTGTAATGACCGCAGCTCCTCGAACGTTTTTCTCAACAACAAGTTCTGACGGCGGAAGCTGGGAGGAGACGATGCCATCAGCTTTGGCTTCAAAGCCTAGAGAAGCGAGCTTCAGCATATCCGTCACGCTTAGATTCGTGTCAATGTAAGGATCCATTGCATTCAAAATCTTCGGCAGTTTAATGAGAGAAGATGTTGTTTGCATTTTCTGCGCAACGGCCGTCAGGAATTTCCTTTGGCGTTCTGTACGTGAGAAATCCGATAGAGCGTCGTGCCGGAAGCGTACATACTGCAGGGCTGTTTTGCCATCGAGATGTTGTAGCCCTTTTTTCAAATTAATATCATAGACATGGTCATCTTCCGAGTCGGTATATTTCATATCTTTCTCAACGTCGATATCGATACCGCCCACGGCATCAATGAGAGCGATAAACCCTTTGAAATCGGTATAGACATAATACTGAACCGGGATGCCGAGCAAGTCGCTGACGGTTTTCATTGCTAAGTTCGGACCGCCTGTCGTAATCGCTGTATTGATGCGGTCTTCGCCTTCGCCAGGGATTTTCACATATGTATCACGGAGGATCGAGAAGAGGTGAGCCTTCTTCGTTACCGGGTCAATCGACGCGAGCATAATACTGTCGGACCGTGGCAATTCATTCTTCACCATGCCGCGGGAATCGCCGCCTAAGAGTAAAATGTTTACCCGATTTTTGCCTTCCCATTTGGGAGGGGTGTATTTCTCACCCTTGTCTTTGACCGTTTGGGCGATAAGAGGTGTGCTGCCTTTCGGTGCATCCGGTTTGTTGGAAATATTTTGTGCAAAATGATAAAAGGAATAAGAATAATAACCAGCCACCATTATCAGGAGTAAGCCGATCAGGAGCAAGGTTCGTTTAATAATTCTCATGGTTCTGCGCTCCTTTCTAAGGTAGGGATAATCTGTACTTTTTTTTCTTACAGAATTCATGTATCATGGGTTTGGTGCATTGTTGTACATTTTATCTTTATGATCCATATTATAGATGCTACGAAACTTCGATAGCAAGTTACGGCGAATTTTGCCGTTATATGTAGCCAAGTGTAGCCGAGTCTACCTAGACAGGAGGAAGTTCATGTTAGCCATTGATGTAGAAATGCTTCGCAAAGAATTTCAAGTTCAGCAGAGCCGCGGGGGCTTAAAGGGCGCCTTTCAAGATTTATTTCATAGAGAGTACAAACATGTTACAGCCGTGAAGGACATTAGCTTTCAAATTCCAAAGGGCGAAATTTGCGGATATATCGGTGAAAATGGCGCCGGTAAATCAACCACGATCAAAATGCTGACCGGCATCCTCGTACCGACCTCCGGACATATCAAGGTCAATGGTTTCGTTCCATTTAAAGAGCGCGAGAAGTTCGTTGCCGAGATCGGCGTCGTATTTGGCCAGCGCAGTCAACTCTGGTGGGATATCGGTGTTGTGGAATCTTTTCAATTGTTGAAAAAGGTATACCGTGTCTCTGAAGCCGACTACAAAAAGCGCCTCGACGAACTTGTCGACCGCCTGCAACTAGCTGATTTACTGTCACGACCTGTCCGTAAATTGAGTCTGGGGCAGCGGATGCGCTGTGAGCTTGCCGCTTCGCTGATTCATAATCCGGCGATTCTCTTCTTAGACGAACCAACCATCGGGTTGGATATCGTTGTGAAAACAGAAATTCGTGAATTCTTAAAATCACTCAATCAGCGCTATGAGACAACAATCCTGCTGACTACGCATGATTTGCAGGATATTGAGGCGCTTTGCTCGCGTGTTATTATGCTCGATGACGGCCGGATTATTTATGACGGCGGCCTGGAAGAGCTGAAAGCCAAATGGGGCAAAGGCAAGGAAGTCGTGCTTCAGTTCGAGCATCCAATCACACTGCCGCGTCTGCAGGAGCTGACGAGGGGACTGGATGTGGCGTGGCAGCTTGAGAATGAATTGTCCGCCAAAGTGTTTATTCCTTACGAGTGTGCGAACGTATCTGAAGTGCTAAGCCGAGTGGTCGGCGTGGTGCAGATTCAAGATATCAAAATCAACGAAACCAACACGGATGATATCGTACGAGAAATCTATAAAGCAGGTTCAGCTGATGTGAAACGTCCAGAAGAAACCAAGCAGCCAGAGGGAGCCTTCACACATGCTTAGTGCGTATCTGGAAGTTATTCGCATGCGTTTTCTCATGATGCTTGCTTACCGGGTGAACTACTACAGCGGCATTTTGATTTATGCACTCAATATTGGGGCCTATTATTTTGTTTATAAAGCCATTTATGCCGGGCAAGAGTTGATTGGCGGCCTGACATTGGGCCAGATGACGACGTATGTCGCTGTCTCCTGGATGGGGCGCGCCTTTTACTTCAATAACTTGGACCGGGAAATTGCCAATGAAATTCGAGACGGCAGTGTGGCGATCCAATTCATTCGTCCGTACAATTACGTATTTGTAAAAATGATGCAGGGACTCGGTGAAGGTGTCTTCCGTTTAGTGCTTTTTACAACGCCGGGCATGATTTTCATCTGGCTGTTACTGCCGATTCAATTTCCTAGTGATCCAGGCCTATGGGTCATCTACTTTGTGATGTTGTTTTTCAGTTTCCTAATTAATACGCAGCTTAATATCATTACCGGTTTGTTTGCTTTCTTCCTTGAAAATAACGAAGGCCTGATGCGCATGAAGCGCGTTGCGGTTGATTTATTCTCGGGATTAATTATTCCGATTTCCTTTTTCCCGGGGTGGTCGGAGTCCATTCTAAAGTGGCTTCCGTTTCAAGCTATTACGTACTTGCCGAGCGCCGTGTTTACAGGAAAAATTACCGGTTCGGCCATTTATCAAACTCTTGGCGTACAGGTTCTGTGGTTTTTGCTGCTGCTCGTTCCCATGGTTGTACTCTGGGTCAAATCCAAAACGCGTTTATTCGTGCAGGGGGGTTAACACATGACTTTCTATATCTCCCTAGTTGCTGAGTATCTGAAAAATTACATGAAAACCCGCCTCACCTACCGATCCGACTTCTGGATTGATGTGATTTCCGATTTGATGTTCAATGGGCTCAACTTATTCTTCATTCTCGTCGTTTTTTTGCAAACGCAATCGCTTGGCGGCTGGAATCAAGAACAAATTTTGTTCATTTACGGCTATTTTATGATCCCCTATGGCATATTCATCACTTTTTTTAATCTGTGGGGCTTCAGTGAACGATATATTGTTAAAGGGGAAATGGATCGTATCCTGACCCGTCCGGCTTATAACTTATGGCAGTTGATGCTGGAGAATCTCAGTCCATCATCTTTGTTCAGTGCGTTGGCAGGGTTGATTGTTATGATCTACTCTTGGGTCAAGCTAGGGCTTCCGTTCCATTGGCATGATCCGCTCATTTTTATCCTGATGGTTGTGGGCTCGATTCTCATCTATGCTGGCGTGTACATCTCGCTGACGGCGCTTGGTTTCTACTCTGATGCGCCAACCGGCATTCTGCCGCTGATTTGGAACATCCAGAACTACGGGCGTTATCCAGCCACGATTTATAATAAGCTGCTTCGCAGCATTTTGACGTGGATTTTGCCGTTCGCGTTCGTTGGCTTTTATCCTGCGGCGTATTTCATCGATCCGGCGAACTGGAAGTGGTTCGCGCTGCTCACGCCGATTATGGGCGTTGTTTTCTTCTTTATTGGTATTACGATTTGGAATATTGGCGTGAAACGGTACCGCGGCGCGGGATCGTAATGCTCAGGCCTCCAACTCCGCATATGCGGGTTGGAGGTTTTTTTGCGCTGTTAAGAGGCAACCGTCTACACGTCCTTTTGTCACAAAACGTAAACCTCATTCGCCATATGTACTGAAAAGACAAAACGGAGGCGATGGAATATGACGGAATTGCATAAACTGGGGCAATACGATACAGCAGTAATCGGCGGTGGCTTGGCCGGGCTAATCGCGGCGATCAAATTGGCAAAAGCCGGGCAATCGGTCATTATTTTGGAAAAAGCGGCGCGCTTGGGAGGCCGGGCGATGACGAATAAGAAGAACGGCGCCTTCTTCAATCTAGGCGGGCATGCCATATACCGTGCTGGTCAGGCGTACGCGATTTTGACGGAGCTGGGAGTGCGCCTGGAAGGAGGGAGTCCGTCTACCAAGATAAAGGCGTTGTGGAACAACCAAATCGTTCCCATGCCTGCGAATCTAACCAGTATGCTGACTTCGAAGCTGCTGACATGGTCGGGGAAAATGCAGCTCATGCAGCTCGTGATGAAGCTTACCAAAATGGACGCAAGCCGCATCCCTGACAGGAGCTTAAGAGAATGGGCGGAGGCGGAAATTTCGGATCCGATGGTCCGTCACGTCTTTTACTCGCTGTGCCGAACGGCTACTTATGCGCAGGATACCGACTTTCAGCTGGCAGGACCTGTGCTGGCGCAGTTGCAGCGTGCGTTAAAAGGTGTCCTTTACCTCCATGGAGGCTGGCAAACGATCGTGGATCAGCTTAGAGAACTAGCTGTCAAAGCGGGTGTCCAAATCATAAGCGGCAAAGATGTCAAAGAAATTGCGCTTGAAAATGGCAGGGTTCATAAACTGTTGCTAGCCGATGCTGAGTATGTCCAGGCAGCTAATGTTATCAGCACCGCTTCACCGTCTGAAACTTATAAGCTCGTAAGTGATACGGCTGACCGTACCTTGCTCAAGCAGTGGAAGGATCAAGCTCGTCCGTCCATGGCGGCATGCTTGGATCTTGGATTGAGGAAGTTGCCGGAAGGCGGGCGAAACGTGGCTATGGGCCTCGATCAACCGATTTTCTTCTCTCACCATACGCTGAACGCGCAGTTGAGCGACAACGGAACTTTGGTTGTGCATTTGGTGAAGTACAACGGACCGGGAGAAAGTGATCCGAAGGCCGACGAGCGCTTGCTCACCGAAGCCATGAACACCCTTCATCCAGGTTGGGAAGATGAGGTCGTGGCACGGCAGTTCCTGCCGAATATCACCGTGGTCCATGACACGCTGCATCGGGGAAGGACCAGCCGGTTCACAGGGCCGGCCGTTGAGGGAGTCCGCGGCCTCTATGTGGCCGGAGATTGGGTCACGCACGGCGAAATGCTCGCCGATGCTTCAGCGGCAAGTGCCACGCGGGCGGCACACGCTATTTTAAAGAGCTATGTGATGGCGTAAAATGGAAATAAGCAGGAGGTGTAGACGATGGAAAATGCGAGGGATGCCGAACAGATACAGATATATACGGCATATAAACCGCTTTTGTTTGCATTAGCTTATCGGATGCTGGGGAGTGTCATGGATGCCGAGGATGTCGTCCAAGAAACTTTTCTATATTTTAATGAGAAAAATCCTCAGGGCATTCAGAACCCTAAAGCTTATCTATGCAAAATGGTAACCAACCGCTGCATCGACAAGCTGCGTTCCGCAAGCAAAAAACGCGAAGTCTATGTAGGCCCATGGCTGCCGGAGCCACTTGTGGCGGTGGAGAACCAGGGCGATATGCCAGAACTATTTTATACGCAAAAAGAGTCGTTATCCACAGCGTACCTATTTCTGCTGCAGCAGCTTTCCTGGGTAGAGCGGGCGGTATTCGTATTAAGGGAAGTGCTGCAGTACGACTATGAGGAAATTGCTGAAATTGTTGATAAAAGCAGCGTGAACTGCCGTCAAATTTTCCGCAGAGCCAAAAGTTCGATCAGTACCTTTGCCAGTCAGGACGCCGAGGATGTTGTACAACCCAAGCAGCCAGTAGAAGATCAGGCTAACGCTATCGTGGAGCAATTCGTTCAAGCTTTAGCTTCCGGCAATATGGCTCAGCTGCTGAGCATTGTCAAAACAGAAGCTGTCCTATATTCGGACGGTGGGGGCAAAGTCAGAGCGGCTATACGGCCTATTGAGGGAGCCGAACGCATTGCCATGTTTTTATTTGGGGTATTGTCCAAAGTTCCGAGTGGCTTTAGCTTTCAAATGGCGACCGTAAATGGACAATTGGGCGTTGTATCCTATCAGGATAGACAGCCGAACAATGTGATGACTTTCCATGTTGAAGATGGTCAAGTAGCGGCTGTCTATTTGGTTGCGAACCCTGATAAGCTGAGGCATGTAGCGGAGATGAGTGTTTAAGGAGCTAAATCAATCGTCTATTAAAGCGCTTGGCGAATGACTTTCTTATAATGCTTCACGGAAAGGAAGCCGAAGACGGAATATAAAGCGGTATAAAGCACCATGACCACGATCATGGGTGTCCACAGTTCCGCTCCGAACAGGAACCAGCCGGATTGGACGGCGAAGTAGCTATGCGCAAGGCCGACGACAAGCGGGATTCCGAAGCTGAATAGCTGTTTGCGGCGAATCCCTTTTAATAAATCCTCTTGCGTGTAGCCCAGTTTTCGTAAAATCGTGTAGGTTGGCTTCTCGTCTTCACTCTCATCCATCTGTTTGAAATACAGGATGCAGCCTGATGTAATCAGGAACGTAAGGCCGAGAAAGCCGACGATGAACATCGTAAGTCCCATTCTATTTTTTTGGTTCAGAGTGCTATCCAATCGGGAATCACCGAGATCGTCTTTTCCTAAGCCTAAGTCTCCGAAAATCTGATTGGCGGTTGGCAGTTCAGCTTCGTTCACAATATCGATGCCCTGATAGAGGGAGGACTTCTTTTGCAGCGATGGCACCAGATCCTGTTTTAGCCGTTGGAAGACGGAGTCGTCTACGATGGCAACGGGCATACCGCCGTTTGTGAAGTACCAAGAGACGAAGGATTGTTTCTTCGAACCTAAATAGGTGAGCGGAGTAACGTTGTGTTGTCCGGCTAACTCGATATGCCCGGAATCTTTGAAACTCATAAATTTACTCAACAGATCGTTGGTGCCGGTAAACAGAGTTTGCTCAGGCTTCAAATCGTAGGAAGGCGTATTGGCATCGCTAATCACGGAAAGCGTCATATCCCTCGGATCCGCCATAAGCCCGTTCATTTTGCCGGATAAAATCCCTTCTAGGTTGGCTTTAGTCTGTAGCACTTCAATGGTCGTATCCTTATGCGAAATGTGGCGGGCATCCAGCGCCGCCTTGAACTTGTCGGCATCGTCCTTCTGGGTGATAGCGAAGTGGGCCGGCACATCGTTTTTTGCTGTTTTTTCCGCAGAATAGTACGAAATGTAGCTTAATGACAGCAAAGCGATGGCTAATGCCGATACGGTTGTAATGACAGTCAACAGCAGGGCATTGGATTTCATTCGAAACATAATGGAAGAGAGCGAGAGGACTTCGCGAACATTCAAATACCCGTTTTTCTTCTTGCGAATGACGTTAAGCAGCATGCGAACGGAGCCTCGATAAAACAGATAAGAGCCGATAATAACCGAAGCCAAAATAAAGATCATGGCTGTGAACAATTCGACCATTGTGGTGTAACTGCCGCTAAACAGCTTGGATGAAACATAATACCCGAGCAAGATGAGCGTAATGCCAATCAATCCAAGGACTGCTTCTGCAAGAGATAGCCGCTTTACTTTGATTTCGGTTGACGTAGTAACTCGGAACAGTGACAGGATGGTTTGTCTTTTTATAAACACGTAGTTAACCAGCATGATTAACAAATAAACAGCCACAAAAACAACGAAGGTTTGGACTAACGCCTGGGTTGAAAAGTGGAGCGTTGCAATCGCGTTGACCCCCGTAATTTGGAACAATATCATCAGAATCAGCTTCGACACCGAGAAACCGATAAAGCTTCCGACAATCAGCGAGCTGAAATACAGGATGAAGTTCTCTGTGCTGAGGATCCGGAAAATGGACGTTTTCGTCATGCCGATCAGCTGCAATAAGCCGATTTCCTTGCTGCGCCTTTTTACAAAGATGTTATTGGCATATAGATTGAAAATGGCGACAATTGCGATTAGCAGAATTGAGGCAGACTTGATGGCTGCTGCTCCTTTAATGGAGCCTCTGGTCTGATCCAAAGCGGGATCGTACTGCAAAGTGACGAAAGCAAAGTACAACGCGACGCTGAACATCAAAGCGAATATATATAAATAATAGTGCTTGATGTTCGCTTTCAAATTTTGAATAATCAGCTGGTTAATGCTCATTCTGCACACCGCCTAGGACTGCTTGCGTCTTCATGATATCTTGAAAGAACGCTTGTCTGGATTCCTGCCCTTTATAAAGCTGCGTGTAGATTTGCCCGTCTTTGATGAAAATAACCCGGCTCCCATAGCTCGCAGCGACGGAGTCGTGCGTGACCATGACGATGGTAGCTGTTCGCTTTTCGTTCATATCGCTCAGCTTATGCAGTAAATCCGATGCGGATTTGGAGTCGAGCGCCCCGGTTGGCTCATCTGCAAAAATAAGGCCCGGCTCATGAACGAACGCTCTGGCCGCGGAGGTCCGCTGTTTTTGACCGCCTGAGATTTCATTGGGATATTTATCCTTGATTTCATAGATGCCCAGCTCCGTGGCGACGGCTTGAAACTTGGACTCAGCGTCCTGTTTGGAAGTTCGAGCAATAGAAAGCGGCAGAAGAATATTTTCTTTGACGGTCAAGGTGTCGAGCAGATTATAATCTTGAAAAATAAACCCCAAATGCCGCTTGCGAAACTCGGCTAATTGCTTTTCTTTCAAAGTCGTAATCTCTTTGCCCTCGATTTGAATAGAGCCTTGGCTGACCTTATCGATGGAGGAAAGCACATTCAGCAGCGTGGTTTTCCCCGAGCCCGACGCCCCCATAATACTGACGAACTCTCCCTTTTCAATCCGGATATCGAGCCCCTTCAGAACTTCTTGCTTGTTGAATTTATTGCCGTAGCTTTTGTGTATTTTCACTGCTTCCAGAATCGTCATTTCACACACTCCTTTATTCGATAGCTTTATTATAAAAAGAGCTGCCCGGTTTCTCCCGCGATCGGGCGAACAAAGAAGAGAGGCATGTGACAAAGTTGTCACATGCCTGTAATGCGCATGACCTCATTCGGCAGGGGGAAGGTGAGGGTGAACGTGGTGCCAGCGCCCGGCTCCGATCTCACGGCGATGTGAATCAGCATCGATTCGGCGGCTTTCTTCGCCAAATAGAGGCCCATCCCCGTAGCGGCACTGTCTTGGTGCCAGGCTGTGGAGGTAAAGCCTTTATCGAAGATGCGCGGCAAATCCTTCGGTTCGATCCCGCGGCCATGGTCGCTGACCTCAAGGACCGTCCGTTCGTCGCGGCGGCGCGTTCGGATGACGATATCCGCAGCATGAGGGTCATTGTACTTCACGGCGTTCGTCAGCAGCTGACGTAGAATGAAAGCGAGCCATTTGGCGTCGCTCAGCACGTCCGTCACTTCGAAATCAAGATCGAAGCCGATGCCTTTTTGGATGCACCATGTCTGTAGCGTCTTAATTTCTGCATAGGTCAATGATTCCAAATTCACCTGTTCGATATACAGGTCGTTCTCCATGAACGGGAGCCGCTTCTGATGAAGTTGTTTATCCAGGAGTAGGTGAATCCGCAGCCATTCGTAGGTTAAAGCGGTCTTCATCGTCTCATCTTCCAGACGGTCCATCATGAGCCGCATGGCGGTGAGCGGTGTTTTGACTTCGTGAATCCACGCCAGCAAATCGTCCTTCTCCTGTTCCAGTGCGACCTGATGCCTGGACGCGGATTGACGGAGATGCTCAGCCAGATTTATCATGCTGGTCTCTACGACAGACTCCAAGGGACTATCCGCGCCCGCTAAGGCGGAGAGATCCAGATTGTTGTCTCGTTCCTCAAGCTGTTTATAGAAACGAGTTTCTTTGTTGTAGCGAAAAATGAAAAAAATCAGAAATAACGTTGTCGTTAGAAAAACGATGTAAAGAATAGGGCCAAAGGGAATGGCCTTATCCAAAAAGGCAATAAGCAGAACAAGAGCCTGTGCGGAAATAAAGAAAAGAAGCCAGCTTCTTCTTTCGACGAGATAGCGTCTAATCATGGAAATGAGCCTCTTCTGTGGCCATATAACCTTGCCCGACCTTTGTTTCAATAAAACGCCCTAACCCCAGCTCGTCCAGTGTTTTCCGAAGTCGATTGACATTGACAGTTAAGGTGTTGTCGCTGACAAACCGTTGGTCGTCCCAAAGGCTGTTAATGATGACGTCCCGGCTGACGATGGTGTTCTTACGTTCGATCAGCAATTTGAGAATGAAGATTTCATTTTTCGTTAATTCGATCGTACCGGTTTCGTTCGTCACCGTATTTTTCTCGTAATCAATCGTAGCGCCGCACCAGGTTTTCAATTTGAGAGGCTCCGTATTGTAATTATAGACCCGGCGGAGAATCGCATGGATTTTGGCGATAAGCACGTCGAAATGAAACGGCTTCTGGATGAAATCATCGGCGCCCAGCTGAATCGACATCACCATGTCCGTTGGATGATCGCGTGAGGACAAGAAGACAATGGGGACATTGGAATGAGTTCGAATCATTCGGCACCAATGGAACCCGTCAAATTTCGGGAGCTGAATATCAATAATCACGAGATCTGGTTTCAAGGCCGCGAAAGTCTCGATGACCCGGCCAAAATCCGTGATGCCGTGCACATCGTAGGACCACTGAGCGAGCCGGTCCTTCACTTCTTTGAAAAGCGTGGCATCATCTTCGATCAGCAATATTTTAAACATAGGGAATCACCTGCTTGCGACTAATTTCTAACATTCATTGTAATGGATAAACGAGATGAGTGCGAATGGCCGGTGTCTACCTGCCAAAACAAAAGAACCTTAATCCCCACGAAACGTGGGAATCAAGGTCCATTTTGTTACGCTTATTCAGCAGGGGTAGGAACAGTAGTAGGAGCAGGAACAGGAACAGGTTTCGCATTCTTAGCTTCCTCTGGTAATTGAATATCTATCGGCTGGTTCACATCTTGATAAGTCATAGACATGGTCATATCTACTTGTTCAATTGGAATATTTGGATCTTCACCATATTCGACGATATAATCGCCGTCCATGCTGACAGGAAGTTTCGTCTGCTCATCTACCGTAAGCACAGCAGATAAGGAAACGCTCATTCCTGCAAGCGCAGGCGAGTTAAGCACCTCTTTGAAAGCATCCTGACTGCCGCCAAGTCCACTTAATGTTTTGACAATATCAGCGGTGTTGGTTAGCTTGCCTCGTATAGAGACCTTGCGCTGTTTCTGCCCATCCTTCTCCGTCGTGCCAAGATCTTTGTAGAAGAAATATGGCGTTACCAAGGTTTTACTTACGTCCATGCTTTTCTTCTGCAGCTCCATCACCTGCTCGAAGGTAAATGGCACTTGTTTGGACATATCATACCACTCGACGCCGTCATTTGTTGCATTAGGCATGGACATGAAAGTCCCTTGACTAACCATGTATTGCTCCATGTTGATCGTTTTCATGACCATATCCGAGCCTGGGACAGCAGTCGTAATGGATTGATGAAGGCCTTGATCTTTATTATAGCTGATGTCTGACTTGACGGTTGTCTGCAGGTTGTTCAGCGGAGATCCCGCATTTGGATAAAGCAGAATATGCATGCCCATCTCCATGTGACCGCGGAACGTTTTTAGATCCGTTGGTGAGGTTGGATCCGCAACGAGCCAGGAGGACACCGAAGTGTCGTTCGCTAGCGCTTTTTTGATGGCTGCTCCTGCTGTGTCTAGAGTAATACCGGCAGTTTGGCCGCTGAAATCAACGCTGTAATCGCTTTTCAAAACAGTGCTCGCCTTACTGTCGGCAAGACCTAGAAATCTTCCCAGAATGAGGGAAGCCTCCGCGGGGCTAACGGCTTGTTCCAGGCGGAATGTGCCGTCTGAATATCCCTGCAGGATGTGGCGTTCACGCATGATACGTACAGTGTCAGCATAGGGAGAATCCAGACTGACGTCGGTTGGCAGAACAGTTTGCTTATTCACAGGTGTCAGTTTCAGCTCATCGGTAATTTGTTTAATGAATTGTCCGCGTGTAATAAGTGCGCTATCATCCGCTGCTGCGGCAGAGACTGATAGAGTAGGGAGGGCTAGTGTCAGTCCCAGTGTGGAGAGTAATGACATACGTTGAATAGGATGCATGACGATTCTTCACTCCTTTAAATTTTATACCATCCTATTAAACCTACCATGATTTTCATGTTATATGCTAGTTTTGGACATGCCGGTTTGATGTGAGGCTGCAAATATCGCATAATGAGTGAAGAGAAGTAAGGAATGGATAGAGGAGCGTTCATAGAATGGCTAAGAAAAAAGAGCAAGAGACGGTCAAACGTCTTGCCCCTGATTTTACACTGCCTGCATCGAATGGCAGCAGCGTGTCGCTGCATGACTATAAAGGTAAAAAGGTAGTTATCTACTTTTACCCGCAAGATAATACGCCGACCTGCACGCAGGAATCCTGCGATTTCCGCGACTATAACGGCAAGTTCGCCGAGCTCGGGGTCGAAGTCATCGGCATTAGCCCTGATGAACTGAACGCCCATCATAAATTTATCGCGAAATATGAGCTGCCTTTCCTGCTGCTTTCTGACAGCGACCACCAGGTGGCTGAGAAGTACGGGGTATGGGCGCTCAAAAAGCTGTATGGCCGTGAGTACATGGGCATTGTCCGTTCGACCTTCCTTATTGACGAGGAAGGCTACATCGTGAAGGAATGGAGCAAGGTGCGGATAAAAAACCATGTCCAGTCGGTGCTGGAAGCGGTTGAAGCGCTATAAGAGGAAGGCTGTCGAGGGAGGTTCTCGGCGGCTTTTTTTTTATTTTTCATTTGGGATCATTGGTTTAAAATTTATTTTGTTGAATAATAATGTATTTAAGTTAGTTTAAGTTGAATTAATAATCATTAAATTAATGGTTGAATATACCAATAAAATTAGGTAGACTGGAGCTGTGGGGTGATGTTAGTGCCTATTACATATGCGGAAAAGAATTTTTTTAGTAAGCATTCGAGTGAAATCGCATTGGAATTACTGAAGTTGGGCAGCTATGACAACAGTGTGTTGTTATTCAAGGTACTCGCACATGCAGTGAAGAATAATGACGAACTTGTTCAGTCACTAGACGAATCGATCTTTGAAAATGAAGAGTTATTCAAAGAGAAATTTTCGCACCTCTTAGAACATGCTCTGTTACAAGCTACAAAACAAGAAGTTCCTACGGCTTTTGCAAATGAGTTGAGCGAGTCAGGTATTAGTTGGGCACCGGTTAAAGAATTTACACCTGGAGAGCTGTCAAAGTTTTTTGGGGTGAGTGTGGTGACGATTCATAAATGGATGGATCAAGAGCGTTTTGTTGGTATTAAGCGTGCGAAGGGTAACAAGCATAATTATATCCCTGAGGATACCGAGTACATTACTCCATCAGGAAAGAAAATGATGGTTAGAGACATCGTTATGATGTGGCATAAGCAAGAATCAGAAAGTGTTCACAAGCTTAACGAGAACGACTTAGCTTACTACACACGTCAAACTGCTATGTATGAAGAAAAATACGGTGGTGAATTCAAAAAGACGCTCGGTGCCAAAAGCAATTTGAACCCCGAAGAAGAAACCGATGCTCAGGTCTGGCAACACTTGCTCAGGAGGCAAAAGGTTGAGTTTAGAGATCCCGAAGAGTAATTTTTATTTCATTGAACAAAACTTTGCTGACATCATTGAAGAGGTCCGAGACGGTGTTGGTGGTCTAAAGAGTGATACCAGGAGTGCGCGCAAAACAATTGTATTCAGGGACATGTCAAAAATGCATTGCATTGAAGAGCTAAATAGAATGGGATATATAGAGTTATATTGGTACGATTGGTATGATTCCGAGAAACAGATTATCATGAAGTTTCACGCTCATTATCATCAGGATGGAACACCAATTAGGATAACTAAGTATGATCCTTACCACATTCATAATCATGTTGATGGACGTATGGTTAATGAGAAGTTCCGTGAACTTAACGAAATTCTTGAGTTTATTCGCATCAGACAGTTTTCTTTAAAAGAAAAATAATAATTGAGGCTATCCCCCGATCCGGGAGGATAGCCTTTTGTGGTTGTATACGAGAAGTAGTGAAAGAAAGACTCGCACCTCCAAGTTTACACTCACGATCCTTTGAGGAACAGGCAGAATGGCTCAATCCTAAAACTCTTTACTCTAGTTCAATGGCTCGGCGAACGCGAGGAGAGAGTGAGGGAACTACAGTCCGCTATTTCATCTAGAAGCATCCGTTTGCTAGTTGGAGTGGAACTGTGATCCTCTATTCTGCCAATTTTAAGCGAAATACTAGATTTTTCAACAAATAAGACCCTGTAGTTCCGTCTAGCCCATGAGAACGACCGATTTAACCAAAATAGAGGACGCTAGTTCCCTTTCTCATCTCTCCAGATACTACTTCTCCTCATCGAAAAATTACTGCTAGACAAGAGACATACTCCCCGTCCATCTCCCATATACTCTATCAGTTAGTAAAATGATAGAACAAGCGGAGGGATCATCGCATGCGTTTTCATGTTCAACATGCAGCCATTAAACGGAAAAGTTTTCAACTCATTATGGTCATGCTACTACTAGTTTCCCTATTTCTCTCTGCGGTCCCTGTTAGGGCCACGGAAGGGGATGGAACCTCCGCAAAAGATGAGCAGGAGATCTACCAAAAGCTCAAAACGGGCAAACGCCTGCAGCAGGAAGAGAAAAACTATGTAACACCTGAGCAGCCTACGGTTTATTTAACCTTCGATGATGGTCCTAGCAAGTTAACGGGCAAGGTTCTGGATATTTTAGAGCAAGAAGGCGTGAAAGCTACATTTTTTGCGCTGGGCGAGCAGGCCAAAGAGTATCCAGATATGGTGAAAAGAATTTTGAAAGACGGACATACCCTCGGCAATCATTCCTATAATCATGTATATAAAGAGCTTTATAGCGATTTTCAAACGTTTTGGGATCAAATTCAACGCAGTGAGGAAATCTTCGCCGACATCGCAGACACCCGCCCGCAATTCGTGCGCGCTCCTGGGGGGACCTATACCAATTTCGATGCCTATTACTACTATTTAATGGATAAAGCGGGTTATACCGTCGTTGACTGGAATGTAGACAGCGGTGATTCGAAGAGAGTTCATGTTCCGGCAAATGAGATCTGGCAAACGGTCAAGGATTCACCGCTCGAACATGAATTGACGGTTCTATTTCATGATGGCACGGGGCATGAATCAACCGTAGAGATCCTGCCTAAAGTGATCGAATATTATAAGAACCTGGGTTATGCTTTCGCCCCCCTGACAACTGATGTAAAGCCGAAGCAATTCCAAGTGGGGAAATCCAAGTGGTCAAGAAACATGAGTGCGGCTCATTTTCAACAACTATGGGAGGAAACACAACAATATGCGACCGTACACCAGCATCCGGGCCTGCAGCAAGTCAAGGAGGAGCCTAAGAACACAGATGAGCAGCTAGGGAAGCAAAAGGTGGCAGCAGCGGAGACAGAGACGCCGACGGTGGCTGTAAAGCCGACTGTGCCGCTAAAGATTAATTTTTCTAAGTGGAGCAGTGTCACCTTGGAGCCGGCACAATATCAATTGCGATCGGATCGTATTGAGCTATCATTGCGTTTTTTAATTGAAAAGTTAGGTGGAAACGTACAGTGGCAGGATAAAACGAAGACAGCTAATGCTCACTACGGCATTTACGATATTCAATATGACTTACCGGCGAGAACGATTCGCGCCTATGCTTTGGGAAATAACGTAGCCACCTACTCGCTCGCAGATATGGAACTGCAGGAGGGGACGATGGTCGTGCCCCTGCGTAAAACGGTAGATTCGCTAGGAGGTAAAATTACGGACACGGTGATGGAAGAGGGCAGACGGGAAGTGGCGATGGCCTTCCGACAATTCTATATCCTGAAAGATAATAATAGTAGTCTAAAAAACTCTCTATTTGCCCTAGCAGGTTAATGTCTAAAAGAGTAGAAGACTGGAAAAACTAGAAGCATACCTTTAAGTAAGGAGGCTTCTTGACTATGCAGTCGAAAACACGAATATTCGATCAGCCGCAGCCTCTCGTGGAACGGATGATCCTGAATGTGGAGAAAGTGATTGTTGGCAAAAGAGAGACGATCGAGCAGGCATTTATCGCGATGTTAAGCGGCGGTCATCTTTTATTGGAAGACGTGCCGGGTGTGGGAAAAACGATGTTGGTGCGCGCTTTGGCAAGAACCATTGGTTGCGAGTTTAAGAGAATACAATGTACGCCGGATTTGTTGCCATCCGATGTGACGGGCGTGTCTGTTTATAATGCGAAGACAGGCGATTTTGAATTTCGCCCTGGACCTTTAATGACGCCGATCGTATTGGCGGACGAATGCAATCGGACCTCTCCGAAAACACAATCTGCTTTTCTGGAAGCGATGGAAGAGAAGCGGGTCACAGTGGATGGGGTGGGCTATGAACTGCCGAAGCCTTTCGTCTTGCTGGCAACTCAAAATCCCGTAGATTATGAAGGGACTTACGCACTTCCTGAAGCGCAAATGGATCGCTTCCTGATGAAGCTATCCTTAGGCTATCCGACGCCGGATCAAGAGATTCTGATGCTCGACCGACTCCAGGATCGCCATCCGATCGACCAAGTGAAGCCTGTTATTGTGCAGGATGAGTTTGTGCAGTTGCAAAGAGAAGCAGCTATGATTCATGTCGATAATACGTTAAAAGATTTCATCGTGCGCCTTGCTTTAGCTACAAGGGAACATACGGATTTGTACCTTGGTGCAAGTCCAAGGGCATCCCACGCGTTGATGCGTGCTGCGCAAACGTCCGCTTATATGAAGGGCAGAACGTTTGTTGTGCCGGATGATATTAAGGATTTGGTGCTGCCTGTTTGGACGCACCGGCTTATTCTGACCTCCGAGGCTCGGATGACGGGCAAGTCGGCGGAACGGATATTAGCGGATCTATTAGCTTCCTTGCAAACTCCAGTACTTCGCTATGTTTCGTCGAAGTAGGGGGCACATTCATGAAAAGCTGGGGTAAATCGTCGCTGCTCTTTGTGGGGTGTGTCCTATCGGTTCTGTTGGTTTATTGGCAAGGTGGCTTCGCTGCCTGGTATTTAGGATGCTGCCTGACTTTGATATGGATTCAGGCTGGATTGTTTTATGTCTTTGCGTTCAGAGGGCTGTCGATCAACCGGCAGTTGTCGGGAGAAGTATTTGTGGCGGGTGAAGATATCACGATTAGCCTCGGGATTGTACACCGTGCGCGGGTGCCAATGCCTTGGTTGGTCGTTAAAGAAACGTGGGTCCACGAAGCAAGCGGGGCTCAGTTGATCTATAGCAAGCTGCTTTTCCCATGGTTTCAGTCCACGATCCTTTTCCACTATAAAATTACGGGCCTGATGCGCGGCGTATATCGCTTCGCAGGCTGTGAAGCGGTCACCGGCGATATGTTCGGTTTCGCCGTTCGTCGAACGCGCCGGGACGAGATTCACCGGTGCCTCGTTTATCCGAAGGCGGATACGCTGGGCCGCTCCGGCATGACCTTTCACGCGGACGACGGCGACGTGCCTACCACCCGCGGTCCCAAAGCGGAGACACCGCTCATCAGCGGTGTCCGTGAGTATGCCAGCGGTGACCCGTATCACCGCATTCATTGGAAATCCACAGCCCGGTTGAACCGGCTGATGACCAAAGACCCCGAGCAGGCCGCCTCCGCGAAGCGGATGCTGCTGCTCGATGCGACGCCTGCGGCGGCTCCAGCTGAAGCGGCTCAGCCGCTGCTGGAGAAGGGCGTCGCCCTCGCGGCAGGCTTCTTCGAAGCCGCCGCTGGCGGGCGCGAGAGCTGCGGCTTCGCCAGCAGCTCGAACGGAAAGCGAATCGCGCCGACGATTCGCCCGGACCTGACGCTCGCGTACGAAGTACTCGCGAGCGTGGGCGGCAAGCCCGCCATGGCCTTTCCTGACCTCGTCAGGAAAGAGGCGGCGGCCTTGCCGCCGGATGCGTCGATAGTGTGTATCACATCGACGCTGGATGTGGCGCTGGTGCGCGCGATTGCGGATGCGCGCACCAGGCGCCGTTCCGTGCACGTGATCTACGTGCACGCCAAGCCCTCCCTCTCGGTCGCTGAGCGAGAGGGGGCTTCGCAGCTGCAAGCCGCAGGCTGCAGCTTTACGGAAGTGCCACACCCGCGGGGCCAGTGGCCGAAGCAAGGAGGTGTCGCGGATGCAACCGCTTGAACCACGGCGCGATTCGCGCATGCTCTTTCCATCATCGAACTCGTCTCGCAAGTCAGATGAGGGGGTTCACCTTTCAGGAGCCATTCCACCAGGCCCCATCTTCCACGCCAGCGCAGTAACTGGCACGGGGACATCATCGCCGCTCCACCAAACCTTTTTCCGAGACATCTTGATCTCTCTCTTGCTGTTTTTACTGATTTCAGAATGGCTCCGTCCATTGGCGTGGATGGCAGATACGTCGATTGAATCCGGCCCGATATTGGTCGTTTTTGCGTTATGCATCGCCATAGATTGTTTCAAAGTTCCTTATGCTTGGGGATGGACAGCCAAAGGTGTGTTGATCCTGCTTTTCGTCGGATTTATGTTTGACAGGGAAACCTTTATAACCGGAGCGTGGATCTTTGACTTGCTTGGAACGATCGTTCAGGATGCCGGTTATCTGATGCAGGCCCATTTCGACCTTATCAGCGGTGAACTCAGGACCTTGTTATTTTTGCTGGGCTGGTCGCTGCTTATTTCCGTGATACAGGCGCTCATGCTGCAAAGACAGCACAGCCTATGGTTTGTTGCTGCCACATTGAGTTATCTGGTTGTCCTACAATTGGTATTTGGTGCGGATACGGTGCAAGGCATCATGCGCACAATAGGATATGGATTGCTGCTGTTAGCGCTGCTGAATCTTTCGAGAATCGAGCAAACCTACGGCTTTGCTTCGGTTCGTCCCGGAAGCGCTTTTAGGTGGGTTGCCGTTAGTGCAGCCATAGTGGGGGTGCTAGCCGCAGCCGCCTGGTATTCGGCCAAGCAGGCCGAGCCGGAAGCTCTGATGAAGCCGGTAAGCTGGGCGTATATGTCCGATCGGTTGTTTGAACTTTACAATGAGGAGACGCATGCTGGAGGAACTGTGGCCAAATCAGGTTACGGTCAAAATGATACGTCCTTAGGAGGTCCACTCCAAGTAGACACGACTCCGGTATTCACTGCCAAAACCTCAGAGTCAACTTACTGGCGCGGAGAATCCAAAAATTTCTACGACGGCAAAGGCTGGACGCAAACGAATCAAACACTTGAATCGTACGCAGCGCCTGTTCAAACAAGTTCTGAAGGGCTTGTTACACAGGAAGTTTTGTGGAACGACAAGTCGCCGAATAAGCAGTTGTTCTTAGGTGGCAATCTATTGGGGGTGGACTCTCTTCTGACGGAGAAGGGGAAACCGTTATCACCTGACATTCTGCTTAAGTCTACACTCAGCGGTAAAGTGATTTTGCCTGATATCGCAGATCCTTTGTCTTATTACAAAATAACCGTGGAGCCTGTAAAGGAAGATCCGACTTTGCTGAATTCGGACGTCGGTTCCTACCCGCCTGAGATTACGGGCGATTATTTGCAGCTGCCGTCAACGTTGCCAAGGTCAGTTCGCAGCATTGCTGAACAGATCACAGCGAACCGGCTTACGCCTTATGCCAAAGCTGTTGCGATTGAGCAGTATTTGAGCCATACCTATACGTACAGCCTTGAGAAGCCGACAGCTCCAAGTCGAAACGAGGACTTTGTTAGCCACTTTTTGTTCGTGGATAAGACCGGTTATTGTGATCATTTTTCAACGTCGATGGTTGTAATGCTGAGGTCTGTGGGTGTACCAGCTCGTTGGGTAAAAGGGTTCGCGCCTGGCACGCTGCAGTCTGTTGACAGCGGCGCGGATCAGCTTCAAGAAGTATTGGTTCGCAATTCCGATGCGCATTCCTGGGTGGAAGTGTATTTCCCATCAATGGGGTGGGTGCCGTTTGAACCTACACCTGGATTCTCAGGGATTTCTTCTGACCATCCAAGAGAGACCTTAACGACGGCTGCTATGGAGCAATCGGCGATGACCGCTTCACTGATGAATATTCCGGCGCCTGGGAATTTTACAGCAAGTTCAAGCGAGTGGCTACAAGCCGCGAAGCATACCGTCATCGATTATGCCAAAACAAATCGAAACCCTCTCATCCTGTTGCTAGGAGGCCTCCTTGTGCTGGCGGCTTTTGTCCTACTGCTGAAGCGAAAAGGTTTCTTGTTTAACGGAGCGCTCGTTCCATTTTACAAACACAGCTTAAATCATCCGCATCCCCTGATTCCTTATATGGATCGTTTGTGGCTCCAATTATTCCGTAAATATGGCGTCAAACCTAAGGATCAAACCGTAAGAGACTATGTCACCGCTTTGAGTTTCAAGCATCAGGGCCAAAAGCAGGCGCTACATAAGTTTGCTTTAATCTATGAAAGCATCCGCTATGATGCCGTCAATTCTTCGCATTATACGAAGCGGGAAATTGTGGCAATATGGAAAGCCATTCAAAAGACACATTAAACCCCTTTACATCCTAGGTACCTAATGTTTAAAATTAGTACCTATAAATAGCGGTAAAAGGACAAGGGTACCCTTGACACCTCAACCGCTATGAAATTAGGAGGTCGGATAATGAGTAAACCGAGTGAAATGATCGTCGTTTTAGATTTTGGAGGCCAGTACAACCAACTGATTGCTAGACGAATCCGTGATTTGGGCGTGTACAGCGAGCTGCTGCCGTTCAATACAACGGTTGAGAAAATTCGCGAGCTTCAGCCAAAGGGTATTGTGTTCTCTGGCGGTCCATCCAGCGTGTACGGTGAGGGAGCACCAGCTGTTGATCCGCAAATCTTCGATTTGGGGATTCCGATTTTGGGGATTTGCTACGGCATGCAGTTAATTGCTCATCAATTGAACGGTAAAGTTGAACGTGCGCATACGCGTGAATATGGCAAAGCAGATCTTTCGTTTACCAATGAAAGCCCGCTGGTGAAAGGCTTGGAAGCGAAACAAACGGTATGGATGAGCCATGGTGACCATGTATCCGTTCTTCCTGAAGGTTTCGTCATCGAAGCGAGCACGGATTCCCTTGAAATTGCCGCAATGAGCCATCGTGAGCGTAATATTCATGCGGTACAATTCCATCCGGAAGTTCGTCACTCCCTTCAAGGGAACGAAATGATCAGTAACTTCATCTACGGCGTTTGCGGTTGTGAAGGTGATTGGACGATGTCCTCCTTTGTTGAGGATATGGTCAAAGAGCTTCGCCAAGAAGTCGGCGACAAGAAAGTCCTTTGCGCGCTTAGCGGCGGGGTGGATTCATCGGTTGTGGCGATTCTTTTGCATAAAGCGATTGGTCCACAATTGACTTGTATGTTCATTGACCATGGCTTGCTGCGTCAAGGCGAGGCAGAAAGCGTTATGGATACATTTGTAGGCAAATTCGATATGCAAGTGGTCAAAATCGATGCGCGTGAACGTTTCCTCGGCAAATTGGCTGGCGTAGCTGATCCGGAGCAAAAACGCAAAATTATCGGTACCGAATTTATCCGCGTGTTCGAAGAGGAGTCCGGTAAATTCGATGACTTTACATTCCTGGCACAAGGTACGCTATATACGGATATCGTAGAAAGCGGTACAGCTACAGCGCATACGATTAAATCGCATCATAACGTAGGCGGACTGCCGAAAGATATGAAGTTCAAGCTAATCGAGCCGCTCAAAACTTTGTTTAAAGACGAAGTTCGCAAAGTGGGCGAAGAGTGTGGTCTTCCTGCTGCAATCGTGTGGAGACAACCATTCCCAGGTCCTGGTCTGGCTATTCGTGTTCTTGGCGAGGTCACAGAGGACAAGCTCAAAATTGTTCGTGAATCCGACGCCATCCTGCGCGATGAAATCGCGAAAGCAGGCTTGGATCGCGAGATCTGGCAATACTTCACGGCTCTTCCGGGCATGAAAAGCGTTGGGGTTATGGGAGATGCTAGAACATACTCCTACACTGTAGGTATCCGTGCAGTTACTTCCATCGACGGTATGACAGCCGACTGGGCGCGTATTCCGTGGGATGTGCTGGAGAAAATCTCCGTTCGTATCGTGAACGAAGTGGAGAATGTAAACCGTATTGTCTACGACATTACGTCCAAACCGCCTGCTACAATTGAGTGGGAATAGATAAAATGGAAAAGACGAACATTCTGGGAAAATTTAACCCTGGAATGTTCGTCTTTTTTATTGACAAAGGGTTATTTCCGCACTAAAATGTGAAATGGATAACAGTTTTTCGTATAATCTTGGGGATTGGCCCGAGAGTTTCTACGAGATCACCGCAAATGATCTGGCTACGAAAAAAAGGACGGAATCTGTGTGAGTTACTATGACTTTTTGTGCTATGCATAGAAGGGGCAACTCTCATAGGGAAGCTCCTTTTTCGTACCCGGAATCAGGCAACATGATTCCGGGTTTTTTGCTGTTCCCCACCATTCGTTTTAGGAGGAGTAGGAAAAATGGATCGCTATTTCAAATTGAAACAAAACGGCACGACCGTAAGAACAGAAATCATGGCGGGGATTACAACCTTCATGACAATGGCTTACATCCTTGCAGTCAACCCAGACGTGCTAAGTGCTTTTAAATCGGGAGCTACCGGCGGTGACTGGACTTCGATTTTCTTGGCTACGGCGATTGCTGCGGGTGTTATGACAATTGCTATGGGGTTATTCGTTAACTTTCCTGTTGCGCTTGCGCCGGGAATGGGCTTGAACGCTTATTTTGCAACGATTATCTTGACATCACAAGGTAAGTTTACGTTTTCAATGGGGTTAACCGCCGTATTTATCTCGGGGATCATCTTTATTATTTTAACCGTGACCCGAATTCGTCAGATCCTCCTTGTCGCTGTTCCAGATGGCCTGAAGCATGCGATTACAGTGGGAATCGGCTTGTTTATCGCGATGATCGGTTTCAAAAACAGCGGTATTCTTACTGTCGCAGTAGAAAGCGGCAATGATATCAAAGCTCATCAATTTACAGATGTTCTTTCATTTGAAACAGTGTTTCATATGGGTTCATTAGAAGATAAAAGCGTTATTCTAACAATTATCGGTGTTCTGTTGATTTCCATTTTTATGGTGTTGCGCATTCGCGGTGCGATCTTGTTTGGTATCCTGGCCACTACAGTAATCGGCTACTTTATGGGGATGGTTAATCTCGGTACGTTGACAAGTGCAGATACGACATGGGTACCTGATTTAAGCAAGCTTCGATTCGGCGATTTTGACTTTGCAGGGATTATGACAACGGGGATTGTTTCCGTTATTGCTACATTTACGTTCGTTGAGTTGTTTGATACATTCGGCACAATGGTTGGAACAGCAAGTCGTGCTGGAATTATGAAGAATAAAGAAGAAGGCAACAAGCGTGTAGGTAAAGCGATGTTTGTTGATGCAATCGGTGTTAGTGGTGGTGCATTAGTTGGTACGAGTACGGTCACTGTATTTGTAGAAAGCGCAGCAGGTGTGGCAGAGGGTGGACGTACTGGTTTGACCGCCGTAACTACGGGCGTATGTTTCTTGCTTGCTCTGTTCCTAGCTCCAATTGCAATGTTGATTCCTGGTTCCGCTACGGCGGCTGCTTTGATCGTTGTTGGTGTTCTGATGGTGCAATCGATTCGTGAGATTGATTTCCAAGACTTCGTTATTGCTATTCCAGCGTTCCTTACAATTGTATTGATGCCTTTCACTTACAATATTGCGAATGGGATTTCCTTCGGTATTGTTACTTATGTGGTACTGGCAGCAGCAGCGAACTTGGGTGGTAAAAGTGAGAAGCGTTATTCCATTCACTGGCTTATGTGGGTATTGGCGATTCTTGTTCTAGCTCGTTACATCTTTATAGGAAGTCAAGGTTAAAAAGCTTTAGGCTCTGGTGCATGACGCGCCGGGGCTTTTTTTTGTTACCATATTTTACAATTAGAAAAAGACTTGCAATGCCTTTGCGTATTTGTTATATTACTTCTTGTCGCTTCGGCGGTCGAACGAAAGAACGAAAGTAACTGAAAAAAAGTTCTTGCAATCGAATAGGCTGATGTGGTATATTGATCAGGTCGCTTTTGAAGGCGATGGATGAATAAGGAAGAAATTGATCTTTGAAAACTGAACAACGAGTGAGTAAGCACAGTCGAGTAATCGACTATAAATGAGATGAATAATCTCGCTAGCAAGTCAATGAGTACAATCAGCTT
The DNA here is from genome assembly GCF_045866505.1 of Paenibacillus sp. P36. NCBI lineage: Bacteria > Bacillati > Bacillota > Bacilli > Caryophanales > Paenibacillaceae > Paenibacillus > Paenibacillus sp. P36. The sequence continues at coordinate 582,576 of NZ_AP038372.1, forward strand.
TTCTATTATGGAGAGTTTGATCCTGGCTCAGGACGAACGCTGGCGGCGTGCCTAATACATGCAAGTCGAGCGGAGCACTTCGGTGCTTAGCGGCGGACGGGTGAGTAACACGTAGGCAACCTGCCTATAAGACTGGGATAACTATCGGAAACGATAGCTAAGACCGGATAACTGGTTTTCTCGCATGAGAGAATCATGAAACACGGAGCAATCTGTGGCTTATAGATGGGCCTGCGGCGCATTAGCTAGTTGGTAGGGTAACGGCCTACCAAGGCGACGATGCGTAGCCGACCTGAGAGGGTGAACGGCCACACTGGGACTGAGACACGGCCCAGACTCCTACGGGAGGCAGCAGTAGGGAATCTTCCGCAATGGACGCAAGTCTGACGGAGCAACGCCGCGTGAGTGATGAAGGTTTTCGGATCGTAAAGCTCTGTTGCCCTAGACGAACAGCAAGGCGAGTAACTGCACTTTGTGTGACGGTATAGGAGAAGAAAGCCCCGGCTAACTACGTGCCAGCAGCCGCGGTAATACGTAGGGGGCAAGCGTTGTCCGGAATTATTGGGCGTAAAGCGCGCGCAGGCGGTTAATTAAGTTGGGTGTTTAAGCCCGGGGCTCAACCCCGGTTCGCATCCAAAACTGGTTGACTTGAGTGTAGGAGAGGAAAGTGGAATTCCACGTGTAGCGGTGAAATGCGTAGAGATGTGGAGGAACACCAGTGGCGAAGGCGACTTTCTGGCCTATAACTGACGCTGAGGCGCGAAAGCGTGGGGAGCAAACAGGATTAGATACCCTGGTAGTCCACGCCGTAAACGATGCATACTAGGTGTTGGGGATTCGATTCCTCGGTGCCGAAGTTAACACAGTAAGTATGCCGCCTGGGGAGTACGCTCGCAAGAGTGAAACTCAAAGGAATTGACGGGGACCCGCACAAGCAGTGGAGTATGTGGTTTAATTCGAAGCAACGCGAAGAACCTTACCAGGTCTTGACATCCCGATGTAACACCTAGAGATAGGTGCCCTCTTCGGAGCATTGGAGACAGGTGGTGCATGGTTGTCGTCAGCTCGTGTCGTGAGATGTTGGGTTAAGTCCCGCAACGAGCGCAACCCTTGATCTTAGTTGCCAGCATTTCGGATGGGCACTCTAAGATGACTGCCGGTGACAAACCGGAGGAAGGTGGGGATGACGTCAAATCATCATGCCCCTTATGACCTGGGCTACACACGTACTACAATGGTCGGTACAACGGGAAGCGAAGCCGCGAGGTGGAGCCAATCCTTATAAGCCGATCTCAGTTCGGATTGCAGGCTGCAACTCGCCTGCATGAAGTCGGAATTGCTAGTAATCGCGGATCAGCATGCCGCGGTGAATACGTTCCCGGGTCTTGTACACACCGCCCGTCACACCACGAGAGTTTACAACACCCGAAGTCGGTGGGGTAACCCGCAAGGGAGCCAGCCGCCGAAGGTGGGGTAGATGATTGGGGTGAAGTCGTAACAAGGTAGCCGTATCGGAAGGTGCGGCTGGATCACCTCCTTTCTATGGAGACTCGGGTCTGAAACGACCCAGTCAAGTATCTTCGGATACACATCGCTTACTCACTCGTGTTCAGTTTTGAAAGGTTAATCCTTTCAATTACTTGTTCCTTGAAAACTAGATAACGAAATGAAACGTAAAGTAAGAACTTAGGTAGCAATACCAAATGTATTTTTCTAGGTTAAGCTAGAAAGAGCACACGGAGGATGCCTAGGCACTAGGAGCCGAAGAAGGACGTGGCGAACGACGAAATGCCTCGGGGAGCCGTAAGCAGGCTTTGATCCGGGGATGTCCGAATGGGGGAACCCAGCTGTGGTAATGCGCAGTTACTCATTACTGAATACATAGGTAATGCAGAGGCAGACCCAGGGAACTGAAACATCTAAGTACCTGGAGGAAAAGAAAACAAAAGTGATTCCGTCAGTAGCGGCGAGCGAAAGCGGAATAGCCCAAACCAAGGAGCTTGCTCCTTGGGGTTGTAGGACCTCGTTGTGGCAAAAGTTCGTTAGGCGAAGTGATCTGGAAAGGTCCGGCATAGAAGGTAAAAGCCCTGTAGCCCAAAATGAACGTATGCCTAGAGGTATCCTGAGTACGGCGGGTCACGTGAAACCCCGTCGGAATCCGGCAGGACCATCTGCCAAGGCTAAATACTCCCTAGTGACCGATAGTGAAGCAGTACCGTGAGGGAAAGGTGAAAAGCACCGCGGAAGCGGAGTGAAAAAGAACCTGAAACCGTGTGCTTACAAAAAGTCAGAGCCCTCTATATGGGTGATGGCGTGCCTTTTGTAGAATGAACCGGCGAGTTACGTTCCCGTGCGAGGTTAAGTCGAAGAGACGGAGCCGCAGCGAAAGCGAGTCTGAATAGGGCGCTTTAGTACGTGGACGTAGACCCGAAACCGTGTGATCTACCCCTGTCCAGGGTGAAGGTGAGGTAACACTCACTGGAGGCCCGAACCCACGAATGTTGAAAAATTCGGGGATGAGGTGGGGGTAGCGGAGAAATTCCAATCGAACTCGGAGATAGCTGGTTCTCCCCGAAATAGCTTTAGGGCTAGCCTCGGATGTGGAGTTGTGGAGGTAAAGCACTGATTGGGTGCGGGGCCCGCCAAGGGTTACCAAGTCCAGTCAAACTCTGAATGCCACAAACTTAAATCCGGGAGTCAGACAGTGAGTGCTAAGATCCATTGTCAAAAGGGAAACAGCCCAGACCATCAGCTAAGGTCCCCAAGTGTGTGTTAAGTGGGAAAGGATGTGGAGTTGCACAGACAACCAGGATGTTGGCTTAGAAGCAGCCACCATTGAAAGAGTGCGTAATAGCTCACTGGTCGAGTGACTCTGCGCCGAAAATGTAACGGGGCTAAACACGCCACCGAAGCTATGGCTTGCACGTTAGTGCATGGGTAGGGGAGCGTTGTATGTACGTTGAATTCTGACCGTAAGGACAGGTGGAGCGCATACAAGTGAGAATGCCGGTATAAGTAACGAAAAGATCAGTGAGAATCTGATCCGCCGAAAACCTAAGGGTTCCTGAGGAAGGCTCGTCCGCTCAGGGTAAGTCGGGACCTAAGGCGAGGCCGAAAGGCGTAGTCGATGGACAACAGGTGGAAATTCCTGTACCACCGTAGCCGTTATGAGCAATGGAGTGACGCAGAAGGATAGTGACGCGAGCTGATGGATGCTCGTCCAAGCAGTGAGGCTGGTTAGTAGGCAAATCCGCTAACCGTAAGGCTGGGCTGTGATGGGGAGGGAAATTTTAAGTACCGAAGGTCATGATTTCACACTGCCAAGAAAAGCTTCTAGCCAGGCGAAGGTGCCCGTACCGCAAACCGACACAGGTGGGTGAGAAGAGAATTCTAAGGCGCGCGGAAGAACTCTCGTTAAGGAACTCGGCAAAATGACCCCGTAACTTCGGGAGAAGGGGTGCCTCGGTAGGGTGAATAGCCCGAGGGGGCCGCAGTGAAAAGGCCCAAGCGACTGTTTAGCAAAAACACAGGTCTGTGCGAAGCCGCAAGGCGAAGTATACGGGCTGACGCCTGCCCGGTGCTGGAAGGTTAAGAGGAGTGGTTAGGGGCAACCCGAAGCTATGAATTGAAGCCCCAGTAAACGGCGGCCGTAACTATAACGGTCCTAAGGTAGCGAAATTCCTTGTCAGGTAAATTCTGACCCGCACGAATGGCGTAACGACTTGGGCGCTGTCTCAACGAGAGATCCGGTGAAATTTTAATACCTGTGAAGATGCAGGTTACCCGCGACAAGACGGAAAGACCCCATGGAGCTTTACTGCAGCTTGATATTGGACTTTGGTACGATCTGTACAGGATAGGTGGGAGCCTTAGAAGCCTGAGCGCCAGCTTGGGTGGAGGCGCCGTTGGGATACCACCCTGATCGTATCGGAGTTCTAACCTGGTACCGTAATCCGGTATGGGGACAGTGTCAGGTGGGCAGTTTGACTGGGGCGGTCGCCTCCTAAAATGTAACGGAGGCGTTTAAAGGTTCCCTCAGAATGGTTGGAAATCATTCGCAGAGTGCAAAGGCATAAGGGAGCTTGACTGCGAGACCTACAAGTCGAGCAGGGACGAAAGTCGGACTTAGTGATCCGGTGGTACCGAATGGAAGGGCCATCGCTCAACGGATAAAAGCTACCCTGGGGATAACAGGCTTATCTCCCCCAAGAGTCCACATCGACGGGGAGGTTTGGCACCTCGATGTCGGCTCATCGCATCCTGGGGCTGAAGTAGGTCCCAAGGGTTGGGCTGTTCGCCCATTAAAGCGGTACGCGAGCTGGGTTCAGAACGTCGTGAGACAGTTCGGTCCCTATCTGTCGCGGGCGTAGGAAATTTGAGAGGAGCTGTCCTTAGTACGAGAGGACCGGGATGGACGTACCGCTGGTGTACCAGTTGTCTCGCCAGAGGCACCGCTGGGTAGCTATGTACGGAGGGGATAAGCGCTGAAAGCATCTAAGCGCGAAGCCCCCCTCAAGATGAGATTTCCCAGTATGTAAGACCCCTTGTAGACGACGAGGTTGATAGGTTCGAGGTGGAAGTGCAGCAATGCATGCAGCTGACGAATACTAATCGGTCGAGGGCTTAACCAAATCAGCTGACTAAGCAGCTAGTCGCTACGTCTAACGTAGATGACAAATTCACTTTACGCAAGTTTCGTATCTAGTTTTCAAGGCGCAAACCACGCTTTGACTGTTTGGTGATGATGGCGGAGGGGACCCACGCGTTCCCATCTCGAACACGACCGTTAAGCCCTCCAGCGTCGATGGTACTTGAACCGCAGGGTTCTGGGAGAGTAGAACGTTGCCAAGCACAATGAGAAACCTTACAAGGAGAAATCCTCGTAAGGTTTTTTATCGTTTACTGCCATTACCGTGGGGTACTTACATAGCGATGAGGAGGGCGAGTACCTGCACCTTTTGCAGTAAAGTTGGATGAACGAAAGGCATAAAGCACATCATTGCCTCGTTAGGTTGTATTTAATACAACCTAACAGATACTTTTCCGCTACGAAATAACTTCCCGTTGCATAAAATACAACCATTTCACCGAAATATGCGAAAAAGGGGCTCGCAACTCAAAGAATGTTGCACTTTGTACAACGAAGTGGCAATCTCTCGCTATTTTTGCGTGATTTAAATGCATAAAATACAACATAGGCGACGCAGGAGTCCCCCCTGGTGAGTTGAACGTCCAAAGAAACCAAACATTGTTTGTCATTTTTACAAAAGTGCGGATAGAATCAGATAAATCATTTAAACTTAGATTACAATAAGGCAAAGTTTACTTTGATGCCTGCTTGCAGATGTATGTACATATAGATGCTGAAGTTGCAACAAGAGATAGGAGTGATGCGTGTGGGGAATACATATGTTCAGATTGGAATGGCGATGCTGCGTACGGGGATTCTGGGATATGGCGGTGGACCGTCGATAGTCCCGTTAATCCGGTATGAGGCAGTGACGCGTTTTCAATGGATGAAAGATGAGGAGTTCATGGAAGTATTAGCGATAGCGAATACGCTGCCGGGACCCATTGCAACGAAGTTGGCCGGGTATCTGGGCTACCGCCTTAAAGGAACAGCTGGAGCGGCAGTTGGGGTGCTTGCGCATATTGTGCCTACCTGTGTGGCGATGGTGGGGTTATATTCATTTATTCAATTTTTTAGTACGTCGCAAGTGATCAAAGGGATGATAGCTGCTGTTGTGCCGATTGTTGCGGTGATGCTAGGTGTCATGGCGTATGAGTTTGGGGAGAAAGCCATCAAGGGATTGGGCTGGGTGGCAGGTATTACTTTTTTCGTAATCTCTTTCTTGCTGCTGCAGACGTTTTCTGTGCATCCGGCGATTGTCATTTTTCTCTTCCTCCTATATGGCGCCTTCCATCATAAGCTCAAGGATAAGTGGAAGAAGAGACAGCTGGGGACTGGTGAGGACGCATGATGGAATGGTGGCATTTATTCGTTAGTTTTTTTCTGGCAAATGTGTTTGGATACGGAGGAGGACCATCTTCGATCCCATTGATGTATCAGGAGATTGTCACGAACCATGACTGGATGACCAGCAGCGAGTTCTCTAATATGCTGGCGCTGGGGAATGCCTTGCCTGGGCCGATCGCGACGAAGATTGCCGCTTATGTCGGGTTTCAGCTCGGCGGATGGGTCGGGGTTTTGGTGGCTGTAGCGGCAACGGTGGTTCCGTCGATCATCGCACTCATCATTTTATTGAATATCCTGCAGAAATATAAGCAATCTCCTGTGATAAAAGGAATGACGCTGCTTGTACAGCCCGTAATTGCTATCATGATGGTGCTTGTTACATGGAGCAGTCTGGTGGAGTCTACAAAGGCAATTGGATATCTTCAGTTTATTGGCATCGCGGCAGTCGCATTTTATCTCATTCAAAAGAGAAAGATTCATCCTGCTTTTGTCATTGTGGCCGGCTTTGTATATGGCGGCATCTTTCTTTCCTAGAGAGCGATTAGCTAAGGAGCAGTCACAAAACGTCTGTAGAGACGCTTTGTGACTGCTCCTTTTTGCGTTCGCGTTATGTTAGTTGACGCTTCTTTTGGTGCTTAGCACAAAGTAAGAGGTATTTTTCGTATGCAGCGCTAATAAGATGTGATGTTAATTGACGTATATTTCACCTGAACAGTATAGTGGAAAAAATGGATAGAAGTATGTAGCAGCAGCAGATCCTTCATGGGGAGATGCTGTTTTGAGCATATGCGGTAATACGAGGAGGGGCGCGATTGAAGAAAGAGGAGCAGTACTCCGTTGAGATGATCCGGATTGTGAAGCAATTTGGCTCGGTGATCGCGAACGATGAGGTGAATTTTCAGGCAAAAGCAGGAGAAATTCATGCGCTGCTCGGGGAAAATGGCGCCGGCAAAAGCACGATGATGTGCATGCTCTCCGGGGTATATCGCCCCACACATGGCGAGATCCGCTTGCGTGGCGAGAAAGTGCGCATTCGCTCACCTAAGGATGCGATGCGGCTTGGCATCGGCATGGTGTTTCAAAACTTCAGGCTTGTGCAGACTTTAACGGCCGCGGAGAATATTGTGCTTGGCGAAACGTCCTCATTCTGGAGAGGCCAACGTTGGTTAACTCGGAAATCAGAGGAGATTGAGGCGATTTCCAAGCATTTTGGGCTGCCGTTCCCAGTCGACAGGCCGATCTGGCAGCTATCCGTCGGCGAGCAGCAGCGGGTAGAGATTGTGAAGACGCTCTATCGCGGAGCCGACTTCATTATTTTGGATGAGCCGACGTCGGTCTTAACGCCAGGTGAGGTCGAGCAGTTGTTTGAGACGCTGAACCGAATGAAGCAGGAAGGCAAAACCGTCATTATGACCACACATAAGCTGAAAGAAGTGATGTTCGCTTCCGATCATATTTCTGTGATGCGCAAAGGAAAAATGATTGCAACGATGGCGAAATCAGAGACGAGCGAACGTGATTTGGCGCAGCTGATGGTCGGACAAGAGAGCGTAAATGCCCGAACCGTTGTGAGGGAGAAGCCCTTGGGCAGCCCTATGCTGGTGGTCAGCGGTTTGAACGTTTATGCAGATCAGGGACGTAAGGTGCTGGATGGGCTTCATTTTGATGTGAAGGCAGGGGAAATTGTCGGGGTTGCCGGCGTCTCTGGAAACGGACAAAAAGAGCTAGCGGAAGTGTTAACAGGACTTCGCCCATGGAAAGACGGTGACATCCGTTTTGATGGCAGTCCGCTGCGCAACGGTTCAGTGCGGGGAGCTATCGAGCAAGGCATCGCCCATGTGCCGGAAAGCCGGATGAAGAGCGGTCTCGCGGGAAGCTTGGGAGCGGTCGATAATCTGCTTTTTAAAACCTACCGTACCCCCGAACGCTCACGCTTTGGTCTACTTCGCACAGAGAAGAATCGGAATTGGTCGCAGAAGCTTGTTGAGCTTTTTGATGTGAAGACGCCGGGAATCGATGCGCCTGTGCACCACTTGTCGGGTGGCAATCAACAGAAGCTGCTCCTCGCCAGGGAAGTGGACCTCGATCCGAAGCTGATGGTAGCGGTACATCCAACGCAAGGGCTCGATGTAGGTGCAACAGCTGGCGTACACGATCTGTTAGAGGGACTGCGGAAAAAGGGACGTTCTGTCCTGCTCATATCCGAGGACTTGGATGAGGTGCTGCAGCTATCGGACCGGATTATGGTCATGTACGGCGGACGCATCGTGGGCAATATGGCCCGAGAGGAAGCGAACCGCGAATATATCGGTATGCTGATGGCGGGGTCTGAGGAGGAGGACGCAGGATGAGTGAACAACAAACGGTCGGAACGATTCCGATGGAAGCGAAAGTCGTCAAGCGGGAGTCAGGCATGCGTCTGCCGTATCGTTTGGAGATTGACCCGGCGGGTCGCGAAAGCCCATGGTGGATGACCATTGTGTCCATCATTTTGGCGTTGGTAGCTTGCGGTATTTTTATCTCTTTGAATGGCATGAACCCGATTACCGTCTATGCCAAAATGCTGACAGGAGCCTTCGGCTCTTCCTTCGGTCTGACGGAGACGTTGGTTAAGGCGATCCCGCTGCTGCTGTGCGGCTTGGGCGTATCGATTGCGTACCGGATTTCCGTATGGAATATCGGTGCGGAAGGGCAGTTTTTGGCTGGTGCTATGGCGGCGACAGCGGTAACGATCTATTTTCCACACCTTCCAATGTACCTTTCAATTCCCTGTATGCTGGTGGCTAGCATCGCGGCCGGGGGACTTTGGGGGCTGTTGACGGCGATCCCGAGGACCTATTTTCAAGTCAACGAACTGATTACTTCCTTGATGCTGAATTATGTGGCGCTGCTCGCTTTGAATTATGCGGTATTCGGCCCATGGAAAGATCCGAAGGGTTTCAACTTCCCAGGATCGCCGATGTTCACTGCGGCGCAATCTTTGCCTACTTTTGGGGCTTCGCGGCTCCATTTGGGCATCATTTTTGCCATCGTTGGTGTGCTGCTTTATGCGTTCGTCATTCGATATACACGTTGGGGATATGAACTGCGACTCATCGGAGCCAATGCAGAAGCGGCGCGGAATGCAGGCATAAGGATTTCCAGGCATGTGTTAGTGGTTATGGTCATTAGCGGAGGTCTGGCTGGGCTTGCCGGCATGGGGGAAGTATCGGGTGTGGCGCATCGTCTCATGTACGGGATTTCTCCGGGGTATGGGTATACGGCGATTATTGTGGCATGGTTGGCGAAGCTGAATCCGCTTAGTTTGGTGGTTTCGTCGGTGCTTTTTGGCGGATTAATTGTTGGTGGATATAGTGTGCAAACGATTGGTCTCCCGTCGTCGATTTCGTCGATGATTCAAGGAGCTATCTTATTTTTCCTGATTGCAGGCGGTATGGCGGGGAAGTTTCGCATGCGTCGTAACAGCTGATTAACTTGAGACAACAGTAGCCATTGAGGAGAAGGGGCTGAGTGGGATGGAGATCCTTACGCAATTAATTGTTTCGGCTATTTCTTCGGGGACTCCGCTGCTTTTGGCCGTGCTTGGTGGGATTCTCATCGAGAGGTCCGGTATCACCCAGTTAGGAGCAGAAGGGCTTATGCTGATGGGAGCGGTAACTTCTTGTCTTTTGTACATACATACCGGGAGTTTAGCTTTGGCTATTCTCTGTGTTCTTGCCGTGAGTGGACTGCTGGGACTGCTTCATGGGGTGCTGAGTGTATCGCTGCATGCGAATCAAGTGGTTTGCGGATTGGCGATGACGATTTTTGGTACCGGTCTTAGCGCATACCTGGGTAAGCCGGTGAGTGGGCAGCCTCTGACCGGAGCTGTGCCAAAGCTTCATTTGACTTGGCTGGAGAATGTGCCTTTTTTGGGGAAGATTTTTGCGCATATGGACCTGTTTACTTGGTTTAGTTTTGTGCTGGTGCTTGTGATGCATCTGTTTATCCATCGGACTTCATGGGGGCTGCACTTGAGAGCTGTCGGGGATAATCCTGCAACTGCCGATGTCATGGGTATACCTGTCGTGGCAATTCGGTATGGCTGCGTTATCATCGGTTCCATGTTAATTGGCCTAGGTGGAGCAGATCTGCTGCTTGTGTACACGCCGACATGGAATGAAGGGATGACGTCCGGGCGTGGATGGATTGCCGTGGCGCTCATTATTTTTGCCAGATGGAATCCGATTCGGGCCTTGGTGTGCGCGTATTTCTTTGGGGTTCTGGATATTCTGGGTTTCCGGGTACAGCTGATTGGGAGCCATATTCCTTCTTATTTTCTGAAAATGATTCCCTATCTCGTAACCATTCTCGTTCTTATGTACTTAGGCTGGCGTAACCGCAACAAGCCTTCGGGCGCGCCGGAAGCGCTTGGCGTTCCCTATATAAGGGAGCAAAGATTTTAGACGAACATGGAGGGTAGCCGATGAATGGACCAGAGAATCACTTATTCTATTTAAAAAGATGTGTTGAACTTTCCGTCTTAGCCAGACAGTCTGGCAATACGCCATTCGGTGCACTGTTGGTAGGGCCGATGGGTGAGGTTCTTTTGGAGCAAGGCAATATAGAGATAACTGAGTCCAACTGTACGGGGCATGCTGAAACCACACTGATGGAAGCGGCCTCGAAAAAATACAGCAAAGCCGAGTTATGGGCATGCACGCTGTACACGTCTGCTGAACCGTGCGCCATGTGTGCGGGTTCTATTTATTGGGGCAACGTGGGACGCGTTGTGTATGGCATTTCGGAGACGCGTCTGGCTGAATTGACCGGGGAGGATGAGCAGAACCCGACGTTGGATTTGCCGTGTCGGGTTGTTTTTGCTCGAGGCAGCAAGCCTATACAGGTGATCGGCCCGGTTCCGGAGATTGAGGCGGAGGCCGTTGCGGCGCATGCTGGTTATTGGGGGTGAAAAGCGCGTTGCAGAAGCCCAAAAATGAAAACCGCTAGGGAGAATTCCTTGTCCCAAGCGGCTTTTTTTGTAATTTCACAAAAAAAGTTACTGATGTTATGAAACTTTACAAACTTCTTTCATATAAATTGACCCATGGGGATGGCGCATTTACAATGAAACAAATCTTGATCAAGAATGGTTAACATTTACATCGTTGGAGAGGTGATGGGGAGTGGCGCTAACGCTTCAAGAAGTGAATGAACTGACACAGAAAGGGTTCGTCGAGACCTTCGGCCCTTTGTTTGAACACTCCCCTTGGGTGGCTGAGCGGGCGTGGAGTTCACGGCCTTTTGCAACAAGGCAGGATCTGATCAGCAGTCTGGAAAGGGAAGTATGGCGCGCGGATCGGGAAGAGCAGTTGGCTCTGCTGCGAGCTCATCCCGACTTGGGAACGCGAGTTCGCATGACGGACCACTCCGTAAATGAGCAGGCGGGAGCTGGCCTGAACCAGTTATCACCGGAAGAATACGAGCAGTTTCTTCAGCTTAACAAGCAGTATACGGAGGCTTTTCAGTTTCCGTTCATCATGGCCGTCAAGGGTCAGACCAAGGAGACGATTCGCGAAGCGCTGAGCCATCGCATTCATCGAGAGGTGCAGGAGGAGATGGGTAAGGCTTTACAGGAGGTTTGCAAAATCGGGCGGTTTCGCCTAGAGGCCGTGCTAGTAGACGAAGCGGAGGGGAAAGCGATGAAGAACGGATCTGAGAGAATCATGTACTACGGCAAAGGCGACGTATGGGTGTACAGGTCTTACGCAAAACCGCTAACCAATCTGACGTTAATCCCTGAATCGGGTTTTGTGGGACGAGACAATGTGCTTTTTGGGATGAATATTAAGGTGGCGGTTAGTGGGGAGAAGTTTTTCACTTCTTTTACAGAGGGGGATAACACGCTGGTCGTAGCCACGGATTCCATGAAAAATTTCATCTTGCGCAAAGCTGGAGAATACGAAGGCGCAACGGCTGAAGGATTTCTCGCCTTCGCAAGCCGCAAGCTGTTAGAAACATACCCGCAGATGACCGGGGTGAAAATGACAGCCGACCAAGTTGCTTTTGATCCGCTGCCGGTACCGGGAGCTAAAGGTTTTGAGAATGGGAATCTGGTCTACCGGTATTCACAAAATGAGCATCCGACAGCCAAAGTAGAGCTTACAAGGACGGAAGAGGGCATCGCGATTCAGGAGCATGAAGGCGGTATGGCCGATCTGAAGTTGATCAAGGTGAAGGGCAGTTCATTCGCAGGCTTCGTAAGAGATGAGTATACAACACTGCCGGAATCCTATGACCGCCCGCTTTTTATTTTCCTGGACATTGCTTGGAGCTATGAGGAAGTGGAAGATGCGCTGGATTCGGATCTGGGACGTTATGTGGCTGCGGAGCAAATTCGGGACATCGCACATACGGTTTTTCATGAACAACACTCGCCATCGATTCAAAATCTCATCTACCGCATCGGACAGCGCGCATTACTAAGGTTCCCGCAGTTAAAAGAGATTCGGTTCGAATCCAACAACCGTACTTGGGAAACGATTCTGGAACACGCCACGGCAGGTGAAGGAAAGGTGTTCACAGAGCCAAGACCGCCGTATGGTTTCCAAGGCTTTTCGATGACAAAGCAAGATCTGGAGGGCCTATGAGCACTGGAATAACAACGCACGTTCTGGACATTAGTCAAGGCAAACCGGCACAGGCGGTTCGGATAGAGTTGTACCGTCTTCAAGAGGGAAGGGCCGAGCTTCTTCGGGCCGAAGTCACGAATGCCGATGGCCGATTGCAGGGACCGATGCTGAGCGGGGAAGCTTTTGTACCCGGAACCTATGAGCTAGTTTTCCATGTCGGAGATTACTTCAGAGAGACGGGAGTCCTTCTATCCGATCCTCCTTTTCTGGATCAAGTGCCCATCCGTTTCGGCGTTGCCGCAGCAGATAGCCATTATCATGTCCCGCTTTTGATAGCACCGTGGGGATATAACACATATAGAGGAAGCTAGTGTTTGGAAAAAAGTGTGGCTATATCTACGTCCGAGGGAGGATTTCGCATGGATGATCAACAGTTTGACCTCGTGATTCGCAAAGGTACCGTGGTGCTCATGGATGCCGTGCGGCAGGTAGACATCGGTATTTTAGGCGGCAAAATTGCTGCGCTAAGCGAAAATCTCATGTGCTCGGAGCAGACGCCTGTTTATGAGGCGGAGCACCTGCATATTCTGCCCGGCATGATCGATGCACATGTTCATTTCAACGAACCGGGGCTTGGTCATTGGGAGGGGTTCGCGACAGGCTCGTCGGCTCTTGCAGCAGGAGGATGCACGACATTTATCGATATGCCGCTTAATGGCGTACCTCCAACTGTAAGGCTCAGCGCTCTGGAACAAAAGCTGGCAGCAGCCCAAGGACACTCCGTAATCGATTATGCCCTGTGGGGAGGCTTGGTTCCCGGCAATATCGGGAATCTACAGGAACTGGCGGAAGCGGGCGTCATCGGCTTTAAGGCTTTCATGTCTTGTCCCGGCGGAGAAGGGGAAGATATTTTCGCTGAGGTGGACGACAAAACCCTCTATAGAGGCATGCAGGAGATCGCCCGCTTGGGGTTGGTGCTCGCTCTTCATGCTGAAAGCGAAGAGATCATATCCAAGCGAGCCGCCAAGGCTCAAGCGGAAGGCAGACGAGGAGCGCTCGACTACGTCGCGACGAGGCCGATTGCTGCAGAGCTGGAAGCGGTGAACCGCGCGCTGTGCTACGCAGAGCAGACGGGCTGCCGGCTGCACTTCGTGCATATTTCCAGCGCGGAAGGTGTGCAGGCCATCACGGAGGCGAAGGCCAAAGGGCTGGACGTCACGGTGGAAACGTGCCCGCATTATTTGGCACTGACCAGCGCCGATCTGGCGCAGCTGGGTCCTGTTGCGAAGTGCGCACCTCCGCTGCGCACAGCGGAAGATCAAGACCGGCTGTGGGCGGAGCTGATGGCCGGGCGGCTTGATATTCTCGCTTCGGATCACTCCCCATGCCCAACGTCCATGAAGCAGGGGGATTTCTTCGAAGCGTGGGGCGGTATCTCCGGGGCGCAGAGCTCCATGGAGCTGATGTTGGATGAGGGCCACCTTCGCAGAAATGTGTCGCTGCCCGAGCTGTCGAGGATGCTTTCGCTTGAGCCTGCCAAGCGTTTTGGACTATATCCTCGCAAAGGGGTTATTGCCGTCGGAGCGGACGCCGACTTCGCATTGGTTGATCTGAGCAGGGGGTATACCCTGCAGGCGAATGATTTGCTTTACCGCCACAAGCATAGTCCTTATGTGGGGCGGGCGTTTGGATGCCGTGTGCAGGCGACCTTTTGCCGTGGAAGTAAGGTGTATGAGCTTGGAGAAGGAGTTACGGAGGCGGCGGATGGCGCATGGTTACGTCCTGCAGTGATCGTTGGAGGTGAGGTCGGTGGCTAAAAGAGTACCGAATTCACTTGATTTGCTGTCCCAATTCGGAGAGCGGATGCTTGAGGAGTTGGAGGAGCTTTCCTCGTATGGGGCTAATGCCGAAGGAGGCGTGACTCGACTGCTGTATACGGAACCTTGGCTAAGAGCACAGCGAGCGATTGTTAGCAAAATGCAGCAGCTGGGATTGGAAGCCGGTTTTGATGCGGTTGGCAATGTATTTGGAAAATTGCCGGGTAGTCAGCCGGATGCGAAGCCGTTACTGACTGGTTCACATATCGATACGGTCAAAACCGGCGGAAAGTACGATGGCGCCTACGGTGTCGTCGCCTCGATGATGGCTTTGGGTTATCTGAAAGCAGTTTACGGTGCTCCGAGGCGAACGTTAGAAGCAGTCTCGTTCTGTGAAGAAGAGGGCAGCCGATTCCCGTTGGCCTACTGGGGCTCAGGGCATGTCACCGGCGTAAGACCCTTGCGGCTTGCGGCTGAGATTGCAGATAGCGATGGCATAACTTTGCTTGAAGCGATGCGGGAAGCAGGATTTGATGTCACAGATGCTACAACTGCTGGGCAGCAGTATCCGGCAAAACGCAAATTCATTGGCGGCTATATCGAAATTCATATTGAGCAAGGTTCTATTTTAACCTATAAAAAGAAACAAATTGGCATTGTAACGGCCATCGTTGGCCAAATCCGACTAACTGTACAGGTAACAGGGAGCTCCAATCATGCGGGAACAACACCGATGAAGATGCGCAAGGATGCGCTCGCCGGAGCGGCAGAAATGGTGGCAATAACGGAGCAAATGGCCCTTGAGGCAGGAGAGCCGCTTGTTGCTACTGTGGGACGTTTGGAAGTGAAGCGGGGAACCTCGAATGTGGTGCCGGGCGAAGTGGAATTTACACTGGATATTCGGCATACTGACGAGCCGGAGATGCGTACATTTTGTGTAAGGTTGCTAACAAAGCTCGAAGAGATCGCGATGCGAAGAGGGCTTATTATAGAAACGGTTGAAAATTTACATGCTCCACCAGTCGCGATGCAGGAAAGCATGGCGAACGAAATTGAGGCTGCCTGTGAAGCCGGCGGATTTCTGCATATGCGGCTGCCAAGCGGCGCAGGACATGATGCTCAGCTGTTCGGACCGATCTGTCCGTCAGCGATGATTTTCGTACCGAGTGTTGGCGGCATAAGTCACAGTCCGGAGGAATTTACGGAAGCGGATGATCTGATCGCCGGATTCCACACACTGGTTCACGTGTTGTACCAATATGGCTATGGGGGGAAAGCAGATGAAAAGCTATAAGGACTTGTCGCCCTCACTGAGAACCATTATGACCCCCGGACCGGTAGAGGTCGACCCACGGGTGCTGCGTGCGATGTCGTATCCGATTCTGGGACAGTTCGATCCGGAATTTACAGAATTAATGAATGAAACGATGGAAATGCTTCGCGATGTGTTTCAAACGAGCAATCAATGGGCCTTTCCAGTAGATGGCACCTCGCGTTCCGGTATTGAAGCCGTGCTTGTAAGTGTTATTGAGCCAGGGGACAAGGTGCTTGTTCCTATTTATGGACGTTTCGGCCATCTGCTTGTAGAAATCGCTGAACGCTGCGGTGCAGAGGTTCTCATGTTGGAGCGGGAGTGGGGCTCTGTGTTCGAGGCACAGGAGATCATAAACGCCATCCACCGAGAAAAACCGAGCATCGTCGCGATGGTTCACGGCGAAACGTCAACAGGCTGCATCCAACCTCTTGAAGGCATTGGCGCAGCTTGCCGGGAAGTGGATGCACTGCTTGTGGTAGATGCGGTAGCTACAATTGGTGGTGTCCCGGTTCAAACGGATGCTTGGCAGCTCGATGCTGTCATCGGCGGGACGCAGAAATGCTTGTCCGTCCCATCCGGCATGTCGCCGATCACCTATAATGATCGAGTCGAGGCCAAGGTGCTGCGACGTAAAACGATTGAACGGGGGCTGCGTGACCAAGGGGCGGCCGTCTCCAGTTTGAAGCCAGTGGCGAGCAACTATTTTGACTTGGGTATGCTGCAGGACTACTGGAGCCCGAAGCGGCTCAATCATCACACGGAAGCGACATCCATGCTTTATGCTTTGCGCGAAGGGCTGCGATTAGTCCTGCAGGAGGGACTGGAGGAACGCTTCCTTCGTCATAAGCGTCATGAAGCAGCGCTGGTCGCAGGCTTGCAGGCCATGGGGCTTACGCTATATGGGAACCCGACATGCAAGCTGCCGGTCGTCACTTGCATCCGCATTCCGGATGGGATTGACGGGGAGTCTGTACGCTCGATGCTGCTGAATACGTTCGGAATCGAAATTGCCAGCTCTTTCGGGCCGCTGAAGGGTCAAATTTGGCGAATCGGCACGATGGGCTTTAGCTGTAATCAAAAGAACGTACTTCACGTTCTTGGCGCTCTGGAAGCTGTTCTTCTCTGGCACAGAGCTGATGTGAATGTTGGTGCAGCGCTGCAAGCAGCCCTCACTCAATATGCGCGTAAGGAGGAGGAACAGCCATGTTAAACATCATGCCGCGAGCGGAGAATGCCATGGTTGCTACGCCACATTATTTGGCTAGCAGCGTGGGCAGCGCGATTTTGCAGCAGGGAGGCAATGCTTTTGACAGTGCGATAGCCATTAGCGCGACGCTCGGCGTTGTGTATCCGCATATGACGGGCATTGGCGGTGATGCTTTCTTCCTGATGTACGATGCAGCGACAGGCACTCATATAGGCTTCAACGGAAGCGGGAAGTCTGCTGCGCTGGCGAGCCCTGATTTTTACGAGGCCAAAGGCTTGCAAGCGATTCCGCAGAGAGGGATTCTAAGCGCAATCACGGTGCCGGGCATGGTCGATGCGTGGTGGCAGGTGTGGGAGAAATACGGCAAGCTGCCATGGGAGAAGCTGTTGGAACCCGCAATTTCCTATGCGGAAAAGGGGTTCCCGATTTCACGAAATTTACGCTACTGGATGAAGAAGGATGAAGCTTTCATTCTGGCTTCTGAACAGCTTAGTGCGATCTATACGGCTGGCGGCGAGCTTTTGAAGGAAGGGGACCGACTGGTTCAGAAAGAGATGGCCGAGACGCTGCGCCAGATTGGTCGGGATGGCCGGGATGCTTTTTACAATGGCGCTGTCATGAAGGCAGTTGTGGAACATATGCAGCGGGATGGCGGATTGCTGCAGGAAGAAGATTTCACGAGTTATGCCGGGGAATGGGTGAAGCCACTCTCTACCACGTACCGTGGCTATGAAATTTATCAAATGCCGCCGAACTCGCAAGGATTCACAGCGCTAATGATGATGAATATGCTGGAAAATATAGAAGTAAGCGCAGTGCCCAGAGCTTCAGCCAACTTTTATCATATCATGTCGGAAATTATTAAAAAGGCGTTTAAAGACCGTGATCTGTATTTAACTGATCCCCACTTTCGGGAGATTCCGCTGGAGCGTCTGCTGTCCAAGACTTATGCCAAGGAGCTCTGGCAGGCCATACAAGATGAGCCGTTTAAGGCAAGTGAGCATTTATCTCCGGCAATTGGCCAAGATACGGCTTATGCGGCTGTCGTTGACGAAGCGGGCAATTCCGTTTCCTTTATACAAAGCCTCTATTTCGACTTCGGCGCTGCCTATGTGCCGGGGGATACGGGGATGATTATGCAAAATCGGGGCTCTTTTTTCTCGCTGGACCCTGCTTGCGCGAACGTGTTGGAGCCGAAAAAAAGGTCGTTCCATACGTTAATGCCGGCTATTGTCAGCAAGGAAGGTAAGCCGTACATGTTATATGGCACCCAAGGCGGGGAAGGTCAGCCGCAAACGCAGCTTTCCATCCTTACTGGTGTACTGGACTATGGATTGTCCATTCAAGAAGCAATATCACTTCCCCGTTGGGTCTACGGGCGTACATGGGGGGAGGACGGAGATGCGTTGAAACTTGAGCATCGTTTGGATGATGACGTCTATGCCCGTCTCAAAAAATGGGGACATCGGGTAGAACCAATGAAAGCATGGGATGGCATCATGGGGCAAGCGCAAGGGATCGTTATTGATGAGCGGGGTTTTATGAGCGGAGCTGCGGATCCGAGAGGTGACGGTCTTGCAATCGGCTGGTAAAACGATGGTAAGACGATGATGCCATATGAAGCGAGGTGATCTGAGGGATGGAAGCCTACGACATTTTACAAGCGGTAGAGGATTGTGCGCAGTCAGCTGTGTTGGCGACGGTCATTCATGTAGAAGGGCATGCTTACCGGAAGCAAGGAGCCATGATGCTGCTGCTCTCGGATGGTGGCTTGTACGGGAGCATCTCCCCGGGCTGTTTGGAAGCCGATCTATCCGGATATGTCTCCCTCGTCGAGGTATCACAGAAGCCGCAAATGGTGGAGTACGACATGCGGCCTGCCGATGATTTCGGCTGGGGTGAAACGATCGGGTGCGGCGGATTAATTCGCATTCTGCTGGAGCCGGTCACGGGTGAACTGCTGGTTCACCTCCTGACGGCCAAAGCGGCTGTGGACCGCGGGGAAGTGATGCGGTTAACGCGCTCGTTTGCTGAGGGGTATTCCGATATACAGTATTACTTGAGTGGTGTAGATAAGGAGGCGTCATCTTCTTCCTCTGATTGCCAATCGTTGTCCAATGCGTATGTTTACACGTTCAAGCCTAAGCCCAGAGTCATCGTGTTTGGTGCTAATCAAGATGCTATTCCGCTTGCAGGGCTGGCCATTAGCAGCGGATTTCGCGTAGTGGTCGCGGATTGGCGCGACGCCTACTGCACGCAAGAACGCTTTCCGGGTGCGGAGACGGCTGTTGCTTTTCCAGGAGAGCTGGTTAAAAAGCTAAGATTGGCCGCTGACGACTATGTGGTTGTTATGAGTCACCAGTTCGATAAAGATGCTGAATTCGTGCAGGCAGTTCTGAAATCGTCACTGCGCTACCTCGGCATTATGGGGTCACGTTCAAGATCCGAGAGGCTGCTGGATGGTGCGGAGCGACCGAAATGGGTGCATTATCCCGTTGGATTGAACATCGGCTCGGAGGGCCCTATTGAAAATGCTATTAGCATCATAGCGGAGTTAATTAGTATAAAGCGTGGTGTACGCGCAGATGAAGAATGGAGCTCCTCCGTCAGATCGGGAGATATCCAAGGGTGCCGCCCATGGTGAGCGTAAGGAAGCGAAAGGTCGTCGGCGTCTATCTGGCAGCCGGCAGCTCCAGGCGAATGGGGACATCGAAGATGTCCTTAGAATTGGTGAGAGGCGTTCCTCTAGGTGGAGTTGCTCTCCAGCAAGCGCTGGGCTCGGAGCTAAGCAGTGTGGTTGTTGTCGTGCGAGAAGGTGACTCCTTGGATTGGCTGCCGGCAGCTGCTTTAGCACAAATACCGCTGGGGGGCTGCCATATTGCGGTCTGCCCAGATGCAGCAAGCGGCATGGCGCATTCGCTGCGCACGGGCATTCAGGCAGCCAAGGAGCTGGGAGCAGAAGGAATCATGATTCTGCTGGCGGATCAGCCATTCGTTGATAGGGCGATGTTGTATAGCCTTACGAATGCATTCAATGAGCATACGGGAGAGGACTATATTGCCAGCGGAGAACAAGGTCAGCCGAAGCCTCCGCTGATTATGGGACCGAGCATGTGGCAGGCCACAGCTTCACTCAAAGGGGATGTCGGAGCGCGTTCCCTGTTCCGCTCGCCATTGTACCGGGGGCGTATCCTTGAGGGTACCGAGTTACTATTCATGGACATAGACACAGCAGACCGATATGAAGAGGCGAAAAAGCTATCGAAAAAGCTATTTGCTAACCACTTCATGTCAATTTAAATAACATATTTGAAGCGAAAAGTGCATTATTACTAATGATGCGCTATTTTTTTATACAAAAACACAAAATGATGTTAAGTTAGTTGACTCTGTTTTTGCAAATTGTTTATAGTTGATCTAATTTAACTACGGATAATTTGTGGAAAACGGCGGTTCAGAATACGCTGAGGAGGTTTTGTTCATGTCAGTTCCTTTGTACCAGCTGCCGGAGCAGCAGCCTTCGGTATGGCAGCCGACAAGCGTAGAGGAAGCCATGCAATTAAAACATCAATGGGGAGACAACTCGGTGTTAATCTCGGGCGGCACATGGCTTCGCACACGCTGGGAAAATGGTCTTTCGTCGACCCCGCAGCACTTGATCAGTTTGGGGCGCATTCCCGCTCTTTCGGGTTTAACCATTGACACACAAGGTCATGTTCATATAGGTCCAGCCTGTTGTTTATCTGATTTGATGGACAATGAGTTGATGAGGCAGCGCTGCGGTCTCTTGGTGCAAGCTTGTTCCGAAATTGCAGCACCTTCTGTCCGTAATTTAGCTTCGATCGGAGGCAATGTGGTAACCCGCACGGGAGATCTCATTCCGGTTCTCCTTGTCATGGATGCCCAAGTGGGGTGGTCGGATGGGCAGAAAGAGCGCATGCTGCCGCTAAAGGAGTGGCTGGAAAGCAAGCTTTTTACCTCAGATGAAATGATGACCAAGATTGTGGTGCGAGC
Organism: Paenibacillus sp. P36; assembly: GCF_045866505.1. Lineage (NCBI taxonomy): Bacteria > Bacillati > Bacillota > Bacilli > Caryophanales > Paenibacillaceae > Paenibacillus > Paenibacillus sp. P36. Next base: position 603,517 of record NZ_AP038372.1, read on the forward strand.
TTCTGGGCAGGTTGCTGCGAAACAGACTGAGGCAGAGCAGCAGACTAACGTGGAGCCGAACAAGGTAGAACAACTCGAACAAGACGCTTCCCGGATCCATGAGTTTTATTTGAAAGTAGGCCGAAGAGAGGCTTTTACCCCATCTGTCGTAACGGTTGCAGGCAGTTTAAGGATGGAGGCGGACGGAACTATTGCCGCTATTGCTTTAAGCGCAGGCGGAGGAAGCGCAGTTCCGGCGAGGTTCACCGAGCTTGAGGACGCGGTCACCGGTAAGCTTTTATCCAAAGAGGTCCTGCAAACGTTGCATAAGGGAGTGTCTGAAGGGTTCGAGGCTGTAGCGGATGATTACGCAGGTGTTGCTTACCGCAAGATAACGGCGGCAAATCTGATCGTTTCCGAGTGCTACAAAGCTTGGCGAAAAGGGGGCGGAGCCTATGCTCCTAGGTCGTGATACGTATGCTAAAAAGTGGATCATTCGTCCCGATGGTGAAGAGAAGGTCACGGGGAAGCTCCAATACCTGACGGATTTAACGGCACCGGGGATGCTGTATGGGAAAGTGCTGAGAAGCAAGTACCCGCATGCGTGGATATTATCCATAGATACCAGCAAAGCCAAAGCGGCAGCGGGTGTTCGCGCCGTTATTACAGCGGAGAATGTGCCGGGCATGAATTTGTTCGGCATTGCCTTTCCTCATCAGCCTGTCCTCTGCCAAGACCGTGTCCGTTATATCGGTGATGCCGTGGCGGCCGTAGCAGCGGATACCGAGGAGATCGCGAAGTATGCGCTTAGTTTAATTGAAGTTGTCTATGAGCCTCTGTCGGTTGTAGACAATCCGGAAACGGCGTTGGACGAAGGAACTGTGCGCCTTCATCCGGATGGCAATTTGCTGCATCGAACCAGCCTGAAGCAAGGTGAGGCGGAATCTGCTTTCGCGCAGTGTGCGCATATCGTAGAGGAGACTTACTACACTCCGAGGCAAATGCACACCTACATGGAAACGGAGGGCGGCCTTTTTATTCCGGAAAAAGATGGCCGACTGACGGTATACTCGCCAACGCAGCATGGTTATAAAGATCGAATGCAGCTAGCCCGGATTCTCGCCATGGAAGAAGAGCAGATTCGCGTAGTATCCAGTCCCATCGGCGGATCGTTCGGCGGAAAGGATGAGCTGAATGTGCAGCCATTCGGAGCCCTGCTTGCGCTAATGACAGGCGCTCCCATCAAGATGCACAATTCCCGCAGGGAGTCGGTCATTGCCGGGATCAAAAGGCATCCGATGCGCATCACGATGAAGACGGGTACGGATGCAAATGGACATCTTATCGCGCATCAAGTCAGCATACTTGCGGATACAGGCGCTTACGCAACGTTGGGCTGTGAAGTGCTGAACTTTGCCACTGAACATGCGATTGGGCCGTATACGATTCCTCATATTGATGTAAAAGGGACTAGTGTTTATACGAATAACGGCGTATCCGGGGAGTTTCGGGGCTTCGGCGGCAATCAGGTGATTTTTGCCGTGGAGAGTCAGATCGAGCGGCTCGCTGAGAAGCTCGGAATGGACGCTTGGGAGCTGCGCAGGCTGAACTTGCGCGCTCCGAGCGACCCCGGCCCGATGGGCCAGGAGATTGTGCCGACCGAAGGCGCCATCCAGGTATGGCACAAGGCGCAGGAGTCGCCGCTCTGGGCGAAGCGGGGCCAGCAGAGCCAGAAGGGCCAGCCGCAGGCGAGCGAGCTTGAGCCATGGCTGCGCCGTGGCGTCGGCGCCTCGATGGTGATGCACGGCGCCGGGCTCGGCCTCGGCATCCCGGATCACTCCGGCGGGCGCATCGAGCTCACGCCGGAGGGCAAGATCCAGGCCTCCTTCGGCTTCGAGGAGTTCGGGCAAGGGCTTTACGCAGCGCTCACGCTGATGCTGCAGGATTGCTTCGGCTGCGCCGACGGTGACATCCGCATCGTCATCGGCGATACCGACCGCGTGCCGAGCAGCGGCTCGAGCACGGCGTCACGGGCCACCACGATGATGTGGCGCGCCCTGCAGCGGCTGAAGCCGCCGTTCGTGCAGGCGCTGCTGGAGCAGGCGGCTGCGCTTGGCGGCTTCGCGCCGGAAGAGCTGACAACCGGCATAGGCGGAATCCATCGCAAGGGCGATGGGGAGAGTGAGCCGGTTGTGACGTATGCGCAGTTGGCGGCTGCTGCCTTATCAGCAGCTAAGCCGATCTTGGCGCAGACGGCTTTTGACTACCCGACGACACCTGCGGGGCAGGTCGGAGCGCATTATTTATACTCCTACGCAGCCGCCATTGTGGAGGTAGAAGTGAATATGCTGACAGGACGGGTGAGGGTGGTTGCGACGGACCACGTGATTGCAGCCGGTCCTGTCATTAATCCGATGGGCTTCCTCGGTCAAATCGAGGGAGGCAGCGTAATGGCTTTAGGCTTCACATTAACGGAGGACGCCGCTATGCAGGAGAGCTCCTATGTGAGGCATAATTTGGACACGTATCTGATTCCGACTTTTCGAGATAGTCCGCAAATCATTCGTGTAGAAGCGATTGAAGAATTACCCGAGGGCGATACATTCGGTCCGCGCGGGGTAGGCGAAATCGGCAGCGTCGGATTGGCGCCGGCAATTACAGCAGCTGTTCGCCACGCAACCGGCATTTGGGTGAATCGGCTTCCGATTTCACCGGAAGACATCGTGCAGTCCATCGACTGGTTAGAAGGGGTGGAGGCCATTGATTAATACAACGTATGTGCTGGAATGCTCCATCAACGGGAAAGAGATCGCGATTCCCGTTCCTGCTTCCAAGCGGATGTCAGATATTTTAAGAGACGACTTGCGCCTAACCGGTACCAAAGTTTCTTGTGAAATTGGACGATGCGGCGCCTGCATGGTGCTGCTTGATGGAAAGCCTGTAAATGCGTGTCTGCTAATGGCTTATCAAGCCGCAGGTAAGCAGGTAACGACCATTGAGGGGATATCCGGAGGGGAAACGCTGCATCCTGTTCAACAAGCGATGTTAGAGGAAGGAGGGCTGCAGTGCGGATATTGTACCGCCGGGATGGTTGTGACGTTAACGGCCTTGTGGGCCAAAAACCCCGCCCCGACAAGGGCTGAGGCCGAGCAAGCACTGTGCGGCAATTTATGCCGCTGCACTGGTTATGAAGGCATTTTCAGAGCGGTAGAACGATGTGGTTTGTCGATAAAAAGAGAGGGGTAGAAGCCATAATGCCAAGAAAACTGATGTTGTCCTTAACAGCTATCTTCCTAGTGATCTTATCCGCTTGCTCCAGTTCACCCACATCCACGACGAGCACCACGACAGCACCAGCGAGCTCCCCTGCGGCGGCTTCAACTGCGGGCACAACACCTTCAACCTCTACAGAGAAAAAGTTGCCTAGAGTCGCCTTTGTTTATATCGGAGTGCCCGGTGACGGAGGCTGGACCTATGAGCATGATCAAGGCCGTTTGATGATGGAGAAAGAGCTCGGTATCAAAGCGACTACGGTTGAAAATATTCCTGAGGGTCCTGATGCGGAGCGGGTTTTTGAAGAGTTGGCACAGAAAAACGATATTATTTTCGGGACCTCTTTCGGTTATATGGACCCGATGTATAACGTGGCGCAAAAACACCCGAATGTGAAATTCCTTCATGCCACAGGCTACAAAACACTGCCTAACATGGGGACGTACATGGGACGCGAATATCAAAGCGCCTACCTCGTCGGCATGGCTGCAGGCAAAATGACGAAAAACAATCATATGGGCTATGTGGGCGCGTTCCCGATTCCGGAAGTCATTTATACCATTAATGCTTTCACCTTGGGCGCACAAAGCGTGAATCCGAACGTGGACGTTTCCGTTGTTTGGAGTAACACCTGGTTCGATCCGGCCACGGAGAAGCAAGCGGCCATTTCCCTGCTGGATAAAGGCGTTGACGTGCTGGCTGCGTATCAAGATTCGCCTGCTGGAATTCAAGCGGCTGCTGAGCGCAAGGTATGGGGCATCGGCAACGATTCCGACATGGGGCGATTCGCTCCGGAAACGTACATTTCCAACCCGAAATGGAATTGGGGCCCTTATTATGTGAAAACGGTAAAAAGCGTCATGGACGGCACTTGGAAGTCCGAAGCCTACTTTGGCAGCATGAAGGAAGGCATCACGGAAATGGCACCGCTTGGCAAAAATGTGCCGGCTGACGTGAAGGAGCTTATCGAGAAGAAAAAGCAGGAGATTTTAGCGGGAACCTTCGATGTGTTCCAAGGCCCGATTGTCGATCAGGACGGCAAAGTTCGATTTGAACAAGGCAAAAAGATGACAGATGAGGAAATCCTGGGTACAACCTGGTTTGTTAAGGGCATTAAAGGTGTCATTCCAAAATAACGTGGGAAAGGTTGTGGGACGATGACGATACAAGATAAGACGCTTCTTGATGAATGGCATCCGGTATTGTTGTCGTCGGCGCTGACGGATCGACCGGTTCCTGTCGTTGTACTGGGGGAAAAAGTGGCTGTTTTCCGCACTTCTGACGGCGTTCACGCCTTCAAAGACTTGTGCATTCATCGGGGCGTTCCGCTCTCTCTGGGCAAAGTCAAGTCAGATGAACTCGTGTGCGCTTACCATGGCTGGTCTTATAACGGCTGCGGGACGTGCACGCGAATTCCCTCACTGCCTGCCAATCGGGCGATTCCTTCGAAAGCGAAGGCTTTTGTCTACGCTTGTGTAGAAGCGCACGGATTTGTTTGGGTCTGCCTGGGGCAACCGGAAGGGCCGATGCCGAAGGTGAGCGCTTATATCCCAGAAGGCTTCAAAGAAGTATGGATGGGACCGTATACTCTGCAAGCCGCAGGTCCTCGTATTATTGAGAATTTCCTCGATGTCTCCCACCTCATGTTTGTTCATGAGGGTCTGCTGGGCGATAGTGATTATGCTGAAATTGGCGATTATCAGGTGCATGAGGAGGACGGTGTCCTCACCTCGGAGGAAATCGTCGTCTACCAGCCCGACCCCGATGGGACAGGGCGTGGGGTACATAGCCGTTACGTGTACGAAGTGTATGGCCCACTTAGCGTTGCTTTTACGAAAAGAGATCGGGATACGGATCATATCTTCCGTTTGTTCCTCATGGTGCTGCCGGAATCCGAGCAGCGCAGCCAAGCCTTTATGCTCAAGCAGCGTAACTATGCGTATGAGGAGCCGGATGATATTTTCATCCAGTTCCAGGACCTGCTGATCGAGCAGGACCGCGAAATGGTTGAAAATCAGAAGCCGGAGCTGCTGCCGCTGGATTTGCAGGCGGAGCTGCATTTGAACACGGACCGATTAAGTATTGCGTATCGCAAGCGGTTAAGGGAATTAGGCGTCACGTTTGGGACTGCTTAATGTGGTTAAATAATAGGGCTATCGAAGGGGCAGGGAATGCCTTTTTGGTAGTCTTTTTTTATGAGAAAGAATCGTATAGTGGGAACTACGGTCCGTTATTTCTGCAATTTGCAGCCATTTGGACATCGAGAGGGAACTACGGTCCGCTATTTTGCCGATTTTGGCGGAAGTGTGTGGGAATCCGAAGAAATAAGTCCCTGTAGTTCCGTTTGAATAGTAAAATATGCGATATATATTTAAATAGCGGACTCAAAGTCCTCTATTGTTATTACCTTGCCGCTCCCCTATCGCCTCACAACCCCTCTCAAATATATTCCATATGTGTACTAATTAACATATTATTTGTTATACTGATTCACGTCGCAAGAGTAGTAGACTGGAATGGCCAACTTTTCGTATGAAAAAATCAAAAAAGATCGTATAACAGCCAAAAGCTGGTTATACAATCCTTTTTGATTTTGGTAAAATAAGACAACGGGATTAGAACCAGTTGCAGATTGGTTCGGTTTGTTTTTTCTCTCTTGTTGTAAAGGTTTTCATGATCGCTGACGATTCCTCTCTAGAAAGGGCACCAGCAACTGCTAGAGGGTTTGATACTGGGTTTAATTCAAGATTTTTAAGCATGTGAACAACGTCGTGCAGCTTAGAGGCTAATTGGATAGTCATTGTGTAGAAAGACTCCCTTCAACAATTTTTTAACTACTATTTGATTATATCAAATGTTTGGAGGACGTGTAGTATGGATACTAGAAAAACGTATTTATTTAGTTTTTTTGTCGCAATATTTGCATTCTTGCAAATCTGGTGTTCTTATATAACGTTTCATTCGCCATATATCGGTATCATGGTAGCCTTGAATAAGGCAGATCAATGGGAGGTAACTGAGGCTCATTCGCAGAGTGCAAGCGCTAAATTAGGGATTAGAGTAGGAGATGTTGTAAAGCTTGTTGATGGAAAACCCCCTGAGGATTCTAAGTATGTGGTCAAATGGGGCGCTATTGAACAAGCAAACACATTGCTTATATCCAGAGTTGGAATTGATCATGATTTTAAAATAGTGAAAAATAGTACGACTCTCTATGACGTGATTCCCTTAGCAGAAGAATCTATCTGTATATTTTTAGCCTGTATCCTCTTGTTGAAATTGCGCCGTTCTCCATCTGCCAGGTTGCTTTCCGTTGTTTTTGTGGCGATGGGGTTAATTTACATGAGTCTAGGTGCCTCGATTAGAGGTGACCTGCTTGGAAAGATTGTAATATCCTCTTTTATGATGATACTACCGGTTGTCTTCTTGCATTTTATAGTGACTTTTTTTAAGGAAAAAGGAGAATTACAATTCGCTACGGGGTATATCAAATATATTTATGCCATTCTAGTAGTGATAGCGATGCTGCGAGGATTTTACTTAATGCCATCAATGACTCAGTTTTATCGGTTGGATGGCATTGTAACGTTAGTTTTTTTCATTATAGGCTTTTTAATTAATATTTGTGTGATTGCTTACATGTATTTTAAAGTTCGTAATGATAAAACGTACTTATCCAGCATAGTAAAAAGTGTCTGTTTTTCTTTGTTCATTTCTATATTTCCTATCATATGTCTGTCTTTTCTTCCTAAACTTTTTCTTGGCATTTGGGTCATTGATGCGATTTATACGAGTTGGACGATCATCTTGTTCCCGATTTCATTTATCTACTTAATAGCTTCTAATCAGCTTTATGATATTGGCATGGTGATTCGCCGGTTTATCTTTGCTGGTCTTGTGTCGGTCATTCCAGTCAGTTTGTTCACGGGTATCTACGCTTTCCTGTTTAGCCACGAGGTGAACGAGAAGCAAATCCTGTTTGTTTTCGCTGGTTCGATATTCCTGGGATCGCTTCTACTCTATGCAGCTGAGTACGGGACGACGCGTCTTGAGCCTTTTCTTTTCCCGAAGAAGCATGTCCTGCAGTTAGCTTTAAAAAAGATATCGAAAAATTTGGGAGCCATCTCCACACTGCGAGAGCTGAAGGATATTATTCTGATCGACATTGTGAATACCTTGCAGGTTCTTGGGGGCGCCATCGTATTTCGCCATGAAAATGAAAAAATAGAAATTATTACGCAAGGTGAAATTGATGCTTTGGAAATTGAACGTTTGATCCATGAGGCATCCTTGCCTAACCATCCTGATTTTACAAGTATAGAGATAACGGGGCACGGGGCATTTACGGGATATTTGGTAATGACACGCAAGAAGACCAATATGCTCATTTCAAAAGAGGAGAAGCAGTGGCTCCAGTTTATTACGACGTATTTGGAAATTAGTCTGGAAAACGTACACTTGATACGCAAGTTAACGGGGAATTTGCAAAAGTTTGCCGCACAGCTTCCGCATGAAGCGGTCGCGCAGGACATTCAATGGTTTCGTAAGGTAATGTTTGAGCTGCAAGAAGAGGAACGGATTCGCATTGCAAACGATTTGCATGATACGACCATGCAGGATTTATTTTTCCTTAAACGAAGAATTTCCTCCATTGCGGATAAAAGTACCTTGGAAAAGTCCGATCAGGAACAACTTAACAACATGAACAATTTTGTGGATATGATTAATGCAAGTTTGCGCCAGAGCTGTTTTGAATTGAACCCGCATTTATTGAGAGAAGTAGGACTGATTCAAACGCTTCAAATGTATGTAGAGAAGGAAGCCTATACAACGCCGTTCGAGCTTTCTATTGACGTAGGCTCAGTAGCTTATATAGAAAGCAAGGATTTGCCGACAAAACGCCATCTCTTCCGAATTGTGCAAGAGCTGCTGAATAACGCAAAAAAGCATTCGCAAGCGGCAAGAGTCATCTTTACCGTAGAGGAAGCGGATCATTATTTTTATATCCATTATGAGGATGATGGTGTAGGGTTCAATGTTCAAAATGAAGGCGTACAAAAGGAGATCGGAGCTTCTGGCATGGGGATTGAACAAATTAGAAGCCGAATTATTCATATGGGCGGTCAAATGGTCTTGAACACGATAAAAGGGCAAGGCACGTCATTTAGAATGTGGATTCCTATTGAGGAAGTTATTTCTGCCTAAAGGAGTCCGACCGTTAACACGAAAGAGATAAAAGCGAGGCGAATGGAGCATGAAGCAAAGTGTGAAAGAATATATGGTTCGCTTGGTGGACGAGTATATTGAGGTGAAGGACTTAAACGAGCTTTTGAAGTCTTTCATTGCGGATAAAGAAAAAGAGAACGGGGCTTGGGCTAAGGTCACACTTTGCACGCACTATATGTTGGGTGGGGATTCACCTCATATTGATCGTTACGCGGCACTCGCGGAGTTGGCCAATTTAATCTTGGACGTTGTGGATGATCTGCAGGATCAGGATCAAGAGGACAAACCTTGGATGAAATGCTCACAAGCGGAGGCATTGAATGCGGTTCTGGCGTTGATCATGGGATTCTTCGGTGAATTGGGACAGCTGCAGATCAAACCGGAATGGCTCGTCGAGGTTACGAAGATCATTGGACGCTCGATCAACGGACAGCACAAAGACGTGGTGAATGCAGCCGTCTCCGTGGAGGATTATCTGGTGATGACGCAGGAGAAGTCGGGCTCTCTTTTTCGTTTAGCTTGTTTTATGGGATACATGACGGTGGATTCCCCGCGGGAGACGATTGAGCAGCTTCATGAGCTGGCCGATTGCTTCGGTCTCATTCATCAGATTCAGAATGATATGCGCGATATCGTCCGCTATGATGTGAAAAATGATTTGTACGGTAAAAAGCGCACGCTTCCTATTCTGTATTTGCTCTCTGTCGAGGACGAGGCGTTTACTCCATTGAAGGAGTACTATGAAGGGGCAATTTCGTCGGATGTTCTTTTGCAGGAGAAGGAAACGTTTATTCAAATGATCAAGGACTCCGGATGTCTGGAGTATGGACAGGTTGTGCAGTCGGTATGTGTTCAAAAAGCGGAGGAGATCTATGAGAAGCTGCAAGGAGTTTCCCCTTGGAAGGAAAGGTTCCGGGAAGTGACGTATGGCAGTTTTGTTGTGGAAGAGTAAGCATAATCGATCAGGAAGGGCGATAAACGATGATCATAGTAGCCGCAGACGGAACCGCCGATTATATCCGTATTCAGGACGCAATCGATAGCCTTTCTGAGGAGAGAGCGGAAGAAACGGTCATTTATGTGAGAAGCGGCGTATATGAAGAAAAGCTGCATATCACGAAACCGTGCATCAGACTCATTGGGGAGTCAGCTGAGACGACGATTATTACGAACGGTGATTATGCGAAAAAATTATTTCCTAATGGCGAGCCATACCACACCTTTTATTCCTATACGGCCTTAATTGGTGCGAATGATGTCACCATGGAGCGGCTCACTTTCGAAAATACGGCGGGAAAAGGGGAAGAGGTCGGGCAAGCCTTGGCCGCCTATGTGGACGGAGACAGGGTATCGTTCCGGGATTGCCGGTTCATCGGGCATCAGGATACGTTGTTTACGGGACCGTTGCCGCCAAAACCGCGAGACCGTTCGACTTTCGGGGGGCCGCGTGACGGCATACCGCCGCGCAACGTGCGGCAGTACTATGAGCGCTGCTATATTCGAGGCGATGTTGATTTTATTTTCGGATCGGCAACCGCAGTATTTCAGGATTGTGAGATTGTCTCTTCCGGCAAAGGCTGGGTGACAGCCGCGTCTACGCCCGAAGACGTTCAATACGGATACGTGTTTATTGGCTGCAAGCTGACGGGGGAAGCGCCTACTGAGTCCGTCGGGCTTGGAAGGCCTTGGCGAAATTACGCCAAAGTGGCATTCGTGCGCTGCTGGCTGGGCCCGCATGTGAAGAAAGCAGGCTGGGACCGATGGAACGAGCGGGAAAGTGTGGAGGCGCTTGTTTTCGCCGAGTATGGGAATATCGGACCTGGCGCGGATGTCGGGGAGCGGGTGGAATGGTCTAAGCAGGTGACGGAGCAGGAGGCGGAAGCGCTTGACGTTGACCGCATTCTTGCGGGGCGGGATGGGTGGAGTCCACGAGGAGCCTGGGCTTCTGGCCAGCGTGATGGATGACACGTACTTCTCAGTAGGGGCGATTGTTGAAGGCATAGCAGAGCTGGGCCTTTTGCCACTCGTGGGGTTGACACATATGAAAGCCGATAGTTTCAATCGCGTGTGCGGTTGGGGGTGTCGGTTTTTTTGGCATCGACTCTAAATACGAAGTGAGTCCATGAGATCATTGACAATCCTTATCATTTAAAATAAAATAAATACTATATTATAATAATTATAAACAAGTAGTTGTTATCCGATAAGAGCGCACCTAAGCGCCTTAAAATAGATCATAAATCGCAGAGGAGGTTTCCACAATGGCAAAACACGATCTGAATCAAGCGCTGCAGCGCATGCGCGCCAAAAACATTCCCTTAACTCCACAGCGTTACGCGCTGTTGGAATTTATGTACGACCAGGGCAGTTACACAACGGTCAAAGAGATTTGTGATGCATTAGTCGTCAAATATCCGACGATTAATGCGATGACGGTGAACAGCTCTCTGCATGTGTTCAAACAGCTGGGTTTGGTGAAGGAGCTGACCATGATCGGAAGCTCCATGCGGTATGAAGCCGCGTTGAGCTCATAAGCATTAACGGCTACAACAAAGAAAGCGCCCCAACGCTACGAAGAAGCTCTCTCACAGCTTCGCGCAGTCGTTGGGGCGCTTTTTGCGATCTCACTTAAAATCAGACAACGGAATCGGAAACTCCAGAATTCCCAGCGCATAAGGGGCGTACTCGTAAAGCCCGAAATAAACGACGACGGTGTCATCTTTTAAATAAAAGCCTTGATCATTACGAATAGATTCGAACGGTTCAATAAGTTCATAATCATTCGCTTTTAATTGCTTCTTAATCTCTTGATTGATAATAGTCTTATAGGTCGTGTTATTCGAAGTCACCTGCTGAAGAGTCAGCTCATTTCCCGTATCCAGATCGAACGTATGGGCATCCCAGGAATAGAACCCGTGCGCACCGCCAGAGAAAGTGTAAACGATAAAATACAGACTTAGCTTATGGTCCTGATTATAAGTAATTTGATAATTGACATCGAACGTATTCGGAAAATCCGGTTCATTCCCGTTGCTATCCTCGGTAAGATCGGCTAATTGTTGGATGGCCGCGGCTCTATATTTGGCAATCTCATTTTGAATGAATGTGTTAATTTTCGTGCTTGCAGCGGAATTCGCCCAGCCTTCGATCTGAGGATACTGCAAGCTAATGCTGCGGTTATCACTCTTCGTTTGCGTCTCGGACTTGTTCGTCAGCTTAAGTTCGTTTTCTTTGATTTTAGAAATACTCACGACACGGCTTTTATCGTTGTAACCGATCGAATAGCCCATTTGCTCCAGCAGCAGACGAAGTGGCAAATAGGTTGTTCCATCGATAATGACGGGAGGCAGAGGCGCGAAAAAGGTGTGACCATTCAGCGCATATTGCGTGCTTTGGTTTTGCATGCTTATTGTCTTATTAGGCCCGCTGACGGTGACGGTTTTGGTCGTTGCATCCCAGGAAGTCGTCAAGCCCAGTTCCTTGCTAAGAAAAGCGAGGCCGACGTAGGTGTCGCCATCCTTCGATTTACCACCAGGCACACTAAGCAGTTGATCCCCGATCTGAATATTAATCGTTGCGAGCTGTACGCTGAAATCCACGCTGTCGGATTGGGCATACACACTTGCCTGCTGCGGGAGAAGAGCAGAGCTTGCAGCGACTAGCAGGGCTGTAGCCAATGCGATTTTTACAGAGAACATCTTCTTTTTCATTTGAACTCTCTCCTTTTTGAAGTCATCTATCTTATTAGACGATATTTGCGCGGAAAAGTTTGTGTCATTCTTCGGATTTGTCGAAAAAAAGATGAGGGTCTTTTCCTATTCTATACCCGAATACCGAACAAGTCTAACCATGATGTGAGGGTGAAAATAGAAAGAATGTCTCAAAAGTTTGTTTTTAGAGAAAAAAACAGCAAAAAACGAACTATTCAAAAGATTTACCTAAAAATCGTTCGTTTTTTGAAATTGACATGACACGTCAGTTGGTAGTAAACTAGGGAAGCGGGAAATGAAGCCGCACTAATTGAAAATGTCGAATCAACTCGTATAAAATCAGGGATAAGGCCTGAAAGTTTCTACCCAAAAACCATGAATTTTTGGACTACGAGGAAGCGAATGAGGGAAACCATAGGAAGATGATGGTCTTTTTGCATTCGGTTCTTTTGCTGTCCAGCGGATAGAATCGTGTATTCTAGCTCTGGGCATTTTTTGGTTTAGAGGGTTTGACCATATTTACCATACAATAGAGAGTGGGTTAGTGATGACGGTACGTGTTGGTGTCATAATGGGAAGCCAGTCGGATTGGGAAACGATGAAGCACGCATGCGACATGTTGGAAGAGCTGGGAGTGCCTTATGAGAAAAAGGTGGTTTCCGCGCACAGAACGCCGGATCTGATGTTCGAATATGCAGCCGCAGCGGCAGGCCGCGGCATTCAAGTCATTATCGCCGGAGCAGGCGGAGCGGCACATCTACCAGGAATGGTAGCAGCCAAAACGGAGCTTCCGGTTATTGGTGTTCCAGTCAAAACATCGACGCTGAACGGTCTCGATTCCTTGCTTTCGATCGTGCAGATGCCGGGCGGCATTCCGGTTGCTACGGTGGCGATCGGGCATGCAGGCGCAACGAATGCAGGCCTTCTGGCTGCGCAAATTCTGGGCGCTTTCGATCCTGAGCTGCAAGCGAGGGTCAGAGCACGCCGTGAACGCGTCGCGCAGACAGTGATGGAAAGCAGTGACCTGTTATGACAGACACAGCAGGTGGTAAGGTCATCAAGCCCGGCGGCACGATCGGCGTCTTGGGCGGCGGGCAGCTAGGCCGCATGCTGGCCTTGGCCGGTCGCAACATGGGGTATCGCTTCGTAACGCTCGATCCCACAGAGGATGCGCCATGCGGACAAGTCGCAGATGAACAGATTCTTGCGAATTTCGATGATGTCGAAGCGGCGCGGAAGCTTGCGGCATTATCCGATGTGATCACTTACGAATTCGAGAACGTGGACGCTCACGTGACTAGCATTCTTATGAATGAGTCCTATGTTCCCCAAGGAAGCGAGCTTTTATATACGACTCAGCATCGCCTTCGCGAGAAGAGAGCTATTGAGGCGGCAGGCGTTCCGGTTGCCCCTTATACGGAAATCAAGAGCGCCGCAGAGCTGAAAGAGGCAGTCATCAAGTTCGGCACACCGTGTGTGCTCAAAACGGCAACGGGTGGTTACGATGGCAAAGGCCAATGGGTCATTCGCTCTTTAGATGAAGTAGAGGAAGCCTACGAAACGCTGAGCCGTGCCAAAACCGAGCTCGTTCTCGAACAATTCATTCATTTTGACAAAGAATTATCCGTTATTGCAGCAAGAAGCCCTCGCGGTGAGGTGAAAGCATTCCCTGCAGCGGAAAATATACATGTACATAACATCCTGCATCAATCCATCGTACCTGCCCGCATCCCAGCGGATGTGCAGCAGGAAGCCGAGAAGCTGGCGACGCGAATCGCCGAAGGACTTGGCGTGATCGGATTGATCGCCGTAGAGCTGTTCCTGACGAAGGATGGCCAGCTATACGTTAACGAGCTTGCGCCGCGCCCGCACAATTCCGGTCATTACACGATGGAAGCGTGCCGCACGTCACAGTTCGAGCAGCATGTTCGAGCGATTTGCAACTTGCCGTTAGGTTCGACGGAGCTTTTATCCCCAGTGGTTATGGTGAATTTGCTCGGCGAGCATATCGAACCGCTTAACGGCCAGATCGACCAGCCCGGTTTCTTGGAAGATGCAGACTTAGGCGTTAGCGCCAAGGTTCATCTGTACGGGAAAAAGGAAGCAAAAGAGAAACGCAAGATGGGACACATTAATCTGCTGACAAACGATGTAGAGCAAGCACTGACTTGGATAGAACGCACGACGATTTGGGAAAGTAAGTAAATGATAATTATTGGAGGAACGGCAAAATGATCGAACGTTATACGCGCCCCGAAATGGCGAGCATTTGGACTGAGCAAAACAAGTTTCAAGCATGGCTCGAAGTTGAAATTTTATCCTGTGAGGCTTGGGCTGAACTAGGCGTAATCCCGAAAGAAGATGTGAAAGTGCTGCGCGAGAACGCAAGCTTCAACATCGACCGCATCTACGAAATCGAGCAAGAAACGCGTCATGACGTTATTGCCTTCACAAGAGCGGTATCCGAGACATTGGGGCCTGAGCGTAAATGGGTTCACTACGGATTAACTTCAACAGACGTTGTAGATACGGCACTTGGTTACTTGCTAAGACAAGCCAACGAGATTTTGGACAAAGACATTCAGAACTTCATAGAAATTCTTCGCAATAAAGCGATTGAACATAGAGATACAGCCATGATGGGCAGAACGCATGGTGTGCATGCAGAGCCGACGACGTTCGGACTCAAAATGGCGCTTTGGTACGAGGAAATGAAACGTAACCTGGAGCGTTTCCGTTTTGCCGCTGATGGCGTACAATTCGGTAAAATCTCCGGTGCAGTAGGCACCTACGCGAACATCGATCCGTTCGTAGAGCAGTACGTGTGCGAGAAGCTTGGCACGAAAGCAGCTCCGATTTCCACACAAACGCTGCAGCGTGACCGTCATGCCGAGTACATGGCTACTCTGGCGCTCGTTGCTACATCCCTGGACAAATTCGCGACAGAAATTCGCGCCCTGCAAAAGAGTGAGTTCCGTGAAGTGGAAGAGCCGTTTGCAAAAGGTCAAAAAGGTTCCTCTGCAATGCCGCACAAACGCAATCCGATCGGTTGCGAGAGCATTTCCGGTTTGTCCCGTGTCATTCGCGGGCATATGATTTCGGCTTACGAGAACGTGACGCTTTGGCATGAGCGCGACATTTCGCACTCCTCCGTTGAGCGTGTCATCCTTCCGGATGCTACACAATTGCTGAACTACATGCTGAACCGTCTTGGCAACATCATTAAAAACTTGACGGTGTTCCCGGAGAACATGAAACGCAATATGCGCAGCACGTACGATGTGCCTTTCTCCGGCCGCGTCATGACGAAGCTGATCGACAAAGGTTTCTCCCGCGAGCAAGCGTACGATACTGTACAGCCTAGAGCGATGCAAGCTTGGGAAGAGCAGCGTTCGTTCCGTGACATCGTAGAGAATGAGCGTACAATTACGGAAGTATTGAGCCCGGCTGAAATTGCGGATTGCTTTGATCCAAGCTGGCATTTGAAACATGTGACTACAATCTTTGACCGTTTAGGTTTGAAATAGAAGGCACTTTGGGAGAGAAGGGATGGGTTGTCTGTGGCAGGTAAAATCCTTGATTCAGCGGTTGAACTCGTAAAAGCGCCTCTGGTACACAAAGGCAAGGTACGCGAGCTGTATGATTTGGGTGAAAATTTCCTGATCGTCGTGACGGATCGGATTTCAGCTTTTGATTACATTTTGAAGCCGGGTGTTCCTGACAAAGGATACGTGCTTAACGCGCTCAGCAAGTACTGGTTCGAAATCACGAGCGGTTATATGAAAAATCATATCGTTCACACGGATGTCGAGCTGCTTCAAGATATTATTCCGGATGCGGCAGCGAGAGAGCTTCTGAAAGAGCGTATTATTGTAGCGAAAAAAGCGGAGCGCATCTCCATCGAGTGCGTCATTCGCGGATATATCACAGGCAACGGCTGGAGACAGTACGAGAAAACCGGCGAGATCAACGGCCGTAAGCTGCCTGAAGGATTGCGCAAAAACCAACGTCTCCAGGACCCTATTTTCACCCCGGCGGCGAAAAATGATGTCGGCCACGACGAGGACATCTCCATCGAGCAGATGGTTGAGCTGGTTGGCGAAGAGCTGACGTACGCGCTGCAAGAGCGCAGCATCATGCTTTATACGCTAGCTCATTCCATTTGTGAGCGCAAAGGCATTATTTTAGCAGATACGAAGTTTGAATTCGGCTTTTATGCAGGTGAACTGATTATTATTGATGAAATTTTCACGCCGGATTCCTCTCGTTATTGGTCGGAAGATAAATATGCCTTGGATATCGAGATTGATTCCATGGACAAAGAGCCTGTTCGTACGTATTTGGCGAGTTCCGGTTGGGATAAAAACAGTGAGCCGGATGAGCTTCCAGCTTCTGTCGTGGAAGAGACTGCGAACCGATACAAAGAGATTTTGCACCGTTTAGTCGATTCAGAAAATTAGAGCAAGCACATACGAGGAGGAGAATAGAAAATGAAAGCAACGGTCTACGTAACGATTAAGCAGAACGTATTGGATGTGCAAGGAACAGCGGTGCAAGGAGCGCTTCATTCCATGGGTTTTGAGGAAGTTGGCAAAGTGCGCATCGGGAAATATTTGGAGTTGGAACTTGGAACAACGGATAAAGCAGAAGCAGAAGCACGCGTGAAAGCTATGTGCGAGAAGCTGCTTGCGAACACAGTTATCGAAGACTACCGCTACGAGTTGGCCTAATAGAGATCAGGAGAGGGAGGAAACGTCATGAATTTTGCGGTTCTTGTATTTCCGGGATCGAACTGTGACATCGACTGCTACAAAGCAGTTGAGGACACGATTGGACAACCGGTTGATTATGTGTGGCATACGGCGGACGATTTGTCCAAATACGATTGCATCCTCGTGCCGGGCGGATTCTCTTATGGGGATTACCTGCGCTGCGGAGCGATTGCACAATTTACGAATGTGATGAAAGCTGTGGCTAAAGCGGCGGAAGAAGGCAAATACATTCTAGGTATTTGTAACGGATTCCAAGTCTTGACGGAAGCTAAATTGCTGCCAGGCGCTTTGCTGCGCAATAACGGCATGAAATTCCGCTGCCACCAAACAGTTTTGAAAGTGGAAAACAATACAACGGCCTTCACGCGTGATTACGCCGAAGGTGAGCTTATCAATATTCCGATCGCACACGGCGAAGGCAACTACTATTGTGACGATGCTACATTGAAAGAACTGCAAGAAAACAATCAAATCGTTTTCCGTTATGAAGCAGGGTCTAACCCGAACGGATCCCTTGACGATATTGCCGGAATTAGCAACAAAGCAGGCAATGTTGTAGGTATGATGCCCCATCCGGAGCGCGCCATTCATGAGATTCTGGGCTCCGCAGACGGCAAGAAAATGTTCACATCTATTCTAAGTGCTTGGAGGGAAAAACATGACGCAGCAGCTATCCGCTAAGGAACCAACAGCCGAACAAATCGCGGAGCAGAAAATTTACAAGCAAATGGGCGTAACGGACGAAGAGTTTGCCAAAATTTGCGGCTTCCTTGGACGTAATCCTAACTATGTGGAGATCGGCGTATTTAGCGTAATGTGGTCCGAGCATTGTTCTTACAAAAATTCCAAACCAGTGCTTCGCAAATTCCCGGTTACAGGACCTCGCGTTCTGATGGGACCTGGCGAAGGCGCAGGGATTGTAGATATCGGGGACAACCAAGCGGTTGTTTTCAAAATTGAAAGTCATAACCACCCTTCCGCCATCGAGCCTTACCAAGGCGCGGCGACAGGTGTGGGCGGTATTATTCGTGATATTTTCTCCATGGGCGCACGCCCGGTGGCTTTATTGAACTCTTTGCGTTTCGGCAAGCTGCAAAATGACCGCGTGAAATACCTGTTCGAGCACGTTGTATCCGGTATCGCTGGTTATGGTAACTGTATCGGGATTCCGACAGTCGGCGGCGAAGTGATGTTCGACGAGAGCTACGAAGGAAATCCGCTCGTTAACGCAATGTGCGTGGGTCTTATCGACCACGACAAAATCCAACGCGGTGTTGCCAAAGGTGTAGGCAACCCAGTGTTCTACGTCGGTCCGGCAACAGGCCGCGACGGTATCCACGGTGCGACATTCGCTTCCGAGGAATTGACGGCTGAGTCCGAAGCGAAACGCCCGGCGGTACAAGTGGGCGATCCGTTCATGGAAAAGCTCGTGCTGGAAGCGTGCTTAGAGTTAATCGATTCCGGCATCGTGCTCGGAATTCAAGATATGGGCGCTGCAGGCCTTACCTGCTCCAGCGCGGAGATGGCAAGTAAAGCCGGCAACGGCATGGAGCTTTACCTGGATGAAGTTCCGCAGCGCGAAGAAGGCATGACAGCTTATGAAATGATGCTGTCCGAGTCGCAAGAGCGCATGTTGTTCGTTGTTGAGCCGAAGCATGAGGCGCAAGCGAAAGGTATTTTCGAGCGCTGGGGTCTGCACTGCGCGAAAGTCGGTAAGGTAACCGACGACGGTTACCTGAAGCTGATCCACCACGGTGAAGTCGTGGGGAACATGCCAGTAGGCGCACTCGTCGACGAGTGCCCGGTTTACAATAAGCCGAGCAAGGTTCCGGCTTATTATGAAGCAAGCGCAGCGATCGACACGACGCGTTACCCAGAGGTAACGAAGCTGACGGATGCGCTGAAATCGGTGCTCGCGTCCCCGACGGTAGCGAGCAAAGAGTGGGTTTACAACCAGTATGACCACATGGTTCGTACGGATACAGCTGTGCGTCCGGGTTCGGATGCAGCGGTTGTGACCATTCGCGGCACGCGCAAAGGTCTTGCGATGACTACCGACTGCAACGGACGTTATGTGTACTTGGATCCGGAAGTTGGCGGACGGATCGCCGTTTCCGAAGCAGCGCGTAACGTTGTTTGCTCCGGCGCTGAGCCTTTGGCTGTTACGGACAACCTGAACTTCGGTAGCCCTGACAAGCCTGAGATTTTCTGGCAGTTGGAGAAATCCACTGACGGTATGGCGGAAGCTTGCCGCTTCTTGGATACGCCGGTTATCGGCGGTAACGTTTCTCTTTACAATGAGAACGCCAAAGGCGCAATTTACCCGACACCGGTTATCGGAATGGTAGGTCTGGTGCATGACATCGACCACATCACGACGCAAAGCTTCAAAAAAGAAGGCGACATCATCATCCTGCTCGGCGAGACGAAAGCGGAACTCGGCGGCAGCGAATTCCAATATGTGATTCACGGCGTAACCGAAGGCCGCCCTCCAGTGCTTGATCTAGCAGTGGAGAAACGCCTTCAAAACACAGTGCTTAAAGCGATCCAAGAAGGTCTTGTCGCTTCTGCGCATGACTTGTCCGAAGGCGGCTTGGCCGTTGCTTTGGCAGAAAGCTGCATCAGCGGCCGTGTAGGCGCTGACGTTAACGTAGCTTCCGAGCTTCGTCCTGATTTCGCATTGTTCAGCGAATCCCAATCCCGTATTTTGCTAAGTGCTTCCCCGGACAAAGCGGATGCTCTGAAGCACTGGGTTGCTTCGCAAGGCGTGCCTTATCAAGAAATTGGAACAGTAACAGGTACAGTACTAACTGTGAAAATCAACAACGAACAGCGTCTCCAGTCTTCGGTTAACGAGCTGGCGAAAGTCTGGAAGGATGCGATTCCATGTCTAATGGCATAAAACAATCCAAGGCCCTAAAGCTTCCTGCGGCTCCCCTGGTTAATCTGGGGGATCAGCAGCACGAGCTTTGGACAGGGGAGTACTTCAACGAAGGTGTAGGCGGCCATGGCGGATTGTTTGATAAGCTGAATGAAGAGTGCGGCGTTTTCGGGGTGTATGGTCATTCCGAAGCTTCCTCTCTATGCTACTATGGCCTTCATGCTTTGCAGCACCGTGGACAGGAAAGCGCTGGTATTTGTACGGTAGAAGACGGCAAGTTTAACTACTATCGCGGTATGGGGCTTGCCAAAGAGGTATTCACTGGCGAAAACTTGTCACCTTTGACAGGTTCCACAGCAATTGCACACGTGCGGTATTCGACTGCAGGCGAAAGCAAGCTGGCGAATGCACAGCCGTTAGTTTTCAAATATCGTGAGGGCGATCTGGCCATTGCGACGAACGGTAACCTCGATAATGCGAACATTATCAAGCGTGAGCTTGAGCGTAAGGGATCGATTTTCCAAACGACAAGCGATACGGAAGTCCTAGCGCATCTGATTGCCCGTTCGGAGCATGACGATATCGTGGATGCGGTCAAAGACGCTTTGACGCAAGTTATTGGCGGATTTGCCTTCCTGATCATTACCAAAGATAAAATGATTGCTGCGCTTGATCCGAACGGTTTGCGCCCATTCATGATCGGCCGTCTCGGCGATTCCTACTTGTTCGCTTCTGAGTCCTGCGCTTTTGATGCGGTGGGAGCTACTTATTTCCGTGATGTACAGCCAGGCGAACTCATCGTGCTGGATCGCGATGGTTTCCGTTCCGAGCAGTTCACGGAGAGCGGTCGACGCGCCATTTGTGCGATGGAATATATCTACTTTGCTCGTCCGGACAGCGACATCGATACCGTAAACATTCACTCCGCTCGTAAGCGGATGGGTAAAAAGTTGGCGATGGAAGCTTTCGTTGATGCGGATGTAGTAACCGGCGTGCCGGATTCCAGTATCTCGGCGGCAATTGGTTTTGCTGAACAAACGGGTATCCCTTATGAGTTGGGGCTGATCAAGAACCGCTACACAGGGCGGACGTTCATCATTCCAAGCCAGGAGCTTCGTGAACAAGGTGTCAAAATGAAGCTGAGCGCCGTTCGCAAAGTAGTTGAAGGCAAACGTGTCGTGATGATCGATGATTCCATCGTTCGTGGAACAACGTCCCTTCGCATTGTGAATTTGCTTAGAGAAGCTGGAGCTACAGAAGTGCATGTGCGGATTTCTTCGCCGCCTTTCATGAATCCATGCTACTACGGCATTGATACACCGGATCGGAAAGAGCTGATCGCTGCGATGAACTCTATCGAGGAAATTCGTAAGGCGATCAACGCGGATTCCCTGCATTTTTTAACCAAAGAAGGGCTGCTCGATTCCATTGGTCAAGGATCGGCCGGTTCCCAGAGCGGGTACTGTACAGCTTGCTTCGATAATACGTACCCAACGGAGATTGTGGATGTAACGAAGGTTGGTTGTGCTTGCGATTAAGGATAGGGGAGGCTTCGGTCTCCCAATATATATAGACAAATATAAGGAGTGGTTGCGAAGTGTCGGATGCTTACAAAAAGGCCGGAGTCGATATCGCGGCAGGTAACGAAGCAGTAGAACGGATGAAAAAACACGTCAAACGGACTTTCCGTCCTGAAGTGTTAACGGACCTCGGCGGCTTCGGCGGGCTGTTCAGCTTGAACAAAGACAAGTATGAGGAGCCTGTGCTTGTATCTGGAACGGACGGCGTGGGCACGAAGCTGAAGATTGCTTTTGCAATGGATAAGCATGATACGATTGGGATCGACGCGGTTGCTATGTGCGTGAACGATATTATTGTTCAAGGCGCTGAGCCGCTTTTCTTCCTTGACTATCTCGCTTGTGACAAAGTAATTCCAGAGAAAATTGAAGCTATTATCAAAGGGATCGCTGACGGTTGTGCGCAGTCTGGCTGCTCACTCATCGGTGGCGAAACGGCGGAAATGCCGGGCATGTATGCACAAGGGGAGTATGACATTGCCGGCTTTACGGTTGGAATCGTCGATAAGAAAAAGATCATCGACGGTACGACAATCCGTCCTGGAGACGTAGTGTTAGGTCTGGCTTCAAGCGGTGTGCACAGCAACGGGTTCTCTCTTGTGCGCAGGCTTTTGCTGGAAGAGAAAGGGTACACGCTTCAAGGGCATGTGGACGAACTGGGCGATAAGCTTGGCAACGTGCTGCTAGAGCCTACTAAGCTGTATGTGAAGCCGATTCTGGCGATGCTGGAAGACGTAGCGATCAAAGGCATGGCGCATATTACAGGCGGCGGTTTTATCGAAAATATACCGCGTGTTCTGCCTGACGGTGTGAACGTGGATATCCAATACGGCTCATGGCCGATTCTGCCGATCTTCTCTTTGATGCAGCGTGAAGGCGGCATTTCGAACAACGATATGTTCCGCACGTTCAACATGGGGATCGGGATGGTTATTATCGTGAATGCGGATGATGCGGAGAAAGCGATTGCCGCAGCGGAAGCGCAAGGCGAGAAAGTTTACCGTTTGGGCGTTGTTACTGAAGGCGAGCGTGTCGTAACGTTCCAAGGAGCTGAGGTGTAATGCAGCCTTATCGAATAGCGATCTTTGCTTCGGGCAGCGGCTCGAATTTCCAAGCGATCGTGGATCAGGTACAGAAGGGGAAGCTTGATGTCAGCATCGAGCTTCTTGTCTGTGACCGTCCGCAGGCTTACGTGGTGGAGCGTGCCAAGGAAGCGAAAGTGCCTGTGTTCGCGTTCCGTCCCAAGGAATATGCCAATCGTGAGGCTTATGAGGCTCTTATTTTGAAGGAGCTGCAAGACCGCCAGGTTGATTTGGTTGTGATGGCAGGCTACATGCGTATTATTACGAATGTGCTGGTTGAGCCGTTTTTTGGCCGGATGATTAACATCCATCCATCGCTGCTGCCGTCCTTTCCGGGCGTGCGCGCGATTGAGCAAGCCGTCGAGTACGGCGTGAAGCAAACCGGCGTCACCGTGCACTTCGTGGACGGCGGGCTGGACTCCGGTCCGATCATCGCGCAGCGTGCCGTGGAGATCCACGAGCATGAGACGGCGGAATCGCTCGCGGAGCGGATTCATGCGGCTGAGCACGTGCTGCTGCCGCAGGTCATTCGATGGCTGCGCGAGGGCCGCGTGAGCATGGATGGCCGCAGGGTGGCATTCGGTTGTAGGTTTTAATATATATAAAATTAATTTTCTGGGAGGAAGAACCGTGGCAATCAAAAGAGCACTGATCAGCGTGTCCGATAAAACGGGGATCGTTGAGTTCGCAAGCGAATTGGCGAAGCTGGGCGTTGAGATTATTTCTACTGGCGGTACGCAAAGTTTGTTGAAGGATAAAGGGGTTCCGGTTATCGGGATTTCCGAGGTTACAGGCTTCCCTGAGATTATGGATGGCCGCGTCAAAACGCTGCATCCGGCTGTTCACAGCGGTCTGTTGGCAGTTCGTGACAACGAAGAGCACCAAGCGAGCATGAAGAAGCTAGGGCTGGATTATATTGATCTGGTTGTCGTGAATTTGTATCCTTTTGCTGAGACGATTGCGAAGCCGAATGTCTCTTACGAAGACGCTATCGAGAACATCGATATCGGCGGTCCGACTATGCTACGTTCAGCGGCAAAGAACCATGCATTCGTATCTGTTGTTGTCGATGCAGCGGACTACGCCAAAGTGCTTGAAGAGGTCCAAGAGACTGGCGATACAACACTTGAAACGCGCAAACGTCTTGCGGCCAAAGTATTCCGTCACACTGGCTCATACGATGCTTTGATTGCTGACTACTTGTCCAAACAAATGGGCGAGCCTTACCCAGAGCGTTACACAGTTACTTACGAGAAAATGCAAGAGCTTCGCTATGGAGAGAACCCGCATCAAAGCGCGGCTTTCTACCGCAAGCCGAATGCAGCTGCTGGCAACATTACAACGGCTGAACAGCTGCACGGCAAAGAGCTTTCTTACAATAACATCAATGACGCTAATACGGCGCTTCAAATCGTTAAGGAATTCAGCGAGCCTGCCGTTGTTGCAGTTAAGCACATGAATCCTTGTGGTGTAGGTATCGGTACGAATGTGCTGGAAGCTTATCAAAAAGCGTACGCCGCTGACCCTACGTCCATCTTCGGTGGTATCGTAGCTGCGAACCGTACGGTTGACGAAGCAACAGCGCAATTGCTGCATGAGATTTTCTTGGAAATCGTCATTGCGCCAGATTTTACACCAGAAGCACTTGATATCCTTTCTAAAAAGAAAAATATCCGTCTGCTGAAAGTAGTCGGCTTAGATACAGTTGCTGGCCGCAAGGCAGAGCCAGTTGTTACAACCGTTGAAGGCGGCATGCTCGTGCAAGACAGCGATGCTTACCAACTGACGGAAGCGGATCTGAAGGTTGTTTCCGAGCGTCAGCCGACAGAAGAAGAAATGAAGCAGCTACTTTTTGCATGGAAAGTAGTTAAGCACGTTAAATCTAACGCAATCGTACTTGTCGCTGATGACATGACGGTTGGTGTCGGTGCGGGGCAAATGAACCGTGTCGGTGCGGCTAAAATTGCGATCGAGCAAGCTGGGGACAAGTCGAAAGGCGCTGTTCTTTCCTCCGATGCTTTCTTCCCAATGGGCGACACGCTTGAAATGGCTGCGAAAGCAGGCATCACAGCGGTTATCCAACCGGGTGGATCGATCAAAGATGAAGAGTCCATTCGCGTAGCGAACGAGAACGGAATCGCGATGGTCATGACGGGCGTTCGTCACTTCAAACACTAAAACAACTGAGAATGCTCACGATTCGAGTGCGGACCGTGGGCATTCCCCATGAAAGGGACTGGTGGCATAGATGCGTGTATTAGTAATTGGACGAGGCGGGCGCGAGCATGCCATTGTATGGGCGCTGAGTAAAAGCCCGAAAATCAGCAAGCTTTTCTGCGCACCGGGGAACGGCGGCATTGCGGGGTTGGCGGAATGTGTGCCGATCACGGAACTGCAATTCGAAGAGATCAGCACATTTGCGAAAGAGCAAGCGATTGATCTGGTTATGGTAGCTCCTGACGATCCGCTCGCTGCCGGCCTTGTGGACCACTTGGAGTCCAAAGGGATTGAAGCGTTCGGTCCTCGCGCAAATGCGGCGATTATCGAAGGAAGCAAAGTATTTATGAAGGAGCTCCTGAAAAAATACAGCATTCCTACGGCGGCTTATGAAACTTTTGACGCGTACGAACCGGCACTCGCTTACTTGCGTTCGCAAAAAGCGCCAATCGTTATCAAAGCTGATGGATTAGCTGCTGGTAAAGGCGTAACTGTTGCGCAAACGATGGAAGAAGCGGAAGCGGCGCTTCGCGATATTATGGTGGATCAAGTATTCGGTAAATCCGGCGCGAGCGTCGTGATTGAGGAGTTCTTGACGGGGCAAGAGATGTCGCTGCTTGCTTTCGTGGATGGCTCAACGGTTCGTCTGATGGTGCCTTCGCAGGATCATAAGCCGGTCTTCGATAACGACAAAGGGCCGAATACGGGCGGAATGGGCACTTACTCACCGCTGCCGCATATCCCGGAGTCCATCGTGCAGGAAGCGCTTGTGAACATTGTCCAGCCGACGGCTGACGCGATGGTGAAAGAGGGCCGACCATTCAAGGGCGTGCTCTATGCGGGACTGATTTTGACTCCGAACGGTGTGAAAACAATCGAGTTCAACGCGCGTTTTGGCGATCCGGAGACGCAGGTCATTTTACCTCGCCTCAAAACAGATCTGCTGGATATTTTCCTTGCCATCAACAACGGAACGTTGGCTGAGCAGCCAATCGAGTGGAGCGAGGATGCAGCGGTTTGTGTGATCGTGGCTTCCGGCGGTTACCCAGGGCCATATCCGAAAGGATTGCCGATTACAGGGCTGGAGAACGTGCAGGACTCCTTGGTGTTCCACGCAGGAACGGCGTTGGAGAACGGTCAAATCGTGACGAACGGCGGACGCGTTCTGGGCATCACGGGCATCGGCAAAGACATCGTTGAAGCTCGTCAGAAAGCTTACGCGGATGCGGACCGGATCCATTTTGACGGGAAGCATTACCGGACGGATATTGCGATGAAAGCTTTGAAATAGAACAATGAAAAACACAGTGTCTTTCTTGCGGGAAAGGGCTGTGTTTTTGTTTTTTTATGGGTACTAATCCTTGCCGCCGCGGATGTATTTGTCTTTGTTTTTGTATTCGTACCAGATGGCGAGGATCACGCCGACGATGAGCGCTAGCGATATCCAGTGATCTACGATAAAGTTCCAGAGGGTGTTCATGCGATTGCCTCCTTGGGATGCCTTTCGACTAGTTTTGGCTGCCGCTCTGCGTTTCATGCATGGTTAGATAATAGATAGGAGAGAACGGTGTGATGATGGTGGGAAAAAGGGCGATGCCGTTGGTCGCCATGGGTATGATGTTCTTGGTAATTGGTTTGCTGGTTGCTTGTGGTGAGCGGGCAGGTGTTGAAGTGAATGACTTGCCGGCGGAGGAGACGCCGGCTGTAGGCACGAGGCCGACGCCTGAGCCGACGGCGGTTCAAGAGCCTGAACCAGTGTTAACGGTGCAGGGGAAGGAAGCGGTGCCGATACCTACGGAGCAAATGGCGGAAGCAGAAACAGATGCAGCGCCTGTGGAGTCGCTGGCTGTGGTGCGCAAGCTGGTGATGCTGGATCCGGGGCATCAGCGTCATGGCAACAACGCGCCCGAGGCCGTAGGCCCGGATACGCGAGAAGTGAAACCTAAGGTCAGCTCTGGCACCGTCGGCATTCGTACGAAGAAACCGGAATATGTACTAAACCTGGAGGTTTCGCAGTTGGTGAAGGCCGAGCTCGTGAAGCGCGGCATTGAAGTGGCAATGACTCGTGAGTCGCACGAGGTCGATATCTCTAATAAACAGCGCGCGGAGATGGCGAATGAGGCCGGCGCAGCGCTGGCCGTACGTATCCATGCGGATGGGGATAACTCGCCGAAAACGAGCGGATTTTCGGTTTTGTATCCGTCAGCTGCTTCGGCGGCGCTGAAGCCCATTGCAGCAGAAAGCCGGCAAGCTGCCGGTTTCATTGCCGAGCAGTTAAAGGCGGCGACAGGGACAGCCGGCAGAGGGCTGTCGGCGCGCAGCGACTTGTCCGGTTTTAACTGGTCCAAGGTGCCGGTTGTGCTGGTTGAGCTCGGTTTCATGACTAACCCTGAAGAAGATGAGCGGCTGTCGGAAGCGGAGTACCAGCAAAAGCTCGCCGCCGGGATTGCTGACGGGATTGAGCGGTTTTTGAATGCTGGGTCCCCAGCAAGGTAGGGCTGGTCCATCAGCCATTCTTGGCCACAAGCTCTCGGCACGCAGGCTACATCCACTGAGCCCAGTAACTTTCAGGCAACGATCAATCGGCCACCAGGCCTCCCAGCCATCCCGTTGGACAAAATCCAACAGAAAGACGGATTTAGCAGCTTAAATCCCTATTTCATTGGACGAAATCCAACGGGGTGGTCTTTTTTTGGCTCTAAAAGCCGATTTATCTAGACCCCATTGGAATTTGTCCAATGTAATGTAAGAGGAAAGCCTCAAATGTGCCCCTTCATTGGATTTCATCCAACGGGCACTCAACAAAACAGATCTTACGGATGACAATCCGCAGGTTTTATTTCGTTACACTGGAGAATACTGTAGAATATTGGTAAAATGTTTCCAATCCGGAAGAAGGGGTGATTCGTCATGCTGCCAGCCTTTTTTATCGCACATGGAACACCGAACTTGGCTATTGAGCAGCATGCATACACCGAGTTTTTACATAAACTGGCGAAGAGCATTCCGCGGCCCAAAGCGATTGTTGTATTCAGCGCGTATTGGGAGAGTCCTGTGCAGGCGATTAGCTCAGCGATTCATCCGGAGACGATGTATGATGTTTTGGGAGCATCAGATAAGGTTTATAGCATTAAATACCCAGCTAGAGGCGATTTGACGCTGAGCTTGCATATTCAGCAGCTGCTCCAAGAGGAAGGTATCCGCTGTGAGTTGGATGATGAGCGAGGATTGGATCATGGGGTGTGGGCTCCCTTGTACCTCATGTACCCGGAAGCGCAGATTCCCGTAGTGGCGCTCTCGGTGAATCCGAGACTGACGCCGGAAGAGCATTACCGCATCGGTGCGGCGCTCGGCACCTTGCGGGAGGAGGAAGTCCTCATCCTCGGAAGCGGCGGCACCGTGCACAATTTGGAACGGCTAGACCGGAATAATCCGGTGCCCCAGTTGTGGGCGGTAGAATTCGATGAGTGGCTGGCGGAGCAGCTCGAAACGTGGAATCTTGAGGCGCTCGTGAGGTACGACGAAAGAGCGCCACATGCGGCTGCGGCGGTGCCGACGCCGCAGCATTTTGCGCCATTGCTGCTCGCACTAGGTGCGGCAGACGGTGGACGCCGGGCGAAGCTGCTGCATCACAGCTTCCAAATGGGCACGCTCAGCCTGTGCTGCTGGATGTTCGGCGGCTTGAAAAAGCCTGAGCGCTTCCTGGATTAAGCGCGTGCTGTGTTGCAGCGCTATTCAAGGAAGCGCTGCTTGAACTCAGGCTTCGGCAGCATGCAATGCTCAGCCTTGCCGAACCAGCGATAGCGATTGCTCGCGATGTAGGCATAGCCGAGATTCCGCAGTGGAGGCGGAATGAGGATGGCCGCATACGCCAGCGGATAAGCGCCGCGCAGCCGCCGGGCAATGCGCAGCGCCGCCGTCGAGCGGGTGTAGGCGCGCCCGTTCTCGATCAGCACAATCGTGCTGATATTGTCCGTGGGCAGCCGCTGCTGCTCTAGCAGCTTTTGCCCGGCAGCCGACTGCAAGGACGCGAAGCGGAAATGGCCCTTCGGGTCGTTCCGCAGGATGAACTGCACAGCTCCGCTGCACAAATTGCAGACGCCGTCGAATAGAATGACGGCCTTGTCATCAGTTGGCTTGGTCATGGGCAACGCCTCCTTGGGGTGTGCATCGAAATTTACTGTATTTTTTACATGATGTTCGTCCGCAACTTACTGTCACCACATCGTTCTCCCTCTACTATATCTAATTACGTTGAAATCCTCCATCATGTAAAGTAAGAAGGGGGAGGAAGTAGATGTCTGATGAATTCCTCCGACATATGAAGCATGAAGGTTGTGAATAGTTCTCTGATACAACGCCCCCCACTCAAAAAGTCTTCTATTTCTCTCTTGCCTAGCATATACATTTTCATAGAACAATAGATGAAGAGAAGAGGTGCCTATTGATGAAATCATTGTCCCTATCCCGCCGCAAAAAAACGCTCAGCGCCTGGCTCGTCCTCGGCTGCTCGGTCATAACCCTTGTCGGCTGCAGCGATACGCCGGTTTCTCTGCCAACAACGACGCCGGATACCGCAGCAGTAACGCCATCAGCTTCAACGCAAGCCACGAAGCCCGCAAACACAGCCATAGAAACGGAGCTGCCCTACAAATTCCCGCTGACTGGTCTTCCTTCGGCCAAAGAAGTGAAGAGCCGTCCTTTCATGGTCATGGTCGAAAATGCTCCGCAAGCCAGGCCGCAAACCGGCCTTGATCAGGCTGACATCGTCTACGAAATTCTCGCAGAAGGGGAGATTACTAGATTTGTCTCCGTGTTCCAAAGCCACGAGGCCACAACGATCGGTCCAGTGCGCAGCATCCGGCCTTATTTTGTAGAGATCGGCGATGCGCTGGATGCCGTTATCGTTCATGCCGGTTGGAGCCAGGAGGCGATGGACATGATGGCCGGCCGCAAGCTGGCTCATCTTGATGAGGTCTACGGCGATGGCGCCTACTACTGGCGCTCTACGGACCGCAAAGCTCCTCACAATCTCTATACCTCTGTGGATAAAATGAAGAAGGGCGCCGAAGCGCGCAAATTCCGCTCGGAGTGGAATGGACCGCTGCTTACTTTTGCCAAGGATGATGGACAAAGTAAACTTACCGGCGCAGCCGTGCATTATATTCTTATTCCTTATCTCCAAGGGTATTTCGTTTCCTATGAATACAATCCTGCGGAAGGTGTGTACATGCGCAGCATGGAGGGCAAGCCGCATCTCGACAAGGAAAGTGGCAAGCAGCTGCAAGCCAAAAATCTGCTCGTGCTGGAGAGCAAGCACAAGATCGTAGACAAAGAAGGGCGCCGCGAGGTCGACGTGTTCGGCCCTAACAAAGGCGTCATCCTGCAAGAGGGCAAATCCCAGCAGATTACATGGGAACGCAAAAACGGGATGCTGCGCGCCTACGCGGAAGATGGCAAAGAAGTGCCGCTGTTGCCTGGCAATACATGGGTGCAGATCGTGCCCGAGGGAACCGCACTTAAGATGGAGTAGACGTAGTTCACAGATTTAACAATCTCTTAACATTCCAATAATCATGTTCATACATTGATCCCCTATGATTAAAAGTCATGGGGGGGGAATATCATGAATAAATTTCAACGTAAAGTTTCAGTACCCATTTATACGATGTTTATTTTGCTGCTGTTTGGCATTTTTGGAATTAGCTATACAATCTGGGGGAACCAAAGCGGTGTTAGAGGAGGCAAAGCTGGGGCTGCAGAAGCCGTCTCGGAGTCGACCGTTGGGGTTACGAAAATCGTCTGGTGGCACGCGATGAGCGGCGAGAACGGCAAAGTAGTGGACAAGCTCGTTTCTGCGTTCAATGCATCGCATAAAGATATGAAGGTAGAGGCCGTCTATCAGGGCTCTTATTATGATAGCCTGACGAAGTTGAAAGCGTCCATCGGTACAACAATTGCACCTACCATGGCACAGGTGTATGACATTGGCACCCGGTTTATGATTGATTCGAAAGCCATTACACCGATTCAGACGTTTATCGATCGGGAGAAGTACGACACATCTCAGATGGATGAAGCTATTATTAATTATTACACAGTGGATAATACGCTGTTTTCGATGCCTTTTAACGCATCCAATCCGATCTTATACTACAACAAAGATTTGTTCACGGCAGCAGGACTGAATCCTGATCAACCGCCCGTGTTGTATGAAGACGTTAAGAAAGCAGCAACTAAGCTGACAAAAGGCGGCGTAACGGGCGCTTATTTTGGCACACATAGCTGGTATATGGAACAGTTTGTCGCCAATCAAGGCGCAGAGTGGGTAAATAACGGGAATGGTCGCGATGGACTAGCTACCGCTTGGCAGTTAAACGGCGCAGAAGGCGTTAAGGCGCTTGCTTGGTGGAAGGAGCTTGTGGACAACAACGTAGCGATCTACTCGGCTGGTAAGGGTGATACCTCGAAGAAAGCGTTCGCCGAAGGTAAGGTTGCGATGATTTTTGATACAACGGCCGCATTGCGTGATATCCTGGACTCGGTTGATGGCAAGTTCGAAGTGGGGACAGGCTTCTTTCCGAAACCAGCTGAGACAGCGAGTGGTGGAGTAGGAGTTGGAGGCGGCAGCAACTGGATTCTGAACAGTAAGTCCGAGGAGGAACAGAAGGCTGCTTGGACGTTCATGAAGTTTTTGTCAGAGCCTGAACAACAAGCCATTTTTCATGTAAACACGGGCTATTTTCCAATCACGAAGAAAACCTATGAGCTGCCAATTGTGCAGGAAAACATGAAGAAATATCCACAGTTCAAGACAGCAATCGAACAACATCATGCTTCAAAATTAAATAAAGCGACGCTAGGCGGCGTTCTTGGCGTATATCCTGACGCAAGGAAGCTTACGGAGGAAGCCGTCAATCAGGCACTTAGCGGACAGCAGTCGCCGCAGGCCGCACTTGATGCGGCAGCAGCCGAAATTAACGCCAAAATAGCAGCGTATAATCAGGCATTACAGTAAACCTAAAAAAGCACCCCGATTCGGGATGCTTTTTTTTATAGCTTTGTTTTGCGGTATTCGCCTGGGGAGGAGCCTGTGCGGTTTTTGAACATCCGGTTAAACGAGGAGATGTTGCGATACCCCACTTGAATACTGATTTCTTGGATATTCAAATCGGTCGAGTGCAGTAATTCCTTCGCATTGCTTACTCTTCGATCATGCAGATGTTCCATGAAGTTGGCGCCCGTCTTCTCCTTAATATACGTCGAGAGGTAGGAGGTGCTTAAATTCAGCTGATCGGCTAGGACATCGAGCGAGAGATCCTCTGCGAATTGCTCATGAATCACGCGAAGAACACGGTCAACGATAGGGTCGTTGGCTTCTTTTTTCTCACGGATAATCTGAGTAACAGCTCGGAAATAAGCTTGGAAAGTGATTTCGTATTCCGCGAGTGTGCAGCATTCGTCCAGCTGAAGCAGAAGGGGTTTAAGCTGCCATAAGGCCTCTGTTTGGACTTTGTAATGCTCCAGCACCATCTTGGCCTTGTCCGTCACAGCAAGTGTCATATGCCTAAACACATCAACTGACGCTTCTTTGTGGTTAAGTTCTTGTAACCATGGGAGGAAGAGGTCCAGTGTTTCCTGCTCTTTGCCAGCCTTCAGTACGGCGGTTAATTCTTGCTCCTGCGAAAGCGTTAAAACATACGTAGAGCGGTCCGTGCGGAACTCGGTTATCGGTTGTGTTTCGTCCAGCAGTCTGGCTTGCATGGCCATTTCATTGACTTGGCGGTAGGCATAGCCAAACTGGATCGAATGTTCGAAAGCAGAACTTACGGCCGCCGTTACCAGACAGTAGCGTTTATCTTGATCCAGAACCTGCTTCAGCTGCCCTAGCATGGCTATGATGCGATCTCTTTCATTACCAGGAAAAACAGACAGAAACTGATGATGCTCAATTTGAAAAGTATGGGAGCCAGGAATCGTTTCATCCGCAAACTGTTTGAGCTGCGCACCGACCGACTGTGAGATCTGCTCTTTGCTCAGCGGGACATCTACAAAAGCAGCTGCTCGATAGCGAAGCTCGTACAGAACGATGGTGTAGGTTTCTTCAGTACCTTGAATGTGCGGCCATTCGCCTGATTCCAGATTGATATTTTTTAACTTATTGATGAAGTGGTAGTTGGTCAGCTCGGACTGCTGCTCCTTCAGTTCTTGTTGAATTTGCCCTTTTTCCTTCAGCAGCTGGCGTACAGGATTGTTAATCCTTTTGCTGAAAAAGATCGAGACCACGAAAGCGATGAAAATCGAGATACCTAGCAGGATGATCATGAGATTATCCAAACGAAGGATTTTACCTGCGAAATCAGGATTGGTAACTCGCATGATGAAATGCATGCTGTCTTCATTTTGATAATCGACGTAATAAATCCCTTTTTCCAGTAGATAGGCACGCTCAGTAGGTGGAGATGAGAATAACGTCTCTGGCAGCTTAGCAGCACTACTACGATTCGTTTGATAAATGAGGTCTTGTCCCGGTCCCACAATGGTTAAATCCAGATTGGGATACTCCTTGAGCATCGCGTCCCGCAAACGATCGGCGTCGATCATGGCGATCAACATATTATCGGCTAGTGCAGGTTTGATGGAATAAGGAATCATGGTTTTGAACGTTGGATCAGCTTGTGTAGCACCAAATTCAGCAGCCGGATGAAGCACAAAATTCTCTGTACGTTGAAACTGTGACTGCCAATAAGAAACCGGGTATGGTTTACTGACATACAGTCCTGCAAACAATTCTTGATTCGTTCCCGGACCAAATTTATTAATGGCCAGATTCGCAGAACGAAACAGAAGGATCATATTATCCAGATAAAGCTCTGAATCCCCTACGATACTTTGGATGTCCAGAACAATGGGACGAGTAGTCAGCGACTCGGCATCTTTTTTAAGATTCACTTGATTGTTAAGAGTAATGACATCTTTATCTGTGAATTGCTTGAAAAGGGCCTCTCTAATTTTATCCAACTGAAACTGATAACGCTCCGCCACTTTCTGCAAAGTGAGGTGATTCTGTTCGATCATCTCGCTGCGAAGGTGGCTTTTTAGCATCCAGAAGATGAGTAGGCTGAAAGAGGAGAAGATCAGAATCAGAATGATGAAGCTTGTCAAAACATGTCGAAACAAGGATTTATTCAATGAAAAAATAGTCATAAGTCGCAGGCCCCTTTGATCGTTACGCTGTTGACTTCCGGCGAGTTATATACAGTCAATTGTAGACGATTATCCTCGGTAAGGGTATGGGCTTTTTTTTGGAAGCTTTGCATTTTTACTGATCAGGCGGTTCATAAAAGCTTAAAAAACCAATCGAAACAATGGGGAAGTATCGAAAATCATGTGTATAGGCAAGGCAGCGGCCCCCCGGATATGATGGGCAGGTAACAAGCGAGGCTCATGGGAAGGAGAGGCGGCTTAAGGTTCGAAAGAGCAAGATCAGTTGATGAAGACGAATGAGGGGATAGGAACGAAATGAAACACATGCGTGATAGAACCGTGACCAACATCTATAAGAGCTTTTTTGCTATTGCTTTGGCGGTAATCGTAAGCATGACCTTTGCTGGTTCGGCGGGAGCTCATTTCTCCTCAACCGGGTATTCCGATATCAAGGTGGGTGCAGATACAATCCAATACCACCTGTCGATTCTGGAGAGCGACTTTGTTCATATATTCCCGGACAAGCCGGACGGCGGCGACAAGATCAGCGATAAACAATTGTCAGCATCTATGGATGCCTTAACAAGGCTTGTCGATGACGGCCTGATTGTAACGGGAGACGGGAAAATCGGATCTGCGGTGATTACCGGTGCCAAGCATGAGAAACGAGCCAGCATGGATATGATCGGTATCGATATCCGATATAAATTCGCTGCCACTGTGAAGCAGTATCTGATGCAATACAATTTCTTCTGGTACAGCGGGGTCGATGTCAACCATAGTAACTATGCCACGATTCAGGTCGGTGGCCAAACCATTCAGCAGGTACTTGGCAGTCAGAACTATATTGTACAGATTCAAGGGCCGGGCGCAGCAGCCGGGAATCCGTCAGCAGCGGCACCACCTTCAGCCCTGGATGCAAAGCCTGCTGTTCAACTGGAGGCGGCTTCTTGGCTAAGTACGCTCAAAACCTACGTTCTCATGGGGATGCAGCACATCTGGTCGGGTCTGGATCATATGCTTTTCGTGCTGGGACTCCTGTTAGCTGCTGAGCAAAGGGTATGGAAAATCGTGCGACTGATTACCGCCTTTACAATAGGTCACTGCATTACGCTAGTCCTATCTTCTCTAGAGGTTGCTTATCTCTCACCTAAAATCGTCGAACCCTTAATCGCCCTCAGCATTCTGTATATTGCAGTAGAGAATATATGGAAGCGAAAAGAGAGTGCACGTGTAATCGTTACGTTATTGTTTGGCCTTGTGCACGGATTCGGTTTTGCCGAGGTGCTGCGAGGAACGTTGTCTGGACATATGGCCCTTCCTTTATTTTCATTCAACCTGGGGGTAGAAATTGGACAGCTTGTCGTCGTAGCGATTGTGATTCCAGTGCTTCTATGGATTAAAAATTTGCCGTTAAAAATCAAATGGAATCAATACGCTTCGGGGATCATTGGCGTGTTCGGGCTTTACTGGTTGATTGAGCGCATTATTAGTCAATAAAATTTTTTATGATGAGGGGACGTTATCAAGTTGGTTAAAAAGAGTTTCAAACGATGGATATCCGGCGCGACCGTAGCTGGGATGATGTTCAGCATGCTGATGCCTATGGCGGCACATGCGGATGAAACGCAAATCAGCGCGGTGGACTATTCGAAATTGCCTAAGCTGATGATTACGGAGCTTGTTCCGGATACAGCGAATATCAGCAGTTCAGACGCTTATGAATTTATTGAAGTTTATAACAATACGAACAAAACGCTGGATTTTAAAGATTATAATCTGGTGTACCGATATCCCGGAACGAGCACCGTTTGGGGATCTTATCAGAATGGGAATCCCAATGGAAGCATGAAGATTCCTGCGCAATCCTCCATCGTCCTGTGGGTGATGAATACGGATAAAGGAATTAATTTAAATCTGCAAGCATCGGACTTCAATCAGAACTTCCATACGACTCTGCAAGAAAATGTGAACCTTTTCCGTGTTGACGGCGGCGGCGGTATGCACAACAGCAGTCCAAGAGATTTGGTCATTCAAGAAAAAGACGGCACGGATATCTCGGTTGCCAGCTACCAAAACGATGAACAAACGAAACCGGAAAAAGGGATCTTCTATCGCTTCCCGGCGGATGGAACGAAGAACATGGTGATGTATGGCTCGGGCGCTGACACGACTGCAGCCGCTGCCACCCCAGGGACTATCGACCCTACTCAGGTTCCGCCTGTTCCGCTGTACTTCTCTGATCCACCTGTCGTCGGCCACACGCCGGTTGCCCAAGCTGATCAGAAGAACGACTTGATCTTGCAAGCTCAGATTGCTAACACAGAGCAGAATGAAACGGTATCTGCTGCCGTGTATTATCAGTTGGCATCGCAAACGAGCTATGAATCCGTACCTATGACAGTAACGGGCAGCAATCAATATCAAGCTGTTATTACGAAGGACAAGCTAACTGAAAGTCAATTGAATTACTACATTCAAGCGAATGACGGCTTCAGCACGGTGAGATCGAACGTTTACAACGTAAATGTTACGCTAGATCAATCCGACTATTCGAAAGTTCCACCACTCATGGTAACCGAAGTTGTACCGGATTCCACGAATGTGGGCTCAGCGGACGGTTATGAGTTCATTGAAGTTTATAACAATACGGATCAACCCGTTAACTTCAAAGACTATAAAGTCGTCTACCGTTACACGGATTCGGGTCCGGATGCAGACGTTCCATGGCCTGCGGACAAAGAAGATATGATCATTCCTTCAAAAGGGACGCTCGTCTTCTGGATTATCAACAACCAGAATGGGAATTCGACCGCAGCTGACTTCAATGCCAACTACGGAACGAACCTGGTAGAGGGCACTAACCTTGTGCGCGTGCACAGCGATGGGATGGCGAACGCCTCCAACCGTGGTCTTGTGATTGCTACGAATACGGGTGTTGAGCTTTCTACAGCCTACTACATCAACGGCGATTCAAAGGCTAATAAAGGGATTTTGTATAAATATCCGACTGACGGCGGCAAAACGATGATCAAATACAGCTCGACCGTTGCAGCAGCAACACCGGGTTCCGTAGATCAAGTTCAAGTGCCACCACAGACGGTGAAGGTTACACCGGATACTCTTAAGCCTACGCTTAATGATTTAACGAAAGAGAGCACGCTCGATCAAGCCTTAGATCTAGAAATTATCGGAGAGGCTAAAGATGAAACATCGCTCAAAACAGTAGCGCTCTACTATAAAACAGACAAACAGTCCCAATATAACAAGAGGTACTTGAAAGAAAGCTTCGCGGATACGTTGTACCATTATATGGTTTATTCGCCTGAGCTTATCGGAAACTCTTACCTGGATTATTATTTCACAGCGTCTGACGGCACGAATGAAACGATTACACAGACGAAGCGTGTTCAAATTCAAGGCGGATCAGATCATTCCAGCTTGCGCTTGAATGTGAAAGACGGTGACGTCGTTTCGCAAACGAAAGCGTTGAAAGGGACCGGCGAGGGTGTTAGCCCGGACAGCCTGAAACTGGCGATCGACGGCAGCGAGCTGACACAGTCGACTTATCATGCCGTGGAGCATGATGCGTTCTTCGCTTTTGAAGTCATGGGCGTGAACTATTATTTCAAAAACGGGATTACCCAAGGGCAGGAAATTCTTTCGATTTTCCAAGATCCAATCAATAGCTATAAAACATTGTCCATTCCATTAAAAGCCGAGCGCCTTAAAGAAGGCAGCAACGCATTCCAGATTCGTGCGGGTTCCAAGGCTTCACCGTTCGATGATCGTCCGGAAGAAAATAAAGACAATTTTGAAGTGAAGAATGTTCGTCTTGTCTTTGCAGACGGTACGGTTGTGTATGACGCGAAATATAGCGATCCGAACAAGGTGATCAAAATCGGGGATTCCTCCGGTCTGTCGCCAGTGATCGATTTCAATTTCGTCATTCCGTCAACGCAATTGGCTTCCAAAGCTTATGATTGGAACACGACTTCTGTGAGTGACGGCAATCATCAGGTTACAGTAAGCAGTACCACATATGGTTCGGTTACTTCCAACATAAAGGTGGATAATACAGCTCCTGTTGTGGTACCTTCCATTGAGGAAAAAATGTACCGTGGTAACTTCACCATCGATGCGAACGTAACGGATGCATTGGCCGGTGTAGACAAGGTTGAGGCTCTGTTAGACGATCAACCAGTTACGCTGCCGATGGCTACTTCATCCGCACAACTGCCGGGCGGAGCGCATGTTTTCAACGTCAAGGCTACGGATAAAGTGGGGAATGTGAAGGAAGTCACCGTTCATTTCGAAGTGCCTAACGAGGCACCGGATATGCCGGTCCAAGTCGGTCCCGGTCAAGGTGCATTTGGCTTGGAAAACTCAGCTTCACTTAGTGTGAAGGTTAGTGATCCGATGAACGACGACTTGAAAGTTACGTTCAACCAAGGATTTAAATACGATGCAAGCACACAGGGAACTTTCACAGGCTATCGTGGCGCGGCGGATACAGAGCCTCCGAAGCAGGAAAAGCCTGCAAGTGAAGCGGCCATGACGCCTGAAGATTACAGTAAAATTAGCAGTGTTGACGGCAACTATCTCAACGATGAGGCTAACGATAAATTTCCTTACCAACGTTTTGAGATAGCGTTAGATCCTGCGATTCAAAGTACAGACGAAGTTGTCATTGACTGGAAAGGGAAGTCCCTTGAAGGGCGTAAAGTTTCTTTGTACGCTTGGAGCCCAAGCAAGTTGGAATGGAGTCAACTTAAGACTGTTATCGCTGGCAGCGAGGATTTCGAGCTCAAAGCGAGTGTTCAAGCTGGCGATTATGCCAATAACGGGAAAATTCAAGTGATGGTGCAGGACGAGATTGCTATTACTCAGGATCAAGCGCCTAGTACCGACTATGATTTCTCCTTCGTGTGGATGTCCGATACCCAGTACTATTCCAAGAGCTATCCATATATCTATCAAAAAATGGTGAAATGGATCGCCGATCACAAAGAAGACAACAAAATTAAATACGTCATTCATACTGGCGACATCGTCGATAACGCCGATCAAGAGTACCAATGGATTGAAGCTGACAAAGATATGAAAGTTTTGGAGACGGCAGGAATCCCATACGGGGTGCTTGCAGGTAACCATGACGTAGGCCACCAAGACAATGATTACAGCTATTATGACAAATGGTTTGGTGAGGATCGTTTCAAAAACCAACCAACCTATGGAGAATCTTACGATAACAACCGCGGCCACTATGACTTAGTTTCCTCGAATGGTAACGATTTTATCATGGTTTACATGGGCTGGGGATATGGAGACAAAGAGATTGATTGGATCAACGAAGTGTTGAAAAAGTATCCGAACCGCAAAGCGATTCTGAACTTCCATGAATTCATGCTCGTTTCCAATAACCGTGCGCCGATGGCGGAAAAAGTGTTCGAGCGCGTTATTAAGCCGAATAAGAACGTTATTGCCGCTTTATCCGGTCACTATCACGACGCTGAGTTGAAAGTCGATCCAATCGACGATAACAACGACGGCATCCCAGACCGTAATGTGTATCAAATGTTGGCGGATTACCAAGGGGCGCCTGAAGGCGGACTTGGGTATATGAGATTGATGCAGTTTGATTTGAAAAACGGCAAAATCAACATGAAAACTTACTCGCCTCATTTGGACGATTACAACTATTATGATCCGAGTGAGTATCCTGGGAAAGACGAGTTCAGCCTGGATCTGAATCTGGATGCTGTAACTAAACGCGTAGCTACGGATTATATCGGTGTCAGTGTATATACGAACAAAACGATCGGAAGCGTGGATAATGTGAAGAGTGGACAGACGGCAACAGTGGTTTGGCCGAACCTTACTCTAAATAAGACCTACCAATGGTACGCTCTCGCCGAAGATCAATATGGTGGATCGATTCAATCCGATATTTGGAAATTTAACACTAGTCATCAAGAAGAATCAAGCGACAATGGTGGTGGAAGTGCGCCAGCGATTCCTTCGGGATCAACGATTCCGGTGGACGGTGGTACAGTAACTTTGGAAGGCGCTAAGATTGTCATTCCACAAGGTGCGATACCAAGCGACATTAAGGTTACAGTAGCTAAAATTTCCGATGCAGCTTCGCTGCCGGTAGACCCATCATCTAAGCTGATTAGTGATGTTTTCGAAATTAAGAAAGATAAAGATGGTGCATTCAGTAAAGCTATCGAAATCACATTGCCTTATGATAAAAGCAAAGTGGATCTAGAAAAGTCAGACGTAAGCTTGTACTGGTTTAATGAAACAACCAAAGCTTGGGTTCAATTAGATAACATTGTTGTTGATAAAGTGAAAGGTACTGTAACCGGTTCTGTCACCCACTTTACGAAATTTGCCGTTATCTCTAACCCGAAACAAGAAACAAAACCTGAGTCTGGTAACATTAATTTGACAGACATCAAAGGCCACTGGGCAGAATCTAACATTCTAGAACTAGTTAAAGCGGGTTCCATTAACGGCTATGAAGATGGCACATTTAAACCGGAAAACCGCATCACACGCGCTGAGTTCGTTTCAATCATTGTGAAATACCTGAAATTGAACGAGCAAGGAAGCAGCACTAAGTTTGGTGATGTAGCGAACCACTGGGCGAAGAATGCGATCGCCACTGCTGCAGCGCAAGGCATTATCACAGGTTACACGGATACAACCTTTGGTCCGGATGATTTCATTACCCGTGAGCAAATGGCGGAAATTATGGTTCGTGCCGCTCATTTGGACAAGGTGGCAGGGAATACGAGCTTCTCCGATAACGCTGCGATTTCTGAGTGGGCACAAGCGGCAGTAGCTACGTTAACCTCCAAAGGGTTCATGAACGGTTATGAGGACGGTACGCTGAAGCCGCAAGGATTAACAACGCGCGCGGAAGCATCTACCCTTATCCTTAGAGTGTTGAAAAAGTAGAAATAAAAAAGGCTCCTTCGTCTGAAAAGACGGGGAGCCTTTTTTTGCTCACAGAGTCTCTCTAGTGGGCAGGTGAAGAGGAACTACAGGGCGCTATTCTGCTCGAAACAGCTCTACTAGCGGGGGAGAGGGAACTGGGGTCCGCTAATTAGCTTATCTGGGCAGGTTTTGTGGCGAAGGTGGCGAAATAAGAGCCTGTAGTTCCCGTTCGACCAGTGAAACTCCACGTTCCCCCTAAATAAGGGAATGGAGTTCCCTTATCATCCGATTATCTGCGTTTGCGCTTCGCTGTTCCGGATTTGGAACCGCCTTTGCGTCTGCGGGCAGTCCCAGATTTCTTACGGCGTTTGCGTTTCGGTC
The DNA here is from genome assembly GCF_045866505.1 of Paenibacillus sp. P36. Taxonomy (NCBI): domain Bacteria; kingdom Bacillati; phylum Bacillota; class Bacilli; order Caryophanales; family Paenibacillaceae; genus Paenibacillus; species Paenibacillus sp. P36. The sequence goes on from NZ_AP038372.1 coordinate 644,767, forward strand.
TGAATACCTCAACCGAATCTCCCGAGGCGACTTTACCTTTGCCGAGAGCGCCAAAAATCGTTTTCACCATCGGAGCCATTTGCTGGAAGCTGGACATGAACTTCTGAACCTTGCCCATCGTGCCGAGGATGCCATCGATGCCACCCATCCGCTCAACGAAGCCGGAGATTTGCTTCATGTTGAGGCCGCTCAGCGGGTTGGAGCTTCCGCCAGTTGCAGCGCCACCACCGCCACCCCCAAGGAGGTTGCTGAGGAAATTGCCACCACCGCCACCGCCTCCTCCTGTGGCACCGGCATTTCCGCCGCCGCCTCCGAAGAAGCCGCCACCACCACCACCGGTGTTACCACCGCCGCCAAAAAATCCACCGCCACCGCCGGCATTGCCTCCGAAGAAATCGCCGCCTCCTTGGAAAGGAGTAGGGAACCCTCCGCCTTGAGAGAAATCCGAGAACGGATTGCCGCCGCCTAAGCCTGGATACTGGCCGAATGCGCGATCATCACCAATTTGCGGAGGTAAAGTGGTGAGGCTTCTTGTATGCACTTCAGGACGGTTACCGCCATTACCAATGATTTGTCTAGGGTTAGTCACTGGGATTCACGATCCTTTTTATCAGATTTGTCTCCTACAGGATATGTCACTTGCCTATCATTGGTATGGACGAATGTCACGGGTCCTAGATATTTGTCACAATTCAGCTCATTAACGCATAGAAATTTTAACGTTTCGCAATCCTAAAGGCAGGATTTAAAGCGGGCGTGTCGAATGATACTCTGGAGCTTACTATAATAAGCTAACATGCATTTCTACCAGGAGTTGATAACGTATGCAATTAAAAAAATTAAATGATAAAGCTATAGACCAACTTTTTGAGGCCATACTGACCCTTAAGGATATAGAGGAGTGCTACGTCTTTTTTGATGACCTGTGCACCGTGAACGAGATTCAATCGCTTTCCCAGCGTCTGGAGGTAGCTCGCATGCTGCGCAAAGGCTGCACGTACAATCAGATCGAAGCGGAAACGGGCGCATCCACAGCCACCATCTCCCGAGTTAAGCGCTGCTTGAATTATGGTAATGACGGCTATGTATTGACATTAGATCGTTTAGGTCGTTAAATATTTGTATCATAAAAGAATTCAAGATCCTGCATTACCAAGTGTAATGCGGGATTTTTCCTGTTTATGGAGAGCTCAATTGACATGTGGGAACACATTCGTTAGCATAGGATTGTAGCCATGGATAGAACGGGTGGGGAGAACATAATGAGTAAGGTTGGTGTCCTGGTCATAAGCCATGGATCTAGGGATAAAGGCTGGGTTGACCTGGTCGACGAAGCTGTATCTGCGGTTCATATGCCGGAAGGAATGCCAATCTATGCCTCCTATCTGGAACTGGTGGAAGGTCGGTTGATTCAAGACGGTATTTACAGCTTAGAGGCGCAAGGTGTGACGGATATCATCGTCGTTCCCTTGTTCGTGTCTTCTGGGAGTACACATATCGATGAAATCAGCTACGCTTTAGGCGTTATCGAAGTGCCGCTGTTGGAAACGGACATGGAGCCTTTTGAAATAAAGGCACGAATTCATTTTACATCCCCGATTGATGACGATCCTGTAATTGCAGAGATTATGTATGCCAAAATCAAGGAACTGTCCGAAGAGCCAACGCAGGAAATCCTTCTGCTGATTGGGCACGGAAGCCAAGAAGAGGGCTTTCATCAGAAATGGCTTCAAGGCTTGGAGCAGCTCGCGGAGCGATTGAAAGCTTTGGGTGGCTTTGACGAAGCGGATGTTGCCATGCTGTTGCCGGATCAAGTGCATGCCAAGATGACAGAGTGGGCCGTGAAGAAGCCTGGACATGCTGTTATTGTGGCGCCGCTTTTTCTGAGTGAGGGCTATTTCACGAGACAAGTAATCCCTTCCCGATTGAAGGGATTTGCATATATATATAATGGACGGGCGCTGCTGCCAAGTCCGCTAATTTCCAAATGGATGGAGAAGCAGATCGCTTCCGCAAATTCGAGACGGTGAACAGGTGATGAGACACAATGGTCAAAAGAGCAAGACTGATCTATAACCCGACTTCCGGCCGGGAAGAAATGAAGAAACGCCTGCCAGAAGTTCTTCAGCGCCTAGAGCGCGGCGGCTTCGAAACATCTGCTCACGCAACAATCGGTGAAGGGGATGCCACGCTTGCCGCGGCTGAAGCTGTGAACCGTGGCTTTGATCTCATTATCGCCGCTGGCGGAGACGGCACGCTGTGCGAAGTCGTGAACGGTATGGCCGAGAAAGAGGGGCGGCCGCCGCTCGGCATTTTGCCGCTGGGGACGACCAACGATTTTGCCCGCGCGCTTGGCATTCCCAAGAACCTGGAGCAGGCATGCGACCTGATCATCCAGCAGTACAGTACAGATATTGATGTAGGCAAAATCAACAACCGCTACTTCATTAATATTGCCGGTGGAGGCTCGATGACCGAGTTGACGTACGAAGTCCCGAGCAAACTCAAAACCATGATCGGCCAGTTGGCCTATTATATGAAGGGACTCGAAAAACTGCCTAGGCTCAAGCCTATCGAACTGTACGTTAAAGCAGGCGATCTCGAGTTTCACGATGAAGTGATGATGTTCCTTGTCGGCAACACGAACTCCGTCGGTGGCTTCGAGAAGCTCGTGCCGGAAGCCCGAATGAATGACGGATTGTTTGACGTTTTGATACTGCGTAAGTGCAATCTTGCTGAGTTTATCCGAGTGGTCACACTCGCGCTGCGCGGGGAGCATCTGAATGACCCGAATCTGATTTATTTTCAGACGAATCATATCGAAATTAATTCTCCGGACTACGTCCAGTTGAACTTGGATGGCGAATTCGGCGGCACGCTGCCGTGCGTCATGACGAACCTCAAAAGCCACCTTCAAATCATCGTCGATGAGTCCGGTCAGTCGATTTATAAGAAGACGCTGATTGAGACGTTGACGACGCCGTTTCAGTTGAAGGAGCGGATCGGGGATGAGGAGCATGACGGGCATCATCCGCATCAGCCTAGGGAGTAGTGGACGGAACACTTTTGCTATATAGGGAAAGAACAGATAAGTGAGGGTATTATGAGCGTAAAAGATAAAAGGGCTACGAAGTCCAACGGGAAATCTGCAGATCGAAGAGCGGGGAATTCTGCAGAACGTTCTAGGGAAAGAAGAGCAGGGAATTCTACGGGGCAAAGAGTAGGGAATTCTGCGCCCAAAGCGGCGCCGGCCTGGATGGCGGATCTGCCGGTGCAGATCGGACAGGAATACGAGGCTGAGATCATCGGGATCAGCCATGATGGGGAAGGGGTGGGCCGTGTGAACGGCTTTACCCTTTTTGTCGCTGGTGCGCTACCAGGTGAGCGTGCTCTGGTGCGGGTGGAGCATGTGAAGAAGCAGTACGGGTATGCGCGGCTGCTGCAATTGGTGGAAGAGAGTGCGGAGCGGGTCATGCCGGTTTGCAGCATTTATGAGGAATGCGGCGGCTGTCAGCTGCAGCACCTGAGCTATGAGGCGCAGCTACGTGTGAAGCGTCAGCAGGTTGTGGATAATTTGCAGCGGATTGGGAAGCTGGATGTGCGCTCGGAAACTTCTGATGGCATAGTTGTCCATCCCACGCTGGGAATGTCCGAGCCATGGCGGTACCGGAACAAGGCGCAGGTTCCTTTTGGGGAAGAGCGCGGCGGCCTCATTGGCGGATTTTATGCACAGGGAAGCCATCGCATCATTGATATGGAGGAGTGCCTGATCCAGCACGAAGCGAACGACGAAGTTGTCGCTCGGGTGAAAGAGATCGGTGCGCGGCTTGGTATTACCGCTTATCGGGAAGAGACGAATGCCGGACTGCTGCGCCATGTCGTCGTCAAAGTCGGCTTCCGCACGGGCGAGATCATGGTCGTTTTGGTGACCAACGGTAGCACGATTCCGCGTGTGGACGAGTGGATTGATGGGATTAGGGCTGCGCTGCCTTCAGTGAAGAGCATTTGCCATAACATTAATGTGAAACAGACGAATGTTATTTTTGGGGATGAGACTCGCGTCCTGTGGGGCAGCGAGGTCATCTATGACTATATCGGCGATGTGAAATTTGCTATTTCCGCGCGATCCTTCTTTCAAGTGAACCCCGTTCAGACGGAAGTCTTGTACGGGAAGGCTTTGGATTACGCCGGATTGACCGGCGATGAAGTCGTCGTCGATGCCTACTGCGGCATCGGGACGATCTCCCTGTTCCTGGCGCAGCGCGCGGGACAGGTCTACGGCGTTGAGATCGTCGAAGAGGCGATCGCGGATGCACGGAAGAATGCCGAGTTGAACGGCATGACGAACGTGCATTTCGAAGCGGGCCCAGCGGAATTGGTCCTCCCCGAGTGGACACGTCAGGGCATTCGCCCCGACGTGATCGTGGTGGACCCGCCCCGCAAGGGCTGCGACGCCGCGCTGCTCGCGACGATCTTAGAGCTGCAGCCGCACCGCGTCGTCTATGTGTCGTGCAGCGCATCGACACTGGCTCGCGACTTGCGCGTGCTGGTTGATGGGGGCTACGGCGTCGCGGAGGTGACGCCGGTGGATATGTTTCCGCATACGGTGCATGTGGAATCTGTTGCGCTGCTTGTAAGGAATGAAACAGATGCTGAAAAGCCTTGTTAATACTGGGTTTTTTCGATGCAACAGTTTGCTGAAATTAGTTATACAGCAGTGATTTTTTAGCCATTGGGGTAAAATTGGTGTAAAAGTACAACACAATTAAACCAAAATCATCGGAAATCATCAGAAAAAAGCCTAAAACAGGGCACATTTTGAATAAACTGTTATAGTCCTTAAGAAAAGAACCCGAACGATTGGTACACAAATCGTTCGGGTTCTTATGCTTCTTTACGCTTTTAAATGGAATGATCTGATCGAATTTATTTGCAGCTTCTTTATCCGCCTTCGATAAAACATGACCGTAGATGTTCATCGTTGTCGTGATGTTGGCATGTCCCAGACGTTCAGAAATAATTTTGGCATGGACACCTTGGTTAATTAGTAAAGTGGCAGAGGTATGGCGCAGATCATGAAATTTGATGTATTTTAAATTGTGCTTTTTTAGAAAGCCGCGAAACCATAAATAAGGGCTTTCCGGATAGAATGCTCTGCCATATTGATTAAAGAAAACGAAGAAATGATCATTATCTCTGGTCCTCTTCAATTCACACCATTGATGCATACAGTACTCATGATATTGTTTCAGTTCTTCCCAAACAGCATCAGAAAGGTTGATTTTTCGTGTGGATTTTTTTGTCTTCGGTTCTTTGATAACCGGATTACCATTAATGAAATCGGAGATGCTTTGTTTTACGTATATCGTGCCTTGTTCCAAATCAACATTTTTCCATTCAAGGCCAACTAATTCGCCGCGGCGAAGTCCTGTGGTTAAAGCAAGGGTGATCATCATCCGCCAATGATAAGCTTCTTTTTCTAGTACCTCAAACATCAGCTGAATTTCATCTTCATCGTATACTTCACTTTCCTTATATACGACCTTGGGCGACTTTACATCTGCAACAGGATTAAATTTAATAACTCTCCACTCCACCGCTCTAGAGAAGATATTTTTCAAAACGCGATATACGTATTGAATAGTTCCGGAAGAAAGCTTACCATCCTTCCCGTCCTGTCTGTTGCCTTCTTTACCTAATTCACTTATTAAGGAAGCGACATGCAAAGGTTTAACTTGATCTAACCGTAAATGTCCAATTGCCGGTAGAATTCGTTTGTTTAAGATTCTGAGGTAAATGGATAATGTCTTTTTTTCAAGTTCTTGTACTGCATACTTGTCTTTCCACTCATCTACGAAAGCGTGCAGAGTTAGTTTCTCAGGTGCGATGTAAGCTCCAGCATGGACTTCGACCTCGAATTTTGCAAGTTCAATCTCAGCTTCCTTTTTTGTTCGGCAATGGACTGTTTTACTGTGACGTATATATTTACCTTTTGCATCTCTTCCCACGCTAACGATTAATCTCCAGGAGTTTTTACCTCTTTTTTCTAAACTCGCCATACTTTATGACCTCCAAAATTAAAGGAATATTTATTGCAATTATTCCCTTTAATAAGTCGGAGAATACTTTAGTAAAATGGAAACGTATATTCGCTGACAATGATTAGACATTAGTTTTGCCAATATTAATTAATGAAAGGAAGATTTAAGGGGAGGGAGTGCATTTCGATGAACATTCAAAATATCATGATCACTGTTTTTGGCGCTTATCTTGGAATAGGACTTTTTTTGGTATATCGCTCTACCACTAAGGAAGTGCCAGAGATATTTGATGAAGAATTGGATAAGGAAGAGGATAGGGGAGCTGGTTCAAGCAAGAAATGAGTTTTACGATACTTTGTACAATTTAGATAAAATAGTGGGCCGCAAGGGTATTTCCATTATTCTTTTTATAACGATTTATCGCAAAGAGCAGTGCGAGCAAAGACGCGTCTGTATGAAGTTAGGCTGCTGTTTAAGAAAGATTCTAAAGAAATCGTTGATGATGATGAGGGAACGGGCATGGAAGTTGCGGCTGCAAGGCAGATGGCGTGATAGCATGATTCGTTAACACTGTTTATCCAGAAGGTGTGAACAATTTTCTATTTTAGGAAGAGGATTGTTGGGTAATCGTTGATTTTAAGGTGGATCACTTTGACTCGGAGAACGAAGAAACTTTGCCCGGTTTTATCGGCCGCTAGTGGTGGCTTAAGCCAGGGAGTGGACTTTTGACTACAAGGCAGAAAACCAGAAATATGTCGATCTAAAATAATGGGTTTGCTTAAAAGAGGAATACTTCCAATTTTGTCGAATATTGTCCAGATACCTAGAACCAGTTCTTTAGTCACAAAGGGGTGCTAAATCATGACTAACTTATCTATATGGTTTATCAAATTACTAAACGCTGGGCACGAGTGTCATTTCCAAACGACAATCGTGTCCTTTTAATCCATAGGAACATACGTTTTCTGATAGCTAGCTGTCAAAGCAATGAAGATATACTAATATATAATCAAGCTATTGAGAAGAAGTGTGAGAAGAACTTGAAAGCGGAAAAAGAGTTGTTTTCTTTTATGCAAACTGGGACATCAAAATCGTGCTACTTAGGCGGCTAGTATTGAGCGAAGTGTTAAGATTATACTTAAGGTAGCAATAAAACAGAAAAAAGTGTTTGGCTGTATGGTCAAGAAAATGATTCAGCCACACTCAGATCTGTAAGGTATACTTATGCATGATTAAGATTCTAATAAGTAAAATTTTAGCCAATAAAAGAGGGGATTAACCAATGAACAACACCGAACAGCAATTTTTAAAAGAGCTTGATGACAAACTATGGAAAGCAGCGGACAAAATGCGTAATAACCTAGATGCCGCCAACTATAAACATATTGTCCTGGGGTTGATTTTTCTAAAATATGTCTCAGACGCGTTTGAAGAACGTCAGAACGAGCTGAAAATTTTGTTCCAACAGGATGATGACGACAATATTTATTTCATGCCTCGTAATGACTACGAATTGGATGAAGACTACCAACAAGCGATCCATGAAGAGTTGGAGCTTATTGAATATTACCAGGAGAAGAATATATTCTGGGTGCCAAAAGCAGCACGTTGGAGCACATTTAAAAATATAGCTACCTTGCCCATTGGCTCAGTAATCTGGCAAAACGAACAGGGTGAAGACGTAAAATTACGTTCAATCTCTTGGCTAGTCGATAACGCCCTAGACGAGATTGAAAAAGCTAATTCCAAACTTAAAGGTATTCTTAACCGTATTAGCCAGTACCAATTGGAAAATGACAAATTGATTGGTCTAATCAATAGTTTTTCAGATACTAGTTTTAGAACCCCTGAATATAATGGGCAAAAACTGGAATTACATAGCAAGGATATACTGGGCCATGTTTACGAATATTTCCTTGGACAGTTTGCACTTGCAGAAGGTAAGCAAGGTGGCCAGTACTATACTCCAAAAAGTATCGTTACATTAATTGTTGAGATGCTCGAACCATACAAAGGCCGAGTATATGATCCTGCTATGGGCTCAGGTGGTTTCTTTGTGTCTAGTGAAAAGTTCATTGAAGAACATGCCAATGAGAAGCAATACAACGCGGCAGAACAGAAAAAAAATATTTCTGTCTACGGCCAAGAGAGCAATCCTACTACTTGGAAATTAGCAGCGATGAACATGGCGATCCGTGGTATTGACTTTAATTTTGGAAAGAAGAACGCCGACTCCTTTCTGGATGACCAGCACCCAGATCTGCGGGCAGACTATGTGATGGCTAATCCCCCGTTTAATGTCAAAGACTGGTGGCATGCAAAGTTGGAAGGTGATGTGCGCTGGAAATACGGTACACCGCCACAAAGCAATGCAAATTTTGCCTGGATACAACACATGCTACACCACCTCAACGACAATGGTTCAATGGCACTCTTGCTTGCCAATGGCTCAATGAGCTCCAATACAAATAATGAAGGCGAGATACGTAAAGCATTGATTGAAGCCGATTTAGTCGAGTGTATGGTGGCCTTACCAGGGCAACTCTTTACAAATACTCAAATCCCGGCTTGTATATGGTTTCTTACCAAAAATAAAAGAGGTTGTAATGGAAAAGTTGATCGAAGCTGCAAAACTTTGTTCATCGATGCTCGCAACCTCGGATATATGAAAGATCGTGTATTACGTGATTTTGATATAAAAGGGGATATCGGTAAAATTACAAAAACCTTTCATAAATGGAAATTCGGAAAGGGATATGAAGATCAACCCGGCTTTTGTTACTCGGCAGAACTAAAAGATATACAAAAAAATGACTACGTCCTCACCCCAGGGCGATATGTTGGCGCAGCCGAGCAAGAAGACGATGGCGAGCCTTTCCCAGAAAAAATGGCAAAACTCACGGAACAACTGATAAACCAGTTTGAGGAGAGTGACCGCCTGGCAGCAGAGATTAAAAAGAGTATGGAGGAGTTAGGTTATGAGTGTTGATTGGCCAGTTCTAACGCTTGGTGATGTTTGTGAAAAGATAACCGATGGTGCTCACAATAGTCCCAAATCGGTAGATCATGGAAAACCTATGGCCTCGGTTAAAGACCTTACTCATTTTGGTGTTGATTTAAGTGACGCAAGGCTAATTTCGCATGAGGATTTCGAAAAGCTAGTGAAGCAAGGTTGTCAGCCAGAAGTTGGTGATGTGCTTATCGCTAAAGATGGTAACACTGCGTTAGATACAGTTTGTACCGTCGATGAACCGCTTAACGTTGTAATGTTATCTTCAGTTGCAATACTAAGACCTTATAAAGAAAAATTAGATTCTGATTTTCTAAAATACTACTTTAGCTCTAAACAAGTCATTGAATATCTAAAAAATAACTTTATTTCTGGTGCTGCTATTCCAAGAATTGTCTTAAAAGACTTTCGCAAGGCAGAAATAAAAGTTCCACCTTTATATATTCAAAAAGAAATTTCTAAAAAGCTAAGGGCTTTGGATGATAAAATCAAACTCAACATCCAAATCAGCCAAACCTTAGAATCTATCGCTCAAATAATTTTTGAAAGTTGGTTTGTCAATTTTGACCCTGTAAAAGCAAAAATTGCAGTGTTGGAAGCTGGCGGTTCTGAGAATGAAGCTGAACAAGCAGCTATGTGCGAGATTTCTGGTAAGGATGAGTTGGCACTAACTCAACTGCAACAACAACAACCTAAAGCTTACGAAAAGCTTGCTAAGACAGCAGCGTTATTCCCTTCTTCCATGCAAAAATCTGATTTGGGAAATATACCAGAGGGTTGGAAGATTTCTGAAATTGGTAATGAAGTTACGGCTGTCGGTGGAGGTACACCATCTACGAAAAATAATGAGTTCTGGGATGACGGAAGCTTTCACTGGGCAACTCCAAAAGATATGTCTAGTTTAAGAGAAAAAGTTCTGATAGAAACTGAAAGAAAAATTACAGAGGAGGGCCTAAGAAGAATCAGTTCTGGGTTACTTCCAGTTAATACAGTTTTAATGTCCTCTCGAGCTCCGGTAGGTTACCTTGCCATTACAAAAGTACCTTTAGCTATAAATCAAGGCTTCATAGCAATGAAATGTAATAAAACATTATCACCTGAGTTTGTTTTACAGTGGTGCAATTTTCAAATGGATGAAATTAAACAAAGAGCAAGTGGTACTACTTTTGCTGAAATTAGCAAAAAAAGCTTCAATTCAATACCTGTTGTAGTACCAAAGCATGAAATAGTAGAAAAGTATACTAACCAAGTGAAGTCTATTTATTCTCATATCGAACAGAATATCCTTGAGTCTAAGACTCTCTCACAATTAAAGGATTCTCTTTTACCCAAACTTCTATCTGGCGAAATTGAATTAATTGATGAGGGGTATTAATTATGGACTATTTAAAATTACAATTTCATGACTTCTTAAACGAACAAGGAGAAGTGAAAATTGCTGGGCATACTTTTTACCGGGACATGATTCTTAGGGATCTAGGGGGGGAGGGTTATCAATTAGCTTTTAATGAATGGCTACAACAGAGACAAGAAGAAAACTTATCTCGTGCTGACGAAATATTATCTCGGTATGATAACGAAGGCAGATTTAGAAAGCTTAAGGAAATCCACCAACGTGGCGCAATTATACCATTCGTTGGTGCAGGTTTATCAATACCGAGTGGTTATGCAAGCTGGACAGGTTTTTTATATAGAGTTCTTAGTGAAACACGCATCTCCAAATCTGATTTTGATGCACTCATTACAGATGGATTATATGAGGACGCTGCTCAGATATTGTTTGATAATCTGCCAAATGGTTATTTTCTTGAACAAGTTGAAAATGAATTCGGTACAAAGAGAGAAATTACAGGTCCAGTTCAACGTTTGCCCTATCTTTTTAAAAATGCAGTGATTACCACTAATTTCGATTCAATTATTTCTGAGTGCTATGCTAATATTGCACTTTGCTTTGATAAAGAACTGCTAGGTGCAGATGCGCAGTACTTGCCTCGAGAATTAGGTGAAAACAAGCGTGTTTTAGTTAAGCTTCATGGCGAAGCAGATTCATCACGACACCGCATTTTTACAAAATCTGAGTACGAGCAACATTATTCTAATCAATCTTTCTTGGAAAATGTAATCGAGGCCATAAGCAATAGAACATTACTTTTCATTGGGTGTAGTTTATCTGTCGATAGGACAATACAAGCTCTAACAAACATTGTTCAACGAAAAGGTAGTGAAAATGTTCCAAGACACTATGCCCTTCTTCAGCTTAGAAATGAAGACGAACGTTTAACACGTCGCGACGTTTTGGCAGCAGCAAATATTTATCCAATTTGGTACTCAGATGATCACAATGACTGTATCGAAGCGTTGTTAGAAAAATTAGCAGAGGGAGTAAACTAATATGAACGAAGAACAATTAGAAGACCTCTGTCTAGAATGGTTCAGAGAAAATGGTTGGGATATCTTGCATGGGCCAGATATTGCTCAAGATGGTGATTACCCCATGCGAAATGACTATGGCCAAGTTCTGCTCGAATCTGACTTGAAAGCCTCATTTTCTCGCATTAACAATCACTTGCCATCAGATTGCTATGAGCAAGTCTTGATAAAATTGAAGAATCCGGAAACCTTAGATCTAGTGACTAATAATCGTAATTTCCATCGATTCTTGCTAGAAGGAATTCCTGTTGAATATAAGCGTGATGATTGCCTTATATATGATCATGCATTTTTAGTTGATTTTGATCATGTCGACCAAAACAGATTTGCTGCTGTAAATCAGTTCACCATTACTGGTACAAAACAGCCACGCCGCCCGGATGTCGTTTGCTTTATTAACGGCATTCCCTTTGCGGTACTGGAACTAAAAAGTCCAAGTGATGAAAACACTGATATATGGGATGCATATAATCAGCTACAAACCTACAAGGATGAAATTGCCGATCTATTTATTTTTAATGAAGCTTTGGTGATAAGCGATGGTTACACCGCATGTATTGGATCATTAACAGCGATTCAAGAACGCTTCCAGCCCTGGCGTACAATCAAACAAGAGGACGATAAGCCGATACTAGAATGGCAGTTAGAAACTTTAGTGCGTGGTTTTTTCGACCGTGAACTCTTTTTGGATTACATACGCTTCTTTGTGTTGTTCGAGGCAGACGGCGAAAAGATTATTAAAAAGATTGCAGGCTACCACCAGTTCCACGCCGTTCGTGAAGCTATTAAGGCAACTTTGATTGCTGCTAAAAAGCCCGCAGAAGATATAATTGAAGAAACAAGAGCAACCTACGGAAAAGAGATTGTTCCAGGGTGTAAAAAAGCCGGTGTTGTCTGGCATACACAAGGATCAGGGAAGAGTATCTCGATGTGCTGTTACGCGGGGAAACTGCTGCAGCAAACGGAGATGGATAATCCGACAATTGTAGTAGTTACAGACAGAAATGATCTGGATGGACAACTCTATGCGACTTTTTGTAACGCACAGGAGCTCTTAAAACAAATGCCTGTAAAAGCTAATGATCGTGACGAATTACGTCAGTTATTAGCTGAGCGTGAATCAGGTGGCATTATTTTTACCACGGTTCAAAAGTTTGCCATATTTGAAGGAGAAACGGAACATCCTCTTCTGAATGGTCGCCATAATATTGTGGTAATTTCAGATGAGGCTCACCGTAGCCAATATGGTTTGAAAGCTGTTTTAACTAAAAATGGCGAGTACAAGTTCGGTTATGCCAAGCACATGCGTGATGCATTGAAAAATGCTTCTTTCATTGGTTTTACCGGTACTCCCATTTCTCAGGAGGACAAAGATACCCGCGCGGTTTTTGGTGACTATGTGTCCATCTACGACATTCAAGATGCTGTAGATGATGGAGCAACTGTACCTATCTACTATGAATCTCGTCTTGCCAAACTAGATCTTAATCATACTGAGATTAATGCCTTATCAGAGCGAGTTGATGAGATAGTCGAAGATGAAGAGGACACTGCTAATCGTGAAAAAACCAAAGGCGAGTGGAGCCGCCTTGAGAAGTTAGTTGGTGCTACACCACGCTTGAAACAAGTAGCTGCCGATTTAGTGGCTCACTTCGAAGAAAGAACCGAATCTATGGTAGGTAAAGGAATGATTGTTGCAATGAGCCGTGATATTTGTGCGCATTTATACAATGAAATTATTATCCTTCGACCAGAATGGCATGATCCCGATCCTGAGAAAGGTACCATTAAAATTGTTATGACAGGGTCGGCTTCAGATAAACCTTTGTTACAGCCTCATATCTACAATAAACAGACCAAGAAACGTCTGGAAAAACGCTTTAAAGATGTCACTGACCCTCTTAAACTCGTAATTGTACGCGACATGTGGCTGACTGGTTTTGATGCGCCTTGCTGCCATACGATGTATGTTGATAAGCCAATGAAGGGTCATAACCTTATGCAGGCCATTGCACGAGTGAATCGGGTGTTTAAAAACAAACCGGGTGGCTTGGTCGTGGATTACATTGGTATTGCAAATGAATTAAAGCAGGCTTTAAAAATTTATACCGACTCGAAGGGAAAAGGCGTGCCGACGATTCGAGCGGAAGAGGCCTATGCCATCTTTGCTGAAAAAATGGATGCTATCCGTGGCATGTTTAGCAAAACGCCTCAAAGTGATGGAATTAACCTTAGTAGGTTTGAAACTGAGGCTCACAAACTTTTAGTACATGCCGCTAACTATGTACTAGGTCTGAAAGATGGCAAAAAGCGGTTTCTTGATTTGGTATTGTCTGCAACAAAAGCCTTTTCACTCTGTAGTACCCTTGATGAAGCAAAAGAGCTTCGTAAAGAAATTGCTTTTTATTCAGCTATCAAAGCAGCTATTAATAAGTTCACCTCAGTAGATAACAAACGCACCTTAGAGGAAAAAAACTCGGCACTTAAACAGATTATTGATAATGCTGTGGTGGCGGAAGGAGTAGCAGATGTATTTTCCCTTTGTGGTCTTGAAAAACCAAATATCGGCCTGCTTTCTGATGAATTTCTGGAAGATGTTCGCCAGATGCCACATCGAAACTTGGCAGTTGAATTATTAGAAAAACTACTTAAAGACAGTATCAAGTCTAAAGCCCGTAACAACGTTGTACAGGAGAAAAAGTTCGCAGACCGTTTGCAGGAGACATTGCGTAAGTATAATAACCGCGCAATTGAAACGGCTCAAATCATTGAAGAACTAATTCAAATGGCAAAAGATTTTCAAGCTGAAATGACTAGAGAAGCTGAGCTAGGGTTAAAACCTGACGAGGTGGCTTTTTATGATGCACTAGCAAACAACGAAAGCGCAGTGCGTATGCTCGGTGATGAGACACTGAAAAAGATCGCTGTGGAAATTACAGAGAAACTGCGTCAGTCCACTACTGTTGATTGGCAGGTTCGTGAGAGCGTACGGGCTAAATTAAAAATTCTAGTGCGTCGCACTCTTCAAAAGTATAAGTATCCACCAGATAAAGCTCCTGAAGCCATTGAACTTGTAATGAAACAAGCAGAAATTCTTAGCAACGAATGGAGTAAATGATGCTTTCCTCCGTCGCCTTATATTTGGGAAACTTTTATAAAAAACTCAGAAAAAGATAATCGGGTATTTGCTATTATAGCAAATACCCGATTCTTTCTTTGACGAAATCCAAATTACTATTTTCTCAGTCTCCCGACAGTAACTTTTAGTATTCGTAGAACGTTAACATAAAATAATATTAATGATCATTAGCAGCGTCTCCAAGCTTAGTCTGGAGACACATTGAAAAGTGTTGTGAAGCGTATACTCGAGCAGCCCACTCGAATGCTTTTTGCTCAAGAACAACATATGAGGCGAGAGCACATCAAGACGCTGGATACTCAGACAATGGGGTGGCTGGAGAGATATATTGGCCGGAGTTTGTCTGGTAACATTCCGGAGATGATAAGATATACAATTCGAGAGGATAGTTTCAACACCTATGAGAATAGATTGATAAAAAGGCAGCTTATTGAGCTTAGGCATTTATTAAAGCTTTATGCGAAAATTCGACAGGATGAACGTACGCAAAAAACAGAGGCATTTGCAGATCATTTGGGATATTGGTTAAGAGATCCCTTTTTCAAGCAGTGACGCCTCATCAAGGCACAATCCGTATTTCTCAAGTATTTCGCAAGCGTCCCGTGTATCGCCAGTGCTATCAATGGTTCGATCTCTTGTATAAGCATGGAAATGAACGGATAGGGTTTCAATATAGTTATCCATTAAAAGAGACTTATGCACTCTATGAAATATGGTGCTACATGCAGTTAGTGAAGGTTTTTCGAGAGAAGGGGTTGCTCAAAGATAGTACCGGAATATTCAAGACAAATCAGAATGGGTTGTTTCTCAATTTCTTAGAACATAACGAGAGTGTAGTCAAGCTAACCAATGGAATGAGCTTATATTATCAACGAGTGTATCAATATAATTCATCTCATTTTTATACGTTCACACAACAAATGAAGCCTGACATTGTGATCGAAGCAGGTGATCGGCTTTATATTTTGGATCCGAAATATCGAGATTCACATCCAGTAATCATAGTTTGTGCTAGAGATATCGTAGATATTTTACGCAATGCTGGAATAGTTACTATAGAACAAATGCAAAATTGGCTACAAGCGTTCTCGAGACATCGTTAATTTAATGAAATGAAAATTGTTAAATCTGAGAGAATAAACCAACCAACTCATCCCATGTAAGCGAGGCGATATCCGGATTCCCATGGCGAATATCAGGATAAAGATCGTGGAGGTGTTTCCATATAGATAAACGGTCTTTCACGATTATAGGCTTACCCCGAACAATATTACTGATGAAGACGACATTAAAAGTGCGACCAATTTTTTACGACAATCCCCCGCAGTAAAGATTCCATAACAGGGAGTGCACGGACAGCATCCTTTCGAGCTCTGAGACTATCTTGTTGAAGAAGATTAGAATGGAATTGTTTTAAATGCTCCGTGGTGTGCTGGAATATCGATGACCATGTTTTCAGTTTCCTCAATGCTCAATTCATCTAATGGGAAATATAATCCTACACGTTATCAGTCGTGGTTGCTTCAGATATCGATTAATAAAACGTTCTGCGAGTGTCTATATTGTCCGGGGCCTCTCGGCGAATGTTTGGTGATGACACCTTGAATTGGCACGAGGATGTCTATTGTGATGGTTGTCATATGAAAAGTCATGATGTCCCCCATAAGTAAAAAGAGTGAGATCTGAGGAACCCGGATCTCACTCTTTTTTTCTTTTCGCCAGGGTAATTATAAGCGATTGGTTAGAGGCGTAGGATTTTTACCGCGGCACCGGATGATATCTCACACTAAAGCTTTTCCCAATCCTGTCCTTGGCCTATATAAACTTTGTTACTAGACTGAATACTATAAAAAGTTGAATGAGAAAATGGGCGATTCATAGTAGGACTATAATTATACGCGAAACGATTAATAATAACAGGATCGTGAAAGCGAGACAAACTTTATTTCATAGGGTATGAAATTGAATAGACGATGGCGGACACAGCAGTATAATTACTATATTTATATGAACTTTATTAAAAATTTCTGAGATACTTACTGAGATATTTTGTTATATTTTGGAGGATTTTAGATTAATTCGTTGAATTTATATTACAGATACTAATATTTTTCAGGAACTCGATATTAAAGTATTCAAAAGAAGTGGAGATTGTATGGAGCAATTATCAGTAAGTCAACTAAAAGCAAAAGAAAAACTAGGTCTTGCTCTTTCAGGTGGAGGATTTAGAGCATCTTTTTTTCATTTAGGAGTGTTAGCAAGATTAGCACAGTTGGGTGTTCTTAGACATGTTAAAGTAATTTCAACTGTTTCTGGTGGCTCAATAATCGGAGCATTATTTTACCAAGAATTATTAAAAGAAATAAGTTCTAAAGAAGGCAAGTTGAGTAATACAGACTACATTAAAGTTGTGCAATGCGTAGAAGAAAAATTTGTTTTAGCCGTAGATAAGAATATACGAGGGAAATTGTTTTTAAATCCTTGGTATGAAACACTCTCTTTGTGTAAGGGACGTGAAAAAGTGTTAAGTAATTTTTATAATAAATACTTCTATAATTCAGATATGGAAATGACGCAATTACAAGATAGTTATGGAATTGCTCCAAATTTAATTATTAATGCAACATCTTTGAATAACGGTCAACATTGGTTTTTTTCTCCGCATCAAATGGGGCAATATGAAGTGTCAGGTTCGAACTCGAAAGGGATTATTGGTTATGAATATAATCGAGTTAAATTAAGTGATGCAGTGGCAGCATCATCAGCCGTACCTGGGTTATTTAATTATGTTAATTTCGAGTGCCTAGATAATATAAAATTGGTTGACGGTGGAGTTTTTGATAACTTGGGTATATATGCACTACAACAAGAAAAGGTAGATTTTATGATAATCTCAGATGCATCAAGACCACTTTTATTAGATGATCACGTACCCAGAAGAAGATTGTCTGTACTTAAAAGAGGGTTCGATGCTTCACTTGTGTTTTGCCGAAAGCTACTTTTAGATAAGATCCCAGCGAATGAGAAGCTTTATATTAGTATAGAAGATAATGTTGAAGAATTGCCAAAAGCATTAAGTGACAATCTTTCTAGAATAAGAACTGATTTGGATAACTTTCATAGGTTTGAATCAAAAACCTTATGCTTTTTTGGTTATCACGTTACTGCAAAGTACTTTAAAAGTTGCCCAAGCCTCGACAAGAAATCTTACATATTTCAAGATATTGAGAATGAGGTAACCAAAGTTGAGGATGAGTACCTTCTAAGGGTTCTTAAATCAGGTTCTACTCTCTCTAGAACAGATGGCAATCTATTGTTTCGAACTAAAGGGTGGTTAGCAAAAATTGAAGGTTTAATAGAACTTTGGCGTGATTTTTTTATAAGTATAATTACTTTTGCAATAGGCTTAATTTATCTATTTAATTTTGCATTAATACAAGGGATGGTTAAGAGTAAGTTTAGAGTTGAAAATGAAACAATTTTAAGCATAGGTCTGATTATTTTTTTAATTAGTTATATTTTACTTTTTATTTTTATTGTAAGGAAATCTTTGGGTGATAGTTTCAGCCGAAAAGCTGACAGCATTCTATTGAAAATTCTTCATGGACTCGGAGTATTTTTATTATGGTTAACAATTTTATTTGCGGTGTTTTTTGTTATTGGAGTAGGTTCTTATACATTAAGTCATAGTCCAATCGTATTTATCTTTTCTGTTTTAATAATTGTTGCTTTACTAGTCTTTGGGATTAACTTTAAGAAAAGAACTTCATATCATTGGCCGAGAAAATCGAAAAGAGGATAGATGAGTATCTACTAATATTTCGGTTACTATACTATTTACTCCGTGAGTCATCCGAACGATACAAAATTATTTCAGGGTATGTATCGCAAATATGTCTGCACTCTATATACCCAAATAAAGATGTTTTCCAATTACCCAAGCAATTATCGGGTCTAATACAAATGGCCGTCTTAATTGCGATGGTCATTTGTATTGAATGAACGGGTTTATAAGATAAGGTCCTTAATTATGCGATTGCGGTACGTTCAGATATGGAGTTAGAGCTTATGACAGAAGGTTTCGACTTATATACAATTCACCGGCAGTTGAGGAACAAAATAATAGAAACAATCTGGAATATTTAGGGTCGTTGAATTATGATCCGCACCCCTAATATCCCAAATTGAGAATTCTAAAAATAAGTAATTGTTTAAATACAGAAAATTAAGGAGGTCCATGAATTTTATTCATGGGCCTCTTATAGGATTGGATGTGCAGTTCGGGAATACTCCTCTTCTATCCCCAGGAGTATGATGTTTATCGTGGTATAGGATATGTTTTGTGAAACGGTGCATAGCGGGTTTGAGGGCTGTTTTTTAGCAAAGGTTTATTTGTTCTGAACAAAATGAAACTAAGAGCGCCAAGCCTTAATATATAAGGGATCGTAGGCCAATACGAATTCTTAAGTAAGAGTGTAATAAGGGAGTTCGCAGTTGGTTGCCGTAAAAATATGAATGATGATGTAAAGATTAAAGAACTTAGAAAGAAGCTGGTCCTGGCGACCCAACGTCTTTTTCATTTTTCTGTCTTTAAGTCATTATCATCAAAGCCGTTTTTTTGCAGCCGAAATGTATGGTTTACCGGTATATAAGGAAATTTTGGAGGATTGGTCCAGTTATTGTTGAATTTAATTATAGGGCTTTGACATTAATGAGGTGACTACTAATTGAAAAACTACGACTCGGGTTCACACGATCCTTATTGGTATGAGTCTTATGTAGGTCTCAAGTATGTTCTGGAAATGCTCGACACAGATTCGGGTATTGAGGCGGTCGCCTTTCAAGTCAGAACGATTAACAAATTAGATGATGTTGTTGTGAAATATAAGGATGGTCGCTCACTTTGTATTCAAGTTAAGCATACGAGAGCGGAAAATAATTTAACTTTAAGTGATCTTATTAGACCATCAAGTAAAAGTTCATCCTCCCTGCTTCAGGATATGGCAGTTGCGTGGCAGGAAGGCTTAAAGAATGTTCCAAACTGCATCCCAGAACTTTACACAAATAGGCGCGGGGGAAAGAATTGGTCACGAACGGCAAATGATTCAGCCTATCCTCCGCTGCCTGAATTTTGGAAAGCACTTAGGGAAGAGATGAAACGAGCAGGGGACCTTTCTGGTATCCACTTGGATTCAACATATAGAGCGGCGTGGACTGATCTTCTTACACAACTAGGTGTGCTCAAAACAGATATAAACAAATATGAATTCCTAAGAAAATTGCGTTTACGTTTTAGTAGCCCCGATTTAGAAAAACTTGAGTCACAGATGCACGAACAAATCGGTCGAATATTTGGGGTATCTTCATCATCTTTCCAAAGAGAAATTTTTGAAAAGCTCGCAGCTAGTTTACGATTTTGGACAACTTCGATACAAGGCAAGGTTGATTTCGTCTATCCGGAGGACGTGTATAGTCGGTTATCTTTGCAAGTAGAGGTCGATGACAGAGATCATTTGATTCGCCCCCCCGCTTCCCTTTTTCAAATCACGGTTAGTCTTTATGGAACGATTAATAGAACAACTTGGTTCTCGAAAACATAGTATTATTTTCTTGAAAGGTAGCCCCGGTAGCGGCAAAAGTAGCCTAGTAAGCCAATTGGCATATGAAGCACCAGCCATCATAAATCTTCGTTATCACGCTTTCAAACCAATTACGCCCGAAATGAAAGAAATCCCTCCCGATGCAGGACGAACTGTAGATCCTCGTGTTTTCTGGACGGTGTTGATAGATCAGATTCGAACAAAATTTATAGGTAAACTCCACCAATATAAAGTTCCAATTCGTTGCGATTATCTGACGGTAGGTGAAATCCGTAATCATACATTACGACTGGCACAGGAACTGTCGAACATTACCCAGAGGCCGACTGTTATTGCAATAGATGGAATCGATCATGCAGCTAGAGCAGGATACATCTCTCATAAGCCCGAGGATACGTTCCTTACATGGTTGGTTCATCCGGAAGAAGTTCCTAGTGGTGTTCTTTTTCTGCTGGCGGGACAGCCTCCGGAAGGATATCCGGCCTACCCACAATGGCTAAAGGAGGACAGAACTGAGGTTCTTCATCTTGAAGTGCCAGTTGTTACAAAGAGTGACATCGGGCAGATACTCCCGCATGATTTTCCAAGGGAGTTCATAGAGCCGGCAGTAAATGTGATTCATGAGATTGCAGTAGATAATACGCTTGCCGCTGCATTTGCGGTTAGAGAAGCAACAGACTGTACAACGGTCGAAGCATTGATTGAAAGACTACTGGCGAGAAAATTGCATGATGGTATTCATGCTTACTATGATCATATTTGGATTCATGCAATACAAAAAATCCAGACAAAGGTCAATTACGAGATTGCATACTTAAACGAGAAACTATCGAGTTATTTTTCGCTGTCAAGCGAACGTCTGGATGGTGCGACACTAAAAGGGATCTTTAAGGAACTATTACTTACAGAATCCGATTGGAATCACTTGTTAAAGGATTTGGAGCCACTGGTTATAGAGCAGGACAGAGGAAAGTTCGTATTATTTCATAATGATGTTCGAGTCTATTTCATGCGGTATATTCGAACTCGCCGTGATATTCTAGAAGACATTGCTGGCTCTCTTGCGGATTTTTACGTGGCTGAGCCCTCTTACAAGATCGCTCGTCATGCTGATTTGTTTTCCTTATTAGGACAAAGTGGACGAATAGAAGAGATCGTCTCTATTTTCAATCCATCGTTCATTATGGAAGCGTGGACGATAAGAAGACCTATCGATGAAATCAAGGAACAGTGCAGGGACATGTTGGCCGTCGTTAAGAAGCGGAAAAACTGGAATGATGCAGGTGGAGTGCTTGAGGCACTTCGTACTGTTCAACAACTTTTAATATCGTATGATAAAGCAAATGAACGGAATTATTTCGTTGCGGAAGATCAACGTGTACCTGCTTTCGTACCATCTGAAGGAATTATTAAGCCACCCCAGACATGGAAGATTAATCTGTTAAATCAAGTATTCAATGATGTTGGACGACTAGTAAAGCTCGGAGAGTATGACCGTGCTCGTCAAATCATGGAACGGTGGTTCAAACGAAATAACGTGACTCCCTTTCAATTGATCCATCTTCTCGAGGAATACTATGTTTTTGAGTCAAGTTTCAATCGTGATAACTTGGGTAAGGGGTTTCTTGAATTGATTCGTGAATGGGGGGAACTGGCAGGGGTTACTTCAATTGATGAATGGGGAATTGAAAAAGAGGAGGTAAGGAACAGTTTAGAAGAACAAGTGGCAAGTGCTTATTCTGACGGATTTCTTCACGGATCATTCAACCGAAGCGGATTCTCATTTTTTAGATGCTTGAAGAGGTATTTACAGCATCTTGTGCCAGAGAAAAGAGAAGTTTTAATCGAACGGATGGTTGATGAGCAGAAATGGACAGAATTACGCTATATCCTTAAGAGAACAGATCATCTTGTTCCATCTTTCCAGCATCGAATTAAACTAGCCATGTATAGTGCCATAGCGAATTTCGAAACTGAGCGCTTCGTTCATCCTGTTGTAGAACAGGGATATGAAATTTTAGAGCATAAGAAAATGAACTATGAAACCGATGCAAAGCTCTATTCTTTTATCTGTTTTCTTAGAGGATGGTCTTACCCAGAATCCGATTTAAAACAGCACGCTGAAGAAGCGATTCAAGCTTATTCCTCCTACGACCGAGATCCGAGAACTATGGATATGATTCGTCTTTTATTTCATAGTACCTATCGAATGGGAGCTTACTATTGTCTTTCAATGCAGGAAGGATACAGACTTTCCAAGCAAGACATAACGATGATTCTTTATCTGCTGGAACGCCTCTATTTAATGGATCAGTCTGTCTATCACCATTTAGTCGGTTACATAGAAGTTCGTTCTTTCTTTATGCGAATGGCAATGTTTTTATCTCGAAATGATAAGGCATTGGATAAATTGTTGTACCCTGTTGTAAGAGACAGCATGATTGAGGGCGATATTTTTTATTTGGATATGGAACTTATTTGGGGGTTTTTAGATAGTCATGGAGATCGAACATCGATGGCACTCATTTTCGAACGCTGGACGAATGAGAAAGGGATAATTTGGGATGACAATCTCCAAAGAGTAACATATTGGGTCGAGAAGCTAGCTGCACTTGGTGAAAAATATCAATTACAGGAGAAAGCACGGCATCTTAAGGAGCAATTTGCAAGGAAATGGTTCGGCATAACCGCAAGACAATCATCCCTAAATCATGTTGTACAATGGGTAGAGATTCTGCTGCATGCTAAGCCTTCATTATGGAAAGGACAAGGGAAGCTACTACTTGATCTGTGTAGACAACTGGATAGTGAGTCTAACCTAGTAGCCGATTATGCGGTAAGTGTTGTAATGGCTGAGGCGCAAAAGGATGGAGTCGAGAGGCTTTGGGTAGTTCTTAACGAAAATAACATGCTTGATGTGGATGATTTTTCAAAATATAAAGTGACTTTCGATGTGTTAATCCGTGTGCTAAGGGATACTTTCTTTACAGAAGAAGATCTAGCAGCCCTATGGATACTAACAGTTGGTGGGATGAGCTGGAGAGATAGAAGTAGTAGGGCATACATAGAAGATATGAGAAAATGCATTTTAAAAGTGGCGCATAGACTCGGGTACTCGAGTCTATGCGTTTACATGAAACGCTCGACTCCATATCATTTCGACATTCATAATAACAGAGATCGTGACAACAGACCGAAACGATGGTTTATAACACGTAGAGAACGTCGCCCGTACTGGGAAAGTACTTGGAAACGTGTCGAACGTAAAATCAGAAAATTATCTATGGACGAAGCTTTCGATGATTTTCAGCGTGTAATCAATAATTTAGCTCCTTATGGTGGAAGTATGGATCATGTGGCAGCTTTTAATTATGCTGAGATTTTAGTCCACAAATTAAGTACAGAGTCTTCTTATCGGTATAAGGAATATACCAATATTTTGTTTGAGTTTGCAGAAACTCATGCAGTAGAGAGTTACCACAGAAATGAGCAGTATATTCAAGACTTTTATTCTGCATTTATAAATCTCACTACGGACGATAAGACAAGATGGAGACTGCTGGATCCACTTATACCGGAAAGTATAGACAATAGGGAGCTTGCGTATTTCATTGTCAAACTAGAAGAAATGCTTCAGGCAAGGGCAATGAAATTAGGTGTTGAGGAAATTGAAGAGGCTACTGATCGGGTTCTGAGCACATATAGGCAATGGCTCGACTGGAATGAGGATGTGACATCATCTATCTATTCCCCATCACATCCACTGAATCGGATATCATGGAGACAATTCACCTTGAACGTCTTGCTTAGAAATTTATCAAGCCGTAATGAGCATCAAATTGAAGCGGCATTGCAGGGGTTATGGCAGTTTGTTGAATTGGATCATACAGTTACTCATGATCTGATTTCCGGCTGGGGAACTGTAGGAGATACCGGAACGGAATGGCTACTAATATTATTCGAACGTATTGCTGCAACGTATCCTTCCTATTATGAAACAATGAAACCCTTGCTGGCTAAGTTAAAATCCAGCGGGGAATTACAGATTCGCACACAAGCAGAAGTAATCATTGAGACGTTTGAACGTGGGCGGTGTACTGCAAGAGAAAATTCTAAACCGAGGGTGATACAAAAGCTTAGAGCATTTATTTCCCGGTTTGCTCGCAGCAATGAAAGAAAAGGGATACATATTATTGATTACCCGTCATTCCAAGACCGTCACTTTAATCAACGATTATATCAAATCGCCAGTATATTTCCTGATTTTGTAAATGAACTTCTTGGTGAGATGGAAGCTTCAGAAGATCCGAATTCCAATCCGGAAATAATGTTGTTAAATATCATAGAGAAGCGGGTTGAGAAAGGAACTTGGGAGCAAACTTCTGTCTATAATGAGGTACAGGCTTACCTTCCTAGTGACGATCCCTTCCTGCTCTTGAATCCCCCGAGAGCATTTAGAAGATCATCTGGATGGTTGAAACTCGGTTTGATGGGGATGTCGCAGTTTGATCCGGAGGATGCTTGCTCACAGTTCATGAAGCAGGCTCGCAAAGGGATACGGGGCGATCAGGAGTTGCTCGGGGCAGCCCTATTTCATTTCAACATCGTCGAAGGTTACTACTTTACTTGCGGTTTATCAGAAAATTGGGATTTTAGCAGACCAACGGCTAGTGGAAGATCGTTCTTGTTCTACAATAATAAAGTAAACGTTAAAGAGTCGAATCCAGAGCTGTTCTACACGTTTAATCATATTAACGGACAGAAAATTCCTTATAGTAGTACGATCCACTTGGTTCCAAGCCCAGTATTTCGGTTGCTGGGTTGGAAGCCGTCAATTGCGAACCCATTAGTGTGGGAAAAAAAGGGTAAAAAGATGATGTGGATGGAGCAGATTTTTGGCCCTTTTGAGGAGGGAGTACACCCGTTTCTCCAGCGCTGGGTCTGTACGCAAGAAGGGTTTGTAGAAATCACAAGGACAAAGCGGAATCTTCGCTATATGGTAACATTTGAGCCAATGAGAAACAATGTTTCAATGATGGATTTTCCGAATAATGTGAGGGTTTTTATGTAAGAGTTGCGTTGGCTGTTTGGCTTCTGATGTTTATTTCAGAGTGAAATAAGACAAAGTTCAACAGAAATTCCCCATTACTACAATCCGGAATAGCGCAGCGAAGTTGCCGTAAAACTGCTGCAAAAATTCGTGATAAGGCACAGTAAATCAAGCGAACAGAAGGTGACTCATTTGCTAAAACCTTGATTCTGAGCAACATAAGGCAACTATAACAGATACCGCGGCAGAGAGGTCGCCTTCCGCATACGACACATATCGAATCAGTAGTTTTATTGGTGATGGATGATGTAGATAATAAATAAACCCTTGCTATAACAAATAATGTCTTGCCAAAATCGTAATAAACTCCTGCTATTCCCTATCGAGAGCCGGAACAAGAGCAGGTAAAAGATCCTAATTTTCTTCTCAAGCATTACCCCAATCCGATCGTTACTCAGGCTTTACCTCCTGATCTCGCTCGGCTTTTTTATTCCCATCATAAGAATAAAATGATTCGCCGCGGCACCGAAACCCTTGATAATCCTATGTTTACCCCAGGCTTATTCTCATCCAAATACTTTTCCTAATTAATCCCTAATCATTTACTCAAACGCATTTCCCCATGGTTTTACCCGATCAATTATCCTGGTTCCACTATCTCTTCCTCAATCTTTATCTCTGCCTAGCACAAAAACGAAAATATAAGAGGAATAGCAATTCTTATTGAATGATGAGAGTAAATTTGTTGGGGGACATGCTCATTCAGCTTTAGATGACATAAAAATGTTTTGTAAGTAGTCACGCTTCAGAGATATCTCTGAGGCGTTTTTTTATTGAGGGGGTGGGTGGCGATTAATCCCAATATTTACTCTTTTATTTTTCTGTAACTATTCTATTTTAGTAAAATTATTTAATTTTAATGATTTGCTCACAATCTGTTAAATCTTTGATAACAAAATTCAAATATGGAACACAATGATTTTGAAATGATCACAATGTTTAACACTTAGAAAACAGACAATTGCACTTTCCTGTCGTACCATGGCAATAGACAGCAGAATTAAGCAAACTATCGAAGGTGAATATGATGCGCAAGTGGCTCAAATTGTTGTTTAAGATAGGTCTTGTCATTGCGATTGTAGCCGGTGCGCTTTATTATTGGCTGCGTCCGCTTTTGGTCAGAATCGAAAGCACGACGCTGGCTAGCGGTATACATGTAAAGTTTAGGACCCAAGGAACGAATGTAGAAGAATACACGAATCAAGCCTGGCAGCCCTATTTTGCCAAGGGGATTAATATGGGGGCGACGATCCCCGGACATTTTCCCGGTGAATTGGCCATTTCGGAGGATGAATATGAGAGATGGTTTGGCATGATTCAGGACATGGGCGTGAATGTGATTCGGGTGTATACGATCATGATGCCCGAGTTTTACGAGGCGCTCTCCAAATACAACATGAAGCATCAGAAAGATCCGCTTTTCTTCCTACAGGGCATTTGGAGCCCGGAGGAACAGCTGATTGAAGGGCAAGATGCCTTCGATCTCAAGATCAAGGAGAAATTCGAGCAAGAGATTAAAGACGCGGTTACGGCGGTTTATGGAAAAACGACACTCACGCCCGAGCCGCATTCGGGAAAAGCAGGAGGTGCTTATAAATATAATGCAGGTCCTTATCTGATGGGCTGGATTGTCGGGACGGAATGGGACCCGAAGATGGTGAAGGGGACGAATGACGGGCACGCGGACACACCGGACTATGCAGGGAAATATTTCCGTACGAAGCCGGGCGCGAACGCTTTTGAGAAGTGGTTGGCCCTGATGGTCGACACGGCGGCACAGACGGAAATTCAGTATGGCTGGCAGCATCCGATGGCCTTCGCCAACTGGGTGACGACGGATCCGATTGCGCATCCGGGCGAACCGCTCGTTGAAGAGGATCTGGTGAGTGTCGATCCGACGCATATTGAGGCGGTGGATTGGGAAGCAGGCTATTTTGCCTCGTATCACGTGTATCCGTATTATCCGGATTTCTTTGCTTTCGATAAGTCGTTTCAGGAAATGACCAACAGCAAAGGAGAAGCCGATAGTTACCTCACCTATCTGAATAAGTTAAAAGCAGCGCACCCCAATATGCCGGTCATGGTTACGGAGTATGGCGTGCCGGCTTCCTTGGGCGTAGCCCACTTGGGCACGCTCGGCCGCAATCAAGGCGGTCATAACGAGCAGCAGCAGGGAGAGATCGATGCGGACTTGCTGCAGGAGATTCACGGAGCCGGCTATGCTGGTGCGATATTGTTCACGTGGCAGGACGAATGGTTTAAGAAGACGTGGAACACCCAACGCTACGATGAAGCGGATCGCCGGGCTTACTGGTATAACACGCTGACGAACGAGTCTTTCTTCGGGGTACTCGGGATGTTCCCGGGCAAAGACGAAGCGATTCACATCGATGGGGATGCCTCGGATTGGGACAAACTGAAGGATAAGAAGAAGCTTGATGTGCAGGCTCCCGGCTTTGAGGAGATTTGGGCCACGCATGACGAAGGCTACCTTTACTTGATGGCCAAGCTATCGGAGCCGTTCGACCCGTCGAATGAAAGCATCTACTTCGGGGCAGATACGCTGCCTGGTGGCAATCGTCATGGACCCGAGCTTCATGGCATGACACTTGATGAGGGGCTGGAAACCTTAATTGAGCTGTCGGATAAAAATAAAAGCCGTATGACGATCGCTTCCAATTACGATATTCATGCCCGCTTGTATGAGCGTTCCGGACTACCGGACATCGATCCGAAGGAAAAACAGGATGATTCGGGGATTTTCAAGCCTTGGAAGCTGGCAGTCAATTATCTGCTGGAATATCCCGATTCCCGGGTGAACCACCCCTTTGGGGATGTCGAGGTTGGCCTTTTAGAGAAAGGTTACAGTGATCCGGCGCGTCCCGACTACAATTCGAAGGCGATGTGGCAGGTTCAAGGGCAGGTGCTCGAAATGCGGATTCCGTGGATGCTGCTGGGATTCAGCGATCCAAGCTCTCTGAGCGTATTCAATTACAACGCCCCGAGTAAGAATACTTTTGAAGTGAGACATGTGGAAGGCGTCCGTTTTGTTCCTTGGATTGTGAAGAATGATCAAGTCGTTGGTCGGGATAGCTCGGCAGCGGCGCAGCCGGTGCAGGTAGCCACGATGCCGCTATACACCTGGCAGGGCTGGGAGGATAAGGTGAATTATGTGGAACGACCGAAGCAAAGCTACTACATCATGAAAGAGGCGTTGCATAAGATCAATGGCCCCGTTATCTCTACCAATTAATCGGGTAGCTGAAAAAGAGGAGAGTGCAGGTGTGTACACCAATCTTCATACAGCCATACAAGCGTTATATATCATTTTAGCTTTTAATCTGGTTTGTGTGGCTGTTATTTATGCCATTAAGTTGAGAAGTATTAGAAGGAGAAAGCTGAACGATCGCTTCAAAACGAAGTTCAAGGATTACCTGACGTATGTACAAGCCAATTTGGATGGGATGGAGCCATTAAGGGTCCCTCCCTGGATGATGGACCCAGTGGAAAGAGAGGCGATGCAGGAAAAGCTGAATGATATGATGGAAATCTTCTCGGGCGAACAGCGGCACAAGCTGGTTCAGCTTTGCGTAGATCTAGGGCTCGTGCAGCACCATCTAGCGCGCTTTAATAGTCGAACTTATCGGGTGAAGCTGGATGCCGCTTATCATTTGGGGTGCATGAGGGTGAAGGAGGCAGTGCCGGCATTACTGGACATGTTAAAAGAGCATCCGCTCAATTCGGCGCTGTTTGTCGTCGCCCGAGCGGTCGCCAAGTGCGCCCGCAGCCAGCAGGAGCTCGAAGCCATGGTGCAGATTCTCCTTCAGCACAACAAGAACTGCTACGAGCTGATTGTGGATATGATCGCAGATTCGGAAGTGGATGCCGGCTCTTTGTACACGGGCTATGTGACTCACAAGAATCCGGCTTACGTTCGGATTGGGTTGATTGGGCTCCATGTCTACACCGATCCGGCAGCGGCCTCTGCGGTCTACCGTCTCATGGATGCCGAGCAGGAAGACATTCAAATCAAAGCAGTGGATTTGTACCTGAAAAGCTCCCGCCTGCTGCCTAGAAACGTCGTTAGCAAGCTGCTGAGTCATCCCAATCTGGACATTCGCCGATTGACGATAGAGACTTTGGCCAACATCAAAAATCCGGCTTACGTCGAACTGATGGAAACCAGTCTGGGTGACACCGATCAGCGCATCGTGTATGCGTCGGGCCGAGGCTTGCTCCGTATGGGAGAAGAAGGTATGGTAGCGCTCTGTGAGCGTGCAGCAGCGGTGCAAGGGACGGATCGTGGGCAATTTATGCAGCAGCTGATTGAGGATGAGATTAAGCAGCTGTCTATGCAGCTCCACAATTGGGAGAAGCTCACGCAATATAACCTACTGATGTATACCTATGACAAAATTTTTCGCAAGTCTACACGTATCTATCGTGTCGTATAGGAGGGTTGTGTAAACATGTGGGTTTTCGGATATCAAGTGGTGTTGGATTCATTTCTGAACGGGCTAAGGGAGTTTTTGCTCTATTACAGCTACGCCGCTCT
Source organism: Paenibacillus sp. P36 (assembly GCF_045866505.1). Taxonomy (NCBI): domain Bacteria; kingdom Bacillati; phylum Bacillota; class Bacilli; order Caryophanales; family Paenibacillaceae; genus Paenibacillus; species Paenibacillus sp. P36. Next base: position 674,652 of record NZ_AP038372.1, read on the forward strand.
CTTTTACGTTGTTCTCGTTACTCTGCTCTATTATTTTATCTTCGGATTTTCGATTCGGCATATTTTCTCGATCAAGCGGGGAATCCAGTACAACCGGATTAATAAGCTATCCAGTTCCAGTCAGCTCCCGCCGGTTTCCCTCTTGGTGCCGGCCTATAACGAGGAGTTAACCATCATTGAGAATGTAAGGTCACTGCTGGCGCTCAATTATGCGGAATATGAGGTGATCGTCGTCAATGACGGTTCACAGGACCAGACTTTGAAGGTCATGCTTGAAGAATTCAAGCTGGAGCTCATTCATCCGGTGCTTTCCAGCAGCATTAAGACCGGAAAAATCAGAGGGGTGTACCATAATCCCGAGTATCCCAATCTTTTTTTCATAGATAAGGAAAATGGAGGGAAGGCGGATTCGTTAAACGCAGGCATCAACCTTTCCCACTTTGCGTTGATCTCGACGATTGACGCAGACTCTTTGCTTGAAAAAGACGCCCTAACGCGGATTGCTCGGGTTTACATGGAGAACCCCGAGGAGACGATCGCCGTTGGGGGCAATGTTCGAATCGTGAACAGCTGTACGGTGGAAGACGGCATTGTGAAGGATGTTCAATTTCCTCGTAAGCTGCTGCCGGCACTGCAGCACGTCGAATACACGAAAGCCTTTCTCGGCGGCAGGATCGGTTGGGGCGCCGTCAATGGACTCATTATTATCTCGGGAGCCTTCGGCGTGTTTCAAAAGAAGATGGTCATCGCTGTCGGCGGTTACCGTGGGGGCTACCCTGGTGAGGATATGAATATTGTGATTAAGCTCCACCGTCACTGCTTGGATAATAAAATCCCATACCGGGTAGCGTTTTGCCCGGATGCCGTTTGCTGGACACAAGCCCCTGATTCGTACCGAATCTTGAGCAGTCAGCGCAAGCGCTGGGGGCGGGGAAATCTGAAAAATATGATTGAGGAAGGGATTTACATGTTGCTGCGCCCGAAATATAAAATATTCGGGATGCTGACCATTCCCTATAACATCGTGTTTGAAACACTGAATCCGTATTTCCGACTCAGCGGCCTGTTGGCGATATTGGGCTACTGGATGCTGAATATGACGGATTGGCACACCATCGTTATCTTTTCGTTAGTCAATTTCTTATCCTGTTTTGCCTTAAGCCTGGGTGCCTTGTTTATTGAAGAGACGGCCTTTAGCCGGTATCCCAAGCTGGGTGACCTGAACAAAATGATCTTGTTTTCGATCTTAATGTTTGCGGGGTATCGGCAAATTGGTGTTTGGTGGAGGTTAAACGGACACGTCGAATTCCTGCGCAATAACAACTCGTGGGGAACGATGGTCCGTACCAATTTTAATAAATAGCAAATCTAAACAAAGACAAGAGGAGTGGAGAAGATGGCTGTATTAGTGCATGATCCGATTCAAGAAGCAATGTTGCAATTAGCAGAACAAGTTCAGGCTTCGTATGAAAAGGGTGCTCCATGCGGGATGATTCTTGCGCCAAGCGCAGAGGTGGGCCAGAAGGTACTGGAACACATGCAGTCCTATGTGAGCAGCTTTGAGCCTGAAGTACCCCTTCATGGCTTCTACTTGAATCCCAGCGGCCTTCTCGGAGTCGTTCTGTCCGGGCAAAAGCTGATCAACACGCATTATACATCGCTCGTGCTCAAAGAGTTCCTGGAACAGCAAAATTTGCTCGAAGGTCAGATGGTTGTCGCCAGCTTCCCGGAGAGTGGCGAGCTGACGGAACAGTCGATGTCACAGCTACTTCATACAACACTACAAGGGAAAGGGGAGAGCAGAGACATTCACCTGTTCATGCATCATGGGGTTCAACAGGGAATCACCTCGATTCTCATCGCCGATCCGGACGAGGTGAGCAGAGAGTTTGTCAAGCTGCGGCTTGAGATAGGCGGTTACAAGGTCGAAGAGGCCAAGGACGGCAGTGAAGCGCTCGAGAAATTTGAGAAAACCATGCCGGACCTGGTGATTACGGAGCTAAACCTGCCGATTCTTGACGGATACCAGTTGATCGACAAAATCCAGAGGGACCATGCCGGCGAAGGACAAGTTATCGTGCTTACGGATAAGCAGTTACCGAAAAGTATGGACCGTGCCTTTGAATTAGGCGCATCTGATTATGTGACGAAGCCCTTCTCCATTTCAGAGTTGGAGTGGAGAATCAAAAAGCTGGTTTCCCGTCTGGGCTAATCCACGTGAAAACATAGGAGGGAGAATTACAATGAACGCATATACCAATTTAAAATATAAATTCCAGGCAAAAACAGCCGAAATCGGGGTCATCGGTCTCGGCTATGTAGGGCTGCCTCTCTGCATGGAGATGGCGAAAGGCGGGTTTACGGTATACGGCATCGATCTCGATTTCCGGAAGGTAGAGTCGCTTCAAAGCGGCCAATCGTATATTCAGGACGTTCCGAACGAAGAAGTGGCGAAAGCGGTCGAGTCCGGCCGGTTCATTCCGACCGACGACTACCATACCGTTCAAAGGCTGGATGCGATCTCCATTTGCGTACCGACGCCGCTCAGTGAAAACCAAGATCCGGATACCTCTTATATTCAAAGCGTTGTCCGGGAAATTAAGAAAAATCTCAAGCGCGGAGCCCTGATCATCCTGGAGAGCACGACCTATCCGGGAACGACGGAGGAGCTCATCCAGTTCGAGCTGGAAGCGCAGGGACTCAAGGTGGGCAAGGATTTCTTCCTCTGCTTCTCGCCGGAGCGGGTCGATCCAGGTAATCCCAAATTCAACACCTTTAATACGCCTAAGGTGATCGGTGGTACGACGGAAGCATGCATCGACCTCGGCGTCACCTTATACAGCCATGTCGTGAAGGACGTCGTACCGGTCTCCTCGCCAAAAGTAGCGGAGATGTCCAAGCTGCTGGAGAATACGTTCCGCAGTATTAACATTGCGTTCATTAACGAAATGGCCATGATGTGCGACAAGATGGAGATTGACATCTGGGAGGTCATTAAAGCGGCGTCGACGAAGCCGTTTGGCTTTATGCCATTCCATCCGGGGCCTGGCATCGGCGGTCACTGCATCCCGCTGGATCCGATGTATTTATCGTGGAAAGCCAAGGAATTCCGCTTCTACAGCAAGTTTATCGAGCTGGCGCAATCCATCAATGATAATATGCCGGAATATGTTCGGTATAAGGCTTCGCAGGTGCTCAATATGTATACGAAATCTATTCGCAATTCGAAGATTCTTATTCTAGGCATGGCGTATAAGCCGGATGTAGATGATCTCCGTGAATCGCCGGGACTGGAGCTGTACGAGCTTCTTCGGGAGAGCGGAGCTCAAGTGGACTATTACGATCCGCATGCCGTTTCATTCTTCGATAAAGTTGGGGATACGGTACAATCCGTGAACTACGATCTGTCCGCTTTTGCCGAGTATGACTGCATGGTGCTGATCACGAATCACCGCAACTTCAATAGCCGTGAACTCGTGGAACTGGGCGTGCCGATCATCGATACGCGCAATGCATTTGCCGACATCCAAGGGGACAATATTTATAAATTAGGTACAGGTATTCGCAAGCAAGAAGTGAGGATCGCCGTAGGCGTTTAAACTCATCCTAGAAGAGAGAGGAGATAACAACGATGTGTGGCATTGTAGGGTATATAGGAAAGCGAGATGTACAGCCGATTCTACTGAACGGATTAAGCAAGCTTGAGTACAGAGGGTATGATTCCGCGGGGATCGCGGTACTGGTGCAGGATCAGGTCAAGATTAGCAAGGCGGAAGGACGGCTGGCCAACTTATCGGTTCAGCTGGATAAACAGCCGTTGATCGGATCGATCGGTATCGGGCATACGCGCTGGGCTACGCACGGCAGACCGTCGGATGCCAACTCCCATCCGCATACGGATATGTCGGGTAAATTTACTGTCGTGCACAACGGCATCGTGGAAAACTACATGGAGCTGAAGAAAGAACTGGAGGATAAAGGCGTCACCTTTACTTCCGAGACCGACACTGAGGTGATTGCTCACTTGCTTGCCGAGCATTATGAAGGCGACATCTACACCGCCATGCTTGCGGTCATTCAGAGATTACAAGGGGCTTATTCGCTTGGTGTCATGACGGAGTATGAGCCGGATAAGCTTGTTGCAGTCAGACAATCGAGTCCGCTTGTGATTGGTGAGGGTCAGAGAGAGTACTTCCTTGCATCGGATATCTCGGCTCTAATTGAGTATACCCGTAAGGTTTATATTTTGGAGGATGGCGATTTGGCTATCCTTACGCAGGAGGGTATCTCCATCACGAAGGTCGAGACAGGGGAGCCGGCGGCGTGTAAGCTGCTGCATATCGATTGGAGCGCGGATCAGGTGGAGAAGGGACCGTTTGAGCATTTCATGCTGAAGGAAATTCACGAACAGCCGTTAACGCTGCGGAATACGATGCTCGGGCGCATCAACGACCAAGACGAAGTGAGTTTCCCGGAGTTGGCGCACGCAGTAGGCGCGTTTCAACAGGTGGATAAAATCTTTATCGTGGCTTGCGGCACCGCTTATCATGCCGGACTTGTCGGCAGCACGGTCCTTGAGAAGCTAACGCGAATCCCGGTGCAGTGCGATATCGCATCGGAATTCCGATATCGTGACCCGATTATCACGGAACGAACGCTCGTCATCGTCGTGAGCCAATCCGGGGAAACGGCGGATACGCTGGCTGCCCTGCAAGAGAGCAGAAGGCAAGGCGCTAAAGTATTGGCAATTACAAATGTGCCAACCAGTTCAGTTGCGCGAGATGCGGACTATGTCATCGCAACGAAGGCCGGACCGGAAATTGCAGTGGCATCCACGAAAGCGTACACCGCTCAGCTGCTCGCCTTCTATTTGTTCAGCATTTACTTGGCCCAGGAAAGAAAGACGCTGTCTGATGAGCTTCATACGGAGCTGATCCAAGGCTTGAAGTCGCTTCCTGTTCAGGTGGAGAAGGTGCTGGAAAACGCCAACGAAGTGAAGCGGTATGCGGAATCGATCAAGGATGCGGACAGTCTATTCTTTATCGGCAGGGGCTTGGACTATGCCGTTGCGCTTGAGGGTTCTCTCAAATTGAAGGAAATCTCTTATATCCACTCGGAGGCTTATGCAGCCGGAGAGTTAAAGCACGGTACACTGGCGCTGATCGAGAAGGATACGCCGGTGATTGCGCTGGCTACGCATATGGATTTGTACGAAAAAATAGTTAGCAATATTAAAGAAGTCAAGGCCCGTGGAGCCCATGTCATGGGGATTACGGTGGAAGGCAATGTGGGGCTGCTGAATAGCGTCGATGAAATCTGCTTCATCCCGCCGACCCTCCAACTTCTGGCACCGATATTGGCTGTCGTGCCGCTTCAGTTAATCTCCTATTACGCCTCCCTATCTCTGGGGAACGATATTGATAAACCGCGAAACTTGGCCAAAAGCGTGACGGTTGAATAACCATTCAGAGGGGAGCTGAACCACATGGAAGCATTCGCTATTCTGTTAGCTGCAGGCAAAGGTACACGGATGAAGTCGGAGCTGCCCAAAGTGCTTCATCCCGTCGGAGGCGTGCCGATGATCGGCCGCTTGGTGGGCAAGCTGGAAACGATGCCGATCACCCGTATTGTGGCGGTGATCGGGCATCGGGGAGAGCTGGTGAAAAAGTGCTTGGGAACGCGGGTCACCTACGTCCAGCAGGAGATTCAGCTTGGAACGGCACACGCCGTTCATCAGACGGAGCCTCTGCTCCGTAAACGCAGCGGGTCTACCTTGGTGCTGACTGGCGATACGCCACTCATCCGACAATTGACCATCGAACGGCTGCTTGCCGCCCAGCGGGCAAACATAAGCGCCGGTGTAGTGCTAACCGCGATCGTTCAGGATCCAACCGGCTATGGAAGAATTATTCGAGATCCTGCAAGCAGCGAGGTTATCGATATCATTGAAGAGAAGGACGCGACGCCTGAGCAGAAATTGATTAATGAAATTAACACAGGGATTTTCTGTTTCGATAATGATAGCTTGTTTCAAGCGCTCCCTGGCATTACCAGTGATAATGCGCAGCAGGAGTACTATTTGACTGATATCGTGAAGGTGATGCGACAGGCCGGTATTTCCGGGGGCAAGAAGCGATTTGAGGCCATCATCCTCGAGGATCCGACAGAGGTGATGGGGATTAACACTCCTGAACAATTGGAGGAGGCGAATCGTGCCTTCTATGAACACATGGGGATTTTTGCATAACAAGTCATAGGGAGGAAAGCTGATATGGGAACTATTTTCGGTACGGATGGCGTCAGAGGGGTTGCCAACCGCGAGTTAACGCCAGAGTTGGCTTTTGAATTAGGGCTTATTGTTGGTTACATGCTATCCCGCAGCTGTGGAAGTATTCGGCCTACCGTCGTCATCGGACGGGATACCCGCATCTCCGGGCACATGCTGGAAGCAGCTTTGGCTGCCGGGTTGTTATCCACTGGGGCGGATGTCGTAAGACTGGGCGTACTACCGACGCCGGGTGTGGCTTATGTCACACGGCACTCAGGTATAGATGCAGGGGTGATGATCTCGGCATCTCATAATCCGGTGGAGGACAACGGGATTAAATTTTTTGGCAGGGACGGATTCAAAATGCCGGATGCGTGGGAAGCGGAGGTAGAGAGCCGCCTGGAGGGTGACGAACATTGGATTTCCCGCCCTACGGGAGCGGGAATTGGCACCCTGCGTGATGATCCGCAGGGCGCGAAAGACTATGTGAGCTACTTGAAGTCGACGGCTACGGCGCCGCTGTCAGGCTTCAAGATCGTGCTTGATTGCGCGAACGGGGCTGCTTCCTTGCTAGCTCCACAGTTATTCGCAGAATTGGGTGCAGAGACCATTCTTTTGTATCATCAGCCGGACGGTTTAAATATTAATCAGGATTGTGGCTCAACGCATCCGGAGCATCTGTGTAAGGCTGTGCTGGACCATCAAGCCCATGCGGGACTCTCGTTCGACGGTGATGCGGACCGGTTGATTGCGGTTGATGAACGGGGCGAAATTCTGGACGGGGATCACATCCTCTATATCCTTGCCGCTCGTCTGGCCAAGCAGGGACGGCTAAGGCAAAACACCGTCGTTTCTACCGTCATGAGCAATCTTGGCTTTCATCAAGCGCTGCAAACCATCGGTCTCAACTCGTTAAAGAGCAAGGTCGGAGACCGGCATGTCATGGAAGCGATGCGGATAGGCGGGTACAACTTGGGCGGTGAGTCGTCCGGACATATCATTTTACTGGATGAATCGACGACAGGGGATGGCTTGTTATCGGCTGTTCAGCTGCTGCAGGTCATGCTTCAAGAAGGAAAGCCTTTGTCGGAGCTCGTGTCCCCTGTCGTAAAATACCCACAGCTGGTGGTAAATGTACGAGTGATGAATAAATACAAGCTGGAAGGCAATCGCCGAATTGATGCCGCAATCCGTCGGGTGGAAAGTGAGATGGCCGGTCGAGGCCGTGTATTGGTGCGGCCTTCGGGCACGGAATCACTGGTGCGTGTGATGGCGGAAGGACCGGATGAAAGGGAGTTGTCCGGTTATATTGAAGGCATTGTAGAGGTGGTAAAGGAAGAGCTTGAATATAGCATGGTTTAATCCGTTAGTCCCTATGAGAAAGATGATTGTATGCTTGGTCCTTGTACAAATTTTAACAAGTGGTCCTTTATTTCTCCCGGCATACTCTCTTATCACTGAGCTTGAGGTGGAGGTCAACGGGGAAAAGATTGCCTTTACGGATGTCCAGCCTTACATCGATGAACAGACGGGTAGTACGATGGTGCCGGCTAGAGAAATTGCCGAAAAACTAGGTGCTGAAGTGGAATGGGATCGTTCCCTGGAACAGGTGACCTTTCGCAGTCAGCACGCTACAACATTATTAACCATTGGTCAGAAGGTGGCTTCGATTGATGGCAAGCAGGTGGAATTGGAGTCTCCGGCTGTCCTTAAAAATGACCGAACCATGGTTCCGCTGAGAGCTGTTAGTGAGAGCCTCGGAGCCGATGTCGATTGGGTGGGAGAACGGAATTTGGTACTGATAACTTCGGCGGACAAAGCGCAAAGGTCCACTTGGATCTGGGACAGCAAGTTAATTGAGACGGATGGTGACCGCATCCTCCAGTTTGCGGCGGACCAAAAACTGACTTCCATTTATGTGCGCTATGAAACGTATCCAGGTCAAGACGTTTATCGGAATTTCATCCGCAAAGCGAGTGGTCAGGGCATCAAGATTGAGGCGCTGGCCGGCAAATCAGATTGGATATATGAAGATAACCATATTTATATCCGGCAATGGATTGCAGCGGTTACGCAATATAACGCTTCGGTAGGTGCGCTAGAACGCTTCCAAGGCTTTCATTTTGATATTGAGCCCTACACATTGGACATGTGGAAGAACAATCAGACCTGGGTGCTCGAACGGTGGATGGATACAATCAGATTCATTGAATCGGAAGTGAAAAGCTCTGATCGCAGCATGACGATGGCCTTCGATATTCCCTTTTGGATCAACAGCTGTACCGTTCCGGGATCCAGCTACTCCTTTAGCGCTTGGCTGCTGGAAAAGGCGGATACTGTCGTCATTATGGCTTATCGTAATACGGCACTCGGCAACAACGGCATCATTGCCAGAGCCAAATCCATCATTTTAGAAGCAGCTACGCTGAAAAAACAGGCAGTCATTGCAGTGGATACGTTGCCCAGTACGGAAGCCGATTATACGACCTTTTATAAGTCCAACTCTTCGCTTATGGAGTCGGAATTGAAACAGGTCAAGGAAAGCCTCTCCCTTTATCCGAGCTATATCGGCATCGCTGTCCATGATTACGTGAGATGGATCGAGCTATTGAACGCTAATCGTTAAACGGGTTCGATGAACAAGAAGGAGGAGGATGCAAAATGAAAAAAGCAGGTTTGGTGATCACTCTGTTGGCTAGTGCGGCGCTCGGCGTCTCAGGAGTGGCTTTTGCTTTCGCAAGTGGCCATGAGACAGCTGGAACCTTTCAGGAATCGTCTTTACCGGGAGGAGGACTTGAGGTCCCTCATAATGATCGGATTCATCTTTCTACCGATAAGCAATGGATCTCCTCGGAAGGCCATTTGTCGGATCTCATTCGGCTGCAGTGGACGAAAGACCGAGCGAAGCCGGCCATCGCTTGGCTGGATGAGAATGGAAAGGACAAGGCGGCTATCATTGCTCATGCCAAAGCGAATAACCCGGAGCAGCACGATCATAATCATATGTCGTTCGAAACGACGATGGCACCTGACGGCAAAAACGCAAATGAGCTGTTTACGCGTCTGGAAATTCCGTTCGATCAGGATGTGGCCGAAATTCGCACGCATTCCTCTAATTTCAACGTAATGGACGGGATTTTACGGATAGCCGGAACCGGTGGCGTCAATCGTGATCTGACTTGGGCCAAATCGGATGATGGGAATGTGACGACGCCTCGCTGGGCGATGCGTGCAGATACCTCCGAGGAAACAGGAGGAAATGCCGGCTCCAATCTGCAAATTATCCGTTATTCGGATGACGGTAAAGCACTCGACAACCCGTTAACGATTAACCGCAGCAACGGCAATATCGGTATTGGAAATTCGGACGCCAAGACCAAGCTGGACGTCAGTGATGACAGCATTCGCATCAGGAAATCTATGACGCCGGCTTCGTCTACTGCCCCCGGAGAAGTGGGGGAGATGGCATGGGATGATGGGTATGTATATGTTTGTGTAGCACCTAATACATGGAAAAGAACGGCACTATCCTCGTGGTAAAATAACTCCTTTCTTTCCGAAACATTCAAAGCATTTAGCCTTAGCGACTCATTTTTCATTCATATTAGTTCAGAAGGTAAAGCCCTCTATTTCATAGAGGGCTTTTTTTGAGCGATAAGCGGAAAATGCCTTGTATGACGCGGGGGCTGACGGCATTTAACGCGCTTCCAAAGCGGCTTTTTGACACATTTCTTGAAGGTTGTTATGTGGTTTCTATTATGCAATATAAATCATACAACTTCGAATACCCCCTTAAAATGTAAATGATTTCAGAAGTCTATGAGAGGATCATAGAAAGGTGTGAACCGCTTGTGACTTGGAAAGTGTTGATTGTGGATGATGATCCGAATGTGAGAGAAATCATCCGGCTCTATTTCCGTCAGCAGCTCATCGAATTAATCGAGGCCCCAGATGGCGTCTCGGCTCTGACCATGTTAGCGGAAGTTAAGCCTGATATCGTGATACTAGATGTGATGATGCCCGGACTCGACGGTTATGAAACGTGCCGGGAGATTACCAAGCGTTATGATGTGCCGGTCATTATGTTGACGGCGAAGAACGATGAGTTTGATCGGGTGCTGGGTCTTGAGTTGGGCGCCGACGATTATATGACCAAGCCCTTCAGTCCGAGGGAGCTGGTGGCGCGCATTAAAGCGATTTTTCGCAGAATGCAGAAGGGACAGTCGATTATTGAGGTGGATGCACCCGTCCAATATGAGTTTGATAATTTAGTCATACATGTGAACCGCCGAGAGGTACTCTCGGGGAGTATGAAAATTGACATGCGCCCCAAGGAGTTTGAACTGCTCGCATTTTTTGCGAAATCTCCAGGCAGCGTGTTTACAAGAGAACAGCTGCTGGAGCAGGTGTGGGGATATAATTTTTTAGGCGATATGAGAACGGTGGACGTTCATATTAAAAAACTTCGTGAAAAGCTAAGTACGTGTCATCAAGTTTGCATTCATACGATCTGGGGAGTGGGCTATAAATTTGAGGTAGCAGCATGTACCTAAATCCAAATAAAAGCATTCTCCGCAAAATGTTGACCAGCTCCATCGTTACGGTGCTTCTTGGGCTATGTGCGGTAGGAATCGTTATTTCGTTGTTTGCCAAGGATTATATCGTCAACTCCAAAAGTAATGAGATGATCCGGCAAGCCAAGCAGGTTAATCTCGCCATTCAGAATCAGACGGAACCGAATGATAGATTTAAGGAGCAGCTGCGTTTTTTCGATCAAGCCTTTGATTCGCGTATTTGGATATTTGACTTGAACGGAAACATCGTTACTACATCTTCAAAGGATGAGGTGAACGTAGGCAAGACCGTCAGCACTGAAGTTGTAAAACAAGTCCTGAATGGTGAACCCGCCATATGGAATTTATCCGAAGGTTCTAAGGAAGGCATGCTTTCGATTGCCGTCCCATGGGGAAAAGACAACGACGTATACGGTGGTATTGTACTGCATTCGCCTCTTAAAGGGATGAATGAGACCATCGCTCAGCTTAGAGAAACCATCCTTTGGGTTACCTTGCTCGGTATATTCTTTTCATTTGGTGTATCCTCCTATTTATCCTGGTCCATTACCCGACCCATCCAACAGATCGACAAGGCGGCAGCCAAGATTGCCGTCGGTGATTACAGTGAGAGAATTCAAATAGATTCCAAAGACGAGATTGGTGAGCTGGCGACAACCATTAATCACATGGTGGAGCAACTTGCGCGCGTTGATCTGGAAAAGAGACAGCTGAATCAGCTGCGGCATGACTTTTTGGCTAATGTTTCCCATGAGCTGCGAACGCCGCTTACGGCGATGCAGGGTTTTTTGGAGGCGCTTCAGGATGGTTTGATCGAAGAAGGAGCGCGGGAAAAATATTACGAGATCATGGTTAACGAAACCCTTCATATGAATCGGCTGGTGGATGATATTACCGATTTAATGAAGCTGGAAAATAAGGAAATCGATCTTGTGTGGTTGTCGGTCGATGTTCAGGCGATGCTGTCCAAGCTGTCCTTTAAATTCCAACCGGAAGCAGAACTCCGCGGGACGGTTATTCACTGCCTTGAAGATGAAAATTCGCCACAGGCTCACGCCGATCCGGATCGACTGGAACAAATTTTTAATAATTTGATCAAAAATGCAGTTAAGTTCACCGAGAACGGAACGATAGAATTGAAGGCGATGGCGGTTCCGTCGGAAGGGTGTGTCCTCATCACGGTAACCGATACGGGAATCGGTATATCACCGGAGGATCAAGGGCTCATCTGGGAGCGCTTCTTCAAAGTGGAGAGAGGCAGACCAGTGAAGCATAAAGGCTCATCCGGCTTGGGGCTCGCCATTGTGCGAGAGCTTGTAGAGCTTCACAATGGAAGCATTCGCGTGCGAAGCGAGCTGGGGATCGGAAGCGCCTTTGAAGTCAGAATTCCGCTTTATGACAGCCGTCAGTATGTGCGGCCGTTGGTAAATTTGGCTGATGTTGGATAAGTCGTATCCACCTATCGTTAGAACCCAAAAATCCATTAAATAAATAATGCATGAGCCTCCATCTCCTTCACAAAGGGTTGGAGGTTCTTTACTTAAGCAGGCGTCCTTGCAAAATTCGAGCTTCTTAGACGAGTTAAAAAGAATTCGCGCCTGCACAGTGGAACTATCTATATCAAATGTTCTAAAATATCGAGAGAAGCTCATTCCACTTAAGCAGGCGAAGGCAGCTAATTTTATTTTACGTTGCCCAAGGTTGACAATGGAACGGATAGCTAATAAATGAGATGAATTGGGATATTGAACAGTCCTGATTTCCATAGAGAGGTTTATGAGATGATCAATAATTTTTGGCGCGAATTGCCACGACCTTTTTTTGTATTGGCTCCCATGGAAGATGTGACGGATGTTGTGTTTCGTCATGTCGTGAGCGAAGCGGCAAGACCCGATGTTTTCTTTACGGAGTTTGCGAACACGGAGAGCTATTGTCACCCGGAAGGGAATCACAGCGTTCGCGGGCGTTTGACTTTCACAGAGGATGAACAGCCTATCGTCGCGCACATATGGGGAGATAAGCCGGAATACTTCCGTCAGATGAGTATCGGCATGGCGAAACAAGGGTTTAGAGGTATCGATATCAATATGGGCTGTCCTGTAGCCAACGTTGCGGAGAATGGGAAAGGAAGCGGCTTGATCTGTCGTCCTGAAGTTGCAGGGGAGATCATTCAAGCAGCCAAAGTCGGAGGACTGCCCGTAAGCGTAAAAACAAGGCTGGGGTTCAGTGTTATAGACGAATGGCGCGATTGGCTAACCCATATCTTGAAACAAGATATCGTTAATCTATCCATTCATCTGCGGACAAGAGAGGAAATGAGTAAAGTAGACGCTCATTGGGAACTAATCCCGGAGATTAAGAAGCTTCGCGATGAGGTGGCACCGGATACGCTGTTGACCATTAACGGTGATATACCTGATCGTCAAGTCGGGTTACAGCTCGCACAACAGTATGGTGTAGATGGAATTATGATCGGGCGCGGTATATTCAATAATCCTTTCGCCTTTGAGAAGGAGCCAAGGGAGCATAGCAGTGGGGAATTGCTTAACCTTCTACGGTTGCATCTGGATCTCCATGATCACTACTCAGCACGGGAGCCGCGTCTGTTCAAGCCTATGACTCGCTTCTTTAAAATCTATGTCCGTGGATTCCGAGGAGCTGGCGAATTAAGAAATAACTTAATGAATACGAATTCAACGAGTGAAGTGCGTGCATTGCTCGATGAGTTTGGAAGCAAGTAATAACTCTTGTTCTCACTGATTACTCCATACATGTGGAGTCGGTAGCTTTATTGGTTAGGAAAGGGAACAACGAGTGAGAAATCAATGTGGGTTGTCCTCTCATATTAAGTATTGGTATCATCGGGAAAGGTATTTCTTTTATTAAACCGATAATGACTCCAGATGTTAAAAAGCCCTTTTTAGAGGGCTTTTTTTTGTTTTAACAGTGAATATCCTGAATTTGTAAATTGGTGATATAATAAGGCGGTAGTTGCAAGTTGTTAAGAAAAGAATGATTTTATTGGAGCAAAGGGGGCTTTAATATGCTTCAAAACATGATAGATGCCATAGATAATGAACTAATTGAAGATGATGTTTATTTAAGCTTAGTAAGCTTTGTAGTTAATGGAAATAGTATAATACTCACTCTTGAACTTACCTATCAGGATGATGAGAACGTACTTCAAAAATGGGAAATTCAATGCAATGATTTTGGTGAACACAAACTTGAACTGTTTTACTTTTCTGATTTTAAGGTTTTAGATGAACATGTATATTTGTGGGACTACAATAAAGACTATTTTGAACTATATTTCAATGGACATGTAAAAGATAGCAAGAAGTTAATTGGGGAACTTTACATTGCCCATAGAGATATTACAAATAACCTAATACCTTTTGGAACATATATGAATGGAAAAATAGAATGGTTATTAGGATTTGATCTAGGTTTGTTCGCGAAAGCCCCAGTAAATCTTATTAAGGAATATTGTAACGTGCTGGAGGATAACGGTTTGAAAGGCACGTTACTTCCAACCAAAAGTGATAAGCAATGGAACGGTAAGCAAACAGATTACAAGGTCTTAATTTTTGGTGATTCGTATGTGGTTGCCAAAGAATTTATTGCAATTCAACTAGATAATAGTTAAATGCACGATTTTATGGACTGCTTTGGGGAAAGAGATGAAGGCTGAAAAAATATATCTTAGGTGCTTGGAAGATAAAGTCATGTCAATAACATTAGCGATTAAAAAGAATGGGATAATAGATGGAGTGTTCTACCTTTCAGAAATTGTTACTAAGGCAACGCAGTTTATTATTGACGTGCCAACACTTTCAGCAACTGTTCATCCTTTTAATGGAAATATTAATGATAGTCAATTTAAATTTACCTTTACAGGTAAAGCTCGATCTATTAATCCATCGTGGAAAGACCCATTTGATGGCGTAGTATGGATTGGCAGGTTCCTCCAAAGTAAATTGATACTCAATGATGGAGAGTACAATGGGGAGTATCTGGAAGGGACACTTGATGAATATATAACTATGCTTAATGAATTGAGTACAGCAACATTAAATATCAAATGAAAGAGCAATAATAAAAAGAAGTTTGATTAACAGCATCATCACCGGATAATGCTTTTTTAATGCTCATGAGAGCTTTTAGGAACCCATAAGGGAATATGTATTTGGTGACGAGTAGTAGTCAAAACAACTCAGTATGATGGGGCTATAAGAACGAAAAGTTTGATTGGGAATAAATTTTGGATTAGCTGAAATATAAGTTGCTTATAGAAAAGAGGGAAGAAATGAAAAAACTAACCTTTGTAATTAGCGTATTATCTTTAACTTTAAGCTTGGTAACACTGTTTATATTATTGGTGAAATGGTAGTGATATTTTATAACGGATGAGTAGGTGATATCTATGAAGGTATATATTAAAAGAGGTTTTGATAACGAAATTGCCAATCATAATTTTTACGCGGCTTTTGATGGGTTTAAACAAATGGGATTCGAAATTCAATATTTTAATGAAATCAACGACATATCAGATCATAACAAGGAAGATATCATTGTTGGTTATGTTGATGATGTTAGAACAGTATTTTCACAGTATAGAATAGTCCCGCCCGAAATTGATTATCCAGAAGAATTACAAAGCTACTTGGGTAGGAAAATTTGGAAGTCCAAGCTAAGCTTAATAGCAAACAACCCTGAGAAATGGAATGTATTTATCAAACCGGTCGAGGATAAAAAGTTTACTGGAGTTGTAATTAGAGGTACTAAAGATTTAATGGGGTGTGGTGTATACGGTGAAGACCCGGAGATTTTTTGTTCAGAAGTAGTACATTTTGTGGCGGAATGGAGATGTTTTGTTAGGCACGGTAAGATTTTAGATATCCGTCGGTATAAAGGGAATTGGAGAGTACACTTTGATTATAAAATAGTTGAAAATGCTGTATCACAATTCACATCTGCTCCTCACGGGTACGCTATTGATTTTGGACTAACAGATAAGGGAGAAACGTTATTAATTGAAGTCAATGACGGGTATGCGTTAGGGCATTATGGATTATTTTCTTTAGATTATGCAAAGTTACTATCAGCCCGATGGGCGGAGTTAACCAATACGATTGATGAATGTAATTTTTAAGCAAGTAATAATTGGGTACATATAAAAACTTGGTGGAAAAACCTCTCCTAAACTAACAAAATGAGCCTACGCGAGCATAAGGTGAACACTAAAAACCCATTAAAATCAAGGCCTCAGCGGTAACTGATTAATTTGATTGAGCAGAGTAGACTATAGAGTACTAGATGATGTTTAGATTTAAGCGCAAAAACTCGGCCTCCTATCCAAACGGTAAAATACCGATGGAAGGGTACCGAGTTTTTTGTTGCTTTTATTCCAGATTGGCATGATTCCTAAACATAGTCGTACCTTGAAGTTTCTTTATCTCCATAAGGCTTAGTACGACCGTATCCAGCAGCAGCAGGAGGGTTTGTTCGAATAAGCTTCCCATAGGCTGACTGGAGCTGCCCGATGTGCTTTCTTTGGTAGAAGCGGGAATGCGTACGACCGTAGAAGATAATATACCTAAGGTTGATTCTGATACAATTGTAATGGCAGCAACCGAGGCGCCTGTGCTTTTGGCTTTGGATGCCATTGCCGTCAAGCTTTTGGTCTCGCCAGACCCTGACCCAACCAGAAGTAGGTCACCTTGGGTAATACCTGGTGTTATGGTCTCTCCTACCACATAAACACGGAGTCCCATATGCATAAGTCTCATCGCGAATGCGCGCATCATCAGCCCAGAGCGTCCTGCTCCTGCTATAAAGATCGTTTCAGCTGTTAAAATCTGATGAGCAAGCTCATCAATCTCATTTGGTTGAATACCTTGAAGCGTGCGCTCCAGTTCATGAAGAATAGAAGATACAGATTGCAGCGTACTCATTTTCATTATCCCTGTCTGATCAGTTGATGCATTTGAGCTGCAACTGCTGGTTTGTCTTCAACGCCGGTAATACCGCCGCCTACGATAACCAGATCAGGCTGTGCGTGGATGACTTCAGGCAGTGTCTGAAGTTTAATGCCGCCAGCGATTGCTGTTTTTGCCTGTTTTACGACACGCTTAATAGTAGCCAAGTCCTGAAAAGAGTTTTTACCCTCTGCTTGATGGTCGTAGCCGGAATGTACACAGATGTAGTCAACGCCAAGGTTGTCGATTTCTACTGCACGTGCAGCAATATCTTTCACATTAATCATATCAACCATAATTTTTTTGTTTTGTTTCTGAGCTTCTTCCACAGCGCCTCTAATCGTGGAATCATCGGATACACCAAGCACAGTAATGATATCAGCTCCTGCTTCGGAAGCTTTCATTACCTCATAACCGCCGGCGTCCATGATTTTGAGATCGGCAAGTACTTTAAGCGATGGGAATTCTGCTTTGATTTCTTTAACGGCGCGAAGCCCTTCGTTGATCACAACAGGAGTTCCAATTTCCACGATATCGATATAAGGTGCTACCTCTTTTATAAGTTGTTTTGCCTCAGGGATGTTGACCAAGTCGAGTGCCAGTTGAAGTTCCATATAATGAAATGTCTCCTTTAGATGAATTATTATTTTAGGGCTGAGTTCATAGTAGGACGATACCGAAATTTATGGAAGTACGCACTTTCAAGTAAGTCAGTATCCTGTAGGATACTGTAAAGCGCAAAAAAGCAGACTCCATGCGGAGTCTGCCGGTTTGTAATAGATATATGCTCGTTTATTTTTCAGTAGCTTGAAGTGGTATTAGCTCAGAATTAGAGGTTCTTCCGAGCACTTCTTCGCCATAATTTTTCCCCCAGTTGTACATCAGCTTAAGAATCGGGACGAGGCTTTCTCCATATGGAGTCAGCTTATATTCAACCTTTGGCGGGACAACCGGATATACGGTTCGCTCGACAAGCTGGTCTTCTTCCAGCTCGCGGAGCTGGTTGGTTAAAATCTTTTGCGTGATATGGGGAATGAGCCTCTGAAGCTCACTAAATCTCTTAGTACCGTCGATGCCCAGATGCCAGAGGATAATAAGTTTCCATTTGCCTCCTATTAACGCGAGAGTGAGTTCTTTCTCACAGTTAATTTGATCAATTTCAATTCTTGAACGGATATCTTTCGCCAAAGCTTAAGCACCTCCACATTCCTATAGTGTCACAATAGATTACAGGATTATGGGGCACATGTCTATGTAAGAAGATGTCGAGTATTATTCAGGAAGATCGCGGTTTGTTAGATGGACTCCGAACTGAGAAAGCAGTTGTCGCAGAGTATCCTCTGTGATGGCTGCTTTTTCTTCTAGGGCTCCGGCCATGATGAGCTTCTGGGAAAGATTTTTGCTCAGAATTTGCTCAGAACGGTGTGCTATGGTTAATGGGTATGACAAAAAAATACACAATGCGACAGAATTAATAACTGGGCCTTGTGCAAAGGATTGGGGATATCAATGAAGAAAGTGTCTGCGTTTCTTATCATGGTTGCCATGTTATTTGTTAATTGTTCTTTTGTATCTGCTGCTGTAAAAACGGGGTGGGATATAAATGCTGCTCGTGGCGTGGCGGTTGACGCAAGCGGTAAAATATACGTCGCGGATCTAGGGAATCATCGAGTTCAAATTTACAATAGTGACGAAAGTCTATATAAGACGCTTGGTGTTAAAGGAGTACTCGGTTCAGACAACAGCCACTTTAACTCGCCGAGGGCAGTTGAAGTCGAGAGGACGACAGGGGATATCTATGTCCTAGATAGTACCAATAATCGTGTACAGGTGTTTGACACTCAAGGTAACTGGTCGCGAACCATCACGCTGCCGCCAAATGCTAGCAAAACACCAATACCCGAAGCCATGACACTGGATGGCAATGGGCATCTATTCGTGTCCGATCAAAATATTAATATCGTATACCGATTCGACCTCGATGGGACGAATATGATCGTCGTTGATTCTACCGGGGTTAGTGGAAGGCCTATGGGGCTAGCCGTTGATGATTTAGGAAATCTGTACGTCTCACAATATAATTCTCAAGTTGTGTTCAAATACCAATATAACTCAGGTTCTGGTACGTACTCAAAAGTGAAAACGATTGGGGTTCTGAACGCTCCAGGTACAGACAATAGCCATTTTAATGGTCCTTGGGGTTTGTACACGGATAGTAGCAACCGACTATATGTTACAGACCAGACTAATAAACGCGTGCAAGTTTTTAATAGTGACGGCAGCTATGCGTTAACATTGTCCGATACAGGTTTTATGACTCCGCATGATGTAGCTTCAGATAGCAGTGGGAATGTATATGTGTTGGATAGAGGGGCTAATAAAGTATTTTTATTTAATTCGCAAGGCAGTTCTGGTACAGCACTTGGTCAAAACATAGTTCCGACTTTTATTGGAAGTGTCACAACCCTGACAGTCGATCAAAATTCCGGTGCTGCCGATATCTCAAGCTTATTGCACGTCAGCGACACGGATCTCGGTCAGATCGTGACATGGACAGCCAGTACTTCACCTTCCCATGGTACGCTGAGCATCATCAATGTGGCAGCTCCCAGCGGTGGTGTCGACATCGCTCCAGGCAGTCCGATTACGTATACACCGACGGTGGGATACTCCGGTACTGACAGCTTTACGGTACAGGTAAGCGATGGCGTCGGCGGAACGGTAACCCGTACCATCTCAGTGAATATAAGAGGGCAGGTTGCAACGCCGACAGCCAATCCGGCAAGCGGCGCTACAGTAGCGAACAATAGCAAGGTGACTTTGGGATCCACAACAAGCGGAGCGACGATCTATTCCACGACCGATGACACGACGCCAACGACAGGCAGCGCGAGCGGAACGAACGTAACGATCAGCGGTGAGCCGGGCGCAACCGTAACCGTCAAAGCGATAGCAGTAAAGGCAGGCAGTTTGAACAGCAGCATGGCAACTTTCACGTATACGATTCAAGCTCCTGCGCCAACAAACTTGACCGCGGAAGCAGGAGACGGCCAAGCGACGTTGAGTTGGACAGGGGTTCAGGGAGCAAATACGTATAGTCTTTATCAAGGAACGGCTAGCGGTAATTACGATACGATTCCAGTGGCAACGGTGAACGGTGCGCCTTATACGGTAATGGGATTGACGAATGGCAGCACTTATTACTATGCAGTCAAAGCTAATTACGCTGGAGGAAGCAGCGGCTACTCTAACGAAGCCTTTGCAAAGCCTAGATCAGGCGATGCGAATTTGAGCGTCCTGGCATTATCGAGAGGTACGCTGAATCCGATATTTGCACCGAATATAACGAGCTATGAAGCAGACGTAACGTACGACGTGACCAGCGTCACGGTAACGCCGACGGTATCCGATGTCGGCCATGCTGCGGTAACGGCGAGCGTCTATACCAGCAGCGGTAATCTTAAGGGAGGACCGTTTACTTTGACGAGCGGTACGGCTTCTCCGTCAATTACCTTGGACGAGGGAAGTAACGTTATTAAGGTAGTTGTGACAGCGCAAGATAGCACAACGAAGACGTATACGGTGACGGTGTCAAGGGCTTCCGCACCTGCGCCGACCAATTTAACTGCAGCAGCGGGAGACAGCCAAGCGACGTTGAGTTGGACAGGGATTCAGGGAGCAGTTACGTATAGTGTTTATCAAGGAACAGCTAGCGGTAATTACGATTCGATTCCAGTGGTTACGGTTGGCGGTGCGTCTTACACGGTAACGGGGTTGACGAATGGCAGCACTTATTACTATGCAGTCAAAGCTAATTATGCAGGAGGAAGCAGCGACTACTCCAACGAAGCCTTTGCAAAGCCTAGATCAGGTAATGCGAATTTGAGCGGCCTGGCATTATCGAGAGGTACGCTGAATCCGATATTTGCGCCGAACATAACGAGCTATGAAGCAGATGTAACGAACGACGTGACCAGCGTTACGGTAACGCCGACGGTATCCGATGCGGGCCATGCTACGGTAACGGCGAGCGTATACACAAGTAGCGGCAATCTTAAGGATGGACCGTTTACTTTGACAAGCGGTACGGCTTCTCCGTCAATTACCTTGGACGAGGGAAGTAACGTGATTAAGGTAGTTGTGACAGCGCAAGACAACACAACGAAGACGTATACGGTGACGGTGACCCGCGTTGGGAGCAGCAATGCGAACTTGAGCGGCTTGAGCCTTTCGAGCGGGGTGCTTAGTCCAGTGTTTGCATCAGGTACGACGAACTACAGTGCGACTGTGCCTAATGATGTATCAGTCACAACAGTCACCTACAATACTGCTGATAGCCATGCAACTGCGGATTTACGGCTTAATGGAGCTTCGGCTAACAATCCAGTTAATCTGACCGTGGGCTCAAATATCATTAGTCTTGTTGTTACTGCGCAGGATGGAACTACGAAAAGCTATTCAGTGACAGTTACACGTGAAGGTTCAAATAACGCAGTCTTAAGTTCGCTGAACTTAAGCGGCATTACGCTAGATCAACCGGTAACAGGAAATGTTTATGCGTATACCGCGACCGTGCCTTATGATGTTTCTGTTACTACAGCTACGTACGCAACTACGGAAAGCCATGCGACCGTTGCTTTGAGTTTAAATGGAGCACCAGTTAATAATCCGATAAGTTTACAAATGGGGTCAAATATCATTAGTTTTGCAGTGACTGCACAGGATGGAACGGTGCAAACCTATACAGTTAATGTTACACGGGAACCCCAACGGGTTGCTAATATCTCAGTGTCCAGTGCTAGTGAAACCATGTACGTCGGAGACTCTCTACAATTTAGTGCAAGTGTAACTCCTGACAATGCAACGGACAAAACAGTTAGCTGGTCGGTAGTTCCAAGTACGGGCGCGGCAACAATCAATGAGGATGGTTTGCTGGTTGCAACTCAAGTGGGTATGGTTACCGTTCAGGCAACTGCTCAGGATGGTTCCGGTATTGTAGGAAGCAAAGTTATTACGATCTCTAACAGATCTACTAGCGGCGGTAGTCATTCTGATTCTCATACAGATACTCAATCGCCACCTGCACCTGTACAGACTCCTGAACCTGTAAAGACACCGGATTCGAACCCAAATCCTGCAACAGATGTGTTTAGGTCGAATGTAGTACAAGGCGACAATAATGTTGTTAAGAACATAGAAACACGGATTCAGGAAGCTAAAAAAGACCCGACTATAGCTAATCTTTCGGACACTAAAGGACATTGGGCAGAAAAGACGATAGATATTTTCGTAAAACTACATGTGATTGATGGTTACGACGATGGTGCTTTTAAGCCGAACGGTAATATCACACGCGCTGAATTCGCAATGGTTCTGAGCCGGGTATTCGATATCAATGGCGGCGACAATACCAGCACTGTCTTGAAGGACGTTGGCAGCCACTGGGCGAAAGGCGCAATCGAGAAATTTGTAAAAGCAGGGGTAATTAGCGGCTACGAGGATGGTACGTTCCAGCCGGATAAAACGATTACTCGCGAGGAAATGGTGGTCATGTTGTCCCGCATAGTAAACCTTAACAACGTGGCGAAGGACACTTCCAAAGGCAATTTCAGTGATCTGGAGGGGGCTTATGCAACAAATGAGATCAAAGCTGAAGCTCAGGCAGGAATCATTAGTGGTAAAGCGGATGGGAAATTTGATCCCAAAAATAATGCCACACGCGCCGAAGCTTTGCAGATTATATTGAATACGCTGAAGCTCAACCCGCAATTGAAGACGTTGTTGGATTCGTTTAATTAAAAAGGAATTTCCACTCTTAAGTCCGAGAAATCGGGCTTTTTTCTTTTCCATGTATTGACAATGGGACGCAAAATTATATAATAACAATTAGATATTAACAAAATGTTATTAACAAAATAGAAACAACAGGTGATTAAGATGACGGAAATAATCATGAGAGACCGCAACGGGTTGACGGAGCGGGAATTTTTGCAAAAATATGATGCCAGTATATATGAACGTCCTTCGGTTACCGTGGATATGCTTATTTTTACTGTTTTTGATAAAGATCAGGACAACTACCGGAAGCTGCCCGAAAAGTCTTTGCAATTGTTGCTCATTAAAAGGGGCGAGCACCCTTATTTGGGTCAATGGGCACTGCCAGGAGGATTCGTATCTGTACGTGAAAGCATTGAAGAAGCCGCACAAAGAGAATTGAAAAGCGAAGCCAATATCGAGAACCTCTATATGGAGCAGCTATTTACATGGGGCGACGTGGGGCGTGACCCGAGAACGCGGGTCATCAGTTCCTCTTATATGGCGCTTGTGGACCGGACGTCTCTAGATGTTAAGGCAGGTGACGACGCAGAGGACGCGCGTTGGTTTGAAGTCAAACATCAAGTTTTTCAAGAGAAAAAAACGATTCTGGAAGATGGTTACGAGTTTGAGCGAATCATAAAAATAACGCTGAACCATGAAGCGGAGCTACTAGCCGCAACGGTGAAGATAACGACGATGATTACTGGCCGGACGAGGAGAATCAGCCGTGAAATTGTCGAGTCGCAGGGGCTTGCTTTTGATCATGCCAAGATTATTGAATACGCCGTAGAGCGGTTGCGCAATAAAATCGAATACACCGACATCGCGTTCCATCTTATGCCTCCATTATTCACGCTGTCAGAGCTTCAACAGGTTTACGAAGTCATTCTCGGAAAAGAGCTGCTTGCTGCAGCATTTCGAAGAAAGATAGCGCCTATGGTCACAGAGACGAATGAATTTACAAAAGATGCCGGGCATCGACCCTCCAAGCTATATCGTTTTAACCCCAATTGGGAGAACACTTAACCATGTGAGGACGGATTTAATATGGAAAAATTCACTTTTTTCTACCGGACGGAATCGCCATTTTCACAATGGCATCCTGCTCCTTTTCAAATAGACGGAATAACCTTTAATTGTGCAGAACAGTACATGATGTATCAAAAAGCTAAACTATTTCAAGACGAGAAAATCGCGGCAAAAATCTTATCCGCCCAAACTCCGCGTGAGCAGAAAGAGCTTGGACGAGCGGTGCGCAACTTTCAGCACGACAAATGGGAAACTTCCTGTCGACAATTCGTGTACGAGGGGAGTTACGCAAAATTTACCCAGAACCAATCACTGCTCGAAAAGCTGCTCGCAACAAAAGGCACCACACTGGTGGAAGCAAGTCCGACGGATCGCATATGGGGTGTAGGATTGCTAGAAGATGATCCCCGGATCTTGAACCGGAAAACATGAAGAGGGACTAATTGGCTGGGTGAAGTGCTTACGAATTTAAGGGAAGACTTGCTCTCTACGCTACGATGAATAAATGAAAGAAGAAAGTGAAGTGAGTACGGTGGTTAACTTCGTAATAGGGGACTTATTTCAAGCATCCGAATCCATTATTGGTCATCAAGTCAATTGTCAGGCCGTAATGGGCTCGGGTGTAGCCAAGCAAGTGAAGCAGCTCTATCCTGAGGTTTTTAGAGAGTATATTTCATTTTGTAACCAATATAAAGGGAACCTGCTGGGATCGTGCCAAATTGTCGAAGTTGGTAAGGGAACAAATAAATACGTAGCAAATTTATTCGGTCAGCAAGCTTTCGGTAGGGATGGCAGGAAATATACGAACGATGACGCTTTAAAAAATGCTCTATCCCAGTTGTACGAGTTCGCCAAGGCAAAACAATGTTCAGTAGCACTTCCCTACAAAATTGGCTGCGACCGCGGCGGTGGGGACTGGCATGTTGTTTTAGGAGTGATTAGTGATGTTTTCACGGATGTGGACATTACACTATATAAGTTGGAATAGAAGATAAGATTAAACGGAAGTTCAAATAATGGAGTGAGTTGTATTAATCTACAAAACAGTAATAGAGAAATAAGATCAAAAGTAGCGAAAGAAACGTTAGCCATTCTAGAAAGGGGCTACTACCTTAACACTGAAGGGAACACAATTACAATACAACTAGAGGTAGAGACGGCTATACGTAACTCAAAGCTTTATTCACCAAACGAATTACCTGTAATAAAGCAGGGGGCTGGATCCCGGATAAATCATCATCAGGGAATTCAAACAAAAATTGAAGTGACGGACGAATCTACTTTAGCCGCCGCCCGAAGACTTGTGGTACAGGAAGGGTTGCAGAACACCTTGTGTCTTAATTTTGCCTCTGCGAAGAATCCGGGCGGGGGGTTCCTTGGGGGAAGTCAGGCTCAGGAAGAAAGTTTGGCTCGTTCCTCTGCTCTATACCCCTGCATTTCACAAATGGATGAGATGTATACCTATAACCGAAATCTTAAGACTTTGTCTGTATTCAGATTATATGATTTATTCCCCTAGAGTTCCTGTCTTCCGAAGCGATGATTGTACACTTTTAGAGAATCCGTATTCAGTTTCCATCCTCACAGCACCGGCTGTTAATGCTGGGGTTGTCCGCGAGCGGGAACCGCAGCAAGTGAGTATGATTGAACCGGTCATGCTGGAGAGAATCCGATATATTCTTTCCGTAGCGGCGAAACATGGGGAGAAAGCCATCATTCTAGGGGCATATGGATGCGGCGTTTTTAGAAATAATCCTAGTGATGTTGCTAGAATATTTAAGCATGTGTTGATTGATGAAGGCTATCGGACGTTATTTGATCATATTGTTTTTGCGATCCTGGATAAGACTGACGAAAAGAGAGTTGTTAACCTATTCAAGCGGGAGATGAGATTCTATGAGTCTGAATAGCAAAATTAAAGGCGGTCTCTACGGAGTAGCAGTTGGCGATGCATTAGGCGGGACGACGGAATTTATGAGCAGCCGGGAAATCCAGAAGAAATACGGATATCTCACCGATATCGTCGGTGGCGGCGTTTGGGATCTCACGCCAGGAGAAGTAACGGACGATACCATGATGACTCTTTGCGTGGCGGAAGGAATACTAATTGACCCTCACGAACCCAAGCAGGCGATCGGCGAGAAGTTCCTCGAGTGGTACAGATCGGATCCCAAAGATATAGGAAATATCATTAGAAGATCTCTAAGTAACTATCAAGGTAACTGGTTTGAGGCCGCGTTCCTAGCTGACTTGGATTTAGGACAAAGTGCAGGTAACGGTTCTCTTATGCGCTGTCTCCCTGTTGGTTTGATCTACCCTAATCTTTCGGATATTGAAAGGGTATCTCGTTTGCAATCGAAAATGACCCATTACGATGAACGTTGCAATCAGGCGTGCGAGATATACAACCGAATCGTTTGGAGATTGCTGCAAGGTGAAAAGCTTACAGAGGCCATTCAAAGAGAGATCATGAACACGGAATACGAGGATATTTTAAATGGAACTCCTGATTGTGAGCCAAGTGGTTTTGTCGTCCATACATTTCGTCACGTTCTCCATTTGTTGCTGACAAGTCATTCATTCTCGGATGTTGTTGAGCGAGCGGCTAACCTGGGAGGAGATTCGGATACCATTGGGGCTATAGCAGGAGGTCTTGCTGGAGTCCACTTTGGATATGAGGGGATACCTGAGCGGTATTCGGGTGTGATTCTTATTAAGGATAGGCTTGATGTTTTGTCGGAACGGATTTTTGAGTTGCGTAATAGGTTGGTTTGAGTTGTTAAGGTAGATTTGCAGGTAGAGTGATAAGTGGATATGGAGTTTTAGCAGGTATTTATACAACAAAACCCAGCCTTTATGAGGGCTGGGTTCTTTGGTGACTGATTAATTAGAGAGAGCGGAGAACATTTCTATTTTTTTAGATCAATGATCATTTTACCGCTTTTTAATAGGTCGAGACCAAACAATTTATTAATATCATTAATCTTTTCATGATAAACACCAAAATCATTAGGTATATCCTTTAGAACTAATTAGATATTATTTAATGTGATCTATACGTCTCTGAAATGAATACTCGTCCCCGCCGATACCAAAACTTCTTACAAGGTTGTCCCATTTACAAGTTTAATAAAAATTTGTGATACGAGATCTTAGAATAGGAGTGTAGACGCAGCACCGGTATTTATCACTAAATTATCGATTTGTATAGAGATTACTTTGTAACAAAGCACTATTGATGTTTGGAGTAATGGTCAATTAAATAAATTTGCATTTCATCCATCTCTATAGAAATCACTTTTTCTAATTTCTATAGTGATTTAATCTTGACCTTATCATAAACAATAATGTTTTGTCTGCATTGTAAAAGTTCCTTTGTTGCCTCATCTAGCTCTGCAATAGCTTTAATCAAAGCAACTTTATTAACTTATAGAAAACATCTCATCGTTGACTAAAGTCCTTTATTGATTCCGAATGATTCCTAAGACCTAGGTACGTTTTATTTATCCTACAAATTAGCTAGTAATATGGTATAATTTAACTATTGTGTCAAGGAGGGGAATAACTAATGAGATTAATTAACTTCAGTGTGACAAATTATAAGGTTTTTAAGGAAATGTTTACGATTGATTTTTCTAAAGACTCAATTGCTATTTTAACAGGAAGAAATAATACAGGGAAATCAACCATTTTAGAAGCTATCAATTGCTTTTTTCAAAAAGAGACTAAGGCAAAAACTATTCCTAATGACTGCTTTTCAGAACGGGGGCAGAAGATCGTCCTAAAAGCGGTATTTGAATCTAGTGATGATAAAATCACTATTGTGAAAAAATATAAAGAAGAATCTGCACCAAGTTTTTATGATGAAAAAGACGCCGAGATTAGAAATACACACGAATTGAAAGAAAAATTGGAAGAAATATTAAGTAACAAGCCCTTTTACATAACCCCATCTATGTTACCTGATGACATCAGCGATCTAATTCAGAATATTTATTCTGAAATAATAAAAAATGATTTGCAAAAGCTTGAAAATTTTGCTGGAGATCCGGAAAAAGAAAAGGAGCTATTCGAATTAGCGGAGGAATACTCTCAAATTAGAAAGGCTTATCCAAAGTTTTTAAGAAAGATTAAGTTAAATACGGATAAAATACTGGAACAAGTTAGTAATGATGTTTCTGATAACTTACGAGTTCTATTTTCAAATGACCATTTATCCTTAAATGTGGTAGGTGGTGAAAGCGAAGGTTTTTCATCAGCGGAGATACTAAAGTCTACAAATTCGAGTGTTCATATAGACAGCAATAAACAATCTAAAATGCCTTTGGCAAATCAAGGTACTGGTTTACAACGAATGAGTCTAATATATCTTATTCAAAATATGATTGAAAAAAAGCTTTTAGGTGAGAATGAAAATAAATTGTTGCTTATTGATGAGCCAGAAGCCTTCTTGCATCCAGAAGCAGTTCGAGCATTAAGTCGTTCTCTTTATAAGATTGGCCAAAAATTGCCACTGATGATTTCGACTCATTCGCCAATACTTATAGACCTATCCGAAAGACATACCTCTATACAAGTTTTCCGTGTTGGTGAAAAAGAAGCAATCCAATTGTATAAATCCGTTAGTGAACAATTTGATAATGACGACATTAAAAATATGAAAATCTTAAACTATGTAGACTCGTATGTAAACGAATTTTTCTTTGCAAATAAAGTAGTAATTGTTGAAGGTGATACTGAGTATATTGCTTTTAAACATCTTGCTAAGTTAAAAAATTATAATGTTCACATAATTCGTGCTAGAGGTAAAGCTACAATTGTAACCTTAATGAAAGTTCTTAATCAGTTTAACTCTCATTATGATGTTTTGCATGATGTAGACAATCATGTTAAACATTCCTCTTCAACATTAAAAGCTCAACTGACAAATTGTAAAAAAATCCATAGTCTTAAAAAGAGGGATAGCATTAGAATTTTTTGTTCTATATCACACTTTGAAAATGCTATTGGCATTGGAAATGTAGCGAATGATAAAAAAACTCAAGTAATCTACCAAATATTACATGAACATGAAACGCCCAATGTGGATGAATTTCGTAATGCCAGAATACTGGTAGAAAATTTATTTGAGCAAATAATAAATCGTGGCGAAGAGATAGCCTTAGATACGGGATTTTGTAGGATAAATAATGAAAATGATTATGATGTATTATTTTCCGAGTTGATAGAGAGAAAAACTAAAGAAGAAATGGAAAAAAAGGGGGAAGAAGAGAGGGCTGTTACTTTTTGAAATTGTAAATAACCACATATGCATTTATTAGTAGAGTCTCCACAAATTGATTCTAGATTTATATGGTTAAAAAAATAAGCAATTTTTAAGATATTGTTATCTTGACTAATAAGTCTGTGTCTCAAAACATGTGGAGTTCATCGCGTTGCTTGCTTGAACGAAAAATAACGATAAGTAACACCGAGTTTCCCTCCCTTATTTTTAGCGGAGGGCTTTTGCTTTTGACAAACATCAGATATCTGTTGAAAAAATGCATTGTGGGTCTATTAGCATATACAGACAGAATAGGAAAATAGTTTTCCATAACTATGTAGGAAAAAAGAATCAGTTGTCGAATATTGGATAATAAGAAATTTGAAGGAGAGAGTAACTATAATGGACAATTTTCCAGAACTTCTACAGTCGTTGTCAAAAAGAGTAATAAAATTAAGAGAGAGCATTTTAACGGAAGAAGCTACTAAAACTTCTGTAGTAATGCCTTTTTTTCAACTCTTGGGGTATGATGTGTTTAATCCTGAGGAATTTCTTCCAGAGTATATAGCAGACGTTGGTATAAAAAAAGGGGAGAAAGTAGACTATGCTATCATGCAGGATGGTAATCCAATAATTCTAATTGAGGCCAAGTCAATTCAGGAGCCACTTACTAAACACGATTCTCAACTGTTTAGATATTTCGGAACGACAGATGCTAAATTCGCTATATTGACAAATGGAATTGTCTATAAATTCTATACCGATCTAGAACAACAAAATAAAATGGATACTGCTCCTTTTTTTGAATTTAATCTTTTTGATCTCCGTGACAACCAAGTTTCAGAATTATATAAATTTAGAAAAGATAATTTCAGTGTTCAAAGTATCCTAAACACAGCATCTGAGTTAAAGTATACGAAGGAAATCAAACAATATTTAGCTAGTCAATGGGAAAATCCTTCTGAAGAGTTTATGGTTATGATACTTAACAATGTATATTCTGGAAAGAAAACAAAGCAAGTCATTGAAAAATTTCAGGGACTAATTAAAGGTTCGCTAAAGCAATTTGTTAATGATCTTCTGAATGATAAGCTAAAAGCTGCATTAGCGAACACTAATGCAGAGCAAGTGATTGTTCCAGAAAGTACAATAGAAGTGGCGGCTGCTATCGAGCAGGATAGTCCTGAGATTGAAACTACACCTGAAGAAATTGAAGGCTATGTAACTGTGAGGTTCTTGCTTAAAGGAATTGTAACCGCGGATAGAGTTGGATACCGCGATAATTTGAGTTACTTTAATATTTTGTTAGATAATTCAATCAGAAAGTGGATCTGTAGACTTGGCTTAAATGGGAACAACAAATGGCTTCAATTTAATGATGATGAGAAAACAACTGTAAATATTGAATCTATAAATGATATTGAAAAATATCAGTCTAAGATCATTGAAGTAACTAAAAAGTTCGCATAAAACTAGCTATTAGGGCTAATTATTCAATCATTCTCTTCATTATTTCGACTGTCCCTTCTTTTATAAGCATGCCCTTTGTGATGCTGAAAGAAGGGACTTCTTCTATGATAAGCAAAAGTAATCTTCAAGACTCATTTAATTAAGTAGGTGTAATCTATGACTCTACCGATAGAATTATCAAATATCTTCTCCAACAAACAAAAATCCTACAAAATGGTGCTAATAATAGCACTATTAACCGAAATACAAGCCTCAGGAAAAAGAGAGGCAACTTTACTGCAAATAAAACAACGCTTCCTCTCACTCCTACAGGAGAGAGAATCAAACGGCCTTCCAGTCGATCAACCACCAGAAAAAGCCGGAACAAGCTGGAATAGCATGACCGTTACTAACGTACAGTCCGTCATCTCAACCCCGATCACAGCACTTTCCACCATTTTGGAGCAAACGAGCGATTCCATAGGTTTCAAGAAAGAGCTATATGAGTCGTGGTCTGACGATGTATTAAGTGAACTTTATCACTACGCTCAATCTGAGCTGGAGAACTATTATAATCAGCAGAACCAAAGCACTTTATCATTAAAAGAAGCACTAACCGACATTTTATCCACCTACCTAGTCGCGAAAAGAGAAACCTTTGCCGCACATAGACTAGGTAATTTAGTACGCCAATTAATCCCCAGTGAGCTCAGGAAACTCTCATTCATGCACCCTGATTTGAAAATCCAAGGATCAGTCGGCCAAGGTAACTGGGCAACGATTCCGTGGATCGCTATCATGGATAAGCGAATCACCGAGACAACACGTCAGGGTGAGTATCTGGTCTATCTTTTTTCAGAAGATATGAGTTCGGTCTATCTTACTTTCAATCAAGGAGTAACTATCCCTATTGAAACAAAAGGGAAACAAGCAGCCTACCAATACTTCAAGCAAAAAGTTCAAGAGATCCGCGACCTACTCCCACTCGAGGGAATGACGAAGGATGATGCTATTTATTTAACATCTGGTGGTCTAGGTCAGGACTATCAAGTATCTACCATGGCGTATTATCGGTACGATATGGATCATCTGCCAGAGGATGAGCAGCTAATCTCTGATCTTAATAATGCTGTCACCAACTATAACGAGTATGTAAATAAGAGCATCAACTCCAATGAGGAAGCAGAACGATTAGTAAGCTTCAACTACACAATAAGCCATCTATACGCCGGGCAAGGTATCATCCATTACCTATATCACAACGGACTAGAAGCGGTCACATTAGATGAACTAATTTCAAACCAAGGCTCAATCCTTCTCTCTGGAGATGATGTAAAACATCCAAAAGAGCGAATCCGCCATTTAGGACGAGCACTACAGGACTTGGGTTTACTAATTATAAATGAGAATAACTTTTCATTAACTGAGCTAGGAAAAGAATATGCCAACCATTTTAACGATAATAAATGGGAACTTAGTGATCATCAAATTCGGCTAATTCGTGATCAACTAACGTATGCTGAAAACCAAACACCACTTGTAAGAAGCATCAATAAGGTTATAGAAATCTGTCAGCAGCTAGGCACTTTTACTTTAGATCATTTCGTGCCGATCTTCATTGAGGCTCTCGGTATGCAAGAAACTTGGGGCGAAGTGACCCAGAAGCAACGCTCTATTTTCATGCTCAACTGGCTAGAGATTCTAAAATTTATTTCAAAATCAAGTCAGATGTACACGTACACCGAGTGGGAGGAGACACCTCTTGTGGATTCATTAACCGTAAGTGGGCGAGTAGTTACGATCAAAAATTTCATAGCGAGCAAAGGGTTCATGTACCCAGACCATTGGATCGAAAACTTTTTCTTATCGCTAAAAGCCAAGCCTTTCGTTATACTGGCGGGGGTATCCGGCACGGGGAAGACGAAGTTAGTCAAGCTGTTCGCTGAGGCAGTAGGAGCAACAGCAAGCAATGGTCAGTTCACATTGATTCCTGTAAGACCGGATTGGAGTGATCCTTCGGATCTTTTGGGGTATAAAGATTTGTCTGGTGTTTTTCGTCCAGGGAAGTTAACGGAAGTTTTGGTTGAGGCCTCCAAGCCAGCCAATCAGCATAAGCCTTATTTTATATGCTTGGATGAAATGAACTTGGCCAGGGTTGAGCACTATTTCAGCGATTTACTGAGTGTGCTTGAAACACAAGAATGGCATAATCAACGGATTGTGACAACGCCGCTCATACATAGGGACTCACTACAAATTGAGTCAGATAAGCAACTGTACGGCAACCTCTATTTGCCAGACAATGTGTACATCATCGGAACGGTAAATATGGATGAGACGACGCATCCTTTTAGCAAAAAGGTATTGGACCGCGCCAACACCATCGAGTTCAATTATATCGAGCTTGGTCAATATCCATCTGTGGAGGAAGCAAGTAATACCGAAATGGCTACAGTTCCCCCTAATTCAGTCCTACGAAGCGAGTATTTGCAGCTTATTGATGTGTATCGTGACTATAAGCTACTGACGGAAGAGACAACGGAGTTGCTGGTTAAAATAAATAGCATATTGGAGCAGATTCACTCCCATGTTGGATTCAGAATTAGGGATGCAGTGTGTTTCTATATGATCTATAATGAACGGTTTGCGTTGCTTAGCAAGGAAGCAGCTTTTGATATGCAGTTGTTACAGAAGATTCTGCCCCGTATTCAAGGAAGTAACTTATCGGTGAAAAAAGCATTACTTCAACTCATGCAGGTTGCACAGGAGCGCAGTTTGCCTATCGCGGAGTACATGGAGGATGCCTCCAAATTGTATCTTTCATACGAAACATTGGCAGCATCCAAATATCCACAAAGTGCAAGGAAAATCGCCTTCATGCTACGGAGGTTAGAAGAAGATGGCTTCACTTCATACTGGCTCTCCTAATCAAAGCAGAGAATTGCTGCGGATCGAGACGAATTTGTTTAACCTCTATATTCAGGGCAAACCTTTTCATCCAACTGTGGAGACTCTGAACCTTCATCGAGATGAGAATGAGGCTTGGGTGGATGCGCATTTTCATGCTGCTACGTTGAAAGAAGTGCTTTCGATTGAGTCGATTTCGCTATTTTCGCAAGAGCATGCGGATCTAAGAAATTGGAATTCAGGTGACGCATGCGCGCCGACTTTTTACGAAACTCAAGCTTACGAGCTGGTAATTGAGAAAAAGGCAGATATCTCGCTAACTTTTTATCATGACAACATGAATGTGAGACAGGCTATTAAGCCACTGGGGAAGATGATTTTATCAGGGATTCTTAATTTTCAAAACGAGGTTGGTCACTCGGAGCTTGAGCTTCGGTTGAATGGGGAGGCCGTTTTTCGTCTTCAGTTGGAGATCTTCCCCGCAAAAATTGATTATAAAAATGACTACCAAATGATTCTTAATGACGTTAATGAACAGATATATAATTTATCATTCGACTTTCTACGCAAAACTTATAACATGACCGGGTTGAAAGAGACGAATCATCAGAGTTTAACAGAGTATTTTACAATTCTTCAGCATATTTTTACGCTGCTTGTTCAGGCTGTTGAGCGAATTAAGCTTTCACCTCATTCCAAGCTTCAGAGAGAGAACCGACTTGTCGATGCTGCACGCGTAAAAAGAGCCGGAAAAGAAAACATCGCGTTTCTAGGCAAGCGACCACATCTTTTGGCTAAGGATCCGGTGACTGGGGTTGTTGAGGTAGCAGGACAGCGGTTTACGCCAACCCATTTGTTGGAGAGTAGACGTCATGTTGATTACGATACGGCTGAGAACCGTTTTGTAAAATGGGTTCTTGCTCGTGTTAACCAGAAGCTGAAGGATATCAAAATCCGTCTAGCCGAGAAAGGACGTACCAAAGACCCCGAGCTTATGAATAAGCTCAATCGGATGCAAAGCCAAGTGCAGCGGTCGTTACAGCATGATTTTTTGCAAGTTGGTGAGATGCGGCAGTTTTCGATTTCGTTGGTATTGCAGATGGCGTCGGGCTACCGAGAGGTGTATCGATATTATTTAATGCTGTTAAAAGGTTTGTCGATCCAGAATGATCTGTTTCGTCTATCAATGAAAGATTTGGCCCAACTCTATGAGTATTGGTGTTTCTTAAAGATTCATCATCTTTTAAGTAAAAAGTATGAGCTTCTCAAACAGGATATCATCCGCATCAATCGGAGTGGTCTGTTCGTAACACTAGACAAGTCGCAGCAGGCGAAAATGGTGTATAAAAACCCGGTGAATGGGGAGATTTTCACACTGTTTTATAATGCACTGCCGAAGGGCGATAGGAGTCAGACATTGGCGCAGCGGCCGGATAATGTTCTGACTTTGAAGAAGAATGATGCCGCGGCTGAGTATAAGTACATTTTTGATGCTAAGTATAGGATTAATCCGGCCTACGAGGGAACGCCTTATTATGAGAAGTACAGGATTCCAGGACCGGAAGAGGATGATATTAACACGATGCATCGCTATCGGGATGCCATTGTGTATTCAGAGGGACAGGGCAAAGAGTACGAACGGAGCATGTTTGGAGCTTATGTGCTATTTCCTTATCATGACGAGAATCGTTTCGAGCAGCATAAGTTTTATAAAAGTGTGGAGCTCATTAATATTGGAGCTTTTCCGTTTTTGCCGAACTCTACTAGTTTGATGGAGAAGTTTTTGGACGAGATCATTATGGATAGCCCGGAAAAAGCTTACGAGCGGACAACGCGGCCGCGTGGGACGAAGGAGTATTACGGAAACAAACTATCTGGGAAAAATGTGCTGGTTGGGGCTTTAAGTAAACAGTCTCAGTTGGACGCTGCTTTGCGGCACGGTTTTTACCATACACCACTTCGTAATATAACCGATCATAAGGTGCTGACGAGACTGGAGTTCGTCGCTTTGTATCAGTCGATCCGTTTGTTTGGTGCGGAGGAAGCCGGGATCTCTTGGTATGGAAGAGTGAGGGATTGGAAGGTTGTTGCACGCTCTGCGATAACAGAGATTCCTTCTAGTAGGGGAGCAACGGATGAGCTTTATGTTAAGTTTGAAGTAGAAGAATGGGTTAAAAAGAAGAAGGCGATAATTCCCGCGGGGCATGGGATTTATCGGATTTTGTATACGACGGATTATATGCTTAGTAGAGCCAATGAGGTTTCGGAACTGCGTTTGGAAACGGAAGAGGAATTGAGTGAGTGGAGAGAGAAGCGGCGTTCAGGGAGGGTTCGCGTGACGCTGGATCGAGAGCATTTGGATTTGGGTAGTGCGGTTTTGGGGATTGAAGTGGAGTAAGATGGAGGAAACTACAAGAATGAATAGTGAACTAGGGCAATTGATGAATCAAAGTTTGCTTTATCCCTTGATATTTATCGCAGTATTTATTGCAGTATTTTCATTAATAGGAGTAATTATTTATTCTCGAATATTTGTCAGGTGGGTACCAGTGAAACTTGCATCAATTTTATGGTTTGTAGGTGCTGTTTTCATCTTATTTAAATGCGTGAATTACTATACTGAAATACAAAATATGACTAAAAATTGGTCGATGTCAGGCATCGTTATAGGATTCATTGTCTTTATTGTCATGATAATTACCTGTGGAGTTTTAATTTCGAGTAAGAAAAAAAGTAAGGTAAAGAAATCTGCGAATAAATATGGTAGCTCCAGTAAATCTCAACAGCCGCGAGTGTTACAAAATAGATCAGATGATGAAATCTTAAATAGCTCATTTGATCACTTGTCTGGTGCAGAATTCGAACGGTTGCTTGCATTGTACTTCCGTGATCAAGGTTATAAGGTTCATGAAGTAGGTGTGGGAGGTAAAGATGGTGGGGTAGATCTTGTAATTATTGACCAGCGTGGAGAGAAAACTGCAGTACAAGCAAAATGCTATGCTAACCACAACAATGTAGGTGTTCAGATCGTACGGGAGTTGGTTGGGGCAAAGAGAAATCATGACTGCATCCTTTCCCTGCTGGTCACTACATCGGATTTAACGGAACCAGCTAAAAAAGAGGCTGAGCAATTCAAGGTTGATTACTGGCATGGAGCTTTATTGGAACAGAAGCTAAAAGCATGGGGAAAATGGCAACCAACCAATAAAAAGCTGAAAGCACAACCAGTAAAACAGACCGCACAAGTTGAAATACAAAGATCTCAAGCGCAAGTTTCTACTTCGAAAGAAACAATTTGATCTTGTGGTGCCCCTATGGTTCTGAGAAAGGGCAGAGAGGGTAAGCAGTTTTTTGGTTGTTCTACATTTCCTAAATGCAGGCATACGAAATCCGTTTAAATTTGAACCCTAGGAGCTTAACGCTTCTAGGGTTCGTTTCATTATTTCTTATTCATCGACCTCGACCATATCAATAATATCCCGAATATCCTGAATCTCTAGAGCCTCAGCGATCCTCACAATATGACTGAAGTTAATATTCTCCCGTTTCCCATTCGCTAACTCACTTAGGGCTGCATGTCGCACATCTGAAAGCCTAGACAACTCACGCATGGAAATTTTGTGTTTTTTAGTAAGTTCAGATATTTTAACGATTACCTTTTTTGCCATGGTTAGATCACCTTTCGAGCAATCATGTTTAGTTATTGACTATACGCAATAACGTACCATATAATGTTTTTATAACTGGTACGCATACACGTAATAATGTGAGGTGGCAGCCATGCAAGAAGTCCAAACCAAATATGAACAAGCCCTACAAGAAGAAGACACTCTAACTCAAAGAATCAGCCTCTGCAAAGAATTCATCGACATCATACTAGAGTATATCTCCCATAAAGCGGATTCTATTCATATCCTCACAGCAGAGGACATTGTCACAGCAGTGCATACCATTGGCCAGGATCTTGAAACAGAACTGCTCCATCTAAGGTTGGAGAAGAGGATGCTAGAGAACAAGCTCAAGCTAAAAGGCCTAAGGGTGCAACATGATTAGGTTCTATCTAATCATGTTTGACTTAGTTACATCATGCCGCCCATTATTCCCGACTTTTAAACATCAAGAAAACCAATAGGGAAATTTAATGGAAGAGCTTAACTTTTATGAATGTACATGAGAAAAATGGGATCAAGTAGGACCTTCCAAGAAACCTAAGTCCTGTGCTACACTTCACATTTGCCACATGCTTCAGAATAAATCAACCGCATCCATTAGTCCTATGATATTTCATCCTTACAAAATACAATGAAACTATTAAAGAGAAATAAGTACTCATTTAAAGAATTAACGAGTGCAAAGATTTCGTAGTCGTTATACTAACGTACATCTCCGAGAAGGCAGACTCTATTTATATACTTATGGCAGAGGATATCGTCACCGCGGTACATGCCATCGGGCAAGGTCTAGATACAGAATTGCTCCATTTAAGGCTGGAGAAGGGGATTTTATACAATAAGCTCAAAGTGTTAAGGGATGAACAGTGTCTTCAAAACCTCTCAAAATGAGAGGTTTTTTTTACTGCTGAAATGAACACATCCCGACAATACTTTCAATATCAACTCTAGTATGTTAACGTAGAAAACAGATGTCTATGTAGGAAATATATGTATTTGCATCGTGCGGATGATATCCAAAACTAAATAATCTTTGAGGTGACAACATGAAGAATGTGCTCGCTATTTTGTTGTTAGGTTCTCTTCTAGCTATTAGTGGAACATTGGCATACAACCTGTATGGGAAAATCACGGCCCAGCCTGTCTACGTAAGGTCAGAACCACCTTCCCCCATACCTCCTGGCCAGAACGCCAATGAACCGGTGACGGATATCGCCTCCAAGTCTGGAGAAAATGGCGCGGAAACTGCCAGCATGCCAGCGACTGCATCGTCAGTGCCTGCCAAAGCGGATAAGCCTGGCGCTGCTGTGAAAGAAATGACGGTCAAAATGTCCGATAAAACATACAAATACATAGGTGAGTTAGTAAATGGTGTAGCGCATGGACAAGGGACAGCGTATTACCCGAACGGACAGAAGCGTTACGAAGGCGAATTCGCGAATGGGAAAGTAATTTTGGTCGGCAAAACATTTTTCGAAGATGGGAAACTACGCTCAGAAGGAAAAAGAGTGAACGGAGTCATTCAGGACATAGGCTACAATGAGGACGGCAGCGTGTATTCGGAAATGACACGTCCGGAGAATAATAAATTGGGGGATGCCAAGATTTATGCGCCCGAAGGTTATCTGCAATACGCTGGACAGGTTACTTCAGATTCGGTCATTCCTGAGGGAACGGGAACTGAATATCATTCGAATGGAAAAACAAGATATACGGGAACGTTCAAGAACGGTACATACAACGGAACGGGTACATTTATTTCCGACGATGAGCGGGATAAGTATGTAGGCCAGTTCACAACTGGAGCCATGTCAGGGAAAGGCAAGTTCTACGAATACGGAACGATTTATTATGATGGAGAACATCAGGATGGTATTTATCAGGGTAAAGGTAAATTTTATATGAATGGCGCGATTGCATACGACGGCGATT
Organism: Paenibacillus sp. P36; assembly: GCF_045866505.1. Taxonomy (NCBI): domain Bacteria; kingdom Bacillati; phylum Bacillota; class Bacilli; order Caryophanales; family Paenibacillaceae; genus Paenibacillus; species Paenibacillus sp. P36. The sequence goes on from NZ_AP038372.1 coordinate 713,543, forward strand.
TCGTGAATGGAAATGCCAACGGAACCGGCAAGATGTACGATAATGGCAAACTTGTGTATGAAGGAGAGGTTGTAGACAATATACCAACGGGCAACGGAACAAACTACTTGGGAAGTAACAATCTGAAGATCAGCATTACGATACGGAATCCTGGCGTGCAGCAGTCCTCCGGTGTATCTTCATTTAATATGCCTCAGGGAGTCCGTATTCCGACAAAGGGTGATATATTGAAATAAATGAATTTTTTGCTTTCTAATATCAGTTTCAACAAAATGAAACCTCCAATTTCCACTTTGACAGTGTGATTTGGGAGGTTTCTAAAATTTGTTTCTACTCTATTATATAATTGGCTGTTTTATCATTTAAATATAATTCAATTTTCTTAGGTTGGGTTTTTAAGGTTATTATTGCTAATGATTCTTTTTTTACGAATTGATCGTTTGATGCCATTTTATCATTTAAATATATACTTAAAGTCCCATTTTCTAATTTCGATTTAGTTACTCTGTAATCATAGCTAAGGTCTTTTCTTGAATAAATTAAGTAATTTATTTCTTCTGTTTGGTCATTATTTTCATTGATTTTTTTTATGTAAATGCCAATTTCTTTTGAGTTGTTTTGTACCCATGTTTGAAGGCTTTGATCTAGATCAGAAGTATTAACATCCTTTGTAGTCACGTTAGTTTGTTCATTTGAACAAGCTATCAAAATAAATAAACATATAGAACTGATAACTCTTTTTGCAATAGTCATATATTCTCCTTAATAAGTTAGTTGAAGAGAGAGGGTGGAGGACCTTTTTATAAATCACATCGGTTTATTATGATAGTTCTCCGCTACTGATGAACAAATTGAAAATATTGCGGATGTTCCTATAAAAAACGAATAAAGTATGATCGCAAATTCCGAAAAGAAAAATTCTCGTGTTCCTAGATACCCAAAACCACCAAAGATAAAAGGCACCATAATGGCGGAAAACAGGCTAAACACTACTAACACAGCAGTCTTTAGAATTGTACTTGTTACCATTGAACGAAACTTGAAAAATCGGAGAAACAAATTTAATACATAGTAAATCGGAAGAGCAAAGAAAATAAAAAAGATAGTAATCCATGGGTAAAGTAAATCAATTTCGCTATTTTTAGGTATGGCAAGTAGATGCATCGCTGCTTTGTAAAAGATAACTCCGGAAAGGTAGCTTATACCAACAATTAACGTGTGTATCAGAAACCCTTTCATTCATAATGACTCCTTTCACCAAAACCTCTTTTTGTGATATTCTCACTTGAAATACATATAATTCCATAAAACCCATATTACCACGAATGAGGTATTCGATGAAGTGGTGGCAGAAATTAGAAAGTTGGGAGATAGCTATGAGGAAGATTGTAGGAGTTACATTTGCAGCTTCAGTGCTTGTATGCTTAGTGATCGGCTCATTATTTCTATTAAATAAATCAGAAAATCCCACTAATAAATTTTTATTACCAAATGATTATGCAGGCTGGGTAGAGGTAACTTTCGACCAAGTAGATTCCGCATCTTTAAAACATGAAGGAAATACTATTATTTTTAAAGTCCCTCCATCCGGAAAAATAAACACTTCAAATACAAACGTAACGGGTCCTATGAGATTTTATTATGTTGATGAGAAGGGCACACAAAAAGAAATTCCTACTAATGTGGAAATGATTCATGGTGTCTCTACTACCTCCGGAACAATAGGAAAGGCAGATGGTAAATCAGAAGATATAAAAGAAAAACTTAGCTTTTATGTAGGTACAAAGGAACAGTGGGATCAAGTAAGACCTTCCAAGGAACGATAGTCCCTTCATTAACTAAAAATAATAGGAGCCCTTAGGGCTCTCCTTTTTTTATTAACAAAAGAATTAAATCAACCTTTTTCTTTGTCATTAAAGTATTTGGTGAATTTTATTAAGTTTGGACAAAGTCAGAGGGAAATCCTTCATTCTGACGAAGTCATTAGAGTTGGAGTTGGACTGTGTTTTAGCAAATAGTTAAAAGGGAGCGAAATGGTATTAGATAGCAAAAGAATCTTTGTTAGTTATACTCCATTAACGAAGCTCGAGGAGAACTGAGATGCTAGACTTTGAGGCAAGAAAAAGGTTAATGTGCTTAATTATTGTATTGCTTTTTGCAGTTGGATGGCCGATTATGAGTTCAACATATCTTCTATTTCATCCTTCCTACGGAACAGAAGATAATAATTTAAGTTTCGGTTTTAGCTTGGTATTGGAACTTCTGGGATTAATCTTATTGAGAGTGGCACTCAAAAGCCAGGGGAGAAGTTTTAAAGAACTTGGCTGGACCTTCAAATTTACCGATATTGGTCATGCGTTATTACTATATCTCTGCTTTTATGTGCTTGAAATTGTATTGATTCTATTCGTTCCACACTTAAGGTCTGAGCCCGAGAACATTGGATTCTTAAAAAGCAACATCACGCTATTTTATGTTCTTTTCATTATTGTGAATCCTTTCTTTGAAGAATTAATTGTTAGAGCGTATGGAATAACCGAGTTTCTTCACTTTTTTAAAAAGGAAGAGATTGCTGTGCTAGCAAGTACGCTGATCCAAACTTCTTATCATTTGTACCAAGGTGCAGTACCCGCGATATTAAACGGATTACTATTTTTTATTTTCTCTATTTATTTTGCTAAAAAGAAGCGTATTATTCCTATTATTCTGGTTCATGGATTTTTGGATATTTATGCGATGTTTCAGTTGCATGGGACGTGATGGAACTGTACTTTGAGGGTCAGTTTGGCAAGTTGAAGGAGGATCAAATGGAATTAATTAATGTATGGTTCCCTCTAATCCTTATTATGATAGTATTCAACTTTATTATTAGGCTATTGATTCGCTATAAATTCAAGAGCATGTCTGGGCGTTTTGAAAATATTTTAGTGTGCGTTGGATTGCTCCTTATCCTTTATTTCTACGCATGTTACGTATGCTATACGTAAAAAAGCAGGCAAAAATGATGTACAGCCAGAATGGAACATGCTCTGGTGCAGCAAATAGAAGTTGCAACTCTTTAGTATTATAAAAAAAGCCCCCAAACAGGGGCTTTTTGCATGTCTAATCGTATTCGAGATTATCCTGAATGGGAAGCACGGTGTTCTTGGAAAACCACCAAACGCCGCCCACCTATAACCACAACCGCAACAACGCCAAGCAGCAAACCAGCGCATATGCCATACATAAAAGAGTAGGACAAGTAATCGGCAACCGTCCCCATGACGATATTGCCAAGCACAGAACCAAGATCAGATACAGCAATAAATACACCGATTAATGTATTCCGAGAGGCCGCTGGCAGCACGATGGTCAAATACGTCACCAAATGGGGGTAGAGCAGTGCCATGCCCAACCCTATCAACATAGAGCCCGCGTACATAAGTAATGCACCGCCAAATACAGCTAATGCCAATAGATTCAGCCCAACTGCCATACTTAGCAGCAGCCCGGTGAGAAAACGGGGATGCCACTGGCCGTCTGAAGGAACTTTTTTACGTAAAGCGAATCTGCATAAAACCATCACGCCAGCTTGAAGCATCAAGTAAACGCCGGCATGACCGACACCGCTTTGCTGCGTATAGAGCGCAATGAACGTCGTAACAGCCCCAAAGGAGACAGAGGCAACCAGCATGGCTGTACTGCATATAAGAAATGCCCGATGAGTCCACAGTTGACGCAGCTGAGAGGACAGAGAGGTTGTTTGTTGTTCAATGCCTTGGCTTGTTTTTTGCTCCATACTTTGGCCTGCTCGTTGCTCCTTATCTTGACCTGTTTGTTTTTCCATACCTTGACCTGCCAGTTCCCCCGCACCTTGACCTACTTGCTCCTGCTTATCCATAGCCTGCGAGCCAGAAGGCAGCGGAGCCGTGAAGCCTATGAGACCTGTAGCAACGGCAATAACGATCATAGCTACGGTGAACGCAGACATTCCGCCCCAGTCCCACAAGCTTAAAGCCAGAATAGGACCAATTACGGTAGGCAGCATGCCCGCTAATAAATACAGTGATATGCCCTGAGACCGATCATTGTGGGCCAATTTATCAACAATACCTAGCTGCAGGGCTAAGGAGAAAAATGCCGTCGTTACTCCCTGCATAGCACGAAGAACGAAATACCACTCCAGTCCGGATATCGTATACAGAATTAGAATAAGGCCATTTGCGAGCAATAAAACACGTAAAACAGACAGCGGCCCGAAGCGCTGAACGACGTTGCCCGCCCACGGGCGGAAGAGCATGCTCGTTATCATATAAGCGCCCATCATGACGCCGATTTCTGCATTGGTTGCGCCACCAGCTTCACTGCGCAGGGGCACAATAACATTTAAGATGGGATTCGCGCTAAAAAATAGAAAAGTGATGGCATATAGCTTTATAAAAGGTAAAGATAAAGGACCGCTTTTGTTCATAGCGACCGGCATTCCGCTCTAACGGATTTGATTTTCCGTTCCCGGGGATGCTCGGCAAGGACGGATTGCAGCAAAAGTTTGACGGCAGGGTGTGACGATGTGAAAATCGAATCCTTATTTTCAAACTGTTCCACGAGTTTTCCCTGTTCCATGACCGCGAGCCGATCCGAAAGGGTGTAAGCCGCCTTGATATCATGGGTGATGAACAGGTAGGAAAGCCCAAATGATCGCTTCAAGTCATGCAACAAGGCCAAAATTTGGCTTTGATTTACCATATCCAAGCTGCTAATCGGCTCATCCAGCACGATGAGCTTCGGGTTCAGCGCAATCGCCTTGGCAATGTTGATTCTTTGCAGCTGGCCGCCGCTGAACTGATGGGGATATTTCGCCATGTCCGCTGCCTGCAGACCGACCATTTCTAGCAGCTCACAGATCGCTCGCTTTTGTTCAAGTACGGACATTGTCATGTAGTTGCTAAGAGGCTCTCCAATGATCTGCTCGGCACACATGCTTGGATTGACGGCCGAATAGCAGTCTTGCAACACAACTTGCAGATCTCGACGAAGTCTCCTGCGTGCTGCTGCATTCATGCTGTACAAATCGTGCCCTTTAAAGAGGATATTACCTTGCTGTGGTTTCTCCAGCCCAAGTATGACTTTGCCCAGTGTGCTTTTTCCAGCGCCGCTGCTTCCTAATAAACCTAGGCAAACTCCTTCATCGATCGAGAGGGAGATGTTGGAAAGGATTGGCGCTGATGCGCGCGATGAGCCAAATAATCTATTTTTCTTATAGGTGTGGCTGACTTCCTGTACTTGCAACAAGCTCATCATTGTTACCCCATTTGTATAAGTTTGCGCTTGCTAGAAGGGTCGGGCAGCTGCAACCTCGCGTTTAGCAACTTCTTGGTATAAGCATTGGTTGGGTGATCAAACAGTTGAAAGACACTGGCTTGTTCAACTATTTTGCCATGCTGCATAACCATAACCTCATCAGCCATCTCCGCAATGACGCTTAAGTCATGGGAAATCAACAAGATGGTTGTGCCGCATTCCGACCGCAGCTGTTCTAGCTGCCTTAACACCTGCAATTGATTGACCATATCCAAGGCGGTAGTTGGTTCATCGGCGATGACGACGGCAGGTTTCAAGCACATACACATAGCAATCATCACCCGCTGCAGCATGCCACCACTGAGTTGAAAAGAGTACTGCTTGAGAATCTCATGAGGTTTCGGCAAATTTACTTTTTCTAGAGAAACGGCAGCCAGCTCGTAGGCTTCTTTTTTGCTCAATCTACTATGCGTACGGATGGTCTCAATGAATTGATTGCCAATGGAATACACAGGTGTAAAGGCGTTCATCGGATTTTGCATAATAAAACCTATTTCTTTGCCTCGAATGCGGCGCATCTCTTTCGGTTCCAAGCCGTTAAGCTCTCGGCCACTCAGTTGAATGCTGCCTTCGACGGTTGTCTGTTGATTCATCAGTTGCAAAAGAGTATTGCACGTAACGCTTTTGCCGCTGCCGCTTTCGCCGACTAGACCAAGAATTTGACCCTCAGCTAAATCAAAATGAAGATCGTGAAGAAGCTGAAGTTGGCCTTGGTTTGTAGTTACTTTGACGTTTAAACCACTTACCTGCAGTACTTTGCGGGGGGTGCCCATTCTAGCCTCACTCCTTGTTTAAAAGCGTTTTTTTACCCCGAATTTATTCGAAAGAGCTTCGCCGAGCAGATTGAAATTAATAACGACAAGTAAAATGAAAAGTCCCGGGTACATCATCAGTTCGGGATGGCTCCGAATGTAACTTTTGCCCTCATGAATCATGGCCCCCCACTCAGGAGTAGGCGGCTGAATGCCTAAGCCAAGGAAAGACAGCGCAGATATATCCATAATCGCCCAGCCAATCTCAAGTGTCCCGATCACGACAATAGGGGGCAGGACGCCGGGAATGATGTGTTTCCTCATAATGGTCCAAGGTGAAGACCCGCTGATCATGGCAGCCGTAATAAACTGGCGCTCTCTTAAACTAACAACAAGGCCGCGGAACATGCGAGCGTAGGTTACCCATTGAACAAGAAGCAGGGCAAACACAATCTGCATAATACCGGGGCCAAGCATCGCTACAATTCCAAGAACAAGTACGAGATTCGGAAAAGCCATAACCCCATCGCAGAAGCGCATGAGGCAGGTATCGATCCATCCGCCTTTGTATCCTGCAATGGTTCCAACGATTAACCCTATGGTTAATGACATAATAAACACCAGGAAAACTAAGCCTAACGATATGCGAGCACCGTAAAGCAGTCGGGATAAGAGATCGCGCCCCAGATGATCCGTCCCTAATAAATACTCCGAGGATGGAGGCTGCAGCTTTAATGCTAGATTGACCTTGATCGGATCATGTGGTGCCAGATAAGGTGCCAGAAGCGTGATTAAGAAAAAAAGCAGCAGGAAGCAAGAACACGCGATGATGGTCTTCCTACCTGTGAAAATATTCTTCATAGGTTTAATCACGTATCGGTTCTTCCTTTCAAAGAAATTCGAGGGTCCATATACATTTGCACTAAGTCAACGATCAGGTTGCATAGCAGGAAGGCGCACGCAGCAAGAAGCACATAGCATTGAACGACAGGAATATCTCGATTGAAGATAGCTTCAATGAAATATCTGCCAATCCCAGGCCATGAAAACACTTGCTCGACAATAATCGTACCCGTGAGCAGTTTGCCGAAATTCATACCTAATCCCGTAATGACGGGGGAAATGGCAATTTTCAAAACATGCTTAAACATAATCACGATTTCATGAAGGCCACGGGTTCTGGCGTACACGACATAGACTTCTTGCAATTGCTCCAAAATGCTTGACCGCAATAGTCGGCTATACACAGCGATAAGTGCAAGGGACAGGGTCAGAGAAGGGAGGACTAGATGTTTCCAACTTCCCATGCCATTAACGGGCAACCAGTCCAATTGGACAGCAAAGAAAAAAATCAATAAATAACCAAGCCAGAACTGCGGTATGGATGCGCCAAAATAGGAAAGTGCTTTGCTGAAATAATCAACCCAGCTACGGGTGTAGACCGCTGACAAATACCCGAGTCCTACGCTGACAACGATCGTTATAAGCATGCTGCTGAAAGCAAGCTGCAAGGTGGCGGGCAATCGAAGAGTTACCTCATCCCAAACGGGTTTGTTGGACAAGTAGGATGTCCCGAAATCAAGTCGGGCGATTTGGGTGATAGATTGCCAATACTGCACGTAAAGCGGTTGATCCAGCCCCAATTCTTGTCTCTTCTCAGCCAATAGTTCCTCTGTCGGTTGAATATGCGAAGCCGAGAAATAAGCTTCCGCCGGGTCCACCGGCGAAAGCTGAGTTAAGATAAATGTGAGCAGTGTGGCGAAAAGGACCAGAGGAATAATGGCGAGCAGTCGCTTCCCAATATATCTACTTAATTCCATCGAAAGGGTGGTCCCAACGGCTTGCAGGGAAGGTAACATTGGTTAAAGATTTATTGTAAACAACGGTTTGTTTAATATAAGAAATCGGTACGATGACGGACTGCTCATGCAATGTTGTCAAAATTTCCGTGTATAGCTTCTTGCGTTCAGCTTCATTCGTGGAGGCAAGTACGGTCTGTATCTTCTTGTCCAACTCCTGCTTCATAGGTATACGTGAATGGGCCTCAGCTACACCAAAGCTTGGTTCTTTAACGGCATTAATAAGCGTATGAGGATCATAAGGCACCCCGGAATTAAACCAGAAGCGAACGTCGAACTTTCCTTCACGCAGCAGTTTCGTTGCTGTTGTTAATTCCACACCGGATATGTTCAGCTTAACGCCGATCTCTCCCCAAGCCGCTTGTACGGCTTCTCCCATCACCTTTTGAATTGGATCTGTTTTGTCGTACACTAATTCCAATTCTAATTTTTTGCCGTCTTTTTCCCGAATGGTTTGTCCCGGCGCCAGTTTCCAACCGGCTTCGTCCAGGTAAGCTTTGGCTTTGGCTTGGTTGTACTCGATTGGGTTCACTTTCAAATCCACATAGGGATAGTTGGCTGATAAAATAGTATCGGCTTTTTGTTCTACACCGGCTGTAATCCCATCCACAATGCTCTGTTTATTCACGCCATGTTGGAGAGCTAGACGGACCCGTAGATCTTCAAGTTTCTCGTTGGAGGAGTTCAACAATATATTTCTAGTACCTACAGGATCCGAGATTGCAGTAGCATATTTCCCCGTGTCTTGAAGTTGTTTATAAGCATCCAAGCTAATTGCACCTTCACCAAAAATCATATCCAGCTCGCCTTTTTCAAAAGCAAGCACACGTGTCTCGCTGTCTGGGATGATTTTAACCGTTACCTTATCAATCTTAGGCTGTTCGCCCCAATAGTTCGGGTTTCTAGTGAATACCGTATATTGATCTTGTTTATACTCCGTTATCATCCAGGGTCCGGTACCGATCGGCGCTTTGAGATCCTTTAAGGTATCATCGCCTTCCGGGAATCCGGCTTCACCAAGAAAGCGGAAAGGCCGTACTGTCGCCAAATCTTGTAACGCTGGGTAATACGGCTCAGAGAGAGTTAACTTAATTGTATGCTCGTCAACAATCTCTGTTTTTTCCAGTACCTTGGCGATGCCAAGCCAGCTGTGCGTGCTTTTGTTTTTCATGATGGCATCGAAATTTCTTTTCACGATAGCAGCATTAAATGATGTGCCGTCCGAGAATTTAATGTTGTTGCGAAGCTTGAACGTGTATTCTTTTCCATCTGTGGAAATGTTCCATGATTCGGCAAGGTAAGGCTTAAGCTCTCCACCTTCGTTATAGCTGACAAGCGGCTCATAGAGCATCGACTGTGAAAATAATTGATTAGGATAGTAGGCATGAGGGTTCGATGGCCCCAAATCTCTCATCCAGGAAACGGTGATCTCCTTAGGTTTCTGCACCGGAGCTGTTTTATCGGTGGCTGCCGGTCCTGCATTTGTACAACCTAATACGGTGATAAGCAGTGCTAAGAGCACAGCTATTTTTGGTAGGAAGCGAGTTGCTTTTTTACGGATCATCTGAGGTATCTCCCTTGTATTGATAATGATTATCATGCTCGATAATAATATTTTTTTTTGCTACACTTAACAATGGAGAAATAACTGTTTTTTTATTGGACAAAAAAGAGCGCATAGCTATTCCTGAACATGAGCAGGCATGGACGGAGAAGGAGGGGCCCCATGACATGTATATATACGATATTTTAGAGGTTAAAAGTGTAGATCTGCTGTCAAACAAGCTGGTTGTTCCCACGGATAGGACGGGCCATCGGCTTATTTGTTTTGCCCGAGTGGGAGGCAATCTGCGTCTGGCGGGGCATGTGCTATATGCGGAACAAGGATCTTGTATGCTTCTGGCCCCAGGAGACAAGGCAGAAATAGAGATTAGCGGCGAAAGTGACCTGCTCGGAGCTGTGTATATTCTTCGTTTCCATGCCTATGGCATGGGGGAAACAGAACCGTCGATGGATATCGGGCCCTGTATTCCGTATGAGACGAAGATTGATGTGATGCCATTGTCGCGGTTGGTCGATTTGCTCGAACAGATTGCACATCGAGCTACTGATGCCCTGAGAGAAGAGTACGTAGAACGGTGCAAGCAGCAGATTTATCTGCAAGAGCTTCTGGTCTTGCTTATGGAAAATGTCCAAACCATGCTCTCTCTCACGGATGCCACATCAGCTGTTCAGCAAACCATCAACTATCTCGATCACAATTACCGGGAAGAAATTACGGTTGAGCTGCTGTCTCGCATGTCGGGTGTAGGCCGTTGGAAATATAGTGATTTGTTTCAGTCGTTGATTGGCAAAAAACCACTAGAATACTTGACGGAGGTGCGTATTAACAGGGCCAAAGAGCTGCTTCTCCAGACGGACGACCCTTTACGAGAAATTGCTCGCTTAGTCGGTTTTAAGGATGAATATTATTTTTCCCGCAAGTTTCGGCATGAGATGGGGATGACGCCCAAACAATATGTTCTCCGATCGAAAAGCAACGAACTGATAACAAACGATAGCGGCGCAAGTTCCTTTACAAGGATTGTAGCCGTGGGGGCTGTACTCGGTGATTTATTGGCTCTTGGCATCAAGCCGGTTGGTGCGGATATGACAGTCGTTGGCAAGAAGGTCGTGTACCGCGAAGAATTAAACAACATAGCCGATGTCGGGCTCTTGGGCGAACCGGGTAAGGTGAAAGCGTTGAATCCCGATCTCATTGTTTATAGTGCTTTCAGACTGGATTGGATCGATAAGCTGTCTAATATTTCTCCAATCGTAGCGATAGATCGGTTTGCTCATACGTATGACCGGATTTTAAAAGTTGCTGATTTATTCGGTAGAACCAACCAAGCGCGAAATTGGGTGGAGAGCCATCAACAGAGATCCGCAGAGATGTGGGAGCAGTTGTTTGCGCATACTAGGGACAAAAAGAAGCAAGCTACCATTTTCGTCGTGAACGATGGCGTTATCTATGTAATGGGAATGAGAGGGGTAGCGTATACGCTGTATCATCCACTCGCTTTTGAGCCTTCCGACAAAGCGAAGGAGTTGATTGCTAGGAAAATTCCGTTCTATGCGATTGAACCCGAGATGATCAAGGATTACGAGGCTGACCATCTGTTTCTACTTGTAGATGAGTGTAAACGTTCTAAGCGTAAGGCACAGAGTGTAACGAATCACCCTTATTGGCAATCACTAGGGCAAGATCACGTTCATGTCATGGAGGGGAAATGGAATTTCGACGATCCGATCACGATGGACCGACTTCTCCCTTTATTGCCGCGCATTATCAGGATTCATACATGATTCACATAACCCGGAATCTCCACATATAAAAATAGGTGAATCACACTTACTTCATTTATGAGGAGAAGTCCATGATCGTAATCGAAGGTATCAACTATATAACCTTTGGGGAAGGTACATTGTCTGAGCTGGAACTAGCCATTTTCCAAAAGAAGCAGGCCAGTCCTTATGAGTATCGGTATGACTCCATTCATGATTTGCTTTTTGAACTGCACATGCGTACGCAGCTTATGGAGTCGGCGAAGGAGCTGAGTAGAGCCGGTGTCTATTTTGCCGGATTCCAAAAAACGCTGTGCAACCCGACCTATTGGCATTTAACGAATGAGGGCAGGTTCCAGTTGAATCGAGGAGTTAAGCCGCGAGACGCGATAAGGGATATTTTTGAAAATGGCGGTTCCTACGGGTTCGAGTGTTCGATGGCTGTCATCGTTGTTATGTATCATGCCCTGTTACACGCCATAGACCCTGGTCAATTCGACCGTTTATTCGCGGGTCTTTTATTATTTGATTGGCATTCCAATGGCAAATTGAACCTCATCGACCGATTCAATAAGGAGGAGGCGGTGGTGGGGGATGTGCTTTATTTTGAAAATCCCGACGTTGAAGAGCTGCTTCCCTGGTGGAAGGGGGAGAATGTCGTGCTGCTGGAGAACGAGCTCTATTATGGACATGGACACGGTCTCGGAATTGCATCTGGGGAAGAAGTTATTCATGTCCTAAATAAATATAGAATGCCTGGCAGTACAAAATCAGCATTTCTGACGGATCGTTATGTTCATCCGGATTTCTCTTACTTCGCAGAATTTCAGCATCCTTTACGGGAGAAGCCCCTTGTTACGAAAATAGGAGACTGGATTCATGTCCGTAAGGCTGGGTTTTTCACGACGCTGGGTAAATGAGCCCATTTTCTATAGACATATATCCTAATGGCGAAACGATGCATAGGATGACGTATGCCTACTTCAGGAAGGGGAAAGAAAATGCCAAAAGACAGTCTGCGGGCGGAGGATAGCCTCCCTATTTATCAAGTTGGAACAAGAACAGAGAAACTGCCAAAAGCTCAACCGATTCAACCCGTTACACCAGCTCAGCCGATTCAACCCATTCAACAAGCTCAGCCAGTTCAACCGATTCAACAAGTTCAACCTGTGCAACCAGCTCCACAATGGTCCGGAGATAACCTCCCGATCTACCAGCAACCTATCGTAGCGCCAGTAGGCCATGCTCCAACGCAAGCCCATCACGCACAAGCACAAGCTCAAGTTCACCATGCCCAGCCTCATCACGTTTACCATCCGCAGCATCATTATGCCTATCATCCACATCATGTTTATCATCCTATGCATCATATGGCTTACCATCCGCAGCATCACTACGTTGCTTATGTTGCACATCCCTACCATGCTTACATGCATCATCATCCGATGCACCACCTTCAACACCATGTTCAACACCATCAACATACCGGACAACAAGGCCAGCAACATCACACGGGCCAGCATCACAACATGGGGCAACACCACAACACAGGGCAACACCACAACACAGGGCAACATCACCAAACTTGGCAAAATCAACAACATTATACGTCTACACAAAATAATTAATACGGTCGCCGAATTCAAAATAGACCCTGGAGGCTTCAAGCATCCGGGGTTTATTCCTGTTCGCTGATGATTTGTTCCGACAATATTCGAGAAAACTGATATAATTATAGAGATTTTCACTTTCTTCCACTTTGCATAAAAGCTAGAATCTGATAGTATATAATAAAATACCGATGGATTTAGTAAGAATTAAAAGGAGGCACCTTTCCATGCAAAAACTGATGCTTGATTCCATACAAGAAATGACGCATCTGGATCAACTCGAAGCTGAAGCGATTTATATTATCCGAGAAGTAGCCGCGGAATGTGAAAATCCCGTGATGCTGTATTCGATCGGGAAGGATAGTTCCGTGATGCTGCATTTGGCGCTCAAAGCTTTTTATCCCGAGAAGCCGCCGTTTCCTTTCATGCACATTGATACAACGTGGAAGTTCAAAGAAATGATCGAGTTCCGCGACCGCAAAGCGAAAGAGTTCGGAATCAAGATGATCGTTCACTCCAACGAAGAGGGGATTGAACAAGGGATTAACCCTTTTGATCACGGTTCCGCGTATACGGACATCATGAAAACCCAAGCCCTGAAACAGGGATTGGACAAGTACGGATTTACGGCTGCGTTCGGCGGCGGCAGACGTGACGAGGAGAAGTCGCGTGCGAAAGAGCGGATTTTCTCCTTCCGCAATAAGAACCATGCCTGGGATCCGAAGAACCAACGCCCGGAGATGTGGAAACTTTTTAACACGAGAATTAATAAAGGTGAAAGCATTCGCGTATTCCCAATATCCAACTGGACGGAAAAAGATATCTGGCAATACATTCGCAGAGAAAATATTGATATTGTGCCGCTCTATTTTGCCCAAGAAAGACCTGTTATCGAACGCGATGGCCATCTCATCATGGTGGATGATGATCGCATGAAGTTGGAGCCGCACGAGAAAATTGAAATGAAGAAGATGCGATTCCGCACATTAGGCTGCTATCCTCTTACTGGTGGGGCCGAGTCGGAAGCGAATTCGTTGGATGCCATTATTGAAGAAACGCTTGGTGCGGTTTCATCCGAACGGACAACCCGGGTTATTGACCAAGAAGCGGCGGGAAGTATGGAAAGACGCAAACGGGAGGGTTATTTCTAATATGAAAAGTCTGCTTAAATTTATTACATGCGGAAGCGTGGACGACGGGAAATCCACTCTAATTGGGCATATGCTTTATGAGGCAAAGCTTTTGTTCGCCGATCAGGAAAAAGCGCTTGAACTCGACAGCAGACTTGGCAGCCGCGGCGGCAAAATTGACTACTCCTTGCTTCTTGATGGATTATTGGCTGAGCGTGAACAAGGGATCACGATTGACGTAGCCTATCGATATTTTACGACGGATCACCGTTCCTTCATTGTAGCGGACACACCGGGGCACGAAGAGTATACGCGGAACATGGCCGTAGGGGCGTCCTTTGCGGACCTTGCCGTCATTCTTGTGGATGCAACCAAAGGGATCATCACTCAAACCAAACGCCATACTCGCATTTGCGCACTTATGGGCATTAAGCATCTTGTTTTAGCTGTGAATAAAATGGATTTAGTTCATTTTGAACAAAAGATTTTTGAGCAGATTAAAGATGAGTTCTTCCAAACAGCTGGTGAGTTCCATTTCCAAAGCATAGAAGTGATCCCTGTTTCGGCAACAGAAGGGGATAACATTACGAAGAAATCACAACATACCCCTTGGTATGAGGGCCTTCCTTTATTATCTTACTTAGAAAATGTAGACGTTCTTGAAACGAATGACACGAAACAATTCATGATGCCGATCCAGCGTGTATGCCGGCCGGACCATACGTTCCGCGGTTTTCAAGGCCAGATTGAGGCTGGCAGTATCGCGGTCGATGATGAGTTGACGATTCTGCCGAGTCGTGAGAAGGCGAAAGTCAAACGCATCTTAGTGACAGACAAAGATAGGGAATCCGCCTATGTTGGACAACCCGTAACAATCCAGTTGGATCGTGAAGTCGACGTTTCTCGCGGTTGCGTATTCACGAAAGACAGTGAAATCAAAGAAGCTGATCGTTTTAGCGCGACGATTCTGTGGATGGATGACTCCGTACTGACTCCGGGTAAAAATTATTTGGTCAAAGTAGGAACGAAAATCCTGCCAGGTACCGTGACAGCGATTAAGCATAAAATCGATATCAACACAGGAAATACAGTTTCAGCCGATCAAATTGTCAAAAATGAAGTGGCAAAATGTGAATTTTCCTTATCCGACGACATTGTTTTTGATTCCTTTGAACAATATAAAAGCATCGGCGGATTTATCCTGATCGATCGTGTTACCAACATGACATCCGCTTGCGGAGTGATTGAAGAGGCCCTGCAAAGTTCCGACAGCGTTGTAAGTTTAGATGCGGAAGTCACTAGAAATGTTCGTGCTGAGCAAAAAGGACAGAAGCCTTTGACCCTTTGGTTCAGCGGTTCGGTTTCGGATAACTTAGCCCTAGCTAAGGAAGTCGAGAAACGTTTGGTGTCGACAGGCTACCATACGATGTTACTCGAGAATAGCCGCGGAGAATCGTCGCTACGAATCGCGGAAGTTGCCAAATTGATGAACGATGCGGGACTTATCACCTTGGTCGTGAATGAGAATGACAATGACCAAGCAACCGTGCGAGACATCATTGGCGAAGAGCTGATGGAAGTTGATTCAAGCAACTCGATTGAAGAGGCTGCGGGTGTTGTGAAGCGGGTTGTGCGGTTTTTGATTAATTAGTGGTAAATTTCAATGAAATAAATAGTTTTGAGAAAAGAATCTCTACATCAGCGATGTAGGAATTCTTTTTTTTTTTGTTCCCATAGCATAGTCAGAGACTTATTAATTCATGTGTTTTACAGAACGTGTGAAGCTAAAGAAGATTATTAAACTGAGATAGGTCTTGTTTGAAGGAAACTGGTGGTTCTATTTATGAGCATATTAATGAAAGTAATCTAATTATTAATGTTCTGTTAAAATGTCGAATGCCGTGAATTTATCGTGGAAAATACTGGGTTCCTATAGTATGATTCAATTTAGTAGAAAAATAAACAAAATATAGAAGGGACATCGTACATGACACTTGGAAGAAAGAAATGGCATCTATTCGTGTTATTTTTATTAATGTTGTTTAACTCATGGGCAATTGTTGCACCTGTAGCCAGCGCGGACACACCAACGGCTGCTCTAGAGCTTTCGCTCCCGAATGACTTGACAGACTGGATTTTAGATGAAAACGCGGGATATATATATGCAATCTCGAGCACGTCGAATAATCTTTATTTCATTCGACTTAGCGATTTGAAAATTGAAAAAACGCTTAATATTGGTTCAAACCCTTATTCTCTTGCGAGGGATGGGCAGTCTCTGCAGATTGCACTTTCTGGAGCGACTATGATCAAGACGGTTAATCTTGCGACTCAACAAATTTCCGATACGATTATTACCAGCACCATTCCATACTCAGTAGCAGCCTCTTCTAACTATCTTTTTTACGGGAGTAGAGACGGGAAGATCTACAAATATAATAAGGTTACTCGTACAAGTAGTTTATTATTTAGTAATTTTATATCTAATGATTTAGCTCTATCGTTTGATGAATCAACGAACACACTTTACTTTGGCAATGTGTCCTCTTATGGTGGTATAACGGCTATTAATGCTGATACCGGAGCAAAGCTGAGTAAGGACATAGACGATGATATGGAGATTGGTGGCCCTTCATTATCACTTAAGCATATTTTTATAGACGATCAATCCGTATATTTTGGTGGACATCAATTTAATAAAGCGAACCTCTTGGAAACCACTGGCACCTACTCAAGAACGAACAACGACTACACCTATCTTGAATCTGTCATACTGGGTGTAACAGACGCTTATGTACTCACAACGAAAGGGGTATATGATAAAAATACTTATACGCCTTTGGTTCTGTTCCCTTCTAACAAGAGGTTTGCCCTGCTTGACTCGCAAGGACATGCCTATCTTGCAGGTATTGAGAATTGGTTTACGGATGCAAATAAAATTACTCGAATCGATCTTTCTATACCACCGAGGATTACCGCTAACTTTACAACGGATGCCTATTCGATCAGAAGCGATCAAGCGATTAAGGATTGGGCTACCACAGACAATTTACCTTATATCTATGCCATTACGGCAAGTACCAACGAGTTGGTCATTATTCGCAAGAACGATATGAGTTTAGTCAAGAAGATGATTATCGGTTCTAACCCGAGTGAAATTAAAATCCTAAACAATAAGGTTTATATTATTTTTAATGGTGAAAACCATATAAAGGTAATGGATATAAATGACGGTATTCTCACAGAAGCTAACTCTTCCAAAATCACTACGAAGAACTATCCGCTTCATGTTTATCCGGATAATAATAATCGGATATTGTACAATGGGGGTGCTTTTGCTGGTGGCATCAGCGTGACCTCTTCAGTCTATACCTCTGTTACGGATACGGTATATGAAAAGAATACAGGAATTTGGACCCCTGACACTTATACGTTAGACCCGAATAGGAACATTCTCTACGGCGGAGATGGTTCTAGCCTATATAAATATAACAGCCAGAACTTTAATTTAATTGAAAGAAGAAACTTGAACAATTCATCCAATTATTACAATATCTTTTTAGACGATAACTATCTGTACTATGGCAATCGCAGGTATGATGCGACTGTAACTTCCACCGTATACGGGACATATCCAGAAAGCGTGATTTACGCACGCGGAAGTTATGTGTTCAGTAATAGTGCAATTTACGACAGAGACAGCTTTAAGAATACCTATAATTTGTTAACGTTCATCACACATGCATATGTTGACACAGATCATAGCATTATCGTTTCTTCTGAAAACCGGTTATATAAATTTAATAATATCGAAGAGATGCAGCGGGTTATGACTGAGAATCGCTTGCCTTCTAATGCTGTTTTCGTAGATGAAGATTTGACATCTGATCGCATAGACGGGTACTTGACCTTTGATCCGCCGACCGATCAGGATGGTCTTAAGGGGTATTCCGCGTACTATCTTGATCAGAATGGCAATAAACTTCAACAGATCGGATTATATAAGAATGCGGAATTGTCGACTGATTCACGCTTTGTTTATGAGATAACATATTCGACCCTTCCCAGCGGTGCAGTTAACATTGGGTTGTATCCGGTCGTTTCTGTTACTAATGGAATCGATCGTATGCTGGACGTCCACCTCTCGGTTCCCATCTATGATGCACCCAACTATTTGCCTGTAGACATGTCACTGACAGATATGAATCCGGACCCGAACAAGTTTGCGGGTGTAGTTACATGGAAGCCGGGAACTGCTGAATTACCAAATGCCCGTTATTACCTGTACTTTATTAATGAACATGGTCCTATTGGAGATAAGATAGTCGTTGTGAATGGTGGGCAAAAGGTGTATTCCGTTACTATTTCAGAGAAGGATGTGCCCACGGAAGCGTTAGGGATTGGTCTTTTCATGGAAAATGATGACTTTGCATCACCATTTTATAATAGAAAACTATTAGAGGATAAACGAACACCAGCAATCCCGTCATCATCTATTACTGTTCATAAATACATGGTACAAGCGGACAATATTGTCGTGAACAATCTTGCGCCTGGGGATATTATTCGTGTGTACAATGAGGGACAAACCGCCATTATAGGGGGCGGGATCGTTGCACCGAGCCAAAATTCCATTATAGTTACCATTGGGAATCTAGGAAACCCAGGAGACAAACTGCTTATAACTCGACAAACTTCCAATAGGGGTGAGAGCACGGGGACATTAGTTGTTGTACCACCGCTTACGAATGATAATAATGGTGTTGGTGGTATTGGTGGTGGTGGAGCTGGAGGCGGATTCGGCGGAGGAGGCGGTGGAGGCGGTGGCGGTGGCAGCACAAGTCGTCCGTATACTGATCCTAATGGCAAAATGACGTACGAAGTGCAGCCAGGTCACGTTGACATGCTAATTGCCCTTAGCACTGATGCGAAGGAACTTGTATTGGACGCTACAGCTAAACAACATCTTGATATCACTACTGTTAGCTTTGATGGAGACATTGTGAATAAAGCGGCATTGAAGGGGAAAGCAATTGTTATAAAAGCGAACGAAGTTCAACTCAAATTCCCTATTAATGCTATACCTGTAGCAAACGAAAACAACATGGTGAAGTTCAAAGTATCGTCTGAAGCTGCACCTGTACTCAGTAATTTTAATGCTGTATCTTCGGTTTTGGAGTTCACATTGGCTGAGAAGGACTCGAAAATTACAAACTTTAATACACCGATTGAAGCCACTTTCCACTATGACCTGTCCAAAGTGAAGGATGCAAGTAATCTTGGTGTTTACTGGTTAGACGAGACAACGAACACGTGGACTTCCATAGGAGGGAAGGTAAATGGCGATGGAACTATTACTGCTAATGTGCCACACTTCTCCAAGTACGCCGTCTTAGAGAAAACAGGAAATGCACCAACTTCCTCAACCGATGCAAAAACATTTGATGATATTCAAGGGCATTGGGCACAAAAGGACATTGAGGAGCTTGTAAGTAAGCAGATTATTGATGGTATGAGCGATCAGCTCTTTCAACCGAATCTTGAGATGAACAGAGCACAATTAGTTACGATTCTTATGAAAGCAATGAAACTTCAGGACCCGAATATGTCCAAATCCTTCGATGATGTTGCATCTGATGCTTGGTACAAGGATGCCGTGTACGCTGCTTACAATGCCCAAATCGTAAGTGGGGTTACCGACAACTCTTTTGCTCCGAATGCGAACGTAACTCGTGAGCAGTTAGCGGTTATGATTGTAAATGCGTACTTGAACGTAACTGGTAAAAAGTTGAGCGATGTCGAACCGGCACAAGTACCTGGTTATGTTGACGCCATTACTATTAGCGATTGGGCTAAGCCATATGTGAGCGCAGCTACGGCTCTCGGACTGCTGAACGGAGTGGATGACTCTCACTTCGCACCAATGGAACAAAGCACAAGGGCACAAGTTGCTGCGGTTATGGTACGTATGCTCGGGATGCTCGCTGAAGACAAGTAAGTCTTAAAAAAGCCCCCTACATCACAGTGATGTAAGGGGCTTTTTTTCTTGCCTCTGCATGGGGAGGAATAACTCTTAGATCAAATCCAAAACGGTAGTCTCATTAAGGAGAAGAGCTGATTGTAACTCGGCAGAGGACATCGTCACCGCGTGTACACCTAGCTAAAAACTAATTCCACCCAGTAATCCCCATTTTTTAATCATCAAGACAACCCTCACCCAAATACATATAAGGGCATAGCATTTTGGAAATGTGAATGCCCGTGACCCACAGACAAATTTGACGGTGGCTTTGTTCGGGGAGGTGGAGTGGGAAAATGCAAACATTCCAAAGGGGGGCAGAGTCTTTACATGGTTAATTGATTACATACGAATGTGAGGGAAATGGCAAAAAGGCTTCTTATCAATCTAAGTTGGTAAATATGAAGGAGGAATACACATGGAATGGTATTCTAAGGTGTTGAAAAATTACGTAGGATTTACAGGCAGAGCTCAACGCAAGGAGTACTGGATGTTTGTGCTTTTTAATCTGATTATCTCCATCATCCTTGCCATATTGGAATCTTTATTGGGGATTACAAATGTTTTGACTGGCCTTTACTCACTGGCGGTTCTATTGCCGTCCTTGGCCGTTGCATTCCGGAGGCTTCATGATACCGGGAGAAGTGGTTGGTGGATTTTGATTGGTTTAATTCCACTTATCGGTGCTATTATTCTTATCGTATTTTACTGCCAAGATAGTGATCCTAATGAGAACCAATATGGTCCTAATCCTAAGTAGTAAGCTGGAGCAGTGGCTTAGAACAGAACCCCATCCTAAATAGGTGGGGTTTATTTGGTGTTAGCTTATTTTGAAATATAAAAAGTGTTGTTTTTATAAATTAGATCGTAAAGTAGGCAAATAATGATCCCACAAGAATGAGGGTCAGGCATACAAAAAAGTTTGCTTTTTTTCACTTAGCTTTGTCTTTTCAAAAATAAAAATAACTACTCCTACTAGAAATAAATATTGAATTGATGAAAGAATATTGTTATTTGGAAATATGAAAAAGATATTTTTAGATAATTGAGCTAACGCTGCAAAGACGCATAGTACTAGGAAAATTAAGGGGACACGAAGTTTCTCTCATAATTTAGGAATTTATAATTTTAAAAGCGTGTTATATATATTTAAACCATAATATCATATAATTTCCAGTTCAAGCGGAATCCCAAAACAAAAAACACCCGTGTGGGTGTCTTTTGTTTTCCTCTCTTTTTCCCTTACCAACCCCACTTATGCTGAAGTTTCGAACTGACAAATTTAGAATTATTTAGAAATATAAAAAGTGTTGTTTTCAAACTTTATGGATAAACCAAGTTCATCAACAGCATAATGCCATGTCATTGGAAAATAGGTTACATCATTTAGCACCAATAGCGGGTATTCCTCGGAACCATTATCAATCCAAGCATCATTTACATAGATATTAAAATCAGGTTGACTTGCATACAGGTTAGAACTAGTACTGCCATAGTCCAATTCAAGCTTTCCAGCCTTATTGGAAGTCTTGCGAATGACGAATCCAGTTTCAGCGTCCCATACTGTTTCTAGTGCAAGTGCTTGAGTAAACTTAAAGGTCATTGGAAAATACGTAATGTCCTTATAAGAGATGACGGGATATTTAAGGGATGAGTTGGTGATTGAAGTGCCATTTACGTTAATTGTGTATGTTGGCTTTTCCACTTTGACATATCCACTTGGAACTGTTTCTACTGGAGCTGCTGCTGGTTTAGTACTGGAAGTTGACCCACCGGATGATGTTGATGATGAACTGCTACCGGAGGAAGATCCACCATTGTGATAGTGGTATCCCGTACATAATCCTTTGGCCTTGGAGCTGGCTGAGCAATTATGCCCTCCGTTTGCGTCTGTTCTACCTGAATGTGCATAAGCGGATTGTGAGAAAGTCGTTATTAAAATGAATGATAATAATAGTAGTCCCAAATGCCTAAACTTCACCATAGTCCATCTCCTAAATATAGTATTTTTTACCTAGGTGATAATACCAGATATTTCAAGGGTTTTCAAATATTATTTTTATGTTCTATTTAACTAGAACACTAAACGTGGTCCTATGAGGAGTGATGATATTCGGAATAAAAATCAAAAAAATCAAAGTCGTAATACTTTCGCCATGTTCGCGCCATCCAATTTGTGGGAAGATAACACCAAGAAACATCCCATCGCTTCAGGCTATTGCCGTCCTTCCTTCTACAACATTCCTAGTATCTTCTAGGGCGGCAGCTTTCCTGAACAAACAATCAGGCTATTGCATCTCTTCCTTCTAAATCATTGGTCGATATAGAGATGCAAATTACCTGATTTTATTAAAATCCCAAGAGGAGGCGTTATACCGCAATGAGAAATACCATTTATTTAAGAAGAAGTAGGAAGCTCATTGTACATCATGGTCATAGCCGCCTTCCTCGAACATACATCGCTACAGCAATGAAAAACATAGAGTACTTAGGATTTACTTTTTCCAAAGAGCTAGTGGAAGTACTTCAGACTTTATCTATTGAGACGTTTACTGAGCTCTACCAACAGCTTGTGCTGGATTTGAAATCGCTCGTAGGAGCGAACGTCATTTTCAAACCAATGTACCCTAATTTTCCTAAACAAGTGATGCTGGCAGGTGAAGCAGAGCTTTACCTGAAGGCCGTTCTTCACTATTTAACGTTTCAGTTGCCTGAGCATGTAGCTTTGGATAGATTTCCGCTATTGGATCAAGTTGATCTGGAAACTATCGATCTCGGAAGCCCAGCGAACTTTGATCAAAGTATTCGTAATCTCATAGAGGCAAAAGGCTCGATCTCCGAAACAGACAAGGAAGATATTGAATGGGTAATATCAACGTTTGATGATCTAAGCACGATACTGCCGGATGAAATTCCCATGAAAGAAAATGTCGGGTTCGTCGTGGGAGCGCTCCTCAAATATCAAAAGGCCAATATCAAGCACATTGCCAAGTACATGAAGACTGCAACGGATGTATTGCGGTTAGCTGTTGCTCTATCTGATGGCGATGTAAGTCTTGCCACGAACACAAAATTTCGGAAGTTTAAGCGCCCTGAAAGGCGGTTGCTTTTGGAGCTTCTGGAGCAATGCGGCAATAGGGTTGAAGATATGCTGCGCTATAAGAATCGGTGGATACGTATCGGTGAAATTCTACACCCTGCTGAGTACAAAAATAAATATGAAGGCTGCAAGGAAGCCTTTGATATCCTTCGAAATAATAAGCCTTTTGCAACATTCGCTGGCAGGGTTGAACATGCGCTCCGCATGCAAGATACGAAATTGGCTGCCGATCTATTGAAAAATCGCGCAGGAGAGTTCGCTAGACGTCTGGACCACTTGCTTAGAATCAACAACGATTTCACGCCAGTTGTTGCAATTTTTGCTGAAGTTGCAGGACATATTTCAACTCCCGTATTACTTCAAGTGATGGCTCATTTCGACCATAGGAAGGAAAGGCATGTCCTGAGGACCTTTTTTCCTAAGGGGAATGTAGCAAAAGCTGTAGCTATCCCTAATACACTTCCCGAAATTGAAGATAAAGCGTGTGAAGCGATCGTACAGACGTGCAAAAACACGTTAATGGCTCGGTTCGCCGAGCTTCCCTCATTGGGGGACGTGTATGTGGACGCCAGATTGAAGCAATATGTGATGCCTTTTTCACAAAGATCGGCAAGTAAGGCGCTTCGCACGATCGTTCGTGGCAGCCGGTTAGAGATGCCGGAAGGCGATACAATCCGCTTTTTCTTATGGTGGAAAGAAGGAACGGTTAGTAGTGGAAAGCATACCGGAAGAGTCGATATTGACCTCTCGGCTGTCATGTATGATGAGCATTGGCATTATGTCGAACATATCTCTTACACGAATCTGCGCTCGTATAAATATAACGCTGCTCATAGTGGGGATATTACATCTGCGCCTTTTGGGGCATGCGAGTTTATAGATTTGGATATTCCCTCTGTTATTAACTATGGTGGACGTTATGTAGTCGCCTCATTAAATTCTTTTACGGAGCAGCCTTACTGTGATTTACCTGAATGCTTTGCGGGCTGGATGATGAGGAAGCATCCTAACTCTGGGGAGATTTTTGAACCTTCGACTGTGATGGATCGCATTGATATTGCTGCAGATACGAGAATTGCGATTCCTGTCATTCTAGATTTAGTGGAGCGGGAGATCATTTGGTGCGACTTAGCCTTACAAAACCATCCTAATTACTACAACAATGTGGAGGGTAATCAAAAAGGTATGGTTCTAATGGGGAAAGCAATGACCTCGTTAATAAAGCCTAACTTGCATGATTTATTCATGCTCCATGCTGCGGCTAGGGGGCGAATCGTGGAAGATGCCGATAGTGCCCAGACGGTGTTTTCAGTGAAAGAGGGGATTACTCCGTTCGATATCAGTAAGATTCTAGCCGAATTCATTGCTTAAGCAATTACTCATTGACAATATCTGGGGTTGTAGTTAATATTTCAGTAGCTAATAAGATAACGAAAGGAGCACGATGAAGATGAAGTTATTCCTTTTATTCAATTCCAAGCATAGTGAACAGAGTACTTGCAATTTGGTTAACGGAATATATCAATCATCTCTCATCGGCTCATCTGGTATTTGTGCGCGCGGATTCAACTAGGCATTTTTGCTGGTTCCTCTGTGTGAACGGTATGTACCTGGTCATGGACTCTTGAGTCCATGGCCTTTTTTTATATTTTAATATCCAAGGGGAAGATAACGATGGCTATTGTCCAAGTAAGATCGACCAACCCGCAGCTTTCTTTTATTATCAAAAAGAACCCGGAATCCGGCGTTATGCTCCGATCTATCCGGAAGGGAATGGCTTATGGCTGGTACACGGATGCCTCTGCGTTCAATGTGTATTTCAAGGATGCGGATAATGAAATCTCGTATAAACAGAACGAACAAGAGAACTTTGAATATCTCAATGTGTCTCGCTATAACACACCTTTATTTCCGTTAAATGCAATTAACGAGTTTTTCTCGGCTCCGCTTAAGACACAGGACGAGCGGGATGTCGAAGGGTATGAACATACGTTTTATATCAATATGATTCATATTGAAATGGTGCGGTATGTAGAATTTTTCCAAAAATATTTGAAAGACTTTACGTTTGAAATCGTGCATCAAGCTCACAAAAGCTACTCGCTTACGGTAACAACGCGGCGAAGCCTCTATCATCTGATGCATGCCGTGAGTGTGCTGTGCTTGTTCTTATCCATGTTTGGCAATGAATATATCGATATCTCAGATAGCATTTTGGATAAATATATCAAGAGTATCAATGTAATCGACGCGCCATTTTATATTCGTAGTTTGTTTGTTCGACATTTCTTATCTTCGAAAGAACGCTATAAGAATTACAAAACGGAGCTGGAGAGCACAAACCGGTACGATATTCGTTTTGACTATGGGGGAACGGGGCTGCAGCGTAGGAATTATATTGCTCGTTCGCTTCCTTTTAACAAGTCTATTCTGGACGTTGGTTGTGGAGAAGGCTTCTATGCGATTCCGTTCGCAAAGAAAATCGAAGGTACCTACTACGCAATTGATATTAATGAGGACCTTCTCGAAACGGTAAGTCGGAAAGCGAGATCCAAAGAGATCGACAATATCGTTCCCTTCAACTCAATTGATCGTTTCTTGGAGGCTTATAACGGGGAACAGGTCGATATTATTATGACGGAAGTCATTGAGCATATGAGCGAGGATGAGGCCAAGGAGCTGATTCGGCATATTTGTGAGCAGGTCGATTTTGACCATTTTATTATTACGACGCCTAATGCTGACTTCAATATCTATTATGAACTTCCAGGATTCCGGCATGAGGATCATAAATGGGAGATGGGGCAAGCGGCGTTTCAGCAGTGGTTGACGGACGTCATTCGTGAAACCGGACTGGACCATGAATTCGTTGCTATCGGGGACGGGGTCAATCATATCCAGACAACACAAGGCGTTATTCTTAAGAAGAGGGGGGCGTAGAAGGTGGAGATTCAAACCAAAGTTCATACGATTTTCATGCTGATTGGTTCGACGGAGTGCGGAAAAACGACTTTTGCGAAGGAAGTTTTGATTCCTGGGTTGAGATTCGCTGATGAGTCTAGGAATGTAAAAGCAAATGTGCAATATCTATCTTCCGATAGCCTACGCCAAGAGGTTTTGGGCTATGACTATGATAAATATGATCAGGTGATGCTGGAGGCGAGCGATCAGGCGTTTCATCTGTTGTTCGAAAAGCTGAAGATGGCGACTTCATTCCCGGTCAACGCAGAATTCGTGATTGTGGATACGACGGGGCTGGCCGAAGACTTCCGTGCTAAGGTTAGGGAGATTGCGCAAGCCAATAACTATAACTTGGAAGTGATTTTGTTTGATTATCGCAAGCGGGAGGACTACTACGCCTCGGATCGCTCGAAAAAGTTGATTACAAACCACATTAACCGGTTGCGAAAAGAAGTTTTAGGTTCACTCTCTAGAGAAGACTACGCCAAGATTCATAAGATCCGGTTTAAGGACTTTTACTCCGTGACGGAGGGGAGAGCGAATTCTGCCTACCAAGTTATTATTGATGATCGAGAAGAGTACCTTTCCACCATTCTTCCGCAAAATATGAAATATATTGTCATTGGCGATATTCATGAATGTGTGGATGAACTCAAAACGCTGCTGCTGAGCTACGGTTACCAAATCGAGGGCAACAAGCTAGTGGTGACAGATAAAGTGCGGAACACGAAAGTGATCTCTGTGGGAGACTGGATCGATAAGGGGAAGAAAACGAGAGAAATCATCGAGTTTTTGCATGACAATCAGGAGCATTTCTTATTCGTAATGGGGAATCATGAAAATTTTGTATATAAGTACATGCAGGGAGAAATCGGCGGGGTCGATCAAGAGCTGCTTCATACCTACTTCGATTCCACACAGGTGCTATCGCAAGATGCGGAGCTGCTTGAGAAGTTTAATGAACTGGTAGCGGTTGCTAAGCCATTTTATCGATTGAATGGGCTGAATACTCCCTCCTTCTATGTGACCCATGCCCCGTGTAAAAACAAATACATTGGCAAACTGGACGCGAATTCGGTCCGTCATCAGCGTAATTATCGCATTGATCGTAATGCGCCATTGGAGGAGCAGCTCACTTTTCTCCGGGATGAAGCGGTGAAGAATCATCCCTATCACATTTTCGGGCACGTTGCCGCCAAAAATGCGTTTCGTATCAAAAACAAAATTCATATCGACACAGGAAGCGCGCATGGTCATATGTTGACTTCCGTCAGTATTTCATACAAGCCGTTCATGAAATCGCAGAAGTCCGAGCAAACCGTGATGACTGATGCACTTCAAACTTTGTTTTATGAAGAGCGCAAGGTGTCGCTGCAAGATATGGGTGAGGATGAGATTCGCAGACTGCATTACGTATCCAGGAATAAGGTTAATTTCATCTCAGGGACAATGTCTCCGGCTGATAAGGATGAGGCTGCGCAGGACCTGGAATCTTTGCGCCGTGGCTTGGGTTATTTTGCGGAGCGGGGTGCTTCAAAGGTTGTTCTGCAACCGAAATACATGGGATCACGCTGTAATATTTACTTAAATAAGGAGATAGACGAGTGTTTTGCGGTCAGCCGTAATGGTTATCGCATCAACCAGATTGATTTGACGGAAATCTATGAGGCGCTGCAGCTTAAGTTCGGCGGCTATATGGAAGAGAATCAAATTGAAATGCTCATTCTGGACGGTGAGCTTCTGCCGTGGAAAGCGATCGGCGACGGATTGATTCAAAGGCAGTTCAAGCCAATTGAGAAGGCTTTGGAGAGTGAATTGGCATTTTTGCAGCAAAATGGGTTTGAGCAAGCATTTGGCAAGTTGACGGCCGATTATCGGGCAAGCGGGTTTGAGAAGGATCAGTACAACATGCCTAAGACCGCACTCAGCGACAAATACGGCTCACACTTATACCAAAACTATAAGAATATCCACGATATTCTGAACGCTTATGTTCCGTTGGAGCAACATGTTCAAGCATACCAAACCTACAAAAGGCAGCTTGAGATTTATGCGGAAGACGGTGAGCTTGCCTACAAACCATTTGCTTTGCTGAAAATCGTTTATGAAAATGGTGAGGAGTGCCTACCGGACTGGAAAACTTCGGAGGTATACAGCTTTTTGTCGGAGGATGAGTATCTACTGTTGGATCTAGCTGATCCGGATTGCTATGAGAAGGCTGAGCGCTACTTTTCTAGGCTAACTGTGGATAACTATATGGAAGGTGTCGTGATTAAGCCTGAAGTCATCCAAGCCAATGTGGCGCCTTATATGAAAGTTCGAAATAAGGATTACCTATCGATTATTTACGGCTATGACTACCGTTTTCCGCACAAGTACAAGAAGCTGATGAAACAAAAGAATATCAATCAAAAGCTTCGCACCTCCATAAATGAATATCGTCTAGGGGAACGAATGCGCTTGATTAGGTTCGATGAAATCACACCGGAGAATGACAAGTATAAGGAAGTTGTTGCGAATTTATTATTCGAGGTTGCTGGGGAGAGGGAGATGGATCCTCGGTTGTAGCCAAATAAAACCGTCAGGGTGAAACTGGCGGTTTTTATTTTTCGATCCCCCCCACTTACGCCAAAGTAACTAACTGACAACTTTTTCAGTTCTTATGCAGCTTTTCCTTTGCCTGTATAATAACAAGTGTAAGTAAATGAGTGGATGGAGGACGGAAGATGAACGTTAGAACTCTTGGAAAAACAGGACTGCAGATATCGGAAATCGGATACGGCGCATGGGGAATTGGTAAAACGGCTTGGATCGGCGCTTCCGACGAGGAATCCATTCAAGCGCTGAATCGCTCGATTGAGCTGGGGTTGAACTTTATTGATACGGCTTTGGGTTATGGCGATGGTCACAGTGAACGACTTGTCGGGCAAGTGGTGAAAGCTCATAATAAGCGGATTTATGTAGCGACCAAAATCCCTCCGAAAAACAGACAATGGCCGGCACGCGATGGCGTACCCGTGGAGGAGACTTTTACAGCGGAGCATGTCATAGCAAGTACAGAGCAAAGCCTGCGCAATCTAGGTCTAGAGACGATTGATGTGCAGCAGTTCCACGTCTGGTCGGACGAGTGGGTGGGACAGGGAGACTGGCTGGAAGGGGTCCGCAAGCTGAAAGAGCAGGGCAAAATCCAACACTTCGGCATATCAATTAACGATCACCAACCGAATAATGCGCTCAAGCTGATTGAAACGGGGCTCGTGGATACGGTGCAGGTGATTTATAACATTTTCGATCAAAGTCCTGAGGATCAACTGCTTCCTGCCTGTGCAGCGCACAATGTAGGCGTTATTGTCAGAGTTTCGCTGGATGAAGGCGGTCTCACGGGCCGTATTACACCTGACACGACGTTTAGCGAAGGCGATTTCCGTAACAACTATTTCCGAGGTGATCGCAAGCAGCAGGTGTATGATCGCGTTCAGAAGATTACAGCTGATTTGGATATTTCTGTTGAGCAAATGCCGGAAATCGCACTTCGGTACGTGTTAAGCCATCCTGCTGTCTCAACGGTCATTCCGGGTATGCGCTCTGTGCGCAACGTGGAAGCAAATATGCGTGTTGGTGACGGACAAGGACTGACCAAGGAACAAGTGGAAAAGCTGAAAGCGCATCGTTGGATTCGGGATTTCTATAGAGGTTGATTAGACATAACGAGGAGGATTTAGGGTCCATGGACAAAAAGAGGATCATTGTAACTGGCGGCAGCGGTAAAGCGGGCCAGTGGATTTTAAAACATTTTGTGGAAAATAATTATGATGTCATTAATTTGGACGTGAAAGCTCCAGCGGAACCGATTTGCCGGACGATTATTACTGATCTTAATGATTTGGGTCAAGTACATAATGCGATATCGCAATTCAGTACTGGCAATCGGAAAGAGGTCGAGGGTATTGTGCATTTTGCCGCTATTCCTCAAGCCTATACACATACGAATGAGGTATGTTTCCGTAATAATGTGATGAGCACCTACAATATTTTGGAGGCGGCGGCCAACTTGGGAGTCAAGAAAGTCGTGCTTGCGTCGAGTGAGTCTTCGTATGGCATTTGTTTTGCCAGTGAATTTTTCGAGCCTAATTATCTACCCATCGATGAAGATCACCCACAGTTGCCGGAGGACAGCTATGGCTTGTCCAAAGTGGTGAACGAAGTGACCGCTCAGGCGTTCAATCGACGTACCGGTATGCAGGTGGTCAGTTTCCGCTTAGGCAACATTCTGGTGCCCGAGAGTTATGAGCAGCTGAAAGCTAATTTCGATAATACGGACGCGCGTTTGCGCATCCTGTGGTCCTACATCGATGCAAGGGACGTAGCTTCTGCTTGTCTTAAAGCTATTGAGGTCGATGGGCTTGGCGCAGAGGCGCTTATCATTGCAGCAGATGATAGCTCGTCGAATCGGCCAACGCTGGATTTAGTGGCGAAGTACCTGCCTGGTGTAAAAGAAATTCGTTCCTCGTTAGAGGGAAGAACATCTCTCATTTCCAACGCGAAAGCGAAAAGATTATTGGGCTGGGAACCACAAATTAAACTGATGGAGCAGTAAGGAGAAGAGCGGTCAATCCTTTGGGATTGATCGCTTTTTTTGTATTTCAGACATGATATTGCAGGACTTGGACAAAATAATACTGAATTTTCCATATTTATACTTGCCGGGGGGTCATAATCACGTCTGATATTCTTACTTCCGTCTATGGTTTAAATGAACAAGAAGATACTCTGCCTTTATTCGAACGCTTAAAAGAAGCTTTTGCGGATTCTGCCGACTATGCGACGATATTGATCGGGATGGAGAATGCGGCCGAATTGTATTTATGTTTTATCTCATCCTTATGCTCCGCACAGAGGTTGGATCTTCTGCTCGATACTGATATAACCGGAGATTTGTCTGCGAGGCTAGAGCGTTACAGGGGGACTGGACTTAGGGAAGGGACGTTCGAAAATTGCGTGCAAGCGATCTGCCACGGCTCAGCCGTTATCTGTAAAGCAAGATCGTCTTCCGGAATGATACTGAATTTATCAGAAAGCCAGCAAAGATCGGTAGGGTCGCCGGTAACTGAAAATGTTCTTCAAGGCCCTATGAACGCTTTCAACGAAAGTCTCGACGTCAATACGGCATTAATTAGACAGCAAATTCGTTCGTCCCAATTAAAATTGTGGGAAACGATTGTCGGCACGGCCAGCCACACCCGAGTCGCTCTGTTTTCATATAGTGATGCCGTCGATCCCGATCTGTTGTCACAGCTAAAAGAAAAGCTGGAGCAGATTCAAACGGATGGCATTCAGGACAGCGCACAACTACTGCGACTGCTAATGGCCAGAAAAAGAATGTTGTTGTTCCCCTTGGCCGTTTCCACGGAAAGACCTGATCGTGTATCGGAATCTCTGCTGGCAGGCAAGGTGATCATCATGATAGATGGTTCTCCGTTCGCCTTAATTGTGCCTTCTGTTTACACAGATTTTTGGCGTTCACCGGAGGATAAATATGTCAATCCGCACGTTACCTCTTTTCTGCATACGCTGCGCGTTCTGGCTATGTTTATTAATTTGTTTCTTCCCGCTATGTATGTGGCACTAACATCTGTCAATGTTGATGTGAACCGCCTGGAGATTAGTCTCGCCGCGGCAGCGAGTAGGGAGGGCGTCCCTTATCCTGTTTTTGTGGAGACACTCCTGATGCTTATAACGACAGATTTCATAACAGAGGCGGGGTTGCGTTTGCCCAAGACGATAAGTTCGACGGTTACGATGGTCGGCGGTGTTGTCCTAGGTCAAGCGATCATCCAGGCTAATATCGTCAGCCATCTGTTAGTCATCGTTGTGGCAGCTACGGCCATCACTAATTTTATCGTTATTGATTATCAAATGGGACTAGTACAGCGAGTCCTGAAGTATTTTGTCGTGATTGGCGCCACGATCGCTGGCCTCCTAGGTATCGTGTTCTGCTTAGTGTGCTTAGTGATCTATCTAAGCTGTCTTGAATCATTCGGAACTCCTTACCTCACGCCCTTATGGCACAAGAAGAAAAGGTTGGGATCGTCCTAGCCCGTATTTCAAGAAAGGAGCCTTTGTAATGAAAACTTCTTCCGGCATAACTGGCTATGAAATGTTTGTGATTCAAATGCTGTTCTCAGGTGCCGCGGCCGGTTTCATCTATCCGAGCTTTCTGATTCGCAGTACGTCAGGAAGCTATTGGATCCCGATAGCTATCTGGGTCGCGGGCGCTCTGCTCAGCTCTTGGCTTTACAGCAGAATGCTGGCCAGGCTGGAAGATAACAAGTTGATAGCTGTCATACGATCTTCGCTTGGTAGCGTTTGGACGATCATTCTTTGTCTACCCGTATTACTATTTCTGTTCGGAACACTCGTCGTGATGTTGAGAGCCTATTCGGAAATTGTTACGATGACGATGCTGCCCACCACGCCAATATCATTTTTGAACGGAATGCTCCTTGCTCCTGCTGCACTTGCCTTGGCCGGAATGATGCCAATTGTGAGGGCCGCGAGGGTCTTCTTTCTTTTGGCGTTTATCTGCACAGTGGCGCTGCTAATTCTAGGTTTTAGTGATATTGAGTGGACTTTAGGTACACCTTGGCTTCGGACGAACGGCGATTTTCTCCGCAACAAGCACTTTTATGCCGGATCGTTTGTGTGGATGGGGTTTACGTTTACCTCACTGATCGGATCATATAAGATGCAGTCCGCAAGGTGCGCCTGGAGAAGCTACGGTGTTGCCCTCCTTTGTGCGCTTCCTTTGATTGCAGGCTATGTTTATTTGCCGGTTATGACCTTTGGAAGGGATTTAAGCCAACGCTTGACCTTTCCTTTCATATCCAAAATGGATTCGATCTATCATTACTGGATCGTATTTGAGAGTATGACCGCCATTTTTGTTTCCGTGACTATGCTCTATGTTCTGATCACCATGGCGCTGCAGCTGCACGCCTTGGGAGAAACGCTCAAAACATTGATACCTAGAGCGCACAATGGCCTGATTTACGTCATTATTTTTATTTTCGTTTATACGGCGGCCACGTTACTGACTTCTTGGAGAGAGGTCGAGCATATTGTCATAGTTACGATTGGCATCCGTCTGTATATCATGTTTGCTTTTCCTTTGCTCGGTATGGCTGTCCTGTTTTTTGCTCGAAATCGGGCAGGAAAGGGTAATGAACTATGAGGCGAAAACACCCGATATGGAAGTTAGCCATTGTATGCTTCCTGACGATGACGATCGGATCCGGATGCTGGGATTCCAAAGACATTGATAATCGGCTCATGGTCGGTGTGATAGGGTTGGAGAAAGCGCCGGAGACGGGTCTCCGAGTATGGTTTCGATTCCCTCTTCCCAGGGCCGGACAAGAAACGTCGAAAAAAGATTTCTTTACGATGAGTCAGAAAGGGTTCACCGTCCCCGATGCGATGAACAAATTAAGATACAAACTTCCCAAAGCATTGGAAACTTCCTCAACACGAGCATTGCTGCTAGATGAGCCGTTGGCCAAGACGGGTCTCACCCCTTTTTTAGAATTTGCAATTAGAGAGCGTTCCGTCCCCTTAGATGCTGTAGTTGCCGTGGTCAGGGGCAATATGGAACGGATTTTTAGCAGCCCCAATCCGACCGGGGAACTCTCTGGTATTTATACCAAGCTATTTTTCGAGCCTTATGCCGGTGGTATCCCTAGAAAAAATGTAACGAAGCTGTGGGAGGTCTATGCCAAATTCTATAACCCGTTTCATGCTAATCTAATCCCGGTATTGATCGAAGGTGAGAAAAATTCGTTCAGCTTTGGCGGCAATGCGATTTTTGTCAGCGGCAGGATGGTTGGGGAAATAGACAAGGATGAATCGCTTTTGTATGAAATTTTCACGCGCCGGTTTCATGATTCAGAAGTTGAACTGATGAGTAGATCGGATATTAGGATTGTACATAACCATACCCGGATAGGTACGTCACTTGAGGGTGGGAAACCGATCATCAACATTGATTGTTCGCTGGTCACAGTTTTAATCGACAGTTCCCGTCAGCGAAAGTTGAATGAATCAGAGACCATTGCTGAGTTGGAGTCGGACCTGAACGGTCATGCTAAATCATTGTTCGAGAAGACCCAGCGAGCAGGCGGAGACGTCTTTGGCTTCGGCAATCGCTTTCGGAGTCGACTGCAGCCATCCCAATATGATCATTGGAACGAGATGTTCAAGTCTGCCGAAATCAGCTATAGTTTTCATATTGATATGAGAAACACGGGATTGGAGTTCATAGACTCGAAGTAGCCAGAAAACTTGGGAGGGAAAGCCATGCAAGGGAAAATCACATACACATCCATCGATGAGTACATCTCCGCCTTTTCGCCGGAGATTCAGGAGATTCTGCAAAAGCTGCGAGAAGTCATTAAGGAATCCGCCCCGGATGCCAAGGAAAAAATCAGTTACGCGATGCCTACCTTTGAGCAGCATGGGAATTTAGTGCATTTTGCAGCTTTTAAAAATCACATCGGATTTTATCCGGCACCGGACGGAATCATCCAATTCCAAGATGAGGTCGCAGAATATCACGCATCAAAAGGAACTCTGCAATTTCCACTTGGGAAACCGATACCTTATGAATTGATCAGCCGGATCGTGAAGTATAGGGTTGCTCGGAATATGGAGAAGGCGAAGAGTAAGAAAAAGAAGTGAATGTTTTTTCTCCCACTTACCGTCTACTCACACATAAATGTGTGTTGGGCGGTATTTCCCATGGAAGTGATTCATGAGACCGTCACCAATTTCGTCATTGAAAAAGGAGTTATCCACAACGATTCTTCTCCCAAGGACAAGAACTACTAGATTTAAACGGAGGACAACACTATCCAGAAATTTATCTATATCGTCATTTTACTCTTTTTGGGACTTGGTCTCCTAAAACAAGGTTATTTATACGAATTGAATTATTTATTCGCCAATATCATCCTAGTAGCTTCATTTCTAATCTACAGTCTTACAACTAAGCAGATGCGTCTACATCTGGTGCATCTATGTTTATTTTTAATCGTTTTACTTTACTGGATTAGTGTGTTTATCGCGGCAGACGTGGAAAATGCCATTTTAGAGGCTATCAAAATAACCACCATACTCCCATTTGCGATTCTTTTTTCTGCCCTATCCAAAGAACAAATGATGAAGATTTTCAGATGGATTCCTTACATGGGAGCATTCCTCGTTGTTATTGGAGTCATCTTTCAGTTGGAGAGGCAGCAACGACTAGAATCAACAATAGGTTATGCGAACGCATTAGCTATTTTCTTATTGGTTTCTCTGTTAATGAGTATCTTCTTTTACATGAAAAAAGCCAGTAAGATTGACTTCATATTGATGATTATTCAAGCGACAGGACTTCTACTTACATTCTCCAGGTCGGTATGGGTGCTGTGGATTGTATCAGTTGCTGCATTGGCACTATTTCAAGAATTTCGGAAGAGAAACATGTGGCTAAGAATAATGTCTATTCATGTTTTTAGTTTTATAATTGCTGCTTTATTAAAATGGGATATGTTCTTTTTTTGGTCAAGGCTCAAAACGATCCAGCCAGAAACCTCTGAATTTCAGATGAGGCTTATGTACTGGAAAGATAGTTTACCCATGATTACCGATTATTTTTGGCTTGGAACAGGTGGTGGAGGATGGAGTGTATGGCAATCCTTTTACCAATCAGAAGGGTATTTTGTTCGGTTTGTACATAATCATTATTTACAATTGGCACTAGATATAGGTGTATTCGGATCTTTGTTGTTTATATTAATTGCCATAATCCTATATTATCGTAGCTTTGCTCTGTATAAATCATTGAAAACAGTAGCGGAAAACTCTTCACTAGTATGGATAAAAGGAGTTGTGCTAGCGAGCACTGTTTTACTCCTTCATGCCGGATTTGATTTTGATTTTAGTTTTCTTTTCATCCTCGCTCTTTTCCTTATGTTTGTTGAGTACATTATGGTACAGAGTCCAGATATGGCCACACGACTAATCAATCCAAGTAAGTCTGTAAAGGCAATTCTATCTATTTGTCTGGTAGTCATGTTGTTTTTCACAAGTTGGATGGAGGTAGGGAAATACTTTCAGATGAGAGGTCAGAGTAACGTTACAATTGGAAATATGCAATCGGCGATTCAAGATTATTCGATAGCGCAGAAATTGATGCCTTGGGCTGCATCAACTTATTATGACATGGCGAAAGTGTATGTTTTACTTGGAAACAAGTCAGGAAATCGTAATGATTATTTGGAGGGTAAGAAACAAGTTGAACAAGCGGTGCATCGACTTCCTCATGAGAAGTTATATCAACAGTTAAACGAGGATCTTTATGAAAATTTAATGAAGGAATAAAGTGGATTTATAAGATGATTATATCATTTATGGTATAATCATTTTTGTTTAATTATTCCATTATTTCGAAGAGGTGGCTTGGATTCATGAGTTATTGGAAACATATTCTCCAAAAAATTGGTTTATCTTTGATTGTCGTATTTATCATTCAGATTATTTTGCCTACAGTTTCGTTTGCTTTTTCTGGCTTTTTTATGTATTCACCGGAAGATGGGAGATTAAGAGGCTACGTTTATGTGAAAGATCCTACGAAGGTGTCCGTAGACATAACGAATAATGGATCGGTAACAACCATTACTTATGATCATAATAAGGATAAATTATCATTTCATGATAGCACTTATTATGGTTATGATAATGCAAATGTTAAGCTGAAAAATGTTAATTTCAACTCAATTGAATATACAGCTAACACGGCACCTAGCAGAATCGTAGCTTCAGATGGTCAATCCACGCAGGAGTTCACCAAAGAAATAGATT
The DNA here is from genome assembly GCF_045866505.1 of Paenibacillus sp. P36. Lineage (NCBI taxonomy): Bacteria > Bacillati > Bacillota > Bacilli > Caryophanales > Paenibacillaceae > Paenibacillus > Paenibacillus sp. P36. The sequence goes on from NZ_AP038372.1 coordinate 750,537, forward strand.
CATATGGAAATGTTCGATATTTTGGGGACAATACAAAACTTGGTTTATACCGTATATTAGGAAAGCCATATTTATCTAAAGTAAATGCTAACACATACATACCACGGAATAATCAGCTTGTGGGTTTCATACCTGCTAGCGATGATTCGAATGCCATACAGCTCTCGTTGCCATCGGTAAATAACCTACCTGCGATAGATTTCGGTCATCTTGCTCTTTCGGACTTTGTATTAAAAGATGTTACCGCAGGGTCTAATATGACTTTAACCGGTCTTAATAGGTTAACTGGATATGAAACACTACAACAATATCCTAACAGTTATTTTAACAGTGTTATAACACTAGAAACATCAACTTCACTAGTTAAGGATCATATATATGAATTGAGCTTATCTTCATTGAGTAACAGTGATGAAATAAAACTTCCTGCACCAGGAACTTATTCTTTTAGTCTGATAACGGGTATCGTAAAAGTCGAATTCGTAAATCAAGGAAAAGCATATTATGAGTTTGAGGGTCATAGTGCTGCTTACTTTGATAATATACAACTAAAGGGTACTCCACAGTTAAAGATTAGCCCGGAAACATTGTCTGTGGGGCAAGAGAAAGATTTTAAAGTGTTCAATCAATTCGATGATGGAACGATTGAGGATGTTACGGATTATGAGATTACTTCGTTAACGTTTTCTGATGTGAACAATAAAGCAATTTCTTTGGATAGCACAACTAAAAAAATTAAAGCCCTTAATCCAGGTTCAGCATCATTAATAATAAAACATAATGGAGAAAATCGTCCTTATTTTATTACTGTTATAGCTGTCAGTCCAGGTGGAAGTGGAGGTAGTGGATTCTTTCAATATTTCATGGAAGATCAAGACCTAACTCGTGGTCAAATTCATCCAAAAGTATCTTGGATGACATCTTCGGAAGCCCTCTATTCTGGATATGAACTAACCTTTTCTGATACAAATGGTTCAGCGATAGGTCAAACGATAAACGTTCCTAAGCAGGTAACAACAGGTGGTGGATTTAATTATTTGGATATTCCAAATAGTTCATTGCCGCTCGGTGCTGTATATGTTGATCTAACTCCAAAAGATTTAGCTGGTCATAAGGTTTCAGAAATGTATCGTATGCAAATTTTTGATAACACATCGAATAGCCCAGTCCTAACAGGAGGTAATCCTGCAATCCCGGCACCGGTCGCTCAGGCTATGCAGTTTGATGATCAAGATACAAGATTGTGGAGCTTGGGTGGACACATTACTTGGTATGATGCATCAACGAGCCCTTCTCCTGCTACTTCTTACAGCCTTTATTTTGTAGATGCAAATAACACGAAGTTGAAGCCTATTGCGGAGATACAGCGAAATAACTTTAAACGTCCTTATCAAAATCTAGATCTGCCCAGCTATGAAATTACATTGCCGAATGGTTTTGTGATGCCAGAGGGTGCTCAGAAAATAGGCATTTTTGGAAAGAATGCTCAAGGAGAAAGTACACAGGGCTATTATTATAGATTCTGGGATAAAATTGCAGGGACAATGGGGAATGATTATTTCGAAGATACTGATAATCGTGCAAATCACATAAACGGAACCTTGAACTGGACACCGATGCTAAATGAAACTACTATCGTAGGTTATGTGGTACAGTTCCTTGGAAAAGATTTCGAACCCATTGGCAACAGCTTTGCACAAATTGGAAAAGGGCAGCAGCAGTATAGTGTATCTATACGCGAAGATCAAATTCCAGTTGAGGCCAAAGTTATTGCACTCAGGGCTGTGAACGCAGACGGTATCTATTTGCCAGTCGGGAATTATTCTATCTCAGACAATATTCTGGGAGAAGCGACTAGTTCCTCGCCTGTTGACCAGCAGTTGCCTGGGATAACGCAGATCATGAATTGGGATTTAGATGGTGAACTAGGAGAAATAGGCGGATACATATACTTTAACGCTGATTATAGTGCAGTAAATTCATCAATTCTACGTTATGATATTTATTTTGTTAATGATCAATTGCAAAAGATTAAGCCTATTATTAGCTTATCTAAAAATAATGTGGCACTGTACCAAACGAGTATCCCTATGAACACTAAAATACCGAACGGTGCAACCAAGCTCGCTGTTTATGGAATTACAGCTACTGGTGAGAGTGTGCCGAAAACAATTGATTTAAATGACCGAATCTACAGCCCACCTTTATTGCCAAGTCAGATTAGCATAACCAACAATAAGTCAGACTTTGCGGATACGATTACAATTACAGGGTTGCAGGCTTATGATGCTGTTAGTATATACCGTGATGTCAATTCATCAAATGCTTTCTTAGTTGGTTCTGTGGAAGGCAATGCTTCTTCGATATCATTTAGTGTGCCGCAGTTAGGGAAAGAAGAGGGGAGTTTGTATTTTGCTCTTCAACGTAACGGTGGAATTCGGAGTCTAAAGGTACTTAAATCCTACGATAAAGAGCCAACGATAGGCGGTGCCGTTGGAGGAGGCGGTGGTGGTGGCGGCCCAGTGGGCCCTGCAGAACTCTTCAAATGGGATATCGTCAATCAAAATGGTGCGATTCGCGTATCATCGAGTATCAGTCCTGAACAATTAAAAAAGCTAGTAGAAGAACAAGCTAAAGCTAGCAAAAATGAAATTCTAATCGACTTAAAGACTACTGCTGATGGCTACGACTTCAAGCTCAATGCTGGTTTAATTGATGAGATTAAAAGTAAGTTAGAAGATCCTGTTTTAGTTTTTAATACGACCATAGGAACAGCGAGAATCCCTTTTGACGTTCTACAAGATGCATTGGAAGCAAATGGTGGAAAGGATTGGATGAGTCTTAGGGTTAGTATTGAAAAGCTCTCGACGGCTGACCAACAGGATCTGGAGAAAATGATTGCTTTAAATGGAGGAGAGAGTGTAGGTAAGGCCCTATCTTATGAACTTTCACTTATTAACGATAGCAATAGCACCGTTGCGACCATCGATTCGTTTTCTGAATATGTTGGGCATCATGTTCTTTTACCTAAAGATTTCAAGTTAAATCCAGGTGAAAAGTTAAACGGAGCCGTATGGGATCCCCAATCCAAAACGTTGATTTCTGTCCCATTGACCATAACTTGGGATAAAGATGACAAACCTGCATATGCAACACTTTGGAGAAAAGGGAACTCCATCTATACGGTGTTTAAATCGCAAAAGCAATTTGCCGATGTAAAAGAGGACTATTTTGCCAAAGATGACATTGAGTCTTTAGCGGCTAGCAACGTGATTCAAGGATTTGAAGATGGTTCTTTCCGTGCTGATGAGAACGTAACTCGTGCGGAGTTTGCGACACTTTTAGTTAGAGGCTTGGGCTTAAAACCAGTAAGTAGCACGTATAAAGGATTTTCAGATGTTAATGAGGCGGATTGGTACAGTCAAGCTGTCTATACAGCTGTAAGTTCGGATCTTATTAGTGGGTATGAAGATGGAACCTTCCGTCCAACGCAAAATATTACGCATCAAGAAGCCGTCACGATGATTAGTAATGCTTTGAAATTCATTAATAAGGCAATAAAGTTGGATGATTCAGAGCGTGCACGATATGCACAGCGTTTGAGTGAATTATCCTGGCCAGTAGATGAGTGGGCAATCGATGCTGCTGCTATGGCGATGAAAAGAAATGTTTTGAATGCAGGTAATGGGTTCTCTTTTGAAAAGGATGCCAAGACGACGCGCGGTCAAACCGCTCTATTGATTAATAAACTGCTTCAGAACGCAGCTTGGCCAAAGAATTAACATATTTGTCTCACTCACCGCATATCCATTAACAAAAGCATAAAACAGGCAAAGGTGCCTCAGGTCCAAGAACGTCGAGCGTTCTCCGAACCGGGGCACCTTTTTGCTTCCATTCGAGGTGGAGAGGTGAAGGGAGTGCCCCCTAACGAGAAACCGATACGCGCCGTACCGCTCGCCGTCCGGATCATCCCGAACGTCGACGCCGGGCTCGCGCAGAAGCTGGAGCTGAAGCCGGGTATCCGCAGCCTCGGCCTGCTGACTTCATCCATCGACGATGTAGGTTACACCGCCATCGATGAAGCAACGAAGAACGCAGCGGTAGAGGTGGTGTATGCCCGCTCGTTCTATGCCGGATCAGGGCACGCCTCGGGGCCGCTGTCCGGTGAATTCATCGGCATCATTGGCGGCACCTCGCCGGACGAAGTACGTAGCGGGCTGGATGCCGCCATACAAGTGATGGAGAGCGGCGCCTGCTTCTACGCGCTGAATGCCGACGCAACCCACGCGTACTATGCGCATGTAGTATCCCGCACAGGCTCGTATCTCTCCAAAGAGGCGGAGATTCGGGAAGGCGAGCCGCTTGCTTACTTAATTGCTCCTCCGTTGGAAGCCGTCTACGCCATGGATGCCGCACTCAAAGCCGCCGATGTGCGCTTGTGCAAATTCTATGGCCCGCCGACGGAGACGAATTTTGCGGGCGGATTGCTGACAGGCAGTCAATCGGCCTGTATGGCAGCGGCCGAAGCATTTGCGGAGGCTGTCCGTAGCATCGCTAGAGAACCGAAGAAAATAGGCCAGTAAGAGGCAGGTGTCCGTTATGATTGAACAAAAGCTAGCCTTGGGCATGATCGAAACCTACGGCTTGCCGGCATTAATTGCCGCAGCAGACGCTGCAGCAAAAACGGCGGATGTAAAGGTCACGATGTATGAGAAGGTGGATGCCGGCATCGTAACGGTTTATATCTGGGGCGATGTGGCAGCAGTCAAAGCAGCTGTAGATGCGGGGGCAGATGAGGCGAAGCGGGTCGGCAAGCTGCTCGGCACACAGGTGATCCCGCGTCCGGATCCTTCGGTCTACTTGATGCTGCAGAGTGTCCAAGAGCGGGAGCAGCCCAAAGTCCCTGAACAACTAGAAGCACCCAAGCCAAAAGAGCATGAGGAGCCTCCTGCAACTGCACCGAACTGGAGCAAAATGACCGTCGCCCAGCTCAGAGAGCTCGCCCAAAGCATGCCAAAATTCCCGCTGGCCGGACGAGATATTCAGCTGGTTAGCAAAGCGGAGCTAGTCCGGCTTTTCACGGAGCTGTCCGCTGAAGAAGGAGAGCGGCCGACATGAAGCTGGACAGCGATTTGCAAGCGATCCAGGAGGTTCGCAATTACCTGCAAGAGGCCAAGGCCGCTCAGAAGCTCCTGGAAAAAATGACGCAGCCACAAATCGATGCGATCGTATCCGCCATGGCCGAAGCGGCGGAGCAGCAGGCTGAGCGGCTTGGCGCTATGGCCGTCAACGAGACCGGCTTTGGGAAAGTCGCCGATAAAAAGGCGAAGAATCTGTTCGTCGCGAGGGACATCAATGCAGCGATAAAGGACATGCAAACGGTGGGTATCATCCGCAAGGACAACACAAGGCAGGTCTGGGAAATCGCCCAACCTGTCGGCACCATTGCCGCCATCATTCCCTCAACAAACCCGACTTCGACGGTGCTGTTCAAATGCCTGATCGCGCTGAAAGCACGCAACGCGATCGTCATCTCTCCGCATCCATCGGCGCTTCGCTGCTCGCAAGAGTCAGCCGCCGTCATGCGGAATGCAGCAGAGCGCGCGGGAGCTCCGCCGGGACTCATTCATTGCCTCTCGCATCCCACTTTGGAGGCGAGCGGGGAGCTGATGCGGCATAAGCTGACGGATCTCATCTTGGCGACAGGTGGAACCGCCATGGTGAAGGCCGCCTACAGCTCCGGCAAACCCGCCTATGGTGTCGGGCCCGGCAATGTGCCGGTGTACATCCACCGGAGTGCGAACATCCCAAGCGCGGTGAACCACATTTTACATAGTAAAACGTTTGACTACGGCACGATCTGCGCTTCTGAGCAAGCGCTTGTTGTGGATCAAGCCATTAAGCCGTACCTCATCCAAGAATTACAACGTCGAAACGCCTATTTCCTCAATAAGCACGAAAAGCAGAAAATTGCCTCTATCCTGATGACCACCAAAGGGATGAATCCGCAAATTGTTGGCCAATCACCACAGGCCATAGCGGGCAAAGCCGGCATCGATGTCCCGGATAGCGCGCAGATGTTAATCGCAGAAGAGACGGAAGTTGGGCACGATTACCCTTTTTCCATGGAGAAGCTTTGTCCTGTGCTTGCCTTATATACGGTGAACGACTGGCAGGAAGGCTGTCAAAAGTGCATACAGCTGTTAACGCTCGGTGGCTTAGGTCATACGCTCGGCATTCACGCTGAGGACCCAGCGATTATTGAAGCTTTCGGGTTGGAAAAGCCGGCATCGCGCATTGTCGTTAACACTGGAACAACGTTCGGTGGTATCGGTGCTACGACAGGAATCTTTCCCTCCATGACACTGGGCTGCGGGACGTTTGGCAATAACATCACCTCGGACAACATTGGGCCGCAGCATTTGCTGAACATCAAGCGGGTTGCCTTCGGCATTAAGGAAATGTCTCTGCCTGAGGAGCCTGTGGCGACGAATTCCGACGACTCTAGTCAAATCGCCAGCCAAGTGGCGGACGGACTAATCAAGACGAATCAGCTCGGCATTACGCGTGAGGAAGTTGCTCAGATTATCAGAAAGGTCCTTACGGATATGCAATTATCTTAATCCCATCATCCAAGGAGGAGATCGCAATGGCAGGTGAATTGGCCGCATTAGGTTTAGTGGAAACGAAAGGCTTGGTAGGTTCAATTGAAGCGGCGGATGCGATGGTGAAGGCGGCGAATGTCAGGCTGGTCGGGAAAGTGCATGTCGGCGGCGGGCTAGTGACAGTGATGGTCAGGGGAGATGTCGGTGCCGTCAAAGCAGCCACAGATGCAGGCGCAGCAGCTGCGGAGAAGGTAGGAGAGCTGGTTTCGGTGCATGTGATCCCCCGTCCGCACTCCGACATTGAGTTCATTCTTCCTAAGCTTGAAGGGTAAAAGATGGCGCTCATTACGGAAACGTATCTGCGCGCACAGCTGATCAAAGGTTTGGCGAATCCATTTCCCGTTACAGAGGGGGATAAGTTGACCCCCGCAGCGGCTGATTTCCTGAAGGAGCGGGGAATTCGTTTACAGCGTGTGGCTTCCGAGCCATCCGGCACCCTGCCACCGAACTTCCTGCCTGTTGGCGTCTCCAACCGGCACGTGCACCTCTCAGCTCATCATATCGAGATGCTTTTCGGCAACGGTTACCGGCTGACACCTTTGCGCGAGCTTTCCCAAAAGGGGCAATTCGCCGCCATGGAAACAGTGACACTCAAAGGCCCGCACGGCAGCCTGTCTAATGTCCGCATCTTGGGACCTTCCCGTGGTGCGACCCAAGTGGAAATCTCGCGCACAGACGGATTCGAGCTTGGCGTTCATCCACCGATTCGCCTTTCCGGCGATCTTGCCGACACACCGGGGATCACGCTGGTTGGCACAACGGGAACCGTCACCTTAACCGAAGGACTGATCATCGCCAAAAATCACGTACATGCCTCCCCGGAGGAAGCCCAGACCTTGCGCCTAAACCACGGGGACCGCATACACGTGCAAGCAATGGGGGAGCGCTCCATCATTTTTGCCGATGTGATCGTGAGGGTGAGCCCGCAGTATTCGCTGGATTTTCATATCGACCGGGACGAGGCGAATGCAGCCCAATTAACAACTGGGGACACGGTCCAGATCATCCCTATGAATGCCGAAAGGAGGCTGCGCTAGGTGGAAATCAAGCAAATGGTCGAAGCGATCGTTCGTGAGATTTTGAACCAGCAGGCTAAGAGGCCGAAGGTGCTTTATCTGTTTTACGACAGCACGGCGCATGAAGCTTTCATCGATCATTTTATAGCATTAAATATTCACGGCATTGATCATGATCTGATGTTCCTGGACGGCGAAGCCTCCTGCTGGCTCGGCAAGCACAAGATTGAATGTGCCGGTCGTGGCCAAACTATTGCTTCTGATGAGTTCGCTCCTGCTCCCATAGAGGTGCCGCTTGCGTACGAAGGCATCGTGATTCCGGAAATCGATCTGGATAATGCAGCGAGAGCAGCCCTTGGCATGAAAGGGACGATCGTCTCTGAGATCATTTTTTCTACGCTAGTTCAAAATAAATTCGTCCTCATCGGTGAAGATATCTCAGGATTGAAAAAGGCGGACCGCCGGACGCTCCAAACGCTGACGCTGCCCACCCCGTATCGCAATCTTTTTGATTATTACAAAATGGAACTCCAAATGTACGGCGTCGAATTCGCCCCCAGCAAACAGCTTGCCGAGAAAGCCGTGAGCAAAATTCGCCCTGAAATTCTTAAAGCTCTAGAGGCTCCTGAAACTCTAGAATCTTCTGCCCCACCAGCACCCGCATCCGCACCCGAACCCGCATCCGAAGCCATCCGCTACGAAGGAAAACTGGTCTCCGCAGAATGGGTCCAACGGGAGTTAAGAAATCGTCCATTTTGCTCCTTGCAAATCGGCAGAAAAACAATTATTTCCGCTCTAGCGCAAGACATGCTGAAGGATAAAGGCATCCAGATCGAATATATGGCCGAAAGGTGAGGTCCTATGTTTTACGGGAAAGTCATTGGCAGTGTATGGGCTACGCAAAAGGAAACAGGCATGGACAATTTAAAGCTGCTCGTCATCCAACCGATGGATTTCAAAGACAGCGAAGCGGGTACGCCGATTATCGCCGCAGACCGCATTGGAGCAGGTGTTGGCGAACGTGTGATCGTATCTAGGGGGAGTCCGGCCCGAACCTTGTTCAAGGATAAAATGGTGCCCATCGATGCGATGATCGTTGGCATTGTCGATAGCTTCGAGGTCGCGAAGGAGGCCGAGGAGGAAGCATGGAAGAGCACAAACAGAGAGTGATTCAGGAATATGTCCCCGGCAAGCAGCTGACACTGGCTCATGTCATTGCCAATCCGGACCCGGTTTTGTATACGAAACTCGGCATCGAGGAGCGCAGTGCGATTGGCATTCTTACACTGACCCCAACGGAGACGGCCATCATCGCAGCGGACATTGCGACCAAAGCAGCCGACGTCGGCATCGGTTATTTGGACCGATTCACTGGCTCGCTGGTGCTCACGGGTGAAGTTGCTGCTGTGGAGATGGCGATTGCGGCTGTGAATGTGTTTTTGCTCGAAAAGTTAAAATTCTCGACGGCACCGATCACGAGGTCATAACGCGATGAAAAAAGTGATGATCATCGGTGCCGTCGGCGCAGGCAAATCAACGCTGATCAAAGCCTTATTCGGGGAGTCCCAGCCCGCATCCAAAACACAAAGCCTCATCTACCGTGACTGGGTGATCGATACTCCCGGCGAGTACAGCGAGAATCCGCTGTATTACCGCTCGTTAATGGCGACCTCGCACGAGGCCGCAGCTGTTCTGCTGGTTCAGGATGCTACGCGGGACAGGAACTATTTTCCTCCTGGCTTTGAACAAGGTTTTGCCGTGCGGGCTTTAGGGGCTGTGACCAAAATCGATCACCCCCAGGCAGATATCGATCATGCGATAGAACTTCTGAGGCAGGCGCTGCCGGAAGGCGAAATCTTTCTGACATCCGCTGCGTCAAACGAAGGCATTGCCAAGTTAAAAGATAAGCTTATGCAAATCGTACACTCTTGATCCTAAAGTGAAGAGGGATGCACCATGGCGTCCATTATGGAATTGTGCAGGAAGTATACGCTTTTGAGCACGGAAGAAGTCCAAACCATCCAAGAAATGGCGGATCATCTCCAACTATTTGCCGATGTATCCGAATCCGATGTCTTCATAGACTGCCCACTCCCTGACAAAGGGATGGCGCTCGTCGTGGCGGAGGCGCGTCCCTCCAAAGGCTCTTCCTTGTACAAGACATCGGTCGTAGGTCAGTATGCTTTTGTACAAAATGAGCCCGCCGTCATGTTCTGCCTGCTTTCCGGCCAATCCGTGATCGGCTCGCGCGGCATTTCGCAGGAGCAGATTGCGATCCAGCAAAATGTCGTGCCGATTCGGTCCAGAACCGGCCAGGTTATCGGGGCACTCATCATGGAGAAGGACATTACGGAGAAGCTTGAGCAGGAGAAGAATGTGACCCGATTGATGGAGACAACGGAACAGCTAAGCGAAACGCTGCTTAGTGTGGCCATGTCGCAGGGCAGCATGCAGTCGCTGATGCATGAAGGCGTCATTGTTTTTGATGATAGGGAGCGGGTCACCTACACGAATCCGCGTGCGCTCGACATGCTGAAGGAAATCGGTCACACAGCTGAGGCTGCTAACGGCTCCCTGATCACCCAGTTATTTTATGGGAAATTAACGGTACTTGGCCGATCTGGCCTCATCCAGCAGGAATTGCAAATTGGGCATGTGACCTTCGAACTCAAGGCCATGTCCATTTACCGGGATCAGCGGGAGGTAGGCGGGATTATTTTACTGCGCGATATTTCGGATATGAAAGAGAAGGAGAAGCAGCTGGTCATCAAGTCCGCCGTCATCAAGGAGATTCACCATCGCGTGAAAAATAATTTGCAAACCGTCTCCAGCTTGCTCCGCCTGCAGATGCGAAGAACGAAGCACGAAGAGGTTGTGAGGGTGTATCGCGACAGCATCAACCGCATTAATTCGATAGCGGTCATTCATGAAATGCTTGCGTTTGAAGGACTGGAGACGATCCATTTTAACGAGGTTGTGGACCGCATCATCAAGAACATTATTTCTTCCTCGTCCAAACCGGATCAGACCATTGTCCCGGTTATTTCCGGGGATGAGCTCATTTTACAATCCGATGCCGCTACGACACTTGCGCTTGTTGTGAATGAACTGGTGCAGAACTGCGTACTGCATGCTTTTGGAGAACGGCGTACCGGACATATTGAAGTTTCTCTGCAGCACCAAGACAGCTTTGCCCGGGTTCGGGTGTCGGATAACGGCATCGGCTTCAAAGCGGCGAATCACTCCGAGCGAAAAGGCCATCTCGGCTTGAAAATCACGGAGACATTAGTAGAAGAAAATCTCGGCGGCGTGCTGGATATCATGACGGATGAGCGAGGAACCGAAGTGCAGCTTACATTTCCAATAGCGAGAACGCAGTCAAAGGAGGACGAAATGCCATGAGAAATGCCATCGTCGTCGTCGATGATGATCCGATCATCCGCATGGATATCCGTGAAATGCTGGAGGAGGGCGGCTACCTCGTCGCAGGCGAAGCCAAGAATGGTGAGGAAGCGATAGAGCTTATAGCTCGGGTGAAGCCGGATTTGGCGATTATGGATATTAAAATGCCCGTCATGAACGGCATCAAGGCGTCTCATATTATCCGCAAGCTGCAGCAGGATACATCGGTGCTGCTCCTGACTGCTTACAGCCAGAAGGAACTGGTGAAGGATGCGCGCGAGGCGGGGGTGGCTGCTTTTTTAGTCAAACCAGTGTCGGAGGAAGACTTGCTGCCGGCTGTCGAGATCGCTTTGAGCCAGAAGGAGAAAATGGACTCGCTAAAGCAGGATATCAAGCTTCTCAAGCAATCCATTGAGGAACGGAAATGCATCGAAAAAGCGAAAGGCCTCGTCATGCAGAAGTATGCTTTGAGTGAGGAGAAGGCTTACGCCAAAATGCGCGAAGTGAGCATGGTGACCTGCATCCCCCTCGCGAAGCTGGCGGCAAATATTCTGCGGGATGGAGCTGAGGTCTTAGCAGGTGCGGGTGAGCGAACACATGGCTGACCAATGGATTACGAGTGTTGGACTCGATATCGGAACAAGTACGACGAAGATGGTCATTTCCAGGTTGAAAATTGTGCGCTCCTCCGGCGTGCTCAGCCTGCCGCGCTTCCAGATTGCGGAGCGGGAGCTGCTGTACGCGAGCCCGATTTACAGCACTCCGCTCCTCAGCAGCGATGAGATCCACGCCGAGCGTATTTGGGCCATCGTGGCTCAGGAGTACGAGCAGGCAGGCATCCTGCCAGCGGATATCAAATCCGGTGCTGTCATTATTACCGGTGAGACGGCGAACAAAACAAACGCGCAGCACATCCTCCATCTGCTCGCAGAACGAGCGGGCGATTTCGTTGTCGCGACAGCCGGCGCTGATCTCGAAGGGCTGCTCGCCGGCAAAGGCGCCGGCGCGGAGCAGCGCTCCTGGCAGCTTCGAGGCGCAGTCGCCAACATCGATATCGGCGGCGGTACGGCGAATGCCGCGATTTTTCATCGCGGCAAGCTGCTCGGCACGGTGGCCTTTCATGTCGGCGGCAGGCTTATTCGGATCGACTCGACCGGCACGATTCTTGAGGTGTCGCCGTCGATACGCCCTTGGCTGCAGGAGGCCGGCTACACCGTTCAGCCGGGCGACCGGCTCAGCCTGCTGCAGCTGAACGAGATCTGCTTGGCCATGTGCCGCTGCATCATGGACTATTTAAGCGGCCGCGGTTCGTGCGCGGAGCTAACGGCCTTAATGATCGGAACGCCGTTACCATCCATCCCCTCTATAGAAGAGTGGATGGTCTCCGGCGGTGTAGGCCAACTGATGGTAGAGACCATGCCGCCCCGCAGCTTGGAGGACGCTGCCGTGCACCAGGATATCGGCCCGCTGCTTGCCCACGCCTGGAAGGAGTTAACCGCTAATTACCCCGCTCGCCAGATTCAAGCGGATCAGACGGTCAGAGCGACCGTCATCGGCGCTGGCATGCAGAGCACGGAGATCAGCGGTGCGACGGTGCACTTGGATGCTTCGCTGCTGCCGATCCGCAATTTGCCCGTGCTCAAGCTGGACCTGTCGCCGCAGCTGCTAGTTCAAGACAGCGCGCTTGCAGAACGGTTTGACGCTCTCATGCGAGACGGCGCAAGCTTGTTCGCTCTAGATCGTTCGCCTCCGTTTGGACTCGCGTTGTCAGGGACGCACCACTTAACCTATCCAACCCTTCAATACATAGCCGATAAGCTGTATCTGAGTTTTACTCACCATTTTCCTCATAGTGAAGCGATGGTCGTCATTTGTGAAACGGACATTGCCAAAGCGCTAGGCCAGTCCCTCTCGAGACGCTGCGCGCAACGTCCGAAAGTCATTTGCATCGATCAAATCCGTGTGGAGCACGGGGATTACATCGATTTGGGCGAGCCGATTTCCGGCATCATGATTCCCGTAGTGGTCAAAACATTGGCCTTCCAAGGCCAGGGCAGAGGGGAGGAGAGCGGCCGGTGAATTTGAAAACGACGCTGCTCGGCACAACGTTTCAATTTAAGGATTTGAAGGAAGTGATGGCCAAAGCGAATGAAGAGAAGTCAGGCGACCAGCTCGCGGGCATTTCCGCGCAGGATGCCAAGGAACGAATCGCCGCCAAAGAGGTGCTTGCCGATTTGACGCTGACGGACATCAGGAACCATCCCCTGCTGCCTCCGGAGACCGATGAAGTTTCTCGAGTCATCGAGAATACGCTGAATGAGAAAATCTATGCCGAGGTGCGGAATTGGACGGTGGCGGAGCTGCGGGAGTATTTGCTGCGGCAGGAAACAGGGAATCCAGAAATTCGCCGGCTTTCCCGAGGCCTGACTAGCGAAATGGTGGCTGCCGCCGCCAAGCTGATGACCAATCTGGATCTGGTGCAGGCTGCATCCAAGATGGAGGTCACCAGCCATTGCAACATCACCATCGGTCAAAAAGGCGTGCTCGCCGGGAGGGCGCAGCCCAATCATCCGACGGACAATATTCAAGGCATAAAAGCAGCGCTTTTTGAAGCATTAAGCTACGGGATCGGCGATGCGGTAATCGGCATCAACCCCGTGATTGATTCCGCAGATAGCGTGAAGCACATTTTACAGATGACCAAGGAGGTCATGGAGAAATGGCAGATCCCTACGCAGAACTGCGTCTTGGCGCATATCAAAACGCAGATGCGCGCGATTCGACAAGGAGCGCCTGCGGATATGGTGTTCCAAAGTTTGGCGGGAACGGAAGACGGCAATAAAGCTTTTGGCATCGATGTCGCTCTGCTGGATGAAGCGGATGAACTGATCACGCGGGAGGGGACAGGGACGGGGCCGAATCTGTGGTATTTTGAAACGGGCCAGGGCTCTGAGCTGTCCGCGGAAGCGCATCATGGCATCGATCAGGTCACGCTGGAGTCGCGCTGTTACGGGCTTGCCCGCAAGTATAAGCCGTTTATTGTCAACACGGTCGTTGGCTTCATCGGGCCCGAGTATTTATATGACAGCAAACAGGTCATTCGCGCCGGGTTGGAGGACCACTTCATGGGCAAGCTGCAGGGGCTGCCGATGGGGGTGGATGTTTGTTATACCAACCATATGAAGGCGGATCAGAATGATATGGACAATTTGGCTGTGCTGCTTTCCGCCGCAGGCGTCAACTATTTGATCGGAGTAGCCATGGCGGACGATTGCATGCTCAATTATCAGTCGACCAGCTATCACGATATCGCTACTTTGCGGGAATTAATGAGACTGCGACCGGCTCCTGCTTTTGAACAATGGCTGGTTCGAATGGGCCTTATGGACAACGGCCGGTTAACGCCGCTTGCGGGAGACCCGAGCCTATTTATGTGAAAGAGGTGTCGCGATGAACAACGCTGTCCCCATCGATGCGCTAGTGGATCTGGTGATGGCTGAGCTCGAGAAGAAGCTGTCCGTTACTGCATCAAAAGAAGAGGAGTCCCCGCCGACTGATCAGCCAGATCTCTTTATGCCGTCAGAGGAAGAGCCGCAGTCGCATGTGCCCAGTCCCAAATGGGAGGAAGGGATGAACGAACTGCTCGCCAGCACACCTTCGCGAATCGGCGTTTGGCGGACGGGAACGCGGGCGTTAACCAAAGAAGTGCTGAAATTCCGCCGTGATCATGCGGCTGCTGTCGATTCCATCTATGGCGAAGCAAGTCCAGCGCTTTTGGATCAATTCGGTCTATTTACCGTGGAAACGCGTTATGAGAATACAGAGAACTACCTGAAGCGCCCCGACATGGGACGTATTGTTACCGAAGAGGGAATCGCTCTTATTCAGCAAAAATGCAGCAAGCATCCTCAAGTGCAGATTGTTGTGTCGGATGGGCTTAGCGCCAACGCGGTAGATGCCAATCTGGCCGATGTCTATCCCTCGCTTCTTGACTCGTTGGCAGCTTATAAGTTATCCACAGGTACTCCGTTTTTTGTACGAGGCGGAAGGGTTGCCGTGATGGATCACATCGGGGAAATCTTGCAGCCGGATGTGCTCGTGCTTTTGATCGGAGAACGTCCTGGGCTGGTTTCGTCCAAATCATTAAGTGCCTACATCTGTTACAAACCGCGGAAAGGCACGGTAGAAAGCGACCGCACGGTTATATCCAATATTCATCGCGGAGGCACACCTCCTCTGGAGGGCGGCGCGCATATCGGCACCATCGTACAAAAAATGCTCGAACAACAAACGAGCGGAGTTAACCTGGAGATCTGATTTCAGCGAAGGAGGTGGGGCGGAATGGGACTGGCGATTGGCATCGTCATCGTTGTCATCACATGTTTGTTTGCTGGTTGGATCGTTAGCGTTGCGAACAAGAGCATTCGGGAATTCGATGAAAGCAAGCACGAAAGCTTTTTGGGGAAATGAGACTTGGCTGCACAATTCGTTGTGAATGGATGAGGAGGAGTAAAGATGAGCGTATCTTCCAATCATCAGGACAAAGACAAAAGTGATTTGAACAAGTTCGGCTATGCCCAGGAGCTGCTGCGCAGTATGGGTGGATTTTCCAACTTTGCGATCTCATTCTCCATCATATCCATTTTGACTGGCGCTGTATCCTTATATGGTCACGGATTAACCTATGGCGGATCGGGCATGATGGGCTTCGGCTGGCCGATCGTTGCGTTTTTTGTCATGTGCGTTGCGGCGGTCATGGCTGAGCTGGCTTCGGCCATTCCGACGGCAGGCGCTTTGTACCATTGGGCTGCGATTCTAAAAAACAAACGCTGGGGCTGGTACACCGCCTGGATCAATCTCATTGGCCAAATCGGCATTGTCGCCGGCATCGATTATTCCGTTGCACTTTTCGCTGATCCTCTTATCGCGAGCGTCTTCGGGTATGAATCTAGCAACACAACCGTGTTGGTTTGCTTCTCGGTCATTTTGCTCACGCATGGAATTCTCAACCACATCGGCATTCGAATCGTTGCGAAGCTGAACGACTTCTCCGCCTGGTATCACATCGCTGTCGTGGCAGTGCTGGTCTTGTCTCTGGCCTTTTTCACTAAAAACAGCCTAAACCCGGTCTCGTACCTGTTCCATGTAGGCGAAACCTTCTCCGATAAACCTTATATGTTTGCCTTTCTGATCGGACTTTTGCAGGCACAGTGGACGTTTACGGGCTATGACGCTTCGGCGCATACCATTGAAGAAACGATTAATCCGCGTGTGCGCGCGCCTTGGGGCATTTTCACATCCGTCGCCTATTCATTTGTCATTGGTTTCATTATGCTTGCTTTTGTCACCTTGTCCATCAAGGATGCCAGCGCTGCTGCTGGTTCCAGCAATGCGTTCATCTATGTAATCAGCGAAGCGCTTGGCGGCACGTTCGGTTCCGTCATTTTGTGGCTGGTCACCGCTGCGATGTGGTTCTGCGGACTTGCGTCCATCACTTCTTTTTCCCGCATGATGTATGCTTTTTCAAGGGATAAAGGAATGCCGTTAAGCTCGCAGTGGGCGCAAATCTCCAAAAAATACCGTACCCCGGCCAAAGCCATCTGGCTGGCCATCATCCTCTCCTTCCTGCTTGCTTTCATCGACTATCTCATCAAAATGGTGAACCCGGATGCCACGTATACCACGATAGCGTTCCTAACGGCGGTTAGTGTTGTTGGTCTTTATGTCGCCTATGGCATTCCAATTTACTTGAAGCTTCGGGCCAAAGCCGAAGGAAGATTTCAAGATAAGCATCTCGGTCCTTGGAATCTCGGAAAATATAGCAATGCGATCTCCATTGTCGCGCTGCTCTGGATTATTTTTATTTGCGTCATCATGGTTA
>NZ_AP038372.1:772500-847500 GCF_045866505.1 Paenibacillus sp. P36
TCTCGTTAAGGAACTCGGCAAAATGACCCCGTAACTTCGGGAGAAGGGGTGCCTCGGTAGGGTGAATAGCCCGAGGGGGCCGCAGTGAAAAGGCCCAAGCGACTGTTTAGCAAAAACACAGGTCTGTGCGAAGCCGCAAGGCGAAGTATACGGGCTGACGCCTGCCCGGTGCTGGAAGGTTAAGAGGAGTGGTTAGGAGCAATCCGAAGCTATGAATTGAAGCCCCAGTAAACGGCGGCCGTAACTATAACGGTCCTAAGGTAGCGAAATTCCTTGTCAGGTAAATTCTGACCCGCACGAATGGCGTAACGACTTGGGCGCTGTCTCAACGAGAGATCCGGTGAAATTTTAATACCTGTGAAGATGCAGGTTACCCGCGACAAGACGGAAAGACCCCATGGAGCTTTACTGCAGCTTGATATTGGACTTTGGTACGATCTGTACAGGATAGGTGGGAGCCTTTGAAGCCTGAGCGCCAGCTTGGGTGGAGGCGCCGTTGGGATACCACCCTGATCGTATCGGAGTTCTAACCTGGTACCGTGATCCGGTATGGGGACAGTGTCAGGTGGGCAGTTTGACTGGGGCGGTCGCCTCCTAAAATGTAACGGAGGCGTTTAAAGGTTCCCTCAGAATGGTTGGAAATCATTCGCAGAGTGCAAAGGCATAAGGGAGCTTGACTGCGAGACCTACAAGTCGAGCAGGGACGAAAGTCGGACTTAGTGATCCGGTGGTACCGAATGGAAGGGCCATCGCTCAACGGATAAAAGCTACCCTGGGGATAACAGGCTTATCTCCCCCAAGAGTCCACATCGACGGGGAGGTTTGGCACCTCGATGTCGGCTCATCGCATCCTGGGGCTGAAGTAGGTCCCAAGGGTTGGGCTGTTCGCCCATTAAAGCGGTACGCGAGCTGGGTTCAGAACGTCGTGAGACAGTTCGGTCCCTATCTGTCGCGGGCGTAGGAAATTTGAGAGGAGCTGTCCTTAGTACGAGAGGACCGGGATGGACGTACCGCTGGTGTACCAGTTGTCTCGCCAGAGGCACCGCTGGGTAGCTATGTACGGAGGGGATAAGCGCTGAAAGCATCTAAGCGCGAAGCCCCCCTCAAGATGAGATTTCCCAGTATGTAAGACCCCTTGTAGACGACGAGGTTGATAGGTTCGAGGTAGAAGTGCGGTAACGTATGCAGCTGACGAATACTAATCGGTCGAGGGCTTAACCAATAAACCTATAGTTGTAACTTTACGCAAGTTTCGTATCTAGTTTTCAAGGCGCAAACCACGCTTTGACTGTTTGGTGATGATGGCGGAGGGGACCCACGCGTTCCCATCTCGAACACGACCGTTAAGCCCTCCAGCGTCGATGGTACTTGAACCGCAGGGTTCTGGGAGAGTAGAACGTTGCCAAGCAGTACCCCTTGTGGGTGTTTTAATATCCACAGGAGTAGTTATCAATTTTGGCCCTTAGCTCAGCTGGTTAGAGCGCACCCCTGATAAGGGTGAGGTCGGTGGTTCGAGTCCACTAGGGCCAACCATTAATTTTTTGTTCCAGACAAGCCTTAAGGGGCCATAGCTCAGCTGGGAGAGCGCCTGCCTTGCAAGCAGGAGGTCAGCGGTTCGATCCCGCTTGGCTCCACCATATTCCCTGATAGCTCAGTTGGTAGAGCACTCGACTGTTAATCGAGTTGTCACAGGTTCGAGTCCTGTTCGGGGAGTCCTAACCCATAAATACTAGGAGAAGTGTCCGAGCTGGCCGAAGGAGCACGATTGGAAATCGTGTAGGCGTCACAAGCGTCTCGAGGGTTCGAATCCCTCCTTCTCCGTTTCTTATAAAGTTAGACATTATGGCGGCGTAGCTCAGCTGGCTAGAGCGTACGGTTCATACCCGTAAGGTCGGGGGTTCGAGCCCCTCTGCCGCTAGTAATTCGTTATATTGGAGAGATACCCAAGTGGCTATAAGGGGACCCTCTGCTAAGGGGTTAGACTGCGTAAGTGGTGCGAGGGTTCGAATCCCTCTCTCTCCGTTGTAAATTTTCATTCAGCATGGCCCGTTGGTCAAGTGGTTAAGACACCTCCCTTTCACGGAGGTAACAGGGGTTCGAGTCCCCTACGGGTCACCATTCTTACCTTAGAATTTTATTCCCATGGAGGCTTAGCTCAGCTGGGAGAGCATCTGCCTTACAAGCAGAGGGTCGGCGGTTCGATCCCGTCAGCCTCCACCATACATGTTCAACTTTATAAATGTGGAGCCGTGGTGTAGAGGCCTAACATGCCTGCCTGTCACGCAGGAGACCGCGGGTTCGAATCCCGTCGGCTCCGCCATTATAACAATTGAATACGCCGTTGTAGCTCAACTGGTAGAGCAACTGACTTGTAATCAGTAGGTTGGGGGTTCAAGTCCTCTCGACGGCACCATTGCTTTATGGAGGCTTAGTGAAGTGGCTAAACACGGCAGACTGTAAATCTGCTCTCTCCGAGTTCGGTGGTTCGAATCCATCAGCCTCCATTTCTTTACCTTTTAATGTGGCGGTCGTGGCGAAGGGGTTAACGCACCGGTTTGTGGATCCGGCATTCGCGGGTTCAAGTCCCGTCGTCCGCCCATTACCTTTCATTGGGGATTAGCCAAGCGGTAAGGCAACGGACTTTGACTCCGTCATGCCAAGGTTCAAATCCTTGATCCCCAGTTTCTTTCATGAGTCATTAGCTCAGTTGGTAGAGCACCTGACTTTTAATCAGGGTGTCGTAGGTTCGAATCCTACATGACTCACCATTTGCCTTATTTACAGCATGCGCGTATGGCGGAATTGGCAGACGCACTAGACTTAGGATCTAGCGGGCGACCGTGGGGGTTCAAGTCCCTCTACGCGCATCATTCCTCAAAATAGTTGAGGAAACCCCATTATCATGCGGAAGTGGCTCAGGGGTAGAGCATCGCCTTGCCAAGGCGAGGGTCGCGGGTTCGAATCCCGTCTTCCGCTTTTTGGCGCTATAGCCAAGTGGTAAGGCAGAGCTCTGCAAAAGCTTTACCCCCAGTTCGAATCTGGGTAGCGCCTTCTGCCTTTAAGCAAGCCGGAGTGGCGGAATCGGCAGACGCACAGGACTTAAAATCCTGCGATAGGTGACTATCGTACCGGTTCAAGTCCGGTCTTCGGCATTATTTACCTCAATTTCATACGCGCCCTTAGCTCAGCTGGATAGAGTATTTGACTACGAATCAAAAGGTCGGGAGTTCGAATCTCTCAGGGCGCGCCACATATGCCGGCGTGGCGGAATGGCAGACGCGCTCGACTCAAAATCGAGTTCTCACGAGTGGAGGTTCGAGTCCTCTCGCCGGTATTTTCTCGGGACGTAGCTCAGCTTGGTAGAGCACCTGCTTTGGGAGCAGGGGGTCGCATGTTCAAATCGTGTCGTCCCGACTTTTAACATCATGCGGGTGTAGTTCAATGGTAGAACTTCAGCCTTCCAAGCTGGTAGCGTGGGTTCGATTCCCATCACCCGCTTTAAGCAAATGACCACCTTCGGGTGGTTTTTTGCTTTAGCAGGTACAAATAAGAGAACACCAGGTCGCTATTTTAGCAATAATAGCCCTTTGAGCAAGTGTAGGGGAACAGGGATCCCTTATTTCATTATTTAAATCAGCCAGTTGCTCCATTTAGCCAAAATAGAACCCTGTAGTTCCCCATTGCCTTCTGAGTTCCCTCATTTCAGCAGAATAAGGGACTGAAGTTCCCCAATGGATCTCTCCTTCCCTGCGGATGAAGTTTATGGACGAAGCATCAACTGTGAATATTTTAGCATAAGGACTAAGACAAACAGACAAGCATAGGCGAATATACATATACGGATTCATCAAAAGTTGATTATCAACTAGGAGGTGTTTCGGTATGGTTTTTTGGATAATCGTCGTTGTCATTGTTGTAATCGGTTTGTTAATCTGGGCTAGCAGGAAGAAGAAAACGGCGGTAGAAACAACAGCAGTGAAAACACATAAGGAGTGCTCCTACTGTAATGAGGAAATCGAAATCGATGCGGCAGTTTGCAAGTACTGCAGGGGGATTGTGGTAAGCTCAAGCTAACTCGATACATGATAAAAGCAAAAAGCAAAAACCTGAGGGGAACAAGCCTCAGGTTTTTGTGCATTCATGTTATGCTGCGGCAGCCGAAAAGCACGCTATTCCGATTGAAAAATGACCACCGGTTACGAATATATTTATACTGTTGGTCATAATTTATTTCGGAAATTAGATTCCAAAATATGAGAAAATAAATACATGCTATGCTATTAATAAAGTCACTTCCCATAAATTATTGTACCTATGGTCATTTTATTAATTGAACAAACCCGACGTTTCCTCTATACTTGGAATATACAGCGTAAACATTAGCGATAAACGGAGATGACTCAATGAACCGTGAGGAAAAAAAGCGGGCAACGCGCAAAAAAATCATAGACACAGCGCTAGAACTGTTTGCGGAGCAAGGTTACGAAGCGACAACGGTTCATCAGATCACGGAGCGTGCTGGTGTTGCGAAGGGAACGTTTTTTAACTATTTTGCGACGAAAGAAGAAGTTTTCTGTGATATTCAAACATTCTGGGCGTCGACGGAGTTTGTTAAGCTGAAGGATAAAGTTGGGCCAATTCTCCCTCATTTGCGGGAGTTTCTTATCGAATTGGTGAGGCTCGTACCTTATACCCGACAACTTGCCCGTGCATTATTTCAAAGCAATCTTAGCAACGAGAAGTCACTATCTAATCAGTTGGAGATGTTGGAAGAGCTAAAAGTAGTGCTCATTCCTGTCATAGAAGAAGCACAAAAACGAGGAGAATTCTCAACCGTTTTCCCAGCAGAAATGATAGCGGACCAAGCTATTCAAACGTATATGGGCGTATTAATTACCTGGGGCATGGGGATGGGCGATGAGAGGCTTAATACTCAGATGGCTGTCAGTTTCGAGCTGTTTTTTCGAAGTCTGCGGCCATAGATCTATTTCATTGGCGCTCCGGCCCAAAAAAGTGTAACATCATTGTAGTAAAAAAACATGCGCAAATTGCAGCAGTCAAAGGAGCTTGAGCCAGTTGAATATAGAAGTAAACAATGAAGTACCCGCCAATTTTGAGGAACTAAAAAAATCCGCAAATCGCTCATCCAATTGGAGAGAACGTCAGGATGCTGTCGAACAATTAGGACAATGGAATGATCAACAGAGCATAAATATTTTGACTCGTATGATGACCAGTGATGCCGTATATCCCATTCAAGAGCTGGCTTACCGCAAGCTTAAAGCTTTTGGTGAAGATGTTCAGCTGCCGCCACGGAAAAAAGGGGATTTGGTCAAAGGTGCAGGCAAGGTATTTGTGCGCATTAAAAAGAGCTTACCAGAAGGTCATACCTTTGAGGCGTTTAAAGAAAAGCTTCAAAAAACCAGAACTGACGTGTACGATACGTACGAAGGGGACAAGGGCGCTGACTTTGATCATTGGCTTGAGACCACTTGGGCTTCATTGCTGAAGTAAGAGAAACGTATAATTTCCACTAATCTAACTCATATTATCGAAGTTACCAATCCATATCAAAGGAGACTTCGAGATGCAGCAGCAAACACCATACAATAACATGAATCAAATGGCGCCTAATATGAACCATGGGGGACACGAGCTCTTTGATTTGCATGAAGTGTTAGCTTGTACCATTAATGTACTTGATCAGTTTATGATTTTCAGGCAGTTCGTCCAAGATCCCGAGCTTCTGGATATTTTGGATCATCAGTACAGCTTCACCCTCTACCACTACAATTTAACGGCAGAGTGCTTTACTACAGGGCAAAAGCCGAGCCAAGAGACACAGACCTACATGATACGGAATCTGTCTCAGCCCATCTATGGAATCAAGCCTACTCAGCCCAAAAAGCCGAATCAATCGCTGGCTGATGTGAAGGATGCTGGTATTAGCGCACATATGCTGGGGCTTATCAAGTCTCATGCCTCGCTATTAACGATGACCTCTGTTGAGGTAACGAACCCTACAGTGCGTCGTGTACTGGCTTCCCAAGTGCAGAACTTTATTGAGATGGCTTATGAAATTTTCTTGTATCAAAATAGAAATGCTTACTATCAGGTTCCACAATTGGGTACAGCTGATATGCAGAAAATGCTGAATACCTTCGTCCCGGCTCAGGGCATGCCGCAAATGCCTCCAAATAATCGGGCAACGATTCATTAAAAGATAAAAAACCAGCTGGGGTCTGCTTAGACCTTGGCTGGTTTTTTAGTTACTTCTTTTTCATGGACATCGACGCAAAAGGGCATTTCGAAGCTACACTTTCATCGTCACGCAGAAAATATTGCTCCCACTCCAGATTGTCTGTCTGACCATACCATTTGAGGGAGGGATGCGCTGGAACGCCGTCGTACTCGACCAGTTTCTGACGAATCAAGCTTTTCATATTGCGTCCGAAAGCGGTAGAATCATTGATTTCCTCAAAAACCCATCGAGGCTGGAAGGTGATTAGAAAATAAGGTGTCCACCGGCTTCGGCGAACCTGATGGGCAGGTGTCCCGCAAAAGGCGAAGTACGGATGCCCACTATAACAGAACTCCCAAGCATGGTGGGAGGGGTCTTGAGGAATGTGTGCGGGCCACGGCACCGGATCTTTGGCGCTTACCCGGCTTAATACGGACCAGAAGACCTGTTCATAATCTTCTACAGAGAAATTAGCCGTCATGTCTGTTGGCGTTTCAAAAAATATAACAAGCGAAGCGTACCGACCGGTATCACGGGAGCATTCACCGTATTGATACAGCAGCTGCGCAGTCTCTTCAATTGCTTTATCGGATCTGGGATCTGCTGCAAAGCCAAACCTCAAGCTGTCAGTGAGATACCCCTGCCGCCCTGGGATGCAGGGGTACATGCGTTCATCATCGGCAATCATATGCCCGAACTTGCGAAAGGCGTCTTGCTGCCAGTCAGGCAGCTCTTTTCCATTGTGATCCAGCCAACTCTTAGATTTCAAATGAACCATAACCAAACCCTCCTTCTTCCATTCGGAGCATAGTATGCTGAGTGGAAGAGTTGGGTGAATGCCTACATGATTTCTACATCAATAGGTGAACACTTGAACCCATTACATGCGCTCTCGGAGCACGGACAAGCAGACACCGCTATGATTAAATCCATTTCCGCCCGAAGCTCAATATAATCGCCAGCCTTCGATAGCGGCCTCTCAACCGTAATTTCCCCTGATGGATGTATGACGGAATTCATAAATAAGTTGACGGGGTAATGTTGATCAGGGGCAGGGATTGCAAACTCGGCTAAAGCCTGATTCAGGTTATGATAACAGCTTGCATGATCCTTTTTATTGTATAGCACCTCGTACATTTCGCTGCGGCAAGCTGGATTAATGAAATCGTGTTGACCTACGCGGTCGGTTACGATGGTTAACATTGGCTTGTATGTATTAGTATAAAGCAGATCCCCTGGCTTCACTTTCAGTTTATGAAGGGAATCCATTGTAACTCCCGGGTCCAGCCGTTCCCTAAAGTCGTTATCACGATAAGCGACAAAGTCAGCGACTTGCTCGCCTTCTACATCGGTTATTCTAACCGTTTGACCCTTGCTGAGCTTGAATCCAAGCCCCTGGGTGGCCGGAATTCGCCATTTTTGTTTGATCATATGTGCCTCCAAAACGAGTTTGTGGAAATTACTTTAACAGTATGGCTTCAGCAAGAGACTGTCATGCAGTTAGACTGGCAGAATTGAACTAGGGAGCTAAGAGCTTATTTTGCATCAAACCCATTACCTGTGTAAGATAATAGGGAATTACTATTTTGGATGAGGGGGATTTCATGGTTTTCGGTGCGCGTGTTTGGAAAACGGGTATCGCCGTTGCTTTGGCCTTATACATAAGTGCCTGGCTAAATTTTACTCCTCCTGTCATTGCCGCTGTTGCTGCTATCTTTGCTATGCAGCCTTCGATTTACCGGTCGTGGCGCTACTTTCTGGAGCAGCTGCAGACAAATATTCTTGGTGCGGCATTGGCTCTGCTGGCGGGTATGTTTTTCTCAAATAATGTCATTGCTATTGGCATTGTCTGTATTATTGTCATTATTCTCAGTCTTAGAATGCGTATGGAAGAAACGATAGGTCTTACTTTGGTTACCGTTGTAGCGGTGATGGAGGCTTCAGGGGAATGGGAGTTCGCGCTTAATCGGCTGCTTCTTAGCTTGATTGGTATCGGATGCGCCTTTGTGGTGAATATATTCTTCTTTCCGCCGAAACCTAAGGAGCAATTCGCTGCACAGATTCAGACTATTTTCAGCAAAATGTCACTCCTTCTTCGCACAGTGATCTCCAATGAAATGAAAGAAACGGTGTTTCGTGAGGAAAAAGAAAGCCTTCGCAGCGGTCTCAAATCCCTGTCTGAAAAATACAGACTCATGGAAGAAGAGATCAAAAAACTCAAAGGCAAGGGAAATGGCTTCAGCCGCATACGCGAGCTTGTTGTATACAAACAAAAGCTGCTCGCTATGTATAAAGGGTTAGAAGTGATTGAAGCCGTAGATGAACATTACTTTCAGGCCGCTCGAACTGAGGCGATTGACGACTATTTCGATCAACATATGGAAAAGTTAATAAAATTCCACGAACATGTGCTGCTGAAATTCGATGATAAGCTGAAAGAGGATAGTACGGAAGGTATGGAAATGGAAGCTGAGAATGATCGCTTCATGACGGTTCTCATTGAGCGTTATACCCAACAGCCGCAGGGATTATTGCGTTTATCCGTAGTGGCTGCCGCTATGTATGACTATGGTCATCAAGTTGCACGGTTGGATAAGCTTGTCGAGTATGATCATCGTGGTGAAAGTGAAGAAAGAGAGCCTCTGGAATTACTGCTTAAAGGTATCAGGTTAAAATAGCTCTTAGCTTAGAACCTTGGAGCCTCCTAGTTGTCAGATAAATTCTGGTACTAGGAGGTTCTTTTTATAAAATGTAGGACAAGGCTTGCTTTCCAAAATTGTATGTGCTATATTATGATTCTTGCTCCGAACGGAACAAGGCGCAAGCCGAGATAAAGATCTGAACGTGTTGAATATCTTCACGAATGGATGAAAAAATTAAAGCTTGCAATTGAAAAACAGATATGGTATATTACTTCTCGCTGCTTCGGTAACACGGCAGTGAGCGAAAGAAATTGATCTTTGAAAACTGAACAACGAGTGAGTAAGCACAGTCGAGCAATCGACTATAAATGAGATTGTAAAATCTCGCTAGCAAGTCAATTGAGCTATTCAGCTTTTCTATTATGGAGAGTTTGATCCTGGCTCAGGACGAACGCTGGCGGCGTGCCTAATACATGCAAGTCGAGCGGAGCACTTCGGTGCTTAGCGGCGGACGGGTGAGTAACACGTAGGCAACCTGCCTATAAGACTGGGATAACTATCGGAAACGATAGCTAAGACCGGATAACTGGTTTTCTCGCATGAGAGAATCATGAAACACGGAGCAATCTGTGGCTTATAGATGGGCCTGCGGCGCATTAGCTAGTTGGTGAGGTAACGGCTCACCAAGGCGACGATGCGTAGCCGACCTGAGAGGGTGAACGGCCACACTGGGACTGAGACACGGCCCAGACTCCTACGGGAGGCAGCAGTAGGGAATCTTCCGCAATGGACGCAAGTCTGACGGAGCAACGCCGCGTGAGTGATGAAGGTTTTCGGATCGTAAAGCTCTGTTGCCCTAGACGAACAGCAAGGTGAGTAACTGCGCTTTGTGTGACGGTATAGGAGAAGAAAGCCCCGGCTAACTACGTGCCAGCAGCCGCGGTAATACGTAGGGGGCAAGCGTTGTCCGGAATTATTGGGCGTAAAGCGCGCGCAGGCGGTTAATTAAGTTGGGTGTTTAAGCCCGGGGCTCAACCCCGGTTCGCATCCAAAACTGGTTGACTTGAGTGTAGGAGAGGAAAGTGGAATTCCACGTGTAGCGGTGAAATGCGTAGAGATGTGGAGGAACACCAGTGGCGAAGGCGACTTTCTGGCCTATAACTGACGCTGAGGCGCGAAAGCGTGGGGAGCAAACAGGATTAGATACCCTGGTAGTCCACGCCGTAAACGATGCATACTAGGTGTTGGGGATTCGATTCCTCGGTGCCGAAGTTAACACAGTAAGTATGCCGCCTGGGGAGTACGCTCGCAAGAGTGAAACTCAAAGGAATTGACGGGGACCCGCACAAGCAGTGGAGTATGTGGTTTAATTCGAAGCAACGCGAAGAACCTTACCAGGTCTTGACATCCCGATGTAACACCTAGAGATAGGTGCCCTCTTCGGAGCATTGGAGACAGGTGGTGCATGGTTGTCGTCAGCTCGTGTCGTGAGATGTTGGGTTAAGTCCCGCAACGAGCGCAACCCTTGATCTTAGTTGCCAGCACTTCGGGTGGGCACTCTAAGATGACTGCCGGTGACAAACCGGAGGAAGGTGGGGATGACGTCAAATCATCATGCCCCTTATGACCTGGGCTACACACGTACTACAATGGTCGGTACAACGGGAAGCGAAGCCGCGAGGTGGAGCCAATCCTTATAAGCCGATCTCAGTTCGGATTGCAGGCTGCAACTCGCCTGCATGAAGTCGGAATTGCTAGTAATCGCGGATCAGCATGCCGCGGTGAATACGTTCCCGGGTCTTGTACACACCGCCCGTCACACCACGAGAGTTTACAACACCCGAAGTCGGTGGGGTAACCCGCAAGGGAGCCAGCCGCCGAAGGTGGGGTAGATGATTGGGGTGAAGTCGTAACAAGGTAGCCGTATCGGAAGGTGCGGCTGGATCACCTCCTTTCTATGGAGACTCGGTCTTGATAAGACCAGTCAAGTGCGCAAGCACACATCGCTTACTCACTCGTGTTCAGTTTTGAAAGAGCAATCTTTCAAAAAAAGTTGACAACCAACATCGCTTTGCGCATGTAATGGTTGCAACATTGTTCCTTGAAAACTAGATAACGAAACAAAACGTAAAGTAAGAACTTAGGTAGCAATACCAAATGTATTTTTCTAGGTTAAGCTAGAAAGAGCACACGGAGGATGCCTAGGCACTAGGAGCCGAAGAAGGACGTGGCGAACGACGAAATGCCTCGGGGAGCCGTAAGCAGGCTTTGATCCGGGGATGTCCGAATGGGGGAACCCAGCTGTGGTAATGCGCAGTTATCTCCATCTGAATACATAGGATGGTTGAAGGCAGACCCAGGGAACTGAAACATCTAAGTACCTGGAGGAAAAGAAAACAAAAGTGATTCCGTCAGTAGCGGCGAGCGAAAGCGGAATAGCCCAAACCAAGGAGCTTGCTCCTTGGGGTTGTAGGACCTCATCATGGGGTTAGTTTGGTAGGCGAAGTGATCTGGAAAGGTCCGGCATAGAAGGTAAAAGCCCTGTAGCCAAAATCAAACGAATCTCCTAGAGGTATCCTGAGTACGGCGGGTCACGTGAAACCCCGTCGGAATCCGGTAGGACCATCTGCCAAGGCTAAATACTCCCTAGTGACCGATAGTGAAGCAGTACCGTGAGGGAAAGGTGAAAAGCACCGCGGAAGCGGAGTGAAAAAGAACCTGAAACCGTGTGCTTACAAAAAGTCAGAGCACTCTTTATGTGTGATGGCGTGCCTTTTGTAGAATGAACCGGCGAGTTACGTTCCCGTGCGAGGTTAAGTCGAAAAGACGGAGCCGCAGCGAAAGCGAGTCTGAATAGGGCGCTTTAGTACGTGGACGTAGACCCGAAACCGTGTGATCTACCCCTGTCCAGGGTGAAGGTGAGGTAACACTCACTGGAGGCCCGAACCCACGAATGTTGAAAAATTCGGGGATGAGGTGGGGGTAGCGGAGAAATTCCAATCGAACTCGGAGATAGCTGGTTCTCCCCGAAATAGCTTTAGGGCTAGCCTCGGATGTGGAGTTGTGGAGGTAAAGCACTGATTGGGTGCGGGGCCCGCCAAGGGTTACCAAGTCCAGTCAAACTCTGAATGCCACAAACTTAAATCCGGGAGTCAGACAGTGAGTGCTAAGATCCATTGTCAAAAGGGAAACAGCCCAGACCATCAGCTAAGGTCCCCAAGTGTGTGTTAAGTGGGAAAGGATGTGGAGTTGCACAGACAACCAGGATGTTGGCTTAGAAGCAGCCACCATTGAAAGAGTGCGTAATAGCTCACTGGTCGAGTGACTCTGCGCCGAAAATGTAACGGGGCTAAACACGCCACCGAAGCTATGGCTTGCACGTTTGTGCATGGGTAGGGGAGCGTTGTATGTACGTTGAATTCTGACCGTAAGGACAGGTGGAGCGCATACAAGTGAGAATGCCGGTATAAGTAACGAAAAGATCAGTGAGAATCTGATCCGCCGAAAACCTAAGGGTTCCTGAGGAAGGCTCGTCCGCTCAGGGTAAGTCGGGACCTAAGGCGAGGCCGAAAGGCGTAGTCGATGGACAACAGGTGGAAATTCCTGTACCACCGTAGCCGTTATGAGCAATGGAGTGACGCAGAAGGATAGTGACGCGAGCTGATGGATGCTCGTCCAAGCAGTGAGGCTGGTTAGTAGGCAAATCCGCTAACCGTAAGGCTGGGCTGTGATGGGGAGGGAAACTTTAAGTACCGAAGGTCATGATTTCACACTGCCAAGAAAAGCTTCTAGCCAGGCGAAGGTGCCCGTACCGCAAACCGACACAGGTGGGTGAGAAGAGAATTCTAAGGCGCGCGGAAGAACTCTCGTTAAGGAACTCGGCAAAATGACCCCGTAACTTCGGGAGAAGGGGTGCCTCGGTAGGGTGAATAGCCCGAGGGGGCCGCAGTGAAAAGGCCCAAGCGACTGTTTAGCAAAAACACAGGTCTGTGCGAAGCCGCAAGGCGAAGTATACGGGCTGACGCCTGCCCGGTGCTGGAAGGTTAAGAGGAGTGGTTAGGAGCAATCCGAAGCTATGAATTGAAGCCCCAGTAAACGGCGGCCGTAACTATAACGGTCCTAAGGTAGCGAAATTCCTTGTCAGGTAAATTCTGACCCGCACGAATGGCGTAACGACTTGGGCGCTGTCTCAACGAGAGATCCGGTGAAATTTTAATACCTGTGAAGATGCAGGTTACCCGCGACAAGACGGAAAGACCCCATGGAGCTTTACTGCAGCTTGATATTGGACTTTGGTACGATCTGTACAGGATAGGTGGGAGCCTTTGAAGCCTGAGCGCCAGCTTGGGTGGAGGCGCCGTTGGGATACCACCCTGATCGTATCGGAGTTCTAACCTGGTACCGTGATCCGGTATGGGGACAGTGTCAGGTGGGCAGTTTGACTGGGGCGGTCGCCTCCTAAAATGTAACGGAGGCGTTTAAAGGTTCCCTCAGAATGGTTGGAAATCATTCGCAGAGTGCAAAGGCATAAGGGAGCTTGACTGCGAGACCTACAAGTCGAGCAGGGACGAAAGTCGGACTTAGTGATCCGGTGGTACCGAATGGAAGGGCCATCGCTCAACGGATAAAAGCTACCCTGGGGATAACAGGCTTATCTCCCCCAAGAGTCCACATCGACGGGGAGGTTTGGCACCTCGATGTCGGCTCATCGCATCCTGGGGCTGAAGTAGGTCCCAAGGGTTGGGCTGTTCGCCCATTAAAGCGGTACGCGAGCTGGGTTCAGAACGTCGTGAGACAGTTCGGTCCCTATCTGTCGCGGGCGTAGGAAATTTGAGAGGAGCTGTCCTTAGTACGAGAGGACCGGGATGGACGTACCGCTGGTGTACCAGTTGTCTCGCCAGAGGCACCGCTGGGTAGCTATGTACGGAGGGGATAAGCGCTGAAAGCATCTAAGCGCGAAGCCCCCCTCAAGATGAGATTTCCCAGTATGTAAGACCCCTTGTAGACGACGAGGTTGATAGGTTCGAGGTGGAAGTGCAGCAATGCATGCAGCTGACGAATACTAATCGGTCGAGGGCTTAACCAAAACCAGCTGACTAAGCAGTTAGTCGCTACGTCTAACGTAGATGACAAATATTCTTTACGCAAGTTTCGTATCTAGTTTTCAAGGCGCAAACCACGCTTTGACTGTTTGGTGATGATGGCGGAGGGGACCCACGCGTTCCCATCTCGAACACGACCGTTAAGCCCTCCAGCGTCGATGGTACTTGAACCGCAGGGTTCTGGGAGAGTAGAACGTTGCCAAGCAGTACCCCTTTGGGGTGTTTTAAATAATGACGCGGGGTGGAGCAGCTCGGTAGCTCGTCGGGCTCATAACCCGAAGGCCGCAGGTTCAAATCCTGCCCCCGCAACCAATTATTATGAGTCATTAGCTCAGTTGGTAGAGCACCTGACTTTTAATCAGGGTGTCGTAGGTTCGAATCCTACATGACTCACCATTTGCCTTATTTACAGCATGCGCGTATGGCGGAATTGGCAGACGCACTAGACTTAGGATCTAGCGGGCGACCGTGGGGGTTCAAGTCCCTCTACGCGCATACCTAGCAAAAAGGATTAAGTATCACTAACTTAATCCTTTTTGCCTTTTGTGCGTTCTTTTGTAGATAAGTGAACAAAATTGCTAGTATTCGCCTCGTCGATTGGAAGTAATGAAGCCTCCTTCTCATTTACAATAAAGTCATATCCACAAAGGAGGTTAAGGCATATGATACAAGTCACAAGGTTTGTATTGACGCAGGAGATGGTCGAGCAGTTTTATCGAGAAGGGTTCTTTTATGCTCGAGGCTTTCTTACAAAAGAAATGGTTGATGCGATCAATGAAGAGAATGCTGCCTTTGCTAACGAAAAAGGGACAGGCGAATGGAAAAGTAAAGCCATCATCGATATTGCCGCGGAGCAGGAACTATATCCTGAGACCACGAGGTTTTTGACGAGTCCGGATATTGTAAGCTTTTTAGAGCAAATTCTAGGGGATCAAGTCAAACTGTGGATGGGGATGTACGCGGTCGTAGCTCCCCACGGCAATGGTTTGGAGTGGCATCAAGATAATCAGTACACACATATTCTGGGTCATATGCTCAATGGTTTTATTGCCCTTGATGATATCAGTCAAGAGAACGCAGGCTTGTGGCTGGCCCCGGGATCACATTTACTCGGGCGGCAGCCCAATATCAATACAGAGCCTGGCCATAAGCGCGCTGCAGAGCCGGAGAATGGTGTACCTTGTCCACCATTAGCCCCAGGCGATGCTGTGTTCTTCCATCGTGAGACGCTGCACCACAGCAAGAAGAATCACACGGATAAGCCTAGACGCGCCTATGCCTTCCAAGTCGCGGCGGCAAGCTGCCGGTACGCCCAGTCGGGCAAACGGCTTGAGGACCGTGTCCTTTTGTCCGGATACGTCAAAGGATAAAGTCATCTTTTAATCAACCTTAGCTGTGATACTGGATGATGTTGCTGCCTGTCTGCGGTATACGCTTGGTGTCATCCCCCGATGTTCTTTGAATACTTTGTTGAAGTAGCTAGGGGTGCTGAAACCGCAGGCGAGGGCAATATCTGTAATGGATTCATGCGTGTGCATCAGCATATGAGCTGCATACTGAAGCCGAAGTCGAATGACAAATTCATTAGGAGAAGAGCCTGTCAATTCTCTGAATTTGGTATAGAACCAGGTCTTCTTCAGGTCTGACCTATGGATAAGCAAATCTACGTCCACTTCTTCTGACCAGTGGGTGATGAGATGCTCTATGGCTGCTATGACGCCGGATAGGGAGGGAGCCGCGAACGATTGCTCTAACGAATGGTAGTACCTTTGAATTTGGACAAGGATTTGAATGAACAACGTCATCTGCTGGAGCTGCCAGCCTGGCTGATCTTGCTTCTGCTCCTGCAAGGCCTCCGTAGCAAGCCGTATGATCGATTGTGCGTATGGCGATGCTGCGGGGATTACCTGGGACGTGTTCATCGTATAAAAAGGGACTAGCAAGCTGTATCCGCCCGGAATGAAAGCAACGTAATCGGGTGAGAAGAGAAGCATGATCCAACGGCTTGGTTTCCCTTCCTCCCGGGTCAAGTTCCAGTGCGGTTCGAACGGGCGCAGCAAAAGGATATCGCCAGGATCGGCATAATACCACTCGTCGCCAATCGGATATTTCATTGTACTATCAAGGGCTATACTGACCTCCAAAGCGGCATGCATATGAAATTCATGCTCCGTGTATACCGCCAGCTTTTCTTCGAAGATGATCCCTTGTGCAACCTTGACGTTCTGATCAAAAAAAGATGCTTCCACATATTCCCTCCTCTCGGTGATGGAAAACTACAGGTAAAAACTGGCGAAAAATAATTAAACATTTTATTTGCTTTTTGTAAAGAATCCTGTTATATTACTACTTGTCGCTTTTAAAGAAGCGGCATGAAACACCTACTTGCGGAAGTGGCTCAGCGGTAGAGCATCGCCTTGCCAAGGCGAGGGTCGCGGGTTCGATCCCCGTCTTCCGCTCCATATTTTAAGCGCCCTTAGCTCAGCTGGATAGAGTATTTGACTACGAATCAAAAGGTCGGGAGTTCGAATCTCTCAGGGCGCGCCATTTTTACATTTAACATACATAGCAGTATCGGGACGTAGCTCAGCTTGGTAGAGCACCTGCTTTGGGAGCAGGGGGTCGCATGTTCAAATCGTGTCGTCCCGATCAAACAAAAAGAAGTATAATCGATCAGTAGATAGACTGGGAGATTATGCTTCTTTTTATGTTTTCTGTGTTATCGTTGCGTGGAAGCAGCCATATCATTGGCTAAGGAAACAAGCTTACTAAGCGTTTTCCAATTGCGCACGGTAGCAGGAACATCAAGCTTCGGCAGGTTATTGGCAAGCTTGGATTTTAGAATGCTGTGTCGGTACAGCAGATAGATTTCTCTTCCTTTTGCTCGCAGCTGGTCATCCTCGGTTTGGAACACCTCAAGACGTGCTAAGCTTTCTTTGGACGGCTCTTTAGGCAGGAAGGCTACGTAAAGGCTTTCGGCATCGGACATAGACTCCGCTTCGGAGATTTCGTCGGCCGTGTACGGGCAATTGGCGGCTATGAGATTCAGTTCCTCCGCAGTTCTCAAAATCACGGCTAAAGAGATATGAAAGACGCGGTCAATCTCACTCTCGATCAGCTGGCGCAGCGATTCTTCATCCGCATCCGATTCGAACAATACATTGCCGCTCTGAATATAGGTCTGAACACGAAGCAGCCCGATTTGCTCCAATGTTTTTCGAAGCTCAGCCATTTTGATGATATTTTTCCCACCCACATTAATGCCACGCAATAACGCGATATAGATCGCCATCCCATTCACTTCTCTCTTTTAATATACATGAAATATACATCAAAATATCCATCAGCGCCATTCCCTTAATATCCATACTTTACCATGGAAAAAGTGTAGTTACATACTACATCATGGAAGGTAGTGACATCATGTGTCGAAAGTCCCATCCAGTTTGCGAAGTGGCGCCCTATTTGCTTTGACACAAATCGACGAATGTCTCTCGCGTAAACACTCATAACGTGTGAAATTATAACTTTTCTAGTAAAAAAATATTAAAATTATGGAAAAAATTATTTATAATAGAGGAGATTCTCCTTAACAAGAAGAACTAGTACTAATTAAAATGTCGGGGCAGTCTACTTGAGAAGAATAAGAGGTAACATCTATGCAGAATTCATTGTTTTTCAAGAATGTGATAAATTCTGATTCCATCTTCGAATCGATCGGCCAATTGAATGATATTGCCAAAAAATCAATAGGCTGTGAACATATCTCTCTTTTTCTAATGGATGAGAAACATCAGATTACCCCAGCTTCTTATTCCGTAAATATTAGTACAGCAGTCATGGAGCAGTTAAAGTACATAGTCCTTCACACACAATTTTTTTCCCAAATGCCAGAAGGTTCCCGTTTGTCGGTGTATGAGGCAGATGGAATGCTTCGCGATCACCTTCTAAAATCCAGATACGAATGTATTTATGGATTCCACATAAAGCACGGCCCTTCGTACGGTGCCCTACTATTCTCATTTCCTTCGGATATTCAGTTGAAAGACGATCAATTGCAGTTATGCAATCTCATCAAATTACATATGGAGCAGTTGATTAAAAAGATTCAATTCCGCAAGCAAGTGCTTAAGCAGCAGGCTTACGAAAGTCTCTTTAACACATTAAGAGTGAAAGACAGTTTTACAGTTGATCATTGCTATAATGTTGCTTTCTATTCTACGCTGCTTGGCGCGAAGGCCGGCGTCAGCGAAACCGAGTTGGAAACTTTGAAGCTGGGCGCTTTGCTTCACGATGTAGGGAAATTAGCTATTCCCGATCATATTCTCATGAAGCCCGGCCGTTTAACGGACGAAGAGTTTAATGTCATCCGCCAACATCCTGTGATTGGGTTTGAATTGCTGAAGGAACTGCAGGATGTGGAACATCTATTGCCTATGGTCAGGTGGCATCACGAGCGGATGGATGGACGGGGGTACCCGGATCAATTGAGCGGATCGGACATCCCTTATCTCGTACGGATTGTAAGTATCGCCGATGCGTTCGACGCGATGACATCCACGAGAGTTTACCGGAACTCGCTTCACGTTCATGAAGTAAGAGAGCAGCTGCTTACTCATGCGGGCAAACAATTTGACGAGAAATTGGTACGGATCTTCTTAAGCATCATCGATGAGCAAATGCAAATGAATGGTTAGTGGACTCAAAACTATTATCGTAATGAAAGATGGGATAAATGAATGAGCGGTCGTATTCTTATCATCGATGATGAACCTCATAACTTAAATATACTGCGTATATTTTTGAATTCGTTACATTATGAAATTTTTACCGTTGAAGATGGTACAGAAGCGCAGGCGATGGTCAAAGAAGTGATGCCTGATCTGATTTTGCTCGATGTGATGATGCCGGAAATTACAGGGTTTGAAATATGTAAAAGCTTGATTTCGGAACCTGATTTTGACACACCCATTATTTTCTTATCGGCCAATGCGCAGAAAGAAGACATTTTACAGGGATTGCGCCTAGGAGCGGTTGATTATTTAACAAAGCCTTTTGATTTGGATGTGCTGGAACGGAAAGTTGAGATCGCCCTTCATCAAAAAGCCAAGATTAAGAACTTGAAGAAAGACAATAAACAACTGGCCAAATTGGTCTACGTAGACGCATTAACCGGTCTATATAATCGAGCTTATTTAGATATTACGATCCGGATGATCAGTGAGGGAACTAAGAAATTCCAGGCTGCTATGATGGTGGATATGGACTATTTTAAAGATATTAACGATAATTTCGGCCATTTGGTTGGCGATCAAGTATTGCGGGAAGTTGCTGCAATCATACAGTCTAAGGTTTCAAGCGATCACGATTTAGCGTTTCGTTATGGCGGGGATGAATATTTGGTTCTGCTCCATAATGAAGCGAATTGTGTTGAAATAGCCAATAGCATCATTAAGGATGTAGATAGTTTAAAAGTTAGCTTGGCACCTAATAAGATGCAAGAGTTTTCTGTAAGTATTGGATTAACCAATAATTTCGATCCGACCTGTTTTGAGCAAATTATTACACAAGCGGATGCCGCACTACTCGGAGCCAAAAACAGTGGAAGACATCAAATAAAGATTCGTTAGACAAAGGAGAATGAGGAAAGCATGGTCATGGAGCTTATGAGTTTTCAGAAATTGTTTCAAATGACAAAAGTTATCAATTCACAGTTTGAGCTGTCGGAAATTTTGCAGGTTTTCGTAGATGCGATCGCCGGCGAGATTACGCAAGCAGATTTGGTTGGTTTTTTCCTGAAGCAGCCCGATGGTACGTTCAAAGGATATAAAGGCAATAAATTACCTGTTGATATCACGGAATTGTTAATTGATCCGAAAGAGGATGAATTTGTAAGAGATATTTTACGAAATCAATCCAGTGACTACATTTCTGATACAAGTATAGATTTGCGTTTGGATCAGTCCAAAAGACAGTTGCTGAAAATTAAATCCATCCTCGGTATCCCGGTCATCGTCGATAATGAGGTGTTTGGTCTAGTCTTCGTTCATGATTTCGGTAAACCAATGAATATTACGCCAGAGCAAATGGAAGTCACGGAAGCCTTTGTTAATATGGCCAGTGTAGCCATTCGCAATATCCGGATGTTTGAGCAGCGTCAACTGCTTATGGAAAAGCAGCAGCTTCTTCTTGATGCGACGAAAGCATTGTCCGAATCGTTATCTGTCAAAGATGTACTGAACACGTTTTTCTACTACATGCGCAAAGCAAGCGGATCGAAGGATATCGGAATTCATTTATACAATGAAAAAGAACATACGATTGAGCCTTATCAGTTGTCCTCAGAGAATGTGACGATGGATGAATGGAAGGTGAAACATCGCGAGGTCAAATTAACGATCGAAAACGATCGGCTGTTGTATGAAGTCATCACGGAGAAAAAAGCGGCAGCCATCGAGGATGTTTATGCAGATCCACGGCCTAATCATAAAGCGTTCGTTTCTTTTGACATCAAAAGTATCATGGTATTCCCGTTGGTAGCCAAAGGCTCGGTATACGGCGTCGTGGCGATCCCGTCGATCGGGAAGCAGCGCAAGTATGAAGCCAGCATTCTGGAGTTCTGCCAATCTATCTCGGATGCGACGGCAACGGCATTATCCAATGCGCAGCATACCGAAACACTGGACCATTCCGTGCACGAGCGCTCCATAGAGCTGCAGCAAGCTAACTTCAAGTTAGAGGGTCTTGTGCGGGAATTGGAGCATTTGAACGAGCTCAAAAGCGATTTCATTGCGACACTCTCGCATGAGCTGCGTACACCGATTACAGCGGTTAAAGGATCTGTAGATATCCTTGGAAAAGGCATTCTTGGCGATCTCAACGATTCGCAGAAGGACTTGCTGGATATTGCAGCTAAGTCCATCGACCGATTGCTTGATCAAGTGAATGAACTGCTCGATTTTGCCAAAATGGAAAATGGGAAGTTTGAGCTCCTTTATACCGAAGCGGATTTCAATGAAATTGTTAAGGAATCGGTCCATATCGTACAGTCACTAATTAATAAAAAGAAATTGATTCTGGTCGTTGAAACCGAAGTGGATAAGGATACCGTCGTCCGAGTTGATAAACAACGCATTCTGCAAATTCTGCTTAATTTACTTTCCAATGCGATCAAATTTACGCCTCCACTGGGTGTAATTACGATAAAAACGAAATTCGAGGATAGCTTGCTCACGGTTGAGGTGCAGGATAACGGGATCGGGATTCCTTTTGAAAAGCAGAAAAATATCTTTACCAAGTTCTATCAGGCGAATAATCAAATCAATGGGACAGGCCTTGGTCTTGCGATTTCCAAACAACTGATCGAGCTGCACGGCGGCCGTATTTGGTTCGAAAGCAGTGAAGGCCAAGGTTCGGCATTTAAATTTACATTACCTATTGGAAAGGAGTAACGAAGATGCGGGCGATTGAAGTAGGATTGAGATTTCTTGTGCAGCAAGGAGTAAAGTATGTATTCGGTATTCCGGCGGGTTCGATCAATGCTATTTATGATGCCCTGCTGGATATCCCAGAGCTTAAACCGATAGTAGCCAAACATGAGAACAGCTCCGGTTATATGGCGGGTTCTTATACGAGAATTACCGGTATTCCATCACTATGCGTAGCTTCCAGCGGCCCAGGAGCGACGAATCTGGTAACGCCGGCTGCGAATGCTTGGAAACAGAAACTGCCCGTTATTTTCATAACGGGCTCGGTTCCATCGACGAAGCTGGGCAAGGGGGGCGCGCAAGAGTTGTATGCGGAGCCGATCTTTGCTTCTATCACGAAGATGAGCCGGACGGTACTGGATCCACATGAACTGCCGGAGATTCTGGCAGAAGCTTATCATACAGCGATTAGCGGTGTGCCGGGTCCAGTTCATCTGGCGATTCCGATCGACATCCAAATGAAGGATATCGGCGAAAGAGAACTTCCGGTGCTGCCTGCCGTGGAGCAGCCCGTTATAGATTTGGCGGCTGCCAAAGCTGCTGCACAGCGAATAAAGGCCGCAGGCTCCAAGGGAGCTATTTTGCTCGGAAATGGAGCAAAAACAGCATCGGACAGCATTATGCAATTTGCTGAAACGCTGGGTTGGGGCGTTGCGACCACACCTCGCGGTAAGGGAGCGTTCCCTGAGAATCACCCGCTGTCCCTAGGGGGATATGGCCTTTCGGCTAACTGGAAGGCAAGCGAGTATTTGAATGGCGGCAACCACGAAGTGCTGCTGATCATTGGGTCAAGCCTTGGCGAGCTGGCGACAAGCAACTGGGAGCCGCGTTTGGTTGCAGGCCGTGAGCTGATTCACATCGATTATGACGCTAATGAGCTAG
The DNA here is from genome assembly GCF_045866505.1 of Paenibacillus sp. P36. NCBI lineage: Bacteria > Bacillati > Bacillota > Bacilli > Caryophanales > Paenibacillaceae > Paenibacillus > Paenibacillus sp. P36. The sequence goes on from NZ_AP038372.1 coordinate 794,855, forward strand.
GGAAAGTGTATGAGACGCATTACCCGGTACATGGCGAAATCAAGTTGGTTATCGCGGAGCTGCTTGAACAGCTGTCCGCAGACGGACAGAAGGATGAAGCAGCTGTCAGCGATGCTTTCGCTGGTTTGGCAGAGGCTGCAGCAGCAGCCGAGCCTGGCGAGGAAAAATGGAATACACGCTCAGCCATCCGCGGACTAAGTGCTGCAGCACCGAAAGATGCACGCTTCTTCCTGGATATCGGGGAATTCATGACCTACTCGATTCAAAATGTGTTGATCGAAAGCGGCCAAGCATTCGATATCGACATTAATTTCGGAGGCATGGGCTCCGGACTTGGCGGAGTTATCGGCGCTCAACTAGCAGAGCCGAGCAGGCCAACGATTTGCATAACAGGCGACGGCTGCTTCTTCATGCATGGTATGGAAGTACTGACAGCGAAAGAGTATCAGCTTCCGATTCTTTTTGTCGTCATCAATAATGCCCGCTTGGGTATGGTTTATCATGGACACATGCTGCAGTACAAACGCTGCCTCGATGATTTCTCACAAGAGCGCGTAAGTATCGCAGGAATTGCGAGATCCCTTGGACTGCGCCATGCTGAGATTACATCGCTGTATCAATTGCAGAGTGAACATGTGAGTGAATGGCTATCCCATGGGGAGCCGGTTGTTGTAGAGGTGATCGTGGACGGGAACGAAATTCCTCCTATGGGGGAGAGAGTGAAGTTTCTGCAAGGAGCAACCTATTAATTGGAGTTGCTGATTGAAGCTCTTGGATGCTTGCATCCGGGAGCTTTTTTGCCTATGTGAGGAAGGTGATTGTATTCTTGGTTCTGGAAATGATATGGTTATAGAGAGCAAGAACACTAAGGAAGGGGCGCTTCATCCATGTTGAAACGAACCATAGGTCGTTTGAATTACGAAAGCTCAGTCGTTATGTTTGGAGCCGCAAGTCTCGGCAATGTCAAGCAGGAGGAAGCGGATGCGTCAATTGCTTATGCCCTGCAGCATGGGGTGAACCATTTCGATACAGCCGCCAGCTATGGCGATGCTGAGTTGCGCATGGGGCCTACCATTAGCCAAGTGCGCGGAGAGATTTTTCTAGCTACGAAAACAGGGCAAAGATCGAAAAAGGAAGCGAAGGAAGAGATTTACCGTTCTTTGGAACGAATGAAAGTGGATTCCGTTGACCTGCTTCAGCTGCATGCCGTCGGTTCGATGGAAGAGTTGGACCGCTGCACAGAAAAGGGCGGTGCCTTGGAAGCGGCTTTGGAAGCAAAGGCTGAGGGCATCGTGAAGGAAATTGGCATTACGGGACATGGGCATGATGCGCCTAAAGTTCATTTGGAAGCGTTACATAGATTCCCCTTCGCTACGGTGCTGCTGCCACTGAACTATTATATGTACAGCTTGCCGGAGTATCGCGAGGCTTTCGATGCATTGATGGAAGAGGCGGGCAAGCAGCAAGTGGCGGTGCGGGTCATTAAAGCCATCGCCAAGGCGCCGTGGGCTGAAGGGCAGGAGCGTCCTTATGCGACGTGGTACGAGCCTTTTGATCAGCAGCAGGTGATTGATGCCTGTGTGCATTTTGTGCTATCGTTCCCTGGCATTTGCGGGTTCGCTAGCGCAGGGGACGTTCATTTGTTCCCGAAAATCGTGGACGCCGTCGAACGTTACGGTGCCATGAAGGATGAAGAGGCCGAGCGGATCCTGAGCGGGATTAGCGGGTATACCTCTGTTTTTGGAGCGCCGACCTCGATCGCCTAGTAAATAAACGCGTTTTCTCCGTAAGGGGAGGGCGCGTTTTTTGTTGCTCAAAATTGACATGAATTGGACTCACTTATGCGTCGCTAACTCTGGACAGAGGACGAATATCTATAGCGAACATAAGGGGGAAGGTAAGATGATTAAACGATTGTGGACAAGCAAGAGGTTCTGGCTAATAAGCCTGGTCACGCTGATGGCTGGCGGTGTAGCCGTATTCGCAGCTTGTTATTCATACATTCGCGGGCTCGATGTGTCGAAATTAAATCAGCCGCTGCCCGAGGCCACGCTCGTGTTAGATAAGAACGGCAAACCGGCGGCACAGCTGTCTTCGTCAAAGATCGACCCGGTACCGATATCGCAGATGCCCAAGGTGCTTACGGATGCCGTTGTGGCTGTGGAGGATCGGAGATTTTATGAACATACCGGCATTGATCTTCAGTCTATTTTCCGCGCAGTAGCCCGCGATGTGGTGCGAGGCAGCTATTCGGAAGGTGCAAGTACGATTACTCAGCAGCTGGCACGGAACCTTTTTCTCAATGCAGACAAAACTCTGGGGAGAAAATTACGCGAGGCAGCGTACGCAATCAAAATTGATACGACTTACAGCAAAGATGAAATTCTGGAGATGTATTTGAACAGTATTTATTTTGGGGAAGGCAGCTGGGGGGTTCAAGGGGCGGCCAGGACTTATTTTAATAAAAATGTACAAGACTTAACGCTGCCGGAAGCAGCGGTGCTTGCCGCGCTGCCGAAGGCGCCGAGCCTGTACTCGCCTTTTCAGGATGAAGCGCACGCACTTGAGCGCAGGAACACGGTGCTGGTATTAATGCGCGATGAAGGCAAGATTACGCCGCAGGCGTACGAGAGTGCAAAGGCGGCACCGATCGGCGTTATGAAGTCGGATAAAAGCAATGATCTGAAAGGCAAATATCCCGCTTATGTCGATGCGGTTATTAGTGAAGCCGTTCGCCTATACGGTTTCACAGAAGAGCAATTGCTAACGGGTGGCCTACGCATCACAACAGAGCTGGATCCTACCGTGCAAAATGCGGTAACGGAAGTTTATAAGGATGACAGTCTCTTTCCCGAAAGCAAGCCGGATCAGCTCATCCAGAGCGGCGCGGTCATTGTAGACCAGCGGACTGGCGGTATCCGCGCTTTGGCAGGGGGGCGGGGGGAAAGCGTCTTCCGAGGTTTCAGTCATGCTACGCAGCTGAAGCGGCAGCCGGGATCAACTTTTAAGCCGATTGTTGTATACGGTCCTGCGCTGGAGCAAGGGTATCAGCCATATTCCACGCTATACGATGGGCCGCTCAACATTGATGGATATCAGCCCCAAGACTGGGATCATCAATCACGCGGGCAGGTGACGATGCAGGAGGCGGTTGTGTCTTCCTGGAACGTGCCGGCCGTGTGGCTGCTGCATGAAGTTGGCATTGACCGCGGACTGCAATTTGCTAAGTCGCTGGGTATCACGCTGCCCGCTCAAGACCGTCAGCTCGGCATCGCGCTGGGCGGACTGTCGGAAGGGGTCTCACCGCTCCAAATGGCGCAGGGTTTCAGTGCTTTTGCCGCTAAAGGGAATTATCACGAAGCGCACACCATCACGAAAATAGAGACCAGCACAGGTCATTTGCTCATACAAGCTGCACCGCAGAGTGTACAGGTCATGAAGCCTGAGACAGCCTATGCGATGACATCGATGCTCCAAGTCGCTGTAAGGGAAGGGACAGGGAAAAATGCCGCGATGAACCGCCCTGTTGCCGGGAAATCGGGTACCACGCAGCTGCCTCAGACGAAGGAGTTCGAGGGGATAAGCAGCGGCAGCGCTAAGGACGCCTGGTTCGTGGGGTACACACCGGAGCTGACGGCAGCCGTTTGGGTCGGTTATGACCGCACGGACAAAACCCATTACTTAACGACTTCCGGCGGGGCTGTACCGGCTGTTTTATTTCGCGAGATGATGGGGCGGGCGCTAGCTCAAGCTCCTGTTGTTCTGTTTGATATGCCCGTTGTGGGGGCGGAGGAACCGGTGGATAAACCGGAGAAGGAGTCAGGCAAAGGGCCTGACAAGGGGCCAGGTAAAGGACCGGATAAGAAGCCGGATAAAGGGCCGGGTAAAGAGCACGGACATGGGAAAGGGAAGGATTAGCAGGCTTCAGCTAAACTCTACGAAAGCTTTATAACGAAAAAGCCGCCAGCTCCATGGGAGACTGGCGGCTTTCTCATTATTCGTCGTGCTGGCTGTTGCCACGTTGCTTATCCTTATCTTTACGCTCATCTTTGTGATCATCTTTAGCTTTTGGCCCTTTTTTTGGCTCATCTTTGCGCTTATCGTCTTGATTGTCGTCATGATCATCGCCAGGTTTCTTTTGAACTTGCTGCGGCTGTTGAGGCTGCGGTTGCCATTTGGTTTTCATGTGGACATTCAATTTGTTTGCGTCCAAGTTATAGTGCTGGGCAAGCAGCCCTGCAATTTTCTGCTCAGCATCGGATGATTTGAGGTCGATAGAAGCGAGCAGATTCTGGATCCACTGGGCAGCTTCCTCCCCTTTAAGGTGAATCATGCCGGAATCTTCAGGTTTAACGCTTAGATCATACGTTGTCCCTTTATCATCCTTGGATTGCCCGATATGCAGCTTGAAATGCTTGCCGTCAACATTAAGATCGAAGCCCTGCAGGTCTGGATAACTGTTTTTATCCACCGTGGTGGGCTTCGTGCTGGATTCCGGCGTTGGAACTGCCGACGTAGGTGTCTGCGTCTGCGTAGGCACAACCGTTGCAGAGGGACTCTGTGTCGGCACAACCGGAGCAGCAGAAGCAGCCGGGGACGGCGTTGGTTCATTTGCAACGGAAGAAGATGCTTTTACATAGGCAGCCTGCTGCTTGCTATTAAGGATTAACTCAATCTGATCCCCTGCGTGTAAGTCGGCAAGCTGAGCTTTTTGATCATTTTTGAAAACCCACACAGATTTCGCTAAGGGTACCGTTTGGTCCCCTGTATCCGTGGTGACAGTGACGGCCTCTGAACTGGCAGATTTGAAAGTGCCGTTGACTGAAGTTGAGATGGCAGAGTTAGTTGAAGTTGATGCGTAGGCTGTCCACCCGCAAACCAACAACGCCACCAGCGTAATAGAAATAATAATAAATGGTAATCTTTTGCGCATAAGAAAACACCTCCACTAACACCTTTCGGCATAGGGGGGTGTTTTGGGACGGTCTTAGGTTTTTAGTCGCTCTGCAGACGCTGCATGAATTCTTCAGCTGCACTGTATCCCTGCTGGCGCAAATACCAGCTGTTCGCCGCAGCCTCAACAAGTCCGGCAACGTCGCGTCCAGGCTGCAGTTGGATTTCAATATGCGGAATTCGAATATCCATATATTCCGTGAAAGCAGGCTCAAGCTCCAAATCGTTATTGAGCGCATGCTCCTGCCACTTGGTCAGCTCGATGTCGAGCACGATCCGCGTTTCATCTTGGAACGCTTTGCGGCCATAGAGACGCGACACGTTAATAAGCCCAATGCTGCGCAGCGCAAGGAATTCCTTTGTTTTTCCGTTGTGCGTGCCCAGCAGGGTCTCGGGGCTAATTTTTTTCAGCACCACGATATCATCGGCCACGAGGCGATGCCCTCGGCGGATCAAAGTGTGGGCGGTTTCGCTTTTGCCAACACCGGATTTGCCACGAAGCAAGATGCCGATCCCTGATACATTGACGCAGACACCATGGATGGCCATCTCTTGCGCCAAGGATTTGCTGAGATATAAATCAACGAGATCCTGAAATTTACTTGTGGCTGCGGCTGTACGGAGCAGGGGAATGCGCTCTTCTTCGCAATATTTCGTTAAATATTTCAAGCCTTCCTGGTTTCTCGTGACGACAAAACAAGGCGGATGATATTTGACAATATTACCGATATGCAGATTTCTTTCATGTTCGGTGAGCTTGTGCAGGTAAGTAATTTCTTTCCTCCCTAAGAGCTGTACGTGCTCTTGCGGGAAATACTCGAAATAGCCGACAAACTCAAGGCCGGGGCGATGCGCCTTCGTTTTGGTAATCGGACGGTGCAGTTCCGAGTGTCCGGCAAGTACTTCGAGCGAGAAGCGCTCGACTAAATCTTTGACTGTGACGGGCTTCACAATCTGTCCCTCCTTTATAAATTCATGCTAATCTCATATCATTCGCTTAAATCCTGCAAGATTCCTGCTATGAAAGCGCTTGAATGTGGCATTTTTGTACAGAATGTGTCAAATTATGCGTTGCTTTCGGGGACAGCCTTGGTATGATAGAAGCAAGAAGCGAATATGGAGGTACATCCAATGGAGGCTTATAAAAACTGCCAAAGCTGCGGGATGCCGCTAGCACGTGATGAACAAGGCGGAGGAACGGAGAAATCGGGTGCGAAGAGCAAAGTTTATTGCAGTCATTGCTATCAAAATGGCAAATTCACGCAGCCTGATTTAACGGTAGATCAGATGAAGGAAATCGTGAAGATGAAGATGGTGGAGTTCGGATTTCCCCGTTTTCTGACCGGACTTTTCACACGGAATATTCCTAAGCTGCAGAGATGGTCCTCGAACAAATAGCGAAAAAAAACGCCCTATGCAAGAAGCGCACAGAGCGTAGGCCATGTTGGTCGTTTCGTATGTTTATGTAAAAGCAGCTTACCTGTTGTAGCCGCATTTTTTCGCAAGTGTTGGCCATGTTGAGAGAAACATGTTTTCCCACCGGTCTTCAGGCAATACCATGATCCATCTTGCAATTTGATCCAAGCCCATGTCACACAAAGTTTGAACGACTTCTTCTCTTTCACAGCTCGTTTTTAATGCTAACATCTCAAAACCACCTCATCACTTGTATTCAAACAATTATGCATATGCGGCGGAGAGCCGGAATGTGACGATTTTCCATAAAAAAGTCAAAGAGGCCATGCCGTTGAACGCGGCATAGCCTCTTTTAGGTTTACAAATTAGGCCGATTTGGCTATTTTAAGTGATTGCGAAGGCTAGGCTCGACCGCTTGCAGCACTTGACCCAGCTGAGCGTCGGAGACGTCGGTTTCACCGTACCGCACTTGATTATAGGCCGTTGTAATGGCATGAACGGTTTCTGGTGAAAGCTGCTTTCCTAAACTTAAATCTTTTTCCGTTTCATTAGGAGTTAGAGCATCCTTATACGTATACCCGTTCTGAGCGGCCCGCTCGATCAAGAGGCGGTAAAGATAGCGGACGCGCTCTCGATTGTTCGGTAAAAGCGCCCATTTCTTCGCATGGCTTCTCTCCTTGTTTCTTCCTTTCCTCACTTGCTGCCACCACAGGCGTGGAAGCCCTTTCCAATCGACAAGCGCTTCTTTTTCATCAATAAAGCCCTCGGATTCCCCCTCTTGCTTGCTGCTGAGAGAACGGTTCATTAAACGTCTTAAGAAGGCATTCACCACAGGCAGGAGCTTGGTTACAATCACATAAACGGCAAGAACAATCAGCGCGATAACGATGAGATATCCGAAGATAACCTGAATATAGTGAAACAAGGCGTCCAACCAGCTCGGTTCTTTCGCTTCAGCCGGAGGTAGGAGCGGCGGCGGTGCGGACGGACTGGGCTCAGGCAGCGTTTCCGGCGGCGGACCGGATTGCAGGAGAGACACCAGCCATGCGATGGCAGCGCGTAAACCCGCAACGATGCCTTGTCGAAGCTGCTGAAAGTAAGCAACGACGAAGATAAGGGCAATTAATACCGTTAACCAAATTCGGCTCGAGCGCTTCACGGTTTCCGATAACGAGGAAGAGGCGGCCCGCTCATCGCTGGCAAGTGTCGCTGTTAACAGGCCTGTTCGCTGCATAGCAAAGAAAAAGATGATGAGCGAGACGAACCCTAGGCCATTCAACCAGCCCATATAAGGTTGAAAGGAGGCTTGATGTCCCATGATCGGTACACCGATGAAGTACACGGCGCCTGCAACTGCAAACGAGGCTCCCGGGAAGATGGCAGGCCAGCCGTCTTTCGTACAGCGAATACCGCGATAGGCGAGAAGCATGCCGATAGCGGCACAAGTCCAGCTGTGCCAGTTATTCCCTTGGAACAGATAGGCTGCTGCAAAGCCGACTAGTGCACATCCCAGAAGCTCATAAAGCGTGCGAGATAGCCAAGATATGCGCCCCAATAAGCTGCCTGCCACGAAAACAAGCATGAACTGCACGATCAACGGCCAGAGAGATATCTCTGACAAATAAAGGTGCGCAGTTACGACAAGGGGAGAGAATAGAATAAGTTCAGCTCCCGCGAACAAAAGAGAATTTCCGATGACTCGAAGATAAGTATACCTAGTCTGGTTAACTTGCTGAGATTGCCCCTGAAGCGTTGTTGACATCGGATGGACTCGCCTCCTTTTCATGAAGGGTTAATAGCCCATGCTGCAAGGGAACGATAAAGACGGTATGCCCCTGCGCTTCAAGTCGCTGAATGCTATCTTCAATGGCATCTGATACGAAAGCGGTCAGCAGAATAATATCCAGGGCGCTCCCTTCCTGCAAAGTGCACTCATCCAGAAAGTCACTGCAGGAGCGGGTGTAGGAAATGGTTAGCTTCGCCATTGTTTCGAACAGATATTCCAGATGCGGGTGACCGCCGGCGGGAGGAACATGCACTGTGACACCGGACTGCTGGGCGAGAGACCCGTTATACCCGAAGCCAACAGGAATTCCTTGGCTAATCGCATACTCCGCCAACGTAGCGGCGTATGATAAACCTTTCTCAACCAGCTCCGGATCGCTAACAGCGTCCCACATGGTTGCGGTTATTTGGGTATTGACGATGATGAGCAGCCTCGGGTCCGCTGTGAATTCCCGATTATAGACCTGCAGTCGCTGGCTTCGGGCGGTGGCTTTCCAATGGATGCTGTTCATCGTATCCCCGTAACGATACTCGCGTACACCCGAAACGAGGAACGGATCGGGCATTATCCAGCGCTTCACCGTAACATCTCCTTGCCAGCGGCTGGAAAGAAGCGGGATGTCATCCCGGCTTACCAAGCGCGGATACACGAGGAGCTCCAAATCCGTGCGCTGGCTCTTCGTTGCCGCCTGCATGCCGACAAGATCCCCGATGGATGCGGATACGGTTTCAAGCTTATACCAGCCACGCTGTGCGCAGTATACCTGATGGCGTCTGACGATCCGGGTATACGGCATCAGACTGAAAAGACTGCGATGGTTCTGAAACATCGCGCCGCTGCTTACGGCAAGATTGCTTTGCTTGGCAAAATGAAGCCCAGCATGAATCGTGGATTCCAAACGCAGCCAAGGAACCGGAGCAAGCTTGCGATTCTGAATCGTTTCGATCATTTCGATGCGATCACCAGCATGGCAGTGTGCTGTATTGAAGGTTCGTTTAATCGTAAGACCGCGAAACCCCCAACGGTTGAATATGGTGTGTTGGACAAGGTAGACAAAGCCGGCGATGATGAGGATCCATGAGATACCCATCCGCTACCTCAGCTTGACTTCCGTCGGCACAGGCGTCGCCGCAAGAATGCCCGCCAGCAGCGTCTGCACCTGCTGGTCCTGCTGGCGCGAACGTGTCCGCAGCAGGATGCGGTGCGCCCAGACGGGCCCGACTAACGCTTTGATGTCGTCCGGCAGCACGTAGTCGCGGCCGCGCAGCGCCGCGTACACCTGCGCCGCCTTCATCAAGGCGCGCACGCCGCGCGGCGAGACGCCAAGCGCGGCATCCGCATGCGTGCGCGTAGCTTCCGCGAGCTGCACGAGGTACTGCAGCAGCTCGTCACTGAAGCGCACTTGCACGAACAAGCGCTGCGCTTCAAGCAGCTCAGCGCGTCCTACAACCGGCAGCAGCTGATCAAGCGGGTCCTGCTGTTGGTAGCGCTTTAAAATCTGCACCTGCTCCGCCGCAGACGGATAACCAAGCGAGAGCTTCATCAGGAAGCGGTCGAGCTGCGCTTCCGGCAGGGGGAACGTCCCCTGATTCTCGACGGGGTTCTGCGTGGCGATCACGAGGAAAGGCGCTTCGAGCGCGCGCGTTTCCCCGTCGATGCTCACTTGGCGCTCCTCCATGCTTTCCAGCAAGGCGGATTGGGTGCGCGGCGTCGCGCGGTTAATTTCATCGGCTAGCACGATGTGAGCGAATAGCGGTCCCGGGCGGAATTCGAATTCGCCGAGTTTTTGATTGTAAAAGTTAATGCCGCTAACATCCGAAGGCAGGAGATCCGGTGTGAACTGAATGCGCTTCATCGTGCCGTCCAAGGAGCGGGCCAGCGCTTTAGCCAGCTGCGTTTTCCCGGTACCCGGCACATCCTCAAGCAGCACATGTCCGGAAGCGATGAGGGCGATAACCATCAGCTCGACCGTCTCGTCTTTTCCTACAATGACTTTACCTACATTTTCCTTGATGAGCGTAGCGATTTGTCCTATTCGTGCGAAGTCCAACGGCTGTTCCTCCCAAATCATTAATGTGGTGAACAATATGTAAATCGGGACATAAGAGTTGTCTACTTAAGTTTAACAGAGACTAGGTGATTTTTACCATTACTTCCTTGACGCCTGCTAATCCTGTTGTGTATTCCAAAGGCAGTTAGTACAATATGGATAAATAGCCTAATTACTAATTACTTACAAATCAGCACTTTATATGTAAATGTTTAGGGGGACCCTGATGTACAAGCTAATTTTAGTGGATGATGAAGAGGATGTCCGTGAAGGTGTTGTTCGCGAGGTGGACTGGGAAGCCATCGGCTTCGAGGTCATTGAGAAAGCGGAGAACGGCAGAGAAGCGCTGGAAATGGTAGAGCGATTACAGCCGGACGTCGTTGTAACCGATATTCAGATGCCGTTTATGAATGGGCTGCAGCTGGCCGAAGCGATTCGGGAGCGATTTCCAACCATTAAGCTGATCATTCTCACGGGGCATGATGAGTTTGAGTATGCCCAGAGAGCGATTAAGCTGCATATCGATGAATACGTGCTGAAGCCTTTTTCCGCGCAGGAGCTTATCAATGCCTTGCTGAAGGTGAAAGGGCAAATTCAGGAGGAAGTGGCGCACCGGGAGAATGTGCAGCTGCTCATGGAGCATTATCGGAAGAGCATGCCTGTGCTGAAAGAGAATTTCCTGGCAACGCTCATGAACCGAAAGCTTCCGCGCGAAGAAGTCTACGAGAAAGCGGCAAACTACGGGATTGATATAGGCGGCCAAAGCTTTGTCGCTGCTGTTTTGAGTATCGATGGCGTCCTCATTCCTGAAGAGGAGCTGGAGAATCGGGAAGAGCTGTCCAAGTCCGTTTCCTTAAAATATTCGCCGGATCAAGCGCTGAAATACTTCGCCCTATTAAATATCACGGAAGAGATTGTGGATAAACACCGGTTTGGCCTTGTTTTTATGCATGACGATCATGTGGTTGTGTTATCCGTAAGGGAGAGTGAGAACAGGGAAATCGCGCTGCAAGAGACGATGAAGGTGCTGGAAGAAGTTCGGCAGAATGTGGAAAAATATTTGAAATTCACCTTAACGGTTGGTATTGGTACTGTCATGAAGGATGTGACCAAAATCAGCTATTCCTATGAAGACGCTGTATTGGCGCTGGATTATCGACTTATTCTTGGCAATAACCGCATTATTTCCATTGATGATGTGGAGATGCGCACTGTGGAGAAGGTTCGGTTTGACGATGTGAAAGAGCACGCTTTGACGCGTTGTATCAAGGTTGGGACGAATCAAGAGATCCGGGAGACGATGGACGAGCTTTTTCAGGGAATTGAAGGAGCTGTTTCCGTTAAGGACTATCAGATTTATTTGCTGGAAATTCTGACTTGCATTTTGAAGGCGGCCAAAGATTCGAATTTGAACGTGGACGAGGTTTTCGGCGACAACTTCATTCCTTTTACAGAGATCAATAAGTTTAAGTCGTTGGAAGAAGCTAAACACTGGCTTGCCGAGTTATGCGCCTCGATGATGAACCATATCGCTACGGATCGCCAATATACCTACAAGAATCTGGTTGAGATGGCCAAAGATTATACCAAAAATCATTATCACGAAGGCGATATTACGATTAATAAAGTGTGCAGCCATTTGCATATTAGCGCGGGGTATTTCAGCAGTATTTTCAAAAAAGAAACGAAAATGACCTTCGTCAACTATTTGAACCATATCCGCATGGAGGCGGCGAAGGAGATGCTGCGCTCCACAGATATGAAGGCGCTGGAGATCGCTGAGAAGGTCGGTTATGCCGATGCGAACTATTTCAGCTTTTCGTTCCGTAAAAATGTTGGCGTTTCTCCAAAGGAATATCGCAATAACAGCAGCAAAGGGCAGTAGGGGTCAAGGAGTGGGGGGTTAGTTTTGATACGAAAAATACGAGCTCTATTCAAGGCTTTGTACGAGGTGCTGCTCGATACCATCCGGGTGAAAAGCATCCAATTTGCGATTACGATGTCTTTTATTTTCATCACCGTGACCGTTATGCTGATCATTTCACTGGTGCTCTATAATAAGTTCTCCAAGACGGCGGAAGAAAGTGCCTTTTTAAATACACAGCAGATTGTAGAACAGGTCCAGTTTAACTTGGAAAATTATATAAAAGGCATGGCGGACACGTTCGAGGTGGTCGATGCCAAGATTGCCAAAAGCCGCGGCATCCCCTCCGACAAGCTGACGGAACAGTTGGAAACGATCGCAAGCACGCGCGAGGATATTGTCTCCATTAATTTATTTGCTGCGGATGGCGAGCTGATTACGGGTCTCCAGAATGCCGGCATGCGCAAAAATACGAGGCTGATTGAACAGTCCTGGTTTAAGTCCGCTTTGGACAATCCGAACCATCTTTCCTTTTCGCTGCCGCATATTCAGAACCTATTCAAAGATCCGTACCGGTGGGTTGTTTCGATGAGTAAAGGAGTTACTATCGAGCATGGCGGGAAGTGGGAGGACGCGGTGCTTCTGGTGGATGTGAATTTTAAAACGCTGGATGACGTGTTCCGTACGGTTTCCTTAGGCAAAAAAGGTTACGTGTACATCATTGATGATTCGGCAGGCAACATTGTGTACCATCCTCAACAGCAGCTTATTTATATTGGCTTAAAGTATGAAAATGTGGAGCAGGCGCTCAAATTCTCCTACGGCAAGTATATGGATGTCAGCGAGGGGGAACCCCGGCTTAATGTCGTTAGGACCGTTAATAATATCGGTTGGAAAATTATCGGGGTCTCCTATATGGATGAAATGATCACGACCCGCAAGGAAATCAGCACATTTATGATTTGGCTGTTGGTCATTGTTCTTATTTTTATTTTGCTCATCTCCTCCTTCATGTCAGCGCGCATTTCCAAGCCGATCAAACGGCTTAAGAAATCGATGGAAATGGTCGAGAAGGGGCATTTTGACACGTACATACATGTTCGCGGCGCAGATGAAGTGGAGCAGCTTTCACGAAGGTTCAATCTCATGGTATCCAGGGTGCGCGAGCTGATGGATCAAAATATTCATGAGCAAGAGATCAAGAGAAAAAACGAGCTTGAGGTGCTGCAATCGCAGATTAATCCGCATTTTTTGTACAATACGCTCAATTCCGTGGTTCGGATGGTTGGGAACGGGAAAAACGAAGAGGTTGTTACGACGATTACCTCCTTGTCCAAGTTTTTTCGGATTTCGCTCAGCAAAGGGAAGAATATCATTACGATTGCAGATGAGATCGAGCATATTCGGAACTATTTAATCATTCAAAAGATGAGGTATAAGGACAAGTTCGATTATGACATAGAAGTGGATGAAGAAGTGCTGCCTTATAAAACGCTAAAGTTAATTTTGCAGCCGTTTGTAGAGAATTCGCTCTATCATGGCATCGAGTATATGGTGGACGAAGGTCATATTCACATATCAGCTAGGAAAATAGGCGATAAAATACAGCTCCAGGTCCAGGACAATGGTGTTGGGATGTCAGAGGAAACACTCAAAAACATTATGATTGGCTCTGTAAAAAGCGATAAGGGCTCAGGGGTTGGTCTGCGTAATGTGCATGAGCGGATTCAGCTGTATTTTGGCGTGGATTATGGCGTTAAGGTGGAGAGCGAGCTTGAAGAAGGAACGATCGTGAAAATCTGGATTCCAGCCATATTGGAAGATGAATAGGGAGGATAAGCGATGGATAAAACAATGAAACTTGGCCCCCTCATATTCGCCATATTGGCCGCTGCCTTCTCCATGTCCTCCTGTATGCGCAATACGGAGACTGAGAGTACACCCACCGAGAAGAAGAAGCATTTGGAAGTGGTGTTAAGAAGCCAGAACGGGGACTATTGGAAAACGGTTAAAATGGGAGCGGAGGTCGCTGCGAAGGAATTTAATGTGACTTTGGATTTCAGGGCGCCGGACGATGAAGGGGATGTGAAAGGGCAGATCGCCTTAATGGAGCAATCCGTTAGTAGCGGTCCTGACGCCATCGTGCTTGCGGCTAATGACTATAAGGAATTGTCGGGAGTTGTAGACGATGCTGAGGGACGAGGCATTCCTGTTGTCGCGATCGACTCTGAAGTGGAGTCACGCAAAGCGAGAAGCTTCATAGGCGCCAACAATTATGAGGCTGGTCAAATGGCAGGTCAGCAATTAATTAAGCTTGCCGGACCCAAAGGAAATATCGCAATTGTGAGCTTTAAACAAGGAGAGCGCAATACGGAGCTTCGGGAGCAAGGGCTTTTGGATGAAATATCGAAATATCCGACCATAAAGGTCATTGCCAAGGTATACACGATGACAGACCGGGGGACGGCGGATCAGCTAACACAAGGCATCATTGAGAAGTATCCGCATTTGGACGGGATTGTTGCCCTGAATGAAATCTCCTCCATTGGTGTTGCCGATGCGATTCAACGAATGAATCTGCAAGATAAAGTGAAAATCATTACATTTGACAGCACATCGGAAGAGTTGGAGCTGCTGCAGGAAGGCGTTATCCAAGCTACGATTATTCAAAATCCGTTCAGCATCGGGTATTTAGGCGTTAAAAATGCGGTTGAAGCCTCACGTGGGAAGAAGATTCCGAGCCGTGTAGATACCGGGATTAAGGCCATCGACCTTAATAATATGTTTTGGTCGGATAATCAAAAATTGCTATTTCCGTTTATAAAGTGATGAGAATTTCGATAGAAGATATGAGGATATTGCATTTGTTTCGTAGTCCGCATGCCGTATATTTAGAAATGTAAATAAACAAACAAAACAACCTTTTAGGGAGGGTCTTACCTTGAAAAAATTGATTACCCTTGCAGTAGCGAGTGCTTTGGTTGCAACCGTAACAGGATGTGGCGCTAAAACAGAAAAACCAGCAGCATCTCAAGCTCCAGCAGCAAGTGCTGGCGCAGCGGCAACAGCAGCTCCTGCTAAAACAGACGGCAAAAAACCAACAATCGGTGTAGCTATTTATAAATTTGACGATACATTCATGTCCGGTGTTCGCGCGGCGATCGCTGATGCAGCGAAAGACAAAGCAACTGTGGATATCGTAGACAGCCAAAACTCACAACCAACACAAAATGATAAAGTTGACCTTTTCATCACGAAAAAAGTAAACGCTCTTGCGATCAACGCGGTTGACCGTACAGCAGCAGGCGTTATCATCGATAAAGCAAAAACAGCTAACGTACCGGTGGTCTTCTTGAACCGTGAGCCGCTGGCTGACGATATGAAGAAATGGGATAAAGTTTACTATGTAGGCGCGAAAGCTGAGCAATCCGGAACAATGGAAGGCCAATTGCTGGTTGACTACTTCAAAGCTCACCCGGAAGCGGACAAAAACAAAGACGGTAAAATTCAATACGTTATGCTGAAAGGCGAACCAGGACACCAAGATGCTGAGCTTCGCACGAAGTTCTCCATCCAAGCAATCACAGATGCTGGTCTTGGCGTAGAGAAAGTAGCAGAAGATACAGCGATGTGGGATCGTGTAAAAGGTCAAGAAAAAATGGCAGCTTTCCTAGCTTCCAGTGAAAACAAAATCGAAGCTGTTCTTGCGAACAACGACGATATGGCTCTTGGCGCTATCGAAGCTTTGAAAGCAAAAGGTTACTTCAAAGACAATAAATTCTTGCCGGTTGTAGGCGTTGACGCTACGGCTCCTGCGCTTCAAGCACTTAGCGATGGCACATTGCTCGGAACTGTTCTGAACGATGCGAAAAACCAAGGTGCTGCAACAACGAACGTAGCAACTGCTCTTGCTAACGGTCAAACACCAAGCAAAGAAACAACAGGCTACGATGTAACAGACGGTAAATATGTTTGGATTTCCTACAAAAAGATTACAAAAGCGAACATGAACGAAGCGAAGTAATCCGAATAGAAGCGGGCAAGAGCAGTTATCCGCTCTTGCCTTCTTATTTGGAAACCCGTGCAAAGATACAGAGAAAAAGGCTTAGAACAATGGCTTCACTTTGTGGGGATTATCGTGAGCTGGTAGGGGGAGTTACCATGACATTACATGAGTATTTACTGGAAATGAATCAAATCTCCAAAGAGTTCCCCGGCGTCAAGGCGCTGGATAACGTTACCCTGAAAGTTCGCCCAGGAAGCGTGCATGCTTTGATGGGAGAAAACGGGGCTGGTAAGTCGACGTTGATGAAATGCTTATTCGGTATCTATAAGCCGGATGGCGGAGAGATCAAGCTGAACGGCGAGACCGTGTCCATCCTTAATTCCAAGGATGCGTTAGCAAACGGCATTTCCATGATTCATCAAGAGCTGCACCCGGTTCCTCATCGCAACGTGATGGAGAACATTTGGTTGGGCCGCTTCCCGGAAAAAGGGATTGGGCCATTGAAGTTAGTGGATCACAAGAAGATGCGCAGAGATACAGAAAAGTTGTTTGAACAGCTCCAAATGGATATTAAACCGGACACACTCGTTGGCACCTTGTCGGTTTCGAAAGTGCAGTCCATTGAAATTGCCAAAGCCGTTTCTTTCAATTCGAAAGTCATTGTTATGGATGAGCCGACTTCGTCATTAACAGGAAATGAAGTTGAACAGCTATTTCGCATCATTCGCGACCTGAAAAGTCGTGGCGTCTCGATCATCTATATTTCACATAAAATGGAAGAAATTCTTGAAATCTCGGATGAAGTAACGATTATGCGTGACGGAACAAAGATTGGGACGTGGCCATCCTCAGAGCTGACAACCGATATGATCATCTCGAAGATGGTTGGACGTGATCTCAAAGAGCGCTTCCCTGAACGAAGCAATGTACCGAACGGTGTATTAATGAGTGTTGAGGGACTGACTTCGGTCATTCCAAGATCTTTTAAAAATGTTTCTTTCGACCTTCGTAAGGGAGAAATTCTTGGCGTGGGCGGTTTGGTTGGCGCACAGCGGACGGAACTGATGGAAGCTTTGTTCGGACTACGCGGTGTTGCATCCGGCCAAATTTCGATCCATGGCAAGCAAGTAAAGCTGAAATCGCCGATTGACGCCATTAAGCACAAAATCGCGCTGCTTACGGAAGAGCGCCGCGTGACAGGGATTTTCCCGGTATTGTCCGTGCTTGAGAATACGGTCATTGCGAATTTAGGCCGATACATGAACCCACTCGGATTCATTCAAGAGGCGAAACGGAAAGTCGAAGTAGAGAAAAGCATTGAGATGCTTCGGGTGAAAACGCCGAACATGCATGCATTGATCAAAAACCTTTCTGGTGGTAACCAGCAAAAGGTGCTCTTGGCCAGATGGCTGCTTACAGAGCCGGACGTGCTCCTGCTGGATGAGCCGACTCGCGGAATTGACGTAGGAGCGAAGTTTGAGATTTATTCCATCATTGCTGACCTTGCGAAGCAGGGGAAAAGTATTATCATGATCTCTTCTGAAATGCCCGAGCTTCTTGGGATGTCAGACCGAATCATGGTCATGTGTGAAGGACGCCTTACGGGGATCGTAGAAGGAAATAAAGCAACAGAAGAAGAGATCATGCGCCTTGCTGCACAGCATATGGCATAAATGGGGGGCCAAGAAACCATGAGTACAAAAACAGAAACATTAAAATCTAGAGACATTAGTGGGTTCGTGACCAAATACGCAATCTACATCGTATTGGTCGTGCTCGTTATTGGGATCGCAATTTATGATCCGCGCTTTTTATCCGTTAGTATTCTACGTGACATTTTGCTGCAGTCATCCACACGTGTCATTATTGCTTTGGGTGCTGCCTTCATCTTGATCACGGGAGGCACCGACCTTTCGACTGGACGGATTGTCGGTTTGACGGCCGTTATCTCGGCATCCATGCTGCAAACGCAGGATTATGGCCGCAGATTTTTCCCGGATCTACCGCACTTACCGCTGCTTGTTCCAATTATCATTGCGATTCTGGCTGGTCTTTTGGTAGGTCTCATTAATGGAATTATCGTCGCTAAATTGAAGGTTCCACCTTTCATCGCAACATTAGGAACGATGGTTGCCGTATACGGTGCCAACTCCTTGTACTTCGATATGAAACCGAATCAGTCCCAGCCTATCGGTGGTTTGAGACCTGATTTTAGTAAACTAGGAACAGGTTCTATTGGCTCTGATGCCACGTACTCATTACCTTATATCGTTATTATTGCTGTAGCTGTAGCGATTATCGTCTGGATCGTTTTCAACAAAACCAAACTTGGTAAATACATGTACGCAATCGGTGGCAACATTCATGCTGCAGTTGTTTCGGGGATTAACGTTAACCGTTACCTGATTTACATCTACTCCATTGCGGGCGCTTTGTACGGATTGGCTGGGGTGCTGGAAGCAGCAAGAACCGGCGGCGCAACGAACAACTACGGAAACATGTACGAGCTTGATGCGATCGCAGCTTGTGTAGTCGGCGGCGTATCGACATCCGGTGGTATCGGAACGGTTCCCGGCGTACTTGCAGGGGTACTCATTTTCAGCGTAATCAACTACGGTTTGACGTTTATCGGGATCAGCCCTTACTGGCAGCTAATCATTAAAGGTGTTATCATCGTGGCTGCGGTAGCGTTCGATATGCGTAAATACATGAACTCTAAATAATAAAGCAAAAAGGATAGCAGGCTGTCGCGTAAAGGGGCAGCCTGTTATTTTACGAAGACAATTGAAAACGGTTGCTACATAAAAAGGGGGCCCATGTATGCAGGAAAAAAAGATTTCCGCTACGGAAAAAAAGAGGTTTTCAATTTCTTTAAGAGGCAAAATTGTAGGAACCTTCGTTATTGTTTCATTACTTGTTGCGGTGACTAGCGGCTTGTCTTACATCTATCTGAATAAAGTTGATCGCTCTTATTCCAAGCTTTTGAACGATCATGTAACGATTCTTCGGCATGTTGCAGAGATTAAAGAGAAGACGCAACTACAGAACAGCCTGCTGCTAGGTTATGTGCTTAATCCGACGAAAGAGAAAGAGAAGTTTTTAACGGAAACGAATGCAGGGTTAACTGAGATTATTGGACAAATGAGCGAGTTTGCCAAAAATGAGGACGAGCAGGGCGCGATCCAGTCCATGGCGGATTCTAACCAAACGTTCATGCGTCTGGTTAATAAAGTGGCGGAATACGCGGATAAAGGGAATGTCGATTTGGCCAAAGCCGAGGCGATGCAGTGGGCGATTCCCACGACAGAAACGTTAACGCAGTCTGCAGCGAAGATCGAAGAATTGGAAAGAGCCGTTCAGGAAGTGGATACGGCACGTAATCATGAGGTCGTGCAATCGACCGTTCGAACGTTGATTTATGTTAGCGTAGCTGCATTCTTATTTGCGTTGGCGATTGGCCTCTTATTATCGCGGACGATTGTGAATCCAATACGTTCTATGGTGAGAGCCGCAGAAAGGATTGCGGACTGCGATTTATCGACCGGCAGCATCTATGTGAGCAATAGAGACGAATTAAGGGATTTGGCTATGGCCTTTAATGGCATGAAAGCTAATCTCCACAGCTTAATCAGCCAGGTGGGCAGCAGTGCCCAGCATGTAGCCGCCGCCTCTGATGCGCTAAGCAATAATGCTGAGCAGGTTAGTGAGTCTTCGGAGCGGATCACTTATACGATTCAGGAGATTTCGACGGGGACGGATGCGCAGGTACGGAGTGTGCAGCAAGGCGTTTCCATCATGGAAGAAATGTCAGCAGCGGTTATTCAAATTGTAGGCGTCACGCAAACAGCCAACCAGCAGTCTTCACTCGCCTTGGAAGCCGCAGGCGCGGGTAACACAGCCGTTGAGACAGCGATTGCCCAAATGCAAGCTATCTCTCAAAAGATGAAGGTGCTTGTAGAATCTGTTCAGCGGCTAGGGGAGCGCTCTGAGCAAATCGTGCAAGCGAATGCCATCATTGCCGGTATTGCGAGACAAACGAATATGCTCGCATTGAATGCCTCTATTGAGGCTGCGCGGGCAGGGGCGGCCGGCAAAGGCTTTGCGGTCGTCGCCGATGAAGTCCGCAAGCTGGCTCTTCAGACGGGAGCAGCGGCTGAAGAAGTGACTCAGCTTGTTTCGAGTATACAAGAAGAAACAAGTGTGGTTATGAACGCCACCCAGGCAGGAAGCCAAGAGGTGGAGACGGGGCTTGAAGTTGTCGGCGTAGCACAGGCAACGTTCCTGCGCATCAGCGATGCGATGGACGATGTCGCTCGCCAGATTGCGGAAGTGGCCGCCAGCTCGGCCGCTATCTCCACGAAAACGAGCGCAGCCGTTGACGTGATTCGCGGTATTGACGAAGTCGCGGGGCAGACCGCTTCCGGTGCGCGCAACGTCTCCTCCAATATCGAGGGGCAGTATGCGAGTATGGAGGAGATTGTCTCTTCGGCCTCCGTGCTGAACAGCATGGCCGGGGACTTGCAGGGTTTGATTGCTCGATTCCGTGTGTGAGTGCGGCGGAATAGGCCTGAGGATGTTTCCTCAGGCCTGTTTTGTATTTGTATTTGTTACACGGCGTGTAGAGTGGAATAGAAGGAATTTATGCCGATAATCTGCACCGTTTCTGCCGACAGGGGGAATTAGCTGGAGAAACTCCATCTAAATCGCTGGGTGCAGGGTGGAAACTGTTAGATATGGCAAAATTAGCATCAGAAACTCCACTTAATTGGAAAAAAAGGAGCCAGACGCGGAATATAGCAGGAGTATTCGGCGTTAACCATAACGGTGGATACTCCAGTCACCTATCATTCGCGCACGCCGAGATGCCCTACGTGTTTAATCCCGCACTTCAACAATCAGCTCAATCTCCACCGGTGTGTGAAAAGGCAGATCGCTTGTGCCGATGGCGGAGCGGGCATGCTTGCCTTTTTCGCCGAAAACATCGACTAACAAATCGGACGCGCCGTTGATGACATAAGGCTGGTCTCCGAAACCCGGTGCGCTATTGACGAAAGCGAGCATCTTCACGATTTTAACGACCCGGTCCAAATCACCGAGATGTCCCTTCATAACCGCTAAGCAGTTAATGATGGTTTGGCGTGCTGCCGCTTGTCCCTGCTCAATCGTCACTTCACGGCCAAGCTTGCCCTCATACATCAATTCTCCGTTAATCCGGCAGTCTTGACCGGACAAATAGATGAGATTCCCTGTTTGATTGCAAGGAATGTATGTAAAGCGTGGTTCAAGGGATGGAGGGAGTGTAATCCCTAACTCTTGCAGGCGTTGTTCAATGTTCGACATGCGATTGACCTCCAGTTTTTATGTGTATTAAGCTTACTCCAGCATGCCTCGAGCAAGCACAGGTGTAAGAGTGTAAGTATGGCCACTCTGCATCATCACATGATTATGTAAGTTGACGGTGCTGCAAATATGATTGGGAATAATACGCAGCTTATCGCCTATTTGCAGGTTGGCCGCTTGGGCTAGCGGTCCTAGCTCAATCATGCCATGTTCCTCGGTTAAGCGGGCTAACGTCGCATCCGCAAGCCCGAGGATGTGCCCAAAGCCCTTCAGCTGCAGAGGCTCGGTGCCCGGCTGAACGTCGGTGGCGAAGGTTTTACTGCCGCCGTCGACAATCGCGAGGTCAGCCGAGGGACGGCTGACGACGGTGACGAGCACGCTGCCCGCGCAGTCCTCCAAGATGCAGACACCTAGCCGGGCCTGCATCCTGTCGTGGAACACGTAGGTGCCGGGGCGCACCTCGGTCACGCCTTCAACCGCCGCAGCGTAAGCAGCGGTTGGCGTGGAGCCCACGCTGACATCCGTGATCGCGATGCCCTGTGTTCTGAGGCGCTCGGCGAGCTGCACCATCAACGCGCCTTCTTCCTTACCGGCTGCTGCAACGTCAAGCGTCGGCTTACCGGCAAGCAAGGAGCCGCGGAAGGTGTAGATGCCGGTCAGCCGCAAGTGCGGCATGGCAGTAATTTCAGCCGCCAGAGCAGCGGCCTGATCGTACAAAACGCCGGTACGGCGCAGGCCTGTGTCAATTTCCAGCCGAACCTGCAAGGAGTGCCGATGGCGGCTGGCGACGTGCTCCAATTGCTGAGCACCTGCCAAGCTATCGACACCAACAATGAGCTCGATTTGCTCGCTCAGACGAATGGCGCGTTCGATTTTGCTGGCGGTGACAAGCGGGTAGGCGACAAAAATGTTGCGAATGCCATGCGCGGCCATGACTTCTGCTTCCGCTATTTTCGCCACGGTGATACCGACAGCCCCAGCTTCGATCTGCTTCAGCGCGATAGCGGGGATCTTATGCGTCTTCGCATGAGGACGCAGGTTCACTTGATGGATGCGGGCCACATCAGCCATGGCCTCAATGTTGCGATCCATCCGAACAGCATCGATGAGGAGACTCGGGGTCTCTATTGCTTCTAATCCTTCTAATTTTTCCAACGCTTCCAATGTTTTAGTTGTTTCCAATGATTCCATCAAACATCACTCCCTTTTCGCTGCACTTTTACTTTCTTCCAAGTAGCTGTAGAGGGTATACTTTGAAATATTCAGATAGGCGCAAATCGTTTCGTAACCTTTTGGGTATACGTCGAGCCAGGTTTGTGCCAATTCGTTTGGTTTTGCTTTCTTGTCTTGAGCAAAATGGTAACATAAAAATTTCTAATATCAAACAAAAAGTTTGGTTGCCTAAAGAAAAGTAAGATGTCTAAACACTGCACATGCTACTATGTAAAAGTAAAAAGGAAGGAGGGGCGCCCATGAGACGCTGGTTTGCCAAGTCCCTGAAACGCAAACTGTCATTAATTATTTTACTCGCAGTCGTATTGCCGCTGCTTTCCATGGGGACCGTTTCCTATCGCATTGCCACTTCGGTGACGGAAGATAAAGCGAAGCAGGCCGGCATGAACACCCTGAAACAAATAACGGATAAGCTGGATTTCGTTATTCAAGACGTGGAGAATATGTCCATTTTTCTTATCGGCCAAAAAGATATTCAAACCTACTTAAGCAATAAAGAAGGGGACGTAAACAGCTATTCGCTAATTGTCGGGACCTTATGGAACTTATCCTATTCCAAAAAATATATTTCTAACATTACGATTACCCCGATAAATGGCAATCCGGTATTATACACAACGACGATTACGAATTCAGGACTTAATCCGCTTTTACAACAGTATGAATCCGTTTACAAATCCACAACCAAATGGTGGTCGCCGCTTTATGTGAACCAAACAACGGACGGTCCCAAGAGGGTGATCACACTCGTTAGACCAATCAGGGATGTCAGCACATTCCGAACGATCGGAACGCTCGCTTTTTCCCTTGATCAAGCGGAGATTGAGCATTATTTGACGGATGCGGGTTGGGAAAGCAGTGGTTTTGTCATGCTGACTGACCAATACAATCAAATTATTGCTGGGGGCGAACCAGGCTGGTTGGCTCGGAAGGTTGGAGATGTGTTTCCGAACTTAGACAAGCTGGGTGAAACCAATGGTGTGCTTAACGTACCGAGAGGGGAACTGCCGCACACGGTTTTGTATAACTCTATGCCTCGTTTAGGCTGGAAATTGGTCGGGTTCATCCCGACAGAAATTTACCAGAAACAAAATGGTTACGTGCTTACCGTAACCGCTGTGACGATTGTTATTGCGCTCATGCTTGCAATGGGGTTAGTGCTTTATTTCTTGCAATGGGTGACTAAACCGTTAACCAGGTTAACCAAATCGTTGAAAGATTTGAATCCGGATGAGGCGATCCCGACCTATGAGGTGAAAAGCGCCGACGAAGTCGGGCTGCTGGTTCACAGCTATAATAAGCTGAGCGAGCGGATCGGCAGGCTGAAGGATCAAGTGCAGCAAAATGAAGCGAAAAAGAAGGAAGCAGACATCATGGCCCTTCAGGCGCAGATTAATCCGCACTTTTTATACAATACACTTTCTTCGATCCACTGGATTGCTCTCATGAACAAGGATCGTCAAATTGCCGAGATGATTGGGGCGCTTAGTGATTTCTTGCGTTTTAGCCTAAATAAGGGCGAAGAGTTCTGTTCGGTTCAGCAGGAAATTTCACATGCCCAGAATTATGCCTATATCCAGGCCATGCGTTTTCCCGATCAGTTCGAGATTGAGTTTTTTATTGTTCCGGAAATGCTGCAAACGACGATGCTGAAGCTGCTGCTGCAGCCGTTGATTGAGAACAGTCTCATTCATGGTATTCAGAAAAAGAAAGCCAAAGGGCATGTCTACGTCCATGGGGAACTGCGCGATAATCAGATGAAATTTGTCGTAGAAGATACGGGAATCGGCATGGACGAAGCGAAGCTGCGCGACATTCACGGACAGCTGGTTGCGGCTAACCAACAATTGGGAATGCTAACCGAAGTTGCGAAGGAAGCGAAGCTGCCGGTGACCTCTTATGGACTTATTAATGTGCACAGACGATTGCTGCTGCATTATGGCCTTGGGTCGGGCCTTGTTGTGGAAAGCACGTTAGGTATGGGAACTCGGATATCATTTTCAATTCCGCTTGGGACGGGGGAGCTGACGACATGAGAATTTTGATTGTAGACGATGAAGTGATAATAAGAACCGGTCTTTGTACCGTGATCGATTGGAAAGAACTCGGGCTTGAACTGCTGCCTGCAGCATCTTCGGGGGAAGAGGCGTTAGAGCGGATTGCGGAAGAAAAGCCTCACATCGTGCTGACGGATATCCGTATGCCGGGGATCGACGGGATTCAGCTGGCCCGTGAAATCAAAGCGCAACTACCGGATACCGAGATCGTCATCCTGACGGGGTATGATGATTTCTCCTATGCCCAACAAGCGCTCCGTGAAGGGGTGACCGATTATTTGCTGAAGACAAGCCGCCCGGAAGAGATTATTAAAGCTGCATTGAAAGCGAAGCAGAACGTGATGGATAAATGGGAAACGATGAAGCAGGAGAATCTCCAGCAGGCTGCGCTGCGCAATCAGTTGTTAGATCGAGCGCTAACACGGGGCTTGCACGATGATGCGGAAGCAAGGGAACAGCTGCGTGTCTGGTTCCACAGAAACGGCGTAGACGTTCATCCGGAATCCGGGGTGGCCGCGGCAATGCAAGTGATGCTCGTTTCCGTATCGGGCTGGGAAGCGGGGCTTACGGAGCTGCTGCAAGGCGCAGCGCAGAATATCCTCTTCGAGCTGCTTCCGTGCGTGACGCTTATGAACAAGGAGCACTTGCTGCTTGTTGTCCGTTATGAAGAAAGCGGCATGGAGCAAGCGGGGCTTAAAGCTGCGCTGAAGCGGGTAACCGAAACGTTGAAATGCACGGCATTTGCGGCGCTCGGAACCGTTGCGCGGGATTACGATAGCCTGAAGAATTCCTACCTGGCTGCAAAAGAGGTTTTTGCGTACCAAGGACTGCTCGGTTCGCAAGGTCTTTTCACATTGGCGGATATTCGAGAGCGAAGCGGGGGGCGTACGGTTCTTACCGAGAAGGAGGAAGCCGAGCTTGCGGCCATTCTGATGAGCGGCAATGCGACGGACCTGCGGCATTGGGTGAACCAGCGGGTGCGCGCGCTGATGGAAGACGCCTTTGCGACGCCGATGACGGTGCAGGGCTATCTGCAATCGATGATTATCGCTGGCCACCGCTGGTTGGAGCGGGCGAATTCATCGGAGGCTTCGCGTAACAAACTCCCCTCCTATGAAGGGGAAGGGCGCCCGGAAGAGGAGATTTTCAAAATCCTTACAGCGATTATGAACCTGTTCCATCAAGGGCTGGATCAGAATAAGTATGCTTATGTGTACAAGTCAATTGCCTATATCCGCGATAATTTGCATCAGCCGATTTCACTGCAGCAGGTTGCCGGTTTTGTTCATATCAATCCGAATCATTTTAGCGAAGTATTTAAACGGGAGACCGGATGCACCTATATTGAGTTCGTCACACAGGAGAGGATGAAGCGCGCGGTAGATCTGCTGCAAAGTACACAAACCAAAGTCAGCGATATTGCCAGAAGAGTGGGATACGAGGACATCAAGTATTTTACGCAGCAATTTAAAAAGCATACCGGGCAAACCCCATCCGAATATCGACAGGGTTCGACTGGAATCGACAAAATTTAAAGACTGAAAAATGTCCCCCCTTGCGCCGAAGTCTCTCCCGTACCGTCTCCTACAGATGTCCCCTATACTAAAGTTGTAACAAGAGAGCTACAGATTAGGTTTTTACGAAACTTTTAGGGGGTCCAACGAATGAAGAAGTCATTTATCGTTACATTGGCGGCCACAATGTCACTAGCGCTCTTAGCTGGTTGCGGTGCTGGTGGCACAACAGATACAGCCAAAGATAGCGCAGCACCTAAGTCGACAGAAGCAGCAGCTAAGCCTGGTGAAAAAGTTAAACTATCCATTTGGCACAACTATACAGGTGAAGATCTTCGCGCCAAATTGATGCGTGAATATATGGAAAAGTTCAAGAAAGACCACCCGAACGTGGAGTTGGATATTCAGGGGATTCCACCCGATGGCTACCGTCCGCGTCTTAAAACAGTTGCTGCAGCAAATGAAATGCCGGATCTATTCGTCATGTGGCCTGGTGTTATGACAAAGGAGTTCGTCGGTGGCGACTTGATTCAGCCGATCAACGAGCTGCTTGACAGCAAAACCGAGTGGAAAAATGGCTTTATGCCAGGATCCTTCGATGATTTCACAATCAGCGGCAAAACGTATGCTGCGCCAATGGCTTTGTCCCCAACGTCGATCCTTTACTACAACAAAGAAATCTTTAATAAATATAATGTTCAGCCGCCAAAAACTTGGGATGATCTCATGAAGCTGGTGGACACGTTCAAAAAGAACAATGTAACGCCAATCGCACTAGGTAACAAAGCGGCATGGGTAGCGCAATCCAGTATCCTTAGCTCGCTCGCTGACCGCGTGACAGGAACGGAATGGTTCTTGAAAGCGGTAGATCAGAACGGAGCGAAGTTCACGGATCCGGAATTCGTGCAATCGCTAACGTATCTCCAGCAGCTTGGTAAAGCAGGCGCGTTCCAAGATGGTTTCAACTCCATCGATAATACACAAATGGAACAAATGTTTGCACAAGGCAAAGCCGCTATGATGATCGACGGCGGTTGGGCGCTTCCGAACCTGGCAGCGAATACATCCAAAGAAGCTTTGGCTAACATGGCTGTAACGGTTCTGCCATCTGTCCCTAACGGTAAAGGGGATCCAAACTCACTTTCCGGTGTAGTAGGTACAGGTCTTGGAATGAGCAAGAAAGTTACCGGCGCACAAAAAGCAGCAGCTTACGAGTTGATCTACGCATTGTCTGGTCCAGAAGCACAGAAAGCTATTTTGGAAAGCAATCAGCTTGTGTCCTACAAAGTAGATTTGGATACGACAAAAGTATCCTCCTTGTTCGCAGAAGTGTACAAAATGATGAATACGGTTAAGAAAACTCCTGTATACGACGGCAAGCTTAGCTCCGCTAGCGCTGATGTTGTGAACAATGGTCTTCAAGAGCTCCTCATGGGCGGCAAGCCGGAGGATATCGCCAAGAAAATTCAAGACGCACAGGCGAAAGCCGTCGGCAAATAACGTATGGCCATAGGACTCCAGCCAGGTTCGGCTGGAGCCCTTTTTTCAAAAAAAGTTAGCAAGGGGGGAAATGAAGTCATGACCGTATCCGCAAGAATCAGAGGATTCATAACTATAGGGCTTCTTCCAGCCTTAGTGCTCTATCTGTTTTTTGTCATCGTACCGATTTTCTGGTCAGCTTACTATGGCTTTTTCGACTGGAAAGGGATCGGAGCGGCCAAATTTATCGGATTAGACAACTATGTAGAAGTGTTCCAAGATCCAATTTTCTGGAAGTCGTTCAAAAACAATATGCTTATCGTTGCAGCGTCCGTGTTCGGTCAAGTGCCGATTGCTTTGATTTTAGCGCTTTTGCTTATGAAGAGTACGTTTTTCCAACGTGTCATTCGTGCTTCCGTTTTTATGCCTATGGTGCTCTCCTCGGTTGTTGTCGGGATCATCTGGGGTTACATTTATCACCCGCAAATCGGTATTTTGAACTTCTTGCTCGATGGCGTCGGCCTGGACGGCTGGAAGAAAGCTTGGCTTTCCGATCCGAAAGTATCGATGTACGCACTCATGGTGCCGATCATCTGGAATTATATTGGACCTTATATGATTATGTTTATTGCCGCTTTACAAAATATTTCGCCAGAAATCGAAGATGCTGCGCAGCTTGATGGGGTGGGACCGGTTCGCAAATTGTTTGCCGTCACGCTGCCCATGATCTGGGATACTGTTAAAGTTGCTGTCGTCCTGTGTATCTCGGGAAGTTTGAAGGCATTCGACCTGATCTATGTCATGACAGGCGGGGGTCCGGCGCATTCAACCGAACTGCTGGCTTCCTACATGTATAACAGCACCTTCAATGTATATCGTTTCGGCTTCGGAAGCGCGATTTCCACAGCCATTATTATTCTTAGTTTGATCTTGATTGTAGGCAGCCAACGTTTGATGAAACGGGATTATCGTTAAAATAAAGGAAGAGAGTTCTCTCAGGAGGGACATCTATGGAGCAGGTTGTATCGATGCAGACGGGTTTTCCCGCTGGAGGTAAGCGACGGAAAGTTTGGACGCGAGGCGTCGTTAATATTTTGCTTAGTTTGTACGCGTTAGTCACGTTATACCCGCTCATTTGGTTATTTATGAGTGCCTTGAAATCCAATGAAGAGTTTTATTCACGGCCCTTTCTAATGCCGCTAACTTGGAAATGGGACAACATCGTCCGGGCCTGGAAAGTGTCCGGGATGGGGCTATCGCTTTGGAATTCCACGGTTGTCACGATTGCTTCTCTCGTGCTGACGTTAGTGTTGGGGGCTCTGGCAGCCTTTGTCTTATCGCGGTTTGAGTTCAAATTAAAGCCGTTTTTCATGGGATTATTCCTGCTTGGGATGCTCATTCCGATTCACAGTACACTAGTTCCACTATTTATTATCATGAAAAAAGTTGGTCTTTTGAATACGTACGGCGCACTTATTCTGCCTTATGCAGCTTTTGAGCTGCCCCTTGCGATTTTCGTTGTTGCGGCTTATTTAGTTACTATTCCCAAAGAAATTGAGGAAGCCGCTTTGATCGACGGCACAGGCTATTGGGGCATTTTCTTCCGCATGATGCTGCCGCTTAGCTTACCGGCACTCTCGACAGTTGCGATCTTAGGATTTTTGCGGTTTTGGAATGACTTTGCGTTTGCTCTCGTGTTTATCAGTAAACCTGCGTTGAAGACGGTTCCGCTGAGCTTGTCCGCTTTTGCTACAGGTTATATGACCGATTACGAGCTGACGATGGCCGCGCTTGCCATTGCTGTACTGCCAACAATTGTCGTGTTCCTGCTGTTCCAAGAGCAAATTATGAAGGGTATGACGGCCGGTGCTGTAAAAGGTTAATGCCATTCATCATCTTACGGAGGACATCATGACGAAATTAAAAGTAGCGGTGATCGGTGCCGGCTCCATCTCCGATGCACATTTGACCTCATATATGGAACATCCTGAAGTGGAGCTTTACGGCATCGTCGATATGAACGAGGAGCGGGCGCGCGCGGCTGTCCAAAAATATGGTGCGCAGGTTGCTTTTACAGACTACCGCGAAATGCTGGCTGATCCGCAGGTGGAGGCAGTGAGCATCTGCACGTGGAACAACACGCATGGCGCTTTGAGCATCGCCGCCTTGGAGGCAGGCAAACACGTGTTATGCGAGAAACCGCTCTGCACGACCGTTGAAGAAGCCTTGCGCGTCGAGGAGGCGGTTTGCCGCAGCGGCAAGCTGCTGATGGTCGGCTTCGTTCGCCGCTTTGGTACGAATGCGCAGGTGCTGCGCCGCTTCTTGGATGCTGGCGAGCTTGGCGAGATTTACTACGCCAAGGCTTCGTACTTGCGCCGGTTAGGCAATCCCGGCGGTTGGTTCGCCGACAAGGAACGCGCCGGCGGGGGCCCGCTTTTTGACATCGGCATTCATGTCATCGACTTGTGCTGGTACTTGATGGGACGGCCGAAGGTGAAATCGGTCAGCGGGAACACCTACAAGAAGCTGGGCAATCGCTCGAACATTAAGAACTTGACCTTCTATAAGGCAGCGGATTATGATGCCACTCAGAATACCGTGGAAGACATGGCGAACGCGCTTATCCGGTTTGAAAACGGTGCGTCGCTCATGGTCGACGTTTCATTCACCTTGCATGCGAAGATGAAAAATGAGTTCGCTGTGAAAATATTTGGCGATCGGGGCGGTGCCGAGATCGAGCCGGACTTCTGCATCGTGAGCGAGAAGCATGATACGATCATCAACGTGACGCCGCAGATCGATCATCCTTCGTTCGAGTTCATGGACGGCTTCCGCAACGAAATTGACCATTTCGTGCAAGCTTGCCTGGGGCGCCAGGAGCTGATTTCACCTGTTCGAGACGGTGTGGAGTTGACCAAGATCTTGTGCGCGGTTTATGAGTCGAGCGAGAAGGGGATTGAGATTCAGTTTGGCTGAGTAAGTTAGTTTCCGGATATCAGGTTCATTGTGGATAACTTTCAAGCCCCTAACCTTATAGGTTGGGGGCTTTTCAATTTGCTGCCTATTTCGCATCAGAAGTCCGCTACGACTTCCCCTTGCGCGTAATATCCGCAAGGTTAATCCACTCCTCGTCGGTCACCTCGAGCAAGTCATTGAATTGCCCGGCGCCTTGCAGCCATTCGCCGCCGTCGATCGTGACGACTTCGCCGTTGATGTACCCGGCATAGTCCGAAATCAGATAAGCTGCGAGGTTCGCAAGCTCATCCTTTTCTCCAACCCGCCGCAGCGGTACGCGGTTCAGCAGCTTCTCCGACAGCTCTGGCGTCGGAGCCAGCCGGCTCCACGCGCCGTCGGTGGGGAACAGCCCCGGCGCGATCGCGACTTGCCGGATGCCGTGGCGCGCCCACTCGACGGCAAGCGAGCGCGTCAAAGCGAGCACGCCGGCCTTCGCGGCCGCCGACGGCACAACGAAGGCCGAGCCCGTGGAGGCATAGGAGGTGACGATGTTCAGCATCGTCCCGCCGGTGCCTTGCTCGATCCATCGTTTCCCCACTTCCAGCGTCGTGTAAAACGTGCCGTGAAGGACAATATTCAGCACCGCATCCACCGCGCGCGAAGATAAATTTTCAGTCGGGCTGGCAAAATTTCCAGCCGCATTGTTGATGAGAACATCGATCCGGCCATAATGTTGTTCCACGGCGGAGACCATCTCTGCGATTTGCTGCGGATCGCGCACATCACAGCTTTTATAGAACACATCACCATCCATCTCGGAAGCGGCCTTCGCCAATACTTCCTCACGTCGGCTAGTAATGGCAAGCTGCGCCCCCAACTCCAGGAAACGCTCACCCATAGCACGGCCAAGGCCAGTTCCCCCGCCTGTGATGAGAATGACTTTATCCTTCAATAAAGATGCATCGAACATATCCATCCTGCCCCTCATCTTGAAATTGCCGCATCGCTAATGAGCAGAAGCAGCTTCGAATTGCTCGATCCAGCTCGCCAGATCCGCCGAACGAGTTCAGTCTCCTGTAAAATAGGTTTGATACTGCTCGCGAAGCTCGCGCTTCATGAATTTCCCGACCGAGGAACGGGGGATTTCGTGTAGGAAAACCACATCATCCGGAATCCACCACTTGGCAAATTTGTCTTCGATGAACGTGAGCAACCCCTTTTTATCCCCCGCTTGCAAGGCAGCATCTTTGAGGACGACGCAAGCGAGCGGCCGCTCACCCCATTTGGGATGGGGAACGCCGATCACGCAGGCTTCATATACATTCGGGTGCGCCATCAAAGCATTTTCCAAATCGAGAGAGGAAATCCATTCTCCGCCGCTTTTGACTAAATCCTTGGCTCGATCGACCAGTTTCACGAAACCTTCAGGATCAATGACCGCGATATCTCCGCTATGAAACCAGCCGTCTTGGAAGCCCTCGGCAGTTCGGTCATCTTGGTAGTATTCGGTCGCTACCCATGGTCCCCGCAGCCAAATTTCCCCCATCTCCTTGCCGTCCCAAGCCACCTCGCCGCGCATTCCGACGATTTTCATATCAAGTCCAGGTACGAGCAGTCCTTGCGTGGCCCGTGTGGCGTACTGTTCATCAAGCGAAGCTTCTTCTTGATAGCTTTTTAGGCGGGCGACGGTAACGAGCGGACATGTTTCCGTCATGCCATAAGCATGATAGAACGGGACATTCAGCCGCTGCTCGTAGCTCTCAATGAGGCTGCGCGGGGCAGCAGATCCGCCGCAGACTACGGCGCGCAAAGATGATAAATCCAGCTGCAGCGCCTCTTGCGCTTGAAGAGCAGCTGTCCAGACCGTGGGCACGCCGGCTGCGATGGTGACCTTTTCGTCCGCGATCAAGCGGAGCAGAATATCCGGCGTAGGGGCCGGTCCGGGAAGCACCTGCTTGCTGCCGAACCAGACCGAGGCAAAGGGGAGCCCCCAGGCGTTAACGTGAAACATTGGTACGATAGGTAGTACAGCGTCGCGCTCCGAAAGAGCTAGCGTATCCGCCAACCCAATCGACAACGAATGCAGATAGATCCCGCGATGAGAGTACACGACGCCTTTGGGATTTCCCGTTGTGGCCGATGTATAGCACATCCCTGCGGGAGCGCTTTCATTTATATATTCAGGGTATGTGTAAAGAGGATCACCGCTATCTATCATGTTCTCATACCCATAGACGGGCTGTAAAGAAGTCGGTGGCAGGTCTTTTTTATCTGTCATGATGATATAGCCCTCGATGGTCGTCAGTTGATCCTGGATTTTTTCTATAATGGGCAGCAAGGTCTCATCTACGAGGAGGAAACGATCTTCCGCATGATTGAGAATATAGGCGATATGATCGGCGGGGAGGCGAATATTCACCGTATGGAGGACCGCTTCCATGCAGGGAATGGCGAAATAGGCCTCCAAATGCCAATGATGATTCCAGGCAAAAGTAGCAATTCGATCCCCGGGCTGTACCCCTAACGCTTGCAGCGAGCTGGACAATCTCTTCGAACGTCTGCCGAAATCAGCATACGTATAACGGTGAATGCCGGTACTTGTTCGGGAAACAACCTCTTTTTTGGGGAATAAGGTTTGGGAACGTTCGAAGAGGGAGCGCAGCGTTAATGGGTAATTGTCCAAATGGAAACACCTCCGGGGATTGGCTATTTCTATAGTAAATATATAGGGAGGAGGGACAGGATATGTCCGAAAGTAAACCCTACCCAAATAAAAAAAACCGATACCGCCACATGTTGTACATGCAGGGAATCGGTTTTACGTCTACACATTCAAAATAAACTTCTCAATAACGTGCCTAACGCCGTCTTCGTTATTGCTTTTGGTCACATAATTCGCGAGCTCCTTAAGCTCCGGCAAAGCATTGTCCATTGCGACCCCAAGCCCCGCAACTTCAAGCATTTCGCGATCGTTCCACGCATCGCCGAGGGCAATGACCTCATCCAGCGTGCAGCCGATATGGTTGGCAAGGAAAGCGATGGCGTGGCCTTTGGTGCCTTCTTTGTGCATGAATTCCAAGTAGTGCGGTTTGGATTTCGTAATGTGCATCTGGTCGCCGAGCAGAGGAAGCAGCTCCTCGCGAATTTGGTCGCAAACCTCCGGTTTGTCCACAATCAGCAGCTTAGGCTGCGGAATGTCGATCCATTGGCGCAGGTCGCCGATGATATAAGGCGTTTTGGACAGACGCACGTAATTTTTAATTTTATCGTTATCCTCAGCTGCATAAAGCTGGTCGCCATGGTAAAGCTGAAGATGGAGATTTCTCTTTTCGCAATAATCGAGCAGGTAGCGGGCGCTCTCCACAGGCACCATACGTTCATACAAGACTTCCTCGTCGAGGAGATTTTTGATCGAAGCGCCTTGATACGTAATGATCGGTACGTTAAGCCCGATTTGGTTAGCAATTTTGGCTGCAGAGGGAAAGCTTCTGCCTGTCGCAATCGTTACCGTCACACCTTGAGCAACTGCTTGATGCATAGCGTCAATCGTTTCCTGGGAAATCGTCAAATCATCACGCAAAAGCGTATCGTCCAAATCCGATGCTACTAACTTGTAAGTCATGTGTTCCTCTCCGTTCCGATAGGTAGTCTATATAAAAATTCTGCTTTAAGCATACCCGAATCAAAGCGGAATTGCTAGAATAAAGCGAGAGCTTTATAGTTTAAAAGGAGGCGCGTCATCGATGACATCACTTTACACGGACAAGCTGGAGGCCTTGCTGAGAGCGCACAGCAGTGAGGTTGATGCAGCTGCAATGTCCGCATATATGCGCGACCAATTTCCTTTCCTCGGTATTCGCAACCCGCAGCGCGTGGCTTTGACGAAAGCATTTTGGAAGGAGCAAGGCTATCCCAAAGGAGCAGAGGGCGTGAAAGTGGCGGAGGAGCTTTGGGCATTGCCGGAGCGGGAATTCCATTACACGGCGCTGCAGCTGCTCACTCAGCTTCGCAAAAATGCGGATAAAGAGCATATTGATTTGCTCGAGCGTATGGTTGTAACGAATTCCTGGTGGGACACCGTTGATCCGATTGCTGACCATTTAATTGGTGTTCACCTACAGAAATATCCGGAACTTATCCCGGTCTATGTCGAAAAATGGCTCTCATCAAGCAATATGTGGCTGCAGCGGACAGCGATTTTGTTCCAGCTCAAGTATAAGCAGCGCACAGACGTGCCGCTTCTTTTTAGCTGTATTCGGCGTATGGCGGATTCGAAGGAGTTTTTTATTCGGAAGGCCATCGGCTGGGCGCTGCGTGAATATTCGAAGACGGATGCTGCGGCTGTGCAGGCTTTTGTCGCTAAGACCGAGCTTTCACCGCTTAGTGTGCGGGAAGCATTGAAGGTCATTCAGCAGAAGGAAGAGAAAGTGCAATAGACTAGTTGATATCTAGGAATTGGAGGAATCCAACTGATGTCGGAATTTATGTGTTTTTCTGCTAAAGAGAATCGCACGACGATCCCTGGAAAGCTAGTATCGGGCCGCTACCGCCAGCCGTTCGGCTATCGCGTGAAGCGGTCGAAAGGAACGAAAGATTTCTACCTCACCATGACATTGCACGGAAAGGGATTATTTCATAACGGAAGTGAGACCTGTGAATGCCCCGAAAGTGAAATTACACTCATTACCCCTGGAACGCCGCATTACTATGGAACACCGGAACATACCGTATGGGAGTTTAATTGGTGCCATTTTGTTCCCAAAGAGGATTGGTTGGCTCTGCTGCAGCTCCCAGAAACGATTAAAGGGATTCGCTCCGCCCGTGTAGATAGCGCCAAAGATTGGCTTCACATCGCCGGGGCTTTCAACAACCTGATTCAGTATAATGAAGAATCGCATCTGTTTTCGGAAAGATTGGCCGTTAATGCCTTGGAGGAAATCCTTCTGTTAATATCCAAAAATGCGCTTGAAACACATTTGCGGATGGATTCACGCGTAGAAGAAACGGTAAAGCTGATTTCTCAGCATTATAAAAAGTCGTTCAACGTGCCCGAATTGGCGGCTAGAGTCAATTTGTCAGCTTCCAGGTTCGCTCATCTATTCAAAATGCAGACCGGCGAATCCGTCATGGACATGTTAAATAAAATCCGCCTCCGCCAGTCCAGAAAGCTACTCGAAACGACCTCCTTAACTATCGCGGAAATTGCAGAGGAAGTTGGATTTAACCATCCTTTTTACTTTTCACGACAGTTTGCTGCTTTTTATGGCACGCCTCCGGCGGTGTTTAGAAAACATATTCTCCATACTATGAATTGAAAAAAAAGGGGCTGAATCCAAAGCAGCATAAGCTACATTGGGAACAGTCCCTTAATATTTTATGGAGTGACGTAAATATTCGGTTGCGTCGGCGACGCCATGCCTGTTCCCAGGTAGTAACTCGTATGCGGCGGTTGGTTGTATGCTACGTTCTGCCAGGCAATATCCAGTCGATAAAGAGGATCGTGCATTAACGTCCAAAGGCGTGTGCTAGTCTCGTAAGGAGTAGCATAGATGCGCAGAGCAGAGCTATCGGACTTCCGCCAGATGACTTCCTCGCGCCAATCTCCCAAAATGTCGGCCTGCAGACTTGGATTTCCTTTTGTCCCATTGTTGGAGTAAGTGCCCGTTGCGGTTAAAAGAGTCGTTGTATTGAGGCTTGTATAATTCCACTTATCAATTCGGCCTACCCCATTAGTGCCATCCCAATTATGATCGAGCAGTTCACGCGATACATCGCCGTCCCACCAGATGCCATAGTTGATGGAGGAGGGGACTGTAGAACTGATTTTGGTGCCGCCTATTTGGTACAATCCGACGCCATTGCTTGCCCAGACCTCTTCACCGGCATATCTCGGATCAATATCCGCAGCCATGCCTCTTCCAGTGTCGGCGCCTGTTGGCACACCCCACCGTACTGCACCGGTACCCGCATTCCAGACGGCAGCCCCGTAGGTTGCGCTCGTATTTTCCATCACCTTAAA
Source organism: Paenibacillus sp. P36 (assembly GCF_045866505.1). NCBI lineage: Bacteria > Bacillati > Bacillota > Bacilli > Caryophanales > Paenibacillaceae > Paenibacillus > Paenibacillus sp. P36. Next base: position 831,527 of record NZ_AP038372.1, read on the forward strand.
TACTTCAAGTCCAGGATTATTCGGATCCAGGTCACCTACATGAAGCGCGTCACCATGGCCTAATGCCGTGTTATATTTCCTCGCACCATTATCATCCACCGTCATAGCGCCGTATACGATTTCATCCTTGCCGTCTCCATCCACATCGGCTGCTGTCAGATTGTGGTTGCCTTGGCCGGCATAAGCAGAGTTCCCGGAGCTGTTGCTGTCAAACGTCCACAGCTTGGAAAGCGTTCCGCCCCGCCAATTGTATGCCACCAGCACACTGCGCGTGTAATAGCCGCGGGCCATCACCAGGCTTGGCTTCTCTCCGTCCAGATAGGCGATCGTCGCCAAGAAGCGGTCTACCCGGTTGCCGTACGTATCGCCCCAATCTCCAACTGTGCCGCGCGGTGGATCATAGCTCGTTGTCGTTAATATTTTACCTGTCGCGCCTGCAAAAATCGTTAAGAATTCAGGGCCGGTCAGGACCCGGCCTACCGAATTGCGATAGTCGGCGGTTGAGCTGCCGATGACGGTGCCAGTGCCATCCTTTGTGCCGTCAGCCGTTTTCATAGCAATTTCAGCCTTCCCGTCCCCGTCCAAATCATAGACCATAAATTGCGTATAATGAGCGCCTGCGCGAATGTTTTTGCCCATAGAGATTCGCCATAACCGGGTTCCGTCGAGCTTATAAGCATCAACAAACACTTCACCGGTGTATCCGTCCTGCGAGTTGTCTTTGGAGTTAGAAGGGTCCCATTTTAAAACAATTTCATATTGTCCATCGCCATCCAAATCGCCGACACTCGCATCATTGGCATTGTAGGTATAGCTGACGCCGTCTGGGGTTGTGCCGCCTGCCGGTCGTTGAAGAGGGACATCCAAATAATTATTTGCCCATGGTGTTGCAGCCGCGGATGCCGCTTGCTCGACACCGCCTACGACCGCACGAATCGTATAGCTTGAACTTGTCGTACCTGTGTTGTCTTGATAGTTTGTACTTGTCATAATGGGAGAGGCGTTGAGCTTCACACCGTTGCGATATACGTTGAAAGATGTGCTAGCCGCTTCAGTACCGAGAAGTCTCCAGCTCACAAGTACACCAGTTGAAACTTTAACGGCCACCAGTCCCCGGTCGAGTTTTTCCATTTGTCGGGGTACTGCTGCGTGTGCTGTAGGCGTTTGGATGCCGAAGGATGAAATAAGGAGAGAGCCCAGTGTGACGTAACAGGCTGTTTGTATAAGTCGCTTCACATTTTTAAACATTTCTACAACCTCCTCGGATCGTCAGTCGAATGTTATTGCAATTATGCGGATCTGTGATGAGGGAGACTTCGTAGGTATCCTCCTTTCCAATTTTGGATGCGCTTACATTAAGCATTATACCTTGTAGAGGATCTTGATTTTAATGCAGACAATGGCTAACTTTCTATACAATACTGCTTTTTAGAAAAAAGAAGTCAAGTTACAGTTGCGTTATAAAATATAACACATATATTGTTATGATAAAATTATGTTATATATATTGACATATAGGTCACGTTGTTTTAAAGTTAATAAAATTCTTTGTAGCGGCATACAGCCGTGAGTACTTGCTCTAACTCATAATCAAGAAGGGAATGATGGAAGATGGCATACAATCGGACGCATGATTGGCTAACGCGACTGCCCAAAGTTGATCTTCATTTGCACTTGGATGGGAGTGTAAAGCCGGAAACAATTCTGGAGCTCGCCCTGGATCAAGGCATTGATCTTCCCGTGTACAATAAAGAAGGCTTGATTCCACATATGCGTGTTGGTGACGAATGCGGCAGTCTTATTGAATACTTGAGTAAATTTGATTTTACGACTCGTTTTATGCAATCGGGTGAAGCTTTGGAGCGGATTGCCTATGAGGTTGCTCAGCAATCGGCAGAGCATAACTGCAAATACGTGGAGGTGCGTTTTGCACCGCAATTGCATCGCAATAACGGTTTGACCGTGGAAGAAACGATTCATTATGTAGTTGAGGGGATGAAGCGCGGACAACACGATTTTGGCGTGAAAGCCGGCGTCATTGCCATCTGCATGAGAAATCATTCCTGCGAAAGCAACTTGGAAGTGATTCGGGCGGCAGCCAAGTTTGTGGGTAAAGGTGTAGTGGCCGTCGACTTGGCTGGTGATGAGGCATCCTATCCGCCGGAATGGTTTCGGGAGGTTTTTGCGGAGTCGGGCCGACTCGGCATTCCGGTCACAATCCATGCCGGAGAAGCGGCAGGTGCGGTGAATGTGTACGAAGCGGTAACGAATCTCGGTGCGGTGCGCATCGGGCACGGTGTCAGGCTGAAGGAGAACAGCGACATTCTCGAGCTGGTGAAAGACCGTCGCATCCCGCTCGAGATGTGCCCGATCAGCAACATCCAAACAAAGGCCGTTTCCGGCTGGGATGCTTACCCGATCCGTGAATATTTGGAGCAAGGGCTCCTTGTCACCATAAACACGGATAATCCGAGTGTCTCCGGAACGGACATTACGAATGAATACCGCGTGCTGTCCGATCGTTTTGGCTTTACAGAGCCTGAACTCGTCAGGCTTGTGATGAATGGGGTGGAAGCCGCGTTTATGGACGAAAGCGATAAGCTGTTGCTCCGGCGGGAGATGGAAGCGGAGATCAACAGTTTAGGGATGGGGTTGCTGAGCTGATGCGGTTCCTCACGCTTTTCTCTTGCTAGGCTCTGTCAGAGGGAACTATAGTACTCTATTTTTCTGAAATTGCTCTTTTTTCATTTGGAGGGGAACTATGATCCGTTATTTTGTCAGATTTCACCCTAACAATGTGTATTTTGGCTGAATAAGAGCCTGTAGTTCCCCTCAGAAAGAAGAAGATAGCTTGATTTACCTGTAAATAGAGGACTCTAGTTCCTTTTCGAAAAGCATTTGGGGAATATTCAGCAGTGAAAGTTGGCAGTATGTAAGTAGAGTGATGGAGTATTGGAGAGTAGCCCAACACGAAAGCCTGACGGCGCTGACCGTCAGGCTTTTTATTGATGAATTTTTGAAACCGGCCATAGGAAGCTACCCAATTTACTCAAATCACTTGACAATATAGGGTAGGGGGGTATACTATACAAATATAAACAAATACTAATCATTGTGAGGTGACAATCCTATGAGCACCGAATCTGCAGGGCAACAGCAACCTACCGGAGCAACTGCAACGGTTGATTTCGATATTACAGGAATGACTTGCGCCGCATGCGCAACCAGAATTGAAAAAGGGCTGAGCAAGATGCCCGGTGTCGCACAAGCTTCCGTCAACCTGGCTATGGAAACAGCTCGGATTTCCTATCAGCCTTCGGAGGTAACACCGGAGGATATGCAAGCGCGAGTAGCCAAGTTAGGATACGAAGCAGCGCGCAAAACAGAACAGGCGGAAACCGGCGAACATCGCGCCAAAGAGATACAGAAGCATAAGCGTAAGCTGTGGATTTCAGCCATACTATCTTTCCCTTTGTTATGGGCGATGGTTGGTCATTTCTCCTTCACTTCGTGGATTTGGGTGCCGGAGCTGTTCATGAATCCGTGGGTGCAGCTGGTTCTGGCAACACCGGTCCAGTTTCTCATCGGACGCCAATTCTACATTGGTGCCTACAAAGCGCTCAGCAATAAGAGCGCGAACATGGATGTGCTCGTCTCGCTGGGAACATCGGCCGCGTATTTTTACAGCTTGTATCTGACGTTCCAGTGGGCAGGCCAAAGCGAGCATCATCATGCGCCTGAGCTGTATTACGAAACAAGCGCCATCCTCATCACACTCGTCATTCTCGGAAAATGGTTCGAAGTTCTCGCCAAAGGGCGCACTTCGGAAGCCATTAAATCGCTTATGGGCCTGCAGGCCAAAAGTGCCCTAGTCATCCGTGACGGGCAAGAAATCAGCATCCCGCTGGAAGAGGTAGTTACAGGGGATGTCATCATCGTGAAACCGGGTGAGAAGATTCCGGTGGATGGCACTGTTATGCAAGGCCATTCCTCGGTCGATGAATCGATGCTGACGGGTGAAAGCCTGCCGATTGAGAAACGCGAAGGCGATACCGTGATCGGTGCAACGCTGAATAAGAATGGGGTTCTCCGGGTGCAGGCGACTAAGGTTGGCCGTGACACGGTGTTGTCCCAAATCATCAAAGTCGTTGAAGAAGCACAGGGATCGAAGGCGCCGATTCAGCGTGTGGCGGACGTCATTTCGGGAATTTTTGTCCCGATTGTCGTGGGGATTGCGCTTATTGCTTTTGTTCTGTGGTACTTCTGGTTGGATCCGGCTAACTTCGCAGGCGCACTCGAAAAAACGATCGCAATCCTCGTTATCGCTTGCCCTTGCGCATTGGGTTTGGCAACGCCGACCTCGATTATGGCAGGGTCCGGACGCGCAGCGGAATTAGGCATTTTGTTCAAAGGCGGTGAGCATTTGGAAGCGGCTCATCACTTGGATGTTGTAGTTTTGGATAAGACGGGTACAGTAACCAAAGGGAAACCACAACTTACCGATATCCAAACGCATGTGGACCAGACCACCTTCCTCCGTTTCGTCGGAGCGGCGGAGCGCAGCTCGGAACATCCGCTAGCTGAGGCGATCGTCCAAGGCATACTACCGTCCATGCCATCTTTGCCGGAAGCCACGAGTTTTAAAGCCATCCCCGGTTTTGGACTGGAAGCTCAAGTCGAAGGCAGCCAAGTCCTCATCGGTACAAGAAGACTGCTAATCGAGAAGGGGGTTGATATTGGCGAAACGCTGCTTAAGGATATGGAACGTTTAGAGCAAGATGGCAAAACCGTGATGCTGGCAGCCTTTGACGGCACGTACGCCGGATTCGTTGCTGTGGCGGATACAATAAAGGAAACTTCGCAGGAAGCCGTATCCCGTTTGGAAGCAATGGGCATTAGAGTCATCATGATCACAGGCGATAATGCGCGTACTGCAAAAGCGATAGCCGAGCAAGCTGGCATCAAGCAGGTTCTGGCAGAAATTTTGCCGGAAGGGAAAGCGGCAGAGGTGAAAAAGCTGCAAGCGCAGGGTTTCCGCGTCGCGATGGTCGGCGATGGCATCAACGATGCGCCAGCCTTAGCAATGGCCGATATCGGCATGGCGATGGGCACGGGAAGTGATGTAGCCATGGAGGCGGCGGATGTCACCTTAATGCGCGGCGATTTGAATTCCATTGCAGATGCCATTGAAATGAGCAGAAGGACGATGCGTAATATTAAGCAAAATCTGTTCTGGGCCCTCGGTTATAACACGATTGGCATCCCAATCGCCGCTTTTGGCTTGTTAGAGCCTTGGGTAGCAGGGGCCGCTATGGCGTTAAGTTCCGTTTCTGTCGTGTTAAATGCTCTTCGATTACAGAGAGTCAAACTTTAAGCGAGCGAGGAGTCTTCCAAAAGGATTGACAATATAGGGGATGGGGGTATGATATGTAGTAAACAACTCTCAAAGGAGTGAGCCCAATGAACAAAGAAATGGACACGGAAGTAGACCACTGCGGCTTGGATGGACACGAGCGGAAGAGTCATCATTCCGATAAACTTAAAGCGGATTTAACGAAGCGGTTGAACCGTATTGAAGGTCAAGTTCGCGGGGTCAAAGGTTTGATCGAGAAAGATACGTATTGCGATGACGTTCTGCATCAAATTGCCGCGATTCAATCGGCGCTGAATGGTGTAGGGAAACTGCTGTTAGCCGGCCACCTCAAAAGTTGTGTCGTCGAACGTATTCAAGAAGGCGACATGGATGTTGTCGATGAATTGCTCAAAACGATGAATACCCTCATGAAATAATCATAAAAAATCAAATCATATGAAGGAGTGAATGCGATGTCCAGCATTATTTTAAAAGTAGAAGGTATGTCTTGTAATCACTGTGTGAATACCGTTGAGAAAGCCATGAAAGAGCTTGGGGCTGAAGGCAAAGTAAACTTGGCGGGTAAATTAGTGGAAGTGGAATACGACGAGAGCAAGCTGACTGTGGAAGCGATCAAAGAAGCAATCGAAGAGCAAGGTTATGATGTAGTGCAATGAGAATAATGAGTCTTATCGTGTTGTCTCTGGTCCTTGTGCTAAGCGGCTGTGGGAAGTCGCAGACTACGGATCATTCGGTACACGGCGGCGGTCATGAAGCGGGGAGTTCAGAGGAGCAAATTCAGGCAATATTTCAAGTAGCTTCTCCGCAGACGAAGGCGAAAGCGAAAGAAGATACGACGTTGACGATTCAGATTCAAGATAGTGACGGTAACCCGATAAATGATTTTGATCTGAATCATGAGAAAAAAATGCATCTTATCGCGGTGAGCAAGGATCTTTCTTATTTCAAGCATCTGCATCCGGAGTACAAAGGAAAGGGGCTTTTTACGGTATCGACGCAGTTCCCTTCGGGTGGTGAATATCGGCTTTTTGCTGATTTTCTGCCTACCGGGAAAGAGAAAACCGTCAAAAGCTACTCCTTGACTGTACAAGGGGAGCCCGCACCACCGGTGGCGATTGAACCGGAGAATGCATGGACGAAGACCATAGATGGCAATGAAGTTACTCTAAAAATCGATCTGGCAGGAATGGAGCTTAATCTAACCTATACCTTTAAGGATGCAGCTTCCAAAGCACCTATTAAGGATTTGCAACCGTATCTAGGGGCTGTGGGGCACGTAGTTATTCTGGACGCGAATGCGGATCAATACCTGCATGTTCATCCGACGGACGAGAAATCAACAGGTCCGGAAGCCCAGTTTATGACGACATTCCCCAAAAGCGGCGTGTATAAAGTCTGGGGAGAATTTCAGCGTGGTGGCAAGGTGTTCACGGTCCCCTTTGTTGTTAAAGTCCCTTAACTTACCCTTATATCTATATAAAAAAGGAGCCGATCACCATGCCTGCCTATATCATCACGGGAGGTTCCAAAGGCCTCGGAGCTGAGCTGGCGAGGCAGCTCCTGCACCAAGGCGCCGCGGTCCACTGCGTGTCGCGCGGCGAAAGCCAGAGCCTCCGCCAAGAGGCGTTAAGCATGAAAGGTGACTACACCTTTCATGCTTACGACTTGGCGCAAACCGACGGCCTGGATTCGCTGATGGAGCGAATCCTTGGCCTGGTTGATCGAGCGGATGCTATCACGCTCATCAACAACGCGGGCCAGCTCGAGCCGATGACGTTCATCGGCCGAGCTGGCCAAGAGGACCTGCAAATGAGCCTGCAGGTCAATCTCGTCGCGCCCACGCTGCTGACGAACAGCTTCATTCGGCAGACGCAGGCGCTGCCGATCAAGAAGCGGGTCGTCCACATCTCCTCGGGCGCGGGGAAGAAGCCCTACCCCGGCTGGGGGGCGTATTGCACCGCCAAGGCCGGGCTCGATATGCTGACGCGCTGTATTGGCGTCGAGCAGATGGAACAGCCCTACCCGGTGGAGGTGATCTCCGTCGCACCGGGGGTGGTGGATACGGATATGCAGCGGGAGATTCGCGCTGCATCGGAAGAGGACTTCCCGCAGCTAAGCCGGTTCGTGAAGCTGCATGAGGACGGCGAGTTGCAATCGCCGGAAGCAACGGCGGCGCAGCTTCTGGAGCTGCTGCAGCGAGATGCTTTTACGCAGGGCGAGATCGCCGATCTGCGCACAAAAAAGGAGTTAAGCAGCTGAGAAGCGCTTAACTCCTTTTATCCTATGTACTACTGAATACTTCCTGACACAGACGGGCCGGACGACAGCTCAGAGGTACAAAATTTACAGCGGGTCGCTTGCGCCGGAATGTCCGACAAGCAGTGCGGACAAGATTTGGTCGTAGGAGCTTTCTCCTTCGGCTCTTCTTTCTTGCGGAACTTGGACAATTGTTTAACAACAATAAAGATGACGGCAGCAACAATTAAAAAGTCTAAGAACGTAGAAATAAAGGCTCCGTATTTCAGAACTGGCGCACCCTTATCGGCTGCAGCGTCAGCAAGTGTATCGTAGTGTTTGCCATTCAAAGATATGAAAAGTTCATTAAAGTTCACTCTGCCCAGCAGTAACCCGATAGGCGGCATGATCACATCGTTAACGATGGATGTAATGACTTTCCCGAATGCTCCCCCGATAATAACCCCCACCGCTAGATCGACCATATTTCCTTTAAAAGCAAAATCTTTAAATTCCTTTAGCATAGTGAACCTCCAACAAACTGCATTTTTTGCATTGTAGCATATTTTGTCGTTGTCAAACAATGAGTTGGATGCTCATGTAATCGTTTAATCTTTTTGAGCAGCTAAGAGTGGTTGTTCGCTGGACTCCTGCAGCACCTCGCGCAGGGCGCTGATGAATGCTTCATGATCTTCAGGAGTTCCTATTGAAATCCTCACATGATTAGGGAGGTTCCATGCCCCTGCATACCGCAGGATAACGCCTTTTCGCATCAATTGATCATAGATCGCTTTCGCTTCAGGGCCTAGTTCCACAAGTACGAAATTACTCATGCTGCGTGTGAAATTGAATCCTAACTCCTGCAGGCTGGCATAGAGCTGCTCTCTGCCGAGTTTATTCATTTCCCGCGTCGCTTCAAGATGAGCATCATCCTGAATGGCGGCGACAGCGCCGACTTGTGCTAAGGCGTTTACGTTAAAAGGTTCTTTAACCTGACGAATATTGCGCAAAATGCTTGCAGAAGCGATGCCATACCCAACACGGATGCCGGCTAAACCATAAATTTTGGAAAAGGTTTGTGTGACGATGATGGGATATCCTTGACGTACCAGCTCAAGCCCGTCGCAATAATCATCTGCAGTTACAAAGTGACTGTATGCCCCATCGAAAATAACCAGTACATGAGGAGGAAGCTCATCCATTAGCGCATGCAAGTCCTGTTTTGTCATATAGGTGCCAGTTGGATTATTGGGAGAACAAATATATAACAGCTTCGTTTTCTCGGTTACCGCAGCCAAAAAATCCGCGATTTCATAACGGTAATCCTCTCGGAGCGGCACCTGTACGACGGATGCGCCCATCAGATTAGCGCCGAATTCATATTCGCTGAAGGTTGGAGAGGGCACGATGACTTCGTCGCCTTCCTCCAAAAACGTTTCGGATAGAAGTGTAATGAGCTCATCGGCTCCATTCGTGACAAGCACTTGCTCGGGCAGCACCTCCAACTTGCCGGCAATAGCGCTGCAGAGATCAATCGTGTCCGCATCAGGATAACGATGAATATCAGTCAGATAGGATTGAATGGCTTGGACAGCGAGAGGTGATGGACCAATTGGATTTTCATTGGAAGCAAGCTTGGTCACCTTGTCGATACCTAATTCCCGCTGGACTTCCCAAATGGGTTTGCCGGGAGAATAGGGCTTCATGCGAGACAGGACGCCGCGTGGACGGATATGGTCAGTTGTGCGATTACTCAAAAGAATCACTCCTTGAATCAAATTTACTTTAGTTAAATAATACATTAACTTGGTAAAGTAGTAAAGTATAAAAAATCCCATATCCCAACTTTTAGGAGAGTAGTATAATACGTAAAGATGCGTAATTCGATGTTAAGGAGAGGACACTGCGCGGATGGGGAAAAAGAAGAGGTTTGGTATCCGATCCAAAATCATGCTTGGCTACATATTCATTTTCGCTTGTATAAGTGTTGTATTTACGCTAGTGATTAATCAAGTGACCTCGATGCAAACGGATAGAAATTATATCATTGAGCATGATTTTGCCGTACATAGTGAAATCAATAACATCGAAAAATATGTGATGGACATGGAAAGCGGGCAGCGGGGATATCTGATAACCGGAGATTCTACCTACCTGGAACCCTACCACAACGCAGAGAATAACTGGCGGCAATCGTACATGAAGCTAAGTCAGCTTACACATGAAAATGAGGTCCAGGAACAAAGCTTACAATCGATCAAAAAGGCTATAGAACACTGGATCATGCAGCTTGACGGGACACCGGGTCCGATCATGAAAAGGGATCAAGGTGCAGGTACATATTCCATCAATCCTTATGATTTTTATTTGGGCAAGCAAAATGTGGAGGATATCCGCGCTCAGCTCGATCGTTTCCGGAATATTGAGATAGCGCTTACCAAAGATAGAGCCAAGCTCTTGGACGATCAGAACCGGATGTTCACGAGATCCTTGTTTGTTATGTTGACCCTGCTGCTTATTTTCTCGTTAACAACTGCACTCTTGATATCGCAGTCGATTGTTGGGACGATTAAGCAGGTTACCAAAAGTATTTTGAAATTAAGCTCTTTCAAAAGAGACTATACACAGCGCATCCAAGTCACAATGAACGATGAAGTAAAGGATCTCGCTGATGCAACGAATATGCTTTTAGAGAACCAAGAGGAAATCGAATGGCAGCAGCGGAAGCTTGCGGAAGTGGTTCATATGCTTCAAGGCATATCGGACATGGAAACGTTAGGTTCTTCCTTTATTAGTAAAGCCGCTGAGCTATTTGGTGCGTCCTTCGGACTGTTTTACCTCCGATCCACCCACAAGGGCAAGGTTACGATGGAAAAAATAGCAGCCTACGCCATGATGATGGATAACGAGAATGAGGTTGGGATTCAGCGGTTTCATCTGGGAGAAGGACTAGTCGGTCAATGCGCGCTGGAGAAGCGGATGTTCCATTTCATGAATGTGCCTGATCATTATCTCAAAATAACGTCCGGACTCGGCGCTGTAAAAGCGCAAAGCGTACTGATTGTACCGATTTTACATCATCATGAAGTTATTGCGGTTATGGAATTAGCCAGTTTAAATAAGTTTACCCATCAACAGATGGAGCTTCTTGAAGATATTCTCGACGTTCTCGGAACCATCGTGCACAGTGTGCAATCGCGCGTTGAAGTGGAGCGTTTGCTTCGGGAATATCAACTTATGACGGAAGAGCTGCAGATTCAGACGGAGGAGCTCCAAAGCCAGCAGGAAGAGCTGCACATGACGAATGAACAGTTAGAGGAGCATAACCGATGTGCGGATGAAAGGTCCAAGGAACTTGAACGCATCAAGGTGGCTCTTGAAGAACATGCGGTTCAGCTGCAGCTAAGCTCCAGATACAAATCGGAGTTTCTGGCTAATATGTCGCATGAATTTCGTACCCCGCTTAACAGCGTGCTTATTTTATCCCAAATGCTGCAAGAAAATAAGATGGGGAACTTGAGTAGTGATGAGCAGGAATATGCCCGTGTGATCCATTCCTCAGGGACCGATCTGCTGCTGCTTATTGACGATATTCTCGATTTATCCAAAGTGGAAGCCGGCAAGTTGGATATCCATATCGGAGCGTTAAATGTAAGAGAGCTTCCTAAGCTCATTCGAAGTCAATTTGCCAAGGTAGCTGAACAGCGCAATCTGACTTTGAACATTGACCTGGAACTCCCGGTGCCGGAGCACTTTTATACGGACGAGCAGCGCCTTAGTCAAATTTTGAAAAACTTGTTGTCCAACGCGTTTAAGTTTACGCATGAGGGCGGTGTTCACGTGAGTATCAAGCGTTGTGAAGCGGATCAAGTCACCCAGTTGCTGCCTTCCGCTGACCCTAGTCAAGAAGTTCTGGCCATTTCGGTTAAAGATACGGGGATCGGTATTCCTCTTGACAAGCAGGCGCTTATTTTCGAGCCCTTCCGGCAAGCTGACGGCACGACCAATCGGAAATACGGGGGAACGGGCCTTGGCCTCTCCATTTCTCGCGAACTGGCGGGACTGCTTGGCGGGGACATCGGCATGAGCAGCGAAGAGGGGATTGGAAGCACTTTCACGGTCTACCTCCCATCCTTGGAGCCGGGGATTAGTGAGTTTCAACCGGCATGGGAGGAAGCCGCAGCAGCCTATGACGCTACTCCGGCGAAGCTGGAAGAGCCTTCTCTCCCTTTGGCTGAACCCAACTTTCTGCGAGGGAAGGTTGTGCTTGTCGTTGACGATGATGTGCGAAATGTTTTCGTGCTAAGCAACGCTTTTGAAAATGAAGGGATGACCGTCATCATTGCACACGATGGGCAGGAGTGTCTGGCTATTTTGCAGAAGGAGCCGCAGATTGATATCATCCTTATGGATATGATGATGCCCGTAATGGATGGTTATGAGGCCATGCGTACGATTAGAAAAGACGAGCGCAACGAGCATCTGCCCATTATTGCCATAACGGCGAAAGCGATGAAGCAGGATCGTGATATTTGCCTGCAAGCAGGCGCTTCCGACTACATCAGCAAGCCGCTGAATTTAAACCAGCTGCTGTCGCTTATGCGAGTTTGGCTGGCATAATCAAAAAGGTCTTTGATTTCTCCTGTGAGGGATTAATCAAAGACCTTTCTTTTATTAGTTAATGGGATTAATAAATGGATAAGTGCTTTTTATTTAAGATCCAAACGTACGTCTCGCCCGTCGTCCTGAACGGATAGCTCTTTACCCGCCGCTTTCAAGGAGTTCGCGTAACTGACCCAAGCATCGAGCATGATGGCGCCATCTTTCCAATCCTTCACTTCACCGAAAACTGTAAAGCCATCGCCGTTGCCCGTTGCCATGAAATCATTCGTCGTCACTTTGAACGTGCGATCTGTGTTGAACTTGCCGTCCACGTAGATCGGCGTACCATCTACCAGCGTGATTTTGGAATATTTCTCGCCAAGAGGTTTGGTGCTGTCCCACTCGACTTTCAGACCGGAGAATTGAATAGCAGGAAGATTCGTATACTTGTCCGTTACTTCCAAGGCTTTTTTGATTTGCTCGGCCGTCATTGTGCCTGTCACATTGTAGTTGCCGAAAGGGAATACTTCAAACATTTCACCATAAGTTAGATCACCTTTATCGACATCGGCACGGATACCGCCAATATTCGTGAAGGCGATGTCGGATTTCTCAGCAGCGCGCATAGCGTCCGTGATGCTGTTGCCCAGCTGTGAAGCGCCATCGCGATCTAAACCGCCATTTTTATCGAAACGGAATGATTTACGTCCAAGCGTTTCAGCGGCAACGACTTCAACTTCACTGGATTTCGTTGATATTTTCGCCTTGTAGTCTTCTACCGTTTGGTGAATTTTCTCGTCAGCCGTTGTCAGGTTCGTGTAGGTTTCCAGTAGGCTAGCGTTCGATGAAACGACCTGTTTAGTCGTTTTATCTACAAATAGTTGAATGTGGCCAACCGCGTACAACCAGCTTTGCGCTTCTACAACAGGGATGCCGTTCACAATTCCGGAAACACGCAAATGGGAGTGTCCACCGACGATGGCATCCAGTGTGCCGTTGCCTGTGCCTTTGGCCAGATCTGCAAGCTCGCTGATGATTTCAGCGGATTTTTGGTTTTGCTCACCAGGCAGGTGGGAAGTGACCATAATGATGTCAACGCCTTTGGCGCGCAGTTCAGCAGACAATTCTTTGGCCAAAGGAACTGGATCCACGAAGGAAAGTCCTTCGATGTTCGTTGATTTCGTCGTTGACGTTGTTTGCGGAGTCGCGAAGCCGATGATGCCGATTTTTAGTCCATCTTTTTCTATGATGACGTAAGGTTGTGTCCAATCTACACGTTCGCCTGTTTTCGTATCGATAATATTAGCGCCTAGAATAGGGAATTTCGCATTCTTAATGTTATTAATTAAAACGTCACGGCCAAAATCGAACTCATGGTTTCCGATAGCTGCCGCATCGTATTTCACTTGAGCCATAGTATCCATGACGGATTGACCATTGGTTGTATTCGAAATAAGCGTGCCCTGCCAAGCGTCTCCGCCGTCTACTACAACAGTGCCTTCCGGATTCACAGTACGGAAATCGGTGACGATTCCGCCAACGGTTTCAATACCGCCTTGGCCTTGGTTGCGTTTTTTATCGAAACCAACTTCGATTTTACCGTGAATATCATTTGTAGTTAAAATATCAACGACCTTAAATAAAATTGGCTTAAGCGCCTTGGCAACTTCATCACGCGTAACGGCTGCCGTCGGATTGAAGTTTCCATCCAGTGTCGGGCTGAAAATTCCGCTGATGACGGCATAAGCGACATACGGGCGGGACTCTTTTGCAATGGAATCAGAGTCTTTGAAGTAGTTCAAAACATTCTCATTCACGCTTGGCAGCTTACCGCCCGTTACCACTTTCACGATCAACTCGGCAAGCTCTTGGCGAGTGACTGCAGCATCCGGGTGGAACGTTCCGTCAGCAAATCCGCTGATCAGCTTCGCTGCAACCGCATTGGCAACCGCTTGTTTCTGCCAATTTGCGAGATCAGTGAACGTGACAGAAGCGGGATCTGCGCTTTGCAATTTCGCTGCACGGTTGATCATGGTAGCAACTTCAGCACGTGTTGCCGTGTTAGCACCGCGGTAGTCGGTATCTCCGTAGCCTTCGATTGCGCCGTTATCAATGGCAAGACGCATATCTGACTTCATCGTAGTAGTAGATGCGGGTACTGCATTGTCGGCAAAAGCAATACTGCCGGTAAAAGTGCTTGTAAGAGCGGTTACAAGAGCGAGGGCTGTAAGTCGAGTTTGGAATGTTTTTTTCATGTGATAGAAAGACCTCCTTCATAATAATAGAACATGGGTTAATTAACACGTCTATTAGTATAAAGGAAATTGGTAGTTTTTGAGAAGTGAAGAAATTATTATTATAAAAATCAACAAAAAAAGCCCTTAACCCTCCAAGGGTTTAAGTGGCTTTGTAGTCAGTATGAACTTCAAAATGATAGATTGTATTTCGAGTAAGTACGCGAAAATCCAATCCGTCTCTATCTATGGCTTGAACTCTAGTTGTTTTGAATGGAATATATCGATGTATGCCGGATAAGATCATCGGTGCCCCGACTTCAGTTGGGTTCATCTCACGAAAAGTCTGCCCTTGAATCTCATCAAAATCAAATCGTTCTGATCGATGTTTGGGCGTAATCCCATCCACCTCGTAGATTTGAAGAAGCTTTAGCAATCTCATGTTGTTACCCTCCCATCTAACCTTCCTAGCAACAGTATACAACGTCTAAGGTATCTAAGCGAAATTTTAAACCTAACACTTAACTAATAATGTTCTCACACTTTCCTTATTTCCAAAATATACAATTGAAACATTGGAATTGGGGGGTGACCTTGTATGATACATACGAGAGTGCGTGTCGAGGAAAAAGAAGTTCTTATGTTTTATGAATCCAAGCATCAGGAGCATTTGACTGTTGCCGTTGAAACGATTCTCAAGCATTTATCTAATGAGAAAATTCGCCGAGTGTTCGATGACCTTGGCTTGGTCAATATTACGAATGAGGAAGTTACGCTCTTTTCGCTTAATGGTGAGATTGAGACACTTTGCATAACGTAGATGCCTCTCGCTAATCTATACATGTGCGGTTGAAATTTTGACGGATTTAGAATTAACGATATCAATTTGCTGCTTAAAAATAACGAGTAGGATGTTCTAGCCCTCATCTGCTATTTTCGTTACAATAATAGAGAGTAGGAGTTTAATAGGGAGGCTATGAACAATGGCAGTTTTGAAAATGGAGCACGTTGGTGTGATGGTTGCAAACTTAGAAGCGTCGATTCGTTTCTATGAGGAAGTAATTGGTCTTAAGCACAAAGGGACGTTGCTTCACACGAATGGTGTCATCCGCCTTGCTTTTCTGGGCTTTGAAGCGTTAAACGAAACTGAAGTTGAACTCATTGAAGGTTATAACGCGAGTTTGCCGCAAGAAGGGAAAGTTCATCATCTGGCTTTTACCGTCGACGACGTTGAAGCGGAGTTTACGCGGATTCAAGGACTGGACGTTCAGCAGGTAGATGAAGAAATTACGACGCTGCCTAATGGCTCCAGGTATTTCTTCTTTAATGGGCTAGATGGAGAGCGCATTGAGTTTTTCCAAACGACTCGTTAATTAAACGTACATCTAATAACATACGCAAATGAGACGGGTGCATCTGATGCATCCATTTTTTATTTATGAATAGAACAAAACATTCAAAAGAATGGCAATTGCGGAACATTTTCAAAGGGGTTGTAATTGGTTATCTAGCGTGGTATATTATCCCTC
>NZ_AP038372.1:850000-1757500 GCF_045866505.1 Paenibacillus sp. P36
AGGACCATCTGCCAAGGCTAAATACTCCCTAGTGACCGATAGTGAAGCAGTACCGTGAGGGAAAGGTGAAAAGCACCGCGGAAGCGGAGTGAAAAAGAACCTGAAACCGTGTGCTTACAAAAAGTCAGAGCCCTCTATATGGGTGATGGCGTGCCTTTTGTAGAATGAACCGGCGAGTTACGTTCCCGTGCGAGGTTAAGTCGAAAAGACGGAGCCGCAGCGAAAGCGAGTCTGAATAGGGCGCTTGAGTACGTGGACGTAGACCCGAAACCGTGTGATCTACCCCTGTCCAGGGTGAAGGTGAGGTAACACTCACTGGAGGCCCGAACCCACGAATGTTGAAAAATTCGGGGATGAGGTGGGGGTAGCGGAGAAATTCCAATCGAACTCGGAGATAGCTGGTTCTCCCCGAAATAGCTTTAGGGCTAGCCTCGGATGTGGAGTTGTGGAGGTAAAGCACTGATTGGGTGCGGGGCCCGCCAAGGGTTACCAAGTCCAGTCAAACTCTGAATGCCACAAACTTAAATCCGGGAGTCAGACAGTGAGTGCTAAGATCCATTGTCAAAAGGGAAACAGCCCAGACCATCAGCTAAGGTCCCCAAGTGTGTGTTAAGTGGGAAAGGATGTGGAGTTGCACAGACAACCAGGATGTTGGCTTAGAAGCAGCCACCATTGAAAGAGTGCGTAATAGCTCACTGGTCGAGTGACTCTGCGCCGAAAATGTAACGGGGCTAAACACGCCACCGAAGCTATGGCTTGCAGCAATGCATGGGTAGGGGAGCGTTGTATGTACGTTGAATTCTGACCGTAAGGACAGGTGGAGCGCATACAAGTGAGAATGCCGGTATAAGTAACGAAAAGATCAGTGAGAATCTGATCCGCCGAAAACCTAAGGGTTCCTGAGGAAGGCTCGTCCGCTCAGGGTAAGTCGGGACCTAAGGCGAGGCCGAAAGGCGTAGTCGATGGACAACAGGTGGAAATTCCTGTACCACCGTAGCCGTTATGAGCAATGGAGTGACGCAGAAGGATAGTGACGCGAGCTGATGGATGCTCGTCCAAGCAGTGAGGCTGGTTAGTAGGCAAATCCGCTAACCGTAAGGCTGGGCTGTGATGGGGAGGGAAATTTAAAGTACCGAAGGTCATGATTTCACACTGCCAAGAAAAGCTTCTAGCCAGGCGAAGGTGCCCGTACCGCAAACCGACACAGGTGGGTGAGAAGAGAATTCTAAGGCGCGCGGAAGAACTCTCGTTAAGGAACTCGGCAAAATGACCCCGTAACTTCGGGAGAAGGGGTGCCTCGGTAGGGTGAATAGCCCGAGGGGGCCGCAGTGAAAAGGCCCAAGCGACTGTTTAGCAAAAACACAGGTCTGTGCGAAGCCGCAAGGCGAAGTATACGGGCTGACGCCTGCCCGGTGCTGGAAGGTTAAGAGGAGTGGTTAGGAGCAATCCGAAGCTATGAATTGAAGCCCCAGTAAACGGCGGCCGTAACTATAACGGTCCTAAGGTAGCGAAATTCCTTGTCAGGTAAATTCTGACCCGCACGAATGGCGTAACGACTTGGGCGCTGTCTCAACGAGAGATCCGGTGAAATTTTAATACCTGTGAAGATGCAGGTTACCCGCGACAAGACGGAAAGACCCCATGGAGCTTTACTGCAGCTTGATATTGGACTTTGGTACGATCTGTACAGGATAGGTGGGAGCCTTTGAAGCCTGAGCGCCAGCTTGGGTGGAGGCGCCGTTGGGATACCACCCTGATCGTATCGGAGTTCTAACCTGGTACCGTGATCCGGTATGGGGACAGTGTCAGGTGGGCAGTTTGACTGGGGCGGTCGCCTCCTAAAATGTAACGGAGGCGTTTAAAGGTTCCCTCAGAATGGTTGGAAATCATTCGCAGAGTGCAAAGGCATAAGGGAGCTTGACTGCGAGACCTACAAGTCGAGCAGGGACGAAAGTCGGACTTAGTGATCCGGTGGTACCGAATGGAAGGGCCATCGCTCAACGGATAAAAGCTACCCTGGGGATAACAGGCTTATCTCCCCCAAGAGTCCACATCGACGGGGAGGTTTGGCACCTCGATGTCGGCTCATCGCATCCTGGGGCTGAAGTAGGTCCCAAGGGTTGGGCTGTTCGCCCATTAAAGCGGTACGCGAGCTGGGTTCAGAACGTCGTGAGACAGTTCGGTCCCTATCTGTCGCGGGCGTAGGAAATTTGAGAGGAGCTGTCCTTAGTACGAGAGGACCGGGATGGACGTACCGCTGGTGTACCAGTTGTCTCGCCAGAGGCACCGCTGGGTAGCTATGTACGGAGGGGATAAGCGCTGAAAGCATCTAAGCGCGAAGCCCCCCTCAAGATGAGATTTCCCAGTATGTAAGACCCCTTGTAGACGACGAGGTTGATAGGTTCGAGGTGGAAGTGCAGCAATGCATGCAGCTGACGAATACTAATCGGTCGAGGGCTTAACCAAAACCAGCTGACTAAGCAGTTAGTCGCTACGTCTAACGTAGATGACAAATATTCTTTACGCAAGTTTCGTATCTAGTTTTCAAGGCGCAAACCACGCTTTGACTGTTTGGTGATGATGGCGGAGGGGACCCACGCGTTCCCATCTCGAACACGACCGTTAAGCCCTCCAGCGTCGATGGTACTTGAACCGCAGGGTTCTGGGAGAGTAGAACGTTGCCAAGCAGTATTCCCTGATAGCTCAGTTGGTAGAGCACTCGACTGTTAATCGAGTTGTCACAGGTTCGAGTCCTGTTCGGGGAGCCACTTTTTTTATCCGATGCCAGGCTTTCATGGAGAGGTGTCCGAGCTGGCCGAAGGAGCACGATTGGAAATCGTGTAGGCGTCACAAGCGTCTCGAGGGTTCGAATCCCTCTCTCTCCGCCACCTTAAAGCACGATTTACTTAAGAAAAGCCTGTTTACGCGGCCCGTTGGTCAAGTGGTTAAGACACCTCCCTTTCACGGAGGTAACAGGGGTTCGAGTCCCCTACGGGTCACCATTATGTATTTCCCATGGAGGCTTAGCTCAGCTGGGAGAGCATCTGCCTTACAAGCAGAGGGTCGGCGGTTCGATCCCGTCAGCCTCCATTTTCCTTTTTAATGACGCGGGGTGGAGCAGCTCGGTAGCTCGTCGGGCTCATAACCCGAAGGCCGCAGGTTCAAATCCTGCCCCCGCAACCAACCTCTTGATGAGGTGTTATATTCTAGTGTGGAGCCGTGGTGTAGAGGCCTAACATGCCTGCCTGTCACGCAGGAGACC
The DNA here is from genome assembly GCF_045866505.1 of Paenibacillus sp. P36. Taxonomy (NCBI): domain Bacteria; kingdom Bacillati; phylum Bacillota; class Bacilli; order Caryophanales; family Paenibacillaceae; genus Paenibacillus; species Paenibacillus sp. P36. Next base: position 853,263 of record NZ_AP038372.1, read on the forward strand.
GCGGGTTCGAATCCCGTCGGCTCCGCCATTTTTTATGAAGTTTGAGTCATTAGCTCAGTTGGTAGAGCACCTGACTTTTAATCAGGGTGTCGTAGGTTCGAATCCTACATGACTCAGTTTTTTTTTATTTTATGCGGTCATGGCGGAATTGGCAGACGCGCACGGTTCAGGTCCGTGTGGGCTAACCCCCCGTGGAGGTTCGAGTCCTCTTGACCGCATCACCAAGAGCTTTCTTAATTCCTTTTATAGGAGCTAAGGAAGCTCTTTTTTTTGTACATCCATTTCTCAAATTTCTGTTGACATTGATTATTATTATCACTAATATCAGGGTATAGGCGGTAGATATGAGCGGTGGAGGTTATGACATGAAAACGATTAAATACTGCTGCAGAAATGAGAAATTCGGATCCAAACAAATATATAAGTCGTTGAAAAATGAATACCCCAAATTGAAGCAAAAGAAGAAGGATTGCCTGGGAAACTGTAAGCATTGCAAGAAAGAGTGCATCGCGATGATCGGCAAAAAGAACTTGGTTTGTGCGGCTTCGCCTGACTTACTATATGCTCAGCTCAAGCAGATTATTGCTGAATCAAGGGCTGAAACCGTAATGGCCTAAGTACATAACCTTTGTAAAATTTATGACTTCCGTTTGTATTTGTATATGAAGTTCTGGTAATCTTGTATGTATGGGGATTTGCAAAAAGTAACCATACAGAAAGGATGTGCAGCACATCATGTTAAAAGATGAACTAACGGAAGCGCTCAATGAGCAGATGAACTATGAATTTTACTCCGCGCACGTCTATTTGGCCATAGCCGGTTATTGTGCAGCAGAAAGCTTGGATGGGTTCTCGAACTTTTTTATCGTTCAAGCGGAAGAAGAGAAATTTCATGCAATGAAGATTTTCAAATTTATTAATGATCGCGGGAAAAAGGTTGCCTTCGCCGGTATGGATACGCCAGTGAATGAGTACGAATCGATCCTCGACGCTTTTGAGCATGCATACAAGCATGAGCAGGAAGTTACAAGACGTATTTACCATCTCTCTGATTTGGCTCTCAACGATCGTGAGCATGCGACGATGCAGTTCCTCAAATGGTTTATCGATGAGCAGGTAGAGGAAGAAGCGATGTTCGACAGCATTATTAACAAGTTGAAACGAATCGACAAAGACAGCAATGCCTTCTTCATGTTGGATGCGGAATTTGCACAGCGCACGTTCACTCCACCAACCGGGGAATAATTACATACGATACTAATGAAGACCGAAACTTACTTTTTCGCCGTTTACAGCGAAGGGTAGGTTTTTTCTATGTTTACTGACGTATAGCTGTCAGGGTTTATTTTATATACTGAAAGAAAAAAGGAAGTGCCGCATGGAAAAGTTAGATTTAGCCAAAGTCTACAAATCCTATTACACAGCTCCGACGAAACCACAGCTAATGGAATTTGGGCCTGTTTGGTATGTGACCATTGAAGGAACTGGGGACCCGAATGGAGACGTCTTCGCACAAGCGACTGAAGCGCTCTACACGCTTTCTTACAGCATTAAGGGCATTTATAAGATGGAGGAGAAAGACTTCACTGTGGCCAAGCTGGAGGGCTTGTGGTGGGTGGATGGAGATAGCCGGAACGCGCTCGAGGTGCCGAGGGAGCAGTGGCGTTGGAAACTTTTGATTAGGATGCCCGATTATGTTACAGCAGAGAAGGTAGAGGAAGCCCGAGTTAAAGCTTTAGGCAAGAAAAAGGAGCTGGATTTGCTTTCAGATATTGTATTTGAAACCTTGCATGAAGGAAGCTGTGTCCAGATGCTGCATATGGGTCCGTATGCTTCCGAGCCTGAAACGCTAACTCAAATGTACGAATTTATGGAGACAAGCCATTTAAGCATTAGCGGCCTCCATCATGAAATCTATTTATCTGACCCGAGGAAGATTGATCCTTTGAAAATGAGAACGATTTTGCGTTACCCTGTTAAGGCGGCAGAAGTGGTGAAGGGTTGATTTTTGCTGTAAAATAGAAGAAAATGTCGAGCTGTTGGGAGGGAAGGCGATGCGGACACGGCATATATCTGTTATTGGTCACGTGATCGGCGTGCTAGTCATTTGGATAGGGCTTATGTACCCTGCCTCTGCAGCCCAAGCCTCCTGGCTCGATAGGGTGAAAGATATCTATCAACTGCCTGAGAATGTGGAGCAAATTCAGAAAGATTACGAGGCAACGAAACAGCAATTAGAGGAGCAAAAGGACAAGCTCTCGGAAACGATCCGGCATTCGCAGGAAACCGAGGAAAAGCTCCTTCAACAAAACGAAGCGCTTCAGAAAGAAAATGAACGACTGCAAGAGCGCTTAAAGGCCATGGAGCAGGTTGCAATAGATAAAGAAAACCGGAGTCGGAAGATAACGAATATGGTTATCGCGGTGGTTGTGCTTGTAGTGTTGTATTTTGTACTTGGACGGGTGTTCCGGTATGTGGTCTGGCGGAGGCAGAAGCGTCAAATGAGATAGGAGGCCTGAGAGGCGTGGAAGTTACTTTCGAACATGCAAGCTCACACGCAAAAATGGCCACACTGCGCATCGAGAAGGACGAGTCGATTCATGTGCTGCATCCGAACCAAATCGTAGCTTTTCAAGGGAAGTCTGAGCAAAGAGAGGACTCTTTGATGAAGCTACCCAGTATGTACCGCAAAAAACGTCTGATTCAGTCGCGCGTGTATGGTCCTGCTCAGCTCATGCTAGGTTTGCCAGAAGGCTACAGCATGTCTGTGGTGCCTATTGGTGATGAGGATGATCTTTTGTATGAGTTCCGGCATGTTCTGTTTTATACCGGCGGTGTCAGCTTTACTTCTCACTTACAAAATGTTAAAAATACACTGATCACGCAAGATCTCGTGAAAATGCAGTTCAAAGGGCCGGGAACACTGGGGCTTTTGACCACTGGGCCCTTGTATCAGATGGCTTTGGATCCGAAGCAGCCTTTATATGTAGATATTCATTGTCTAATTGCGTATCCTCGGAATGCAGTATTGCGCCTTTGTGTTTATGGTAATACATTAGCGAGCCAGCATATGAATTATCATTGGGAGATGACAGGGCAAGGACATGTGCTGCTGCAGCCATGTAAGCCGGATCGCAAGTTGGATGAGCATATGAAAAACGATAGCTTATTGCGGCGAATTGCAAGGGAAGTGCTGCCTTTTGGCGGTATTTTTATAAAATAAGCGATTGGTAAGAAAAAACATTTGCATTTGTTCTGAAATCCTGATATATTATTCCTTGTCGCCTCTGAGAAAGAAATGAAGTGACAAGCAACACATACCGTGCGGAAGTGGCTCAGCGGTAGAGCATCGCCTTGCCAAGGCGAGGGTCGCGGGTTCGATCCCCGTCTTCCGCTCCATATTTTAAGCGCCCTTAGCTCAGCTGGATAGAGTATTTGACTACGAATCAAAAGGTCGGGAGTTCGAATCTCTCAGGGCGCGCCATTTTAATTAAGTTATAAGCGTTTCGGGATGTAGCTCAGCTTGGTAGAGCACCTGCTTTGGGAGCAGGGGGTCGCATGTTCAAATCGTGTCATCCCGATATTTACGCGGGTGTAGTTCAATGGTAGAACTTCAGCCTTCCAAGCTGGTAGCGTGGGTTCGATTCCCATCACCCGCTTCACAAGAAAAGAAAGAGCCACCTTCGGGTGGCTTTTTCTTTTGCACGGGTAAGGGAAGAGAACCCACAAAGGGTTCGACCGTCCGTGAAGGCAGCTTGAGTAAGCCCGAGTAGGACGCGCGTCCAAATCTACCGATGATTGCTTCCGAAGGAAGCATGTTCAATGAGGGCGGAAAGCGAAGGGAACTGGAGGTCGCTATTTCGAGTAAATCAGCCGAATTCCCCGGTTAGGGGAACTACAAGCCTTTATTTGCTGCCTAAAAGCGGCGTATCACCTGAAAACGGCAAAATAGAGGACCGTAGTTCCCTAGGAGGGGCGAATGCACCGTTTTCGAGCTAAATAGATGCCAGTAGTTCCGTTAACGTACAGAAAAGACATGGTACAGCTATGGAGACCATCCTCACCCGATACCCGAGCCCGCATATTTCTTGGCAAAAGTAAATGAAAGCGGTATACTTGTTTTGTTAACGTGTGCATTATCGTGGGACGATATCAATGAAATGAGGTCGGCGACTATGAAGGCGAAAAAGCTAGGACATGCAGGTTTTGACATCTCAAACATAACTTTTGGCTGTTGGGAGCTTGGAGGAGGTCCTTGGGAGTTCACGAACGACCAAAATAATATCGAGCTCATCCGTAAAGCGTTCGAGCTGGGCATCACAACGTTTGATACAGCTGAAGGCTACGGCAATGGACACTCGGAAGAGATCGTCGGCGCTGCTTTGGCGGATATACGTAAGCAATGCATCATTACGACGAAGGTGAGCCGAAGCAATCTAGCTCCTCAAGATGTAAGAAGATCGGCAGAAAACAGTTTGAACCGTTTGAAGACTGATTACATAGATGTTTATTACATTCACTGGCCAAGTTTTGAGATACCTGTGCAGGATACGCTTGGTGAATTTGTGAAGCTGAAAGAAGAAGGCTTGATTCGGGCTATCGGCGTTTCGAATTTTTCTTTGGAGCAGCTGAAAGAAGCCGTAAATTACGCGCAAATCGATGTGATTCAGCCGGAATACAGTTTGCTGCACAGAGCTATCGAGCCAGAGATTTTGCCATTCTGCCAGGAACACAACATTGGTGTGATGAGCTACAGCTCAATCGCCAAGGGGATTCTGACAGGCGCTTTCCACCTTCATGGAAAGGCATTGAAAGAGGGAGACTTCCGCAAGGAGAGAAGGCTGTTCCTACCGGAGCATCTGGAGGCGGAGAAGGAGCTTTTAGCTGTCATGAAAGAAATGGCGGATGCCAAGGACACTAACGTGACACAGATCGCAATTGCTTGGCTGCTGCACCAGGAAGCACTTACTTCGGCTATTATAGGGACACAGGATGAGCATCATCTTGAAAATAATATCAAAGCGGCCTCATTATCATTAACCGCCTCAGAGTTAGCAACTTTGAACACAGTCAGCGATCGTGCGCTATCCGTAATTGGCTACACCTAATCGCAGGAAAAACCACCCTCTAGGGTGGTTTTTTTTGCCCATTATCCCTAGTATTCCGTACGCAATATGCGACAAAATACATTGGTAAAACTTACCGTTTTGCAAAGGTTGTACCTACCAATTAAACTATGCTAGTCTAACATAGACAAAAAATGCCGAATCTTGGAGCATCGCAAGCTCTGGTACGGGGGACTTCTTTATTTGGGGTGAATGAGCGCTGCTAGCTGAGCGTACTAGGGAAAACCTCTTCCCGAACCCGTCAACTAACCTCGGAGGCGTCAAGGAGGCAAGGTTTTGAAATCTTTTTCTTCACGTCTTATTTGTTCATGCGCACTATTATGCGCCGCAGTACCGATGTTTACAGCACACTCCGCTCAGGCTGCATCCGCGCCTACGGACCGCCCTGTCAAGGTGCAAGTCAATGATGAGCTGCTGAAGTTTCCGGAAGTTCAGCCTTATATTGATGACAAGGGCATCATGCAAGTTCCACTCCGAGTGTTATCTGAGAAGCTGGGCTATCAGGTGAGCTGGGAGAAGCAAGAGGATCAAATCGAGGTCACACTGGTTAACAAGCAGCAATCCATCTTACTCATTACAGAGCAGCAACAAGCGCTTGTGAACAGTAAGAAGATCAGTTTGGAAAGCAGTCCAACCGTGTTCCAAGGGAATACATATGTCCCACTGCGTTTCATCACGGAAACCTTCGGTTCGCCAATTGAATGGAACGAAGCCAATCAGATCGCGATTGTGGATGTGGATGGAAAATCGCACAAGCCAGCCTGGATCGCGCCACCACCACCACCACCAGCTCCAGCACCTGCACCTAAGGTGGCAGCCGCTGCCGTTGTTCCGTCTGTGAGTGAGCAAATTATTCAGGCGGCGAACTCCTATATGGGCGTGCGTTATGTATGGGGTGGAACGACGCCGAGTGGTTTTGATTGCTCCGGTTTTGTGCGATTCCTGTATCAAGCGAAAGGGATCGATTTGCCCCGTACGTCAGCGGAGATGCACAGTGAAGCAGGTACGAAAGTTTCAGATTTGAAAGCCGGAGACTTGGTATTTTTTGCTTCGAAAACAGTGAATCACGTAGGCATTTATCTCGGCAATGATCAATTCATTTCAGCGACAACATCCAGAGGCGTGGCTGTGGATAGCCTTTCGAGCGCTTATTGGAGCGCAAGGTATGTCGGAGCGAGAAGAGTTCTGTAAGGATAGGACTATCGAACACTTGTTTCTATGATCTTTCGAATGAAAGGCATAGAAGGCAGGTGTTTTTTTTCGTTCGCAGAATCATGCGATTTTTATCGAAATTTTATGGTTTTTAGCCTATAATGAAGAAATGTTTGGAAGAAAGAAAGAGCAGGTGAACACGAGCGCATGCAATTAAGTGTCTGGAAGAGTTGGTTTCATAAAAAGAGACATTCGAGTGTAGCAGATAGCATGTATACCGTGGATAAGGGACCTGCAATGCCAGATGAGATCAGGGAAGTTATTCAGCAGTTTTTCCGTACATACAATCATTTCAAAGGGGCTAGAAGCCTGCAAACGGATACGTTTATCAAAGAAGTATTTTACGCAACGAAGCAGGATCCGAAAGATCAGCGAACAGTTGAAGAAATGGAAGCCTATATTCAGCATAAGAATGTTCTGAGATTGCGCTTGAAATCTTATGTAATCGATGAGTATCTGAGTCTTGGTGAAAAAATCTGTATGGTTGGTGTTACGAGGGAGTTTAGCAACAATCACAAGAATCGCGTCTTGTATTTTCTCATTAAGGAAAATGATTCCTGGAAGTTCCACCATATTGCAAGATCGCATCATGGCACCATTTTAGATAAATTTCAAATTAAAGAACAAACGGGTTTCGTCGTAGGGAACGATAAAGCCGCGCTCCTGTTCCTTACACACTCCAATTCGTTAGATGCCTCCACATTTATTACGGGAGATTATGTGCATGCAGAGGGGTATTTGGAAGTGGAACAAGAGCCGAGCAGCCATTTGTACTATAGAGTTGTACGGATGAATCGTGTTCACTAGAACGATAAGAGGATGCCACAAACCGTGAGGGTAAGCTTTGCTCTGTCGAGTAACGCTTATTTGGCGTTTGTCCAATTGTTCAAAGCTAACTTCTACTCTTTTTAAGTTCACGAAGCGAATAAAAAGTACCTCTCCAGTAAATGCCGCCTTGTTTCCAAGTAAGCCAAACGGAGCGAATCATAGTATAGACAAGCAGTGAAGCGCTGACGGGAAGCAGATAGGCGGAATCACCTCTGAGGCTCATTAATCGGGACACTAGCTTGCGATAGAGCCAGATTTGCAGGATAACAGCAACCGCATAGACGGCTCCGCGCCAATCCCAGAGGAAGAGGAGGCCAAGCCACGGGCATATAAAAAAGCCGATCTGTCCCAAACAAGCGAGCAATGCGACCATGTAGCTGTAACGAAAGCCGGAAAAAAGGTTTTTTTCCAGTCCAATTACCGCATCTTTGAGCGAACGGTACCATTCCACTTGAAGCAGGTGTTTGGCAGACAGCACTCTTTGGCGGTAACCTGCTCTTTTGAGGAAGATGCCTAACTGTAGATCATCGTCAGGTCGTAAAGCGATCGCTTTATGCATACCAATCGCTTCATAGGCGCTCCGGCTTACCATATTAAAGGCTCCGATCCCGATGCCTGTTCCTTTCGCGTTGTCGATATTTGCACGCCAAGGTCGAACGAACAAAGAAAATGAGAACAGAAAGAAATGAACGAATCCCTTGAGTAAAGCGCCTCGCGCAAACATATTGGGGGTCAGGGTGAGATGGTGCACATCCTGTTCCTTCATATAGGTGACCGCGTCGGTGATCGTACCGGGAGCAAACAGAATATCCGCATCTGTAAAAAGCAAATACTGCCCTCTGGCCTGAAGATACCCTTGGTATAGCGCATGGTTTTTGCCAAGCCAACCATCTGGAAGATGTGTGATGTGAATGATTTGCAGTTTGGTACGGATGTCCTGCTTACCTTCCGACCACTTGTGCAGCTCCTCCAACCGGACACCAGTAGCATCCCGGGATCGATCATTCACGGCAATGATCTCGAGGCGCGGGTAATTTTGGGAAAGGAGATGCTTGACGGTTTCGCGGATTGTCGATTCCTCTTCTTTGGCGGCGATGATGACGGATACGAGCGGTGGCTTGTCCGAGAAAGAAGTGAGCGGAGACTTAGGCAGCGTTCGCAGGTTGGGCAAACCTTTTAACACATCCACAGTGACGTATAACCAATACAGGAGGGTCAGAAGAGCGATGATGCCGAGAGTGGACACAGGATACCTCCTTATGGAAGAATAGAAGTTGATCGCATTATATCATTCATCCTTGGTAGGGGGAAATTTTTGCTGGAAGCTTGTAAGAGGAGGTAATGATCGATGGGGGAAACGGTAGACAAACGGGAGCAATTTTGGAAAAAAATGAATGGTGAGCAGTTGGCTTCCTTTCTTGCAACCATTGGAAAATCATCTGAGTTGGAGCCAAGCGCGCTCTTTTTTGTATGTATCGGGACGGATCGATCAAGCGGCGATGCTTTGGGGCCGTTAGTAGGCAGCAAGCTCGTTCAATTTGGATATCCCCATGTTATAGGGACGTTGGAAGCACCTTGCGATGCCAGTAATATCGCGGCTCGTCTGCAGGAAATCCCGCAGGGCCGTGTCGTTATTGCGATAGATGCTTGTTTGGGTCAAAAGCTGTCGGTGGGCATGTACCAAGTATCGAATCAGCCCTTGGCGCCAGGGAAGTCGGTTGGCAAAGATTTACCGCAGGTCGGCGATTATACAATTGCCGCTATTGTCAATGTGGATGGCCCTAGGCAGTATAACATTTTACAAACGACGTCGCTTTACAGGGTTATGAATATGGCGGATGAAGTCGTGGAAGCGATTCGGCATGCATTTCCCATTGCATAAACAGTTTAAGTAAAAGAATGGAGGGACGAAAATGGCACCAGGCGATATGAGGCGTCTATCCGATAGGGACCGGCCTAAAGCGAAATTGAAGGATGTGTCGGTTAAAAGAATTCTGACCTTGTTCCGAGGATACTGGGGACAACTGTTAGGCATTATCGGATTGGCGCTGCTTGCAGCTGTGGTCGGATTAATCCCGCCTTTGGTCATGAAGGAGATCATTGACCAGGCGATTCCGCAAGGAAGTATGAAGCTGCTGGCCGAGATGGCAATGCTCATGCTGCTGCTTCCAGTCGTGAGCGGTGTGCTGGGCGTATGGCAAAATCATCTCAATACCAAAGTAACGCAAGGGGTAATCCGGGATTTGGGGCTGTCTTTGTTTCAAAATTTGCAGCGCCAGTCCATGGCGTTCTACACGGATGCCAGATCGGGTGAAATCGTGCAGCGGATTACGGGGGATGTGCAGGCTGTTCAAGGGGTGGTGACCTCGCTTGTGGTGTCTTCCATCACCCAGCTTGTCATTGTTGCGACAACGATTGGGATTTTGTTTGCCCTGGACTGGAAATTGGCTATTATCGCTGTGCTGATTCTTCCTCTTTTCATGATGCCGGTTAAAAAGGTTTCCAAGCTGCGCAAGGCGCTTCGCATCGAAACGCAAAAGGTGAGGTCTGATATTACCTCGCAGCTGAGTGAAAACTTCGGCATCTCCGGTGCTTTGTTGACCCGTATTTTCGGCAGGGAGCGTCAGCAGGAGGCTGAATTCAAGGCGATGAACCAGAAGGTGATGGATCTGGAGCTGCGGCTCAATCTGGTCGGCCGATGGTTCGGGATGGCGACGAGTACGCTCGGGCCTCTTGGGACAGCCATTATTTACTTGTATGGCGGGTATTCGGTTATTTCCGGCACCATGTCACTTGGGGCCATTGTTGCTTTCTCGGCCTATCTCGGCCGATTGTATATGCCTGTAGGCACACTGTTGAACCTACAAGTGGAAGTTGGGACGGCGCTGGGCGTATTTCAGCGGATTTTTGAATACCAGGACATGGTACCCGATGTCATGGATGCTCCTGATGCGCGGCCGCTGAGCCAGGTGGCGGGGCGAGTGGCTTATAAGCAGGTTTCCTTCGCTTATAAGCCAGGGCAGTACGCGCTGCGCGACGTCACGTTCGAGGCGCAGCCGGGCGAGATGATCGCGCTCGTCGGGCCGAGCGGCGCCGGCAAATCGACGCTGATCGGCATGATCGCGCGGCTGTACGACCCGACGGAGGGGATCGTCGAGGTCGACGGCGTGAACGTCCGCGGCGTAGGGCTTGCCTCGCTGCGCGCGCAAATCGCGTACGTGACGCAGGAATCGTTTCTGTTCCACGCGACGATTGGCGACAACCTGCGCTTCGCGCGAGAGGACGCTACGCGTGAGGAGATGGAGGCCGCGTGCCGCCAGGCCTACATCCACGATTTCATCGTGTCGCTCCCCGAAGGGTACGACACGATGGTCGGAGAGCGCGGGCACCGGCTCTCCGGCGGCGAGCGCCAACGGATCGCGATTGCTCGCGCGATCCTGAAGCGCCCGCGCATCCTCATCCTCGATGAGGCGACGTCGCACCTGGACTCGGAATCCGAGTCCTATGTGCAGGCGGCGCTCGAGGAGCTGATGCAAGGGCGCACGACGCTCGTGATCGCGCACCGGCTCTCCACGGTGCTGGCCGCCGATCACATTCTGGTGATCGAAGCGGGCAGCGTCGTGGAGCGGGGCACGCACCGCGAGCTGTTGGCTCTTGACGGGCTGTACGCGCGGCTGTACAGCACGCAGTTCGCCAAGACGGAAGAAGAGGCGTAGGATAGCCCTGGAAGGTCTGGAAAGACCTTTCGGGGCTTTTTGTGCGTTCCGAAGGGAAGGGGAGCGCGAGGTAGGGGAACTACAGTCTTCTATTTTGGCAGAAACCAGCGATTTGGCTGTGGGGTGGGAACTACGGTCCCCTATTTTGTCGTTTTTGAGCTGGAAAGGCCTCCCTGGGCGAGAATAGGGTCCTGTAGTTCCGTTTATAGGGGAAGCATGCTGACTTTGCCCAAATAACGGCCTGTAGTTCCCACTCGCGATCCATCGACTGCTCAAAAGAGATACTTCTTGTGGAGATTGCAGGATTTGGTGCATAAACCGCCAACTATAGGATATTCCCACATGTCGGTGAGAGACAAGGAGTAGTTACGATGGTCGAGATCAACCAGGTGCTGGAAGAGATCGTTAGCGATATGCATGAGAAGTTTGGTAGGAGCGTTATGGATGCTTACCAGCTTAATAGAGGTTGGTTGAATGTGAAATGGCGGATGGTGACAGATCAGGGTCCTGTTTTCGTTAAGTTTTATCATCCGGATCGGTATAAGCTGCATGTACCGGAGAAAAGGAAAAAGATAGAGTTGACTCTATCTTTACAGCAGCGGCTGCATGAATCGGGTTTGGCTTGTCCAGAGGTATATGCCTCCACGGAGGGAGTGTTCATGCAAGAAACCCTGGCTGGCCACCACTATGTAGTCATGAGCTGGGTCGAGGGGAATGTTCCTGTTCCCGGCCGCATGAGCCATTCCCATATGGTTGATTTGGGCAAAACAACAGCTCATATGCATCAACTGCTTCAACAGGTTCCGCTAGCCAAACAAGCATGGAAACCGGATCAAGCAGCATGCCTGAAGGAGCTTCAGGCTAACCTTGAGCAAGCGATCCAGAGCAATAACCTGCGACTCACTGCTTTGCTGGAAAAGGCAATCAGGAACATCCTGACGCTGGATTTTAAACAGTTTTCAGAGTGCGCGGTCGGCTGGCTGCACTGGGATCTATGGGCGGATAATCTGCTGCTGGATGCGGAGGGGATAGCGGCGATTGTCGATTTTGACCGGATGGATGTGGCATATCCTGAAATTGATATCGCTCGAGCTGTGTTGTCTGGCGCATGGGAGCTGGGTGGGATTCGAGTGGATACGGTTCATGCATTTTTACAAGGGTATCGGGAGCATGCTGAAGCACCTAATGGAATGCTTCTGAGAGCTATTCAAATGCTGTATTTAATTGAATCCATTTGGTGGCTTCGTACGGAGATTTATGAGGAGACTGGCGTCCCGGCGCGGTTTTTGCAGGAAATGGAGTGGCTGACTGAGCATTGGGACAGGCTGCCGGAATTAATTGAGCACTTGTAGTAAACTTCCATGATCTGCACAAGCTAACTGCAAATAAGCAGCAAGGTGAGGTCATTATTTTGAAAATATTTATGTGCATTTGGACGGTTGTCCTCCTGTTGAGCGCCAGTTGCCTGCCAGTTTCAGCTGCTGACGGGGCAGAAGCGTTTGATATTCAAAAGGGTGAGGTCGTGAAGATTATTCCCCACTCGGCCCAACTGCAGAGCGAAGTAGAGAAGTGGCTGGCAGCAATTGAAGGTCCTATAGGCTCTATGAACATTGAACCAGATAGTGGAATAGCGATTAAAATTGAGCTTGCTCCCCCTTTGAAAATCAGCAATCCATGGCTGAAGGGAACGGTCACGCAAGTTGTTTTATTTGTAAGTCAGTCGGATACGTACACCCCAAAGCTTTTAGTTTTTACACAAGAAAATAATATGATCGCAATGACGCTTAAGTATGATTTACACACATTCTTCATTAGGAATAATCTTTACCACCCACAGCTAAACCTGTCCATGCCAAACTAGAACTCTTGCATACGATATATGGAATCGTATTTCTAGTAGGAAGCGGGTGAGGTTTCATGAAAAAGACACAGGCAGCTAGAATGGAAAATCAGGTGTATTCGAATCGGGTTGCGAGATCGGAGTTCGATAAAAACTGGCGGACGGTGATAGGCAGAGGCGGGTATATCATCTATATTGCGACGGCCAATCAGGCCAAGGTAACCGTTTTGCTGAATAACGGATCGAGCAAATTAATCACCTTCAATAAAGGCGGCAGGGTGTTGGTTGGTTCCGGGGGCGTTAGTCATTATAGTAAACCCCATTTTGCCAAAGACCTTTAAATAGAATCAGGAAGATGAAGGCTGCCGAGGTTCGGTGGCTTTTTTAGTGCCCAGTTATGGTACGATGTAGATAATATGTTTGCAGGAAGAGAGGTCATCCATAGTGGAATTAACGTATTTAAAAACCTTTCGAGAAGTAGCCAAATGGGGAAGCTACACACGCGCCGCGGAAGTGCTCGGGTATGCGCAGTCGAGTATTACGACTCAAATTCAAAAGCTGGAGGAAGCATACGGTGCCGTTCTTGTAGAGCGATTCGGAAGAAGTATGAAGCTGACGCTTGCCGGCGAGGCGCTACTTCAGTATGCCAACGACATTTACAGGCTCCATGAGGAGTCTAAAGAGGTCGTTTCCCGGCAGTCCAAAGGGATACTTTCCATTGGAACGATAGAAACGTTGGCCGCTTTTTTCCTTCCGCCGCATCTTCAGACGTACCGCCAGCATTTCCCGGAAATCAATGTGACGATTCAACCGGGTAACGAGCCTTTTATTATTGAAGCTGTCAAAGAGGGGACCCTTGATTTGGGCATCATTTTGGATCCGCCTTTTAGCGATCCTGAGCTGTATTGCCATATTTTAAGGGAGGAAGAGCTGGTGATCATCGCTAGTCCTTCGCACAAATTTGCCGACGGTATCGATGGTTTGCAGATCGGAGATTTGGAAAAAGAATCGTTAATTTTAACGGAAGAGGGCTGCACGTACAGGGCCATGCTGCTTAGGACGCTCAAAAGCAATCAAATTCCCTATTCCTTGTCTTACGAGTTCGGAAACCTGGAAGCAATCAAGCAGTGCGTCATGTACGGTCTTGGTATTGCGTTATTGCCGCGCATTGTTGTTGCAGAGGATATTCAAAAAGGTCGGCTGGCCGCGGTTCCGCTTGTTCATCCGGATTTTAAATTTTATACGCAGCTTATTTATTCGAAGAAAAAATGGCAGTCCAAAGCATTTACCGGCTTCTTAGATGTTCTCGGTGCATCCAATTATCAAAATGAATGAAGTATAGTATCGAATTCTATCGATAACTCCATGGTTTAGGAACGTGTTATAGTCAATTCAAGTCATTCAGCGATTGAAAATAACACTCAAATGGAGGTCTTCATTATGAACAATCAACCTGTAATTTCGCTAGTCCTGGAAACGCCTGCTGCTTCACCGGAGGCTGTGCATCGCCATTTTATGAATAAATTAGCGGTCGAAACGGATGTAGCGGATGTGCGCTATGACATGCAGCATGGGGTCAATGATTTCCTGCTGATTGATGTGAGGAGCAATAAGGCGTATACGGAATGTCATATCCCCGGTGCAATTAATGTGCCGTCCAACCAGATCAATGAAGAGACGACGGCTGCATTTTCCAAAGACCAAGTGATTGTTGTCTACTGCTGGGGCCCAGCATGCAATGGAGGTACGAAAGGCGCAGCCCGTTTATCTGGACTGGGATTTAGAGTGAAGGAAATGTTAGGCGGAATTGAGTATTGGCGCAAAGAAGGAAACGAGGTAGAGGGCACATTGGGGCAAGCAGCTCCGTTAATTGGATAGTATTATAGCTGAAAAAAGGCACTACTTCGGTCATTCGATGACTTGGGGGAGGTCTTTTTCTTTTTTGGATTGGAGAGGAATGGATATTAAGGGTTTTTTAGATAAAACAATTGATATTGATTATCAGTATCAATATAATAAAGCTAGTGAATAGGTAATCACCCAACAAATACCAGGAGGTGAACGAATATTGTCTTTTCAGGAGCAAATCTTGCTTTGGAATCATGCGGCGCTGAAAGTGTTGGACGTGCGTCGTACGATTTTGCAGCCAGGTGAAAGTATACATGGTTATCAGCTTCCAGCGAGTGTATTTCTGTATGCATCTCGGGGGAGAGCACAGTTGCTGCTTGATCATACGGTGTATTCAGCGGATAAATGTCATGTTTGTCATGCGGGCAAAGGCACTTTTCTTGATATTGTCAATGTTATGGAAACTTTTGAGTATTTTATGGTGTTCTATAAAGCCGTTCTGGCGCTTCCTGCCAGGAAAGATCTGCTGCGGCTGCAGGAGAAAAATAATCCATTTAAATGGCAGTTTGGATTTATGCCGCAACGTTCGCTCTCCTTGTTTCTGCAGATGGAAGAAATGCACCAACAATGGACACAGCTTGGCGCATTGGAAAAGTTCCACGTCAAAGCGTTATTCCATCAGTTTGTCTATGTGATGCTGCAGCAGTTGCAGGAGCAGGGCGGCGAAATGACAAGCCCAGAGCCTGTCGGCCAAGCAATTCGCTATATGCAGGAACGTTATGCGGAGCAAATTACACTGCAGGGATTGGCGGAGCTGCTAGACTGCAACGGACGACAACTGCAGCGGCTATTCAAAGCGAAGGTAAGCATGGGGCCGATGGAATATTTGATGCAGGTCCGGCTGGGGAAAGCGAAATCGCTTCTGCAACACACGGACGTACCGATTACCGAAATCGCAGAGGACGTTGGATATACGGACAGTTACTATTTTAGCCGAATATTTAAAAAGCATGTTGGCGTCTCACCAGGCCGATTTAGGGAGAAGTCGGGTCAGGCTGATTTCGGTCGTCAAAATCCATTGGTTTTGTCGCGATTGCCCATTGTTCCCAGTAAATTGCAAAAGTATAGTGGGTTAGGTGAGGATGAATATCATTATCAAGATTTGGGTAGAGGTATGGCAGCCTATGCCGACTCAAGTCCAAAGTCTTCTATTGCCGTTGGCTTCATGCTGACGCTTGCCTTGCTCCTTAGTGTATGTTCAGGACCAGCCGCTGTAAGTGCTCAGGCAGACGGGAGTTCAGCTTATACGAAAAGAGCTTTGGTACAATCTTCGGCAGTAGTCGGAGGGACGTCAGAGTCGACTGCTATAACTGCTGTACATACAACTCGAACGATCACACATCTTAAAGGCGAACTGCCTCTGGACAAAATACCTGAGAATATTGTTGTACTTGATGCACAATATATCGACCAGCTGTTGACGCTTGGTAAACAGCCCGTTGGCACGGTGATTGCTACATCGGATGTTTCGGAATTTCCTGCCTATCTCTCACATCAGCTGAGTGGCATCCAATTGATGGGGACTAAAGAGAAGCCTGATCTCGAAGCGATTAAGCTGGCAGAGCCCGATCTTATTATTTGCACGGAGTTTCAGGCACATAAATATGATGAGCTTGCTCAGATCGCGCCGACGCTGCTGCTGGATCGGAATGCGGATTGGCGTTCCACGCTTCAAACATTCGCGCAAATTTTGGACAAAGAGCAAGAGGTGCCTGACGTATTGGTCTCCTATGAGCATAAGATCGCAACTCTGCAAGCTGCGCTGGCAAGCAAGTTGGGCGGCGAGACTGTTGCTCTGATCAGGCCGCGCGATCATCAGATTCGGCTTCATACGATTGCACATCGCACAGCAGATATCCTGTATGGAGATCTAGGGATTCAAGCCCCGGATTGCGCTAAGGATAAGGAGAGTTCCAGCAAGTGGATTTCCTTAGAGTCGCTTCAACATGTAGATCGCTTACTAGTTTTAACTGACGATTCCAACAAAGAACTGATTAGTGAATATCAGAAATCCGAAGAGTGGCAGCGTCTAAGAGCTGTGCAAGCCAATCAAGTGTACTCGGTTAATACAACAATGTGGATCGGTTATTACGGTCCTATTGCCATCGATCTTATCTTGGATGAGATAGCAGAAGCTTTCCTGCAAGAAAATTTGCTGACGGTATAGAGATGCTAGTGTGAGAGTCACCTACTATATACGGATGGAGAAGAGAATATGACCTTAACCAAAGTGCGTTTGACGATCGATTCCAGTGCGGAGGATGAATTGGCGCGTGCGAAGCTGATCGATTTGCATCAAATTGTCGTTGATCAGGTGATGCGGCTCAAAATAAATGAATCGGTGAAAGTCACGATTGAATATGGGGGAGCCGATCTGGAAGATCGGCTTTCTTCGCCAGCGGTGGCGAGTGGTGAGAATGATGGGGATGATCTGCAAAGCGGGAAAATGGATAGCTTAAGTGAGAGGCAGCGGCAAATTGCCGAGATGCTCTGCAATCATTATTCAATCAAACGAATTGCAGAAGAGCTTTATGTGAGTGTGAATACCGTCAAGAAACATATTCAGAATATGAAAAAAGTGCTCAATATCGATGTTTCGGGCGCAGATTTTATTTATACGGTGAAGAAAATACTGCAATATGGGGGCAGTGAGAGTAAGGTAATGCTTCAATCGGAGTAGTGATATTATCTGATTGGAGAATTTACGGTATTCGGACTTGTTTGGTATGCTGATGATGTTAACTGATAATGATTATCATTATCAGAAAGACAATATCAAATAAACAAGATCTGAAGGAGTGAAGCAATAATGGTTAATCTTACTGTCACGGAACAGTCCCAAAATACGCGCTATCTCGAAAGCCAATCGCAGCGGGAATCCAATGCGAGATCGTATCCTAGAAGGCTTCCGATTGCGATACAAGAAGCGGAGGGAATTTACGTAAAAGATATGGACGGCAAGGTGTATTACGATTGCCTTGCAGGAGCCGGGACGCTTGCGCTCGGTCACAATCATCCTGTGGTCGTTGACGCGATCAAGCAAATGCTGGAAAGCAAGCGACCGCTGCACACGCTGGATTTGACGACTCCGCTGAAGGAGCAATTCGTGGATGAGTTGTTTGCCAGCTTGCCGGAGGAATTCGCCAAGAACGCACGCTTCCAGTTCTGCGGTCCGACAGGCGGAGACGCCATCGAAGCGGCGATCAAGCTTGTCAAAACGGCTACGGGCAACCGCAGCATCCTGTCCTTCCAAGGCGGATACCACGGATCAACCCATGCGGCTATGAGCCTTAGCGGAACGCTTGGACAAAAAGAAAAGGTGAACGGTCTGATTCCGGACGTACACTTCATGCCATACCCCTATGCCTATCGCTGCCCATTTGGCGTCGGCGGAGAACAAACGCATGAGCTTTCCTCCCGTTATATCGAAAATTTACTCGACGATCCCGAAAGCGGCATTGTTTCTCCAGCCGGCATGATTTTTGAAGTCGTGCAAGGCGAAGGCGGGTCTATCCCTGCACCTGTGGAATGGCTTCGCGAAATGCGGAGAATTACGCAAGAGCGGAATATTCCACTCATTATTGATGAGGTGCAAACAGGGCTTGGCCGGACCGGTAAGCTGTTTGCTTTCGAGCATGCCGGCATCATTCCGGATGTGCTGGTGCTGTCCAAAGCGATTGGCGGAAGCTTGCCGCTTTCAGTCGTCATTTATAACAGCAAATTGGATGTATGGAAGCCAGGTGCGCATATTGGCACGTTCCGGGGCAATCAGATGGCCATGGCGGCAGGTCTGGCTACACTGAAGTTCATTAAGGAGCATGATGTACCAAGCAAAGTAGAGAAACTCGGTCAACATCTGCGCAATCATTTAAATGAGCTGAAACTTGATGTGAACTGCATCGGAGATGTGCGTGGAAGAGGCTTAATGGTCGGCGTAGAAATCGTCAACGCGAAAGCAGCGTTGGACCGGCTTGGCCATTATCCCCAGTATCCCGAGTTGGCTAGAAGGATACAGCAGGAGTGCTTCAACAGGGGGCTAATCCTGGAAGTCGGAGGCAGACATTCTTCCGTCATGCGCTTCTTGCCACCGCTCATCGTCACGCAGCAGCAATTGGATGAAATTTCGCGTCTGTTCAGTGAAGCTGTACATGCGGCCTGCGCTGCTTTGGATGCGTGAGCGGAGCGGCAGAGAGAGGAGAGATCGACCACGGATGTTACAACAGCAAACGGACGCAGCCACGAAAAGTACGGAGCTGGCGGAAATGGCGACCATACGCGCATTGCTAAACAGTTATTTGAGAGAAACCGGGGAAAGTGACCCTAGGGCAGCCATCCCCGGATTACGATATTTTATTGATTCTTTTCCTAAGCAAGGCGATCCGTTTATGCTTCATCTTCCCATGATCGGCAAAACGATCACCGGGGCCATAACGTATTACTCGGCTATTGGCCAGCATACGTACGGATCGTTCTTTTATGAAGCCATATCCGGTGGTGTATTTCGTGAGCTGAACATGGAGCGGTTGCTTACGCTGCTGCTCGCAGAGCTGGGAAAAAGTGATAAGGCTGAAAATGGTCTTAATGACGAACAGCGGGTTAGATCCCGAATCGACAATAGCTACCGGAAAATGAGCCTGTATATGGAGCATTTCCTTAATCAAACCCAGGCGGAACTCGCCTGGAAGCCGGAATATGTCCGCTCGGAGCAGTCGCTCTATATCGGTCATTCGTTCCATCCTTATCCGAAAAGCACCGAAGGTTTTGACTTTAGTGAGCTTGCCGCTTACAGCCCTGAGATGGGCGCTTCCTTTCAACTGCATTATTTTGCAGTCCGCAAGGAGCTGGTGCATGAAGAGTGGCTGGATGGAGAAGAAGCCGTGGCGCTTCGGCCTTTCGCTACCTTGCATGCGCGTCAGCAGTTAGGTGATGCAGCAGGAAACTACAAATTGCTGCCTATGCATCCTTGGCAGGCGGTTCATGTCCTGCGCCAGCCGCAAATTCAGGAAAGGATGAAGAAATCGGATATCATCAGCCTTGGTTTATGCGGTCCTGTCGTATATCCGACTTCATCGGTAAGAACAGTGTGGGAACCGGCCGGAGGCTACGGCTTCAAGCTGCCGCTGCATGTTCGCATCACGAATCTGCTGCGCGAGAATACACAGGAGCAAGCAGAACGGACGATGGATGCGGCACGCGTGCTGCATCATCTTAAGGATGCGTGCAACAATGATCATTTTCAGATTCTTTCCGAAACGGGTTACAGCAGCGTTCGGTTGACGGAGATGCCAGAGGAATGGTCAGCCTGCTTCACGGTCATTTACCGTCCAATGAAGCTTCCTAACCCATTCACGTACGTGCTGGCTTCGGTGTTAGAAAGCTTGCCAGGGCAAACGGAGCCTAAACTGATCCAGGCAATTAGACAAAGCGGGCAAGGAATACTGCCTGACTTGCGGGAGTGGTTGGCTGCATACTTGCGAATCTCGATGGTATCGCTGCTGCGTCTTCTATCCGAGCAGGGTATTTCCTTTGAGGCTCATTTGCAGAACTCGCTTGTGTCTTTGAAGAATGGCATGCCCGATTGTTTCTATGTCCGCGATCTCGAAGGCGTAAGCATCGACCGCCGTAAGGCAGTAGAAGCTGGCTGGACTCAAACGCTACTGGCAGAGAACAGTCCTGTGCTCTACGAAGAGTTTGAAGCTTGGATGAGAACAAAATATTATTTCTTCGTGAATCACTTAGGTTCACTAGTCCATACGATTGCGGCCTATAGCCGTGAAGCTGAAGAACCGTACTGGCGCATCGTCCAGGACGTGCTCCAACAAGAGCGTTCGAGAGCGGACGAAAGGATGCTTCCTTATCTTGACGATTTGCTGCATAGCCAAAGCTTGCCTGCGAAAGCCAACTTTACAAGCTGCTTTTTATCTAGGGGAGAAAAACCGCTGTTTGTCGACATCCCAAATCCGATGAAGGTGTAACTGTGGAGAAGTGGAAACGGAATCTTTACATTTTATACGTCGGTCAATTTCTGGCTATGGCCTCAACGAGCAGCATTACCCCCTTTTTACCGCTGTACTTACAAGAACTTGGACTTACGGATCCGAAAAAGGTGCTTTTCTGGTCCGGCATGATCTACGGAG
Organism: Paenibacillus sp. P36; assembly: GCF_045866505.1. NCBI lineage: Bacteria > Bacillati > Bacillota > Bacilli > Caryophanales > Paenibacillaceae > Paenibacillus > Paenibacillus sp. P36. The sequence continues at coordinate 874,030 of NZ_AP038372.1, forward strand.
CGAATCTGCTGACAGCCTTTCTGTTCTCCCCGATCTGGGGAAAGCTGGCTGACCGCTATGGGCGCAAAGTGATGCTCGTCCGATCCGGTATCGGCATGGCGATCACGATTACCTTGATGGGCGTTGCCACCAGCCCGGTGCATTTGCTGCTGCTGCGTCTCGTCAACGGCGTGCTTTCCGGGTTTGGCCCGGCGGCCATCGCCCTTACCGCCACGAATACGCCGAAAGAGCGCAGCGGGTATGCGCTGGGTATTTTACACTCTGGGGCGGTAGCCGGAACGATTTGCGGGCCGCTGCTGGGGGGCTTGATGGCCGACCATTTTGGCCTGAGAGAGGTATTTTTTTATACCGGCATCAGCATTTTTGTAGCCGCCCTGATCGTTATTTTCGGCGTTAAGGAAAAGTTCGAGAAGAAAGTGAAAACGGAAAAGAAAACGGATCTGATTCAGGATTTTAAACTCATTGTGGCTAGAAAGCCAATTGCCTCGCTTTTCGTCTCCTCCGCAATATTAAGGGCGGCAATGATCGGCACCCTGCCGCTCATTCCGCTATATGTACAGCATTTGGCGGCCGGATCCGATAATCTGGTCGTTCTGGCAGGGATCACCTCGGCATCTATGGGGATAGCCAATATGATTACAGCTCCGTATCTGGGCAAGCTCGGTGACAAATACGGTTCGCATCGCATTTTTGTCTATGCGGTACTTGGCGCGATTGTGTTTTCGATCCCGCAGGCATTTGTCCACCAGTTGTGGCAGTTAATTGTCTTAAGGTTTTGCACCGGCGCTTGCATTGGCGGCATGATGCCATCGATGAATGTGCTGATTCGGCAGTATGCGCCGGCAGGCATGGAGAGCCGCACATACAGTTATGTCAACTGCGCAGTGCTGCTTGGCGGCTTGGCAGGCTCACTCGGTATGGGTGCCATCGCATCGAACTTTGGCTTGCCGATGATCTTTCTGTGTGCAGCTGGACTGCTGATTATGAGTAACATTTGGATGAGAGTGAACGTGTTTCCCCACATCACGCAGCGCAAGGAATCGGCTGCTCTGGCCGTCGGCCAGGAAATAATCAAATGAGGTGTAGCGAATGAATACGACACAATGGGTATCTGCAAGCCAGGTTGATTTGGATAAAAAAGTAGAGGAACGGGTACTTGGTCAGTTAATTGAAGCTGTTCTTTATGAGCAAATTGTCATCCCCTTAAGCGGAGTGCCGGCTTCCGGATTTGATGGGGAGCTTGTTCTGCAAGGGAAAGCGGCTGACGGGGAGACGGTAACTTATCGTTTTCAAGCAAAAAGAAAAATGACCTTTGACCGCATCCGTTTGGCCAGAGATACAATCAAGCGCCAGAAGGGGGAGGAAGAATGGGCGACTGCGCAAGTGTCCCAGTTCGTCATGGAAGTGCTTGGCCAGATTCAGCCGGACAAAGAACGGCTGGGTATGCTGCTTCAAGAGCTGCAAAGCACGTTCGTGAACGATGTCCAGGCTCAGGCATACCGGACATCTTTGCCACAAACAGGGCAGCAGCGCAGCTATGATGAGTTGGAAAGCTTGCTGGACGGCCATCCGTATCACCCGTGTTATAAATCTCGAATCGGCTTTAGCTTAGAGGAGAATGCACGTTACGGCCCTGAGTTTAATCAAGATCTGCAGCCTGTATGGTTGGCCGTTGCCAAGGCTCAAAGTCAGCTTTCCCTTTTGGAAGGTGAAGATTATCGAAAGATGATTCAGGATGAACTTGGCAGTGGCATTGTTAGCCGATTCGAGGCGATTTTGACCGAAAAAGGGTTGAATGCGGCTGATTATCTGTTCATGCCTGTTCATCCTTGGCAGTGGGAACACATGATTACCTCTGCCTTTCAGCAGCAATTAACGGATTCTACAATCGTGAAGCTTGGGTATGGTGATGATGTCTACCGTGCACAGCAATCCATTCGCAGTTGGGCGAATCAGTCGAACCCAGAGAGAGCTTATTTGAAAATGGCGCTGAATATTACGAATACATCGACCAGACGCATGCTCGCGAAGCATACGATTCTGAACGCGCCGCTTGTTTCGCGCTGGTTGTTGTCGCTGACGGAGAAAGATGAGACGGCTCAGAAGCTTGATTTTGTTTTTCTGGCTGAATTTGCAGGCATCACCTATGAGTATGATCAGCTTCCAGCTGACTTGCAGCCGCAGGCTTACGGGAACTTGGGGGTCGTGTGGAGGCAAAGCGTACACCGCTTCTTGAAAGACGGCGAAGCCGCTATTCCGCTGAGCTCCGTCACGTATGTAGACGGTCAGCTGCCATTTATTGAGCCGTGGGTACAGCAATATGGCCTCCAAGCCTGGACGCGCCAACTGCTTGATACAGCCATAACCCCGCTTATTCACATGCTGTATGCGCACGGATTGGCGATGGAGTCGCATGCTCAAAATATCGTGCTCATCCATAAAGACGGCCTGCCTGTTCGACTGGCGTTGAAGGATTTCCACGATGGCTTGCGGTTCTCCAAAGCGCAGCTTCCACAGCCGGAGCTTTGTCCGGATCTGAACTTGGAACCTGCAGCGCACCGGGCAATCAACCGGCATTCCTATATGCAAACGGATGACTTGGAAGCCGTAAAAGATTTTCTGCATAGCGCCTTTTTCTTCGTGTGTTTAGGCGATATCGGGATATTTTTGAACGAGCGATATGGGCTGGAAGAGTCGGAGTTTTGGCAAATGGTCGCCGATGTCATTCAGCAGTATCAACAGGAGCACCCCGAGCATGAGGCTAATTTTAAAAAATATGACCTCTTCTCCGATACAATTCGGATCGAACAATTAGCGCGTAGAAGGCTGTGGAAGGACATGGAAGTCGATCCAAAGCATGTTCCGAACCCGTTAGCCCATTATCGTTTCTCACAAGGAGGCCGTGTATAATGCCAAACAAACATGCAGGTAATAAGGCTGAACAACGGGTATTGGAAGATCTGGTGAATGCTTTACTGGCGGAACAATTTCTAGAAGGTCACGCTTCTGTCGAATTGCTAGCCAAAGAAGAATGGACTTCAATTGCCTCGCAGGACGATCAGTTGAAAATGGTTCAGCAGCAACTAGGAGCTGAGGTAGAAGCGCAGGCAACTCATGTATACCGGTGGAAGCTGGAGGATGCCGTCATTGTGTTTCCAGTGAGCACGTCGATCACGCAGCCATATCGGTTCGAAGCTTCCTACGGTGTGTATAAAGTAAGCCAAGGAAATCTGTCCAGGCTCGGCTCGCTAGAGCTTATGGGGCATGTTGTGACGCTGTACGCTAATGACCCGGTGGCGGTAGATCCATATGGCGCAGTAAAGTTCCTGCATATGATCGAACAAACGCTGCTGCAAACCTCATTTTCGCTGGAAAATGAGCAACCAAGCGCACCTATTCTCGGATTGCCGCAGGCGGCTTCCCTGCTGGAGGCAGAGCGCAAAGCGGCTTACCGTGACCGGCCTTTCCATCCGGTGTCCAAAGTGAAGCAAGGATGGGTTTATGACGAGTGCAGCAGCTACACGGCTGAATTTGGCCGTCCGATCAAGCTGAACTGGATGGCAGTGAAGCAGGATTATGTCGTATCCGGGCTTGAGGAAGGGCGCGAGTTGTTTCCGGTAGACCTGCTGCTTTCGGAGGAAGAACGAAACCAAATCAACGCAGAGCTGGACCGACGCGGTCTAGGTGAAGGCGCGTATACAGCGATCCCTGTGCATCCGTGGCAGATGTCAGCGATTTTGCCGGAGCAGATCAAAAGAGAGCTCGAAGAGAAGATCTGTATTCCTTTGGAGACGGAAACGGGCACCTTCTACGCAACATCGTCCGTGCGTTCCCTAATGCCGGAAAACGAGATTCCTTATCATGTGAAACTGCCGTTAGGCATTTATTCACTTGGCGGGCTGCGTTATTTGTCGGCAATTAAGCTGATGAACGGCCAGCAAGCGGAGTCCTTGATGAGACAAGCCGTGGAGCGGGATACCGTGCTGAAGCAAAAGCTGTTTTTATGCGATGAAACAAAATGGTGGGCGTATTTGCCGGAAGACCGGGATTTGTTCGCAGACTATCCAAGACATTTATCTACGATGATTCGGGAATATCCGGCAGAGCTTGTGCAAGATCCTGATATTCGTCTGCTGCCGATGTCGGCGCTGTCGGTTCATGAGTCTGTGGAAAACGGGCATCTATTTGATGAGTGGTTAAAATGGATTGGATCCGATCAAAGTGCCGATGCCGTCGTGCAGTTGTTTCGTGAAGTGCTGGTGTCCTACTTCGAGATCTGTTTCCGTTTGTTCCGACTCGGGATGATGCCGGAAGTGCATGGCCAGAACTGCGTGCTCGTTTGGAAGCATGGCAAAATCGAAGGGCTGCTGCTTCGCGATCATGATGCGCTGCGCGTGCATGTGCCTTGGTTAAAAGCGAATGGTCTCGAAGACCCGGCATACACGCTCCGTGCGGGATATCCGAACTCGCTGTATCACGATCAGCCGCAAAAGCTGCTGACTTTTTTCCAAATGCTCGGCATCCAAGTGAACAGCTACGCCATACTGAAAAGCGTTGCTGACTACTACGGCTTGAAAGAAGCGTTCTTGTGGAAAGAGCTTCAGTCATGTTTGGAGGAGGCAATCCAAAAAGCAGAAGTGCCGGAGGAAGTAGCGGAAGTTCTGAACGACGCGCTTTTCGTTAAGGCTGCTTGGCCATGGAAGCAGATCGTGCGTCCACTTCTTAAAAAACAGGCCTTGCGCGTTCCGGGCAGCATGCCTTATGGCCAAGGCGAAGTGGCGAATCCCTTTCATGTTTTGAGTGAGGCACATCAGACAAAAGACTTGAGCAGAGAAGCTCAGCTGACGAGTCGCGCATAATTAACGATGTTAACGATAGGAGAGATCACGTATGTTTCGTATTCAACCAAGGGTACAAGGCGTAACGCCTGAACTTCTGGAGCTGTATAAAGACATTAGCCCCTCTACGATCGGTCATATGACAGACTTCGGCTTTCTGCACGGCGCTCAGCCGCTGTTCAGGCCGATTCGGCTGCTGGGGAACGCTGTAACCATACGTACACCGCATATTGACTCCAGTGCCATTACTAAGGCGATGGAGTTGGTGCAGCCTGGGGATGTGCTCGTGATTGACATGTCCGGTGATGAGCAGCGTGCTTGTTGGGGAGAATTCAGAACCTATGCGGCGATAGCCAAAAAGGTTGCCGGTGTCATTGTTTCCGGCTGCGCTGCGGATGTTCGCGCGATTACGGGACTCGGCTTTCCCGTGTATTCCAAGGGAATCAGCGCGCTCACCACGCGGACGCTGAAGCTGGAGGGCGAGGTCAATACGCCTGTTAGCGTATTTGGGGTAAGCATCCAGCCGGGCGATTTGATCGTGGGGGATGATGACGGTGTTTTCGTTATCAATCCGAGCGAAGCGACGGAAATCGGCTTGAAGGCTTTGGAGAAACAGCAAAAGGAAGAGCAGAGAAGAAAAGAATACGGCTACGTCCTGCCGATCTAGATAAATTCCAGTATATGAGGTGATAGGAGTGAAAGAACCGAAGAAACAGCTGCATTTGAACTTGTTTATTTTGAGCACAGGCCATCATGAAGCCTCATGGCGGCATCCGGACGCGCAGCCGCAGCTTGCGACAAGTCTGGACTACTACCAGCAGCTGGCCAAAACCGCCGAGCGCGGCAAAATGGATTCTATCTTTTTAGCTGAAAAATACAGGTTAACCCCGTTAATTAAATATCGGGTCATTCCCCAGCTTGAAGCGTTCACGCTGCTATCGGCGATAGCGGCCGTGACCGAGCATATCGGACTGACGGCAACAGCCTCGACCACTTACAATGAGCCGTACCATATTGCGAGGAAATTCGCTTCTCTCGATCACATTAGCAGAGGTCGGACGGGATGGAATATCGTGACTTCGACAGGAGATGCAACGGCGCATAATTTTAGCAAAGAGCACCATTTGGATCATAAAGTCCGCTATGAACGAGGCAAGGAATTCGTGGAGGTTGTTAAACGGTTGTGGGCTGGTTGGTCGGAAAACTCGCTGTTGGTTGATAAGCAGTCAGGCATCTATGCCGATGTCAGTCGGATTAAGGGCGCTGAATTTGCCGGTGAATTTTTCTCTGTAAAAGGGGCCTTGAATATCCCGCGTTCTCCGCAAACGCACCCTGTGTTAGTGCAGGCAGGTTCATCCGAAGATGGCAAGCAGTTTGCTGCCGAGTTGGCGGAAGTGATTTTTACGGCGCAGAACACGATGGAGGAAGCGATTTCCTTTTATACGGATGTGAAAAGCAGATTGAAGCAGTTTGGGCGTTCCGAGGATCAATTGAAAATCCTGCCTGGGTTTATCCCATTTGTCGGGGACACGGAAGCGGAAGCCAAGGCGAAAGAAAGAGAGCTGAATGAGCTGGCCGTTTCGGAATATGGCATTCGGAGCTTATCGGATCTGCTCAAAATCAATTTGTTTCAATATCCGCTGGACGGTCCCGTGCCGCTCGAGGATCTTCCATCCATAGACGAAATACAAGGGCAGAAAGCACGGTTCCAACTATACGTCGACCTGGCGCGCCGGGAAAACCTGACGATTCGAGAGCTGATTATCCGGACGGCTGGGGGCAGAGGGCATTTTACTTTTGCCGGAACTGCTGTGCAGATTGCAGACGAGATGGAGCGTTGGTTAGTGAACGGAGCGGCAGATGGGTTTAATTTGATGCCTGCGCTCTTGCCTGGAGGTTTGGATGATTTTGTGAATAAAGTCATTCCCGAGCTTCAGAAAAGGGGTATTTATCGCACGGAATATACAGGTTCCACGTTGAGAGAGCATTTAGGTTTAACCCTTGAACATGAACTGGTAACACGCAGTTAGGTTTGGAAGTGTGGGGATGATTGTCAGAAAAGTCCAAAAAAGTGGTCGCGAATGTCCATTTTCATTACCAGGTACTTCCGTATAATAAGAATGAGAATCAATATCATTGATCGAATATATATGTAGGGGGATCAACAAAAATGGTAAGGCAAAAAAAAGCAACACTAGTACTGGCTGCAATGCTTTCAATGGCAGCTATATTTACAGGCTGTCAGCCTAAACAGGAAGCGGCTCCGGCAGCCGCACAGACGCAAGCGCCGGCACAGGCGACTGCGGATGCGAATAGCGTCAGAGTGATCAAGCACGCGATGGGTACGACAGAAATCAAAGGTACGCCTAAAAAAGTCGTAACTTTGTTCCAAGGGGCGACAGACGCTGCTTTGGCTTTAGGCGTGAAGCCGGTTGGAGCGGTTGAGGCGTGGATCGAGCAGCCTTGGTACAACTACATCAAGGACAAAATGGATGGCGTTACGAACCTGGGGTCGGAAAATCAGCCGAACCTGGAGAAATTGGTTGCTTTGCAGCCAGACCTTATTATCGGAAGTAAATTCCGTGATGAAAAAATTTATGAGCAATTAAAAGCTATTGCACCAACGGTAATGACGGAAGACGTGTATTTCTGGAAAGACTCGTTGAAATTGACAGCTGAAGCGACGAATACGAAGGATGCCGAAACTAAATTTTTGGCGGACTGGAATAAAAAAGTAACGGATTTTAAAGCAAAAATGGGAGATAAGTTGAAACTGGAAGCCGGTATCGTTGACTTCCGTGTGGATCATGCCCGTATCGTGTACACAGGGTTCTCGGCATCTGTCTTAGAGGAACTTGGCATCACCCGTCCAGCCAGCCAACGGGGCAAAGATTGGGGCATTCAGCTGCAATCCAAAGAGAATATCACACAGATGGATGCAGACATCATTTTTGACCAAACGGCAAATCGTACGGATGGACGCTTGGAGTTAAGAAAAACTTGGAGTGACTCCCCGCTGTGGAAAAACTTGAGAGCTGTTAAAGCAAATAAAGTATTCGAAGTGAATGCAGCGACGTGGAATAACGGTTCCGGCCCGTTAGCAGCAACTCTAATGATTGATGATCTTTATAAATTCTATGGTGTGACGAAATAATTGGAATTTCGAGGCTGTTGACCTTTATGTCAACGGCCTTCCCTTAATTTTACAGTAAAATTAGATGAGGAGGATCCCTGTGAGACCATTATTGCACCAGACACCCTATAAAGCGATGGGTTTGGTGTTTGGGATAATTATTTTTGTACTATCCTTTGTGCTAAGTGTTGTGCTTGGTTCATCGCATACAAGCGTTGCATCGGTTGTGCAGTCATTGATTCATTACGATGTGAATTCGAACGAGCAAGTGATTATTCGAACGACCCGGATTCCCCGGGCGCTATTCGCCACAATGGTTGGAGGGAACCTTGCCATTGCCGGTGCGCTCATGCAGGCGCTGACACGGAATCCGTTAGCGTCCCCGAGTATTTTTGGCATCAATGCAGGGGCCGTATCTTTTGTCGTCATCGCGATTACATTTCTCCCGCTTACGTCAATTGACCAATTGATATGGGTAGCCTTCGCTGGTGCAGGTATCGCTGCTTTCGCTGTATATTTTCTCGGCTCTCTAGGGCGAGAGGGGCTGACGCCGATTAAAATTGTATTGGCCGGTTCTGCCATGACCGCACTCTTCAGTTCGTTTACGCAAGGGATGTTGGTCGTTCGTGAGGCTACCTTGCAGAATGTCATGTTTTGGTTAGCGGGGGCTGTGGCGGGCAAAAACCTGGATACGCTGATTCCGGTGCTGCCTTATATGTTAGTTGCCGCCGTTACAGCGCTTGTGATGGCCCATCCTGTTAACATTCTTGCTTCGGGTGATGATGTTGCCAAAGGTTTGGGCCAGAAGCTTGGATTAGTTAAAGTGACGGTAGCCATAACCGTAATCCTGTTAGCAGGCAGCTCGGTGGCTGTCGCCGGTTCGATTGGTTTCGTCGGTCTTGTGATTCCGCATATTGCCCGGTTTGTTGTTGGCCTCGATTATCGTTGGGTGATTCCATATTGTGCTGTTTTGGGGGCTATCTTGCTTCTTTTAGCTGATCTTGTTGCCCGGTTTGTTATTATGCCGGGAGAGATACCGCTTGGTGTTATGACCGCTTTGATCGGCGTGCCTTTTTTCATCTATACCGCTAGAAAAGGGCTGCGTTCGAAAGGAGGGACGTCATCGTCATGAGTCGATTAATCGTGTACCGAAGTAAGGCGTGCAGGTTTTCTTTTCTTTTTCATAGGAGGACACTCCTTGTTATATCAGGTCTGACATTGCTGACAATCGTGATATTCTTCATTAGTACGGGGCTTGGCAGCAATTTCATTGCACCGCAGGATGTGATGAAAACGATCTTTGGACAAAGTACTCCGCAGCACGAACTGGTGATCGGAACGCTGAGGCTTCCACGGATTATTGTGGCCATCCTCGTGGGCGCTTCGCTGGGTGTTGCTGGATCGATTCTTCAGGGAATGATCCGTAATCCACTTGCCTCGCCTGATATTATTGGCGTAACCGGCGGGGGCACGCTAGCGGCAGTTACGTTCATTACTTATTTTGCAGGCACTGTCAGCATTCATTGGCTGCCTGTAGCTGCTTTTGTGGGGGCTGGCTTCGTGTCCCTGATCATTTATTTATTGGCGTGGCATAAAGGGATTACACCCACGAGGCTGGTCCTGATCGGGATCGGAATTTCGGCGGCGACTAGTTCCTTAACGATGTTAATGATCGTGCTCAGCCCGATGAATTCAGCGAGCAAAGCGTATACATGGCTGACTGGGAGCGTCTACGGCACATCTTGGGACAACGTGTATACCTTGCTGCCTTGGGTCATTGTGTTCATTCCATTGGCGCTCTATTTTGCCAGGCATATTAACTTGCAGGAGATGGGAGACGACCTGGCTGCAGGGCTGGGAGCCACCGTTCAGCTGCATCGCTTCTTCTTGTTGTTTATCAGCGTGGCGCTGGCGGGTTCGGCCGTGGCGGTTGCCGGCGCGATTGGCTTTGTAGGATTAATTGCGCCGCATATAGCGAAAAAGCTGGTCGCTCCCTCATATGGGGGATTAATTCCCGTGTCAGCGCTGATTGGAAGCCTGATGGTCTTGATCTCCGATACCGTGGCACGAACGGCGTTTCCTCCGCTGGATATTCCAGCCGGCGTGTTTACCGCAGCTATTGGCGCTCCGTTTTTTATTTTTCTGCTGTATCGGAATCGGAATCGATGAGGAGGTAGGTGGGAGTTGTTTGAAGAAAAAATAGACCAAACTTTATTGTTTGGTCTACGTTTTTTTACTTATCTATAGCTCATATGTAATGGAGTTGTGTAATAAATTTTTTTTATATTTGGAAGAAAATTTTCTGCTTTTACCATATTATTTTTTAGAATGTTATCTAGAGTAAGGAAATTAGTCCCATAAAGATTTGCAAGGCTAACGTTGGCGGCATCCGCTGAACCCAGATGCTTCTTGAGTTTTATTTGGTGTAAAACGGAATCTTTATCACCTTCGAGTACTTTCAATATGCCCTCTTCGATAAAAATAGTTAGCATATTTTCAATAAACGCCTCTAGGTCATGGCGATCAGCATCAGAAAACATAATGCCGAAGCGTTCAGTGAAATTCTTAAGCGATCTGGTGGATAAATGCAACACTTCATTTACAACAAGCGGATTCGTATATAATAAAATGAGTTCGCCCTCAGGGAAAATATAATTGTCGAACAGTTCTTTGACCGTCTCATGCCATGGGTCATGGCTTGAGGCTAGAGCCAACAGAATCCCTGTATCAACTAAAATATCTTCCCCTTGATCGAACCCTTGAAATTCATGTGGATTATTAAAATCAACGATCACCATACTTTTCCCAATCCCTCACTTGATTCAAGTTTACGGGGGTTGTGGGAGCTTTGCCGATAAATTGCTTCATAATATCCTTTTGTCTTGTTGTTAGACCCAGGTTAGTTTTTGGAATTGGCTTTGCCTCTTTATGAGCAGCTTCAGTAAATGGCATGTCCTTACCCTCCTTGCCGCTACCTTCACTCATAGCCAAAACCTCCTAAAAGAAATTTAGGACTATTATATGCTAGAATGGTAGGAAATATACTTCTGCTTCTGAAGTACCTATTGTTCTAGTAATTATATCATTTGTTATGTAACACATTCAATATAGATGGAAATATTTTCATCTACTAGAAACTGATCGAGGGCCTTGGGCATTTGCCAGACTCGAAGAGACCGAACAAAAGGGAACGGACACAGAGGATTCCCTGTATCCATTCCCTTTTTAGGCGATAAGATGCTGCGCTCCACGCGTCCTCGGCATGTTTTCAGCACGCAGGTGGCTGCGCTTGAAGAGTGTTCCGGCTGCAATCTATATACATCGGGTAAACAACTTCTCTTTTTTGGACGGAAGATAAAGACAGTGGCAATGTCTCCTCATAGGCTCCGAAATCTGCAAGCCCTTCAAATACCTCAATGACTTTCGAGGACTTTTCACTGCTTTCATTTTCAAGTTGACTCTGATAGGAGAACCTCATCGCTTTGTCCTTTATGAGCACATCTACAAACATGCAGAACATGATACCTACAACGAACACACCCATTATAATGAATTCCAAATCTCTCATCATGGTTGTCCTCCTATGAATCATTTTTCATAGGTTAACGTACTTTGGATAAAATGTCGCTCGAATGTCGGTGTCGTATTCTAGCTTATTTTAACGACAAGGCTCAATTGCCCTCATTTGCCCTGTTCCTTACTCAAAATAGGCTTTTTTCCCTTTACCATGAACGCCGGCCAACCCAATTTGCCCGAATCCGGTTACACCTTCACGGGCGCCGTCAATCATGGGATCGACGTAGCGGGCAAACCAGGCTTCCAATTCGCCTCTCATCGCGACGCTCTGCTCTTGCGTCTCCGGCAGGTCGATCAGATTATGTCTTTCATCGGGATCCTCGGCCAAATGGTACAGCTCATGCGGACCATAAGGGTAGCGGTGCACATATTTCCAGTCGGTCGTCCGAATCATGCGCACAGGACCGTACTCGTCATAAATGACAACCTGCTCACGCATAGGAGCCGATTCGCCCACGAGGAGGGAGTGGAAGCTTGATCCAGGAAGTTTGATGGTGTTCGGTTGCTCACAGCCCACATAAGCAAGCAGCGTAGGCATGAAATCGTATCCGCTTACGAGATTATCGCAAACTTGCCCTTGGGGAATAAGGCCTGGCTGGCTAAAAATGGCCGGTACTTTGACAGAAGTATCGAACATGTTCTGCGGGAACGTCCCGTTTCCTTTTCCCCATATGCCGTGATGGCCGCAGTTGAAGCCGTTGTCGCCCATATAAATAATCAGGGTATCTTTGCGAATGTCCATGCTGTCCAGCTTATCTACGATCCGGCCAATATTCGTATCCATCGCGGTTACAGCAGCAAAGTAACCTTTTAAATTCTCCCGTTGGTCGTCCGACCATGGTGCTGTTTTGATCGACCATGGATGCTTGGGCTCCTGCGGACAAGTTTCGAATTTGCAGTTATCGTAAGAATCAACAATGTCCTGAGGATGATTATCGATCCATGGACTGTGAGGCGCCGTGTAGTGGACGCTTAAGTAAAACGGCTTGCTGCCGTCCTGCCGATCCAAGAAGGAGAGCGCATCGTCCGTGATGACGTCGGTCAGATAGCCAGGCTCATTCACCAGCTCGCCGTCGCGAATCATCGGGGCATCGTAATAATTGCTGCCGCCGCTTTGGTGCGCATACCAGTGCGTGAAGCCTTTTTGAGGTGTGATGCTGTCTCCCAAATGCCATTTGCCGCTTAGTCCGCAAACGTAACCGGCACCGGCCAACACATCCGTGTACGCCATCTGCCCCTGCAAATATTGAATAGCGGAGTTACCTACATTGCCATCCCGGATCCAATCGTGTACACCGTGCTGGGACGGAATGCGCCCAGTCATCAGCGAAGCACGTGCCGGCGAGCAGACTGGTGAGGTGCAGAAAAAGCTGGAGAACCTCATCCCTTGGTCTGCAAGGCGATCCAAATTAGGTGTGCGAATCTCGTGATTGCCTGCACATCCCATAGCCCACGCCCCGTGATCGTCCGATAAGATGACTATAATGTTAGGCTGCTCATTTCGGTTTGCATGCATCAATTCCTGCTTTTGATCGGTACTCATCGTCGTTCATTCGCCTCCATCACTTATTTTTTTTGTGCCAAATAAGCTTTATTGACAGCTTCCAGCACTTTGTCGCCGCCTTGTTCCCGCCACTTCTTGGACAGTTCGGCCAGCCCGCTGTCAATATCCTTCTTGCCCGTAATCATATCCAAATAATATTGATTGGCCAGTTCATTAATGACACTGCCTCGTTCAATTTCTTCCGGCGTTGTCGTGCTGACCAAATTCGGAACCATATATTTGGAGGCAATCTCTACGGATTGTTTAGCCCTGTCCGCTTGAGGTTCGTTTTGCGGCAAGTAGGTTTCCGTCAGCGGCCAAACAACACTACCCCAAGCAAGCGGATGAGACCATCCATTCGACGCGAAGTTATCTTTTGCACGCTCTTCTTCATTGTAAGTAATTTTATCGCCTTGTTTGGAATAATGGACGCCTTCGATCCCTAGCTCCAGTAAATCACGGCCTTCTTTGGAAAGCATGAACTCAATGAATTTAGCCGCTTTTTCTGGATTTTTCGCACTTTTCGTAATCGCCGTGAATAAGCCGCTCTTCGGAGCCTGCGCCAAACCCCGTTTCCCATCCGGACCAGCAGGCGGAGCCATGAACCCAAGCTTGCCGTTAGGATTCACTTTTTGCAAACTTGTTTCCAGTCGACTCACATGCCGGTAAAGAGCAGGGGCCATGAATCCGACTTTGCTTTGATAAAACTTCTGTTCGCGCTGCTGCGTGTCGTTGAGCAAAAATTCGGGATCGATCAGCTTCTCGCTCCACAATTTGTGAATATATTGAACGCCTTGCTTAAATGCGGGATGCTCAAAAATGGGAATGACTTTCCCGCCGTTATCTAGCGCCCAGTCGGAGTAAGGCAAACCATAGGCATAAAACACGAAGTTGAAGGAACTGTTAAACCCGGTACTTTTAACTCCCGTTAGGCCATAGGTGTCCGCTTTGCCGTTTTTGTCCGGATCTTGCGTAGCAATGGCTTTCATGGTTTGATAAAAGTCATCCAGCGTCTCAGGCGGTTTCAGCCCAAGCGTTTCCAGCCAGTCGGCTCGGTAGGCAAGCGCTTGATTGGAGCGATCGAGTTCGACAAATGGATAACCGTAATACTTTCCGTCATCAGCCGTTCCCTTGAAATTGGCTTCAATTTTCGCTTTCGCAGTCGGCATAACGGGGAAATAGTCGTTAAGCGGGATTAGCAACCCCTCACTAATCCATTGGCTCACGGAAGCCGAAGGATAGTTAATCGTTACGACATCCGGCATATCGCCCGAAGCCATGGCTACGCTGATTTTCTCATATCCGCCCTCTGGAACGGTTCTGACCTCAAGATCAATGCCTAGTCGCTTATTAATTTCAGCAATAATCCGGTCTCCGGGTTGAATCGACTTAGCGGCCGCATCGCCCGATGTCAGAAACACCAGCTTCGTGGGCTGCCCGTTTTTTGCGCTGCCCTCGGTCAGGTTCGCATTGTCCGTTTTATTGGAACAACCTGCCGTTGTTAATGCAAGTATTGAAGCTAATGCAAAACTGACCCATTTTGTCTGGAATCGCATTCTCATGTTCGTTCCTCCTCTTTTTCCTATACTTTAAATTACGATTCTTGCTACTCCTTAACGGCTCCAAGCGTAACCCCTTGCACGAAATAACGTTGAAAGAAGGGGTAGATAAGAATAACAGGAATGACGGATATCATAATCGTCGCCATTTTGACGGATGGACCGAGCAGGAAAGGGCTGTCCCCTCCCGATTGGAAAGCGGCCTCGTTATCAATCAGCATGGAGCGCAGGAAGAGCTGTAGAGGCCATATCTTTTTATCCGTAATGTACATGACTGCCGTGAAAAATTCGTTCCATCTGGATACTGAATAGAAGAGGGCGATCGTTGCCAGCGCCGGCATGGAAAGGGGGACGACCACCCTTAGCAAAATGCCGAAATCATTACATCCGTCCAACTTGGCGGACTCTTCCAAGCTCTCCGGTATGGAGCTGAAAAAGCTGCGCATAATGATCAGGTTATAGGTTGTAATGGCTGTCGGAACCATCATGGCCCATACGGTGTTCATCATGCCAAGCTGTTTAATGACCAAGTAAGTCGGAATAATACCACCGCTGAACATCATCGTAAAAATGATCAGGAACATGACCGTTCTGCCGCCGGGAAGCTGTTTTTTGGAGAGGGCATAGGCGGCCATTGTCGTTGCGATCATGCTGATGACTGTACCCAGGACGGTTATGAAAATGCTAATCCCGTAAGAAGTCCATAGTTGCTCCAGACTGAGCATGTATTGATAAGCCTCGAATGTCACGCTCTTTGGAATTAGATGCAAACTTGAAGTCAGGCTCTCTTGCATCGGTGTAATCGAGACAATCAGCGAATCCCAGAACGGATATACCGTCAGTAACGCCAATAGAGCAAGGAGCGCGTAATTGAGCGAGTCGAAGATTTTGCTTCCTAAGCTGCTGTTAGGCATAGCTGTCCCTCCTAATACACACCCTGCTCGCCGAGCGCTCTGGACAACCAGTTGGCGACGATAAGCAGCGTGAAGTTGATAGCGGATTTGAACAGGCCGACTGCGGCAGCCAGGCTGTAGCGCCCTTCGGTGAGCCCGATTCGGTAAACGTAAGTGTCGATGATATCGGCTACGCGATAGACGCCAGGATGATACAAAACGAATATTTGCTCAAATCCTGCCTCCATTAAGCTGCCGATCCGCAGGATGAACAAGATGATAATCGTACTGCGGATGCCCGGCAGCGTAATGTGCCAGATTCGCCGCCACCGATTCGCTCCGTCCATCACGGCGGCTTCATACAGCTGCGGATTTAGACCCGCCAAGGCAGCCATGTAAATGATCGTATTCCAGCCGAACTCCTTCCAAATCATCGAACCTACCAATGTACTGCGAAAAATATTCTCATCGGTTAAGAATCCGATCGGTTCCCCGGATAACGATCGGACGGCATTGTTAACGGCGCCCTGATCTGTAGAAAGTAAGCTGATCAAGAGTCCGCCCATAATGACCCAAGAAATGAAGTGAGGCAAATAGATGATGGTTTGAATCGTCCGCTTGAACATGATTTTACGGGCTTCATTTAATAGAATAGCGACGATAAGCGGCAGCGGAAACCCAAAGACAAGTCTGTACAAGCTAATTACAATCGTATTCCAGAAGACTTGCCAAAACTTTTCCAACTCGAATAAATACGTGAAGTGCTGGAATCCGACCCATGGGCTGCCCATAATGCCTTTGGTGATGCTGAACTGCTTGAAAGCAATAAGCGCTCCGTACATCGGTACGTAATGAAACACCGTATAATAGATAAGCGCAGGTACCAACATGGCATACAAATAACGGTTGGCTAGAAAACGTTTCCAAAAAGTCGGTTTACGAAGCTGCCGTTTGCGTGCAATTGTCGTTATTGGCACTGACATAGCTTTCTTCCCCCTCTCTTCTCATGCATTTGTGTCTGCACTTTCATCATAAAAAGGAGGGGGAGGTCGGGCAAGAATCAATACCGTTGAATGGATTCAATTTTCGTTTTTGATGAAGTATCAGATTTTCATTTTAGTATCAATTGTTGCCTTTTATCTCATTTTACCCCTTAATCCGCTGCACGGATCGCTGATTCCGATATTCGGATGGCGTTAAACCGCAGTATTTTTTAAAGGTACGAATCAAATTTTGCTTCTGCCCGAATCCGGTTGCTTCTGCAATTTCGTTTATTGTTAAATACGTTTGTTCAAGCAAACGGCAAGCTTCGTTGTAACGCGTTTCGGTCAAGTAATCGAGGAAATTTTTCCCGGTCACTTCTTTGAACAATTTGGACACGTACTGGCTGTTCATCAACGCCATATCCGCGAGCGTCTGCAAGCTGATCGGCTCCCGGTAATTGTGCTTGGTATACTCGACCAGCTTCTCGACGACGTCTTGATGCTTGACTTCGCGTTTTCCTTCCAACCTTCCAGCGATATCGCGTATCACGAGATCAAGGTCGACGCGAACTTGCTCCAAGCTGTTCTTTTTGCTAAATGCCAAAATCAAGTCCGGACTGCCGTCTTCTTCATCTCCACAAAGCTCGATACGAACAGTCATGAGCGCATGAAGAAGCTGCGTCAACATAATGTCCTTGTAGGGGAAGCCCACGAGCTCATCGCTCGCAAGCCGCTCGATCAGCTCGTCCTTGAGCTGCAGCGCCTTATCCGTGTTCCACGTTTTGAGCTCATGAATCAGCTTGTCCACGAGCTGCCTGCAGGCGGTGAAGCGACTGCGGTCCACATGGTTGGTCTGATAGTCTGAAATGCTAAGAATGCTGCCTTTGCCGGCAATCCGCTCGTACAGCAAAGCATCCAAAGCCTCGTTATACGATAGGGAGATCTCGCTTAACTTTTCATACTTCCCGCCGATGCCTACGGTAACTGCCGTTCCATGCAGCTCGTCAGCCACTCGGTTCCGCAACCGAATCGCCAGCTCCTTGGCATGATGGTAGGCGGATTGAGGGCCTCCCCAATGACCGGCGTTCATAATCAGCACATCACGGCTGTGGAACTGGCTGACGTACAACCCTTTCCCACAAGCTGCGATGAGCTCTTCACTGATGGCGCGCACCTGAAAATGCAGTAAATTTAGCGCCTGCTCCTCAGGCCCTGCCGGAATATCGGCATCCACATGGATGCGAAGCACAAGCACAATGAAATGAGTGTGATCTAAATCGAGCTCATAGTACTGCATTTGGCGCATCAACTCGTCGTCATTCGTCTTGCCCGACAGCAGGCTGAGTACAACGTGATCCCGAATGACGAGTTCTTGACCGCGAAATTTTTCTTTAAATGCTTCTTTTTCGACATAAAGCCGGTTGACTGAATCGCCGATATAGCTGAACTCATCTCGGTCGTGCATTTTGGAGAAGGGCTTGTCCAGCAGCGTTGAAATCATGTGAACCGTTCTTCTTACAGGCTTGTAATATCGGATGGATACGATAATCATCATCAGCATCCCCAGCGAGAAAGCGATATAGGAAATCAGGAGTGTCACGCGGATGACTTCGTGGGATCTCTTAAATACTTCGGCTGACGGATTCAGAGTCAAATAAATCCAGCCGTTGGCATCCGAGGTCAGAAAGGAAACAAGGGTATCCTGCCCATTGATCTTCTCCGTGAACGACCCTTCTTTCTCGCGCTGAATCCGCTGGATGTCCGCTTGATTAAACCGGCTAAGCAGCATGCTTTTATCCTTATACGAGAGCACTTCACCCTCCTGGTTCAAAATGGCTACATTCCCGAGCTTGCGGTTATTCGAATTAACGACGGCGCTGTACAGCACATCCTCTTTCAAATTCATAAGGATCGCGCCTTTCTTCTGGATGCCCCAGATGGGGACGGAGAAAAGGAACGTCATGACGTTCACGGAATGATCGCCTTCCTCCAGATGTACAGCTTGCCAATCGTAAATATGTTTGCTTTCCATAAATTGCTGCACCCCTTGCTTGTATGAAAACTGCTGCAAGTCGGTGATGCCGGAGGAGGAGATCAACTTTTGATTTTGGGCGCTGTACAAATAGATGGAGTCCAGGTACGTGGAGGAATTAATCCGTTCGGTGAGGAGATCTTCGGTGTTTTTCAGAAATCGGTACTCCTCCTCCAAATCCCATGAAAGCCATACTGTTTTCTGCAGATCGGAGTGCAAGGCAAGCGAAGCCGCTGATTGCTTTACTTCTCCAAGTGCCTGCTCGACCATTTTCTTCGATTGCCCGAGCAATTCCTGATTATGGAGGAGCACTTCTTCTCTCAGCATCGAATCTGTATATCGGTATACGAGCGTACCGACCAAGAGCGTAATCAACACGACGGCAATGGTTAAATGCAGCAAAAGACGTATAAAGATAGTACGTTTCATAGTTTCCCCCTAGAACGCCGGAAATCCGACCCTTTATATGTAAGCGCTTTATAAAAAAGTAACTCGAAATGACTCAACCAATAAGAAGCAGTATATCTATGAAGGATACCACAAAATTCATCGGTATAGATGTTTAGCGGCATTAAAAATAAGAAAACCCTCAGGAAATCTGAGTAATTTCAGACCTTGAGGGTTGTTATGTCTTCTTATTTGACAGTATGGGCGGAGCTTTCACTGTTAGAAGTATTGGAAAGCGTTGCGTCTGGATCCAATTTGGTCTCTTCCCGCAGCAGATAGCCGAAAAACAGAATGTAGTAGGAGACAATAATGAAGAATACGCCGGCTGTGACGGGATCTTTTGTAAATTGTGTCGGATCAGCGGGATTCAGGCTGGATGGGTTCGGAGAAAGCGCGATGAAAGCCACGCGATAAATAATCCGGCCAAGAAATAGCACCAGAACAGCAATCTCAATCCATAGATGAGTGCGGTAATACCAGCCGTCGGCCCGGTGCTCGAAGCGGGTGTGGCGAATGGCGGTAAGCCCTAATCCCACGCCGGCAGCAAGTCCGATCAAATAGCCGATGAAATGGATCGGATGAACGAAGCCCAGCAGGAAAATGGCGATTCCGAGGATGCTGAACAGCGTGAGACGAAATTTGAGCCGGCCCTTGGCAAGCTTTTGAAAACCAATGGTGCGTTTGGTTCGGCGATAAATGAAAAAACAGATCAAAACAGCAGGGATGGCGTAGTGCATCCAATCTTGCATGGGTGTTCCTCCAATCGATTTTGTAACATTTCCTCATTGTAGCAAATTTAGGCAGCTTGTCATGAGAAATCTTATTCCGTTTACAAAAAACTGTCATACACTTAATAGTAGTGCTATAAACTTACTATTACACACAAAATGCGCCGCAAGGAGTTGACATGCATATGGCTCTAATCACTCACGTTAATGTATGTAATGCAGATGATGAAATTTACTGCTGTCTAAGGAATAAAATTGTTAAGCTAGATGCCAATCAACAGAAACACTTCTGTCAGGGATGTAAAATGTTTGCTGGAAATGCAGACGACTATGGGCGTGGGGTATCCTGTGTGTGGGAAGATCTTCGCATCGTCAGCAATCCGCATATCGCAAAAGATCCGCTTGAAGAGTTCGCGAATAATCAAATCAAAGAAGTGCCGACTGAGGGGCCGGCCCTGTTTCTATATACAACCGAATGGTAAAACATATCCTATTTGATTTTGATGGGACACTTGTCGATTCCAGGGCTTTGCTTGTTAAGTTGTACAATGAAATAGCGGGACAGCATCAGTTTCGCAAGATTCGCGAACAGGATCTTGCGCTTCTCCGGACACTTTCGATTGCGGAGCGGGTTGATCGGTTGGGCGTGCCGGCCCTGCAGATACCTAAGCTTATCGTCGCCGGAAGACAGATGTATCAAGAGAACATTCGCACGCTTCACGTGGTGCCGGGCATGAAGGAGATTATAGCGAGGTTATCCTCTCATGGGCTGAAAAGCTCCATTCTCTCCTCCAATTCGGAGGCAAACATTCGTACGTTTCTGAAAAATAACAAGATGGAAGGCTCCTTTAAGGAAGTGATTTCGGCTAAACTTCTTTTTGGCAAGCACCATGCCATACGCAAAGTCATGAAGCAGTGGGGCACAACGCCTGGGCGAATGATTTATGTTGGAGACGAATTAAGGGATATCGAGGCTTGTAAAAAGTTGGGTGTGCCGATCGTCGCCGTTACATGGGGGTATGACGCCCCGCGACTGCTGCTTCGAGGCCAACCGGATTATTTGGTAAACACCCCCGGGGAACTGTTGAGAACACTTTTGACATTAGCATGATGGAGAGCATGAAGATTACATGTAGAATGCTCCGTGTGTAGCTGCCTAAGCGTGACTGAGGCGGCTATTTGCGTTGCTAATGGAAGACCATGGGACAGAAGGGAGACTGGGGTCGTAAGATTCGCAGTAGAGGCCATTCATCATGTAAAATGGTGAGGAGGTTGTATTTTCAAAATAGGGGGAGTGTTATGCTATTTTATATCGTCTTTTTTGTCGTAACGGCTATTGATCAGATTTCAAAGGTTTGGATTCGTACGATGCTGAAAGTGGGAGAATCCATGCCATTCTATAAGGACATTATTTCATTTACGCATTATCAAAATACGGGAGCGGCAGGCAGTTCGCTGCAGGGTTGGGCGCGTTATCTTGGTATTTTTGCTGTCATTATTGTCATAGCGATCTTCTACTACAGGAAGAAAGGACGTCTTCAAGGCGTTCTGCTGCAATGCGGAGCAGCGTTGTTTGCAGGCGGAGCGATAGGCAATGCGATTGAACGTTTGCTGTTCGGAAAAGTGACGGATTTCATCGTCTTCCGTTCGGGGAACGGTATCATGAATGTGGCGGACTTAGCCATTAATTTGGGCGTCGTATGTTTTGCGTTGGATATGTTTTTCTCACTCCGGCGAAAAGGTTTCCGCAAAGAAAAAACTGCGTCATAAGTTAGGTCTAATATACTATAATATATAGATCAAAAGAACTATTTGTGGTATCCTATTCTACGACAGTGTGGATTGATGTTAGACTGGGAGATGGTCGTATGAGTCTGGAGAGACAAGCTTTGATCGATGATTTTTTTGTGATGATCCGTAAATTGAACAAAACGGGCGCTGACATTATACATGTGCGGGATTTCTTCTGGAAATCTTCCGAAATGCGCGGCTTTATTCCTCCGACAGTTGAATTTATGACAGTGCTCAAAACATATAATGCTGTTTTATTTCATGAATTCCGCAAATCACTTGTCCCTAATACAAGTATGCATATATTGGCGAATGTACACATGGAAGCAGGAGAGGCACTGATTAGTCTAGGCATTACGAGCTTAGAGGAACTGCAGTTGGCGGTAAAAGGAAAAATATTGAGTTAGTCTTCAGAAAAAAACAGCCAGCAGCAAAAAAACCAAGCAAGGACGAAAGTCTCTGCTTGGTTTTTTCATGCTTGTCTAGGCTATTCTTCCTTATTCTGCTGAAGTGCCGCAAGCAGCTTGTCAGCGAGCGAGTTCCCGACGCTCGTTTGATCGGAATATTTCTCGATAAGCTGACGATTGGCTTTGGCTGAGGCACGACGGCCGCCGCCGGAAGCTTCGTTATCAATCTTCTCGACCACGTTGCAGGGACGGCATTGGAAATACTTGCCGGATTTCCCTGTGTGGATCTCCATTTTTTTATGGCACTGCGGACAACGGTGGTTCGTCAGCTGGCCGTCCGCTTCCCGCTTGTAAGAGCATTCCCGGCTGGAGCAAACGAGATAACGCCCGCGTTTCCCCTTAACTTCCTGAAGGAATTCTCCGCAGTCCGGACATTTGCTGCCTGTTAAATTATGCGGTTTATACGCTGCGTCGCTTTTCTTAACCTCATTAACTAATTCCACAGCTTTGATCCGAATGCCGCTTAGAAATTGCTCCATGCTTCCTTTGCCCTTGGCAATACGCTCGAGCTCAAGCTCCCAGCGTGCTGTCAGCTCAGGAGAACGCAGCTCTTCCGAAGCGAGCTCAATGAGCTGTTTGCCCTTGCCCGTCGGAATGAGCTGGGAGCCTTGGCGCTCGATGGTATCGGACGACACGAGCTTCTCGATAATATCCGCGCGGGTTGCCGGCGTGCCGAGACCCCATTTTTCCATCTGCGACAGCAAAGAAGCTTCATTATATCGGCCAGGCGGTTTGGTGTGGCGGTTCAGCTGATGAGCCTGTTTAACCGTCACGGCGTCTTTCTCTTTGGCTTGCGGCAGCAGCTGAGACGCATCGTCATCCGTGTCGGACTCTTCCCGTTCAGGATCGGTGAAATCGTTTGCGCCGTAAACTTCTTTCCAACCGGCTTGTTTGACGACTTTCCCCGAGGCATACAGCTTCTCGCCGGCAATTTCGACGGTCAGTTTCGTTTCATCATAGCGGCAAGGGCCATAGAACAAGGCTATGAATCTGCGTACGATCAGATCATAGAGTCGGCGCTCATCTGCGCTTAGCGTTGCGAGTGAGATGGCTTCGCCTGTCGGTATGATCGCATGGTGATCGGATACCTTGCTGTCGTCAATGATGCGCTTTGTGATGGCTAGCGGCTTGCGCAGTAATGGAGCGGCAAGCGGTGCATAGGGACCAATCGCTGCGCCTTTGAGTCTGCCTGCTAACGTCGGAGCCATATCGGAAGTCAGATATCGTGAATCTGTCCGCGGATAGGTCACAATTTTGTATTGTTCATACAAACGTTGCAGCACGTTGGACGTCTGTTTCGCCGAAAAGCCGAATTTGCGGTTGGCATCTCGCTGAAGCTCCGTCAAATCGTAAGCAAGCGGATGAGGAATTTGCTTTTCGGTTTGTTGAATCTGCACGATGCGGCCATTTTGGCCTTGCAGCTTCGCCTTCAAAGCGTCCGCGCGCTCTTTATCGAAGATGCGCGAGTCGCCTGTTTTGGGGTCTCGCCACGCCGCGCGGAAAGAGCCCATATCGGCTTCGATCAACCAATAGTCGACAGACCGGAAATCCCGGATTTCCGTCTCGCGGTTGATCATCATGGCGAGCGTGGGCGTCTGCACACGCCCGGCGGACAAGGACGCGCCGAACTTGCTGGTCAGCGCGCGCGTCACATTCAGGCCGATCAGCCAATCGGCCTCGGAACGGCAGACGGCTGCTTGATACAGCCGGTTGTAGTCCGTGCCAGGCTTCAGCTGCGCGAAGCCTTCGCGAATCGCCTGATCCGTCTGCGACGAGATCCAAAGCCGTTTGAACGGCTTCTTCCAGCGGATCAGTTCCATAATCCAACGGGCGACGAGTTCCCCTTCGCGCCCGGCGTCGGTTGCGATCACCAGCTCGGCGAGATCGCCGCGTCGGCTTAACTGCTCGATGCCACGAAACTGGTGCGACGTTTCTTTCATGACCTTAAGCTTCATGCGCTCGGGGAGGATAGGCAGATCTTCCAGGTTCCAGGTTTTGTACTTGGGATCGTAATCGTCAGGCTCAGCAAGGGTTACCAGGTGGCCTAAGGCCCAGGTGACAACGTATTTGGGGCCTTCATAATGATGTTTTTGCTTCTGATTGCAGCCGAGAACGCGGGCAATTTCTTTGGCGACGCTCGGTTTTTCGGTGAGCACAAGAATTTTCATAGAATAATAACCTCATTTCGTATTACAAATTAGCATAAGCGATTGAAGTTTTCTTTTCAAACATGAACGGATATGGAGAAAAGCCCCTGGTGAAAAATGTCGAATTATCATATATTCTGCCTGTTTTTGTCTTGATTTCAAGGTATAATAGACTTATTGAACGAAAGGGGCTGAGACCAGAATGGGACGCAAATTTGCTTATTTCTCCAGTCAATCCTTGAAAATGAGGTTTCAAATGTGGATTGGCGTCGCTATTCTGGCTTTAGCTTTTTCCATTATTGTGCCATTTTATTGGATAGAAAAGAAGAACCGGATCGGCGAAGCGGAAAATCAGCTCAAACAGATGATTACGCTGCAAAGCTTATATATTGAAAAATGGAATCAGGAGAAACTGGATGCCGTCCAGCGGTTTGCCCTTTCGGATTACGCCAAATTTCATCAGTTGGAACCATTAAAACGGGAATTTCATAACTATACACGCCTTAATTCGGAATTTGATACTCTGAATTTCGTAGAGCCGAACGGGATTATCTACACGAGCAGCGACACAGCTATTTATGTAGGGGACAGGCCGTTTTTTAAAAATGCGCTTGAGAATAGGAGCTTTATATCGGGGGTCGACATCTCGCGAGAGACCGGTAAACCGATGATTACCTTTTCAGCCCCGGTGCTTGGTGATCTGAATGAATTTAAAGGCGTTGTGATGGGGGTTGTGACCCTGGACATGCTGAATAAGCTAATGAAGCAGCTGCGTTTTGGCGAAACAGGAGAGGTCTATGTTTTAGATAACAAAGGCCAAGTTGTGACGGCGTCAGGTCATTCAAGCATGAGTGAGGCCGACAACAATGTCTTCATGTCCTCCGAAATCATTCAAAGAGCGAAGAGCGGCACTACATCAAGCAAGGTCTATACCGGCTTTCATGGCGAAAAGGTCTTCGGTCAATACCAGTGGTCGACGGGGAAAAATTGGATTGTCGTCGGTGAAATCACGCAAAAAGAGGTTTTTCAGAAATTAAATCAGCTTAGTTTGACGATTATTATCATTTCCCTCATTGCTTTAATCCTTAGTGTCCTTGCAGCGCTCACGATAGCGTCCCGCATCGAGCGACCTATTCGCTATTTGCTCCGAGCCACCCAACACATTCGTAATGGAACTTACCATTATCAGATTGATGCAGACGAAATCAGAAACGCTCCAATTGAGCTCAAAACGCTCGTTAACACGTTTAATCTGATGTCGGACAAGCTGAATACGACCATTTCGCTGCTTGAGAAATCCGCGTTGGTCGATCAACTGACCGATATTCCTAATCGCCGATATGTCATGTCGGAAGGGAATGAGGAATTAAAGGCATGTATCGCAGCGGGATATACGTGCTCAGTTATGATGATGGATATCGACCATTTCAAAAAAGTGAACGATACCTACGGGCATTTGGTAGGCGACCGCGTTCTTCAACAGGTAGCTTCTTTGTTGAAACAGCTGGCAAGCAGCCAAATCATCGTAGCGCGTTATGGCGGCGAGGAATTTATTCTAGTGTGCCTGCGCCAAAATGCACAGGACAGTGAACTATTAGCCGAGCGCATTCGGCAATGCATTGCAGCGAAGCCGTACTCCGATGAGCAGGTGACGGTACAGTTAACGGCGAGTATTGGCGTAGCCGAGTTTTCACCAAAACTGGAGTTTGGCACGATGGTGCTTGAAGATATGATCTCAAGGGCAGATCATGCGCTATATCGCGCAAAATCGGCGGGACGAAACCGCGTGGAGCTAGATCGATGAGAAATCATGGATCTGGCTTTTTTGTTTTGGGGGGAGTGAGCAAAAGCAAAGACAGGTGGCGCTAGGCAGAGAGGGGCCAGGGATAGGGGAACTACAGGGCGCTATTGCGGCTGAAACAACCGATTTAGCTGAGGAAGGGAACTGTGGTCCGCTATTTCGTCACTATGACCGCAAATCAGGGGGATTCGGGTGAAATAAGGTCCTGTAGATCCTCTTCGCTATTTAAAAGGCTGCATTTCGTCGAAATAAGACCCCTGTAGTTCTCTAAAATGAAGCCGCTAAGCGGTTTGTCTCTAAGGAACTAGCCGGAGAACTGAAAAGAGAGATCGCATGTAAGTAACGCCGATAATTCCCGCTATTTCCCGCTATTGATGCACATATGACCAAGTAATTATGCGAGTAGTTGCGTGCAACGCCAACGAACGGAAACTAGTATGGCAACTACAGGATCAGGGGAAAGCGGTGCTTTATTCTTTTGTGTCCGTGGTCCCCGCGCAATCTTGGGCGAACTGCTTTTTCATACAATTTAGTGGTCAGAAACTTGCAGGATTAGTGTATAATAGTCAGGGAGTTAAAGAATTACCAACATTTGGGGGGTTATGGTTAACCATGCAAAATGCAAGCGCACGACCGATGGGAATTGGAAGATTGTTAGATCGCAGTTTCCAGTTGTATCGAAAACACTTCATTGTATTAACATTCATCATGCTAATTTTATACGGCCCTTTTTATCTGCTTCAGCACTTGCTGACTTTTCAAGAAACAGCGGCAACTTCTGGGTCCTTTATTGAACAAATTCGTAATGGCGGTTCGCTGCAGGATATGTTCGGACCGAACTCTGCGTTGCTGCAAAACGATCCTGCTTTACGTGACGAGGGGTACCTGTGGAAAATGCTCGTATTCGTGCTGGTGTTAGTCCCGATTATGTTTTTAGGTCTTATGCCAGCTTCAATCGCATCGGTTGTTCATCTGGTAAAGGCTAGTTTCGATGGGGAAGAGACGCCGCGGTTAGGGCAATTATTAAAAAAATCATTCACTCGTTTTTGGCCGATGGCAGGCAGTACGTTTTTATTTGGACTCATTATGTTTGGCTTTTATTTAGGAATAGCTCTTATTATGATTGTTTTTGCTGTCATTTTTGCCGTTGGCGGCAGCTTCTCAAGCTCGGTAGGCGGGTTTGGTGGCGGTGCGCTAGCGTTTACCATTGTGTTTTTTGCTATTCTTGGGCTGGGTGCGCTGTTCACGTTTGCTTATTTTATGATTCGCTGGAGTTACTACTTACCTTATGTAGCTTTGGGAGAAGAATCGATTGGCATTGGCCGAAGCTGGAGCTTATCACGTAAAAGTTTTTGGCGTTTATTTGGCATGTACATCGTGCTCAGTATTATTTTGTACTTGTTTCTAGCCGTTGTTCAGCTCGTTATTGCCGCTATTTTCGGGTTGGGGCTAGGGGCGCAGCTGCTGCAAAGTTTGATTTCCATTCTGGTTATGTCACTGTGGTTCCTGCCGTATGTGGTCAGTTTCTTTGACCAACGGGTACGGAATGAGGGTTTGGGCTTAGAGTCTATGATCGATAGTACAATCTCAGGCGCTTCGACCCATTATCTGCCTATTGATTTGGATAAAAAGAATGAGTTATAGGTTCGTAATTTCTTTGCAGGAAGACAAAGAACAATTGCTGCAAATCCTGAAACAGGATGAATACACAGCCTATGAAGCCAAAAAGAATGGTTCGCTGTTGACATGGCTGGAACCCGTTCTTCAGAAAATACGGAGCTGGCTGCCTCATTTTGAGGTATCTGCAGCGGTGTCAGACTGGTTGACTGTAGTAGTAGCTATTCTGTTGCTGGGGATTACAGCTTTTGCGATTTACTGGTTCCTGAAACAAATTATGTGGCAAAAGCGGGTTCGCTCGGAAACGTTTTTGCCGCAAGGTGAAGTAAGCCGGTCGTACCGCTATTACTGGCAGCAAGCATCGGAGCTTAAGGGAGTAGGCGATTGGAGAGAGGGAGTGCGCTCCGTCTTTCTGTCGTTTCTGTTTTATATGGAAGATGCGCGTCTGATTCGTGTGGAAAAATGGAAAACAAACTGGGAATATGCGGAGGAGCTAAGAGGCACAGCCTCATCGTTGGTTCCTTTGTTCCAGGAGAGCTCGCTGCTTTTTGAACGAGTTTGGTACGGAAAAGAAGCCGTAACTGAGCAGCAGTTCTCATGGTTGTATGAACAGGTAGCTAGGGTTATCGCCCGGAAGGGGGTAACCGTGGATGACGAAAGGGCTGAATAAGCTCCATGTGGGACTAGCTGTCAGCATCTTGCTGTTTTTTGCACTGGGGTACTGGCTCGCGAAGCCGAAGCTGCCGGATTTACCTCCTTATCTATCCTTTTCTGCAGATGTAGATGGTACCAAAGCTTGGAAAGAACTGCTTACCAGTAAGCAATCTGCGGTTAAGGAGTGGAGGCTGGATTGGAAGCATTTGCCTGGGGGAACCTCCATGCTCCTAGTCGTTATACAGCCGTCCGCCGTGACGAAATCGGATCGGGAGCATCTGTTAAAGTGGGTGCAGGCGGGGAATGATGCGATTATTTTTGATCGCGAGCCTCAAGGCTGGGCGTCTTGGGGGACGGTTCGTGTGGACGGTGGGGCGCAGGAGACACGGGGGAAGCTGGGTGAGCAAGAGGAGCAAGTGAAACAAGTGCAACAAGTGCAACAAGCGAAACAAGTGAAGGATGCCTCAACGATTCGTGTTTCGGCGGATTATATGTCAGCGGAAGGGACGCTGACAGGCAAAGTCGAAACCTCTTTTCGGCTCCAGCCTGGGGGCAGCGGGCTGGCGCTGTTTGAAGATGAGCGCGGCGTGCTCGCCAGTCGCGTGCAGGAAGGGGCGGGCAGCATCACGATGGTGCTGACCCCGACGTGGTTGCAGAATGGGACGATTGATGAAGCGTCCCATTTCGAATTAATCTGGCCGCTGTTCGCGAAGTCCTGGGACGCCGTGTGGGTCGATGAGACCCATCACGGCTACGGGACGAAGCCCGGACTGCTGGCCGTGTATCCCGCGTGGCTCGTGCTGGCAAGCGCGCAGCTTGGTCTTGCGCTGCTGCTGTGGCTCTGGCTGCGCGGCAAGCGCTTCGGCCCCGTCCACACGCCTCGGGCGTGGACGGTCCGTCGCGGCGACGAAGGCGTGCACGCCGTCGCCGCTTGGTACGAGCGCCTCGGCTACAGGCGCGAGGCGCTGGCGCAGCAGCAGCTGTTCCTGCGGCAGCTGCTGTATCAGCGCTGGGGGCTCAGCCCCAGCGCTAGCGCTTTGCAGGCCGCGGAAGCTGCGCGCGGCCGGATGCCTGAGGCGCAGGCGGCGCAGCTTGTGCGCCTGCTGGCGGAGCCGCCGGCAGAGAGCGGCGGCGTTAGCACCACAGCGTTCGTGCAGCGAACGCGGGAGATGGGCGAAATGATCGCCTACTTGGAGAAGGAGTGAGCGTAATGAATGAACTGATACAAGCTTTGGAGCAGCGCGTGTTCGGTCAAAAGCTGAACACCAGACTGTTTGCAACCGCCCTGTTAGCAGGAGGGCATGTCCTCCTGGAGGGCGTGCCGGGTCTCGGAAAAACGAAGATGGCGCGCACCCTCGCGGAATTAACCGGCGGGGAATACCGCCGTATTCAATTTACGCCGGACTTGATGCCTGCAGATATTACAGGCAGTGTGATCTACCAAATGCAGGACCATTCGTTTACAACGATTCAAGGTCCTATTTTCACGAATGTGTTATTGGCTGATGAAATTAACCGTTCTGGGCCGAAAACACAGGCAGCGCTGCTCGAAGCCATGGAGGAGCGGCAGGTCACGATTCAAGGTAATACGTACAAGCTGCCTAATCCTTTTTTTGTCGTAGCGACCCAAAATCCCGTCGAATATGAAGGCACATACCCGCTGCCGGAAGCACAGCTCGACCGATTCATGTTTAAGCTGGTGCTTGATTACCCGGGTGAAGAAGCGGAGATTGCCATTCTTCGGGGACATGTGCCTTTTCACCAGCAGCAAGAGGAGCCGCTTCAAGCGTTAATGACCCCAGAGCGGATCGTTGAACTGCAACGGAAATTGACCGATGTCGTGGTGGAGGACTCTTTATACGCTTATATCACAACGCTTATTCGCAAAACCCGCGAGTCCAAGAAGATTCAACTGGGCGCTAGTCCCCGAGCGGGAATCGCTGTGCTGATGGCGAGCAAAGCCTGGGCTCTTATGGATGGCCGGACCTATGTCACGCCGGATGATATCAAGCTTGTCGCGCGGCCTGCGCTGCGGCACAGACTGCTGCTGACACCGCAAGCGGAACTGGAGGGCGGAACGAGTGACCAAATCATTCAAGAAACGCTCGGCTCTATTCCGGTTCCTAGATAAAACCTTCTTCCACGACTTCATTTTGCCCACACGAAGACTCATTGTTCTGGTGCTTATTGGCGCAGCCGGGATGCTGATCGCAGCTCCTTTTGATGCGGTTCTGCCTGTTTTTTGGAGCTTCAATGCGCTATTACTGGTACTAAGTGCAATCGACCTTCTTTTGCTTCCCAAACGCAGCAGTTGGAAAATACGGCGAACACTCCCTGAACAAGCGGATGTGAGGAGCACTTTTGAGGTGAGTCTAGAGCTAGAGAGTTTGGGTTTGGAGCAATCTTCTGTCGTGCACGTTGAGCTAATGGATCATATGCCCTACACCTTTCAACTGGAAAGCAGCCAATTAAGCGGCTCCATTTCGTGGAAATCAACTGCTTCTTTTGGTTATACGGTGATGGCCACTGAAAGAGGCCGGTATGTTTTTGAAAACGTAGTTCTGCGCTATTTCGGAGGCATGGTGCTTTGGAAGAAGCAGGTGTTACTGAGCTCCCAAAACATCATCGAGATTTACCCGGATTTGTCACAGGTGCGGGGTGTGCTTAACGCCGTTCAGGACGTTTTAATTTTGGAGGGCCATCGTGTCTTCAAAAAGCAGCGCAGCGGCTCCGAATTCCACTATATTCGGGATTATGTGCAGGGGGACGACGTCCGGCTTATCAATTGGAAAGCGTCGGCGCGTACGACGAAGCTCATGACGAACCTTTTTCAACCGGAAAAAGGGAAGATTGTCACCATCGTGCTGGACTGCGGCAGGCAAATGGCGATTGAGCTGGAAGGGCAAGTGAAACTGGATCGGACCTTGGAAGCTGCGTTGACTTTAGCTGCAGTAGCGCTTAAGCAAGGAGATCAAGTAGCGTTAATCGCTTACTCCAACAAGGTTAAAGTATATGTGCCGGCAGGAAAAGGACTGCCTCATCTGCAAGCCTTAACGAAGGCGGTGTATGATTTAAGCACGGATTTTGTGGAATCCAGCACGCAGATCGCCTTCACACACATCCTGCGTTTTCTGAAAAAACGCTCGCTTGTCGTCCTATTTTCCGATATGGAGAGCTATCTATATAATCAAGAAATGCTGCCGTATGTGCAGCGGCTCCGCAGAAGCCATCAGGCGCTGCTCTTATCGCTCCAGGATCCACTGATTCATCAATGGGCGCGTGTTCGGGCTGAGGATAGCCGGCAAGCTTATAAGATGAGTATGGCCCATAAGTTTACGACGGACCGCTACGCCTATGTAAACGAAATGGCCGGCAGAGGCATTCCCGTGATGGATGTCCCCGCCGACCAACTGACGCTTAGCGCCGTTAATGCTTATTTGGATTTGAAAGCTAATGATCGTTTATAGCGTTAATAATTGCCTGCTGCTTGTGCGTTTGCGGATGCCATAAACGAAATACAATGCGAGGAGCAGCAAAGTAACGCCAGCGATGATGTATTTTATTTCAAGTGGCAGCGTGGAAGGGGTAATGTAACCTTCGATGAGCCCTGCGATAATGAACAGCGGAATCGTGCCGATCAGGAGCTGGGCGGATTCCTTGGCCGACTCCAGAAACCGCAGCTTGCGCGGATAAGGCCCCGGCACGAAAAAGCGATAGCCCATATATAAACCGGCACCACCCGCTATGAAAATAGCGGTAAGTTCAATAATACCGTGCGGCAAAATGTACGCCCAGAATACATAACTTTTTCCGGATTGCATGTAAATGGCAGCTAAGGCGCCAACGAGAAGGCCATTGCTAATCATCAGGTAGACAGTTCCGATGCCAAGCGTGATGCCGCTGATGAAGGCGAGGACGGCGACTCGGATATTGTTTGTCATGATTGCCGTTGAGATTAGCGGCGAATGCAGGTCCCCTCGGGGATCTGCTGTTTTGGATGGATCGATGTTATCGGCCATGCCACCTGGCATAATGAAGGCTAGATTCAGCGGATCATGCCAAACCGAGAGGAAGCCGAGCAAACCTCCAAGCAGAAACAGAACGAAAGCAAAACCGACGAACAGGCTTCTTACTTGGATCAGCGAAGGGAAATAATGGAGGAAAAACTCCTTCATTTGGGCGCTGCTTGTAAGGCTGTCTTTGTACATTGTATTGTGCGCTTGTGAGACAAGATGATTTAGATAAACGGTTGTTTCATCTGCGGGCGAGTGGGTTTGGAGTGTGGCTAAATGCGCCGAAGCTGTTTTGTAAAGCTCCGTAAACCTGTTCACTTGACTGGCCTGCAGGCTGCGTTTTCTCTTACCAAGATGAAGCAGCAATTGCTCTAGCTCCGTCCATTGGGATTTGTGTTCTCGGATAAATCGCGAGATGTCCATAAAAGCCTCCTAAGCGTTCAACTAGCTCTAGCGAAACCTATCCGGGTTGTAGGCTGAGGTTTGCTGTAATCTGTTCATTTTATCATAGGAAAGTCATAAATTACCATAATTATGCAACAACGTTAAGGAGATGTTATGGAAGAGCCTTTGGATAGAGAAGTAACGGTCGTCACCCCTGAGCAGGTGCAATTGCAATTTCAAACTGCCGGAATTGGCAGCAGGGCGGCAGCGCATCTGTTGGATAGCCTTATTTTAATATTTGTAAATGTCTTGTTGTTCGTGTTCGTTATTTTGGTGAGCAGGTTATATTCGGGCAGTTGGCTGCCTGACCTTGCGGATTATCTTTTGGCAATTACTATCGTTTTATGGATTGTATTAAACCTGGGTTATTTCGTATGTTTGGAAGCTTTTATGGGTGGTCAAACGTTAGGAAAACGCTGGTTAGGCTTACGTGTCATCCAAAATAACGGCCAATCGGCAACGCTTTTATCCATTATCATTCGCAACTTGTTTCGTTTGCTGGATGTGATGCCTTTATTCTATTTTGTAGGAATGCTTAGCATTTTTTTAAGCTCGAAGGATAAGCGGATCGGTGATATGGTTGCTGGCACCCTTGTTGTGGTTGAAGCGAGATTTGAACGGATAAAACGGCGAAAACAACTTGAAAAAGCGATCGCTCGCAAGAACTATCCGGAGATTGCCATGGGGCAAATCGAGGAGGCTTCAAGGCAGGGGATTACGGCCAAGGATTGGCAGCTGTTGCAGGCTTGGATCGAAAGAGTGCCTACCATGTCTGACGCGAGGTTAGCCGAGCTGGCTGCGCCTATTGCGCACTATTTTGCGGAAAAATTAGAGCAGGATTCGGCGATTGCTGATGATGCGTCTGCGTTCTTGGTTAAGCTGTATGAGACTCTGCGTGAGGATTGGGAAGTTTGAGACAGGTAGCATGGACATGGGCACGGGCGCGGGTGTGAGGGTGAACGTGAAGTATTGACTTATAGCGCCAACCACCTTTGAGTATGAAAGTTAGGTATTAAGATGAGGTTGGATTTAAACTTGGGAGTAGGCATGAATGGGGATCGTTGATTGGTCACGATACAAGTTGAAGGAGGAGCAGTATGGGAGTGACGGCCATAGTAGCGGGAGGTACAGGATTAGTAGGACGGGAATTGATTCGGCTGCTGCAGGAGGACCCTAGGTGCGATAAAATTATTGCGCTTGTTCGCAGGGACATCCAGGTCCGTCATCTTCAGGGAAGTGAAAAGCTCGTTCAAGTGAAAACAGATTACAGTCAATTAGAAGCGGATCTGGGGCCATCTGTTCTGGCTGCTATGGCAGGTGCTCATGTATTTTGTACATTGGGGACAACCATTAAAAAAGCCGGCTCTCAAGAGCAATTTCGCAAAGTAGATTTCGAATTCCCTATGAAACTGGGTGAAATTTCCGGTGCAGGGAAGGCAGATGTCTTTGCTATCGTGACTGCGATGGGAGCGAACCGTGCTTCTTCTATCTTTTATAATCGGGTAAAAGGTGATGTTGAGCAAGGGCTGCGGGGGTTGAATCTTCGCTCCCTGTATATGCTTCGTCCTTCTCTGATTCTAGGGGATCGGGATAAAGTCCGAGTGGGTGAGCAGTTGGGGAGCCTGGTTTCAAGGGCGATTGCTCCGCTTATGATTGGCGGACTTCGGACTTATCGCCCTATTCAAGCGAGTAAAATTGCTGCTGGGTTAATAGCTTGTGCCCAAAAAGGCGAGGCAGGCGCTCATGTGGTATTGTCCGATCGAATCGCCGAGTTGGCCGGCAGGTAGAGGACTGTTTTCCTAACGTGTGCGAATCCTGATTGTGCGCCGGTGCATGGCAATGTTCAAACCCGAAATGAGATTCCGCTGAGGATATCGACGAGCCGATCCCTTCCTGATATGATGAAAGACGTTACATATTAACGTGCCAAAATTGTTTTGGAGAAAGTAGGTTTTGTATCATGATCGATCATATTGTACTTGTAAAATTCGGAGAAACAACTACGCAGGAGCAGCTTCAAGAAGTTGTCGACCGCTTCAAAGCGCTTCGTTCTCATCTGACGGGGATTGTCGATATTCAAGCAGGCATTAACTTCTCTGAGAAAAATAAAGGATACCAAGTGGTTTTGTCGGTTCGTTTCGAGGATCGTGCTGCGCTTGAAGCCTATGGTCCAAATCCGGAGCACCAAGCGGTTGCGGCATACATTCGCGAGGTTGGCCGTGAGGATAGTTTGATTGTTGATATTGAGATCTAAGAGGGCGATGTCCTTCGATGGGCAATGGGGCAGCTTGCTGGTCTGTTAACTGGAAATAGTACCATTAAAACAGACGGTATACCTACTATCGTGTTTGAAGTGGCTAATTAACGGCATAAATTCCTGTTATGCAGCCTGACAGCGAGGAAATGTAGGGAATTAACAGCATTAATTCCATCTAAAATTAAAACCGATAAGGGTTATCTCAAAAGGTCAGGATATGACCATGGGGATAGCCCTTTTTGGTGTATGGAGCCTAGCGAGGGGAACTATGATCCTCTATTCTCGAAATTATAGGGGCATAGGCTGGTCGGAGGGAACTATGGTCCGCTATTTTGTTCATTTTAGTCCAAATGTAGGGTTTTTGAGGCAAATAAGGCCCTGTAGTTCCGCAAGTATGCCGATATCGGCATTTTCAGTCAAATAGCGTCCTGTAGTTCCCTTCCGCGCAGAAAAGAGGAGGTAGAGTTACGCCGCTATCGCACCACTCGCTCCCGTCGCTCCCGTCTGTGCATCTCCCACCTCGCTCTAGCCGCCGTCGCCCGCGCATCTTGCGGATCGCGCCCGCCGCCCTGTCGCCCCTGCGCTTACGCGCAGCTCTCGCCGTCGCTGCTCCCGCTGTCGCCCTGCGCGCCCGCGCCGCTCACCGTCGTCCTTGCTCTTGGTTCTCACTCCGCGCCGCTCCCCTAACCCCCCTTACCCGTCAGCTCCTTCCGGTACACCGAAGGAGCACTGCCGCTCCACTTGTGAAACTGCTTGGAGAAATAAAGCGCATCGTTAAAGCCCACAGACGAGGCCACCTGGTCGATGGTCATGGACGTTTCCAAAAGCTGCTTGGCGCGTTCCATGCGGATTTTGAAGAGGTATTGCATGGGGGCGAGGCCCGTAGCTTGTTTGAACATTTTGCACAAGTAGGTTCGGTGATAGCCCAGTGTGCGGGCGAGCTGCTCGATGGAGACGACTTGGGTGTACTGCAGCTCCAGATAGCGGACCGCCTGGCTGACTTGCCGTTGTATCTCCGTCTCGGTGGCCGGCTTGGCCTTAGCCTGATGGGCGCCCGCCCGGCCAAGCTCGCGAAGCAGCAGCCGCAGCCAGCCGGCCGCTTCAATATCCTCCAGCGCCGGGTACATCGACTGCTGAAAGCTGGAGCGTATTCGGCGGTAGTAGTGCCGCATGGAGCGGGGAACGCTTCCTGAGATAACGGCATTCTGCGGGGAAGCGCCGATCTGAGAGAGCATCATGCCCGCAGCGTGACCCGTGAACGCGACCCATGAATAATGCCATGGATTCTCGGCATCCGCCGTATACCGAAACAGCTCGCCAGGGTAGATGATGAACGTGTCGCCTGCTGAGCAGTGGTAGGTGCGGTTGTGCATCTCGAAAGTGCCGTTACCGGAATGCACGGTGTGGACCAGGTAGTAATCGTGGACACCTGGCCCTGTATTGTGCAGAGCAATAGGTTTGCCTTCCCCGCTAAAAAGCACGGAAAGTTCGCTATTGCTCTCATGCGGATTAATGCTGACGGTAAAATAGGTATGCTCCGTACTCATATAAACCTCGTAATTTGTTATTTTTACTTTGGCCTCGCCCTAAAGGAAGACGAAGTCTTTTATCCTTTTTAGCGTACCTCAATAAACTACAAATGTCCATATTGGAGTTCGTTCAATCCATATGCTTCCAAAGCTTCCTGCGCTATAGTGAAGATATGAAAACGACAACCAATTTGGAGGGTATTCACACATGTCCAAAATTACTTTTCTAGGTGCTGGAAGTACTGTTTTTGCGAAAAACGTGCTTGGAGATTGCTTGATGACTCCCGCGCTGCAAGGCTTTGAAATCGCTCTCTTTGATATTGATCACGAACGTCTGCAAGACTCAGCTAACATGCTGAATAATATTAAAAAAACAAGCGGCAGTACGTCCGTCATTAAATCGTATACAGACCGCAAAGAGGCTTTAAAAGGTGCAAAATATGTCGTAAATGCCATTCAAGTAGGTGGCTATGATCCATGTACGATTACGGATTTTGAAATTCCGAAAAAGTATGGTTTGCGACAAACGATTGCAGATACAGTCGGAATTGGCGGCATTTTCAGAAATCTGCGGACGATTCCGGTTATGCTTGATTTTGCAGCGGATATTCGTGAAGTGTGCCCGGATGCCTTGTTCCTGAACTACACGAATCCAATGGCTGTTTTAACAAATGTAATGAACACATACGGAGGCGTACGTACTGTCGGTCTTTGTCACAGTGTACAGGCCTGTATTCCTGAGCTGTTCAAGAGCCTTGGCATGGAAAAGGAAGGCGTCAAAGCCAAAATTGCGGGCATCAACCATATGGCTTGGCTGCTTGAGGTAACGAAGGACGGCGTTGATCTGTACCCGGAAATCAAGAAACGGGCGATCGAGAAGCAAAAAGAAAAGCACAAGGATATGGTTCGTTTCGAAATGATGCTGAAGTTCGGCCATTATATTACGGAATCCTCCGAGCACAATGCGGAATATCATCCGTACTTCATCAAACGGAATTATCCGGAGCTGATCGACCGCTTCAATATTCCGCTTGACGAGTACCCGCGCCGCTGCGTCAACCAGATCAGCCGTTGGAAACAAATGCGCGAGGATCTCGTGAACGATACGAATTTGACGCATGAGCGTTCCCATGAGTATGCATCCTACATTTTTGAAGCCATTGAGACGGATGTTCCCTTCAAAATCGGCGGTAATGTGATGAATACCGGCTTAATTACGAATTTACCGCGCGAAGCGTGCGTGGAAGTACCTTGTTTGGTTGACCGCAACGGGGTTACACCAACTTACGTCGGGGATCTGCCGCCACAGCTCGCAGCGCTCAATCGCACGAACATCAATACGCAGCTACTGACGATTGAAGCAGCCATTACGCGTAAGCGCGATCATATTTATCACGCAGCGATGCTTGATCCGCACACGTCAGCTGAGTTGTCGATGGACGACATCGTCGCAATGTGCGATGAGTTGATCGAAGCGCATGGCAGCTGGCTGCCTGAGTTCTCCTAAGAAGATCCATAAATAAAGAAGGCCATGGCGTATGTCTGACATACCCGTGGCCTTCTTTTTCATTTTAACCGCCGAATGCATCGCGAAAAGCTTGGTTTAGAACCGCCAACTCAACCTTCCATATGGGAGCAATTTCAGGTCCTACGTTGATGTCAAACCAATCGGAGAGCGCTTTGCGGTTTGAGCCGTTCTCCACGATGAAGGGGAGATTGAGCATCACCTTTTTCACATACAGCTCCTCAGCCTCTTTGATTTGCTCGGGGGAGAGCCATATTTTCAACCGTTTCACAGTCCGGTATAATTCCTTGCTGCAAGCCCTCCGAATGCTGCGGGCATTGGGGAATTGCTGTTTATGTTTTTCGCCTTGTTTGTTATTGATCATGACTGCATCCACACTCCTCTACGATATGTGTATGCATGGATTGGGCTTGGAGCCACTCGCGACAAAGAGCTAAGGAGCCCAAGTTGAGTGGCACAGCCGTAAAAGTTCGTTAATCAACTACCAGGTAGCCGATCATAGGTCCGTTATGCGCCATATCGGCATGCGTCATACAAATAATGCGGTACGTACCTTCCTGATCGGCAGTGAAATGAACGATGGTCTCTTTTCCTTTTTTAACTTCACCGCTAATGTTAAGCCCTTCAATGAGAAAAGGGTGGCTTTCGCCGTTGACGCCGTAAATGCTGAGTTTGATTCGTTCCCCTTTTTGAATGACTACGGTGCCGGGATCCCAGCGGTAGACTTCAATCGTTTTGCCATCTTTGGTGGTTGATTTGAATTCTCCTACAACCATGTGAATGGTTCTTTCAGGTGTAGGCTCGGCCAATGTGGGGATGATTTTGCCACGATTCATGTAGAGGACGCCCGAGAGAAGCAGCAGCAAGATGACGGCTGCCAGATAGAGATGCTTGCGCTTAACAATCCATACTTGGGACATAGGGCCCGCCTCCTGTACAAACATACTTGTACATTTTATGCAGAGGCTTGTCAGCACATGAATATTCTTTCCTATTTTACCGGGCAATAAGTGGGTTAAACTGGTTGATGAGAGCCCGTCTGTGTTAGAATGGAGGGTAGAAATCGGATGGATTATAGAGGGAGAGAGGGTTCATGAATGGGTGAGTTGATTCACAATGTTTTGCTTTACTTGGAAGGGCTTGGGTATTGGGGAATTTTCCTCGGATTGATGCTGGAAGTGATTCCGAACGAGCTGCTTCTTGCCTATGCGGGCTACCTGGTATCCAAAGGTGAAATTAATTTCTATGGTGCCATTGTTTGCGCGGTGATTGGCGGGACACTAGCCCAAATCGTGCTTTATTGGATCGGACGTTACGGTGGCAGACCTTTCCTGGAGAAGTACGGCAAATACTTGCTGATCAGCAAGCATCATATTGATGTTGCTGAAGCGTGGTTCAACCGCTATGGTACGGGCATGATTTTCACAGCCAGATTCATTCCTATCGTCCGTCACGCGATTTCTCTTCCGGGTGGCATGGCCAAAATGCCGCTTGGCAAATTTACACTGTACACAGGTTTAGCACTAATTCCTTATTCTTTTCTCTATGTTTACTTGGGAATGAAGCTCAAAGACAATTGGGAAACGATCGATGAAATCGCAGGGCCGTACATTAAACCGTTAATTATTGCAGCGATTGTTTTAACACTCTTGTATGTGGGATATCAACTTTATTTGAAAAGAAAAGCGAAAGTTTAGCGATCTGGATTTGCGCATTCGATTCAATTTGTTACAATAATAAGGAAGAATTACGAAATGGCGGGACTTTGATCGACTTTCAATGATCCCTATTTTAGGAGGATGGGTAGCGATGAGTACGAATCTTGCAAGCAAATTGCGCACAGGCTTGAAACCACAGCAATTCATTGACAGCATGGAGAAAAATCAAGAGAAATTTTTGGAGTATTACAACGGATTTGCATGGGACAATGAAGAGGATAAGGAATATTTCGATTCTCTAAATAACCGTGACGATCTGCGCTGTGTTATTATTGCTGCGGATTGGTGCGGCGATGTTGTTCGTAACGTACCTG
Organism: Paenibacillus sp. P36; assembly: GCF_045866505.1. Lineage (NCBI taxonomy): Bacteria > Bacillati > Bacillota > Bacilli > Caryophanales > Paenibacillaceae > Paenibacillus > Paenibacillus sp. P36. The sequence goes on from NZ_AP038372.1 coordinate 914,039, forward strand.
TCGTGTTCAAAGCGCTGGAAAACAGCGGTGTGCCTGTAGAAGTATTGATTATGGAACAAAACTACGACGTAATCGATCAGTTCCTGACAGGTGGCGGCCGTTCGATTCCAATCGTTGCGTTTACAGACACTGGCGGTTTTGTTCTTGGACATTGGGGCCCGCGCCCGAAAAAGGTTCAAGCGGTCATGACGCAGTTCAAAAAAGAAAATCCAGATCGCGAAGCGCCGGATTATAACGAGAAAATTCAAGTAGCCAGAGCCGAAATGGGCCGTCAATATGGCGAAGGTAACGGCTACCACGCTGTTATCGTGAAGGAACTTCGTGACTTAATCGAGTCGTTCTAAGTGAATTAAGGTGAGGGCATATGATTAACATAGAAACATTTGTTTTAGGACCGGTTAGTACTAATGCATATTTATTATCGGATCCAGAGACGAAAAAGGGGATTATCATTGATCCAGGAATGAACCCGAAGTCGCTGATCAAAAAGATTGCGGATTTAGAGATTGAAGCGATTCTTCTGACGCATGCGCATTTCGATCATATCGGCGGCGTTGATGAAATTCGCAAGCTGAAAAAGTGTCCCGTTTACATACACGATCTGGAAGCCGACTGGCTGACGAATCCGAAGAAAAACGGATCAACCCGCTGGCCTGAGCTAGGCGTCCTTATCGAGACCGAGCCGGCTGAGTATGCGCTGGACGAAGGGCAAACGTTGGAGTTTCTGGGCATCAAGTTCAAAGTGTTCCATACACCCGGCCATTCCCCAGGAAGCGTGAGCTTCCTATACGACAAACATTTGTTTAGCGGGGATGTTCTGTTTAAACTGTCGGTAGGCCGGACGGATCTGCCTGGCGGAGATAACAATGAGCTGCTGGATTCTATCCAGGATAAGCTCTTCCTCCTTGAAGACGATACGATCGTCTACCCGGGACATGGCGGTAAAACAACGATTGGCTTTGAAAAAGATAATAATCCATATGTGTAGAAGAAACAGCGAGTCGGGAATGTGTTCCTGACCGCTGTTTTTTTTGTTCTACCTCCGCGTATTTACCAGGTACAAGCGGGCTGATGCAGGAGGCTCGTTCGCCCATGATACGTAACCATTTTTGGGTGATCTGGGTGTTTACCGTGTTCGTGGTAGGTGCTCCCCCATAGACTGATGTTGTAAGCTATTCACCCAACCCTAACGATAACAACCTAATGTTAAAGCTTCAATATTCTAAGGAGGTGCTCCATCCATGGAGTTTGTAAAACCAACGTATCCAATTGCACCGATGCCAGCTCCAATGCCAATGCCAGCCCCGATGCCGATGCCAATGCCAATGCCAGTCGCACCGGCGCCAGCGCCTATTATGCACCACAAACCAGTTCACAATGACATCCACCTGCACGCTTCGTACCAACAAACATCGTTCGTATTCCCAAAACCGGTTGCCGCAGCGCCAGTAGCCAAAGTTTGCGCATACCCTAACAACAATGTAGGCAGCATTCTTGTTCTGTTCATTTTGCTTGTCATTATCACTCGTTGTATTTGTAAATTTTAATTACGAGTAGTTCATTAGCTCACTCAGCCCACGGCAGGAGACGCCTGCGTGGGTTATTTTTTATGCGTGAATGGTACTAGCTGTGTTCTCAGAAGGCTATTCAAATTGCGAACCGCAAAGTAGTATCATTTTTTCACAACATAGAGTCACATTTCATCCCCCCATCTTGTTAAGCTTAGAGGGTCAACAAGAAACAATGCAGCGATAATTCATATATGATAGGGGACTATATACGATGCAAAAAAGCGATGGCATGAATTACGCACCAGTCGGTACATTTAACTCCGTTTGTCAACCTGGCGAGTTTATATTTGCAGCAGCAGCACTGGATCACGGCCATATCTACGGGATGTGCAACGGGCTTCGCGAAGCGGGCGGCGAGTTGAAATGGGTGTATGACCCGGATCCTAAGAAAGTAGATACATTTGTAAGCAAATTCCCGGGTGTTCGGGTTGCCAGCTCCTTGGAGGAGATCCTTCAAGACAGCGAAGTCAAGCTGGTTGCCGCAGCGGCGATTCCTAGCGATCGCGGACCGCTTGGTCTGAAGGTCATGGACAGCGGCAAAGATTATTTTACAGACAAAGCGCCTTTCACGACATTGGAGCAATTGGAAGCGGCTCGCGAGAAAGTTGCAGAGACGAAGCAAAAGTATGCCGTTTACTACAGCGAACGTCTTCATTCAGAAAGCTCCATCTTTGCGGAGCAGCTTATCAAGCAGGGCGCAATCGGACGTGTGCTGCAGGTTATCGGTCTTGGACCGCACCGCATCAACTTGTCGAGCAGACCGGACTGGTTCTTTGAGAAAGAGAAGTTTGGCGGAATTTTGTGCGACATCGGCAGCCATCAAATTGAACAATTCCTTCAGTTCACAGGCGCGAAGGATGCCAAGGTCGTACATAGTAAAATCGCGAACTATAACTATCCGCAGTATCCGACGTTTGAAGATTTCGGTGACGCGACATTGGTTGGAGATAATGGGGCGACAGGTTATTTCCGGGTAGACTGGTTTACACCGGACGGCTTAAGCACGTGGGGCGATGGCCGCATGACGATCCTCGGCACAGAAGGTTATATCGAGCTTCGCAAATATGTGGATATTGCCAGAGAGCAGACAAGCAATCATGTGTACCTTGTGAACGGGGATGGCGAGCAGCATTTTGCTGTGAATGGCCAGGTTGGCTACCCTTACTTCGGCCAGCTGATCCTGGATTGTTTGAACCGCACAGAAAATGCGATGACACAGGAGCACGCTTTCAAAGCGGCGGAGCTGTGCTTGATTGCGCAACGCGATGCGATGAGAATTACATCGGAAAAGTAATAGCTGCTGTCATGCAGCGTACAGGAGTGAGCTGACCTCTACGGAGGTCGGCTTTTTTCGTGTAGGTGTCATTGTCGCTCTGTTGCTGACTACTTTATAATAGGGAAAGAACAGGGGGGAATGAATATGGCGGGGGACATGCAACTAGAAGATCAGCTCCATTTATGGTACCAGGCTGCAGTTAAAATTATGGACGTTAGGCACGTGAAAATGACGTCCGGCGAATCGCTGCGCGCTTACCGACTTCCGTCGAATGCCTTTATCTTTGCTTTGCAGGGCGGCGCGAGCATTGCGCTTGATGACCGTGACTATGCCGTTCAAAAATTCCATCTTCTGCACGGCGGAAAAGGAAGCTACTTGGATATCAAGCTCACGGAGGATATTTTTGAGTATTACCTCGTGCTGTACAAAGCCAGCATTCCGCTTCCTACGATGAGAGATAAACTGAAATACATAGATAAAAGTAATCCATTTTATATGCAGTACAGTTTCTTGCCGAGGCTGCCCATGCTGCTGTATCAGATCCTGGAGCAGCTCGAACGGGAGTGGAACGGTGCCAGCAAGTTATCGAAACTGCATGCCAAAACATTGCTGTACAGTTTCATCTACGAGCTGATGCAGCAGCTCCAAGACCAAAACGTGACAATGGTTCCAGGGGAGCCGGTCGCGCAAGCGATCCGTTTCATACATGAACATTACGCAGAATCGATTACGCTGGAGCGGTTAGCGGAAGTGTTGGAATGCAGCCCAAGGCAAGTGACGCGGATGTTCAAAAATCAGACGAGCGCCAGCCCAATTGACTACCTGATTCGTTATCGCATGGAAAAAGCCAAGAAACTCCTGCTGGATACAGATGCTACGCTTCAGCAAATTGCTGCTGGGGTAGGTTATCAGGATGTTTATTTTTTCAGCCGTACCTTCAAAAAGCATACAGGCATCGCACCGGTTCATTTTAAGGAAAATAACCAAACATCCCTTCACAGTCTCTATAATCCATTCAGGATGTCTATATCTTCCATTGCATTGCGCAAGCGGGGAGGGCATACTAGTCATGAGGATAATAATCATTCTCAATATAGAAGTGAAGGGGTATTACCAATGTACAGAAGTTCCAAACCGTCTATTGCTTTAGTTTTATTGCTCAGCCTGACCTTGTTCGTAACCGCATGTGCAAGTTCATCCAGCCCGGCAGGGGATAATGGGCAAGCACCGGCTTCCACGAGCAGTTCCAAAGAGCAAGCCGCAAGCGAACGGGTTTTAAAAGATGCTTTAGGACATGAAGTGAAGGTTCCAGCTAATCCGCAGCGTGTTATCGCTTCATATTTAGAGGATCACTTGGTAGCTCTAGGCGTTAAGCCTGTAGCACAATGGTCCATTAATAAAGGGACTACGACCGTACAAAACTATTTGCAAAAAGATCTGAACGGCATTCCAACGATTCCTTTTGATCTCCCATTTGAAGCTGTGATGAGCTTTAAACCGGATCTGATCATTATGGATAGCGCGGAAACCGTTGCAGGTGATAAATATGATCAGTACTCCAAAATTGCTCCAACCTACACAGTAGGGGGCGAGAAAAACAATGATTGGCGCCAAGAGCTGCTAACCATTGGAGAAGTTTTGAACAAGAGCAAGGAAGCTAAACAAGCCTTGGAAACCTACGACAACAAAGCCAAGGATGCGAAAGAAAAGCTGCAAAAAGCGATTGGCACACAAAAGGCCGCGGCGCTTTGGGTGACGGCTAAGGCTGTTTATGTGGTAAGCGAGAAATTATCGAGCGGCGATGTGTTGTACAAAGATTTGGGACTTAACGTCCCAAGCGTGGTCCAAGAAGCTTCCAAAACAGGAACAGCCAACTGGCTCTCCCTGTCCATGGAGAAGCTCGCTACGCTGGACGCTGACTATTTGTTCATTGTGAACAGCAAAGGCGTTAGCAAAGAAGAAATTCTTAAAGACCCTGTATGGGCAGGGATTCCCGCTGTGAAAAAAGGTCAAGTGTATGACTTTGATAATAACTCCAGCTGGTTATACTCCGGCACAATTGCGAATAGCCAAATGATTGATGATGTTCTGAAAAGTGTTGTGAAGTAAGGAAAGAAGGTTCCTGGGATGGCAGATGCCGACTCAGGGCCTTTTTTTTGTTTTGGAGGCACAGTTTACAAAATCACAATATCTAATTAACATTCCAAAAATAAAAAAGCAATAAAATACAATTAAATACTATATAAAAACAACTAAATAAAATGTTTTATTGTGTTTATTTATTGTTTTTATGTAAAAGGAGGCTAAAAATTTCATCAGGTCAGTCAGACTTTTCTTAAAACACATCCAGTGGTAAATCGAAGATAGTAGAAGGAGGACTCATCATGTTAAATGCCAAAAAAGTGGTATCCGCATTTATGGCCTGTACGATTGCCTGCTCTGTTGGTTATACAGCAGGAGCGGGGATGATCCCAGTCGCATTTGCGTCCACAGTTGACCGACCCGCGCCTTCCATACCGGCAGGCCGATATGAACACCCTGTCAGCGTAGTGCTTACTTCCACAACTCCGGGGGCGGACATTTATTACACGCTGGACGGCATGCTGCCGGACGAAACCAGCCTCAAGTTTACGGGGACGCCAATTGTCCTCACCGAATCAACGAATATTTCCGTTATTGCCTTGAAAGATGGCGTCTGGAGTAAAGCCGGAACATACGGCTATATGATCAAGACCACGGAACAACCGCTGCTGAAGTTCGCAGCAATGTCCGACCTCCATATCGGCACGAATAATGAAGCTGATAAAGCCAGTACGAAAGCAAGATATACAAGTAATTTTGATGTCATGTCTTCCATTTTCAAACCGGATGCCATTGTCATCGGAGGCGATTTGATCAATGATAACGGCGATGGCAAGGGGCCGGATCATACATTTGTTCATGAAGTTTTTCAGGAGCAAATGGCACGCAAAGGCTGGGAGGATATGCCCGTCCAAATTGCTATCGGTAACCATGACGCCGCTGTCGCTGACGTGAAAAATGGTTATCCGGCAGACTGGTTCACGAGCCAGTCGAATGGTTATTACGAAAAGACGATTAAAGGCTATTCCTTTTTCTTTTTGAACGGGAACAATTATAACGGAGACACAGGCCAGAGAAACTGGTTAAAGGGAAGGCTAGCCGAACTGACAGCTGATCCGGCAAACCTGAACAAGCCGATTTTTATTACGTTGCATCATCCGATTAGCGGTACCGTTATGGATGGGCAACAATCCACCAATGCGAATTTATACACCGATTTACAGGATTACCCTCAGGTTGTTGTTTTATCAGGCCACTCTCATCTGAATATTAATGATGATCGCGCTATTTATCAGAAGGATTTTACTTCAGTTAATCTGGGATCCATGTCTTATGTGGAAACAGATGGCGGATATGCCGCTGTCACCAATGAAGGTCTCATGGAAAATCGTGACCAATTCCCGAATAATCAATCCGAATTTATTGAGGTGTACAGCGATCGCATTGAGATTGAGCGAGTGGAGTATAACGGCGATCCTGGCTCTATCATAAACGGAGGTTTATGGCAAGGGATCGGTAAAGAAGGAGCAGGTACCCCGCCTCCTTACGCTAGCGCCGGCGCTCTAGCAGGGAAGAAGTGGGTTGTGAAATTACAAGGGAACTCCAATTCCGAAATTAAAAGCAACTTCACCTACACATCAAGCAACCGCAACAAGACAGCCCCCCAATTTCCGGTAAATAACATTCTTCAGGTATTGCCTGGAACCAATAATGTGCCGGTACTTTCTTTCAGACAAGCCAAAGACGATCAGTCCATGCACCACTACGAAATCAAATTGTATGATCAAAGAACGGCCGATGTCGTGAAAACATACAATGTTTTGTCGGATTACTATTTTTCACCGATTCCAAACAAAATGAACATTCCTTTGGCCGGATTAACCCCAGCGACCTCTTACGTTATTACGGTAACAGCGGTGGATGTTTACGGCAATAAAAGCGCTCCGATGCAGACATCCTACAGGACGGCAGGAACGGCGCCTGAAGTGACGCCGATTGACCCGGCAACGATGTGGAACCAGCTCGTTGCGGATATGAAGTTCGACGGCAACCTGAACGATGCTGCTCCAGGCGCAACGGGTTTGGCGACACAAAGCGGAACAGTCTCCTTCGTCGAAGGCAAATCGGGACAAGCTATCGATATTGCAGCCGGCAATACGAACTATGTCGACCTTGGCAATCGATCCGACTTAAAGTTCGGAAACGGCGACTTCACACTTTCGTTCTGGCATAAGGGCAATCTGGCAGGAGATCAGACGGTTCTTTCCAACAAAAACTGGAATTCCGGCGGGAATCCAGGCTGGTATGTCGGTCCTGCCACTTCGAACAGCATGTCTCTGAACATGGCGGTTACCGGTAAGCGTGTTGATTATTCAGCAGCTAATGTGGGACAGGATTGGCACTACTTTACGATATCGGTAGATCGGGTACATAACACTGCCTCAACCTATGTGGATGGCGTCTCGAAGGCAACCAAAGACATCTCTGTACTGGGTACGTCCAGTATGGATACTTCTTTTAACATTATTCTTGGGGCAGATGGGAATAAGGGCAATGGCGGAGCGACCGTTACACTGGACGATTTGAAAATATGGAAACGCGCTCTGTCCGCAACCGAAGCCAAAGCGTTATCCGATTCCTATAAAGACGAGTCAACAAGCACTCTGTACAATTTCAATCAGTTGACGGCAAAGATTCAGGAATCCGAGGCTTTCATTGCGCATGTTGCGGGAACAACGGGATTATCTCTTCCTGTCCAGGTGCAAAATGAACTGGCAGCTCAGATTTCGGCAGCAAAGACCTTAACTTCCGGCTCCGAAGCAGCAGTCATTGATCAAGCGTATCTTGATTTGATTTGGGCGCTGCGAGCAGCTCAGAACGGCATCACGTATACATTTATTCCGAAAACTAATTTCTCAATTCATTCTTACAGTTCTTACGCGGACAACGAGGGTGCTATTCCGGAAAATATATTGGACGGTCAGGAAACATCGATTTGGCATTCCAGATGGCAAACACCGGCTGCCCCATTCCCGCATTGGGTCGTTATCGATATGGAGAGCACATATAAATTAAGCGGCATTCAGAGAAAGAGCCGTCCAAATCAAAGTAAAATGGAATTCCCTAAGACATTTGAATTATACGCTTCGGATAATTTGGCCGATTTAAATGACGCAACATTCCTGGCTAATGCGGCTAATAAGGTTACCGGCACGTTTGGCCAAACCTGGACGGGGACGGTCTATAAAGATTTTGTATCTTTGGATAAAACGGTGCAGGGCCGATATGTAAAATTTGTCGTTACTGGCACCTATGACCCCACCGCAACCTATACCAGTATGAGTGAAATTGATTTTACAGGTGAAAAGGTTTCAAGCGTCAATGCGAGCTATCTGACGGATTTAAAAGTGAACGGTACTTCATTGAGCGGTTTCGATCCGAGCAAACTCGACTATACGTATTCGGTACCTTACGGCACAACCGTGGCAATTGTGACTTATGAGAAAGCGAGTCCTACTGCAACCGCAGCGGTTTACGGCGGTGAGAATTTAATTGTCGGCGCTAATCCGATCACCGTTACGGTAACGGCGCAAAACGGAGCGATCAGTGTTTACAACCTTGTGGTAACCCGACAACCGGAGGCGCACGCATCCATTCCGGTAGCAACGATGACGGGAATCTCATCTGTTCTCGCAGGGCAGAGCTTTAGTATGAATTATGGATTAAGCAACGTATCCAGCAGTGTTTATGGAGCTGTGTACGCCCAGGACTTAACGTTCCAGTTTGATCCGAATTTGCTAGAGTTTATTTCGGCAACATCCTTGAAGACTGGCCTGGAAATGGTGCATATTCAAACAGATCTTGCAGGGCAGGTTAGAATGTTGCTCGCAAGCCTAGGAGCCGAACATAGTATTTCTTCCGACGGAGAGTTGTTGGAGCTGCATTGGAAGGCCAAGAAAATTAGTACGGCGACGAGTGCAAGTGTTACGCTCTCACCGGCGGAGCTAGGATATGCATCAGGGGATTCAATCTCGCTGGCTGCTGTTACGAATAACGTCCAAATTGACGTATTGAATAAGTCGGCATTAAATGCCCTCATCGCTCAAGCACAGGGTGTGATAAATGCTGCGGTAGAAGGTACCGGGGACGGCCAATATCCGGCTGGTTCCATTTCTAATTTGCAAAAAGCAATCAATGAGGCCAATACAGTGCTTGCAGAGGCAGTGACTCAACAAGAGATAGATGATGCGGACAGCGCTTTGGCGCAAGCTTTGAAGACATTTAAAGATTTGGTTATCCATAAAGGGCCAGACGAAACGTCATCAACATCTTCAACACCGTCAACAACAACGACTACGAAACAGGAAATAATGCAAACTACGACGATTAAAGGGGTTCAAGTTGTTAATTCATCTCCTGAAGTCGTGAAAGAAGAAAATGGACGCACAACGTCTAGATGGGACGTGGACGCAGCAACGTTCCTGAAAGCCATCAATGCTCTAAGTTCCTCAGAAAATAGAAATGAAATTCGGTTGGAAGTTAAGGGAGCTACAGATGCGGCACAAATCAAGCTTCCGGCAGAAGTCGTACAAGATACGCAGTCCAAGGTTCCTGATGCTGTCATCTCGCTTAAATTTGACAATGTGACGTATGAATTGCCGATCAAAGCGATTGACGTACAAGGTTTGGCCAACGCACTTGGCACCGATGTGAAACATGTAAAAATCAACGTTACGATCGAGAAACTGAATGGGACGGTCGTAAGCCAGCTTGAGGCAAAGATTCAACAATCCGGTTACCAGTCCGTGTCCCAAGCCGTAGATTTTACAGTCACTGCAGAATCGAACGGTAAGTCAATTACCGTAAATGATTTTGGCAAAACGTATGTACATAGAACGTTAGCTCTTGCTAAGGTGATTGACCCGGCAAATGTAACAGCGGTCACGTACAATTCAACTACCGGTGAAATGAGCTTTGTACCCGCAATTTTCACTACAGCCAACGGCAGTATGGAAGCAACGATCAAACGTCTGGGCAACAGTATCTATACGGTTGTAGAATCGTCAAAGTCGTTTGGAGATTTGAACGGTCACTGGGCTAAAGCGGATATTGAGCTTCTGGCTTCCAAGTTAGTCATCAAGGGCATGACGGAGGCAAGTTTTGTCCCTGAAAATCAAATTACGCGTGCGGAATTTGCAGCACTTTTGGTACGTGGACTTGGATTGACCGAGTCGAGCCACGGTAAGTTTAATGATGTAAAGGAATCCGATTGGTATTCCGGAGCGGTAGGGGCAGCTGTGAAAGCCGGCTTGGTAGAAGGATTTGAAGATGGGACGTTCAGCCCTAATGCCAACCTTACACGTGAACAAATGGCGGTCATGATTGCGCGAGCCATGGCGCTTGCAGGTAACAGTGGGGTAGCGGATGTCAAAGGACTACAAGCATTTGATGATGAGAAGTCCATAAATGGCTGGGCCAAAGACGCGGTTGCCCGAGCTTTGCATGCTGGCATTATGAACGGCATCACCAATTCCAGCTTCATGCCGGGAGAGAAGGCGACACGCGCGCAAGCAGCGGTTATCCTGAAACGATTGCTGCAATTTGAGAAGTTTATGAACTAAATGTTTTAAGTAAAAAAACGAGGCTATCCTTTGGTCATTAGATGACCTTGGGATAGCCTCGTTTTTTTAGGTTCCAAAGTATGGATTTTGATACACATAAGGACTTGTGGGTGCATCCTGCGTATCAACTGTTTTGGCCACGATCGTTAGTACATCTTTGCCTTCAAATTGTCGTTTCTCTATGGTGCCGAGCGCGACTGCGTACATATCGTTTTTCCATTGTTCCGGGGTATCGGCTTCGACTAGGATCGCGAGCGGGACAGAGTCTGCGACACAGCACCTCATGGAAAATCTGCCGAGGGCAAACTGGCTTTTGCTCATAGTATCCAGACGGTATACGTAACCGCTAATCTGCACCTTTTTACCCACAAATTGATCTTGATACAAGTCCAGTGACGTCAGCGATTCGATATAAAAATTATCGTTAATCACGATGAGAGGTTCTTTGTACATCTCTGCAGCCCGCTTGGCGTATGGCTTGGTGTATTCATTAAACGGAAAAACCTGACCTGTATCCGATTGCAGCTTATCATTCGGAATTAAGTTCGGGCTTGCATCGCCGTAATTGTTATTCACTAGAATGCCCGAAGGGGTGAAATTCAATCCTTTTTTGGCCGCCATCTGACTGCCTAGTACCGCACTGGGAAAAGAAAAGGCAAGAACAAGCGGGATGATCAGAACTCCATACATGATAATAACGCCAGGCTTCCAGTGATCATGGCTATGTGCGGAGCATGAACAGGCCGCAGCCGCTGTTGGATTCTTGGCACGGATAGCTCGAACTGCCAAATAAAGCTGATGCATAGCCAGTACATACATGCCCACGGCAAGACTTTTCACCCATAAATTCATGGTTGGAGCGACGTAATAAATCAAAGCATCGGAACGGCTGATCTGCACAATAAAAATAACGAAGCTGAGTAAGACTGCAGCTCGAATCGTTCGATGCGCGAACGTGGACCATTTTTGCATAGTTGCTTTTCCTCCATTCTATAAGTACGAATACAGTTGATCGAATGCGACGGACCCTAGCAGAACGACTGCAGCAGAAATGAGCATAACCGTTACGACGGTTTTGATTCGGAACACTTTAAGCAGCATCATCGTGCTTTTGATATCGAGCATAGCGCCAAACACAAGAAAGGCAAGTACAGAGCCGAGGCTGAAACCTGGAATGAATGTTGCGCCGACGAAGGCGTCTGCGGTGGAGCAGATGGAAAGAATGTAGGAGAGTCCCATCATAAACAAATGAGGAGTGAAGTCACCGTCGCTTAATGTCAGAAGCCATTTTTTGCTTACAACCGTTTGCAGCAAAGCAGTCACCGTAGCGCCTAAAACTAAAAATTTGCCAACATCAAACATTTCAATGGCGGCATGTTCCAATGTTTCGTGCCATTTATTCGTCCATGCGGCTGCTTTTGGTGGTTGGACCGGGAGAGGGCGTTTGGGGCTTTTTTTCATTGGAGTGACTTGGTCAATCGTGTTGTTCACTGGCAAGCGAAGCGCAGCATTGCTTACACCTCGGGCAGCCCACGGCCCAATCATAGCCGCTGCGGCAAAAGCCAACACCATGCGGGCCACCGCCATCTCCGGATGAGCGCGAAAGGCCACGAACGTGGATGTAAACACGACGGGATTAATAATCGGTCCGGCCATCATAAAGACAAGACCGATATAAGGCGGCATGCCTTTGCGGATCAGTCGGTGCACAACAGGGATAATTCCGCATTCGCAAAGCGGAAAGACGATGCCGAGCAGACATCCAAAGAGGATGCCGGGAATTGTTTTTTTCGGTATCCATCGCTGCAGCGTTTGATCACTAATGAATGTTTGCAGCAAAGCGGAAATCACGACGCCTAGCAGAATAAACGGAAATGACTCTAGTAAAATACCGAGAACCATGGTGCGAAAATCACTTAGAAAACTCATTAAGCCCGCTGCCTCCTTAACAAATGGTCAACAGAATTAAAAACAATAATAAAATGTTGTTTTTATTTGTTTTATTTGTATTTTCTATTGATTTTAGCAGGCGATTATTATTTCTACATCATTATTTCGTTAAGAAATTGTTAAGGGGGAGGATGGTTTGGTCAATTCTTTGTTCCAATATAAAAAAACACCTAACATCAAAAGATGTCAGGTGTCTTGCTTGCTATTAGCAAAATATTCACGAGTTTGTTTGCGAGATTGAGGGGTTAACACACGATCAAGCTCCTCATTTAGCCAAGTAAGCGATTTGTTGCGCAGAACATTGCGCATACTATCCTCAGCCTCAAGCATCGCCATGTTAATCGTACAGGGAGTAGCTTTGGTACATGCTGCAACCTCTTCGTCCTTCGTACATAAATAACTATTATCTTTAATGTTTTTGCATTGGAAAATAGGCGCTGTCCCTTCGACTGCTTCGACTACATCCCAGAACGAGATATCCGAAGGATGCTTGGCTAATTTATAGCCGCCTTTAACTCCAGGAACAGAGCTTACGATGCCGGCTTTTGTTAATTTGCTGAAAATCTTCGAAAGATAGGTCTCGGAAATACCTTGAAAAGCGGAAAGTTCTTTAATCCCAATCGTAGAATCAGGAGGAATATCGATTAAATATACTAAGCAATGCAGTCCATATTCAACGCCAATACTATACTGCATGCAAACACCTGCTTTCAGATATAAAAAAGTTATTATACATCATCTTAGGTGGATTTAGGAACCTTGTCAAATAGGGAGGTTTGGCATTTTTCGGATACTGAGTCGGGGAGGAATTGTGAGTTGACAGCCATGAACGAAAGAGATATATTATAGACAAGATTAATCGTCGATTAAAGTTATCTACGATATGACGAAGAGTAAGATCAATGAAACCCACCATAATTTTTATAAAAATAATAAAACTAAGGAGTGTCAAACACATGGAAATCAGATTGGATTATACGAAAGTACAGCCGGAGTCTCTACAAACACTATTAAAATTGGAAGGGTACGTGAAAAAGAGTGGGCTTGACGGTAAACTGGTGGAGTTGATTAAAATTCGCGCCTCGCAAATTAATGGCTGCGCCTACTGCCTGGATATGCATACGAAAGACGCACGTGCGATGGGAGAGACAGAGCAGCGTATTTATTTGCTCAACGCATGGAGAGAAGCTCCATTTTACACGCCATCAGAGCGTGCGGCGTTAGCTCTAACGGAAGCTGTGACCAGAATTTCAAATGCCGGCGTGCCGGATGATTTGTATGACCAAGTTCGCAGACATTTTGATGAGGAACAATACGTTGATTTAATTATGGCAATTAACGCCATTAACAGTTGGAATCGCATGGCGATTTCAACGGGCATGGTACCTGGCGATTATCAGCCTCCTGCAAGTAAATAATCTAATTTTGACGTGAAAATGAAAAGAGGGTGTCCAAAAGCCAATTTCCCGGCTATCGGATACCCTTTTTTTATTAATTGACAGGCTGCCCAGTCGCTATATTCGTGTAAAGGAATTACATATAATTTCCTTTTCGGGGAAAAGTACAACTAATCGTTCTAGGGAGGATGGTTAGGCTGCAGAAACAATTAGAGCAAATCAGGGAAGCGTTATTTCATACGGAGGATCTAACCATTCGCTCCTTTGAAGTGGAAGGCCAAATGGCGAAACTTGTGTATCTTGAAACACTTTGCGATGAAGAAAAACTTCAAATTAGTTTGTTCAAGCAATGGTTTCGTGCCAAGTCCAACCAATATCCTGATCTGGAGCTGGATCAGCTGCTGACGGCGGTTGACATTAAAGAGGTAACAGCGGTAGATGAGGCAGTCAAAGAATTGCTGAAAGGGAAAGGGGTCATCGGGCTTGACTCCGGTGCGGTTTGGTTCGCGTTCAATGCCGGCATGGATACCATTCGGTCCATCCAAGAGCCTGTTAATGAACTTTCCATTGTCGGGGAGCGTGCTGGATTTGTCGAGTCGATGACGACCAATCTGCACTTGCTTCGCAGCCGCGTGTCGACAGGTGAGTTCAGGGTCCGTTACTGCTCGCTCGGCCGGCAGTCTACCCACCGCGTAGCTGTCGTCTGGATTGAGGGAATTGCAGATAAAGAGATTGTCGAAGAGACATATCAGCGAATATCTCGTTTTACAACGAATCGAGAGGTTCATCCAGGCAGGCTTCAACGCCAATTGATGGAATCGAAATATTCCATTTTTCCGCAAATTTTCGGTACTGAACGTATTGATGCTACGGCAGGTTTGTTGATGCAAGGCAGAATCGCGGTTATATGCGATCAAAGTTCTACCTGTTTAATCGTACCGGCTTCCTTATATACGTTTATGCAATCTGTTGATGCTTATTTGCTTGGCAAAGGAATAGCCCTCCTTCTGCATAGTCTGCGTGCTATCGGAATGTTCCTAAGTTTATATGCTTGTGCCCTTTATATTGCGATTGTCACCTTTCATCATGAAGTGCTGCCGGCAAAGATGTCTATCAGTATTAAAAGCTCGCTTGAAAATGTTCCCTATCCGCCATTTATCGAGGCGATACTCATGATCGTTATTTTCCAATTGATTGCGGAAGCAACGATTCGCCTACCGTCGCAGCTTGCGCAGATGACCGGTGTTGCCGGTGGAATCATCATTAGCGAATCGCTGGTGAAAATTGGATTCGTATCGAACGTTTATATTGTCATCATCGCACTATCCATGATCGGCAATTTCATGATTCCCACCTTTCAAATGAGAATTTTTGCTTTTGCCGGACAAATGCTGTTGGTATTTGGTTCAGCGATTTTAGGATTTTACGGAATCGCTTTTGTCACAATAGCCTTGTTAATCCATTTCTTTACCTTAGAGCCGTTTGGTGTTCCCTACTGCATGCCAATAAGGAGTAGAGCAAAATGATGAGATCCTCCCCACGTGTCGGAGCTTTCCAACTCTATAGTTTGATCGTGCAAAGTCAATTTGGATCTACAGCTATCTCTATCGCTCATGACGTGAACGCCAAATCAGGGACGAGCGGGTGGATTTCATGTTTGCTGGGAGGTGCGATAAGCCTGCTATTTGTATATTTCGTGTGGAAAGTTTCCTCACAGGCATCGAATGGCAATGTTTTTCAATTGATTATGAACCGACTCGGCGGCTGGACAGGCAGATTGCTGCTGCTGATCTTCTCACTGCTTTATGCTCTGATCGCTTATATCATTTTATCGAATTGGATTTATACCACAGGTTTATGGGCGTATCAGCGAACGCCGCAATTTTTTTTGCTATTGTGTTTGATTGGCTTGAGCGTCTATCTGGTTATTCAACCCGTCACGACGTATGCCCGATTTTGCGTCCTTAGCGTGTGTTTTATACCGATATTCATTTTTTTGTCGATGTATACACTGAAAGAATGGGATATCTACAACTTACTGCCGCTGATAAGCGCTAGTCCATTTAAGATTTTTGATGGTGCAATCGTTATTCTTTGGTCCCTGTTAGGAGTGGAGATTTTATTAATTCTCCCTAAGTATCATCAAGATTTGGCGCCAAAAAAAGTGTTGAAAATCGCTTTGCTCAGCTATGCGACAACCATTGGGCTGTATACGTTTAGCACGCTGTCTTCGTTGGCGCTGTTCGGAACGGAAACAATCTCCTATATTCGGGAGCCGCTGCTCTACCAGATGAAAGCCATTTCGTTAAATATCATTGAGCGGATGGATCTGTTGATTATCACGATATGGATACTATTTGTTATGACTTCCTTTTGCACGTATTTCATGCTATTTGTCTCTTCGCTTTCTGCCATGCTAAAACAAAAGAAAGAAATACCTCTTGTGTTAACGCTCATATGCGGCTTCTTACTTTTATTGGCCAGTATGAAACGCTTAACTGCTGATCAGCTTGACCGTTTTCATTTGCAAGTCAACTATTATGTTCAGGGATGCTCATTGGGATTGATTTTATGTGTACTCTTACTGCTAAAGATTTTTCCGGCTAAAAATGGGAGTGAGCCTTCATGAAGAAAAGGTTGTCCTGTGTTTTTTTGCTTTTCTCAGTTATTGTGCTAAGCGGATGCTGGGATCAGCGTGAATTAAAAAACATACGTATGGTTCACATGGCAGGTATCGATTTGCTGGAAAATGGGTTAGTTAAGCTAACGGTGTCTATTCCAACCGTGAAGAGCTCCTTGGAATCTTCAGCAAAGGTCGTCACACCCAAAGTCAGCGCCGAAGGTCATACGGTCCTTGAGGCCAGTAATTTTTTGCAACAAGTTGTTTCACAGCACATGGATCTACGGGAAATTCGTATTTTGCTTGTCAATGAAAAGTACGCGAAAAAAGATCTGTACGAGGGCTTGGATTTTTTCTATCGCGAGGCCCATTTTCCCATTAGTGTATATATCGCAGTTACCGACAGTTCGGCCCATAATATTGTTCAGTTAGCTGTGGAGGATCGATCGTTAATCAGTGAATATTTGTATGATCTATTAAAGAGCGGTGAAGAAGATGGCATGATTCCCCGAGAATCACCTTATTTAATTTCTTCTACGTTGAATAAGCCAGGTAAAGATATTGTATTACCTTATGTCATATCTTCCACCATCAAGGGTCGTGCCAGAATTGACGGCATTGCGTTATTTCACAACAAGAAGATGACAGGTAAGCTGAAAGATGAAGTTGCACGAACATTTGTGATGTTATCTCCTCAAAAGTCGCATGGTATGTTGACAGAACAAATCGGGCCAAAGGATAGTTATGTCACGTTCTCATTTGAGAGCAAACATGAAAATATGAAAATCGATACGCAGAATGGCATAACCGTAAATTTGTATGCTACGCTTCTATGTCAACTCGTGGATAACCCGACTGGAGAAAAGCTGAATGAAAGTAGAACGGTGGAGATGGGGCGCCAATTGGAACGATTGCTTACCGAACGTGCGAAGGAAATGGTCAAACAACTGCAAACGGCCAATTGTGACGGTTACGGTATCGGTTATCGGATCAAAGCGACAAATCCACACCTATGGGAAACATTAGCTTGGGAAACGACGTATCCGAAAATTAAAATAGAGCCTCACATCACAGTGAACGTGAGAAATCGTGGTTTGTTGAATTAGAAAATATCCTATTTTTAGTTGCCTTTATAGCCCTTATGAGTCATTTCAAACGTTCAGCTTTCAAGTATACTTTAGACAGTTAATCTGAGCTGGACTGAAAGGGAGGGTCGTGATCCATGTGTTGAAATGGTAATTGGAGCGCAAGCTAAACTGCAAAAAGTAGAGGTGAAGACGGTTGAGAAGATTAGCTCAAGGGATATATGTGAAAATATGCGGTTTATTCCTGATCATAAGTGCATGTTCACGCAGTTTACCAGCAGCCGCGCATGAACACGGGGACTCAGTGACAGAGATCCAAATGGGGCCTTCTACTTTAACGGTGAATACAAGTATTGCTTCTCTTATTTTCGTCCTGCTTGTAGTTGTCGTTCTCATTCTTCACTTACGCACTAAGAAAACTGTTTTAACTAAAATGACAGGCATGATGGCGGCTATGACGATTGCTATGGTATCCAGTCTGGCAGTCGGCACAATGGCTGGAATTGTTTTGGAGAAATTATTCCTATCAACTGTTATTGGAGTCACCTTTGGCATGAGTGTTGGTTATTTATCCGGAAGGTTCTTGCATCTGCTTGCCTCTTTGGACGGCATGTTAGCAGGTTTGATGGGAGGCATGATGGGTGCAATGCTGGGTGTTATGGTGATTTCGGATTATCCGACACTTTCCATCGTTTTCATGGATGTTGTCTTAGCGGTTTCGATGTTGCTACTATATAAGCTGTTAGATGCCGAAGAAAATCTTCCTGTGGATACTTCCGTTTCTCAGTTAGAGGCGTAGCTGTAGAGGTAAGTTCATTGGATTGAAACTAAATTTTCATCAATCATTCATATTATTAGCACAAAGGACACAATCTAATGACATGTTCAGGTGTATAATCAACCTTGCCGGATCCACTGGCTAGGTTGTTTTTTTATGATTCGAAAGGGGGGACTAGCTTGAAAAGTCGTTTAACGAAATTCTCAAGATTTGGTCTTATTTCGGGAGTTCTTATGAGTTGTCTTTTTATTTTTGCTTTATTTTATTTTCAGCAGCCGGAGTCATCAGCCGAGGAGCCCACGGTTACGCAACAAGGCGGATATCAAGTTGTTACGATAAATGTGAAAGATGACGGTTTTTATCCTAACAATATCGAGGTTCAGGCAGGTGTGCCGACAAAATTAAATTTCAAAAAACTAAGCCGCTTGACTTGTATCAAAAGTGTAGCATCTCCTGAATTAGGAATGGATGTCTATTTGGAAAAAGGGGATAATTTCTTTACATTAAAAGATTTAAAACCCGGAACCTATAAGTTTCACTGCGGTATGTATATGTACTATGGGACAATAACGGTGAAATAATGGAACAGTTGAAATCTCCATCTATCAATGGCGAATAAAAGATCATTTCAACCTTTTAGGGATGAAACGATCTTTTTCTTTGTCCATTTTGTGATAATTAACCATACCTCGATATGAAAAGTTTCAGAGAGTCTAGCATGATTTTGGATCACACCCCATATAGTTGCAAGTAAGCGAGCAATTGATATCGGAGGTGCAGAGCTTGAACGAACAAGTAACGTATCAGAAAATAAACCTGCAAATAGAGGGCATGACATGTGCAGCCTGCTCTGCGCGTATTGAGAAAGTGATCGGCAAAATAGCAGGCGTGCATGACATTGCTGTGAATTTACCAATGGGAAGTGCAGCATTAGTGCTGGATGCAGGTACAGAGTTGAAAGGGGAAATTATTGAACGTATTGAGAAACTGGGATACTCGGCTAGAAGCTTTGAAGAAGCGAGTGATTCTCAGCCAGCGATATTTGGACTGGGAGCAAAACTAGTGATTTCGGCGTTATTAACACTTCCTCTTCTGTGGGCAATGGTTCGTCATTATACGATGACATCGAGCCTATGGATTCCTGATCTGTTTTTGGAACCATGGTTCCAGTGGCTGCTTGCTACGCCGGTTCAATTTGCAATAGGTGCTCCATTTTATTATAACGCGTGGAAGGCCATAAAAAATAAAAGTGCGAATATGGATGTTCTTATCGTTCTTAGTACGACTTGCGCTTACTTGTATAGCCATTACATGACGATACATATGCTTCGTTCGGGAGGAGCTGACCCGCATGCAGTTTATTTTGAGACAAGCGCCATGATTATTACCGCAGTGCTGCTTGGTAAGTGGCTGGAAGCTTCAGCGAAAGAAAGAAGTTTGAAGACTATTCATCGACTACGCCGCTTAAGCCCGCAAACAGTCACAATCATCAGAAATGAGATGCAGTCCGAAGTGATATCGATAAAAGACGTCAAAATTGGTGATATGCTCCTCATCCTGCCAGGTGAAATTGTTCCTGCGGATGGACGAGTTATTCGCGGCCGGTCAGCTGTTGATGAAGCATTCATTACGGGGGAATCCGTACCAGTAGAGAAACGTCAATACGATCGCCTGATAGGCGGTTCTGTGATTAGAGATGAAGCCATTACAATGCAAGTAACTGCTCTTGGGTCTCAAACTGCGCTCGGTAAGATGATTCATTTGATGGAGGAAGCCCAAGGCTCGAAGGCTGAGATCGGACGTTATGTAGATCGAATTGCTGCTGTGTTCGTTCCTACTGTTTTGGTGCTTGCCTTGCTGACATTTTGTATTTGGTCTCTATGGCTTACTCCGGGGGATATCAAAGGAGCGCTATTCAAAGCGATAGCTGTGCTTGTCATTGCGTGCCCTTGTGCCTTAGGATTGGCGACGCCAACTTCGATACTGGTGGGCACAAGCCGTGCTCTGGAGTCGGGTATCTTATTTAAAGAAGGCAAGTATGTGGAACAATTGCAGCAGATCGATATCATTTTAATGGATAAAACAGGAACGCTTACCCATGGAACACCTCGTGTGACAGACGTCATCACGGATCCGGGTCAGGAGCATCGCCTGCTTCGCCTGCTTGCTGCTGCTGAGAATGGCATCGAACATCCTTATGCGAAAGCAATTATGAAGGAAGCCGTTCGGCGTGGACTTCAGGTTAAAGAGATATCCTCCTCACAAGCTATAACAGGCCTGGGTGTGAAGGCGCGAGTAGATGAACATGAGATTCTAGTCGGTTCCAGAGCTTTTATGAATCAGGCTGAGATTTCCATCCAGAGGTTTGCTCATGTAACAGAACAGTTAGAGAGGGAAGGCAAGACGATGCTATTTGCAGCTGTGGACGGTGTGCCTGCAGGTGTAATTGCACTCATGGATACATTAAAAGCATCTACACCTCAGGCTCTAAGAAGGTTGAAAAAAATGGGAATTATTGTGGCTATGGTAACCGGCGATCACCGTAAAACAGCTAAAGCGATAGCTGAAAGAGCTGGTATAACAACGGTCTATTCGGAAATGCTGCCACAGGATAAGGTTCATTTGGTCAGAACACTGCAGCAAAAAGGGAAACGTGTTGCTATGGTCGGGGATGGCGTGAATGATGCCCCTGCCTTAGCAGCTGCGGATATTGGGATTGCTGTAGGAACCGGTTCAGAGATCGCCAAGGACGCAGCGGATGTCAATTTGCTTCATAGCGATTTGGGAGGCGTTGCGGATGCTGTGGTGATGAGTCGTAAGACCATGCGGAATATTCGTCAAAACTTAATTTTTGCATTAATGTACAATGTCTTGGCTATACCGCTTGCGTTCATGGGGCTATTGACACCATGGATCGCTGGAACAGCTATGGCTTTAAGTTCTGTATCTGTCGTTACAAATGCGAGCAGACTGCAGAAAGCATCTTGGCGAAATTAATATGTTTTATAGCTCTTTCGAGGCATGTTGAAAAGGGAGTTCCATCATGGAACCCCTTTTTTTATTTTCCTTTTAAAGTCATTTCGTTGGGTTATTGACGATTGACATAATAAGGAGATCGGCATAATATAAAGTTAATACATGAACATATAATCATATATTAGCGGATATTAAGGAGTCTGATCTCTAATGTCTTCACATTCATCTTGTTGCAACAACGGAGGTAATAAAAAGGACCTGCATCAAAATCAGGGACGCGAAGGTGCGCAAAATCAGGACAACAAGCATGATCATGATCACGATCACACACATGATCACGCTCATGATCATCACCATGATCACGATCACACACATGATCACGTTCATGATCATCACCATGACCACGATCACACACATGATCACGTTCATGATCATCACCATGACCACGACCACCACCATGGTGATTCATGCTGTGGTAGCTCATTAGGTGATACAGTGAATCGAACAATTACACTTGAAGGTATGCATTGTGCCGATTGTGCAGTGAAGCTGGAGAGATCCGTATCTCGCTTAGATGGAGTAAATCAGGTTTCTGTTAACTTTGCTACAGCCAAGATGAGTCTTGCTTATACAGAACCGATCGTTAATTTTGAGGTTATTAAGAAACAGATTAATAATTTGGGATATGGTATTCAACAACAATCATCTGAGAATCAAGTTTCCGTCTTTCGAATAGATGGGATGGATTGTGCAGATTGCGCGCAAAAACTTGAGAAGAGAGTTGGCTCACTTTCAGCTGTGAATCAGGTAACAGTTAACTATGGGGCTGCTAAGATGACTGTTGAACATAATGGAACGGCCGATCAAAGCATTCTACAAACGGTAAAGCAGGCAGGGTATACGGCCACGTTAGATACGGGGAGTATAACTCGACCAACTGCCGAAGCCAGCTTCTGGAGACGGAATAATAAAGTTCTTCCTACATTTTTATCAGGGCTATTATTTGCATTAGCATGGGTTCTAACAGTTGGTGATCTCGTAAATCAGGTCTTCTCAACGGTATTATATGCCGCTGCTATTGTTGTTGGTGGATTTCGGATTGCCAGGACAGGATTTTATGGTTTGAAGTCCCGTACAATTGGGATGGATCTACTCATGACTGTCGCAGCTGTGGGTGCTGTACTTATCGGGCAATGGGAGGAGGGTGCAGCGGTTGTATTTTTATTCTCATTGGGTGAAACATTAGAAGCTTACACGATGGATCGGACTAGGAAATCAATCCGTGGGCTGATGGATCTCTCTCCGAAAGAAGCCTTAGTTCGTAGAGATGGCCGCGAGTCTATGATTGCCATTGAAGAAATTCAAATTGGCGATACCGTTATTATCAAACCTGGTGAGAAAATTGCGATGGACGGCGTTATTATCAAAGGTCATTCAACGATAAACCAAGCCCCGATTACTGGGGAATCAATTCCTGTTGAGAAATCAAGAGGCGATGAAGTATTTGCAGGGACAATTAACCAACAAGGTGCACTAGAGGTTGAAGTAACGAAACTGTCTAAAGATAATACCTTATCTCGCATTATTAGTATGGTTGAAGATGCCCAAGCGCAAAAAGCTCCTTCTCAACGTTTTGTTGATGTTTTTTCTAAATATTATACGCCTGCGGTGTTAATTATTGCTGTGGGGATAGCCATTATTCCTCCTGTATTTTTTGGTCAGCCTTTTCAAACGTGGATTTATCGCTCACTCATGATGTTGGTCGTATCCTGTCCGTGTGCATTGGTGATTTCAACACCGGTTTCAATCGTGTCTGCAATAGGAAACGCGGCGAGAAATGGCATTCTTATTAAAGGCGGGGCACATCTAGAAAGATTAGGTGCAGTTTCCGTTGTTGCCTTTGATAAAACAGGGACATTAACCGCAGGGATGCCACAAGTAACGGTAGTCATCGCTTTGAATGGACAAAAAGAGGAAGAAGTTTTATCTATTGCAGCAGGAATTGAGTCTTCGTCGGAGCACCCTGTTGCAGAGGCAATTGTTCGGTTCGCAGAACAAAAGGGTATTCGGATGAAGGAAATTTCATCGTTTAGTTCTGTCACTGGTCAAGGTGTCAAGGCTACAATTCAAGGTGAGGAGTATTTCATCGGTAGTCCAAAATGGTTTATTCACGATTTGAATGTTTCCCTTGAAGAGATAAAGGCAAGAATTCAAGAATTAGAGCAACAAGGGCAAACGGTTATGGTCATAGGTACCAGTGAGCAAGTCATTGCAATTTTTGCTGTAGCGGACGAGGTTCGGGCAAATAGTAAATCTACACTTGAACAGTTAAAACGTATAGGAATTAAGAAGACAGTCATGTTGACAGGAGACAATCGAGGAACAGCTCAGGCTGTAGCCGCTAAGCTCGGGGATATCGAGTATTACGCGGAGTTGCTTCCACAAGATAAGGTTGCTTCTATGAAAAAATTAATGGCGGAATATGGTCATGTTGCCATGATTGGTGACGGAGTGAACGACGCTCCGGCCTTAGCCACAGCTACTGTTGGTATTGCGATGGGAGCAGCAGGTACAGATACTGCCTTAGAAACGGCAGACGTAGCTTTAATGGCAGATGATCTATCCAAACTACCTTATGCCATAAGTTTAAGTCGAAGAGCATTGAAAATTATAAAACAGAACATTGCTTTCTCTTTGTTAGTAAAAGTTGTGTTTCTTGCCATGATCTTTATGGGAACTTCAACTCTTTGGATGGCTGTATTAGCGGATACGGGAAGTTCACTCATCGTAATCGCTAATGGAATGAGACTACTTCGTAAAAAATCGGATTAACCTTGAAGTGCTATAAAAGCATATCAATAAAAAATGTTCGAGGCATTTAATTGCCTGGAACATTTTTTTATTTAGAAAAAAGAAACGCCTAGCTCATAAGCCAGCGTTTCCACCAAAAGTTTACCTATTCATGCTTCCAAGTGGTTGCTTTTCCTGTCTTAGGACAGTTAGGGAAAGTATCACCTGCTTGAAGAACAACGTGTCCTCCATCACCATCAATATAATGTCCAGCTTCCGTTACCTTTTCACCCGTCTTGTGGCGATGATTTGGGTTTGCCATACGGCGTCACACTCCTTAGTTTATTGTGACACATAAATAAAGAACATGTATTCACGAAAAGTAATATTCCCTTAACTTTCATAAGATGAACCTTCCAATTATCACCATATCTAAATGGGCAAGCAGTGTTTTGTCGACTCGAAACCTACAGTCCCGTGAAAATGAAGTTGTAGACTTACTGGGAGTTAAACTAACGGGAGGATACTGCAAAAAGACTCAACTAATAGAAATAGAGGGTGAGTCTTTTGGGATATTTGTAATCTTCTCCGTTAAAGACTGTTTCGCCTTTGACCTAACTAACTTGCCTATCCCCTAGAAATGATCAAGACAACCGCCCTTTACTGGTGTATATTGGAAAAGGTGGATTAAATAGAAGACATTTCTCCATGGAAAAGTCGTTGGATTGCAGGTGGAAAAGAGAATGAAGGCAGGCTGTCTAGCAGTAATTGTTGTAATTATTTTACTTTCGATTATTGGAAGTTGTATGAGTAGTGGAGGGAGTGGTAGTTCGTCTAATCCATGTAGAGATGCAGGTTTTTCTGCTTCGGATTGTTCTAAAGGCATGAGAGAATTACAGAGAATGAAATAAGGTGATTAGATGGCAACTCATGATATTACGGCGATCCAATACAATAAATTATATTTTACGACTTTTGAAAAAACTAGGGGGATTTTATGAAGAAGTTATTGTTAACCACCACTTTCGCTCTTACTACATCTGGATTATTGGCCATCGGGGCTTACGCTGGCGCAACAAATGAGACGATCCAAGCTTATATAAATCATAGCATTTCCGTCAAGATAAACAATAAAGCTATGAAGATGGTAGATGCCAACGGTAACCCGGTGGATCCCATCGTTTATAATGGCACATCGTACTTTCCCATTCGGGCTATCAGTAATGCTTTAGGCTTTTCGGTCGATTGGGATGAGACTAGTAAAATAATTTCACTTACTCAAGGCGCTAACGTACAATCTGGAACTGTTAGCGAGAGCCAAGTGATTGACTAT
Organism: Paenibacillus sp. P36; assembly: GCF_045866505.1. Lineage (NCBI taxonomy): Bacteria > Bacillati > Bacillota > Bacilli > Caryophanales > Paenibacillaceae > Paenibacillus > Paenibacillus sp. P36. The sequence continues at coordinate 939,518 of NZ_AP038372.1, forward strand.
CTTATTCGAAAAGTTCCTGAGATTAAAGCTAAACGTGACTTCTTGAATGCTAATAACGTCAAAATGGTATTCTCTGTGGAGGGTAAAAAAGGCTACATTCCAGGAGATACGGCTCAATATTACTCAGTTTACGTCGGTGAGAGTCATCCTGATCATAATGTGAGATGGGAAACATTTTTGGTAAAAGAGGATTTGACAGATATTTATGTCTACCGGCTTCTGACGGATTCTTACGTCACATTACAAGAGTGGCAAGCGGGGACCGGCGTGGATTAACTAGAGTTAAGAAGAGAACGAGAGCAAACCCCTTATATTGCGAGCTACGACTTCCATCGCTCCATTAGGAGCGAGCGATGGAGACACGGCAACCGCGTTAAGCTAACGGATACGTTAGTTGAGTAAATGTAACAAGAATGAAATCTTATTTTCATATGACTTTAATGAATCAAGCCTATAATAAGACTGACCCCCTTTAAAATATAAATTGTTATGACCCACAGCCCGTTGCTGCGGGTCACTTTTTTGATCATTAAAGTAATGGGCAGCATACTGCGGCAATACATCGAAAATAGAACGATAGTACAAGAAATAACTGAAGTTAATCAATTATAAAACGAAAGGACGGGTTATTGGATGAAATTCTTGTGTGAGTGTGGTCATGCAATATATGATCAAACTGATTACTTGTCCTATAAGGCTTACTTAATATCAGACCAAGATTGGTTTAATTTCTTAGATGAAATTGATGATGCAATTGAAAAAACTGGATCAACTACAGAAGAAAAAGAAAAAGCACTAATGAGAGTTAGATCGTTAGCAATCAATCTCACTAAGTTAGTGTATCAATGCGATGAATGTGGGAATATATTTTTTAATAACAGTTATAATAGTTCGCCTCAATTAGAAATGTTTCGGAGTTGTAGTGATAATCCCAATAAAATATTATTAAAATCGGCAGAAGCAGATAAATAGGAGATTTATTCATTTGGCAAAGAGTCGATCATCATTCAGCAAAGGGAAAACGATAGCGGAATAACCAGGGAGCAGCACGCCACGCGGCAGATGCTCCTTGTTTTCGTTAAGTTAAAGGGCAGATTACTTCCAATTGATGGTAGTATAGATATAAGAACTTATTTTGCAAAAGGAGGACATCAATATAGCTTTAGTTCATGACTTCATACTTATTTCAAATCGAAAGTTTGAAGAAATTTCTTTAAGTGGGATATTTAATTACAGGGACAGTAATCAAGAAAATGTTGTTCAATTACATGATGACATGTTTGGTTACATGCAAGATTCATTGAAATGGATAGAAACCATAAATCCTGACAAAAACGAAATTGTTTTGGGATTTAATTATTATGGATGGTCTATAATTGAAAAAACGGGTGCAGCAAAATTAATGAAGCTGATGAAAGCCTGGTATCTTATTTTTTCAGAAGCTCCCGAAGAGATAATTTTAACGGGATGGTATACGTGGAATGAAGATGAGGACCCACAAACAACTGGGGCATATGATAAACTGTCATTTAACAGAAAAGCAATTCTTGATACTCTAAGTAGGATAATTAAATTCTCAACCATGGTGGAGTCGGGTGAATACAAAATTATTTACCTTGGTATTTGAGCTAACAAAGAATCTTAGTCTAATGATCTAGGACAGTTTGAACGGGCGGGATAGTTTAATAACATCACGAAGATTTTAAGTATAAAAATATCAAAAGAGGGGTTCAATGAAGAAGACAATAATAATCTTAATAACTATTTTACTTATATTAGGGTTAATGTTCTTTCCTTTTGTTAGAGATATAACTAGTAATAATAGAACTCTAAAGAAGTTTTCAAATCACTTATTTGATTCTACTCTCCCACCAATGACAAAAGAGATAACTAGAAATTCAGAAGTAGGGATATTAGTAGCCAACGGTGACCATTGTGATTTTAGAGCAAAAATGACTCTTGAGACATCACTAAGTAAACAAGAAATCATTAGTTTTTATCACATGGCAATGCCAAGTGCAAAAGGACAATCACAAGTAAAGATCAATATTAAGTTCCATGATGAGAATGTAAATAATAAGTTAGTATTCGATATTGAAATCCTCGATGACGGTTATAATACAGGGTTCGATTTGAGGTGTGTCTAACAATGGAAAGAAAGACTTATGTGGCAAAGCCACTCTATAGGGAACATTAAACTAACGGGATACGTTAGTTCAATAAAGCGATAAAAGCTCATCCTGAAACCGTTCAGTACTAGTCTAAGGGTGTTTATTTTCAGTTAGTTTTAGTTGGGAGGAATTTCCTTCAAATGAGTCTAATTATTCTAATAAGGTTTTAATCAAAATAGGGGAGAGAAGTTTAATGATGAAAAAAACGTTTGTTATTTCTCTGTTGTTGGTATTGTTTAATACCGCTTTTTTGAGTGCTGCAAATGCAGATAGACTATTTCCAGACCGTTACTATGAAAATGAATATTGTCCTACACACCAAGATACACAAATTTGTATAGATTTTTATAAAGACACAGGTAAGACACCTAAAAATGGAACATCGATAGTTACAGATACTACAACGAGTAATAGTGAGTTCGTTGAAGCCAATATAAAAATAGTAGTGGATGGCAAAGAATTGGCTTTTGAACAAAAACCTTTGATATATAATGGAACTACTTTAGTTCCTTTAAGGAAAATTTTTGAAGCACTAGGTGCCACAGTTGAATGGGATGATGGCCTTAAATTAGTGAAGGCAAAAAATCAAACTATTGAGGTTCGGATTGGAATTGGGAAATATAAAGCATACGTAAACAATGTTGAGATGCCAGTTCTTGTCCCAGCCCAAATCATCAAAGGGACGACAGTAGTACCCGCACGATTTATTGCAGAATCATTTGGTGCAAAAGTTGAATGGGACGATACGAACAAAACAATTACTGTTTCGTCAAGTGCTGCTGGCAAAAGCGCTAAGGAGTAGCGATTTAATAAAAAGCATGATCGATCTGGAACTGAATCCACTGATATCGATCATGTTTTTTGTTTTATCCCATTCCCGAGAGATTGGGTTCGGAAGTGAATGGGGGTTCCACCGGCAGGATAGTTCAACTAGACGTAGAATTACACTAGTGCGTCGTAACTTATTGTATGTATTGTAAAATAATGTGCTTTCTTAAATAGGGGGATTCGTGCAGAATGTACGAAATAGTGTTTTTTGATGTTGATGGTACGTTGTACAGTGAAGTGGATAGAGCAATTCCTAAAAGTACAAAATTGGCGATCAAGAGACTTCTTGAAGAAGGCATTAAGGTCGTAGTTGCAACAGGTAGACCGCATAATTTATGTGAAGAACTACTTTCACTAGGCATTGATACATTAATCTCATCTAATGGTGCTCTTGTGAAAAACCAAAGTGAAGTTATTTATAAATCCGTAATATCTCAAAAGACTGTTCAAGAACTTTCGAGTTTTGCCGAGTTACATGGACACGGTATTTCCTACTTTACGGATTAAATTTCAATGAACGGCATCGGAGTAGAAGAGAAACGTATTAGAAATGCTCTAACAGAGACTCTTGGTCTTGTCGATTATCCTAGCAAATTAAACACACTAACAGAGGAGATTTAATGTATATGTTTGTATGCTGATGAGAGTGAGGCTGAGAAGTTTATAGATAACTTTCCGCAACTTCAGTTTGTACGTTTCCACGGTTATGTAATGAACGTCCTCGAAACTCAAATTGTATCTAAATCGCAAGCAATCAAGCAAGTACTGGATTATTACAAAATTGACGTTTGTAATTCAATTGCATTTGGAGATGGTGGAAACGATTTGGATATGTTAGAGTTTGTTGGTTTGGGGATTGCCATGGGAAACGGTGATGAAAAGCTTAAGCAAAAAGCAGATTTTGTTACCAAAAAAGCTAGCGAAGATGGTATACACTATGCTCTGACCCAGTTCGGAATCATATAAATCAGCCGTCAGCGTTCAACTATTTTGGAATGACATCTTGTTAAAAAGGAAGGATATCTATGAATATAAATGAAACCGGAATCATTTTGTTTTGTGAAAATTATAATGTGGTACTAAAATTTTATTCTGAAAAGTTAGGGTTGCATGTTCGTAAAAAAGGAGAGCACTTATCCGTATTAGACTTCGGAGGCAGTTATCTCATGTTGGAGGATAAAGGGGTTGCATCGATAAAAGAAAAAACACGGGCAGAGAATCCTACAGTTATTCGTTTTAACGTAAATAACTTTGAAGAGGCTGTCTCTGAGTTGAAGCAGCGTGGCGTTTTCGTTGATGTAAAGAAACATGATTGGGGAACGATTGGAGTAATTATTGACCCCGAAGGAAATCGGATTGAATTGAAGGATTAGATTAAAAGAAACGTGAAGTAATATGTTGTTAATGTAAGAACTATAGAATGAGAAAGATAATCTACAAGGTAGCTAGTCAGTTGTTCGGCCACCTTTTTCAAGTCTTAGAGGGGGTCACCTGATTGAAATATATCGAGATCGGCATTGGGAATAGCTGGATTGTTCGTACAGAGATAGAACTTGCTGATGGGTCTGAATTTGAGCAAAAAGGTATTATTATGCCAATTATTTTTCGATCCTGCTATTTTAGAATATGGTTAGGCAAAACAGTTATTATTGGGGACTCCAGAGAAGGTTTGAAAAGAATGAAAAAGACACGAAATGCTTTTAAACTTATCTTTGGGTTAACATGTTATGATGAAAAGCCTCGGGGTTAAGCTAACTGAGAACTTTAGCTGGATAAACAACAAATAAGGGAGGGATTAAATTGCTGATCTCGCAGTTCGATCCTGAGAACCTTCTTCAAAATCATATCGATTCAATATTATTTAATAATTTGGTGGATGATGGAACTAAAGGTGATGTTATTTTTGTGTTTGGAAGCCAAAAATCTTTGATATATCGCCTCCCTGAAGCAATTCAATTATACAAACAAAAACGTGCTCCAAGAATCTTGTTCTCAGGTGGTATGCAATGGGATGGTCAAAATGAGGTTGAGGCAATAATGATGAGAGAGGAAGCAATAAAACAAGGCATCCCTAAAGAGAATATCTTAATCGAAACATCATCTAGATATACAAAAGAAAATGTTTTATTATCTTCTGAAGTATTGGAGAGCAGTATTGGATTAGCTAATGTTCAAAGAATTTTGATTGTTACAACTGCTTATCATATGCGACGTTGCTATCTAACCATGATGACATCACTGCCAAAATCAATTTCTTATACATTTTGTCCTGTCAATGACGAAGATACAAGAAGAGACACTTGGTTTATGAATGAAGTAGGAACAGCAAGAGCAAGGGAAGAATGTAAAAAAATAATTACATACATAAGAAACAATCAATTGATGGATTTTGATATTGAGTTGAGCAATTTGCAGTGTTGAATATATTTGTCTAGCGTTACAAATATGTGTGCTTTAGATCCTCGACAAACGGGGATTTTTTATTTCCAACCACCTATGTTTGTGTTGAGGTACTCACGACACACACATAGATGCAGGAAAATTTCTGTCAACAAAAATGCACAAATTCCCCAACATTGTAGTCCTGTTACACAAAACTATGCTAATTGCAGGGGAATCTTATTTATCTAATATGAAATATGCGTATCGGTAATCGAGGATTTCGATGATTCCTGTTTAGAAAGAGATGATATGACCCTTAATCATTGTCCATTGCACTTGGAATTGTTTATTTAACAAGACAAGATCAGCGTCAAAGCCCGTGGAGATTCTGCCAAGGGTATCAAGGCTTAATATTCGTGCAGGTGTGGTTGAAGCCATTTGAACCGCGTCTTTTAAAGAAATGCCGGTTTCTACGGTTAGACGAAGTGCCTCATTCATCGTAACCGTACTGGAGGCTAAAGTCCCATCCTCTAGTCGAGCTACGCCGTCGGAAACTGTAACATGATGGCCACCGAACACATAATTCCCATCACCTAGTCCCATGGCTTGCAAAGCATCTGTGATAAGTACCATGCCATCTGGTCCTTTCAGACGATGCATCATTCTAACGATCGCAGGATGCAAATGAATACCATCCACAATCGCTTGGAGGCTTACATGTTCTTCTTCAAAAGCGGCTACAACCAGACCGGGGTCACGATGATGAATCGGTCGCATACCATTGAAACAATGCGTAACGTGACTCGCTCCGGCTTCAAAGGCTTGCTTTGCTTCCTCGTATGTGGCATCCGAATGCGCAACGGCGATGATGACGCCATTTTCTTTCAGAAAAGAGATGAGTTCCATCCCGCCAGGTAATTCTGGGGCTATTGTAACCATCTTAATCAGTCCGTCTGCTTCGTTAAAAATTTCTTTCATTTCAGTAAGATTCGGATGTCGTAAAAACCGTTCATTTTGCATACCTTTACGTTTCGGATTCAGGTAAGGACCCTCTAGATGAAGCCCGGCAATTTTGGCCCCGACTTCACGCCCGATTACACGTTTCACACTGCGAATCATGGCTAGTAATTCTTCAATTGTAGAGCTAACGGAGGTAACCAGAAACGAGGTGCAGCCCGTTTCAGCACAAGCACGCGAAACCTCCTGAATACTCTTCACACTGCCATCCATCATATCGAACCCGTTAGCACCGTGGATATGCACATCTATCATACCAGGTATCAATAAATGTCCTTGGCCATCCAATAGTTCATACTCGCCCTCCGGAAGTGAAGAAAGGCCACTTTCTAACTTTTCAATAATTCCGTTTCTTATCCAAAGTGTGGTAGGTAGAACAAGATCGTCTGGTTGAATCACGTTTACGTTGTGCAAAATTTTAAGACTCATCTTTGTTATCCTCCTCGTATCTGTCTTTCTCTTCACATTGAATAATCGCTATATTTTTATTATGGAGTACTTCTCTTATTTCGTTAGGCACCTCTTGATCGGTAATCAAAATATCCACAAAGTCAAAATCTAGACGATAAACCGATTTGCTTGTAAATTTCGTGAAATCAGCCACGACGATTACCTGATCCGATCTGCGGGCCATCTCTTTTTTTACAGAAACATCATCTTCGTAAGGGAAGTAAAGCCCATCAGTTTGTATAGATGTAGCTCCGATAAATGCCTTATCAGCTCTTAATTCTCTTAGCTTATCAATGACGGAAGGTCCATATAATAACAGATTCTTGGTATGTAAATAGCCACCTAGCACATATACTTGCAGATCTTCCCGTCCTGAGAGAATGCCTACAATGTCTATGGAATGTGTGACAGCTGTAATATTTTTAGCTGAGATTTGTTCTGCTACAGACTGTACCGTAGTTGATACGTCTAGAATGACTGTTTCCCGATCTTGAACTAGTTTAGCTGCTATCTTCCCAATTTTACTTTTACTGTCTGTTTCGTCAATTAAACGTTCCTGATAGGAGGCTATTTCCTTCTTCAATTGAGGTAAAGCGACGCCTCCATGTGTACGAATAACGACCCCCTCTTGTACTAATTTAACAATATCTCTACGGGCTGTATCCCTAGATACTTCTAGAAGAGAGCAGATATCCATAACACTCATCGCATGGTGTTCATTAATATAGTCGAGTATTTTTAGTAATCGTTCTTCTTGATACATCATCATCACCCCTTGTAAGTAATTTTATCATAAATTTTAAGTATATTAAAGTAGTATTTAAGTATTTTTAAGTATTTCAAACGATTTACCCATCCGTTTAACTAACGGGCAGCAGTTTAATGGAGCAATAGTGGCTCAATTGTGATGGACCTAGATACTCCACAATTTATTATCTTATTGTCATTGACATGTTAGTTTACGACTATTGAAATATATCCATGTATATCAGATTATGGATAAAGGCATATAAATACAGTTTCTATAGCTTAAGAAGGAGGCATACAGATGGGTTCAAGAATCATGCATTATTGTATTTCATCTCTATTAGCTGATAGGTTAGGTATTGAGAACAGGAACGAGTTTATGCTCGGGGGGATAGCACCTGATATACATGGGCTCATGGGTGTGGTAAAAGGAGTAACACATTTTAAGGATATTGATGCAAGCGGAAAAAGTCGTATCAACTACTTTCGCTTTTATGATACGTACAAGGATAACATGAATAAACCCTTTTACCTTGGTTATTTATGTCACTTAATTTCGGATGTAGTTTGGCTGGAACTATATTTAAAAATCGTGGGATTGGCATCTCCTCAGCAATTGAAGGAGAATGGACTAGTCGCTTATCGTGACTTTAAAAGATTAAACGGAAGAATTATAAAACAATATTCTCTAAAACTTCATCAGCATGTAATGACTACCGTGAACATGGATGGGTATAACAGCGAATACTTACCTGCCTTACTAGATTTGCTGAGAAATGACTTTACAATTGATGAAGCCCTTATGAATGAAGGGCTTGAGCTATTTAACAACAATAACTTTGAAATCATTGACTATATTAACAGGTCGGTTGACGAGAGTATGGTGTTTTTGTCCAATAAGCGATTAAGCTAACGGATAAATGTTAGCAGAATACTAACATTTGTGCAGTCGGCCAGAATGATCGGCTGCTTTTTCATTATGACTAAGGGGAAGTTTAGTACCAATACGCGGTAATATAATGGCATTGAACTATGGGGGTGGAAACTTGAATGTCATATCCATTTGATTGTATTACGGAATTTATGTTTTTTGAAACAGATATTGATCCCGCTGATGTCATAATGATTCCTGGTGGAAGCCATCCACAGCTGATGGAAAAAGCAGCTGAACTATTCCATCAGGGCTTAGCACCCTATATATTGCCTTCAGGTGGTTCGACTCCGAATGTAAAAACTACGGAATGGGAATTTCTTCGTGATATTGGAATAGCACTAGGCGTACCGGAAAATGCAATCCTTTGTGAAGATAAGGCTACCAATACCTTTGAAAACTCAAGATTTTCCAGACAGTTACTCCAACAAATGGGGAATCTCCCCTCTAAGGCAATATTAGTTTGTAAATCATATCATGCCAGACGAGCATTGCTGACTTATCAGGTCGATTTTAATGAAACTACATTTATGGTAACACCTGTAACTGATAAGACTGGAACTAACAAAGATAATTGGTTTCTTGACGAAAAGAGAATTACTTTCGTTATGAGAGAACTAACCAAGATTGGCGAATATTTTGCACATCATATACCGAATTGGGTAGAGCGTTGAACTAACGGCGAACGATAGCCTAAAAACAGGGAGTAGGTCGCCGCGATCGGCATCTGCTCCCTGTTCATTTAAATGAGGCAGGATAATTAAGTAAGGATATGGAACTTAATGGTAATCAAAAAAATTCTAAAAGGAGTTTTTTCATGACCACTGAACTAGTATTATTTGACTTTGATGGTACATTAGCAGATACTTTACCTTCGTCTTTTGCCGCGTTTAGAGCAGTTTTCAAAAAATATGATGGCCAAGATGTAACTAATGAAATACTTGTATCCATGTTCGGCCCTACAGAAGATGAAATTATTGCGATGAACTTCCAAAATACAGATTTAGTACAAGATGCAATAAATGAATACTATTATTTATATGGACAAGGACACGCCGAGATTAACGATATCAATTCAATTCTAGATTTATTATCTTTGCTTAAAGAGAATAATAAAAAAGTTGCAGTTATTACTGGAAAAAGTCGAAAAGCATTTAAAATCTCATCAGAAGCGTTAAATATATCGAAATATTTTGATTTAGTTGTAACTGGTGATGATGTTGAAAAGGCTAAGCCCGATCCTGAAGGTGTACATAAAGCTTTAGAATTCTTTGGGTTAACAGTAGAGAAAGCAGTGTTTCTAGGAGATAGTAATGCAGATATTATTGCGGGGAAATCTGCAGGGGTTCGGACTTATGCGGTTCAGTGGTTATCCACTTATCAAAGTACAGTATTTGATATAAAACCTGATGCTGTATTTGCAAACACAGCAGATTTTATTTCCCTTTTAAAAAATGAAGGTTCATTACGCTAATGGATAACGATAGTTGAACATTCAGGGAGCAGATCGCCGCGCCAGGCAGATGCTCCCTTTTTCATTGAATGGGCAGGATATCTCAACAGTCTCAAACTACCTGAGAGGACTTTTCATGAAAGCCAAGAATACTTAACCTAGCTATTATTAACTAAGTAGGGAGTTACTTTAAATGAGAATTGTTGTAACCGGAGGAGCAATTATAAGAGATAGTATGGGCAGAATTTTACTGCAGAAGAGATCCGATTATGGCGATTGGGGGTTACCGGGTGGAGGCATGAATCCAGGTGAGACCATCGAAGAGACAATGATTCGTGAAGTGATTGAGGAAACAGGATTATCGGTTAAAGATTGTGAATTTTATGCAGTATATAGCGGACCTAGGATGGAATACACTTATCCTGATGGAAACAAGGTTGTTTTCGTCATGTTTCTCTTTAATGCTTGGACTGATGACAATGAGCATTTATCTGAAGATGAGGATACGATAGTTTTTCAAGACGAATTATGTGAATCCCTCAAATTACAGTTCTGGAATATTAATCATATTTCACTAGATCAAATAAACAAAGTTCAACGACCAGTCTTTGAAGATTTGCTTAGCGGGAAAACAAGTGTACTTAGATCTTAAAACACCTGTTTGTTGAGCTAACGGGGAACGAGAGCTCAATAAACAAACATAATGAAGCTGCCGCGCGAAGGCACGGCAGCTTCATTATGTTAACGGACAGGTAAGCTAAACGACTTCGCGAATACTTTTTGAGAAGAATATTCACGAACTTCGATTATCACGTAATGTGAAATAACAGTTAATATAATAAGTTAACATTTCAAGGAGGAATATATGAACACCATCATCTATATGGTTAGGCATGCTGAATCACCTTACAATGAAGGAACAGAAAGAACAAGGGGGCTTACCAGTAAGGGCAAGGGCGATGTTGAAAAAGTTACAGAAATTCTTAAAGAAGAAGGAATTGATGTCATTATATCTAGCCCGTATAAACGAGCAATTCTGAGTATTGAGGGATTGGCACAAAACTTGGGATTAAGTATCGAAACATTTGAAGATCTCAGGGAAAGGCATTTTGCTAGAGACATTATTGAGAATTTAATGTCCGTCATTAGTGAGAAATTTTATGATTTTGATTATTCTTTACCGGGTGGGGAGTCTAATTCTGAATGTCAGAATAGATCGATATCAGTGATAAAAAATATATTAAAAGACCACTCTGGGAAAAAAATAGCTATTGGAACACATGGACTTGTAATGACATTGATGATGAATTATTTTGATTCAAGTTATGGTTTGGATTTTTTAAATCAATTAAAGAAACCAGATATTTATAAATTAAGTTTTGAAGATTTAGAACTAAAAGAAGTAGTAAGACTATGGAATGGGGATTTTTGATTAACCTAACGCAGAACGTTAGTTCAACGTGTCATTGTTTTAATTAATTTGTCTGCAGCATTTCAAAACTAATTTGTAGTTGTAATTTACCCGGAAAAGCCAGTTTGTCACCCAACCTTGTTTGTTTTGTTGTTGGAATCGTATTATTTACTTCTTGAACTAACGAATTTCAATCATGTGACCAGTCAGTAATTTTAAATTATTTTTATAAATAATATATAATTTTGAAATCCATTAGCTACTCTCACTCGGAATTACACAAAAATGAAATAAAGTCGTGAACCAGTAAATTTTGCGGTCAATTTGTGGATGCAATATTGACTAGGTGTCTAGTGATAAAAAAGTGTGGAACCAGTAAAAAATGTATGGAACCGATCTAAAGAGAGTGAAGTAGTTCCAGGGTAACTCCTAGGATTTGCTCGATTTTTTTTAGGATCGACGAGTATCAAAGCTTGCTGATAAACGAAGATGCGGCCTTCAGCGCTCATAAAGGATGACCGAAACACCAAGAGGACGCTAAGTCCTGGATCTCATCCGGCTTGGTATTTTTTTATTGAATTGAACGCGGAGACCGCTAGACTCAGGGTTCTTATTTCCTTTTTAAAACCAAGGGGCAGCCGAATCTGTAAACATGAATTTACCTACCCGATTTAGCCCATAGACCTACCCTCTCGGGTAGGTCAATTCAGCCCTGCTATCTCTTATAATAGAGATTATGGCTTGTGCAGCTCTAGAGTGACCAATGGACTCTATCTACACAACGATAAGAGGAGAGTTGATACTAATGATTAGGCGTGGTATTTCATTGTTTACGGTTTTGTTAATAGTCATGGGGTTATTCCCCTCTTACTCTTCTGCAGGAAGCAGCGGGGTTACGAGTCTAACCACTTTAACTCTGTCTAGCGGCAAGGCTGTGGAGGACCTCATGGACACTTGGAAATTCTATGCGGACGTTGCGAATGACGTGAGCGAGATAACGGTTACGCCGACGGCGGCAGACGCTGATTCCAAGATTGAGGTAAACGGCGTAGAAGTAGCTAGCGGCAGTCCGTCGGGAGCAATTGCCCTGAATGTTGGAGTTAACACGATAGAGATTCTGGTGACACCGGCCCCCCCTTGGAAAGGGAAAGTCACCACTTTAACGGTAACTCGAGCGGGTGGGCCGGGTAGTAACACCATATTGAATTTTCTAGGCCTATTTCTGGAAAGCGACATACCGGGGGATTTACCCGTCGGCTACGGGTTCAATAAGAGCTTGCCGTTCTATGATTTTATAGATCTCATCGGCCAGAACAAGGTTCTGATCGATCCCCAACCCGAGGATAGCGGGGCGACCGTCACGGTAAACGGAATCGAAGCGACAAGCGGCGTCAAAGTACCCGTTGGCTTACTAATGGGAGATAACACGATAACGGTCGTCGTGACGGCGAGAGACGGGATGACAACCCGGACCTATACGTTACTTATTAATCGCCTCCCGGGCGCGGACACTTCTCTTATCGAACTGGGGCTGAACAACGGCATACCGGTTGTCGATCCGGGCGACAACAAGAAATACTCCGTCAACATGGCCTACGGCGTGCATAGCACTAGAGTATATCCAGTGGCCAAAATGGATTATGCAACGATTACCGTAAATGGAAAAAGCGTGGTGAACGGCGGGTTATCCGAGGCGATTCCCTTGGAGGTCGGGAGCAATATGATTGCGGTCGTGGTGACGTCGGAGGATGGGTTAGCTAAGACTAATTATACCCTGACGGTAACGCGGGCAGCCGCACCGGCGGGCTACAAGGTAAAATTCGTCGTAAATAATGGCAGTCCGGTCGAGGACCTGAATGAAGTTAGCCCGGGATCGACGATTGCAAGGCCGGAGTCAACAAATGATGGCTATATTTTCGCGGGTTGGTATAAGGAATGGAATTATATTACCTTATGGGATTTCGATACGGATACGGTAAATGCGAATACGACGCTTTACGCGAAGTGGACGCCGACGTACACGGTGTTGTTCGACTCGCAAGGAGGAAGTTCGGTTGAGAGCGCGCCCGGCATTCTCTCCGGAGCGACCGTCCCGAAGCCATCCGATCCGACGAGAGCAGGCTTCGCATTCTCGGGTTGGTATGCGGATGAAAACTTCTCGTCGGCCTGGAACTTCGCGACGGATACGGTAATCTTGGATACGTGGAGCGTTTATAAGACTCTGTATGCGAAGTGGACGGCAGTTCCAGTGTCGACGTATACGGTGACATTCGATTCGAAGGACGGCAGTGCGGTAGCGAGCGCGACCGGCATCTTCTCCGGCGAGACTGTCACAAAGCCGGCCGATCCGACGAGAGCAGGTTACACGTTCTCGGGCTGGTATAAGGATGAGGGTTACGCCTCGGCCTGGAACTTCATGACGGATACGGTAAGTGCGAATACGACTTTGTATGCGAAGTGGACGGCAGTTCCGGTGTCGACGTACACGGTGACGTTCGATTCGAAGGACGGCAGTGCGGTAGCGAGCTTGACCGGCATTACCTCCGGCGCGACTGTCACAAAGCCGGCCGATCCGACGAGAGCAGGTTACACGTTCTCGGGCTGGTATAAGGATGAGGGTTACGCCTCGGCCTGGAACTTCATGACGGATACGGTAAGTGCGAATACGACTTTGTATGCGAAGTGGACGGCAGTTCCGGTGTCGACGTACACGGTGACGTTCGATTCGAAGGACGGCAGTGCGGTAGCGAGCTTGACCGGCATTACCTCCGGCGCGACTGTCACAAAGCCGGCCGATCCGACGAGAGCAGGCTACACGTTCTCGGGCTGGTATAAGGATGAGGGCTACGCCTCGGCCTGGAACTTCATGACGGATACGGTAAGTGCGAATACGACGCTTTATGCGAAATGGACGGCAGTTCCGGTGTCGACGTACACGGTGACGTTCGATTCGAAGGAAGGCAGTGCGGTAGCGAGCGCGACCGGTATCGTCTCCGGCGCGACGGTCACAAAGCCGGCCGATCCGACGAGAGCAGGTTACACGTTCTCGGGCTGGTATAAGGATGAGGGTTACGCCACGGCCTGGAACTTCATGACGGATACGGTAAGTACAAACACGACGTTGTATGCGAAGTGGACGGTAGTTCCGGTGTCGACGTACACGGTGACGTTCGATTCGAAGGAAGGCAGTGCGGTAGCGAGCTTGACTGGCATTACCTCCGGCGCGACTGTCACAAAGCCGGTCGATCCGACGAGAGCAGGCTATACGTTCTCGGGCTGGTATAAGGATGAGGGTTACGCCTCGGCATGGAACTTCATGATGGATACGGTAAGTGCAAACACGACGCTTTATGCGAAGTGGACGGCAGTTCCGGTGTCGACGTACACGGTGACGTTCGATTCGAAGGAAGGCAGTGCGGTAGCGATCTTGACCGGCATTACCTCCGGCGCGACTGTCACAAAGCCGGCCGATCCGACGAGAGCAGGCTATACGTTCTCGGGCTGGTATAAGGATGAGGGTTACGCCTCGGCATGGAACTTCATGACGGATACGGTAAGTGCAAACACGACGCTTTATGCGAAGTGGACGGCAGTTCCGGTGTCGACGTACACGGTGACGTTCGATTCGAAGGAAGGCAGTGCGGTAGCGAGCGCGACCGGCATTACCTCCGGTGCGACGGTCACAAAGCCGGCTGATCCGACGAGAGCAGGCTATACGTTCTCGGGCTGGTATAAGGATAAGGGCTACGTCTCGGGTTGGAACTTCACGACGGATACGGTAAGTGCGAATACGACTTTGTATGCGAAGTGGAGCTCGATTCCGGTCGCGACGTACACGGTGACCTTCGATTCGAAGGAAGGCAGTGCGGTAGCGAGCGCGACCGGTATCGTCTCCGGCGCGACGGTCACAAAGCCGGCCGATCCGACGAGAGCAGGTTACACGTTCTCGGGCTGGTATAAGGATGAGGGTTACGCCACGGCCTGGAACTTCATGACGGATACGGTAAGTGCGAATACGACGCTTTATGCGAAATGGACGGCAGTTCCGGTGTCGACGTACACGGTGACGTTCGATTCGAAGGAAGGCAGTGCGGTAGCGAGCGCGACCGGCATTACCTCCGGAGCTACTGTCACAAAGCCGGCCGATCCGACGAGAGCAGGCTATACATTCTCAGGCTGGTATAAGGATGAGGGTTACGCCTCGGCCTGGAACTTCTCCACGGATACGGTAAGTGCGAATACAACTTTGTATGCGAAGTGGACGGCAGTTCCGGTGTCGACGTACACGGTAACGTTCGATTCGAAGGAAGGCAGTGCGGTAGCGAGCGCGACCGGCATTACCTCCGGAGCGACGGTCACAAAGCCGGCCGATCCGACGAGAGCAGGTTACACGTTCTCGGGCTGGTATAAGGAAGAGGGTTACGCCTTGGCCTGGAACTTCTCTACGGATACGGTAAACGTAAATACGACGCTTTATGCGAAATGGACGGCAGTTCCGGTGTCGACGTACACGGTGACGTTCGATTCGAAGGAAGGCAGTGCGGTAGCGAGCGCGACCGGTATCGTCTCCGGCGCGACGGTCACAAAGCCGGCCGATCCGACGAGAGCAGGCTACACGTTCTTGGGCTGGTATAAGGAAGAGGGTTACGCCTCGGCCTGGAACTTCTTGACGGATACGGTAAGTGCAAACACGACGCTTTATGCGAAGTGGACGGAAGTTCCAAGCGGCGGAGGCAGCAGTGGAGGCGTAAGCGTTCCGGATAACAGCCCAGTCATCTCCGACAATGGAGAGTTGACGATTCCTGTTGGTCGACCGGGAACGGTTAGCTCGAGTGATGACGAGATCACCATCGAGATCCCAGCCAACGCGACGGACGCGAGTTTGCGAGTGACAGTAGAGACCTTGTTGGACACTGATGAATTGTTGAAGCATAACGAAGTGCTGGTGAGCGAAGTTTTCGAAGTGTTGAAGAATGTCCCTGGTACTTTCAAGAAAAACATTACGTTGAAGCTTGCCTTCGATCCGACGAAGCTAAGCGACAGCGAGCGTGCTTCTATCTTCTATTATGATGAAGAGAAGAAAGAATGGGTGGAGGTTGGCGGCGTCGTAAGCGGCGGCTTCATTACCGCAGAGGTCAATCACTTCACGAAATTCGCCGTGTTAGCTGTAGGAGTTACGGCGAAGCCGGTAATCGAATTCGGCGACATCGCCGGTCACTGGGCGGAGGAAGCGATTCGCCAAGGAGCTAGCCAAGGGATTACGGCTGGTTATTCGGACGGAACGTTCAAGCCGAATCTCACGGTTACGCGAGCTCAATTCGCAGTGATGCTAATGAATGCGATTAAGCCTGCAGGAGCAACGGAGGAATTAGCCTTCGAGGATGCATCACAAATTCCTGTATGGGCTAATAATGCCGTGGCGGAGGCTAAACAAGCTGGCATCATCACAGGTTATGACGATGGTACTTTCCGTCCGAACGCTGAGATTACGCGAATCGAGATGGCGGCGATGATCGTTAAGGCGCTAGATCTGACAGTCGAATTGAATGCCGCGACCGGCTTCGCGGATAACAACGAGATTCCGGAGTGGGCGAAGGGAGCGGTTGCCGTTCTCAAGAAGACCGGTCTGATGCAAGGAACGGGAGACAATCGGTTCAATTCCGAAGCCAAAGCAAGCCGAGCGGAAGCGGTGACGGTTCTTCTGCGAATGCTAGAGCAGCAGAAGACAAAAGAATAAACCGGATTGACGAGAAACCCCTGTGCCCTATAGCACAGGGGTTTTGTAATTGTCACAAAATTTCCAAAGGGAATTGTCCGATATAATCGAATATAATCGATTATATGGAATTTTTTATTAGTCGTTCGGAGGCTTTGAATATGATTCGTAGTACCAAATATCTCATTCCCCCAGCGCGCAGATCTTTAGTGACTAGGCCGCAACTGACGCGCAAGCTTGAGGAAGGCATGGAGAACAAGCTGACTTTGCTATCGGCCCAGGCGGGCTACGGCAAAACGACAGCTTTAAGCGAATGGGCGAGGCAATGTCGAGCTTCGGTTGCCTGGGTCTCCCTGGATAAATATGATAACGATTGGGGCGCATTCTGGAGCTGCGTCTTAGCTTCTATACGAGAAAGACTGCCGCTGTTCGGGGAATCGATCGAATTCCTGCTTGAGCAAGAGTCTGCGGCTTCTATCGATTTCGCCGTATCGGCGTTTCTGAACGAGCTAAACTCGATTAGCGGTGAGTATGTACTCATTCTGGACGACTACCACGTCATCGAGAATGCGTTCGTTAACGAGTCGATCCGATATATGCTTGAGCATCTGCCTCCGAACTTCCATCTCTATATCGCAAGCCGCACCGAGCTGTCTTTTCCCACGACCAGACTTCTTGCCAAGGGCGAGATCAATGTTATTCGAATAGAAGACATGCGATTTGAGTTGGAGGAGGGAGTTGCCTTCTTCCGGGAGACGACGAACTTATCGCTATCGATAAGGCAAATCTCTACGTTGTTTGAGCAGACGGAAGGTTGGGTAAGCGGACTTCAGCTTGCGGCTATCACGCTCAAACGAAGCGGCAATATCGCCGATACGATTCGCCAGTTCAGCGGCCGGCAGCGCCAAATCTCTGATTATCTATTGGAAGAAGTGTTCGGGCATCTGCCGGAATCCTTGCAGGAATTTCTGCTGGCCACCTCCGTTCTGAGCCGCATGAACGGGGATCTGTGCGCGGCGGTGACGGGACAAGCCGACAGCCAGGTCCAACTGGCGCAGTTGGAGCAACTAAATTTGTTCATCATTCCGCTGGATGAGCAGCGCGATTGGTTCCGCTATCATCATCTGTTGTCCGATTTCTTGCAGCAGCTGTGCGCTAGGAATTACCCGGAACTGTGGAGAATTTCCCACCACTGGGCTGCGACCTGGTATGTGAACGAGGGGCTCTATGAAGAAGCGGTGGAGCATTATATTAGGACGGAACAGGCAGAGGATGCCGTCCTGATTATCGACCGCATAATGCCCGAACTCTTGCAATCGAGGAGCCACGTGGTTCGAAGATGGATTAATGCCTTGCCGGAAAGCAGCTTTGAACACAAGCCGATGTTCCAGCTGTACCGCATCTCGCAGTTCCTGATGGATCGGGATTGGGAGCAAGGACTGCGTAAGGCTGAGCAAGCGGAGAGACGGTTCAAAGCGATGAAGGCGTCCATCCCTGAGCCGGAATGGAAGCAAATGATGGGCAATCTCTATTACTTACATGCACTCTTCTTCCGAATGCAGCAGAATATGCCGCGAGCCCTCCATTATTTTGAGTTGTTGGAGCATTATTTGCCAGAAGGAAGCAGCCTCCAGAAAGCCTCGACCAAACGTTATTTAGGTCACGAGGGATTCGGGGATCCGCTCTCGCTGACCGTCGATCTGCACGAGATGGAACAATTCCAGCTTAAGTTGATAACGATGTGGGGGAAGAAGCCGAACTATCCCTTTGTCGGCTACGCGTATCTATCCTATAGTTCGCTTATGCACGAGTGGAATCGGTTGGAGGAGGCGGAGTTGTATATTGGACTAGCGCTCAGCCGAAAGGATCTTCGTGTCAACGTATGGACTTGGATTCATTTGGGCCTGGTGTCATCCCGACTCAAGCAGGCTCTCGGAAGAGGAGAGGAGGCAATTGAATGGCTTACCCATCTCGGTTCGAGCGTTGACTCGCCGGATCAGCCCGTTATTTGGAAAAGAATCAAGGCGGAGCAAGCCTGGCTGTATCTGCTTCAAGGGCAGCGTCAGAAGGCATATGATTGGCTCGAACAGAGTGGATTGTCGCATTCGGACGAGGTTTCGGCCCGGTATTTTGAAGAGTATGTAGTAATGGTCAGGGTGATTGCGGAGAATGGACGGATCGAGGATGCGCTGCAATTGTTCGAAAAGCTGGAGCGCCTTGCGGACAAGGAAAATCGTCTGCGAGAACGGATTAGGCTGAAGATCTTGTATAGCATGGTGCTTCGGCAATCCGAGGAGCCCCAAGCAGCCCTTGCGCCGTTGGCTATTGCCTTGAGGCTCTCGGAACCGATGGGCTACATCCGCAGCTACCTTGACGAAGGCCCTCAGATGGTCGAGATGCTGGCCGAGCTTCTGAATCAGCAGCAAAAGACAGCATTGACATTGTTGCCCTCGAACTATATCCGTCTGCTTCTTGACGCTGTGAGCAGCAATCCGTCTCCTAAATCTTTGTCTAACGAGCCTCTGACCGAGAAGGAAGAGAAGGTGTTTGAATTGCTTGCGGAGGGATTCATCTATAAGGAGATTGCCGATCAATTGAATGTCACTCAAGATACGGTGAAGTTCCATTTGAAGAACATTTATCGCAAGTTAAGGGTAAATAACCGAGCTGAGGCAATCATGCGAGCTAAGGAGTATAGGAAACGAGTTTGAGCGATTTCTGTGTAAGTTTGAGAGAGGCGAGCAAGACATTGACTCGATTAAGCTAATGGTTACAGAATATAATGAAGGAGATTGTTTGAAGTTTCTTCAAACATCTTTAAAGCCTTTCTTGGATTAGGGAGAATGTATTACGGATTGAACTAACTGGGAACTATAGCTTAATAAAGACATCGCGGTAGCCAGTCATTGACGATCGGCTGTCGTTTCTACGCTATTTTGGAGAAATAACAGAAGAAGATATTGTAGCGGTTGAGGAAAGATATGGTTTCAGTCTTCCAGAGGATTATAAAGATTTTTTATTGAAATATAATGGCGGAAAACCAAAATGCAGAAAGTTCACAACTAAGGATGCAAGAGTAATAAGTCATTTGATGTATTTCCTACCTTTGATTCATAAAGAAGTGCTGTGTTTAGCAGTTGTTTTTTTTATTTTCACTAAAGAAAATGAACTTCCCTCCAATTTAATCCCTATTTGAGAAGATCCAATAAAAAATTTTGTTTGTATCTCTGTTGCAGGAGATGATTTCGGTTCAATTTATTACTGGGACTCTATACATAGCGATGTGGAAATACCAACATATAAATATCTAGTGCCTATTGCGGATAGTTTTACTGAATTTATTGAGGGGTTAGAAGAGTCCGATCAGTAGTACAGATCACAGATCATAGAACTGAGGGACGGTGAACGATTGCTGGAGGGGGACTCTTTATAAATTGTTTGTAAGAAGTACTTCAGAACTTATTTGTAAATCAGGTTTTTCACTCAAAAACATCACTTCAAAACTTAATTTGTAAATCCATTTTATATGAAAAGCCAGCAAACCTTTGAGTTTGTTGGCTTCTTGCACTTCAAAACTTATTTGTCACCCGACACTAACTGATGGATGACAAATTGGTTTTGAAATTGACAATAAAGTTTTGAAATGACAAACAAAGATGTGAAATAAAAAACATTCACTTCACTCATCACTGGGTGGTGAACGTTTTTTTACTGAGTTAGAGCATATGATTAACAGCAGTGGGGACTAAGCTAACGGGCAGAATAACGTAGCAATCCAATAAATCACCTTTCAATAAACCATTTTTTTTGAACTAGTTCGTTATCCTACCAAATAAACGCAAACGATAAAAAAGCCACATAGGAAACATTCCTACGCAGCTTCTTGTACCAGTAATCTTATTTTGCTGTCGCCCCGCCATCGAGAATAAATTCTGCACCTGTTGAAAATGATGACTCGTCCGATGCCAGAAAAACAACTAAATTCGCGACTTCCTCTACCGTTCCGAACCGGCCTAAGGGGGCCATAATCTTGGCTAATTGTTCTTCAGGTACCTTTGCCGTATCAACCGCATAGGTGCCCATCGCTGTATTAATATAAGCCGGATGAATTGAGTTGACGCGGACATTGGCCTGTGCATATTCAACTGCTGCATCCTTCGTCATGGTGCGCACCGCGCCTTTGCTAGCACCGTAAGCAATGTGTCCCGCCGCTCCTTTAATTCCTGCGATGGAGGAGGCATTAATAACAGAACCACATTTATTCACAGCCATATGCGGCATGACATGCTTCATCCCAAGAAATACGCTTGTAACATTAATACTCATCATACGATTCCACTCTTCCACAGTGGTTTCAGCAAGAGGTTTAATGAAATAGATACCTGCATTGTTAAATAGAATATCGATTTGCCCATACTTTGCAATTGATTCTTCTACGACCTGCTTCCAGTTGTCCTCATGACTGACATCATGGCGGAATGCGATCGCGTCACCACCAGATTGTTGAATCTCAGCAGCGGTTTGATTGACATTGTCCACATTGATATCCGTTACAACTACTTTTGCCCCTTCTTTTGCAAGTCTAAGCGCTGTTACTTTTCCAATTCCTGCACCTGCACCTGTTATAAGGGCAACTTTGCCTGCTAGTCTCACGGTTCATACTTCCTTTCCATAAAAGGTTTTCTTCAAACTGTACATTAGACAGCTGTGTAACCGCCATCTACAAGCAAGCTCGTTCCTGTTATAAAAGAAGCATCATCGCTGGCAAGGAACAGCACAGCTTTAGCAACTTCTTCAGGCTTTCCTAGACGCCCCATAGGATGCAACCCGATGAGATGCTGATTAACCGTTTCGCTCCGACCTTCAATGAGAGGGGTATCAATGTATCCTGGGCATACCGCGTTGACACGAATCCCCTTTATAGCATAATCCGCGCTAAGTGACTGGGTTAGAAGCTTAACCCCGCCTTTAGCCGAAGCATAAGCGGTAACGCTCGCCTTGCCTACATGACTGTGAATAGAGCCACAGTTCACGATTGCTCCGCCTGTCCCTTGTTCAAGCATTTGTTTGATCGCATATTTATCGCATAGGAACACACCGGTCAAATTGATATCGATCGTTTTCTGCCATGCTTCCGTACTTAAGAGATCCGCGGGTGCGTCTTTTGCGATTCCGGCATTGGCGAATAGAATATCCAGCTTGCCATATTTATTCACCGTTTGGGTCACCATATGAATGACCTCATCTTCTTTGGTTACATCTGTTTTAATAAATAACGTATCAAATCCTTCTTTATTTAACTGATCTGAAACAGCTTGTCCACGATCAGAAAAGTCTGCAATAACAACCTTAGCGCCTTCTTCTGCAAATAAGCGGACGGTCTTTTCGCCTATACCGCTTGCGCCGCCTGTAACAATCGCTACTTTTGCCTGAAATCTCATACCTAACACTCCTTTTCATAGTCAAAGCCCTTGACATTGACTGGTCTATTTTATCCGTGATGCTCACATTTAACTCTTTCTTGTTAAGAGGTGTTGTTCGATGTCCTTCTTTTATTTTATCATCATCCTAAAGGAAGAAATATTTAAACATAGTGGACCTAGCTTAAGAGAAACTAAAAGAAGGGGCTGTCTGTTTCGATGAATATTGAAAAGTTGGAGTATCTTGTTGAGGTAGCGAAGACAAGCTCGATTTCAGCCGCTGCTCAAAATTTGCATATAACTATTTCAGCAATCAGCCAAGCGATCTCCAGCTTAGAAGCCGAGTGGGGCGTTATCATTTTCAAAAGATCGCGATCAGGGGTACTTCCAACGGCAGAAGGCATCATCATATTAAAAAAAGTATATGAATTACTGGACAAGTACGGAGAATTAAAAGAAACCGCTCAAGGTTTTTCGAATCCCATAATTGGAAACCTGCGAATTGCTACTATTCCAGGTCCTACGTCCTTAATTGAGAATGCTGCCATCGATTTCAAAAAAGATTATCCACAGATCAGAATGGAGATTACTGAAAAAGGTTCCCAAGAGATTATTGATGACATCCTGCATCAAAGAATTGATTTGGGCTTTGTTATCTTATTTGAGAATCGACCTATTGAACAAATTGGGCTCTCGATTGAACGGTTGCTGACCGTAAAGATGGTTGCGGCCGTCAGCAAACAGTCCCTTTTGGCATCCCGCAAAACGATTACCCCGGAGGATCTTCTGGAGCAGACGATTGTTTTGTATAACGATGATTATGTCAAATGGTTCATAGATGATTTTCAAGTTAACTTTGGCCCTGTTGATATTTTGTTTACGACGAATAACCGGAATTCGATCATTCGAGCACTTCGCGATCATTTGGCTATTACCATCGGTCTTAACTATTCATTTGTAAGCGAAATGCCCTCTATTCGGGAGGATTCAGTCATCCTAGATCTCGACCTGACAGGGCAAAGTCCCGTTTATTTAGGGCTTATCCAGCAGAAAGGGAAGAATTCCACCTTACTTTCTAAAAATTTCAAAGCCCGTTTGAAGAATGATTTATCACGGTTTAGCGAACTCTTTTGATTTGAAAATGAATAAGGCACCTCCAGAACACTCGAAGAGCTATTTGAAATTCATATTGCCTAAACCTGTGAATGCAAGTTGGTTCACAGGTTTTTGTTTTTTTACCGAGCCACCTTTGCTTAGAAATCAGCTATAATAAAAGGATAGATGTTAACAGCCTAATTCGAGGTGCCGATCATGATTTTGAGTACCAAACTTCATATCCCGCAAATGCGGCGCGATGACCTTGTTGAGCGAGCGGCGATCACCGAGCTGCTGAATAAAGGATTACAGCGCAAATTCACATCCATAACGGCTCCCGGAGGGTACGGCAAAACAACAGCTTTGACCCAGTGGCTGCAGCAGTCCGCCATACCTGCCGTATGGATTTCCTTGGGTCCTCAAGATAATGATCTGATTGTATTTTGGAGTTATACGATCGCTGCGATCAATAGTAAGAAACCTCAATTTGCGGAAGCGGTTACTCCGTTTCTGCCCTCCTTAAAGTCGGGAGCGTTTGAACCCTTCATCTCAGCTATGATTCGCGAACTTGATAGCTATTCGGATGAATTGGTCTTGATTTGGGACGATTATCACGTGATTGATCTTGCTCCCGTCCAGGCTTCGGTGGCTTATTTTCTCGCTTACTTGCCAGCGCACATCCACCTCTATGTAACAAGCCGGGCTGAAATGCCCTTTCCTACGGCCAGGCTGCAGACAACAGGTCAAATGGTCAAAATCACGATTCAGGAGCTGCGTTTTCAACTTGCGGATGGAATTCGTTATTTTCAGGAATGCATGGGATTATCCCTGTCGGGAGACAAGATTGCTGATCTGGTTGATCGCACGGAAGGATGGATCAGCGGGCTGTATCTCGCGGCCATTTCGCTGCAACGAAGCGGCAATTATACGGATTTTATCCGTGCCTTCAGCGGGGAGCACCGCAGCATTTCGGAATATTTGTTTCAGGAGGTTTTTAGTCTCCAGTCGAGCGAGGTTCAGTCCTTTCTCTTGGAAACTTCGATTGTAGACAGGATAAGTGGCCCGTTGTGTGAAGCCGTTACCGGACAAGCGAATTGTCAGGAGCAGCTGGAAATGCTGGAACAGCATAATCTGTTTATTGTTTCCTTGGATGACCACCGTGAATGGTATCGCTATCATCATTTGTTTTCTGAATTTTTACGGAGGCTTTTCCGTCAGAGGTATGCAGGGCAATCGAAGGCGTTGCATGTCAAGGCAGCCCATTGGTTGGAGGAGCACGGATTTTTGGAAGAGGCGGTTGAGCAGCTGTTTGTGGACGGGCATCATCACGAAGCAAGTGCTTTGATCGAAAAGCATCTGCAAGACTTGCGTGTGAAAAGAGGGGTGCTTTACCGATGGCTAAGTGGACTACCGGAGTCCTGCTTGGCAGAGAAGCCGGGCATCCAGTTTCTTTATGTTAAAGTGATGGTGGAAGCGGGTCAAATGGAGTTGGCACAAGCCAGACTTCGTCAGATGGAGGACAAGCTATCGGATCCCGAATGGAAAGAGTACGTCGGAACGGTGCTTTATTTGTCCTCGGCGGTTTCTTTTTATCGGAAAGACATGGGGAAATTGGATGAATATATGGAGATGTTTGACCGGCATATGCCAGAAGGCAGCTACATTCAGATGATTGAGGGGAATTCCTATTCCATTAATTTCGATACGCAATTGAGTTTTATTAATGATTTGCATGAGGCGGAGCGATACTTTTCTAAATGGGTTAAGAGATGGGAGAATAGACAAGAGTATCCGTTTGTCGGCTTTTACTACGTTACGTACAGCTTGCTGTTATATGAGCAGAACCGCTTGGCAGAGGCTGAAGTATACGTGGAAAGGGTGCTGCAGACAAAGTGTATACAGCCCTATGGCCTTATTTTATTTGGCGCTGCTGCGGTTGCTGTGCGAATTTATCAGGCCAAAGGAGATTCTGTCAAAGCATTTGAGCTGCTGGAGCGGCTCCCATCCAAAATTCATTCCCCGGACAAAAGTATCTTCATTAGGAAAATAGAATCCGAGAAGACGTATTTGTCGCTTATGAACGGTTCTTTCGATGCGGGGTGGCTGCAAACAAGCGGCATCCAATATACCGATACGGCTCCGTTTGCTTCGATCAGGGAATATCTTCACTTGGCCCGAGCGTTAATGGCATGTGGCAGAGAGAACGATGCTTTGCAGCTGCTTGAGATCATGTATCGTTTTGTCGAAGAAGAAGATCGGTTGTGGGATAAGGTAAAGGTGGTTGTCCTGCAAAGTATGGCTTTTTATCAAAAAGAGGATAGGACGAGCGCTGTTATGAAGCTGGAGGCGGCACTCCAATTGGCAGAACCGGGGACATACATCCGCAGTTTTGTGGATGAAGGGGCCAAGATGGCGGAGCTGTTACGTGAATATATCCAGCAAAGACAGACCCATGCTAGCCGTAAGTCTGCGAGCGTAATATACGCCAGAGAATTGCTCCTTCTAATGTCGGATCCTAAGAATGAAAAGGAAAGTTCGGGAACTCTTATTACGAAACAGGAATTAAAAATATTACGAATGATAGACATGGGTCTGTCCAATAAACAAATTGCGGAACAACTTCAAATTACAGCCGAAACGGTCAAGAGCCATCTGAAAAGTATGTATAGAAAACTTCATGTGAACAGCAGGGAACAGGCACTTCAGCAAGGAAAGGAATTCCAGTGGTTGTAGAAGCTATTTACCGTAATTTCAGAAAATCATGATTATACAATACGTATTAGCAGCATGTATATCCCCCATTATTTTAAATTCACTCCCCCAGTAATGGGGGATTTTTTTATTGGGACGAAAGTCATAGAATTAGGACAAAAGTATGCATTATTCGACAAGAATAGCCAGCGGATGCGGGTTCGGTCGAATCACTCAGTCGTGCTTGCAGAGTATCTAAGGGGCTAGAAAAATAAAAAGGAGAGGTGCCGAAGAAGATGAATAACGTAAATACCATGAAGAGAGTAGCAGCCATGTTGATGAGTTTCATGCTACTTGTCCTTCCTGTGATGCAGATCGTTCTGGGAGGAGGTGTTGCCTATGCTACACCTGAAACCAAGGTGTGGACGGACATCACGAAATCAGGGGGATTTTGGAATCCATATGGTGTGGCCTTGGGTGGTGATGGCACGTTGTATGTAACGGATAGGGATAGTAATAAAATTAAAAAAATGCCTAGCGGAGGCAACGCTTGGCAGGATATCACCAGTGCAGGAGGATTCGACAATCCTAACGGTATCGCGGTGGACAGTAATGGTACGGTGTATGTTTCGGATGGCAGGAATAAAAAAATTAAGAAGCTTTCTAGCGGTGGCAGCACCTGGCAGGACATCCCCAATGAACAACAATACGAATTCAACATTCCGACGGGCATAGCAGTAGGCAGTGATGGCACCGTTTATGTTGCGGACCCTGGCTATAATCAAATTAAAAAACGGACGAGCGGAGGCAGCGCCTGGGAGGACGTCACCTATTTAGGGAGTCCGGTAGGCATAGCCATAGGCAGTGACGGCACGTTGTATGTGACGGATCGCTATTATCATCAAATTAGAAAACTGACGAGCGGAAGTAGCACCTGGGAGGACATCACCCATTCAGGAGGGTTCGACAATCCTGATGGTATAGCCGTAGGCAGTGATGGCACGATTTATGTGTCGGATGGTACGACTGGACAAATTAAAAAACTGCCGAGTGGAGCAAGCGTCTGGGAGGATATCACAGGCTCAGGGGCATTTAACACTCCGGCTGGTCTAGCAGCAGGCAGTGACGGCACGTTGTATGTGGTGGATTCGCGTAATTACAAAATTAAAAAATGGTCCTCCGGCTACCTTGTAAGCTTTGACAGCAGGGGAGGGACAAGCATTAACGCTCAGCCCGTAGCCAAAGACGGTTATGCAACAGAACCGGCTGCGAGCAAGGCATACAGCACGTTGGAAGGGTGGTATAGTGACAGCGCGCTGACGCAACCCTTTAACTTTGCAACAACAGCAATTACAGTGAACATAACGCTATATGCGAAGTGGGATACAAGCATTTGGGTAGATATCACCAAATCGGGAGACTTCAATAACCCTAGTGGCGTCGCGGTAGGCAGTGACGGCACGGTGTATGTGACGGACAGGAATAATCACAAAATCAAAAAATTATCGAGCACCGGCAGCACTTCGGCCTGGGAGGACATTACCAATTTGCAGATGTTTTACTCCCCAAGCGGTATAGCCGTAGGCAGCGACGGTACGGTCTATGTCGCAGATGCTGGCATTGGTCAAATTAAGAAACTGCCGAGCGGAGCGAGTGCCTGGGAAGACATCACCCTTTCAGGGGGATTCAACTTTCCGGGGGGGATAGCCGTAGATCGTTATGGCGCGTTGTATGTGGCGGATACGATGCATAACCAAATTAAAAAACTTCCAAGTGGAGGGAGCACCTGGGCGGACATTACCTATGCAGGGGACTTTCAATATCCAGCGGGTGTAGCTGTAGACAATGACGGCACAGTATATGTGGCGGATACGTATCATAGCAAAATAAAAAAATTGCCCGACGGAGCAAGTGACTGGGAGGATATCACCAAATCGGGAACCTTTTCCTTTCCTACGGGTATCGCCGCAGGTAGTAACGGCGCCGTATACGTGGTAGATTCTGAAGATAACCGCCAAGTTAAAAAGTTATCGAGCGGAGGTAATTCCTGGAAGGATATTACCAATTCAGGAGGATTCTACTATCCTAATGGCATCGCAGTAGGCAGTGACGGCTCGTTGTATGTACCGGATACTAGTAATTTCATAAGAAAACAATCGCATGCGTATACAGTAAACTTCGTTACCAACGATGCGTGGTGGACAGCAGGGGATCAAATTGTAATCCATAATGATCATGCCACAGAGCCAACTGTACCGACGAGAACGGGTTACTTGTTCGAGGGGTGGTACAGCTCAAGTCAATTTAGCGGTGCTCCCTTTGATGTTGCGACAACCACCATTACTTCTGATCATGTGCTGTATGCGAAGTGGGTCATGACAGCAGCAACAGTAAACATCGAGGCGCCAGTGCTGGACGCAACTCCGCAGGATGTAGCTGCGATAGAGGAAGCAACAGCCAATGTTGATTACACAGTCACACATGTAACCTGGAATGAACCTTTAACAACGGACGGCAAATTTAAGCGGGGCCAAAGCTATACGGCAACGGTTGAACTAACATCCAAGAATGCAAAGGAATTCCAAGCCGTTGCATTCACCCCGACAGTAGATGAAGCATCTGAGGTAGGATCTACAGTAACAACGGGTACGGGCGTAGGCAACACCGTGACGTTTACGGTAGCTTTTCCAGCAACGGAAATACCGATAGGAACTGCAGCAATCGCTGGAATAACACCGCCAGTTACGGGAGCAGTGCCGGTATCCACCATCCCAGCAACAAGTGAATATACAGCAACGGTAGAATGGTCGCCGTCTGACGCCGTATTCGCTCCGAATACCAGCTACACAGCCAGCATAACAATCACACCTAATGAGGGGTACACCTTAATAGGGACTGATGACAACTTCTTTACAGTAGCTGGAGCAACCTCTGTAACCACGGATGTCGACACGGGCGTCGTAACCGCCGTTTTTCCGGCAACTGCACCCTTAAACAATAACGCGCTGCTCGCTAATTTAACCGTTGATCAAGGCGCATTGACATTTTCATCGTTGCAGGGTACGTATTCCGTAGATGTCCCGAGCGCGATTACAAGTCTCCATGTGGCAGCAACTAAAGCGGAAGTAAGTCAATCGCTTGCAGTTACGGGTGCTGTGTACACGACGGCAACGGGTAATGTTTATACTTACCAGGCATCGAACCTGACGGTAGGGGCTAATGCGATTCGTATCGTGGTGACCTCCGAGGATCAAACACAAAATACGTATAACCTAACGGTTAACCGTTTAAGTAACAATGCCGAGCTAAGCGGATTAGCACTGTCGGGCATTGGGCTAACTCCGGCGTTCGACTCTGGGACAACGACGTACACAGCTAATGTGGTGAATGAGGTTTCCAGCACGACCGTAACGCCAACCGTCTTGGAGAGTCAAGGAAGGGTAACGGTGAACGGAACTTCGGTTACAAGTGGCGGGACAAGTGATGTCATTCCTTTGATTGTTGGAAGTAACACGATCACCTTGGTAGTGACAGCACAGGATGGCACAACGAAAACCTACACGTTTACGATAACGCGTGCAAAGAGCCTATCCAACAACGCCGATCTGAGCGGATTAACTTTGTCAGGCGTTAACCTAATGCCAGCGTTCGCCTCCGGAACGACAGCGTACACAGCCAATGTGGCGAATGAGGTTTCCAGCACGGCCGTAACGCCAACCGTATCGGAGAGCCAAGCAAGGGTAGCTGTGAACGGAACTTCGGTTACAAGTGGCGGGACAAGTGATGTCATTCCTTTGATTGTTGGAAGTAACACGATCACTTTGGTAGTGACAGCACAGGATGGTACCACGAAAACCTACACGGTTACCATAACGCGTGCAAACGCTGGTGGAGGTAGTGGGCCATCAGGAGGGTCAGGTGGATCAGGTGGATCAGGATCATCAGGTTCAGCTTCAACAGGTGCCTACACGGATGGTAAACTAACGCTCCCAGCAGGCGATAAGGGCGAGGTTAGTTTGAATCAAGAGGTTACAGTCTCGATTCCGGCAGGCGCTACGAATCGGGAACTCAATGTAACGATTACCAAAGTATTAGAAGCGCAAGCACTTCTAACCAACCAAAAGGCTCTTGCTAGCCCGGTTTTTGAGATCGTAAAGAACTTCTCAGAGAACTTTATTAAACCAATCACACTGACGTTTGTATTTGATAAGTCCAAATTGAGCGGTGACCAAACCGTATCCGTATTTTATTTTGACGAAACGAAAAAGGAATGGGTGAAGGTTCCCGGCGGTAAGATTAACGAGGGCAAGATTACCGTAGAGGTTAATCATTTTACGAAATATGCCGTTTTTGCTGTGGGTCAAGGGGCGACTGTACCTCCAACAGACATCATACCATCCATTCATTTCAGCGATATATCTGGACATTGGGCTGAGGTGAGTATCAAGCAAGCGGTAAACCTTGGGATTGTTAACGGCTATCCTGATGGTACTTTTAAGCCTAATAAAACCGTAACACGCGCGGAATTTGCGGTTATGCTGATGAATACGCTCAAGCCGCAAGGAAATGGAGCCGAACTGACGTTTACGGATAAAGGAAAGATCGGAACATGGGCGCAGAAATCGGTTGCGCAAGCGGTACAAGCAGGCATCATTACAGGCTATGAAGATAGCACGTTCCGATCAGATGCCGAAATCTCACGTTCAGAGATGGCCGTGATGATCGCCAAAGCGCTGGGACAATCCGTTGAAGCGGCAACAGCAACAGGTTTTGCGGACGACAAAGACATCCCAGACTGGGCGAAAGGTGCAGTTGGAGCCATGAAAAAGCTGAGTATGATCGAAGGTAAAGGCTCGAATACATTTGCTCCGGGTGATAAAACGACACGAGCAGAGTCAGTAACGGTGCTATTAAAGGTATTGGCGCAAAAGGGCAGGTAAATTTTGCTACTTTCTTACCCAATGCATTTACTTCAACGGAAATTAAGAAAATGATTATTTAAACCCCAGTCATCAAGGTGACCGGGGTTTAATTTTATGAGAGCTAGAAATGAAGATATATAAGCGGCAGTCTAAAACTCTATTTTCTGGCATGTCATTCAATGACATCACTGCTTCTCGTAACCCAAAAAAGCATAAATACGAGCGAAAACAGTACTATAACCGGCGCAGTATACTGAATTAGAAAGTTTTCCATAAGTTTAACTTCCTTTCTTTATTAATCTGCCTTGTACATAATCGGCATCGAACAGAAATAAACGCATGAGTAAAAAGAGTGATGGGACTAGAATTACAATTCCAGCGATAAAGGCGATAACCAGTGCAGTCCCCATCGTTTGATTTGTGAAATTTTCATGGATGGTGATGTAGGGAAATAAAATATACGGTAGATGGGCTTTACCATAACCAAAAAAGGCAAAAGCAAATTGCAGCAGCACAAATATGAATGAAGTACCCAAATTCCTTTGCTTCCAAAGAAGGAAGACTGCAATCAAGAAGCATAGGAACGATGTTCCAAACATCCAGCCATGGGAAAGCATGTTGCTAAAATGCTCCGGGTTTTGTTGATTGATCGTGAAAAAAACAAGAAAACTTGCAAGAATCGTTGGCCCACTCCAAAAAAGGGCGTACCCACGTAAGATTTTAAATGCGGGCCTGTCTTCTGCTCTGTATGCATAATACGAAAGAAACATGGAAGAGATGTAAAGAACACTGACCAACGACAGTAAAATGACGGACCAGGTATAGGGACTGCCGAGCAGCCTTTGCCAGTTAAGCAGGATCAATCCATTTTGCTCAATAATGATTCCGCCTTCTGAAATGGTAAGTACCATAGAGAGGGTTGCAGGGATGAGCAAGCCAGTTGCTCCATAGATGAGCATATACCATTTATTATCCTTCGAACCGTAGTTGCTGAAGGCATAGTAGGCTCCTCGAATGGCAAGCAATATGATGGCTATACTGCCTGGAACGAGAAGGGCGGTACCATAATAACGTGCTGTTTCCGGGAAGAATCCGACCATTCCGATGTAGAAAAAAACCAAAAAGACATTCGTTACTTCCCAGACAGGAGAAAGATAGCGCTCAATAATTTTATGAATGATATGCTGTTTCATTGTAATGACAGAATAATAACTGAAGAAACCTGCACCGAAGTCAATGGATGCCACGATTAAATACCCGTATAAAAAAATCCATAAAACCGTAATTCCTATAACTTCAAGACTCATTTCTTTGACCTCCCCCCGAAAATGCCAAGGGCTATTAATTCGTCTGCGACATCACTTTTTCTAAAGAGTTTGGATAACACTTTGACTGCGGTGAGTGCTAGTACGATATAAAGGAAACAAAATAGCAATAGCATCAAATCCACGTCTTGAGAGGTAGTTGCCGCATCTGCAACTTTTAAATACCCACGTAAAATCCATGGTTGACGACCAACTTCAGCGTAAAACCATCCACATTGAATACCAAGCATGGAAAGAGGCCCGCAAGCAACTATAATCGCTAATAGCCATTTAGGATAAGGTTTAACGGATCTTTTTCTTGCGTACCACAAATGAAGAATAGCAACAACAATCACGAACATCCCTATACCTACCATAGCATCGAAAAAGTAATGAACGTATAGAGGAGGACGAAGATCAGGGGGAATCTCATTAAGCCCTTTTACTTCAGATTTAGGAGTACCTCCTGCTAAAATGCTAAGCGCGTATGGAATTTTTAAAGCATATTTAATTTCATTCCTATCAGTCAAAATACCACCTAGTATGAGCGGCGCATTGGCCGTGGTTTCGAAATGCCACTCTGCTGCAGCAAGTTTTTCAGGCTGATTTTGAGCTAGGAATTTTGCAGATAAATCACCAATAAGTGCTGTAGTCACAGCAAATACAAGACCGGCGGTGACAGTCAATTTTAACGCCTTTTTAGCATATATGACGTCATCTTTTTTCTTGAGAAGAGAGTAGGCTGCAATAGCTGCCAAGATAAATGCGCTTGTCATATAAGCAGAGGAGAGCACATGCGCTACTTTGGTTGGCATAGAAGGGTTAAACATAGCTAATATCGGTTGTACATTAGTAATTAAGCCGTCTTTCAGTGAGAATCCTTGAGGGGTATTCATAAATGCATTTACAGTAGTTATAAAAAAAGCTGAAGCGGAGGAGCCGATGACAACAGGCACGAGTAGAAGGAGATGATGCATTGGTTTTAATCGTTCCCATGTATATAAGTAAATACCAAGGAATATAGCTTCAATGAAAAAAGCAAAGGTTTCTAGAAATAATGGAAGCGCAATGGCCTGTCCGGCAATTTGCATAAAGGTAGGCCACAATAAACTGAGTTGAAGGCCAATTGCTGTACCGGTAACCACACCAATAGCAACGGTGATAACGAAACCCCTGGCCCATCTTCGTGCTAATAATGTGTAGTAGGGGTCTTTGTGTTTAATGCCAGCGAGCTCAGCCAACATGATCATGACGGGAACACCAACGCCGATTGTAGCGAAAATGATGTGAAACGCCAATGTGGTCTCTGTTAGTAGCCGGCTATAAAACACGGAATCGTAGGTAGGCATGTGAAATCATCTCCTTTTCGTTTATCTAGGTTAAAAAAGTTTGCGAATAAATGAAACCAACATGACAAAAGCAACACTGAACATGAGGTACATTAATCGCTTTTCATGTTTTCGAAATGGGACCAAGTTGTATCACCCTCTGGTAAATTTTATTTAGTTATGGAATTAGTGTACTCCATTGTATGTGATTATTTTCACATAATCTGTGAATACGAATTGAACAAAGTTTTACAACTTTACTAACGGAAAATTGAACGTTATAAGAACAAATTGATATATGAAATGAACATATGATAATTTGTTAACATAAAGGGTTGAAAGTAACACTAAACGATAGTTCTCACTTCAAGAAAGGGGAAGCAATTTGAAATGCCTTAAAATACTATGGTATATAGTATTTTAAGGCGATACGATTCTATCTAAAGAAAGGTTACGGTGCATGAGTGAATAGTAAAGAGAAAAAGTTTCTGCATACTTGGAATGCCAAGCGAGGAATTGGAAGAAGGAAGTATGTTTTAATGTATGGCTTACTTGGTTTTGGCGTTGGACTAGCGATGCTGTTTAGTATAATTGAGTTAATTACTAACGGTACATTAATAATGAGTTATACGATCTCAAGAGTGATCGTTTTACCAACCATTGGAATTATAATGTTTAGCAACCGCTGGGACTCGAGAGAGAAGAAATACCAAAAGTTAGTAAACAAGCATGAAAGGATCTCTTGAAAAACCGCTTATATACTTAAAAAATCCTGAAAATATACGTAAAGAACCGAGTCGTTGTTACTTAATAAACAACGACTCGGTTCTTTACTATTTTATATTTTGCATTCCGCATGTTGTATATTCGAAGTTTCAATTTGAAAAGTTGTATGCTGTATTTTAAACTTCTTTTCTATTTCATGAATGGCTGACTGTAGAATAATCTGACTATCTTTTGAATCATCAATTAGAATATGACAACTCAGAGAGTCAAGACCTGATGTAATTGTCCATACATGCATATCGTGAACATTAATAACTCCATCAATGCTTTCTAGTGTCTTTTTAACTAGATCGGCATCAATTGTTGCAGGTGTGCCTTCCATTAGTATGTGTATGGCGGTGCGAATAACTCCCCATGCGCTTTTTAGGATAAGAACAGAAACGATTACACTGATTATAGGATCGGCAATGTACCAACCGAAAAAAAGCATTAATAGTCCTGCAAGAATAGCGCCAACTGAGCCTAGGGCATCTCCAATTACGTGTAAATAAGCGCTCCGAACATTGATGTTGTCCTTCACATCACTTTGTCTCATCAATGCCCAAACGCTCAACAGATTGGCTAGGAGTCCGACTAAGGCAATTAATATCATAGATCCACTGGAAACAGTAGGTGGATCAAAGAACCGCGCTATAGCTTCTTTTATAATAAAAGCAGCTATGATGAATAAGGCTAATCCATTGAACAACGCGGCTAAAATTTCAAACCTGTAGTAACCGAACGATTTCCGCGGAGAAGCTGGTCGGTTTGCGAACCACATAGCCACTAAGCTCAATGCCAAGGATACGGCATCACTCAACATATGGCCTGAGTCCGAAAGAAGAGCTAAGCTATTTGTAATTAAGCCTCCGAAAAACTCCACGAACATGATACCACTTGTAATAATGAGAGCAATGGCTAATC
This sequence comes from Paenibacillus sp. P36, assembly GCF_045866505.1. Lineage (NCBI taxonomy): Bacteria > Bacillati > Bacillota > Bacilli > Caryophanales > Paenibacillaceae > Paenibacillus > Paenibacillus sp. P36. The sequence goes on from NZ_AP038372.1 coordinate 975,073, forward strand.
CTTTTTTATTATTGGGTGCATGACTATGCCCAAGTCCATGCCCATGATTGTGATCATGATCAGAATGGTTATGTCCCTGTTCATGATGTGTGTGACTGTGGTTGTGCATCTAAACCCCTCCTACAACATATGATCAAGTATTCATATGTTATTATATTTGAAAAAAATTGAAATGGCAATAATATGGAGAGATCTTGGTCAGTAGTATTTCCAATTTCACAATATACATAGGATTTCTGTTATAATGAGTGTAAATCGTAAGTTTTATCATCAGAAAGTGAGAATGTTTATGGAAGATATGTTGCCTAAAACCGTACAAGATCAATGTGATGACACTTGTAATGGAACTTCAAATATTGATGTCTTAAAGGATCAATTAATAAATGATCAAACTGTTAACGGGTTAGCTGAAGTGTTCAAAGCACTCGGGGATCCGACCAGATTGAAAATCATTCATACCCTATTGAATAAAGAGTTATGTGTTCACGATATTGTACAAATTCTAGGAATGGGCCAGTCCGCGGTATCACATCAACTCAGATATCTACGAAATCTTAGAATTGTTAAACGCCGTAAAGTCGGAAAGACCGTTTATTATTCCTTGGATGATGAACATATTGAGCAAATTTTTGTGCAGATGCTTCAGCACGTGAAACACAACTAAAGGGGAATAACGAGGTAAATGAAAAAAATAGGGTATCGCATGCAAGAAGAGGGAGTTAGTCGTTTTCTGGGATCCCTGGAAACTTTGATTATGGAGTTAATGTGGGATTCGGGAGACTGGTTAAATGTGCAGCAGCTTCGTGAAAGTTTGAAGTCAGAACATGACTACTCTGTGACGACAATCATGACGGTATTAAATAGATTATCCGAAAAAGGGCTCTTGGTTAAGATGGCCTCAGGTCGAGGGCGAAATAAGCTTGCTCAATTCAAGGTTGTTACTACCAGAGAAGATTTTATTTTGGAGCAAACCAGAAATGTTACAGAGGGGCTTATTAAAGATTTTGGGGAAGTAGTTGTTGCACACATGATTGATGTTATGGAAGAAATAGATCCGCATTTATTGAAGAAAGTAGAGCATATGCTCCAAGAGGCAAAAATGAGGAATAGTGATGAAGAAAATAAATCAAGCTAATTTTGCATTTGTATTATTTTCAGTTATTACATCAGCCTTGTTTGTTTTATTGATTTGGTCACTATGTCATCAACTTAAGGATATTACTTGGATACCTAATATAACACATATCTTGATAAACTTTTGGCATGACTTTCGTTTTAGACACTCTGTTGGGGAGTCTTTGTTAACAGTAGTTTTCTTATATACCTTTATCACACTTTTGTTTGTTGTAATAAAGGATTTGTATAAGCATTACAAATGGAATGATTTTATCAAGCATCAAACAGAAAAAGCACTAACTATACAATTTAACCATAAGTATGGCGATTTAGGCTATCCAATTCTGGTGGTTGTTGATAGGGAACCATTTGCTCTAACTTCTGGCATTTTGAAGCAGCAGATCGTTATCTCAACCAGACTTATCGAATCATTATCAGAAAATGAAACAAAGGCTGTTCTTGCTCATGAAGCTTATCATTGTCTCAACGGACATCCCTTTAAGAAATGGGTTTTGAGGCGTTTAGCTCAAGTAATGAGATATTTCCCAATATTAAAGGGATTATCTTTTTATTACTCAATATGGATAGAGCTTCTGGCAGATCGATATGCAATAGAGCTTATGAGGAATAAAACATATCTTGCATCAGCAATTTTGAAAATGATTAATCATTCAGCGAGTCGTGGAACAAGAAATTTAGTTGTAACCGCTGATTTTGCGACTACTGCAATAAATTATCGTTTAAAGCAACTATTAGATCTTCAAGAGAATCTTCATGTTGTATATTTTTCAAAAAGAGCTTTCTGGTCATCGATAGTGATTGGAGTAGTTTTCACATCTATCGTCATATATAGTTGTATCTAAAACGTGGAGATCATCCACGTTTTTTTTGTTTACAGACAACTTAAATCTCTTTTCATTCACTAAAAGTGAACATATTAGCACATATTCATTTATCGTGTTGACAGGGGTATCAGGGTATCATACAGTTAAAACTATGGATCGTAGTTTTTTGGAATAATGAGGTGTGACTATTGGAGATGAGCAGCCGTAGAGTGGCATGAGGAAATTGATGTTCAAACCGAAAATATTCAGGATCATTAATAACCAGTGTAAGGGGAATACAAATGCTTTTTCATTTCCATGGGATATTAGATTGGAGAAAAATAAGGAACAGTGCCATGATTATTCTCGGACTACTGCTCGTTATTTTTACTTTAGATAGGATAACTGGATTTTCTACGATCCAAAGAGTCTATGCATACATCGTGCCGTTTTCCTTACATGTATTAATTTCTATCTTTCTGAAAGGGAAAGAATCATGGCTTTTGGGTGGAATGTTAGGAACACTTATTTCTATGGTTATCTTGGTCATTTATTTTATAATCTCATAATGAAACATTTGGAGGGTATATATGGTAATCGCTGAAAATAAGGTGTTTTCTAAACTAACAATCATAACTGTAGGATTGTTGCTCTGTCTAACGATATTTTTTACTAAACCTGCACTTGCTCATACGGGCTTAGAAAGTTCCAATCCTAAAGCAGGAGCAGAAATTACGGAACCTCTGCAAGAAATTACTTTAACATTTGAAGGTAAACTTGAGAACTTAAGTACATTTAAATTGTTTGATAGCCATAAACAAGAGATTAAGGCGAATGTTACGCTTAAAGAGAAGCTAATGACAGGGAAGTTGAGCCAACCGCTGTCTAACGGCAGCTATGAGGTACAATGGACAATTGTTGGTGAGGATGGCCACCCCATTCAAGGTAAGTATACTTTTACTGTAAAAAACGCGGCAGATAAACAGCTTCAGCCTGAGGTAACAGTCACTCCCGCAGCCTCTGCGACAGTCGAGCCTTCAACATCGCCTTCAAGTACGGCAATCCCAGTCAAGGTATCAGAATCTACAGTTACATCTGAAGCAGCCACTTCAAATAACTACTGGATCTGGATTGCAGTAGGGGTAATCCTGATTGCACTTGTAGTTCTGTCGGTTACTAGGAGGAAGAAGTAATTGATTTACATTTTTTCAGAAGCTCTGCTCTACATCTGCTTTGCTATGCTAACAGGAGCAAGTATACTTGCTCTTGTTCCAGAGAATAGAAAGCCGAAATATTACATATCAGACAATGTACTAACGTGGATTGCAGTGGGGATTGTTGTGTTGTCATCCCTTCAAATCATAAAGCTCATAATCTTTTATAAAACGGCTCTAAATTACGAACTCACTTATCTCACTTTCACAGTTCTGGGGGATTATAATGTAGGCAAGGCTTGGTTCATTACCGTCATTGTTGCAATGGCAATCATTTATTGTCTTGGCCTAAAGCAAGATTCTAAATTTATAAGATATAAGTGGGGCGTAATACCCGTATTAACAGGTATTCTGTTAATCACTTTCGGATATGCCAGTCACTCAGCTTCTATTTATGGTTGGACTGGTTTTGTTTCTCATGCGGCTCATTTTATCGCTGCAATGGTTTGGATTGGTGTGATGATCGTAATCGGATGGTTTACGACCGAAATTCGTAATTGGAAAACATTCTTGAAGTGGTTTACACCGATGGCCATCGTTTGTGTACTCGTTACAATTGTGGCTGGTCTACTATTAATGAGCAAACTCTCGCCACAGTATGTAAGCTCCTGGATAACTTCGTATGGTCAAGCAATGTTGATCAAACACTTATTGATAGTCCCAATAATTGTGTTAGGTTTTATCAATGGATTCTTAATGCGCAAAGGAACTGCCGGAACATTGTCTTGGCTAAAGGTAGAGAGTATTGTTGTTATCTTCTTGCTAGCGGTAACAGCATTTATGGGACAGCAAGCACCTCCTCATGATGATCTAAAGGAGTTACTTGATGAGGAACCGCCTTCATCCTTGTTTATGTCTGTAACTGGTTACAGCTTAAAACAAGGGATAGAACTACAAATCGTCCCGAACTTGGTTAGTATATGTCTTGTCGCTATTGCAATAATTTTATTAACTGCTGGGCTGTTGTGGGGATGGAGAAAGAAAAATCCAAAGTGGGCTTTAGTCTCAGCACTGCTTTTTGTTATTTGTGGATATATGGCTTTAATGTTTGCTGTTTCATAGAAGGGCATTCGTTGTGCGCTGATCAAAAGAACCCCAAGGAGAAATTCCCAGGGGTTCTTTAATTTTTAGCGTTGTAGCCGTCCAAGTTTATCCATAATGGAATGAAGTTTTGTATCCTTTTTTACTGCCTTCACAAATTCAGGCGGCAAATTTACGAACTTTTTGTTGATGATGTCGTAGAGTTTGTCCTGCGGCTCATCAAGGAACAATGGATACATGATGAAGTCCTTAATGTTACCGGTCGCAAGAACAGCCTCATTCATGAGTGCATCAACTAAAATGCGTATATCGGAAACTTTTGGATAGTCTTTGAATTTATACCCAGGAATATTTAGAAGAGGGCGAATAGGCTCGCTTCGGATAAAATTTGAGAAAATTCTTAATTCGGTCTCTAAATCCATCGAGAAAGATTGGTCTATTCTGTTGGAATTCGTTTCGAGAATCTCCTCAATAATTTTCCTTTTCTTTTCTTTCAAAGTCTGCATTTGGACGCGAAGTTCTCGCTCAACCTCTTTACTAATAACTATTTTGGCTGTTTTCTGAGTAGCTTCTAACAATACTTTTTTCCAAAACTCAGTAGCGCTTTTCCGATAGTCTTGTTGGTCTTTAGCATCATTTATGAGGTAACAGAACAAATTTGTATCTGGATGGTAGATGATAGTTTCGGGGGGTGACATGGGATTAACTATTTCCTTTTCTCTTTCTATTCTGTTGTTTCTTCTATCGGACCTTTATCGGACCAAAGTTTCAGTGCCAGCTTGGCTACACGCTGTGAACTTCCAAATTCCTCTTCTCGCTCTTGTACAAATTTTTTCCAGTTAGGAAATGTTTTGAACTGGTCTGACTCAATTCTCCACGAGCTGTTTTCACCAGCAACTTGGTGACTTTTATAGGTGCCGCTTGCGCAATGGCGTCGTACAACTTGAGGTACGAGACCAGTTAGTTTCGAAACATCACGAACAGACAGGTATTCAGGGGCTTCAAGTTCTTCTTCCATCAAGTTAGTGTAATCAAGTTGAAGCGTGTTAACTATCTCTTCTACTGCCCTTACGTCGTTATCAGTGAGCTTTTCAACCTCTACCACTCTCATTTGTTCAGCGATCAGAGCTCTTCTAAGCATAAGAATTTTGGCCAGACTTATCCTCGATTCGGTATCAAGTATCCGCTCTGTGCTGTCCGGCAGCGTAACCTGGTTAAGAACATTTGGCATATTAATCATCCTCCATCACCTACAGCGTATCATAAATTTTCCCAGAACTAAAGGAATAAATGGAACCTTTCGAACTTGTTTTAAAACAGTCTATGCAATTTCAACTAAAATATACGCAATATCTTAAATAAATTTTTCGCTCAACTTAAAAACAATGAGAATAATGTATATATCAGATTAGCGAATAGATTTACATTGCTGTGAAAGTTCGAAAGAAGAAGAAAAAACCTCAGGTTCAGGACCTGAAGTCAAAGATTTTACGTTGAAATAGTAGTAAAAAGCAGGCACTTTATTTAACACTTACCATCACGGCTACGTATGTTACTGCCGCAAGAATTGTACCCAGAGAGATGACAGGAAGCGAAGCTCTTTGCCTTTTAATAAATAGGAAGAGCATTGTAAAAATTAATAGGGCGGCTAAAAGCAGGAGTACTACACTCCATAAATTAACCCCTATTTTAACGATATAATCAAATGGCAGTGGGTGGAACATGGTAAACAAAATAGATGGTTGTGTCAGCTTAATTGTATTTTCAATGCTTAATTCATGAGGAGGATTCTGTTGTCCCATGACAGATGTAGCGGCTAAAACGAGAATCGCGGAAATGCTCTCAATTCTGAGCCAAGGTTTGGGATCGTAATTAGGATTAAGATTAAATTTGCGTTTCGTAAGGAAGCCATTCATAAAAGCTATTACTAAAAGCGGAATAATGAATACGTGTTTAATTAGCAGTGCTTGTCCGTAAGTTATCATCCAAGAATTTAAATACTCAGGAACTATAAATTTCATAAGAATAAGTCCTGCTGCAATCGTAATTGTTACACAAACCAAAGCTACAGGGCTAAACCATTTAAAAAAGGCCTTCCAGTGTTCATTATCTTTCGAGAACCAAGTTACCACAAATAAAACCCCGATCCAAACCGAGACAGCTATGAAGTGCGAGCTATGTGTAATAAATCCTTTTAGTGCATAGTTAGAAGCACAATGACTAGCCCAGCCGAAAGCACCAATTAAACCAATTGTGAAAATAATACTTATTGCCTCAACTAGAGGTTCTCTTTTGTTTCCACGTAGTACCCGAATAAAAAGTAAAGCCATGGAGAAGAAGAGGGTATACAGCCATGCGTTGCCTAATTTAAAGTCAAGAAGAACACCTTTACCTATGACCCAATAGTTTTCTCCAAAGTCCTTTGCGAAAAAATCGATGATCTTAAACACTGGCACAAAGGATAGGAGGGCAACTCCACTAATACATAAAAGAATTAACCAGTTAGGCACTTCAATTCTTGGCCGCTTATTTGGAGGAACCAGGTTTAAAATTTGCTCTCCTACAATGATACAGAAACAGAGGTATAGTAAAGTCTCAGATATATAAATCATGTTCTCCTCTTAAAAAACTATGTAGAATGTTATTTTACAAATCTATTATAGCGTACTAATATGTTTGGGAATCTATGAAATTAATACGATTTATTGAACTTTGTTTGATGGTACTGCTTGCTGCTACCTACACTACAACAACAACAACAGCAGCAGCAGGATAAACTACAACAACAACAACCTCATTGACAGACAAAGCCCTCATCCCTATAATTTAAACAAACGTTTAATTAAAATGATCGTTTAAATTTAAATAGGAGTGGTCATGTTGAAACAAGCACTAGGCGCATTTTTTAAGCAAGGTACGACGAAAGTAGGAATCATAACAGCCATTATGTTTCAACTGTTATTCAGCTTGATCTGGATGACGGGTTATGCAGGCGTATCTGATAACACGAAGAATTTGAAGATCGCTATCGTCAATGAAGATCAGGGTATGGGAAGCACAGTGGCAAGCAATTTGAAAGCGAATCTGCCTTTTCAAACTGAGCAAATAGACTCAAACGATAAAGCGCAAGAAATGCTGAACAACCGCCAAGTGCAAATGGTTATACACATTTCATCCGATTTTACAAAAAAGCTGCAAACACCGGGGCAAACGGCTCCCATTTCGTATACAATTAATGAGTCCAATCCATCCATGATGAAACCCGTGATGCAGGCGGTAGCAGGCAATGTAACGGCAACTGTGAACGGGGAAGCAGTAGCTGCAGGGGCAACTGCCGTGCTTACTCAAATGGCTCCGAAACTGCCGGCTGAACAGGCGGGGCAAATTGCACAAGGACTGGCGAATAAGGTAACCTCGGATATCCAGAGTACAAATAAGGTTAAAGACATGCCGAATCAAATGCTGCCTATGATGCTTGTGCTTGCTTCAATTGTAGGAACAATGATTATGGGGATGAACTTCAGCGTTTCCACGAATATCCTGGGTGCATCGGTAAGTAAAATGGGCAAATTAGCCGCACGCTTCATGCTCACCGTCATTGCCGCAGTAGTAGTTGGGCTGATCAGCGCGACAATGGTTGTTGCTTTGGGAGGACATGTAGAGAAAGGATTTATGGCATTATGGCTGTTTGAATCCTTATTCTTGCTTACGTTTGCGTTTGTTGCACAAATGTTTTTGACATTGTTTGGGAACGCAGGTATGCTATTTAACATCGCGATGTTATCCTTGCAATTGGTGTCTTCCGGGGCCATCGTGCCAAGGGAGCTTTTGTCGAACTTTTATCATACTTTGAGCAATTATTTCCCGGCTACGTATGCTGTTAACGGTCTGATGAATATTTTGTTCGGCGGTCCTGGCGTAACGAAAGAAGTAAGTTCTTTGCTCTTGATTGCCGTTATCGCATTAGTTATTGATTGTGTGGTTGCATCTATTAAAAAAGTAAAAGCAGCACCTGCTACGAGACAAATCTCACAAGCCGCTTAACTTCTATATAAGGAGGGCGCTAAAAAATGGCACATCAAGAATCAGACATGAAGATAAAGATTGTACTCGCTGCAAAAAAATTATTCGCTGAGCATGGTTATGATGCTACAAGCGTTCGTCAAATTTGTGAGGAAGCCGGGGCCAATGTGGCTCTGGTTTCCTATTATTTTGGTGGAAAAGAGAGCGTTTTCCATGAAATTTTCCATCAGTTTTTTCCCTCACATAAGCTTTCCGGCCTTTTTGACATTGAAGACCCTGTAGAAGGAATTAAAGCGATTATCAAAGAAATCATTTTGATCCGGAATAAAGATCCTCAAATGATTAGTCTGATTCAAATGGAAATTATCATGGCGTCCCCACGTATTGAGAAGATACGAGCTCTCGTTTTTCCGGCATGGGAAAGGGTTAGATACTTGTTGGAAAAGGGGAGGCGCGAAGGTTATTTTCACTTCGATTCCTTGGACAGTACGCTAATGTTTGTATTGGGTTCGATTTTTTTCTATAAGCAACGAGACTTCTTTGAGCCGCTTTTTTCGGAGCCGCGACCCGAGACGGGAACGATTATTCAGCAAACAACCACTTATGTGATGAACGCACTAGGTTATCAAAGTAAAGGGGAGTAAGGACTTATGGGTAAAACGTATATTGTGTGTTTGGGTGAGCTTTTAATTGATTTCGTACCTGAAATAAATGGACAAGCTTTGGCCGACGTCACGAGCTTCCAGCGGGCGGCGGGCGGAGCACCCGCCAATGTGGCGGCGGCGGTCGCCAAACTAGGCGGCGACGCAAGGTTTATCGGCAAAATCGGCCGAGACCCCTTCGGCGATTTCCTCGTGCGCACGCTTGACGAAGTCGGCGTGCAGACGGCCGTTGTCCAGACCGATGAGGCGAAGACCGGTCTGGCTTTTGTTTCGCTGCGCGCGGACGGTGAGCGCGATTTCTTGTTTTTCCGCGACCCGGCGGCGGACATGCTCCTGCGCGCAGACGAAGTCCAGTCGCAGTGGCTGGAAGACGCAGCGGTCTATCATTTCGGCTCGGTATCCTTGATTGCCGAGCCTTGCCGTACCGCGACGCTGGACGCAGCGCGCCGTGCGAAAGATCTTGGCGCACTGGTGTCGTACGACCCCAATGTGCGCCTAGCGCTTTGGCCGAGCGCGGACGCGGCTCGGGCCGAGATCCTTGCGCAGCTTCCGCTTGCGGATGTGGTCAAGGTCAGCAAGGAGGAGATCGAATTCCTCCTCGGCGTGGACGCGACCACTGGGGCGCAGCAGCTGCTGCAGCGCGGACCTAAAGTGATTATCATCACTTTAGGTGCTGAAGGCTGCCGCGTGGTGAGCGCGCGGCAGGATGTTGTCATCCCCGGCACGCCGGTGGCAGCCGTGGATACAACAGGCGCCGGCGACAGCTTCGTCGGCGGCATGCTCTTTCAGCTGGCGTCGCTGGGCGTGACGCCTGCGAACATCGTTGACGCGCTCGTTGAAGCTGGCGTCGCTGAGCGCGTTTTTGGCTTTGCCAACCGCGTGGGCGCCATCACGACTACGCGTCGCGGTGCGATTCCTGCACTTCCAACGCTAGCGGAAGTGGAGTGAACTTAGGCTCTGTTCTTCTATTTCTCATTCTTTCTGTTGTATCTACAGGGTAGAAGGCAGGAAGGGTTAGAGAGGGATAGAGCTTGTTTATGCGAAAATCTGAGTCAAAGGGATAGTGGCGGTAGGAGTAGAAATGAGAAACCCTCGAGTCCTCGTCCTCCAACATGAGTACAAGGAATGGCCAATTTTTTTGCATGAACGGACGAGAAATAGATAGATTTCATTTTTATGTTGAAATATGGAAGATTCTATGCTATTTTTAATGTGCGAAGAACGCAGATTTCGGATGAATGTCCGAGAGCTGCGTTTTTTTGTTTTTTTATAATCGATGGAGGTGAGAATTTGAATCGCAGGAGAAGCCTGCTTATTGCTGTGGTGGCTGCTGTCATGGCGGCTATGCTCGTGTATGGGGTATACGTGCTGCAAGTTAATCAGGTGGAGATGCAGCAGACGATTCCGATCGTGGTTCCAAAGGATTTTATCCGTGCGGGAGTCTTAATACGTGAGGACATGGTGGAGCTCCGGAATGTTCAAAAGGGAAGCTACACATCCGGTATGCTGACTAGTTTGAACGAGATTATTGGGCAGGAAACGTTGATACCGCTGGGCACGAAGGAACCTATTTTGAAATGGAAGGTAAACCGTTATCATATGCTTCCGAATGAGCGGCAGGCCACTTTTCAAATGCCTAAAGAATATTTACTGTCTGTGTCTAACGGCATTCGTGCGGGAGATCGTGTTCGTGTGTATGTCTCGGGTACGGAGGACGGCGGTTCACGGAGGCTTTTTGAAGAAAAAGAAATTACGGTTGCTTCTGTAAAATCCTCGGCGAATGTGGAAGTGGACAATCCCAAAAATCCAAATTTGTTATCCAAGGTGGAAGGTGATAAGGAGAAAATGTATGCTTCCCGCTTGGAAGCTAACGGGGCTATTGACCAAATCAACTTGAATTTAACCGAAAATGAATGGCTGGAGATTGATCGTTTATGTAGCTCGAAGAAAGCAAAATTGGTTATTGCTTTCAGTTCCTCTTCCATTTTGACCGGAGAATGAGAGAGAAGGAGGGATGAGGTATGAATATCGGATTACTTTCAACAGATCAAAGATTAATAGACGAAATTATTCACGTCGTTTATAGAAAACCATTGAACTGGATCATTTCATCAACAGCTGCGGATTTGATCATCCATTTAGCGGAGTTAACATTTTCACATGTGATTATTTCCGATCGCGAACTGGATTTTGGCGGATTGGAGGAGTTCCTTGAAGGGCTTCAGCAAGCAAAACCTGACTTGAAAATCATTGTGTTGCTCTCCAACTATCACGATGTAACGATCAATGAAAAGTATGTGAAAATGTGCAAGCTCATGAGGTTGGACTATATTCAGCCGGGGCGCAGCACCGCAGTGATTGCGGATGACATTCGGGCTTGGGTCGACGGGTCAGGGGGAGATTTAAGATACCAACATCCTGTAGGTAGATTAGTTACATTTATCGGATCCACGCCAAATATCGGGACGACCCTAGCCTCTTTTGGTGTGGCCTATTCGCTGGCGGCGGAGACGTCGCAGAAGGTTGGATATGTATGCTTGAATCTAAAAAGCTCTAAGCTCCACCGCTATTTAGGGAGAGACGAAAACGGCTTTACGCTGGATGGCTTGCGTGCGGAGCTGAAAGCTCAAAGTTTGACACCGGATAGGCTGCTGCTCGTGTGCGATAAACCAAAGGAAGCCCACGGGCTGCACGTCCTCTATGGGAATATGCTGCGCGAGCAAGCAGAGTTCTTTTCGCCATCGGAAATCGTACATTTGCTGCGTGTAGCCCGGAGGGCTTTTGATATTTGCGTCATAGAGGTCAATGCTTATTGGGACAACGCGGCAACGGTTTGCGGGTTATTGGAAGCTGACAGCAAAGTAGTCGTTACGACAGCGGATATTGCTCATTTTCAGGAAGACTTTTCACGGTGGATTAGGCAGGTTGGCTCGGTTTTTGGTTTGCAGCCGGACGGTTTTGAGCTCATGGCCGTTCAGACAGAACGTCATTCGAAGCATAGCGAGTTTACGATCAAAGATATTCGCAAGGAAACTCAGCTGCATTTGATCGGGCAGATTGCTAAGCATGGGGACGCACTTTCTCGCTGCAATCAAGGCAAATTGTTCGACATGTTGACCCCAAGTCATCCGATGTATGAGGAGGTTAAAGCTGTTGCGGCCAAATTGGCCGACTTTTATAAGCTGCCAAGGAAAGAGAATGTACGGCAAATTACATGGCTGCAGAAGCTGATGACGGGGAGAAAAACGGCAAGTTAATGACATGGAAACGGGGTGAAAGGAGTGAACGAGGAAAGATTTTCGATTATTACTTATATGCACGAACGAAAATTGAAGGAAAAGGTCACAGGAGCAGGTCTTGACACGGGAACTTATCCGACGAGCAACTGCAGCACAGAGAAAATGGCTGGATTAGAGTCAGAACATAGAGATAGCTGCAACGATTTAGGAGAGGGAACGGGTGGACAGTCCTCACAGGAGGATGTCATTTTTGATCAGTGGGTACAGGATATACGCAGTGAGCTTGTGACGATGAAAGGCAGAACGGAGGCCGAGAAACAACTTTACAATGAAACGCTGAATCGCGCCATTCTTGGTTATGAGGAGGATCGAGGGAAGCTGCTTGCCGTTATTCATGATCTCGTTTCAAAAAGAAGGCTTACCGGTAGGCCACCCCGAACGAGCGGATACACGACTTTGCCGGAGGCGATTTTTGCGGAAATTATTGGCATGAATGTACTGGAATTGGTATTGAAACATAAGGAGGGACTTGAGGAGATCCAAGTTGTGGGAAGGCAGATTTTTGAGGTGCGTGGCGGGAATGCGATTCCATCCGCTTATGCGCTGCCTTCTGTACGTGAATTAGAAAGAATTCAACAAAATTTAGTGCTTTTTAACAATGATACGCTGAATCCTAGAAAGCGCTGGGCCGAGGTTGTGCTGCGGGATGGATCGCGAGTGACGATGACCGGCTTCGGATTTACGGCTGAGCCCACTTTGACGATCCGTTTTTATACGGTAAAAAGGTTTGACTTGGTGACTTTGGCTTCTGCGGAGCTTGCCACAATGAATCATCGAATGGAGCAGTTAATTCGGTGTTTAATCCGTTCTTATTTTAACCTGGTCGTTATTGGCCCCACGAATTCCGGTAAAACCAATCTTATTAAAGCAATCATTGCTGAAATGGATCATAACGAAAGGATTATTACGATTGAATCGCGGTTTGAATTAAATTTGAAGCGTGATTTTCCGTACAAAAATATCGTCGAATACGAAATTGACGAGGAAGATCCGAGACATTCCGGTTTGCAGGCTTTTAAGCTGGCATTGCGTCAATCACCGAAGCGGATTTGTCATGCTGAAATTCGAGACGAGGATGCGAACCTTTACGTCAGAGCTTGTACGAGGGGCCATGAAGGCAGCATCACTTCCGTTCACGTAAGTGAACTTGAGGATGTTCCTGATGCAATTACGGACATGTGCATGTTGGACGGCAGGGGAATGGATCCTCTGCGTTTGACGAAACGGATTACCGCGTTTGTGACACAAATCGGGATAGAGATGGCCGTTGTCCACGGGAAAAGGAAGATTGTGCGGATCGTCGAATATCGGTACGAAAATGAGGAGGTTTGCGTGACGGAACTCGCAGTTTATGACAAGTCGACAGAGGATTGGAAATTTCCCGGGAAATTGTCGCAACCTGCATCGCGGAAAATCAGTAAGGCTGACCATGAGGGGCATGCTTTGTTGATGAAGCACGGTTTTATTGAGAAAGAAGGCGACTGATGCATGATTTTCGCTACATATGCCTTTCTAACGTTGCTGTTTATCGTCGTATTTCTTGCTGTGCAATCCAGTTTACACGTACTAATCCGACAGCGCAAAGCCAGATTCAGGCTGCATTATGTCAAAACGTCTTCGTTCGGCAATCGTTTCAGTGAATATTTGGGCCATAGAAGTCGATTGATTAAGCATGTAAAGGAGATGATGGAATCCGTCGAATTAGGCATGAGTTTACAAACGATGTTGATGGTAACTTTTGTCTTATTTTTAGTCGGCGTGATAGCGGGAATCTTATATTTTCAATCGGTAAAAGGCATTCTGATTTTGACTTGCATCTGTGTGTCGCTGCCCTATGTGCTGCTTCGACTGAAACTGGTAAGTGTGAGGCTGCAAACCCGATTGGAATTTCTTCCGGCTGTAGAAGTCTTTTACCAGTATTACATGGTAGATCCTCATAAGAATATGAAAATGGCACTGAAATATTGTTTAGAAGAGAACCGCATTTTGTACCCGATTAAGCCCGTGTTTGAGCAGCTTTATCGGAATCTGATGACTCAAAGAGATAAGGAGGAGAGCCTGCGTATTTTTTCGCTTACATTGGGCCATGCATGGGCTGAGTATTTCGTTGGTATCCTGCGTGTCGCTTTGACGGAAGGGAGTTTTGTTGGCGATAGTTTCAAAGAGCTGATTATCGACATGCGAAAAGCGCAGCGATTCGATCAAATGGAACGAAATCGACTTTTGGAGATTAGGATTGCCAATTTTACGCCGATTTTATTTCTTGCCTTATTTTTGTTCATTAATTTCAAAGTAAACGCTGACAATGCCTATTTATACTATGTTTTGGACCCTGGTGGACGCAATATGATTTTGGATGCGCTATTGCTGATATTCGTTTCCTTTATCATGGGGATTTATCTTTCAATGCGAAGAATGTGAGGACCTAATGAATGATTCAAATTGCATCTAATTTGCTACTATTCGTGCTGTTCATGACGGCCGTTTATCACGGTATGATGTTAGTGCCTGTTCGGGCAAATAGGTGGAGGACATCGCAGGTTATGGGCGTGCTTCGGGAGAAGAAGCTCCCTGACTGGTTGTTCAAATGTTTAGGGATAAAGGCAAAGACGATAGAAGAGAAGCGTCAGCTTCTTATTGGGTGCGGTATCCGGATGAATGCAGGACTCTACGAAGGAGGCAGGAGAATTCTGTTGCTGGCTGCCTTTCTAATTGGGGTTTTAGGTTATGCCGGCTTACAGCATCCATTACTGACTTTGTTTATTGAGCCTATCTATGTATTAACCGGGGCGGCCTGCCTGTTGCTATTTTTGGTTTTCGATAAAAAAGTGCTGGCTCAGTTGAAGGAAAAGAGGGCGCATCGCATTGTTCGGGAAATTTACGTCATTAGTCATCATCTGCTTTATTACAATGATTCACATATGAGTTTACATGCAAAGTTATCTTTATGTGCTGCTCAAACCCGCTCGATTCGGACGCAGTTCGGGCTGCTGCTCAATGAGTGGTATCAGGGCTCGGAAGCTGCAATTGCCCAGTTCAAAATCAGGTTGGGAACGGACGAAGCACACAGCTTCGGGGAGACATTGAATGTGCTCAGATTGAATGAGCATGCGAGCTACTACGATCTCCTCAAGCAAAGGATTCAGGACTATAAAGAGAAGATGGAGTTAGTGCGGGAAAGTAAAAAAGAGGCAGTCTCTTACGTACTGTTTGTGCTTGCCGGACTGCCGATTTTGAACACGTTTCGTGTATTTATGTACCCGTGGGTTGCTGAGGGTCAGCGTTTATTTCATGCAATTAACTAAAGGAGTGGCGTGTTATGAGAAATATTTTAGTTACCGTTATGATGCTGATTGTGGTTGCTTTCCTCTTTACATCGATTGTTAATGATGGTTCGACAGGATTAAGGCGGAATATTTCGACGCATGGCACGCAGGCCAATACGGATATTACGGCATTAAGGCCTTAATGCAGAGGGCAGGCTGTGAGGTCGATTTTGATGACAGTGATGTTGATTATGGTTGTGATTGTTATCTATAACAATGTGGTTGGAGGAAGTACGGGAACGCGCATGCAGGTGAACAACGGAGGTGCCAGAATTAATGGAACCATAGAGCGGATTGATCCATGAAGCAGCTATTAGTGTTCGTTTTACTTGTAGCTATGCTCTGTTGGTTCATGTTCGCACCCGTGTATAAGCATGTGATTATCGTTCGACAGGCTGTTTTGCAAAAAGAGGTTGATTATCTACTGGAGATCGGCGCTAACGGCAGGCATGGGTACATCAATCAGTCGATGATTCAAGAGTCCAGGAATCGTATGGAGTCCAGGGGCTTCACGCCAGGAGAACTCGTGTATACGATTGAAACTACAACGGGAACAGGGGGGACGGATGCAACATCACCTGTTTGGCGGGGAGCAGGCTTGAGTTTGAAGCTGACGTATCCGTATCAGCGGCTTTTTGTTATTGATCGATTAGTGGGGATAACGGTCCCTGCCGAAACGGACCGCATGGGGGCCAGCGGCATGAAGATGAGTGAGTATGTGCCTTGAAGGTTGAGGGGATGTTGTGTATAAGCTGCTATTCATGGCGCTGATGAGTATCGTGTTTATGTCGATGTATGCGCTGCAAACGGATGAAGAGCTGGCCATGCACACGCTTTTTCATGGGAAGCATGCACTGAACCGTGCGGTTCATGCGGCTGCTCAGCAAAATGATCAGGTGAAGCTGGCTGAAGGTATTCATGCGATTGATGAGAGTAGGGCAAGGACTGTAGCCCTGCAATATTTGCAGGCAAACTTAAGGCTGGATACGGCGAATAATCCGCTACCTGGAACTTTTTTACAGGATGAGGTGGTGGTGGAGTTATTTAAGATCGTTAATGAAGGGGAGGTATTTCCTTATACCTATACGAATTCCGCTTATGGTTACTCGGTTACGCTAAACCGACCAGGGGTCATTATGTTCATTCGTTTGAAATTCCCGAGAACATATACTGTTTTGCAGCCGATTACTTGGAGGATTAAGTGTTCTGCAGAAATGGTATTTTGAATGTATAATAGCAGATGAGGTGTACATTCTTGGAGTTGTGAGGAGAGGTACGAATGACGATTTTCCAGCTAAGGCAGCAGTGGCTTCAGGGTGAGATGATCAAACGGGGATGGTCCGGCTTCCTGGTCACCCATCATGTGGATATATATTATTACTGCGGCTCGATGCAGACGGGGTATTTGTTTATTCCGGCGGAGGGCGAGGCGCTTTATCTCGTTCGCCGCAGTTTGATCCGCGCGGAGGAGGAAGCGTCAGCGGACGTGGAAGCGCTGGGATCCTGGAAGACGCTGGCTGAGCGTCTTCGCGCGCGCTGCGCGAGCGGGGCCGTGGCGGTGGATGCACCGCTGCGGATCGCGACGGAGCTGGACGTGTTACCCGTCCAGCTGTTTGGGAAGCTCCAGGCGGCGCTGCCCGGCGCGGCCTGGGAGGATGGCTCGCTGCTCGTGCGCGAGCAGCGAATGATCAAATCGCCGGACGAAGTCACGGCGATTCGGGAGGCGGCGCGCGTCGTCGACGCGGCGCTGGAAGCAGTCATCCCCCACATCCGTGAGGGGATGGCGGAGTTTGAGCTGATGGCGCTCATCGAGCATCAGCTCCGGCTGCGCGGGCACCAAGGGCTGATGCGCATGCGCGCGTACAATTCCGAGTTAATTACCGGAATGGTCGCGACAGGCGCGGCGGCAGCGGTGCCCACCTATTTTGACGGGCCGGCCGGGGGTACGGGGCTCCACCCGTCCAGCCCGCAAAGCTCAGGCCGCGCGCTGCTGGTGCGCGGCGAACCGATTCTCGTCGACATTGGCTGTATGGTCGACGGGTACTTGATCGATCAGACGCGCACGCTCGTGATCGGCGATTTGGACCCTGAGCTGCAGCGGGCTTACGACGTGGCGGAGCAGGTGCTCCGCGCCACGGAGGCTAAGCTGCAGCCGGGCATGATTGCCGAGCATCTATATCTGCTCGCGCTGGATCAAGTGCAGGAAGCGGGACTGAGCGCCCACTTCATGGGGTACGGCGCCGACCAAGTGAAGTTCCTTGGTCATGGCATTGGGCTCGAAATCGACGAATTGCCGGTTCTCGCCAAGGGCTTCAAATACCCGCTGGCTCCCGGCATGGTCATCGCCATCGAGCCGAAGTTTACGTTTCCCGGACGCGGAGTAGTTGGCGTTGAGGATACGTATCTGATTACGGACAGCGGTTGGGAGAAGCTGACGATTTCGAGGGAAGGTCTTATCCGAGTTTAGGTTGTGAAGCAGCCATATGGCAAAAAGAAGAAGCTGATCTCTGTGAAAGTAGTGTTTGCTACTTTTGAGACAGCTTCTTCTTTTTGAGGATCTATTAGTACCCAATTCGCTTACATCAGTGCGAGCGAGCAGTGGGAGGGAACCACAGGGCGCTATTTGAGCCACTTCGACTAATTTCGGTAGCCATGCAGAACTGTAGGGTCTTATTTGCCTTAGGTTGGTATCATTTCGCTTGAAATCATGGAAATAGCGGCCCACAGTTCACTTAGCCTTGCCGAAAGGCTGTTTGCAGGAGAAATAGCGGACCATAGTTCCCTTTTTAACCTAAGTGACTTGGTCGAGCTTAAATTCTCTCAATAACTTTGTCAATAAGACCGTACGTCTTCGCATCCGCGGCCTCTAAATAGTAATCACGGTCCGTATCCAGCTCAATTTTCTCGATTGGCTGTTTCGTTGTATCTGCGAGAATACGGTTAAGTGTGTGGCGTGTTTTGAGAATATGCTGAGCGCGAATATGAATGTCACTGGCTTGCCCTTGAGCGCCGCCCCAAGGCTGATGAATCATAACTTCTGCGTTTGGCAATGCAAAACGCTTGCCCGGCGCACCGGCTGTCAGAAGAATTGCGCCCATGGATGCCGCCATCCCCACACAAATTGTAGATACGTCAGGTTTGATGAAATTCATCGTATCATAGATAGCCAATCCGGCTGATGTTGAACCGCCAGGGGAGTTAATGTAGAGAGAAATGTCTTTCTCAGGATCTTCAGCGGAAAGAAACAAGAGCTGGGCAATAATCGCATTGGCTACTTGATCGTTCACTTCTGTTCCTAAGAAGACAATTCTGTCTTTAAGCAAACGGGAATAAATATCGTAAGAGCGCTCTCCGCGCGAGGATTGTTCAACAACCATAGGTATGAAACTCATAGGATTCATCCTTTCTATTTTGAGGAGTATCTTTCTTTTTAAGCCGCGGCTCTGCTTTGTAGCTTATGACGGTAAGCAGGCTGTTTCTGGCCAAAACCAGAGGAAATGATGACAAGACGGACGGGTTCCTCACCCTGAGAAGAAGGGAATTCACGAACGTTAAAGGTAGCTTCTGACTCAGATAAACCTTGGCGGCGATAATCGTCAATGGAGATCACTTGGCCGTCTGATTTGATTGGAGCTACACGCTCTCTAGGGCGCTCCCATGTGATGATAGCTGCACCTGGCACTGTTTCCTTTTGTTCACTTTTTGATTCTTTCTCTTGCTCATGTTCTTGACTCATCGTAGGCGTCCTCCTCATTCTTTAGGTTTCGGATACACGGCTAATAATACTTGATAGGCTTCATTCTCATCTTTGCCGGCAGCGTAACGTTCCACTAACTGCTGTACCATAGCAGCATACTCCTCAATGAACGCCTGTCGCTGATGCTCATCGCACAAATGAACTTGAAGCTGCAGCGTAGCACTGGGAATTTCTTCTCCAACATCAGATTGCTCCATGAGCAGCAGGGCATCACGCCTTATTCGCTCTGACGTTGTGACAAGATGGGCGAGCGAGCTTTGGTCCTTCAGCTTTTGCACGGTCTCAGGCTTCATGCTCAAGCTGTCAGCTAGCACGAAAGTTTTGGCAATGGATCTGTACAGAACTTCGACCAGATTTCGCACTTGCCGCGTGCCGATTCGCTGCACTAGACCCGCTTTTTCCAAAGCTTTCAAGTGATAGTTGATCCGCTGCGCAGTCTCACCAAGAGTTCGAGCAACTTCAGCTGCAGAGCCAGGTTCGAGGAGCTGTGCAATAATCTCCCCGCGGATGGGGTTCAGCAGTACTGTAGCTTGCTCGGGTGACTCGATGTAATATCTTTCCTGAATATCGTTTAGCATGGAGAGGGTGCCTCCAGTACAATGGATATGTTACGTAAAAATATTTTATTACGTGGAAGATGGAAAGTCAATGGGCGGTTAGAAATCAACTGTTGGATGACAAATTGGTTTTGAAATGGACAATAAAGTTTTGAAATGACAAATAAAGTTCTGAAATGACAAATAAAGTTTTGAAATAAGGTTTATCTAGCAATAGTTGAGGAAAAGATGATAGTGAACCGTTTGTGTACAACCAGAGCCTGACCAACAATATGGTCGGGCTTTTATTTATTTTTTAAGAGGAGAGTGAAATATGAACAGAGGAAACTCTATAAGACAATCTCAAGAAAATAAGATAAGGGATGGAAGAGGTCAAGGATATGGAAAAGAATATGTCCCTTTTATCCAAGCAAGTGATAACAAGACTCCGGGGGATGGCTATCTCACTCGAACACTTGGATGGAAAGCTGAGAGAATTCATCATACTCTTTCAAAAGTAGAGTATAAATACTTAATGCTATTAAATTGGATGGATATGGATATTGTTTTGGACATCAGAGAGCAGTATCCACTTCAAATTGAAAGAACAATAGAAATAGCTGAGAAGTTACATATAGCTCATGCACATATAAATAATGTTCCTGTGTATCAAACTACTGATTTTATGATTTCCATTCATACCTCCAAGGGGATTAGAGATGTTGTGAGAACGGTTAAGGTGGTAACTGACTTAACAGCGAGAACACTTGAGCTATTTGAAATAGAGAGGTGTTATTTTGAAGAACAAGGTATTGAGTGGGGGATTATTCTTGAATCCCAATTACCATCAACTATGATAAGGAATATTGACTGGATTTTTGACGGGAGATTTCTGGATAGCCGTCCTGGATTAGATATTGAAGTAGTAGAGTACATCAAGAATTCATTTATTCAATTACTTATTGATGAAGCAGCAGCCAACCCAATTCAAAAACTGTGCTTACGTGCAGACAATAAATATGGTCTTGAATCGGGTTCCTGTATGTTTATTCTAAAACACTTGTTAGCAAACAAAATTATCCATACAGACATGCAAAAGTTAATAAGAAACTCCAGCCCACTATTTATAAGTAGGGAGGCAATGAAATGATATTTGTGAATTCTGTCATCCAACTTTTTGATGGTATAGGTGAGAACAATAAGTTCATACGTGTATGCTGGATTTCTCCAAATGCAGAAGATCTTGCTGTCATTAATATTACAAATTCTAAAAAGATGCCATTTCCGCACTTTATAAAAATGGAGGATTTATTAAACGATTTAGAAGAATCCAGGGCAGTAAGAATAGACTATGAGCAAGATCTTCATATTATCAATCCTTCAGATGAATACCTAGAGAAGTATGCAATGAAATTAAAGAGGAAATGGGACCTTATAAAGGAGATCGTCACCATTGAACCGGATATCTACATACCCACTGAACGGATGAAGCTTTTGCGAAGTGTGAACGATAAAACAGGTATAGGATATAATGTCCTTTATGACCTCCTAAAGCGATATTGTTTCTATGGAAAATGCATAAATGGCTTGTTGCCAAATTATTTTGACTCTGGTGCTGAAGGGAAGGGTAGAAAATATACGAAAAAACCTGGGCGAAAAGGAGAGAATATTAAAGTTCTAGATGAAAGTGACTTTGAAAATTTTAAAAGTGCGGTAGAAAAATTTCGTGTTATCGAAAAAAAGAGCATACTTGAGACTCACCAGAGGATGTGTGAGGAATATTATCCAAGTTCATATTACCGAGATAGAGGAGTACTGGTGCCATTAGTTGATGAAAGTAAAGCACCTTCGGCGAAGCAATTCCGATATTGGTACAATAAGAACTATTCGGTTAGGGAAAGAAAAGGACACTCCCTTGGTCAACGGAGAACGAAAAAAGAGTTTAGGGCATTATTGGGTAGCAATAGTATGTACATTGAAGGCCCAGGTTATCTCTATCAAATTGATTCTACACCTGCTGATGTTACATTGTTAGCATTAGATCATAAAACGGAGATTAAAAGACCAACTTTGTTCATGGTACAAGATGTATTTTCACGAAAAATAGTCGGTTACCATGTAAGTGTTCATCATGCAAATTGGATTGATGGAGCTATGATGGCATTGGAGAATGCAGCCTCAAATAAAGTAGAGTTTTGTGAGAAATACGGGGTCCCTATTAAACCTGAAGAATGGGACTGCCACCATCTGCCCAGACATATTGTTGCTGATCGGGGCGAAATGAAAAGCAAATATCCTAATGGGCTGGTTGGAATTGGGGTTGATATTGCAAATACGCCTTCGTATCGGCCAGATTTAAAAGCAGTTATTGAGCAGCATTTTCATATAACCAATAAAACGATCAAAGACTTTTTCCGTAATCATGGTGCGATTTTAAAGGATAATCGGGAACGAGGGGAATCTGCCCCTGCTCCAACAATAACCTTAGATACGTTTAATATATTTATGATTGAGCATATTATTGCTTTTAATAATATGACACTTCCTCGTGAGTTTATTGTAACCCCTGAGATGTTTAATGACCATGTGGAACTTACGCCGAATGGACTTTGGGAGTGGGGGGCTAATAAAAACTTGCTCCATGAGCGTCCTAAGAATTTAATTCATTACACGCTTCTTCCCAAATTGACAGCAAAGGTTACTCGCTTCGGACTGGAGTTAAAAGCAAACACCAAATTGTGTTATGCATGTAGAGAAGGAGAAGAAGCAGAATGGTTCGTAAGTGGATCCATTGAAGGTATGAAAGAAATTGAGGTTTCCTATGATCCAAGGGATTGTAGTGCAATATTAATTCGCTTAAAATCCGGAAAACTCTTACATTGCTTTTTGACAGAAAAATTTAATGAATACAGAGGGTTAAACTTTGAAGATGCCAAAGCAATTTTTGAGTTTAAAAAGCAACAATATGCAAAACAATCTAATAGCGATAAGAATGCAAAATCAAAAAGACGTGCTTTGGTAGAGAAACACCTTAGAGCTGACGTAGAAGCAAAAAAAGCTGCGAAATCTTCAAAAGAAGATAAGCCTTTAGGAAAAAGGGAAGCTACAGCTAAAGAAGCGGAATTTCGAGATAGTGTCGATGCTTTTACGAAGCATTGGCAAGAACAACCTCATGAGTTTATTCAGGAGGAAATTGAAATTGCCGAGGACGCAGGTAGCTTTCAACTGCCTACCGCGAATAAATTGAGTGATTTCTTAAGAAGCAAGCATAAGGAAATGAAAGGGGGTTTACATGCATGAATAATCATGAAGATGACGTTTATCTTACAGGTTACCACTGTGATGCAGAATATCATGAGCAGGCAATCCCAGAAAATCAAGGGAACGCCTTTATTGAAGCAATACCAGATCGATTAAGTGCTAATAAACTATATGAGGCACTCTATAGTGCTCCCCGGTTTAAAGGTGATGTATCGAAGCTAGATATTGAAGACCGCTTGGCTTTAGTTCAACAAATTCGTAAAAGTTTTTGGCTCCCATTATCCGCACACTTTCATCGGTATCGTCAATATTACAATATGATAAAAATAGGATATCAATCTAGAAATCCATACTCACCAGGATATAACAGACAATACGCTCTCGGTTTGGATAAAGTGTTTGAGTTTGGAGTTGATGATACAGGCAGAAATCTTGCAGGAGTGAATCATACAGCTGAAGGGTTTGCAGACATTGGCCTTAGTGGCATGGGAAAGAGTGTGACGAATAAGAGGATTTTGCAGTTATTTCCTCAGGTAATCCATCACAAGTCATACAAGGGAAGACAATTAACGAAAACTCAAGTTGTTTGGCTTCATATAGAGTGCCCAAGTAGTAAATCGTTAGCTCAACTAAGCAGGAACTTTTTCGCCGCGGTAGATACTGCTTCAGGTTCTGGATCAAACTTTTATGAGAAATTCGGAGAAAAAGCGGGGACAATCGAAGTTCTTGCGCAGCGAATGGTTAAAGTTGCTACTCAAATTAATCTTGGAGTTTTAGTAATAGACGAAATCCAAAAAGTGCACCGAGCTCATTCAGGCGGCGATGAAAGAATGATTGAATTTATTACAGAGCTAACGAATACAATTGGCATTCCTGTCGTTATTGTGGGGAATCTGAAGTCTCTATACTTATTCAAAACCTCACTTGCCAACTCTAGAAGAGCTATACCAGATAGCTACGTAGAGAATATTACGGACAGAATGGTCGAAGGAGAAGTAAATGTGAACGGAGAAAAAGCGATAACAGAATGGGATGATTTTATTGAAGCATTATGGGAGTTTCAATATACCCTTACAAAAGTGCCTTTGACAGAAGATTTCAAGTCGTTGATGTACTATCACTGTATTGGTATTCCAGATATAGCAGTTAAATTATTTATGCATGTACAGTGCCATGCGATGGTAACTGGTGAAGAGCGAATTACAAAGAGTTTAATTAGCTCTGTGGCTAGTAAAAGTTTAAAACTGCTTCAGCCTATGTTTGAAAGGGTACGTAGAGGAGAATCAGCAGTACTAATTGAATTCGAAAAAGTAGAAGTAAACTGGACAGATTTTAATGAGTACTTTAAAGAAGCTGCTCATCGAGTTTATGTTCATGGTAAACTTGCTCAAGAACATGAACGTGCTCTTCAACAAAAGAATCGAGATAGAATTCTACAAGATCTGATTTCGTTTGCTGGTAAAATGTCGAAAAGTATTAAAGAAGCCGAGTCTATTGCTCAGAGGGTTTTTGAATCAAGTAATGGTATGGGAGATTTAAACTCCATGTATCAGCATGTTGCAAAAATAGTAATGGAATCTCAAGAGACTAGCGCT
This sequence comes from Paenibacillus sp. P36, assembly GCF_045866505.1. NCBI lineage: Bacteria > Bacillati > Bacillota > Bacilli > Caryophanales > Paenibacillaceae > Paenibacillus > Paenibacillus sp. P36. Next base: position 999,727 of record NZ_AP038372.1, read on the forward strand.
CGTAGTCAGAAGAAAAATAAAGTAACACAGTTCCCTAAGTTGAAAAAAAACAAGGTAGAGCTCCCCCTCATGGAGATATCTGATATTCGTTATATAGTTAAAGAAGGCGAGCAAAAAAAAATGTCAATTGAAGAGTCTTTGCTTGATGCCGGTTTGATAAAAGACCCGTTAGAATTCAATCTTTAGTAGGTAGGGTGAAAATATGATCTCATTTCCAGAAATGCTTCCAGACGAGCTTTTTTATAGCTGCTGCTCCCGTTATCATAATGAAAGTGGGAATGAAACGACTAGTCAAACAATGAAAGAACTTTTTGGAAATACTGGTCTTAAAATTACGTGTATGTTTCCTTCTCATCTCGACAATTTTGTCAAAAGATATAACAGTAAGTGGGGCAGAATTAGCAATCATGACATTCTTATGAATCATACAAACTACCCTCTATTTCGACTGTTTTTAGGCCGTGAGCAATCTGAAATGATTCTTAAAATGATTGGAGGAAATTTAAAGTTCCGACCACATTTTATTCTAGGGATTAAGAATAATTTATGGGAACAAGAATTAAGCTTCTGTTCAGATTGTGTTAAAGAGGATGATTTAATATACGGTTTTCCCTATTGGCATAGACTGCATCAAGCTCCTGGTGTCCTATTTTGCCCTAGGCATTGTAAAAGACTAAAAAAGAGTTGCCCAAAGTGTAGTTTCAAATTTGAGGTAAAAAACAATTTTTTGGGAATAAAGCGCTTTTGCAGATGTGGCCATGATTTTTCACGCGATATGGCTAACCAGGTTGCGTCCATTCACGAATATAGTGCTCAAAAAGAGTTGCTAAGTATAAGCCAAGATATTGCATACATTATAAGTGGAAATTTTAATACTGGGCATCAGTGGCAACAACTATACAGAGAATACATAAGTAAAACGAATTACTGCTCATTGACAGGTAGACTAAATCAGAGGGCTCTTGCTAATGATTTTATAAGTTTCTTCTCTAAGCCAACTCTTAAAATACTAGAGTGTGAGCTATCTAATATTAATTGGATACAACATTTTTTTAATAGTAAACAGAATGTATACCATCCTATTAAACATATGTTATTTATTCGGTTTCTATTTGGATCAATTAGTAACTTTTATAATGATGTTCGTGAGGCTGCTTAGAAATCCAATAAGGATTAATACGTATTTTAAATTAATACCTTGGAGTATTGATTTTCGACATTTCGTATATTAATTAAACTACTTCCAATACTTGTTGTAGAGAGGGGAGTTCATTTGAATTTTATAAATGTATAGTGTTATAACCCCCTTCTAAAAATAATAGGAGGGGTTTTTATGTTAAATTTACCAATTCAATTCCCAGATGAAGATATACGTAGTATCGTCTTTAGGTATCATATCGAAAGTGGCAATGAGAGTTTTTACAAGTCACATTCTGAGTTATTTTCTATAAGACCTGATAAGAACAAAATATTTCCTAAGCTACACTTTTTTTTTGATTTACACTATAAAGAAGAGGAAGATAGAAAAAAATTCATGAAGTGTCATACATATCTTCCATTTTTAATGCCTTTTATTGAACGTTCAAAATGGGAAACCTTAATTAGTAGACCTACTGCATTCAGGTCTGCTTGGCGAATATTTGAAGATAGAATTAAATATTGCCCGGAGTGTATGACTATGGATGATCTTGAATATGGTATGTGTTACCCTCATCGCGAGCATCAATTACGTTATATAGAAATATGTATGCTTCATGAATGTAAACTCATAAGAAGCTGTGATTTGTGTGGTGAGTATTATTCATCGAGAGGGGATCTAAGTTTAACGCTAGTTCCAAGGTGCCCTAATGAGCATTTGGTTTATCGCAGTCATGTACATACCGCCGAACTTAATCCTTTTATGACCTGGATAGTGGAAAGTTTTAGATTGATGATTGAACATTATGGTGAAATTGATGCTAATTATCTATTAGAAAAGCTAATTGGTGTTTTGTCCAAATCGGGTTATATTGAATTACAGGGAGCAATTCTCAAGAGTAAGTTAATTGAGGATATGGTAGCTTTTTTCGGGGAAGAGTTATTGAACAAATATGGTCTAAATGAGAATCAACTATTAGAACGCAGAACAGTAGTAAAGTTGTTTACTTCAGAAGACCTGTATCATCATATATACTTTTATTTATTTGTTGTTAAATACTTGGTTGGTGACTTTAATAAATTTTTATTTTCTGATTATGAATATTCATCTGTACTACCCTTTAGTAAGGGGCCATGGTTATGTAAGAATAAAATTTGCCCTTCATATAATTTACCTGTAATAACGGAATGTATTCGAAAAGTTAATCAATATATTACTGGTCAGTTTACATGTTGTATTTGTGGATATTCTTATGTTCAAAGATATAATTCATTAAGTAATTCTCCCCCTCCCAAAAAGGGTAGGGTAAAAGACCTGGGTTTCCTTTGGAGAGAAAGAGTTGCTAAATTGCTTTCAGAGGGCAGGTCTATACATTCTATCTCGAAACAAATAGGATCATGTCAAGCCACAATTAAAAAATTTAAACTGAACATATTAGATACTAGTCGCGGTAAAGCAAAAAAGAGTACAGAAGTTCTTAAAAACGAGTTTACAGAATTAATGAGCAAAAGGGGCTTCACGACTAGGAGTAAAATTAGAAAGGAATTTGGCGACTCAAAGTATATTAAATTAATGAGGCTCGAGAGAGAATGGATGGAGAATTTGCTACCTCAACGTAAAGCAAACTTATATAAATATCGAGACTATCATCAATTGGATATTGAAGCGTATGAGTCAGTAAATAAAGCATATAAGCAATTGCTTACCGAAAACCCTTCTCAAAGGATCACTAGGATTTTAATTTTAAAGCATACAACGAGATTGGTATTTAGTAGACTACATGCAAAAAAAAAGAATTGCTTTATCAAGACTAAGAACTTATTAGATGAGTTATCCGAAAATCAGGATAGTTACCTAAAAAGAATATTTCCACTGGTATTAAAGCGGTTTGAAAATGCTCCTCGAAATAAAACCCTTAATTGGTCCTTAATTATTCACAAACTACATTCAGGCTATAAAAACGCTTCCCCCGAGACTAAAGAGTGGGTATTGCAAAAAATTGAAGATTACCAATGCGATAGAATCAAATTGTGAGTACAAGGTATAAAAACTGTGTTCCCGGTAATCGTGGACATAGTTTTTTTGCGTTTAAGTATCATTATTATAATGTTTAAAAGTATTATTAATCTACTTTTCGGTAATACTATAAGTATCATAGTTTAATAGAGGAGGCCATAAAAAGTGGAACAAGTTGACTACATGCTTTGCGATGAAGCAACTATTACAACAAAGGGATATTTATTTAAAGGGAGTTATTATTCGTGTCGGGCGGCTATAAAATTAAGATTATTCAATCCAGAAAACTTCAAAGACGAGGGAATGAAAGTGGAAGTGCTTTTCGAGCCACTATGTTCAGATAGAATTTTGGTTAAGCTTGAGGATTGGAAGTATTGTTATGCAAACCTAATTCAAGAGGACTTAACAATGACTCCAGCACAAATTCAGCATTATCATGAAAATATCCAAATTTTAAAGCAGGAATATAAGCTGCATAAAAAAAGAAAAATTCAACGTAGAGTTATCGTAAGTAATAACAATAACTGTAGTTGAATTAGTGTTGATGATGCTATTTATAGGTTTTTAATACCTCTCGAAAAATATTCCGAAACATAGTGACTTCACTATCATTAAGCCTTTGTAATGTGCTCGTGATTTCATTAGTAGCTGCTTCGTGTAACGAAGTGTATGCTTTTTCATCATTGGATTCAGAAGCTTTTAGTAAATCCGACAGTGTGACAGATAAACAAGCCGCGACTTTTTCTAAGTTAGTTAACGAGATATTTCGTTCTCCTCTTTCTAATCCACCAATGTAGGTAAAATGAAACCCAGACATTTCACCTAATTCTTCTTGTGAGAGCCCTTTTAGTTTCCTTAAATTACGTATAGTTTCACCTAAACGAATAAGTAACGTTGACATTTGTATCCCACCTTTAATTAAAAGTGTAGAGAAGGGATACGGTTGAGGTAATGGGTAAATAAGTATTATTTATATAATGCAAATAAATATTATTAATACAATCAGATGTAGGTTTTCACTTTAAAGGAGTCGCTGATGGATGATCTTGTATTTTTAAGGTTTAAACACCCCACTCTTATTAAATGAACTAAGGTTTGAAAAGGTTTTAAAACCTTGGAACGAAGGCAAAGACGTTGACGGTGGTTAACAGTCTGATATGCGCGGGTTGGGTACCGCATTTCAATCCATTCGTCGTGAAGCTGCCTCCGACTAATGGCGCACGTTCGGCTATCAATCATTGCCTAGTGCATAGTTCAACATGAGCGTTCTCCTTACCGGGTTTTGTCTTCGAGTCAAAATTTTAAATTCTCTATTTTAAGACCAAAAAGTTCTTTTGAATAACATCAACTATGCAACCAAAGCTTCAGATTGTTTTCGATCTCACAGCCAATAGCTCAAATGAACCCAAATGAGTTCTCTGGCAACAGCTACGGCAGCCTTTTTTCCAGCATTCCCTCGAGACGTAATCAGATGATATTTCTGATGCAAACGATGTTGAGCTTTCCAGGCAATACGTTTAGCTTCAGGATCTTGTCCTTCTTGACGAGCACGGATTTGTCCTTTTAAAGAAGGAGAGTGACGATAGGCCCAAGCTGATTCTACTATGACATGACGTATGTGAGCATTCCCAACTTTGGTGATAGATCCCTGCCAACGACTTGCTCCACTGCTCGGCAAGATAAGAAAATCGGGCTCACATCTCTTGCGCATCTCATTACGCCTGAGTATCTACTAGAAACGTGGGGATTGATGAACCGCAAAGGTGCGAGCGGGATAGATGGAGAAACAATGGCTCAATTCGAAGCGAATCTGAAAGAAAGAACGGAGGATCTCTGGTCGAGGCTCAGACAAATCGCTACAAGGCTCCACCTGTAAGGCGAGTGGATATTCGGAAAGGAAATGGGAAGACACGTCCGCTGGGTATTCCTACATTGGAAGACAGATTGGTACAGACCAAGCAATTATATATTATAGTCAATTGTTTAGTAATGAATATGGTTTTTTGGTTCAGGAAATTATAATGAAGACTTTAGAAGAATGCTTAGAAATATATTACTCTAATAAAACTTTTGATCCCTTTAATGAAAGCATTCTGATTCAATTCATATACTATTTAATGAATAAAAAAAAATCATTGAAAATAGGTTGATAATAGCTAATAAAGTCATAACAAATTTCGGTGATTGCTACCTCATTGTACGCCAATATGAAAATCTTCATAAAGTTAAAGAATTTGGAGAGCAGCTGCTTACTAAGAAGAGGGACCGGTCACAGAAGCAAGAAGTAACTCCTCTGCTTCCAGCGCGCGACGAGTTTGAGCCTTTGGTTGACGATGTTATGAGTTGGGAAGTTGAAATGGGCTACTTTATATCGGCTATGAAGAAAGCTGGAGTAGATCAAGAAAAGATTGCTGAAGTTCTAGACATGTACAATAAGGTAAAATTGCTGCCATACAAAGCAACAAAACTATTCTGGGATTTCAAATAAGGTGCAATCAGACCACTTTGGGTGAAAAACCGCTGTGGTTTTTTTTCTTGTGCTCCTAGTATCGAATCAAGCTTGGTGAGATTAAAACAAATTGTGGAACAATATCCGTATTTTCAAGTCGTTTTGGACGTTTACAGAGCGCAGATAATTACATGATATTGAATATAAACAGGAGTATGAAAACGAGACATCCATATTTTTCTTCCAAAAGAAGGTATTTTTAACTCTCTTATTGAAATTTAATTTAAATTATTAAGAAAAATCGAGAGGTGTTGTTTTTGCAATCGCAGCCGACAAGTCATACTGATAAGCGTCTACAAACAACGCAAGGTCCTGTACTTCAGGCGAAGGAGGCTAGCAAGACTGATTTAGGTTCAGGTAATCCTATATCGCCCTTATCACAGTCTCATATACTACAACTCCAAAGAACAATCGGCAATCGCGCAGTCGCCCAGCTAATGAAGTCTGGTAAACTTAAGCCATCCCGGTCAGAAACAACTATTCAGCGGTATGTCACTGTCGATGAAGCTGGAGCAGAACCCGTTAGTATGCAGGATGCCATGAGGAATGTTACCAATCTGAATGGGAAGGAAAAGTCGAAACTGGCCTTATGGGTAAAAGACGCGGCGGACAAGGGGAAATATGCTACTTGGGGGGAGTTAGAAGCGGCAATTAAAGTGAAAGAAGCTCAAATAGATCCCAAGACGTTGCCAGATCCTAAATTTACAGAGATGAAAAAGGTGCTTTTCATTAATGCTAGTACACATGCCGAAAACCTTGAGAATACCGAAACCATGTACAGAGCCATGTGCAAGGCCGAGCTTGATCAATTCGCAGAAAATTCTGGACTTACTTCAAGAGTGAACAATAAGGGGCATGAAACCGGGCAGCAATTCGTTTCAGATAATTTAGAGTATTCCAAGAAATTAGCGTTCGCTGACTGGAAAGAGGGCTTCGCTAAGAAGGACGTTCAATTGATGGATAGTTATAAGTATATGGTAGAGCTACATTATGTTCGGGGAACAATGGCAGATCTGATCGGTTCCGATAATGCGCGTGTTGGTAGCGGCGACAACAAATCACAGGAATTATATCCTAATGTTAGACCTCAAGGAAAGGATGAACACGGGGTAGCAATCGTGAAGTCAGAACCACTTAAGGGTGGGAGAGCAACAAATATAGGATTTCAACCACGAACGAGAGATAAAGATGCAAGGAGTGATACAAATAGAAAACTGGTTTATGCAGTTCTTGTTGGGCAAATTGATGGCATCGAATAAGAGAAAATTAGTCGCCGGGACAAATTAAATGGGTTTAATAACAAGGACCGCTTCTAGGAGAACTGGGAGAAAACAAAGAAGACAGCTCAACACGGGGCTGTTTTTCTGTTTTACTTAATACTGCCTGGCTGCTGGCTCTGACAGCGTCTCAGCAGCATTACACCATTTGGGTATGAGAATTGTATTAAAACGTTTTTTAGAAACCTATTATGTCAGTGATAAAACCTCCTACTGAATAAGTTGATCTTTCTATTATGTACATTGATGATGATTGAAGAAGTACTAATATGCAACAGTGTTAATGTAATACTAATACTAGAAGTTACAGACAAAATTCGTTCTTTATGCAGCGATACTAAAGAAGAACCTAGTCGATTATGTGCACTTACTCTAACAGTATTAAACGATTTAAATATTGATCCCTCCGAAAATTGCTAATAGACATTGAGGAAGGAATTATCGATATTTCAGATAGACCAAATTTTAAATTGAAAATAGATAAAACTCTTTGCTAGATGCAGCCGAATCCCTTATAGATCAAGGTCATGTCAAAGGTTCGTTTAAACTGATAATCAAAAAAATGCGCGATTAGTTATATGCCGGTTATGTGGACTACGGTTGCAGCACTTTTGAAACAAAATTACATGTATTCACTTATATTGAAACGTTGACATAATGCTGTCATATAAGAATTGATATGCTACTACTATCATATAAGACGATTATTGTTGAGTTTAAACTTAAAAGAGGCTTCTTGCAGTGTCATAGCTTCGCTTGTTATTCGAGATCGTTGTCTCAACCAGCCTCAAACATGTTTCTACAAGTAGGGGGTGAACAGTTTAGCGGACGGGATCGCGGTCCCACGGGCAGAGACGTTCGCCCCCGGCTACCGTTACTAAACCTCTAAAATACAAAAGAGGTCAACCAGTAAAAACTGGTTAACCTCATAATACGAACGGGCAGATTAACGGAACTTACAATACCTGGAAGCGTATAATTAATGAAAGACCAACGGTGGAGGTGGGGCATGACTAAACCGAATATGGGACTAAGAATGGCTTGGATTATTCCAAATGTATTAATGTACATTTTTTTCCTGGTTCTCTCTGTGTTTGTATTTGCGAATTCAGAAGGGCTAAACGATATCAATCGACTTGGGATATGGCTTGTTATCCTTATTTTATTATTGTTAATTGCACTTTTCGGGTCATACCGAATTTGGTCTTGGATACAAAAGGGGAAGTTGTAGATTAGGCTGCCAGTATGATTCGGTGGCCTCACACCCTCAGGTGAGCGGAAAAGTATCGTGAAGCGTTGGCTAAAGAGGTGGAACGGAGTACTTGGAATCAGATTGAATTAAAGTGAGTTGCCGCGTATTAAACGCGGCTATTCTTTTTTCTAAAGTTATATAATTCGAGTTGATTTCTAACGGAAGTGATGAGCAGATGGCTTTTCCATATTTCATTGACAATGCTCTTAGGATCGTGCGGTCCCTTGTCGCCAAACATATTGAACATCAACATGAGAGTAAGTTTATTGTCGGGAGTTTCTTCGCAAGAGATGCTCTCGTTCATCGAACCGTCCTGGTCGTAGTCAACGTCTGCACCGAATAACAAGCTGATTGTTGGCGTTTTCGAACCAAGAGAATTGCCGAACCATATTTTCACACACCTGACTTCAACTGGCCTGTAACGAACAATCGGTATATGTGCTTCTTTTCCGTCACTTTTTCATCCGTATAGTGAAATTCCATGTGACGTTTTTTACACTCCAGGGGGATAGTAATAAGGCGGCGGTTTAATCCAGCCACGCTTTCTCATTAATGATCGGTAAGGAGCACTGAATTGCAAGAGCCTGCTCATTGACCTGAGCAAAATAATGGTGACATCGGTTCTTAAACCCTGTGAAACCCCTTGCCCACACAAGGCGATACAAGCTGTTATTTTGCCAATGATGAGATTGGCTATTTCATCGTCTGTAAATTTTACGCCAAGAGGAATTTGGTTAGATTCGGAATCCGGTTTTTCCGCTGACACAGAGGGCAATGGAACGCCTTCCTTGATCAAAAAATCCCTGACCATTTCAATATCTTGTAGTGATTCATGAACCGCGTTCTCGACAGCATGCCTTAATTCAGCATCGGTAGTCGTATTTAATGCGATTTTATAGATAACCTGTCCCTCTTCATAGATGGTAAGAAGTGTCCATAATGTCATTACTTCACCTACATGCAACGGTGGTACTGGCTCTTCATCCAATAACGAGCCCAAGACACTCTTAATCGCGTCCCAGAATGTTGTCATATTTGGAAACACCTCCAATAACAACTATCCCCTAGAATAGTGAAGATTATACGCGCCTATACATTTGAAGTATATTTTGGATTTATATAAGTTTCCTTTGAGTCATCAAAGTATTAAGAAATTATATTGGGAAATGAAGTCATTCACACCACTTAGTATTTCGATGAGAATTAAATACGTTGATATGTAGGCAGTTTAAGATGAACTAAAACAGCAACAAGTTCTTGGACTTTATTTCCAAGACTTCCGCCAAAAGCGATGGCTCCCACTTTACCGATGGGAAAACCAAACGATATCATTGCACAGTAAATTATCAATGAACAAGGATGCTGAAACTGTGGCAAGAAAGGGTTATCCTCAACGTCCAAAATGGCTATGGATCGAGAAATAGTGCCAAGTCCAATTTCTTCGTTCAAACCAATAATCGCTACTTTTTTATTATTTTGCTGATACGTCATAACAGTTTTTGCAACAGCGGTTAGGGCAGAATGATTCCAAACGTGGGAGGAAGGAAAATCAATAATGATAGTTTGTGGCTAAAAATTATTTTGGATTTTTATAGTAATGAAAATCTTCGTTTGATGTTTGACGAATACAACATTGTTGTGTAATATAAAACTACGCTTAATTTCCGGATTGATAAATTCTGGAAAGCGGGGGAACCAATTTTCTGGGGCGAATCTTTAAGTAGGGAACCATCTTTCCCGAGCCCGGCAGCTAACCTCGTCAGCAGTGGATGGGTCAGCTTTTTATTATGCAAATAATTGCATTTTTGACCCGTAGAACGGGTCTTCTTGTTTAATTAGGCCTGTTTTGAAGGATTGAATCGTATTTATTTTACGATTTACACCCTCATACGGGTCTATTTTATTTGTCTTATTACACCCATCCATGACCATATATAGCAAAGGAGGTTATCGTTTTAGAATCATTAACCACCCTTAAACATCTAATAGCAGCTTTTCAAGGAGGATCATCGATGGCACAGCCGAAATACATTACCGATATTGATAAAATCACGGAGATTCCAGAGCAGGAACGAAGTAAACTGAAAGCAATTACGGAAAAGTTCGTATTTCGTGTGAATGATTATTACTTGAATTTGATTGATTGGTCTGACCCGAGCGATCCGATAAAAAAGCTAATCATCCCTAATGAAGGGGAACTATCGGAGTATGGACGTTGGGATGCTTCTGATGAAGACACAAACTATGTTGTCCCTGGTTGCCAACATAAATATAAAACAACGGCATTATTACTAGTTTCTGAAGTTTGCGGAGCCTATTGCCGATATTGCTTCCGCAAAAGGCTGTTTCGAAATGACGTGAATGAAGCAGTTGCAAACGTTGATCCCGGATTGGCATATATTGAAAACCACCCTGAAATTAATAATGTATTGCTGACGGGCGGAGATAGTTTAATCCTAGCAACATCGAAACTCAGAAAAATAATTGAGCGATTACGTGAAATTGATCATGTGAAAATTATTCGATTGGGCTCTAAAATTCCTGTTTTTAACCCCATGAGGATTTATGAAGACGAAGCTTTACTTGAACTTATAAGAACATATTCTACAGTCGATAAGCGTATTTATGTGATGGCACATATTAATCATCCAAGAGAAATTACAAAAGAAGCAAAAAGGGCTTTCGAAGCTTTACATAACGCAGGAGCAATCGTTGTCAATCAGACCCCTGTACTTAAAGGAATTAACGATGATCCCTTCGTTTTGGCTGAGTTGCTTGATAAGTTATCTTGGGCAGGAGTAACACCGTATTACTTTTTTATTAACCGTCCTGTTGCCGGTAATCGAGAATTTGTATTACCACTAGAAAGAGTATACCGGTTAGTTGAAAGTGCGAAGTCCTTAACATCTGGTCTTGGAAAAAGAGTGCGATTATCCATGAGTCATACGTCAGGTAAAATTGAAATACTAGCGATTGAGGGTGGCAAGGCATACTTAAAATATCATCAGTCTCGAGATAACGAATATGGGAAATTTATGGTGCTGGATTGCCCTGCTGACGCAGCATGGTTCGATGATCTGCCCGGAAGTGAGTATCTATGGAATAGGCCAAAGAAAATAGCAGCCGATGTTATCTCTGCGAATGATCTTCCGGACTTGCCTCTGCATTAACACAAAAGAATGATGAGGTTAAACTTGGAGGAGTCTGTCAATTAAGGGGCTCCTCTTGTTTTTTTAGGCGTACAAAAAGTGTTCAAGAACTTTTGGAGGTAAGTCATGCTAACCATATACGCGATGTTAGAAGAAATTCAAAAAAGAATCGATTACTTAAAATCTAAGGAAATTGAATATAAGAAGGTAAATAATGTAAGCGGTCGGCTAAATACCAAAACAAGACGGCAAGAATTACAGTGGCTAGTGGGTACTATTTGTGGAGAACATGCTGTTGAAAAAAAGACAGATGGGATTGAATCATTATGATTATGAAAACAAAAGAAGGTAAGATCATCGAAATTCTGTTCAAAGATGAACATATTTTAGTATATGTGATGATGGGTGGAAGCGGCCTATGAATGAGTTGAAAGAACCGACCATGAGAGATGTACAAACAAAACGTAAGCTTGAAAATCCAACTGATAAATTGAAGTGGAGATAATGAACCACGAATATACACATAATAGCAACAAGGCTCATCATAGGAGGTTTCAATGATCCACTACTGGCTTGTACTGCTCGGAATCGCAGTTGCGATCGCTTATGTAGCAGATAAAATAAAACAACCGTATCCAACATTACTTGTTGTTGCAGGGCTTTTGCTTGGTATTTTTCCCATTAATGCTCTTAATGAATTTAAAACCTATGTGTCTTCGGATCATGTCTTTCAAACGGCCGTGATTTTAATTTTCTTATCGGCGCTAATCGGAGATGCTGCACTTAAGCTTCCTTTTGGAGAGATTAAGGAAAACAAACGTCCGATATTATTACTGGCGTTATTAGGAACGTTTATGACATTTATTCTGGTAGCCGGGCTTTCATATTTCTTATTGGGCCTGGACTTACAAAAGTCGCTTGTCTTTGGCGCATTGATGGCAGCCACAGACCCGGTCTCCGTATTAACGATCTTTAAGTCAATGGGTTTGAACAAGAAGTTGTCCATTATCGTTGAGGGAGAGAGTTTGGCGAATGACGGAGTAGCTGTTGTTCTTTTTAAAATAGCCCTAGTAACGACGGTACTAAGCATGTCTGGCGTACTACATGGATCATTGGAGTTTGTCAAAGTAGTTCTAGGAGGCATCGTTATTGGTGTTGTAACTGGCTACATAGCCTCAAAAATAACCTCAAGCATCGATAATTATTTAGTGGAGATTGGGCTTTCAATTGTCCTCTTTTATGGAGCATTCGAATTAGCGGAAATGTTCCATTTCTCCGGTGTCATTTCCGTTGTATTTGCAGGACTCTTGTTAGGAACTTACGGTAAAAATATCGGCATGTCCGATTTAACCCATGACAAAATGGACTCTTTTTGGGAAACAATTGCTTTTATTGCAAACGCATTGATCTTTCTCATGGTTGGTCTTGAAATTTCAAATATTAACTTCACTGAGAAGTGGATTGAAATCGGTGGAAGCATTCTCATTGTACTTGCGGCAAGGTTCATTGCAGTCTATGCTAGTCTTATCTTTGATAAAGAAATACCTCCTATCTGGAAGCCGATTATTGCATGGGGCGGATTAAAAGGATCTCTGTCTATTGCGTTAATCTTGAGCATTTCTCCGGATTTTGATGGCCGTGACTTAATATTAGCTATGACGTTTAGTAATGTTGTTTTTTCACTGCTTGTTCAAGGAACAACAATAAGCCCACTTGTAAAGAAACTCAACGTTAAGTAAATCACTAATATTGACGTAGACCACTTTGAGATGAAATGATCTTCAAGTGGTTTATTCATGTTCTGCTACGAAGGCATTTATGAGTGAAAACTATTCATGGTACTCCAGTTATATCTGGATAGAATATTAATTTCGAGGGAAAATATGGAGATAAGAAAGACCACTGAAAGTTGGAAAGAGGGAGTTCGTTAATGGAGCGACAGCATCGCCAAATCACAATCATTCAAACGGCGATTATTCTGATTAGTGCGATTGTTGGGGTAGGCGTGTTAGCACTTTCGCTTTTTGCTGTAAGGGCTGCTGATACAGGGGCGCCACTTGTAACGCTCTTCGGCTTCTTAATTGGTCTATTCGGACTTTGGTCAGTAACGAAATTAGGTATGCGATTCCCCTCACAATCAATTATTCAATATAGCGAGGATTTAATTGGAAAAACAATTGCACGGATTTTCAGCTTGATGATCATTGCTTTTTTTTGCTTTCTCACAGCTTTTGCTTCACGTGAATTTGGGGAAGTTATTGTTACTTCGGTATTAGTAAAGACCCCCTTAGAGGTTACAGTTATTGTAATGCTGCTTCTCGCTGCTGTTTCAGCCCGTGCAGATATTACTACTTTTGCATATATTCATCATTTTTATTTCCCTTTCATCATATTTCCTGTGTTATTAATCGTGGTGTTCTCGCTAAAGAATGCTAATCTAATTAACCTTTTACCTCCATTGGGAAATGAACCAAATAATTTCTTTGGGGGCATGTTTACGATGGCTGCCTTATTTCAGGGTTCTTTTATCATGACAATCATAATCCCTGCTATGCGGAACCCGGAAAAAGCTATGATTGCCAGCTATATTGGAATTTCAATACCTGGGGTGATGTATATGCTTATTGTAATTGCTACGGTTGGTGTATTTGGGGCTGAAGAAATTAAAAAGCTAGTTTGGCCAACTTTGGAATTAGCCAAAACTACATCACTGCCTGCTAACATCCTGGAGCGTTTAGATGGTGCTTTTCTTGCTGTATGGGTTGCTGCTGTTTTTACAACATTGTTGTCATCATATTATTTAGCGATTAATTTTATAAGCCAATTGTTACGTTTGCACGATCACAAGTTGTTTTCTTTTTTTCTGGTCCCTTTTATTTATGTCATAGCCATGTTTCCTCAAAACCTGCTGCAGATGTATGAAATCATTCAAACCGTAGGCCGAGGGGGGCTAATTTACACAATTGCTTATCCTTTTATATTATTGATAGTAGCGATTTTACGTCAGAAAAAAACAAAACAAAATAAATCACTTTGAGATGAAATGATCTTGAAGTGGTTTTATTTGTGCATCAATTTTCCTATGTAGGTAAAGATTATATCTGACTCTTGAAAAAGAAAGGTATGAGAACATGGTTCTATATATTTCAATAGGCATTATTTTCATTTTTGTATTGTTTGGGGCTTTTGCTCCTGCTCAGTTTGCTGCGTCAGCAACCTCACTTTTTGACCTATCAATAAAAAATTTTGGATGGTTCTTTCTGATCTCGACTTTTGGTTGCTTAGTTTTCGCTTTTTATTTGGCTTTTAGCAAGTATGGTCGAATTAAGCTAGGTAAAGACGAAGACGAACCTGAATATTCAACCTTATCCTGGTTTGCCATGCTTTTTAGTGCTGGAATGGGGATTGGGCTTGTTTTCTGGGGAGTGGCTGAGCCGTTATCGCACTATCTATCACCACCAGAAGGAGCGACTGGAGGCACTACAGAGGCTGCACGCTTGGCGATGCGCTATTCTTTCTTTCACTGGGGCGTACATCCCTGGGCTATTTATACAATCATCTCGCTTGCTTTAGCTTACTTCCAATTTCGGCATGATAAAAAAGGGCTTATAAGCGCTGTTTTCTCACCCTTGATTGGAAAATTGTCCGAGGGAGGGATTGGAGCAGCTATTGACACCCTTGCTATTATTGCAACTGCGTTTGGCGTAGCCACTTCGTTAGGACTGGGAGCGCTTCAAATTAACGGTGGCTTGAACCACATGTTTGGTATTTCAATTAATCCTGTGGTTCAAGTGGTCATTATTGGCATTGTAACTGTCTTATTTTTAATCTCCGCGACTAGTGGATTAGATAAGGGAATCCGAATATTAAGTAATACAAATCTGCTTATAGCTGTCTTATTAATGGCATTCGTATTCGTAGTTGGACCAACCTCGTTCATACTAGATCTATTTACATCGACATTAGGAGGTTATTTGCAAAATCTTGTGTATATGAGTTTGAGGATGACTCCTTTTACACAAGGAACCTGGGTTGGTGTTTGGACTTTATTTTATTGGGCCTGGTGGATCGCTTGGGGACCTTTTGTTGGCACCTTTATCGCTCGTGTATCCAAAGGCAGAACGATTAAGGAGTTTGTTTTAGGCGTACTCTTAATACCTAGCCTGTTTAGCTTCATGTGGTTTTCCGTGTTCGGGGGAACAGGGCTTCACTTGGAATTATTTGATCAGTTTCCGATAGCAGCCGCGGCTAAACAAGATGTTACATCTGCCTTGTTCTTAACGTTGCAGCAGCTGCCCATAGGTCATATCATAGCGTTTATAGCTACTCTTCTGATCATAACTTTTTTCATTACATCTGCCGACTCAGCTACGTTCGTCCTCGGAATGCTTTCTACGAAGGGAAATCCGAATCCATCGAACAAAGTCAAAATGGTATGGGGTGTACTGCAATCGTCCATGGCAATCGTATTGCTAATTAGTGGAGGCTTAAACGGATTGCAGACTGCTTCTATCATCGCTGCAGTCCCATTCGCCATCATTATTATAGGCATGTGTGTATCCTTAATGATCGCGCTCAGGCAAGATGAGAAATCATTAAGAAGTAGAGACCATAGGCGCAATAAGAAATTGGATGAACTTTTGAGCAAGCAGAGTGAAACTTAATTATTATGATCATCAGGTGAATCTTTAGGTATCAAGTTGAATATATCACCTGTTTCGAAAGAGTCAATAAGTCGATCAAGCCATTGATAATATCGAATAGCCTCATCGATTTTGTCCAAATCCGTTTGAAGAATCGCTTGTAGCACTGCATCATCAGGATATAGCTGTTTAAGTTGCTTAAGTTCATTTTTTGACTTATTCAGAGAACTAAGATTAATTTCTAACGCTTTACGCCACTTCAGTGAAAAGTAATCAGAGAAGGTTTGAAACCAGTCCATTTCTACCTCGTAGAGATCCTTTCGTGTTCCCTTTTCCCAAACCTTATTCACCATTTTCAAATCAACCAGCGTACGCACACCTGTGCTCATGCTGGTTTTACTCATTTCCATCGCTTCTCCCATTTCATCCAGGGTCATAGGCTTGTTTTGGAAGAATAGCATTCCGTATAAATGACCAATCGACTGGGTGACGCCATAGAGATCCATGTTCTTCCCGATAGATTCAATGACACGTTTGCGAGCTTTTTGAATAATTACTTCCTTGTCTGAGCTTATATTTTGTAGTTGGTCCATTCCAAAGTTCACCCTGCCTTTATGTTTACATCGTTATTGTAAGAAACTATTTTAATAAAGTAAAGAAAGTCATGTGACAGAATTCGGGAGCATGTAGGAGTACAATGATTATATTGTACAGTTTTTTCTGTATAAACGGAATAAACAGAATTTAATGTTGACATAACCTGTTTTAGTTCTTTACACTAAAAGAGGTAACAGGGTATTAACGCATGCAGAAAGGAGTGAGCGTATGGCAATTATTGATGTTCATCAGGTAACCAAAGTATTTGGGCCTGATCCCGATTCTGTTCTTCCGCTTATGGCCAAAAAGTATTCAAAAGAACAGATTTACAGGGAAACCAAGCATACAGTGGGGGTCAACGAAGTCAGCTTTTCAGTACAACCTGGTGAAATATTTGTCATCATGGGGCTGTCAGGCAGCGGGAAATCAACACTAGTCCGACTGCTAAACAGGTTAATTGAACCTACAAATGGGAGTATCAACATTCACGGCCAAAATATCATCGAAATGACCGATGAAGAACTTCGTCGTGTCCGAAGAGAAACGATCTCTATGGTATTCCAGAAGTTTGCTCTATTCCCGCATAGAACAGTTGTACAAAATGTGGAATACGGGCTTGAAATTCAGAGGAAGAGCAAGAATGAGAAACGTTCGAAGGCCATTGAAGCTTTGAGTCTGGTAGGACTGGAGGCTTGGGCTGACAGCATGCCATCGCAATTAAGCGGAGGTATGCAGCAAAGAGTAGGCTTGGCAAGAGCGCTTGCAAACGATCCAGATATTTTATTAATGGATGAGGCTTTTAGCGCATTAGATCCGCTTATCCGCAAGGATATGCAGGATGAACTGTTAGAGCTTCAAGATAAAATGAAGAAAACGATTATTTTTATCACACATGATTTGGATGAAGCCCTTCGTATCGGGGACCGTATTGCTCTGATGAAAGACGGCAGTGTCGTTCAGATTGGGAAGCCGGAAGAGATTATGATGAACCCTGCGAATGAATATGTAGAGAGATTTGTCGAGGATGTAGATCTTTCCAAAGTTTTAACGGCATCATCTGTGATGCGGAGACCGGAAACTGTAGGGCTTGATAGAGGGCCGAGAGTAGCTCTTCAGCTCATGCGCGAAAGCGGAATATCGAACTTATTTGTTGTTGACCGCGGCAAAAAACTGCTTGGTGTCATCACGGCTGAGGATGCTTCTGAGGCTGTGAAGGTTGGAAAGACACTCGAGGAAATCGTTATACGAAATGTGCCAACTGTGGCGCCTGAACAAATGCTATACGATTTATTCGAAATATGTGGAAGCTCTAAATATCCAGTAGGTGTGGTTGACGATAACAACCGCATAATTGGTGTCATTGTGCGCGGAGCCGTCCTTGGAGCATTAGCAGGGCAACTCGTTGCTAAAGAGGAGGTGCAGAGGGATGATCTCGAAGATACCGCTGGATGAGTGGGTGGAATTTGTCGTTGATAAACTGGAAGTGAACTTGGGTGTTTTATTCCAATTCATCTCGACCTGCATTGAGGGAACTGTAAATGCTCTATCTTTTGTTTTTCATGGTGTTCCAGTTCTAATGCTCATTGGATTAGTAAGTATTCTGGCGTTTTACTTGGGGCGCTGGTCTTTTGCCGTATTTTCGGGGCTAGGTCTATTGTTGATATATAATTTAGGGTTTTGGAGCCATACGATGGATACACTGGCGTTAGTGCTAACATCTGCGTTAATTTCCATCATCATTGGCATTCCAATCGGAGTCTGGTGTGCACAAAGTGATAAGTTTCGCAACGTGGCCACGCCGTTGCTGGACTTCATGCAAACCATGCCTGCTTTTGTTTACTTGATTCCTGCCGTCACCTTCTTCGGATTAGGCGTTGTTCCCGGCGTTATTGCTTCGGTTATCTTCGCTGTACCTCCAACTATTCGACTTACGAATTTAGGGATTCGTCAAGTCGCTGAAGATTTAGTGGAGGCAGCAGATGCCTTTGGCTCAACACCTTCACAGAAATTGTTCAAACTCCAGTTTCCATTAGCATTGCCATCCATCATGGCAGGTATGAATCAAACGATCATGCTTTCTTTATCAATGGTCGTTATTGCATCTATGATTGGAGCCCAAGGTATAGGTGCTGACGTCTACCGTGCTGTGACGCAAATTAAAACAGGCCAAGGGTTTGAAGCAGGCTTGTCCATTGTCGTATTAGCCATACTTTTGGATCGTATGACGCAGTACATTCTCAAAAGAAAAAGGAGCGTATAGATATGCTGAAAAATAAAGCGAGAGCATGGATGTTGGTTAGTTTAGTTGCAGTAACAATCATGACAGGGTGCTCCAAAGACGCATCGTCATCATCATCGGCAGAGGAAACCCTCGGAAGCCAGGTCCATCATGAAATCATTGGGATCGACCCTGGAGCGGGATTGATGAAACAAACCGCTCAGGCTATAAAAGATTACGATTTAAAGGATTGGAAGCTGGTAGAGGGTTCAAGCGCTGCAATGACAGCGGCGCTTGATAAGGCCTATAAAGATAAGAAGCCGATCATTGTGACAGGCTGGACGCCTCACTGGATGTTCGCCAAATATGATCTCAAATACTTAAGCGATCCTAAAGGGGTATTTGGTAAAGATGAACAAATCCATACGATCGTCCGCAATAATTTGAAAAAGGAAGCTCCATCGGCATACACAATGTTAGATAGGTTTGAATGGACGCCTGAGGAGATGGCCGTTGTGATGTCAGCAATCACGGAAGGCAAAAAGCCGGAAGAAGCGGCATCCAATTGGGTAAAGGATAATGCCAGTAAAGTTGATGGCTGGGTAAAGGATCTCTCCCAAGAAAAGGGAAAGAAGTTTAAGTTAGCTTATGTGGCGTGGGATTCCGAGATAGCAAGTACAAATGTCGTAAAAACGGTATTAGAAGAAAAACTTGGATATAAAGTGGAAATGCTTCAAGTTGAGGCTGGTCCTATGTGGGCAGGCATCTCTGACGGAAGTGCTGACGCGATGGTAGCAGCGTGGCTTCCAACAACGCATAAAGATTACTTTGATAAATTTGCCGGCAAGTTTGAAGATTTGGGCTCGAATTTGAACGGTACCAAGCTGGGTTTAGTTGTTCCAACGTACATGAATATCGAATCGATCGCTGATTTGAATACAAAATAATGAAGATAAAGAAGAGCCAGTGATGAATTGGCTCTTCTTTGTAAATTGATTATGGATACGTGTAGTTGTGGGATGCTTCAACCACTACGAAACAATTTCGCGAAAAGCTTCGATTTGCTCCGTATTTCCACTAATCAATAAACGGTCCCCAAGACGGATTTCTGTGTTCCCGTGGGGGATTAGGTACGATTGTCCCCGATAAATTCGAAGGATTAATAAATTCTCTAATCGAGGCAGTTGGCGAAGGAGAGTTGTTCGATATGGAAGATGATGAATATGTACCTCAAAGATAGTACCCTCTTCTTCCGTTATTAGCTTTAGTGCGCCGGGGCTGTCGATTAATGCTCGCAGTACTGTACGAGCCGCAAATAAAGTGGAAAACACCTCGACCCCTGTACCGGCCATTTCCCCCTGAGATTCTGGTGCTTCGATGCGAACCAGAAGTCTTTTGTCAGGCTCGTCCTTCCTGATTTTGTTGGCCAATTGAATGTTAAAGGTATCGTCCATTGTTGCCATGACAATGATATCTGCATCAAATGCTCCATGCTGTTTCAAAGCTGTTTCATCCAAAACAGGAATGTGTTGAATATAAGCCGGATCCTTATGATCAAGATGAGTATCACTAATATCAGAACCGCTTGCCGTAAAGACCTGAATCCGGTACACATCTTCAGCAATAAAGTCTTGTGCAACAGGCATGGAGATATGATTTAAACCGATGATGGAAATCATTTTCTTACGCACATATGGTTTAGGTGCAAGCTTGTTGAAAAGGACGGGAAATAGTAGACAACTAAGGATAGCAACAAGTATCAGTGCGCCGTGAAGGGATTCTCCGATAATATGCAGATCCAAGGCTAGAGTTGCGGCAGCAATGACCAGGCTAAGTGTAGAAGAAAGAAGGATGCCTGAGCTAAGCACTTCCCTCCACTTGAACCATTTTTTTAAAAATAACATGGGAATCATTTTGGAAAGAAACATCACCACTAGAAGAAGCGGAATGGTCAATAAAACTTTGACATCTGCAAACAAGTATTTTAACTCCAGCTTAGCGCCTACCATAACAAAAAAAATGGGGATTAAAAATCCGTATCCGAACGACTCCAATTGGTGGATGAATTCTTTCTTTGGCCGGAGCAAGGAGACAATGATACCTGCGAGGAAGGCGCCTAGAATGTTTTCAACACCTAAGCTTTCAGAAAGAAATACAATGGCGAGGATTAAGGTGAAGATGGCTCTGGTGCCGAATTGTATAGAGCTTTCCCCTAGAATTTTGAAAACTTTCCCTTTTGAAAAGCGTTTTACTAACACATAGATGAAGATGACCAGCAAGAAAAACAACAAAAGCAAGAGCAGCTTGGACATATTTCTGGATAGGAAACTGACATAGAACGCCAAGAGGATCATGGTGAATAAATCAGCAAGTACAGCAACTAGCAGCAGGATTTGTCCATAACTTGTGCTTAGCAGCTTTCGCTCTTTCAAGACGGGGACGACTACCCCTAGGGAGATAGTGCCAATAATTAAAGTCATTAGAAATGCACGTTCGACTAAGCCTAAAGTAACTAATACAAATGACAGAATTCCTGCTAGCATGAAAATGCCTAAAAAAACGAAGATGGCTACGGATAAAGGTTGAAAGGAGCCTTTACTCGACTTATCCTTTTTGACAAATGTATGAAAATCGATTTCGACACCGCTTAGAAACATTAAATAGATGAAACCTAACAATGAAAGGAGTTCTACCCAAGGATCATGTCCTACCAGATTGAAACCGCTTTTTCCGATAAGAAGCCCTGCTGCAATTTCCGCAACAACGACAGGGACAACTCTTAAGCGTAGCTGATAGAGCAAAATAGGGACTAGGAAAGAGATTGTAACTACAAGAATCAAACTTCCTAAAGAGCCGCTACCATGTTCCATATAGGGTAACCTCCTGCTTGTATCACCGTTTATACGTTCAATGTTAACAGTTCGAGGGAGCCAATTACCAGAAATTTCTGCATCCAGAGATTATAGTCTATTAGAAGCGGACGATATGGTCAGTTGTCGATAGGTTTCCTTGTCACATATAACAAACAACCTTGCATTATCAGGAATATTTTCATGAAGTCTTTTATTAATTGTGAGATTTCCTCCATCTGAAATTAATGTGGCGCCTTTACTCAACAGATCTTGAAAAGCATCATGAAATGTCAACCAATGAATATCTTTGGATATTTCGTAAAGATCTTGTCCGTATGTACGTGTCAATAGTTGTGTTAAGATTTTTGAGCTTCCAGGGTTGAAAGCAGCGCGTACAGCTAGTTGGGAAATCGTTTCACTTCCGAAAATAAATTCATCAATCTGCATATGCTGAAAATTCATGAGATTCTCCTTGTCTCTAATCTCTACGATGGTATATACATGATTGTAATTTCTTTCAATTGTTGAAGCTACCAGCAATGTTTTTCCATCAATAAAAGACGGGTCTCGTATCGTATTATCGTATCGCGTGATCTCATCGGCGAAGATGAATACGGCTCTAGCTTTTGATACATTGGCCATTTCTAATGTTGTTAATTGTTGAGGATTTCCTTGCACATAATGAACACGATCATGTTGTAAAGGAGCTTTTTCGAGTGTATCTATGAGAACAACTTCGGATATCGGGTCCGTGTTAAGAATTTCTTTAATTGCATTCTCCGCATGGTTGCTCCAATCGATAATCACAAAATGATTCTGGCCAGAGTATCTCAATTTTCCTTCCTCCTTCATCCGCGTATAAATAAATAATGAATCAATGACTTTACTGATGACAACCGAAACGAGTCCGATGCCAAAAAAATAAATAACCATACCTAAACATTTACCTGCGATGGTATGGGGATAGTAGTCACCATACCCAACCGTAGTTACTGTTGTCATTACCCACCACAAGCCATTGAATCGATTCTCGAAGGTTTCTGGTTCGAGTTCGTAAGATAGCAATGCGCTACATCCAATGAATATAACCGATAAAATGAAAATAAATTTAGTATTCATTCGAATTACTCGCATCAGTATTTTTGTGAAGAAAATCATATTGTCCTCCTTTCAGTGTGAGCGGTTATTTCTGGGGTATTATTTATTTTCTCGATATAAGAAAAATGACTGTTTATAATGAGTAGAATATGTGCAATGTTAGATAAGCTCTTAGTTTAAAATGAACGGTTGGAGTGTGAATAATTATATTAACTTCATCACTTTTATTTATAATCATAGTTTCTTGGATTTTTGGTGAATTAATGGCAAGCTTTATTGTTGAAATTATTTATCAAATGAACATTAAGGTAATATGGAGACAAATCTATTTCTTTATCGCTCTCCCAGTTTGTATAGTGATATTATCCACTTATCATATTGTAAATTGGGAAGACAGAGTTTTCTTAGTCATAAGTCTAAGTATCATTTGGTTCAGATGTTTATTAAATCTAACCTATACAGATTCAAATTAAAACGGCAATAAATAAAAGTTGATATAAACTATATTTGTACAAACAAAATTTGTTTAAATATAAGCATTTTAACTTGATTTTAGCTAAAAACATGAAATTATACAAGGTAATGGATAGATATCACTTGATTAGTACCGATTATGTCAATTATCTTCTCATTATCGTTAAATTTTGAATATTGCGTATTATTAAGCATTTTGGTGGATGAGGGAGGTTTTTCTTGGATATGTCCGCTCATTTGCTCTAAAGGAGGGAGAGCGTGGCTTAGGGGCGCTGAGTCCTCATAACGCAGGATGTGATACATAGCGGATCATGTTACACTTGTTGTGGGGCCCCGAAATAATGGGAAAAAGGAGTTTTTGAATGAAAAAGTTGTTTTCGTACTCGCTATGTTTCCTGCTGATATGCATTGTTGCGGGTTGTACTTCCCAAAGCGTAGGCAGCCAAACAAAAGCAAGCGATGAAAAGTCAACCGCTCAGGAGAACACATTGGAAAAGGCAAAAAAACAAGGCTTTATAACGGTAGGTTTTGCTAATGAAAATCCATATGCATATGCTACGCCCGATGGGAAGTTGACGGGAGAAGCGGTGGAAGTAGCCAGAGTAATTTTGAAAAATTTAGGTATCAGTGAAATGAATGGCGTACTGACTGAGTTCGGTTCATTAATACCCGGCTTAAAAGCAAAGCGTTTCGATGTTATTACTGCGGGGATGTTTATCAACCCGGATCGGAGCAAGGAAGTGGCATTTGCCAATCCAGAGTACAGTATCGGAGAAGCGATTGCCGTTAAAAAAGGAAATCCGCATAAATTACATAGCTATCAAGATATCGCGGCTAATAAGGATGCTAAAGTAGCTGTTATGGTTGGCGCTATCGAGAATGATTATTTAGCGAAGGCGGGCATCGCAAAAGGGCAAATTGTGACGGTTCCAGACCAGCCCTCGGCAATATCTGCCCTGCAGGCTGGGCGTGTAGACGCTGTTACAATGACAGGGCCGTCTTTGCAAGCGATGCTCGATTCGGCTAAGGATAGTAAGATTGAGCGTGTCATGGACTTTACACAGCCGGAATTGGACGGGAAGAGTGTAAGAGGATATGGGGCAGCGGCATTTCGCAAAGAGGATTCGGCACTCAGAGAAGCATTCAACCAAGAGTTGGATAAGCTGAAAAAGTCAGGTCAGTTGTTAGAAATCTTAAAACCATTTGGATTTACTGAGCAGGAATTGCCAGGAGATATGACGGCTAATCAGCTGTCCAATACGTAGATCGATGTCGAATTGGATATCTGTTTTCGAGTTTCTTCCCATACTAGTACGGGGAGCATTAGTTACGCTCAAAATTACTTTGTTTGCAATTGTATTATCTGCAATTATATCATTTGCTATGGGCCTATTGCGTCTATCGAGACACCGTATTGTAAGGATTATTGCTTCCGTATATGTTGAAGTTTTTCGTGGAACATCGTTGCTCGTACAGCTGTTTTGGCTTTATTTTGCGCTCCCTATGCTTTTAAATATCCAAATGTCCGCGATGGTTGCAGCTGTGTTAGCGCTGGGCCTAAATTATGGCGCGTATGGCTCTGAGGTTGTACGAAGTTCAATACTCGCGATACCCAAGGGACAATATGATGCGGCAATTGCCTTAAACATGAGTCCAAGTCTAAGAATGCGCCGAATTCTACTGCCACAGGCGCTGCTATTGATGCTCCCATCTTTCGGGAACTTGCAGATTGAATTGCTTAAAGGAACATCTCTGGTCTATTTAATCACATTAATGGACTTGACCTACCAAGGAATGGTCTTGCGCACTTTCGACAGCTCCAAGACTGCAGAGATCTTCGCAATGATGCTTATCCTGTATTTCATCCTGTCTTACTCGTTATCGCTCACGCTTCGCTATTTCGAGCGAAGGGCAGTTAGGGGGCGTGGCTAGCTAATGTGGGATTGGGATTACGCTTTTCATATTTTACCAGAACTGTTGAATGTACTTCCTATTACGATTTCCGCGACGCTGCTGGGCTTCTTGGTGGCATGTTTACTTGGATTGCCCTTGGCACTTGTGCGCAGATCCAGAAACAAAATGATTTCGGGAGCGGCTTTCGCCATAATGGAGTTTATTCGCAGTACACCTCTCCTTGTTCAATTGTTCGTATTGTTCTACGCGTTGCCGATCTACGGCATATCTTTCTCGCCGATGGTGACAGGTGTAATCGGTTTAGGTGTGCATTACAGTACGTATATGTCCGAAGTGTTTCGATCCGGAATAGAAGCTGTTCCCAAGGGACAGTGGGAAGCGTCTAAGGCATTGAATTTCAGTGCGAGGCGTACTTGGATGAGTATTATTTTGCCGCAAGCCCTGCCACCAGTGGTTCCCGTTATGGGAAATTATTTAATTACGATGTTCAAAGAGACACCAGTTCTTTCGGCCATCACGCTTGTGGAGCTGCTGCAGACTGCGAAAGCGATTGGTTCGGGTTCATTTAAATATTTGGAAGCTTTCACGCTTGTAGGCATTTTGTTTCTGCTGCTCAGTTATCCTTCATCGTTGCTTGTGAGAAAACTCGAACTACGCTTTCAGAGAAAATAACATAGGGGGTACCCGCATATGAATCAAGTCCCCATCGTCAGGTACCGAGATGTCAGCAAATCTTACGGCTCAATACATGTATTGAAACATATTGACTTGGATATCTATTCAGGGGAAAAGGTGGTTGTGATTGGGCCGAGCGGCTCGGGCAAGACGACATTAGCCAGGCTGCTCATGACGTTGGAACATCCTACATCCGGCACTATCGAAGTAGATGGTGAACTATTATGGCATCAGGAAGTCAATGGAAAGCTTATACAAGCTAATGAGCAGCATTTGCACCGTTTACGGAGTAATATTGGCATGGTGTTTCAGCATTTCAACCTTTTTCCCCATATGACGATTCTTAAGAATGTGACGGAAGCACCTATTCACGTGCTTGGCTTGAAAAGGGCAGAGGCTGAGGAACGTGCAATCGAAATGCTGGAAAAGGTAGGTCTTGCGGATAAGGTCAATGAGTATCCGGCTCGATTATCGGGGGGACAGAAACAGCGAGTTGCCATAGCAAGAGCAGTTGTTATGCAGCCGAAAATTATGCTTTTTGATGAAGCGACATCGGCTCTTGATCCTGAATTGGTCGGAGAGGTGCTTACAGTAATCAAGGATCTTGCCGCTCAAGGTGACATGGCCATGATGCTGATTTCACATGAAATGGATTTCGCAAGAGAGGTTGCCGACCGTATTCTTTTTACAGATGGAGGCTCCATCATCGAGCAGGGAACACCAGTGCAAATTTTTGAAAATCCGCAAAGTCCCAGACTGCAGTCATTTTTAAGTCGTTTTCGGCAAACGTGGTTTATGGGGGGGATCCCGCAAGCTTCCCCATCAGCTGAGTAGAAGGAGGCGTTAGGGTGATTCAAAAGAAAGCAAATAACGTTTTAATTAGAAGTGTCAGCCCGCAAGATGGCCAATATTTATGGCAAGCGGCTGTAGACAGCGGAAATCTGGATATTAACTCGGCATATTGCTATATCATGCTATGCAAATACTTTTCAGAAACCTGCCGCGTTGCAGAAATAGATGGCAAGGTAGTGGGTTTTGTGACCGCATTCATACAACCGTCGAACCCAGAAAATTTATTTGTTTGGCAGATCGCAGTCAATGCCGAACACAGGGGAAAGGGAATTGCCGAATCACTACTTAGGGATTTAATCTCTGTTAAGATGTGTGCGAAGATCCGATATATCGAAACTACGATATCGCCTAGTAACGCTGCATCCATTCGATTATTTGCTAAATTTGCACAGGATTTGCATGCGTCAATCGTGAAAAATGATGGTTTTCCTTCCCCGTTATTTCCGGATAGCAAACATGAGGATGAGCAGTTAATTGTCATTGGTCCCATCCCAAAAATTAAAAAAGTGTGTTAGCAAATCAACTTATTTAACTTTTAGGAGGATTACTTACATGAAGGTATTAGACCCTGGTAAACCGTCATTGCATGTATTTGAAATGCTTGAATCGGAAGTTCGAAGCTACTGCCGTTCTTTTCCTACTATTTTTACGAGAGCCAAGGGATGTACGCTCTGGGATGCTGCTGGCGAAGAATATCTGGATTTTTTTGCTGGTGCAGGTGCACTGAATTATGGACATAACAACGACGATATCAAGAAAAAGTTGATCGCGTATATTCAGCAAGATGGCGTCACACATAGTCTGGATATGGCGACAGCTGCTAAGGAATATTTTCTTGAACAGTTCCAGAGAATCATTATGCAACCAAGAGGGCTCTCATACAAAATTCAATTTCCAGGTCCTACCGGCGCCAATTCCGTAGAAAGCGCCCTGAAGCTTGCGCGTAAAGTGACAGGACGTTCTACGATTATCGGTTTTACGAACGCTTTTCATGGCATGACGCTTGGGGCGCTGTCGGTTACTGGCAACAAATTTAAAAGAAAAGGTGCTGGTGTACCTTTGCATCATACCGTTTCTATGCCGTACGACGGCTACATGAGCGATCAAGTCAATACGATCGAATATATGGGAAATTATATCGAGGATAGTGGGAGCGGTGTATCACTGCCGGCCGCCATTATCGTTGAAACGATTCAAGGTGAAGGAGGAATCAATGTAGCAAGTATAGAGTGGCTGCGAAGTTTGGAGATGTTATGCAAAGAACAGGGAATTCTGCTCATTGTGGATGATGTTCAGATGGGTTGTGGACGAACGGGA
Source organism: Paenibacillus sp. P36 (assembly GCF_045866505.1). NCBI lineage: Bacteria > Bacillati > Bacillota > Bacilli > Caryophanales > Paenibacillaceae > Paenibacillus > Paenibacillus sp. P36. Next base: position 1,027,708 of record NZ_AP038372.1, read on the forward strand.
ACTTTCTTCAGCTTTGAGGAGGCCGGGATTAAGCCGGATATCGTATGTCTGTCCAAATCGATTGGTGGTTACGGCTTGCCCATGGCCTTGACGCTCATTCGTCCTGAACTGGATATCTGGGAGCCTGGCGAGCATAACGGTACATTTCGCGGAAATAATCTTGCCTTTGTTACAGCGGCCCAGGCACTGAAATACTGGGAAACGGATCATTTCTCAGACGAGATACTTGCCAAAGGGGATATGCTAAAGAGTCGACTGCAGGATATGGTCGCAGCATTCCCAGAGCTGAAAGGGCAAGTGAGGGGGCGAGGTCTGATGCAAGGCATTGCTTTTGAGACTCAGGGTTTAGCAGAAAAAATATGTGAACGGGCTTTCTCCAAAGGCTTGATCATGGAAACATCCGGTACAGATAGTGAAGTGGCCAAAATAATGCCTCCTTTAATTATTACAGAAAAAGAACTAATGATAGGTCTTGAACGATTGCACGCTAGCATCAAAGAAATTGCAGAGGAATCCTAGAGAGTTCATATAGCGGAGAATGGAGGAGAAACAATGATCGTTAGATATCTCAATGATATTGCAGGCACAGAATTTGATGTAGATACGAAAACTTGGAGCAGTAAGAGATTACTTGTAAAAAGCGACCGCGTTGGCTTTTCCCTGCATGACACGACGATTAAAGCAGGTACTGAAACCGAAATATGGTACCAACATCATGTTGAGGCGGTGTATTGCATTCAGGGAGAAGGAGAAATCGAGCTAGCGGAAAGCGGAGATATATACCAGATCAACGCTGGAACCTTATACGTTTTAAATGGTCACGAGAAGCATTTGCTGCGCGGGAAGACTGAAATGCGGATGATATGTGTGTTTAATCCACCGACAACAGGTCGTGAAGTGCATGATGCTCAAGGCGTATATCCATTAAGCTAAAGGACGAAAGGCGGTAGAAACCATGATGACATCCAAAGGACAAGTGGCGTTAAACCATTCCAGTGTGCAAGATGCATACCCTTCAAGAATTTATAGAGAACCAAGACTCTTGGAAAGACAAGACCCAGCGGTTTACAATCATGCGATCAATCAGTCCGTAATCAGTGAGGAACAGCTAGCTTTTTATGATAAGAATGGTTATTTGTTTTTGGAATCTTTTTTTGATCAAAATCAGGTGCAGATTTGGAAAAAGGAGTTAGCAAGACTCTGGGATCAAAGTCGTCATCTTGAAAAGCCAGAAGTAATCAAAGAGCATGGAAGTGATGAAGTTCGGTCCATCTTTGCTGTACACCAGGACGATGAAGCATTTAAACAAATCGCTGAGCATCAGCGGATCGAGGCCATTGTTCGGCAAATTCTGGGCAGTGATACTTATGTGCATCAATCTAGAATAAATTTCAAACAAGGTTTTACCGGCAAGGAATTTTATTGGCACTCGGATTTCGAAACCTGGCATGTGGAGGATGGGATGCCGCGGATGAGAGCGCTCAGTTGTTCTATTGCTTTAGAAGATAACACGCCTAATAATGGTCCTCTTATGGTGATGCCAGGTTCACATCGTACATTTGTTTCCTGTGTAGGAGAAACGCCCGATGACAATTACAAGACATCGCTCCGCCGTCAAGAATATGGCGTACCTGACCAGAATAGTTTGAGTTACCTAGCGGAGCAAGGTGGGATTGTTGCTCCAACTGGAAAAGCCGGTTCCATACTATTGTTCGATTGTAATCTGATGCATGGCTCCAATAGCAACATTACGCCAGACCCGCGAAGCAATGTTTTCATCGTTTACAATAGTGTACTTAATAAGCTGAATGCGCCTTATTCGGGCAAACAACCTAGACCAAACTTCATCGCTACTCGGTAATTATCAGCTTGGGGCCTGCCTTACGGTGGGTCCTCTCAGTATCGAAAGGATGATGTTGTGTTCACGATCATATGCAGCATTCTTGTGATTCAGATTGTCTATGTATCTTGTTTTACGCTTCGAATGATCTTGACCCTTAAAGGTGAAAAATATACAGCTTCTGCGATCAGTATGCTAGAGATTCTGATCTATGTAATAGGTCTTAACATCGTTCTTAAATATGTTAACCAACCTGCATGTTTAATTGTTTATGCAATCGGATATGGATTAGGTGTGCTTGCTGGATCATGGATTGAAGAAAAACTGGCACTAGGATATGTTACGGTTAAAGTTATTACAGATGAGCTGCATCGTTATATGGCTGCTTATCTTCGGAAAGAAGGATTTGGTGTCACCTCTTGGGTTGGTTGGGGAAGAGATGGTGAGAGAATGGTGTTGGAAGTTCTTGCACGCCGCAAAAACGAGAAGTTTCTGTATGACTGCATCTTGGCTATTGATCACAAAGCATTCATTGTCACTGTGGAGCCGAGAAAACTGCATGGCAGTTTCTGGTTAAATGCTACTCGTAAATAAATCGTGATGTTGATAACGCTGAGTCCTGGCCTTCAGGAGCGGGGGAACCATAGTAAACTGATGCATGTAATTTATGCATAGTGGGGTGAATCACGGAACCACCGTGTAGGGCGATTCTCACGCCCGAATCCGACAGCTAACTTCGTAAGCGTATTATTGGAGTGGTTACGACTGATAGCTGCATACGAGCAGTTGCTTTCGTGGTCTTCCATAAGGAGGAGAAAGAATTGAATAAATCGGAACAAACCTGCACCGAATATGTGTTAGTTTCCGCACCGAACCGAGCGGGAAAGGAATTTATTAACTTATTAAGAACCAAGGGAATTCAATACTATGCGATTACGAATAACAACTACGGAAAAAAACGCTTGGAAGCAATGGGCGTTGATCGAATTATCATGGTAAATACCGAGGATGCAAGCAGTTGGACTGCACCTCAGATACGAATCAGCAAAGTATACTTGTTTGAAGTGAGTTTTAATCTATGCTGCCGATATATTCAAATATGTAAAGATTGGAATCCCAAGTCCATACATGTGATAACAAAACGTGGAAATGCAAGAGTTACATACAGAGCTCTAGGAGCTGACCATTTTACATACATCAATAATAATCAAGAAGCTTCGCTCCTGCTGCTTCCATAAAGGTTATCACCGGACTTTGTCTCTTCATCAACGGACAAGTCCGGTACTTTCAATTATGATTTGAGTTTTAACGTCAAATTTGATTTGAGAGTAGACGTTTTGCCAATGTTCCCAGTCTTTCTCTTTACCGAAATATTGACTCAGATAATGAAGACCGAACCCGTAGGGGTCAACATTGGCATCACGTATTTTATATAACAAATCTTCTGCAGTTTTGTTAACATTTTTTTCTAGCATTTTTTGGATCTGGAGGGAATTGGCGTCCTTGACCTTAATTGGGCTTTCTTCAATCATTCCCTTTATTTTGAGATTAAGACTGACGATTGGAATTTCATCTTTCGATATTGTGACATGACTAGACACCCGCGAAACGTAAAAGGCCAACCGTTTTCCTTCATAGTTAATAGGGATACCTGATCGGCTAAACTCATTCGCAGTCATGTTATACAGTTTTGTTTCTTTCGGGTTTAAGACAAGTTTTTCTTTCATTTTATCAAGTAAAGCAAGCTTCTCGACAACATATGAATCCCCATCAAAGCTAACGATGGGCAGGTAGGGATCGAGTCCCTTTTCTTTGAATCGACGGAAATTATCGAATAGAAACGCGGTCACAGTGTAAGGCGAAACTGTCCCTTCTTTTCCAAAAGTTAAGAAAAAGGAGTTACCCGCCAATCTTTCTGTTGATGGACTTGCTTTTAGTAGCTTGTTTGCGCTTGGTTCAGCTAATGCCATATAGGAAATCAGTTGAATGTCTCTTCTTCTTGCTAGCCAACTTAGCGGTTCCTCCATCGACTCTTTTACTAAGCTGTTACCGAATAAAAACATCCGGCAATGTCCGAAATCGAGCTCTTTATCGACATGAGCTTTAATATTTCTAACTGCTTCCGCTATGCTCGGGGCTTCCAAATGCTCGATCTGACTCTCCGCTAGCCCTTCGCCAATCTTGGATGCTGGTATTGCGAGACGAAGTGTTACCAAATAAGGATTTTCCTTTTTTCCAGTCCAATCCACCCCCATGGCTACGACGAAGAATCTTTTATCAATGTCCTTAAAGCTACACCCTCCAAGAGACAAACAAAGGTAGAGTAAAAAGACGATGAATAGTAGAATCCTCATGTAAAAACGTTCTCCTTCTTTTTTCTCCATACAAAATAGAGCATCATAAAAATGAATATGATTTCGGTGAAAAATCGAGCAATGAGCCATATCTCAGAGATAACCTGGTTTCTTTCTACGTTTACAAAGCGCATAAAAATGAAAGACAAGATCCCTGCACCTAAAGCTAACCAGATATTCATCTTCGGTACCGGTTCTTCTTCAACAGCTACTGAACGGTTAATTACATATCTAATTAACATGATGGTTGTGTGCCATGTGTTCATGACAAAGAGCAGCGATAATCCAGTGAAGAGCAGTAGAAAGACAAACAAAACCCGATTAATGAAACCATACTCCATGATCATGGAGTCTGCCGTCATACTCCAAATGTAAACGTAATCGCCTACACCAACTGTGCCGTGGAATCCGATTGGCACAAAAAAAGTAACCAGTAAGAAGAAACACCCGAACAAGGGTACGACCCATCGATTTCGAAAACGAAATCCCTCAACATGCAAGCGATTAAAAAGAACAAGGCTGAAATGACCGGAAAACAAAAAGGTGGCTGAAACAATTGTCATGAAGGATGGCGGTTTGTTCACGTATCCGGCTACGTAACGGATTGCGTCCCAACTAAAGTTTTCATTAACCATAGCTTTAACTAGAAACAAAAAAAGCAAAGGAGAGATTATAAGCATCATGATTTCATGAATAAACTGGACGGATCGGGTTGACCGAGTACTCGCCCATAGGGCAGCGCTAACCATTAAAAACAGATTTATATAAGGATTTACGTCTGGATAAAAGAACATACGGGCTGTCTCTGAATAGGCATATATAACAATAATTCCAGCTGGAAGCCAGATAAATAAACCCACAAATAAGCTGTTGATAGTGGTAAACCATCTTGGGAGGTAAAGATCACATATTTCTGGAAAACCCAATCCGGGAAACTTTTCAAAGCAAGCCATCATAACGAATGAAATGATGGTGCCTATCACCATTGCAATGAGCATTCCTGAAATTGCGCCATTAAAACGATCTCTTATGAGTAACGTTGGTACGAACATCATGATATTAATCATTCCAACATAGAGCACATGATAATAGGTATACCGAGACATGGTTTACTTGGTCCCCTTTCTATAATGATGTGCTTTCGCTTCTAACTTTGGAATATAAAAGGCTAAATAAGGCTGTCCAAAGCTCCTTAGATTGCACCAATAAACAATTAAAGCAAAGAATGAAACAACTACCCCTAATAAACCATAGAAAATTGAGACTATGACAAAGATGTATTTAATAAAGCGAACTGAATAACCAAAGCCGTTGTTCGGTATAACGAAATTAGAGATCGCAACAACTGAAGTTACGATAATCATGATACTGCTCACTAATCCCGCCTGTTGAATGGCTTGACCCAAAATCAAACCACCAACAGTTGTTGCTGTAGAACCGATATAACGCGGCAGGCGAAGGCTTGCCTCATTCAATGCTTCAATCATAAAAAGCATAATGAAAACTTCAATAAATGAAGGATAGGGGACCACTACTCGACTGCCTGCAATTGATAGTGTTAATTGGACGCGAAGGACCTCTGGGTTATATGAGACAATGGCTATATAGAGGGCAGGTAAGGTAATTGTAAGAAGCATGGCAAAATATCTAAGAATAAGCAGAAATTTGCTCATCCAATATGATTCATAATCATCATCCATCGCATGGAGGAAATCGATTAGTCGAACAGGAAGAAGCAGACCGAAGCGACTTCCGTCCTGTAGTAGTGCTACTTTTCCGCGCTCGAGCATAATTGCAATACGATCAGGTCTTTCTGTTTGGAGAATGATGGGGAAAAGCCTGTGTCTCTTTCCCGAAAGTGCCTGTAATAGTTGACCCGCTGCTCGGAGAGTCCTGATTTGTACATTGTTTATCCGCTCATTTAATAAATCCAGTACCTCTTTATTAATTAAATTTTTATCGTAGAGAACGCTTATTCGTGTTTTTGAGTGATCTCCTATGATGTGTTGTTCTACTGAGAGAGAAGGCACATTATACCGCATGCGTATTAGGCTGATGTTAAGATCTAAATCTTCTGTAAGTGCAGTCTGAGGACCTTGCAGTGATGCCTCTATTTGAACGGTATCAGGCTTGTCCTGAAACTTCCTTTGGACATAGAAGCGAAATACGGTGTCCTCAATTTTGAATAAGAGCGTACCGTTCAGCAGCAATTGCGTCCAATATTCAGGCTGATTGGCTAGCCCAAAGTTGGGATTAGTGTTAATCAGGCGTTCAAATTCTTCCGGGTGGAAACAATAGGAATATGGAATGATCAAACCATCTTTAATCTGTGTCTGATCACAAAGCTCAGGGAAGTAAACAAGCTCCATCTGGATGTATCCGTTATCCAGTGTGTCACAAAAGAGGTCGGATGGATTATTTAGTTCAGCAAGAATTTGTTCGATCAAGTTTTTCCCTCCGATTCCTTACGTTACCACATTAGCCTTCCCTGTACATGGATAGAGCATACGAAATATTACTAAGTTAAAGCTGACCTTTAGACACTATAACAACCTCCGTATTCATGAAATAAATACGGGGGTATTTGTTAATAATAGGTAAAGATTTATTCAAAGGGGGTGATAATAACATGAATGAGACTCTTGCAGATGAGTTGAAAATTGGAGATATCGAATTGAAGATTACCCAAATTCAAGAATATTTCTCATGTACGGACGACTTAAAGATTCAAAAGTTCGTTTTTAACAGCCAAACGTACTCATTGTTATATTTAGAAGACCTTGTGAAAACAGAGTTAATTCAATCAAATGTTATTAAACCATTGTTGGAATCAAACATTGGAGATATTGAACAGATCTTTACTTTAATCGATTTAAAGAAGTCGTCCGATATTCTTCAAATAGGGAAATATATACTTGATGGATTTTGCGTTATTGTGATTGAGGACGAAGTAGAAGCAATCATGATGTCAGTTGCTCAAACGCAAAGCCGTTCAATCCAAGAACCCAAAGACGAACAAATCATTAAGGGATCACATGAAGGCTTTATTGAAAATATAAGTACGAATATATATTTGCTTCGCAATCGAATCAAAAGTCCCAAATTAAGGGTGAGGTACTTCACCTTAGGTAATGTCACGAATACGAAAGTAGCTATGGTCTACATGGAAAACAGAGCCGACCCCATAATCGTTGAGGAATGTGAGAAGAGGATTTCAGCTATAGATCTTGATTATATATATTCCGTAGGTAACATTGATGAGATGATCGAAGAACATCCCTTATCACCTTTTCCGCAATCTATGCAGACCGAAAGGCCTGATAGAGCAGTTTCTTATTTAATGGAAGGGAAAATCAATATTATCGTTGACGGCATGCCAAGTGTGTTAGTTCTTCCCGTCACATTTTTTTCGTTTTTTCAATCGCCAGATGATTACAACGGCAGGTGGATCCTAGGATCATTCTTTCGAATTATTCGATTTATAAGCTTTATTCTCGCAATTAGTTTGCCAGCGATCTATATTGCAATCGTCTCATACCATTCGGAAGTGCTCCCTATAGGAATTCTTTATTCCATTCAGGTTTCTTTAGTTTACGTTCCATTACCACCTATTTTAGAAGCGCTCGTTATGCAAATCCTTCTAGAATTGTTGAAAGAGGCCGCAATTCGCTTACCATCTCCCATTGCACAAACGATTGGAATTGTCGGGGGTCTTGTAATTGGAACGGCAGTTGTCGAAGCCCATCTTGTATCTAATACAATGATTGTTGTTATTGGATTGACAGCGATTGCATCATTTGCAACCCCGTTAAATGAATTTGGAACAAGCTTGAGAATCTTAGGATTCCCAACTATGCTTGCTGCCGCATTGTTTGGATTATTCGGAATTTCCATCATGATGATGGTCATTTTCATTCACCTATGCAAAATTGAGACATTGGGGGTACCCTATTTCGCACCTTTCGGTCCTTTTCATGGTAAGCAGGGACTAAATGATATTTTTCTAAGACTTCCAATATGGAAGGGGAATAAAGACTCGCAATCTTCGGAATCCGGAGCAACAAACAAGTCATATTTCAGGAGGTGGAAGCGCACTTGAATATATCAATAACGAGATCCCAATTGTTTTTTTTAATCATCAAAACACAAATTGGAATTGGACTCCTATCTCTGCCATCCAAAATTCAGAGCTCAGCGAACGGGGATGCTTGGATCTCGGTTCTTATCGCCGGAAGTATTATACAGCTTTTGCTTTTCATTTATTGGAGATTGCTTCGGAAATTCCCTGATCTTACCTTAAGTGGAATTACCGTTGAATTGTTTGGTTCTTATATTGGTAAAGGAATAAACATCATATACTATGTTTTTTTTATTTTCATAGCAGCTTATGCAACCACACTTTATGTACAGTTGGTGCACACATGGATGCTTACATATACACCTAGTTGGGTTCTGGAATTTCTAATTATTGGGACTGGGGTATACTTAGCTCATGAAAATTTGCGTGTCATTGCAAGATTTTTTGTATTAACCTCAGTATTGTTTGGTTGTTTAATACTGCTTAGTTTTTTTAACTTTACGAACGAAATGCACATTACTAACATTTTGCCTATTGGTCAATCAGGAATTGAGCAAATGCTCAAAGGGAGTGAGAAAACTTTTTTTTCAATGCTCGGTTTTGAAGTGATCCTATATTTTTTCACACAAGTGCAGAACAATTCCAAAGGATTAATTCGTATCATCTCATTGGCCAATTGCTTTGTTACACTTTTTTATGCGTATTTTGTATTTATTTGTGTGATTGGGTTTAGCCCTAAAGCATTAGGACAGATCAATGAACCTGTTTTATATATTTTTAAAGGATTGACTTATCAAGTGTTTGACCGCTTGGATTTGATTTTTTTAACGATTTGGTTTATTCCAATGACTGCTACAATCGTTTCTTATCTATGCATGGCTGGAAAAAGTCTAAGTGCAAATCAAAATTCTTATCGAAGGTTGGTCTGGTTCAGTGGAGTGCTTGTATTTATATTAGGGTGGTGCCTATCTACTTTGGAAAAAATAGATTCTTTCGGTAAATGGTTGGAATATGGGTATTTTATTATAATTACAGTCATACCACTTTTATTATGGATGGTCTCCTGCCTTCGTAAAAAAAATAAAGAGGTAGGGATCTTATGAGGAAAAAAATAGCTGTAATGATTTTCATAAGTCTATTTTCTGTAATCATAACTGGGTGTTGGGACATTCTTTATTTAACTGATAAAAAGATTATAAACGGTATTAGTCTCGATGTTACCAAAGATAGCTCAATAATGGGAATGGTCAGAGCGGTAGTTTTGAAGAGTAAAGGCGGTGGACAATTCGAAGTAAAGGATGAAGTGCTTCAGACTACTGGGGATTCCGTTTTTAATATTGGTTTGAAAATGGATAATATGCTTCCAGGCACTATTGAAGCCAGTAAGATTCATGTAATTATCATAGGGGAAAAGCTTGCGAAGCAAGGAATTTTGTCTCCCTTAGAGGGTTTTTATCGTAATCCAAAAGGGAACCTAACATCAAATGTATTAATAAGTGAGGGATTAGCTTCTGACATATTATCATTTGAAGATATAGAAAATAGCCCTGTCGCATATGGCATTATGCAAATGATCAAGGGAGCTGAACGTAAAACGAATATTCAGAGGCAAAATTTATATTCCATATGGAGTCAAATTACTGATCCTGGTGAAGATGCGGTGCTGCCAATGATTCGTAAAATTAAGGAAAGAGCATTAGTTATTGATAGTAGCGCTTTATTTCATGGAGACAGATATACCGGAATGATGTTGTCCCGAGAAGAGAGTACGATATTACTACTTTTAAAAGACAAGCTGAACAAACTAGCATACATTGAAATCCCTGTGAAGACGAGCTCTGGTCTGAGTAAGCCTAGCGAAAAGGAAATAAGCGCTATAACTTTTGAAGTACAGAAATCACAAAGATCACTCGAAGTCTCTGTTGAAAAAAACACCCAAGATATCGATTGCTTAGTTAAGCTTGATCTCTATGGTACCATTAACAGTTATCCAAGTTATATGGGTCGAAAAATTAATCTTGACCAATTAAATCAGCAAATTGCCGAAACGCTAAATAAACAAGCATTAGAGGTTACGAATAAATTACTTAAAGGGAATTGTGATGCTCTTGGAATCGGCAGGAGGCTGAGAGTAAGCCATTCAGAACTTTGGAAAAGCATTGACTGGGAAAACAAGTACAAGGATGTCAAGTTGAATCCCAGAATTCAAGTTCATATAAAAGGCACTGGTGTAATCAACTGATATTAAATATTATCGATTTGTGGATAATATTGCTTTTATTGGTCGCGTTTCAGGTGATTTGTCTGATTGTGATCAACATGATCCTGTAATTTTATTGTTATCCATTTAATGGTGTAACTAAGGATAATAATAACGATCAATGTGTAATAATGTTTCCAGTTGTTACTTGGTCTGTATAAATTAAAAGATATAAATATGGGCTCAATAATATAGGAAAATAAACTAGCACTACTCAAAGTCGCTATAAGAAAGCTAGATTTCTTGGGAAAGTATTGAAAAATAAGCATATATGTAATGGGAAGTATAGTTATATCTGCTGGAAATAGTGGTGGTACAAATGAAAAGAGTTCCAAAGGATACTGCCATAGCCCCAATGCAATTCCGATATCATCTAAAAGTATTGAGAGTATCATCCATAATAGACCGTATGTAATGAGAATATTAAATTTACTCCGATCTACATACTTCCACCAGATCAACCAAGGAAGAATAGTTACAATTAAAAGAATCCACCAATGGAGCTTAAATAAGTCATATTGGATCCAAAAGTTAATTTTTAAGTGTATAAGTTGACTTTGTAAATCACTAATTTTTTCATAATCCTGATCTAATGTGTTCAATGCTAACTCATCCCATCTAAACTGTTTTGAATTATGAACTAGTATTCCCTCGTACGGTTTGACAATATGCGAACTTAGGAACAATATTTCCAGATTTATGTATAATTTTATATTTTTTTTGCATGCTATAAAGAAAAATCTCATGGAGTGTATATGCACCTTTTTAGATGGTTTAAAAAACAGCGAAAAGGGCTTCTTACAGGATCGATTGCAAATTTATCTTCAATATCGGAAGTTGAAGTCAGTTTATCTTCAAGACTCCAATGGTTTCATGATCAGCTGAAAAATTGTTCGGACATCAGATTTCATGAGTGTTTGATTGGTCATATTTCGTGTGTATTCATCTTTGTTGAAGGTCTTGTCGATCAAAAAATGCTTCAGGAGCAAGTGATTGCTCCGCTATTACTTGAAATTGACGACGGAAAGTCGACCGATGAACTCGTTAAGCACATTCTTCAATTCAAGCAAATTCCCGTTTCAGCTATAACCAGCAGCATCGATGAAACTACAGCATTACAGAGCTTGTTTGAAGGTACGATTGCATTATTAATCAATAATGAGCCTCGAATGATTTTGTTCCCAATGAAATCAGTTGAAAAGAGAGCGATTCAACAAGCGGAGAATGAAAATGTCATTCGTGGACCTAAGCAGGCATTTGTTGAGGATTTGTCTGTTAATATTACGATGATCAGAAAAATAATAAAACACCCGGCTCTAAAGGTAGAGGAGTTTCAATTTGGCGAATTCACCAATACTTCTGTAACTGTATGTTACATAGATGGCATTTGTGAACAAAAACTTGTGGAGGAAGTAAGATCCCGGATATCAAGGATTAAGATAGACGCCGTATTAGATAGCAGTTACATTGAGGAGTTTATTGAGGACAATCCATTCTCGCCTTTCCCACAAGTCCAATATACAGAAAGACCAGACACATTGTGTGCAGCCCTCCTTGAGGGGAGGGTTGCCATTCTGGTCGATGGCACTCCTGTACCGATCATGGTTCCAGTTACTTTGTATATGCTGCTTCAATCAGCTGAGGATTATTATCAAAGATATATTGCTGCTACCTGGATACGTTGGATTCGTTATATCTTTTTATTGATATCTTTTTTACTGCCTTCTGTTTACATAGCCGTATCTACTTTCCACCCTGAAATGCTTCCACCAAATCTGTTGGTTGCGGTCGCAGCAGCCAGGGAGAATGTACCTTTTCCGGCTATTGTTGAAGCAATTATTATGGAAATTACATTTGAAGCTCTGAGAGAAGCGGGATTGCGGATTCCTAAGCCTATTGGTCAAACGGTCTCCATTATAGGTGCATTAGTCATAGGGCAGGCTGCTGTACAGGCAGGAATTGTTTCTGCTCCTATGGTTATAGTTGTCTCTATAACAGGTATAGCTTCTTTCATTATCCCTCATTTTGATTTGGGATTAACCTTCCGTCTTTTACGATTTCCAGTGATGTTTCTTGCGGCAACCCTCGGACTGTATGGCGTGATTCTCTGTATTATTCTAATTTATCTTCATCTCGTTACCCTCCGCTCGTTTGGCACGTCTTACCTTTCACCTACGGCGCCGATCGTCTTTAGTGATTGGAAGGATGTACTCGTGCGAGCCCCCATGTGGCTGATGAAAAAAAGACCTTCGTTATATGGCACAAGAGGCGATCAAAGGCTGAAATATAGACCAAGACCACAAATTCCTGATGATAATGGTGATTAATGAAGATGTGTTCTAGTGTGATAAGGTTAAGGCTTGTTGTTACGATCTCCTGTTTATTCATCTTAACGGGGTGTTGGTCAAGGATAGAAATCAATGATCGTGCCTTTGTAACTGCCATGTTTATAGATTATCCGGAAAAAGGTGTCTATGAAGTTTCATTAGGATTCCCACTACCTAATCGAATGATTAACGGAGTGGGCCTCGCAGGAAATAACAATGGAAATCAATATACGATCGTGACGAAAAGGAGTGAAAGCATTCCTGTTGCGATTCGGAAAATCCGATCTGATCTTTCAAGGGAAATATCATGGGGTCACTGTCGTGTTGTGGTTGTAGGCCGGAAAATGGCGGAATTAGGAATTGACCAATTGTTAGAATTTGCTGCACGAGAACCGAATTTTCATACGAAGACCTTCCTCTTTGTCTCACCTACTAACGGACAGGACATTTCCAAATTAACTCCTGTTTTTGAACGTCTTCCATCCGAAGTTTTACGTGAATATGCCCAAAGAAATGTGACACTTGGCGCGACAATTAAAGACTTTTTGGAAGCGGAAGCATCTGGAGGTGATATGTTGACAGGAATGCTGACGATTGGGCAAACAGAAATGCTCAGTGAAAAAGGAAAAGTAAGCACTTGGGTTGGAACCGACGGTGCGGCGCTTTTCAAAAACGGCGTCATGGTGGGAACGCTGGATGTCATAGGGATGCGGGCAGGGCTTTGGCTAAAAGGAAAGATGAAGAGTTCTATGAACTCAATAAAATCCCCAACGGACGGGAAAACGATCTCATTTCTTATACAGACCTCTAAAGCCTCAATAAAACCGATCCTCAACGGTGATCAGATTGAATTCAAGATTCAAATTGAAGCAGAGGACGATGTATTATCATCGGAGTCCAATATAGATTTATTGGATCCTAAACAAGTAGATACACTTGAGGATTTGCTTTCGAAGCAGTTAAAGGATAGGGTTCTACGAACTATACAAACAACCCAATCCAAAGGAGTAGATGTATTCAATTTAGGCAGAATTTTAGCGTGGCGCTATCCAAAAGTGTGGGAACAAAATAAGGATCGTTGGCATGAAGTGTACAAAGACTGTAAGATTCATGTAACTACCCAGATATATGTCAAGCGAACGGGAGCTGAACGAAATAGCGCCATTAGAAATCGAGAACATTAGGAGAATTAGTAATGATTGGAATAACGATTGTATTTGTTGCAATTACGTGCTACGAACTTAGATTTTTAAAACATCACCGACGTAAACCAAGAACATACTGGATTACGGGATCGTGCATAATAGCAGCTTACTTATATCTAATGGCTATTTATACTTTCCATGATTTGCCGAGTACCAACCAACTTATTGCATATTTATTTAGTTTTCAGTGAAGATTGGAGTGAAGAGGAGATGGCAGCTTAGATGCAACGAATCAGCCAAATTGAACTAGGATTAATGTTTGTTTTATTTAATTTCTCCACGGCGGCTGGCTTTTTAATAGGACCCTTAGCAAATTCAGCAGGATTTCAAGGGTGGTTAACTGTTCTAATCGCTCATATAGGCGGGCTGCTGATTGCCTATATATCTGTAAGAGTGGCCAAGCAACGGCCTGACGAGTTTATCATTCATTATGGGAAAGAAGCTGTTGGCAAATGGCTTAACCTCATCATGATGATCATATATGGCTTTTTTTTTATTCATCTTTCAGGGGTTGTGTTAAGACAAGCTACAGATTTTCTGGTGCAAATTTATTTGCCATCTACCCCTAGTTGGGTCATTGCAGGCACTCTTGGACTCGTTATCACTATCGCGGTCAGATCAGGGATAGAAGCGATATTCCGTTGCGCTGCGGGCTTCTTTTTCGTTGTTTTTTCCACAGCAGCCATTGTTCCTTTCCTTGTTGGAAAAGAATTAAATTTTCAGAGTGGAATTGCTTTACTAACAAATGTAAATTTGGGAGATGTGTTTCAAACTAGTTATCCCTTTATCCCATGGTATGGTGAGATGTTTTTGGTGCTATTCATTTTTCCTTTTATTGCAAAACCGGAGAAAACAAATCGCACTTTATTATGGTCCTCCATTATTACTCTTCTCTTCTTCGAAGTCTTCTACATGTTATGTATTTTGTTGTTTGATGAGCCGTTAATGGCTCAGTTCACCTACCCCATATTAGAAATGTTGCGTTTTATTCGTATCGGAGATTTCTTGGAAAATTTAGATCCTATTGTGGTTGCCATCTGGATTGCGGGACTATTTATAAAGATTAGTATCTTGCTTTATATGGCTTTATTCATTTCATCACAGCTATTTCAGCTTAAGGATTCAAGACCGCTTTCCCTTTCCTTCGGAGCAATTATGGTCGGACTATCTATGCATTCTGTGAAAAACTTAGTCGAGCTCAATTATTTTATCATGCATTCATGGGTGAATTTCGCTTATTTTATTGAATGCTCTCCATTACTTTACTGGGGAATTTTCGTAATAAAGAAGTATTACTTATTAAATGACAAAGGGAATTTGCGATGATCATACTTTTTTTGTCGATTGTTTCATTTAATGTGATTGCTTTTAAATGCAACACTGTCTTGAATGTTAATAAAATTATTCATATCTGGATGTTTACAATCGCGTTTCAATTTTTGTTTGATCTCCTGATAGAATTTAAATTTGAAGGGTACTGGTATTTTTCTAAAGGGGAAATAGATTGGCTTGGATTTTTGGTAAGAACAGTGTTAGTTCCACCTGTCAATATGATGTGTATAAATTTTTACCCGTTGAAAGGGAAAAGTAGAGAAAAAATTTATTATATTGCCTTTTGGTCAGCTGGTATCCTAATTTATGAATTAGTTACTTTATTACCAGCTCCATTCGGTTATTTTCACTATGGTTGGTGGAAGCTGGGATATTCGGCAATAGTTGACCCCGTACTTTTTTTTATTCTTTTGATGTACTATAAATTGATTTGCATAATTGAAATGAAAATGGTGTTGGAGAAAAACAACAATTAGTATGTAAGAAGTGCTATCTTCATGTTTTATTTAATGGCATATATAGTTATAATTTCATATAGGGATCGATTAGTATTTCTAGAGGAGTAAGTTAATGGATATTCAAAAAAGTAAAATGAAGGTAATGGAGTTTAAATTTACATCTCCCCGAATTATAATTATTGGGTTTGTTTTAATCATATTAATCGGGGCAGTTCTTCTTTACCTCCCAGTATCAGCCGCGAATGGACAAAATGTTAGTTTTTTAAACGCACTCTTTACTTCCACGTCAGCAGTTTGTGTAACGGGGTTAATTGTCGTTGATACACCTGTGGCATTTTCAACCTTTGGTGAGGTAGTCATCATGATATTGATTCAAGTTGGTGGTTTAGGATTCATGACCTTTGGCGTGTTAATGGCTATTATAATGGGTAAAAAAATCGGCTTAAAAGAGAGACTACTGATACAGCAATCAACTAATTCGGTATCTCCTCAAGGGGTCGTTAAACTCATGGTGGGTATTTTTGTAATTGCACTGATTATTGAAACCTGTGGGGCATGCATACTGGCTCTTCGTTGGTCGAATGACCTTGGTGTTGCACGAGCCATCTATTATGGCATTTTTCATTCCATATCAGCTTTCAATAATGCAGGCTTCGCTTTGTGGTCGGATAGCCTTAGCAGGTTTGTCGGAGATCCGACTGTGAACATCTCTATAGCCTTGTTGTTTATACTAGGTGGTATCGGATTTACAGTTGTTTTAGATGTGTATGATAAAAGAAGCTGGAACAAACTTTCACTTAATACTAAGATTGTTCTGACGACTACGATGATATTAATTGTATTAGGTGTACTAGTTATATTCCTGATAGAAATAGCTAATCCAAAAACATTTGGAAATCTTAGCTTATCTGAAAAGTTATGGGCAAGCTTCTTTCAAGGAGTAGTACCTCGAACAGCAGGTTTTAATACAATTGATATAGCTTCAATGATGGCGGCTTCACAGTTTTTTATGATTTTTTTAATGTTCATTGGAGCTTCTTCTGGTTCGACAGGTGGTGGAATCAAAACGAGTACCTTCGCAATATTAGTATTAGCGGTGTTGACAATCGTTCGTGGGAGGGAAGATATTCAATTATTTCAGAGGAGAATTGTTCAAGATTTGGTCCTTCGTGCGTTGGCTGTCATCATCATCTCCCTATTTGTGGTGCTTACCTCCGCATTTTTACTTACTTTAACCGAACATAAATTACAGAAGGATTTTTTGGAAATATTGTTTGAAGTTACGTCTGCTTTTGGCACAGTAGGTATGTCAATGGGTTTAACCAATGAGCTTTCTCCAATTGGGAAAATCATCATTATGATTACGATGTTTATTGGTCGACTAGGTCCATTAACACTAGCCTTTTCCTTTTCCCAATCCATAAAAAAGCAGCCTTATCGATATGTTGAAGAAAAATTGATGATTGGGTGAGGCAAATCTGAAGAGAGTTTTAACATAATATCTTCTAAATTGGGTGATACTAAATAGAGGTGTACCATCAATTAGTTTATATTAGAGGAGGATATCTCCCTTGCTTGCTTCCAAAATCATGTTGTCGACTGTACTATCACTTTCAATTCTGGCGCCAACTTCTGAAATCCCTTCAATTTCTAAAAAGTCGGCGGTTCTGCTGGAAAAGATTCGAACTGAAAGTGAATATTCACTGACTGTAAAGTGGAACCCAGAAACTCAAACACCTGAACGACTTTCAGGTTATTTAACTAAACCTTCTCAACATACACCAAGTTGGATCGCATACGAATATTTAGATAAAATTAAGATATTGTACGGCTTGAAACGCGTAAAGGAAGATTTGAGTATTGTTTCTGTCGAACCTTCTAACACATCAACTAAAGTGTACATGCAACGAATGCTATTTAACAGACCGGTTTGTGGGGATCAGCTACTTGTGGAGTTAGATCGTTCAGGTATCGTCAAGCGGGTCGAGGGTACGCTTCATATAGATTTGGAACAGAAACGATTAGGAAGACCCATGTATGCAGCGATAACGATAGAAGAGGCTAAACAGGCGGCGTTGGCATTCGATCAATCACTTAAGGAATCCGATGTAATCAGTTCAGACTCTTGTTATATGCCTACTAGGGAAGGTATTCCTCTTGTGCACAAGATCACTTTTGAAAAAGAAAAACGCCCAGTATCATTTAAGATTCATTCGATGACTGGGCGAATTATTGAATAGCAGGTAGAGGGGGCTCGATTAGGATAGATTTAAAATCAATGAAGGAGAGAAGAGCAGAGACACCGTCTAGCAGTTCTTCTTAGCATGCAAATACATATCCAGTTTCTTAAATAAAGCATACTTTTCATTAGTAAGCAGCAATTCAAGAAGCCCTAGCGTAGAATTCTCAACTCTTAGGCTTCTTTTTGTTGTCCAATAATTATGGAGAGTGAATCTATTATGTATCGGTAATTCAACTTCTCATTAGAATGATGGTTTTTATGTTTTTTTTATTTGTATAGTTAGATTCTTTACACCATTTTTATACAGATCGACGTTACAATGGGTCAGGTAAGGGGCAGTGATTGTCATACAAAGTGATTTATTGCTGATAGCTGCGCCGACCAAGGCAGGTGAAGATTTTATGAAACAGGTAAATTTGGTTGGCCAACCTTTTATTGCATTAACCAACAATAAGTCTGAGAAGCTTAAGCTAGAAGAGGCAGGTGTGAAACAAATCATCAAAGTGGATACGTCGAATCCAGTTACAATGGTCATTCCCGACTATCCAATTGGAAACATAATTTTGTTTGAGGAGAGTTTGCCTTTATGCTGCCGTTATATCCAGATATGACGTAGCTGGACCTCTATGACTATTTATGTGATTACGCAAAATGTTAATCCTAGATTGGTTTACAAAGACCTAGGTGAGGACTATTTTATTTATACTAAAAACGGTGATGTTAAATTCCTACTACCTTCCCTTAAATCAAAATAAAAAATAGTAGAGGTTTATAAAGGTTTTTGGAATTTTACTTTTAAAGGAGGTTAATGGCATGTTGGATATTGTAATGATTGCGGTATTTATTCTACTAACGTCATTGATGATTGGCGTATCGGCCTGGGCTGGGAATGTTGTCGAAGAAGGAAGTGGGAATAAATGATCTGGGTGCTGGGGATCGTTGTAGTGATGATGTTTGTATATCTCGTTTATGCTTTATTAAATCCGGAAAAATTTTAGAAATATTATCTCAGGAGGGATTTAATCAGAATGGTTGCCTTCATTTCAATTACCATCACGTTACTGCTAGTTTTGCTATTGGCTCGTCCAGCAGGTTTGTATATAGCTAAAGCATTTACTTACAATAGGACAGGTTTAGATAAGTTGTTTGGACCAATGGAAAAATTGATATATGCAATAGGCGGTGTACGTCAAGATGATCAGACATGGAAAAAGTATGCTGCTGCTGCGGTACTAAGCAATGCCGTGATGATTACGCTCGTTTACATTATTTTTCGAACGCAGGCATATTTGCCGCTGAACCCAGCTGATGTTCCAAATATGGAAACTACACTTGCGTTTAATACAGCGATCAGCTTTATGACCAATACGAATTTACAGCATTATAGCGGCGAGAGCGGCTTATCGTATTTAGCCCAAATGATCGCAATTGTTTTTATGATGTTTACGGCTCCAGCCACTGCGCTTGCAGTAGCCATTGCATTTATTCGTGGTCTTGCCGGTAAGCCACTTGGCAATTTTTTTGTGGATCTGATCCGCTCGATTACGCGTATTTTGCTGCCGATTTCATTTGTCATGGCATTCGTATTTATCGCCCTTGGCGTGCCGCAAACGCTGGAACCTGCGGCTGTCGCACATACCTTGGAAGGTGCTGAACAAATTATTGCCAGAGGACCAGTAGGATCGTTCCTATCGATCAAGGAGCTCGGTAATAACGGAGGCGGATTCTTCGGAGTCAACTCTGCTCATCCATTCGAGAATCCTGATGCGATCAGTAATTTACTTCAAATCGTATTGATGATGTTTTTTGGAACGGCACTTCCGTTTACTTATGGGAAAATTGTCGGAAATATGAAGCAAGGACGTATTCTATTTGTTTCAATGGCGCTACTGTTTGTCATTATGCTTGGAATTTCGTTCACGGCGGAAAACGCTGGTAACCCAGCCTTAAACGCAATGGGGGTGCAGCATGATCAGGGAAGTATGGAAGGAAAAGAAGTTAGGTTCGGCATCACGGAGTCATCCCTATACTCAGTCGTTACCACGTCGACCGAAACAGGTGCTGTCAATGCGATGCATGATTCGCTAACTCCTCTTGGTGGCTTAGTTGCAATCTCCAATATGATGCTCAATACCGTGTTCGGCGGTGTCGGTGCAGGTTTCATGAATGTGCTAATGTATGCCATCATTGGCGTTTTCTTAGCCGGACTGATGGTAGGACGAACGCCGGAGTTTCTGGGTAAAAAAATTGAAGGAAAAGAAATGAAATTAGTTGCACTAACAATGCTGATTTCGCCGTTTCTCATTCTTGTACCAACGGCGATTGCTGTCTTTGGATATCCGAGTACGATATCTAATCCTGGATTCCATGGTTTAACGCAAGCGCTGTACGAGTATACATCATCTGCGGCAAACAACGGTTCTGGATTTGAAGGATTAGGGGATAATACGCCATTCTGGAATATTTCAACAGGGATTGTGATGTACCTAGGGCGGTTTTTCTCCATGGTAACTTTGCTAGCGGTAGCAGGATCACTAGCGGCGAAAAAAACAGTTCCGGAAACGGTGGGTACTTTCCGTACCGACAACGGTTTGTTTGCGGTTGTATTCCTCGCTTCCGTACTAATCGTAGGCGCGCTAACGTTCTTCTCGGGTCTCGTACTCGGACCGATTGCCGAGCAATTAACCTTGAAGCCTTAAGCTAAGTTTGAATGGAGGACCATGCAATGAGTCAAAAGAAATCAATGATGAATGGAACGATAGTAAGAAATGCACTGAAGGAATCATTTTTGAAGCTAGATCCGAGAGTAATGATTCGTAACCCGATCATGTTTGTGGTTGAAATAGGATTTATCATCACGCTATTCCTGATATTTGTTCCAGGAGCATTCGGAGGTGAAGTACCAGTTTGGTTTAATATAGCCGTTTCGTTCATCCTGTTGCTTACGATCCTGTTTGCTAACTTTGCAGAAGCACTGGCTGAGGGCAGAGGAAAAGCGCAAGCCGATTCCCTTAAAAAAACGAAAAAAGAAATTACAGCCAATAAAGTGGTAGGAAATGTCATCAAAACGGTTGCATCCATCGAGCTGCGCAAAAGGGATATTGTCGTTGTTTCACAAGGCGAGCTTATTCCCAGCGATGGCGTAGTCATCGAGGGGCTTGCCTCGATCGACGAATCAGCCATTACCGGTGAATCAGCTCCGGTCATAAAAGAAGCAGGGGGAGATTTCAGCTCGGTTACCGGCGGTACACGTGTTGTCAGCGACCAGATTCGGGTACGAATTACAAGTGATCCCGGTGAAACGTTCCTCGATCGAATGATATCTCTGGTAGAAGGGGCCAAAAGACAGAAAACCCCGAACGAGATTGCACTGAATACCGTTCTGATGAGCTTGACCTTAATCTTTTTGGTTGTCGTCGTTACACTTCCTTTTTTTGGACAATTTTTAAATATCAAGATCGAAGTTCCTATGTTAATTGCTCTACTGGTTTGCCTCATTCCTACTACAATTGGTGGGCTACTATCCGCAATAGGGATCGCGGGGATGGATAGAGTTACCCAGTTCAATGTACTGGCGATGTCAGGTAAAGCTGTGGAAGCGGCTGGGGATATCAACACCATTATTTTAGACAAAACAGGTACAATTACGTATGGAAATCGAATGGCCAGTGATTTTATTCCGGTCAATGGCGTGAAAGAAGCTGCTGTTGCCGAGTGGGCTGCAATTAGCTCCATTAAAGATGAGACACCGGAAGGTCGTTCTGTCTTTGAACTAATGAAAAAACGAGAACTTCGTTATGATGCTGCGGCTGCAGAAGGAGGAGAATTCGTTGAGTTCAAAGCTGAAACTCGAATGAGCGGTATGAACCTCAAAGATGGCCGTATCGTCCGTAAAGGCGCGGTAGATGCAGTGAAAAAGTGGGTGATAGCTCAAGGAGGAAACATTCCCTCAGATTTGGATGCCAAGAGCGATAAAGTTGCTTCTGCAGGCGGTACACCGCTTGCTGTTGCGGTAGATAACAATATATTTGGGGTCATTTATTTAAAGGACACCGTAAAACCCGGGATGAGGGAACGCTTTGAGCAGATGCGTCAAATGGGAATTAAAACAGTCATGTGTACCGGGGACAACCCGTTGACGGCCGCGACAATCGCACTCGAAGCTGGTGTGGACGATTTCATTGCGGAAAGCAAACCGGAAGATAAAATTGCCGTTATTCGCAAAGAACAAGCAGAAGGCAAGCTGGTTGCTATGACGGGTGATGGTACGAACGATGCTCCTGCGCTTGCCCAAGCGGACGTAGGTATCGCCATGAATAGCGGTACTGTTGCGGCTAAAGAGGCAGCCAACATGGTCGATCTTGATTCCGACCCTTCCAAGATTATTGAAGTGGTTGCTATCGGTAAGCAGCTACTTATGACAAGAGGAGCGTTAACTACGTTCAGTATTGCCAATGATATCGCAAAGTATTTCGCGATCATCCCTGCCATGTTTATGATTGCAATTCCAGAAATGGAAGTGTTGAATGTCATGCGGCTCGGATCTCCAATGTCAGCGATTTTATCGGCACTTATCTTTAATGCGATCATCATCCCCATACTGATTCCGCTTGCAATGAAAGGAGTCGCTTATAAGCCCCTTAGCTCTTCGAAGCTGTTGCAACGAAATTTATTCGTCTACGGTTTAGGCGGAGTAGTCGTTCCTTTTATTGGTATTAAACTAATCGACCTTGTCATTCACTTGTGGGTTTAAGAGAGGGAAGGAATGAGTCCTATGAAAGTAATATTATCAAGTATTCGGATAAGTCTGCTTCTCATGCTGCTTTGCGGGCTATTGTATAATTTGATCGTTACTGGAATCGCCCAGGCGGTCATGCCGAGTAAGGCAAGCGGAAGTTTAATTTATAACGATAAAGGAGACATTCTGGGGTCTGAATTGATCGGGCAGAAATTTACCGATCCGAAATACTTTCGAAGTCGCGTATCCAGCATTGATTACAAGGCAGATGGTTCAGGTACGCCCAACTATGCACCTTCCAATCCAGATATGTTAAAACGAGTACAGGAGTCAGTGGATGATTGGAAAACTAATAATCCAGACGTGCCTGTAAGCCAACTTCCAATCGATCTTATTTCTAACTCCGGATCCGGTTTGGATCCTCATATCAGCCCTGCAGCAGCTATAGCACAAATTCCGCGCATCAGTAATTTGACTGGGGTTTCTCCAGGGCAGTTGGAATCACTTGTGAGCACTAATACGCAATCAAGGGAACTCGGATTTCTAGGCGAACCTGGTGTTAATGTATTGAGGCTCAATTTGGATTTGCAAAAAGCGATAAGCAGTAGATAAAAGCACCCTGTTTAGTCTACTAAGTCATGAAAGCATTAAAAAAGTCCTTGCCTGTTTTGCAGGTGAGGCCCTTTTTTTTACTACTCATATCGAGTCGGACTAGGTGAAGGAAACACGTTGAGGCAGTAGGGGATTGAGGTGGTCATTTGTGCGGTCCCAGGTTGCAGGAATACACAAGATTGTGCAGGATGTGATTAGAATGGAAAAATCAAGTAATAAGAAAGGGAAATTAACCTTATTTCTAGGTGCAGCTCCTGGCGTGGGTAAGACTTATGCAATGCTTAAGGCTGCAGTGCAACAAAGAAATAAGGGGATAGATGTTCTATTTGGGTGGGTGGAAGGTGAAGGATACCCAGATACTCAGAAAATAATTGCTCAAGAGATGTTCACGTCCGTATTGCCTCGGCCCATTCGATATCAAGGAAATGTTATTGTTGAAATGGATACTGAGGAAATTATTAAGAGAAGGCCAAGTCTAGTTTTGATGGATAACCTTGAGCATGTGAATGCCCCAGGGGCATTGAAATCAAAGCGATATTTGGATGTGGAGGCAATTCTTACACAAGGGATCGACGTTTATACAACACTTAACATTCAACATGTAGAAAGTTTAAATGACATCGTTACACAAATTATTGGGATAAACATCATAGAGACTGTACCTGACACATTTTTGGAGCAAGCGGATCAAATCCAGATAATCGATGTTCCAACTGATGAATTAATCGGCAGATTCAATCAAAACTTTCATGATGATAAGAAAAAGGATGATCTGCACCGGTTTTATAGAATCGGGAATATCAATGCTCTTCGTGAAATGACATTCCGATATGCTGCCCAACGATTAGACAGCCAGCTTGAACAATATATGCATGCTAAGGATATAGCCGGTCCGTGGCCTGTTGCGGAAAAGGTGATGGTTTGTATAAGTGCCAGCCCCTTTTCCTCGCAGCTAATTAGAATGGGGCGTCAGATGGCCTCTAGCTTAAAAGCAGACTGGATAGTCGTTTATGTGCAGACGCCACAAGGGATGCCTATAAGCGATGTTCAACAAAAACAGTTGGCTCGTAATTTACAACTTGCTGAAGAACTGGGTGCGGAAGTTATTATGATTACAGGTAACGTTATTGCAGAGGAGTTGCTATCTCTGGCTCGTACCCGCAACGTTAAGCAGATTATTATTGGCAAACCAAATCATTCGCGTATCGTAGAATGGTTTCGAAGCCCCGTTGTAGAGCAGGTTATCCGGAATAGTCACGGAATCAGCATTCATGTCATCCCTGGGAAACCTAAAGTATCTTTAGAGAGGGATTCTATAGATCGCTCGGTGAGTTCATTGAATTGGAGGCCTTATGTATGGGTAACACTTTTTGTTACCTTGCTGACCATGATCTTACATGCCTTCGGGCTAGCGTATGACTTAGTCAATATCGCACTAATTTATCTGTTTCCCGTTCTTTTTAGTGCGGTGTATTGGGGACTAGGTCCTTCTTTTTTTACAGCAAGTTTGGGTGTTCTGGCATTTGATTTCTTCTTTGTTCCACCGGTTCTAAGTTTTACGGTTGCTGATTTGCGCTACACTTTTTCCTTTATTGTATATCTGGCTGTAGCCGCATTAACAGCCACTCTGGCTTCCCGTCTAAGGAACCAACTTAATTTCATGAAACAAAGAGAGGCTACTACAGCGTCACTCTATGCGTTAAGCCGACAAATGACGGCTTTTACAGACTTAGATGCTTTGCTTGGAAACATTTTACGCCAAGTATCCGATACGATTGGTACTCAAGTCGCCATTTACCTACCTGATAATAATGATGATTTGAAGGCCAAAACTCATTCTTCCAGTCATTCGAGATGGGGGAAAGGAGAGTCGGAAATGGTCATAGCCAGATGGGTTTATGAACATGGGGAGATGGCTGGTAGGGGCTCTAACACCCTTAGAGAATCTACTGGGCTGTACGTGCCTCTAAGAACGGAAGAGCGGATATATGGTGTACTAGCCGTTAATGTTGATAATCAAATAGGTTCGCCTGAAAATCTGCGCTTGCTAGAGGCTTATGGAGGACTGGCAGCAAGTGCAATTGCACGTGTGAAGCTAAGTGAAGAAGCTAAGATAGCCCATTTAACTGCTGAATCTGAAAGAATAAGAACAGCATTATTAGACTCTGTTTCTCACGAATTGCGTACTCCGTTAGCAACTGTTATTGGATCAGCAACAGGCTTGATCCAAAACGATGCTATTTTCTCTTCCAAAGACCGGCTCGATTTACTTTCTACGATTAGGGATGGCGCATTGCGAATGAATCGGCTGGTCACGAACCTGCTTGGTATGGTGAAGTTGGAAAGCGGTATGCTTCAATTGCGTAAAAAGTGGTGTGATGTGGAGGACGTCATCGGTGTCGTTCTATCGCAAGTGAAGGATTATCAGCAGAATCGCGAGATCCGAGTCGTGTTATCGAAGGATGTTCATTTTCTGTTAGGTGATGATGTGCTTCTTGAGCAAGTGCTGGTTAACGTTGTAAGCAACGCAATCAAATATTCACCTGATCACAGTCAAATCGTTATATCTGTTAAACAAGATAATCTTAACGTAATTATGACGGTATCAGATTCAGGGATCGGTATCTCGGCTGTTGACCGAGAACGTATATTTGAAAAATTTTATCGTGCTGATGCAACGAAGCACGTCCCAGGTACCGGTTTAGGTCTTGCTATTTGCAAAGGCATTGTTGAAGCACACGGAGGAACTATAACAGCAGAACCTAATTTAGAAAGTGGAAGTATGATAATCATTACGCTTCCTAAAGGAGAAAAAAGTTTTCTTTACCCATTGATTCCAGAAGGAGATTATGAACATCATGACAATGGCTAATGGTCCGCGAATTTTAGTCATAGACGATGAACCTCAAATCCGTAAACTACTGAGAATGACTTTACAAGCACAGAACTTCAAAGTTACCGAATCCTCCTCAGGAGAGGATGGTGTCTATCAAGCGAGTATTGCGTATCCTGATCTTATCTTATTGGATCTCGGTTTGCCCGATATTACCGGGATGGAGGTTTTGCATCGTATTAGGGAGTGGTCGCTGATACCGATTATCGTACTTACGGTAAAAGACCGTGAAGAAGATAAAATTGCGGCCCTGGACTGCGGGGCTGACGATTATGTTACCAAGCCGTTTGGCATGGGCGAACTTGTCGCAAGAATTCGCGTAGCGATGCGGCATGTAGCTAAGTCCGGGGACGAACTGATTCTTCAATTTGGCAAGCTTGTTATTGATTTTTCTCAGCGGCTTGTAGAGCTTGACGGAAACAGGGTTAAGCTAACACCAACAGAGTATGAACTACTAAAAATACTTGCTTCCAATGCAGGCAAAGTCCTTACACAGCGTCAGCTGCTAGAACAAGTTTGGGGAGGGCATCATCCCCAATCGGATAGCCATTATCTGCGGGTTTACATTGGTCATCTACGTAAGAAATTAGAGGAGGATTCGACTCGTCCAAAATTTATTGAAACTGAACTAGGGATCGGATACAGGTTTGTAGCATTCATTGATATTTAATGCAATTGAGCCCGCTTTTCTTAGTGAATACGGGCAACTACGCTTGTCATCCTAGCCCCTTATTTCCCATATGAAAATCCCCTTCAAGTAAACTGTACTGCAGTTTTCTTCACACTGTCTACTTAAAGGAGATAGTATCAACGATTGTGCAGCCTACTCAGCTATACTAGCTAATAGCTGAGTGCCGTACAAAATAAAACAAAATATTGGATGTTAATCATGAATGCAGCAGGATAGAAGAGGCTAACCATGCGACGCTGTCATTCGATGACCTCTCTCCATTCCACTTTGGTCAGCAGTTGATGTTTACAAAGTTGAAGGATGAAATCCTCATAAAAATCTTTTCTGACAACAACTCGATATTCATGATTGGTGTAGGGATAGACTAAGACATCCGTAATGACGTCATTAGCTTCGAAGCTTTTTTGAATGAATTTCATCGTTTCAAAGTATGGCTCTGTGAGAATTCGGATCTTAAACTCAAACTCATTAGCAACTGCTACCTCACTAATGTCCACAACATGCTTGTTCCACTCATAAGTTAATTTCAAGATTGTATTCCTCCTAACTAAATTAAATAGCGAATATAGATATAAATACTAGCTAATACGACGGAGAACAGCATGAGGGGGAAGCCGTATTTCATAAAGGTAACGAATTTAATCGGATGACCTTCCTTGCTTGACAGCCCTGCAACGATCAGATTTGCGCTCGCTCCAATTAATGTGCCGTTTCCTCCCAAGCATGCACCAAGCGCTAAACTCCACCATAAAGGTTCCAGGTTATCTACTCCCATATTGCCCATTTCTTGTATCATCGGAATCATTGTCGCGACAAAGGGGATATTGTCTAAAAAAGCTGATGCAATCGCACTGAGCCATAGGATTAACATGGAAGTCGCGATTGGATTACCTCCAGTCAGCTCGATAGCTTGCGCGGCTAGTTTGGAGATGACGCCGGTTTCCACTAGACCTGAGACTAACACGAACAAACCGACGAAAAAGAATATCGTGGTCCACTCCACCTTGGTGAAGGCATTTTCCATGGCATGCTCACCAGTTAGAAGAAGCAGAATAAAAGCACCTGTCAAGGCGACGGTTGCTGACTCCAGATGTAGCATTTGATGCAGGAAAAAGCCAATGATCGTAAGTCCTAAGATAGAGACGCTCTTAATTAATAAAGTGCGGTCCGTGATGACTTCTTTTTCGTCAATTTGCATAATGCTCATCTTTAATTCGGGCGTAGTTTGAATTTGTTTGCGAAACAAGAAGACAAAAATAGGTAGCATGCAAGCCATGATAATTACGGCAATGGGCGCAAGGTTATTGATGAATGCCATGAACGTCAATTCCTTAACCGCACTGCCAATCATGATATTCGGCGGATCCCCGATTAGAGTCGCTGTACCGCCAATATTAGAAGCAAGGATTTGTGTGATCAGAAAAGGAACAGGATTCACTTTTAACTGCCTGGTTATACTGAATGTAACGGGCACCATCAAAAGTACGGTCGTAACGTTGTCAAGAAAGGCAGACCCAACTGCAGTAATGAGCACGAGTGATATTAATATACGAACAGGGTCCCCCTTCGCTTTCTTGGCGGAGACAAGAGCGATATATCGGAATAACCCAGTTTCGGCAGTAATGCTAACAATGATCATCATGCCTATAAGCAGCCCTAAGGTATTAAAATCAATATGGTGTAAAGCGTCTTCTTGATTAACTATACCTAGGATGACCATGAGGACGCCGCCGAGCATAGCGATGATCGTACGATGGATTTTCTCGGCAATGATCATGCCGTATGTCACTAAAAAGATGCCAATTGCTAAGATTGCTTGCTGTTCCATAATTCCTCCTTCATGTTATCTGCGTTTTGACAAAAAGTATCCGATAAGAAGCGTGCTTGATACAGTTACTGCACCAGCACCAATAAACAAGTTGGTTTGTCTTGGCTTTTCTTCTTCGAGGGCAGCATAGACAAGGAATCCAAACAACGCACCCATCCATATAAGAAATAAAGCCGCGCTTACAAGATATTTGATTAGTTCATTCATGTACACTCCTTTCTCTGCATAAAAAAAGAGCCCAACCAAGGGCTCGGCATGGTTAAAAAAAACCAAAAGGAGCCCTTGGTGACAGGCTCCTCCAAAATACAACAAGTATTTGATTACTTCATGATATGATTTGTTTACATCGAATATTCATTTGCGTTTTAAATTTACAATGAAGTAGAGTTTAAGTCAAGTTATTTCAATTTCGCAAAACGACTTAAGGAGTGGACTCATGAGAATATTTCTTGTAAATATATAGATAGTTATGAAAAAAACCATTACCACGAGTGGCAATGGAGGTTTCTATGTATGAATTTATTTAACCAAATAAGTATCGATAAATGTTTTGGGTACATAGGTCATGTCATTAATAATAGAAGGTGCATACATTAGCATGTCGTCCGTGTCACCAACCTTTACGGACTTGTTATCGATTTGAAGCACAAAAGTGTTACCTACCATCATGTTATCTTTCATGGTTTTATCATCCATCATGGCCTTGTCATCCTTCTTTTTATCATCCATCATCCCTTTGTCCTCCATCATCATCTTCGTTAAAGTTACCGAACGAGCTCCCTCATTCCAAGTTACTTTAAATCCGAGCGATTCAGCAATTTGACGCAGCGGAGCAAGTTCAGTCCCATCCTTTGTCATCGTGTTCACAGTACTATAATCAAATTTTTTCATCATCATTTCCTCAGCGCTAGCCAAACTCGGAATGGATAAGATGCATGCCGCTAGTGTAATTACCATTGCTTTTTTCCATGTTTTCATTTTTTCTTCCTCCTTAGTATTGATCACGTATTACTATAACTAAAATAACAAGCTATGCTTAAGAAAGACTAACGAAACCATTACAAAAGACTTACAAGTTTCTAACAAGGATCTATCAGAAATGCTTGAGCAATCATATGCAGGGGAAAAAGAAGAAGGTCCTCCATGGGAACACACTTATAAGCTCGCAATGATGTGTAACGACAAAGTCAATTTAAGGTCATTTGGGTGCCTTTAAAATCAGTTAAGCGTGATTATGAGAGTTGTAAATCATACTGAACTGAGAATCTAAGTTCACGGCAAATAGGAGTGTATTAATGTTTTTTTATATGGTTTGGCGTTACAATGTTTCAGGAAAGGACGGTAATCGTCATACAAATGGATTCTTTGCTGATAGCTGCGCCAACCAGGGCAGCCGAGGACTTAATCTATGTGTTGAAAATAGGATTTATGCGTTGTTTTTTATAATAACATGGTGGTAGTGATGAAGAAAACAATACATCGTAGAATATTTTTGGAGAAAAAATGGGAGATTATATGTATACGTGTTTGGTGTAGGAGGCTGTTCAGTGAATTGGTTTAGGAAATGGATGCGCAACAAACCTGGGCATCCTATTATAGCTGAGGATCTTTATTCTGAAGATGAAGAGAACTCCGTATTAAACACGAATTTAGAACACAATGAATTGATTCTTAAACGTATATTCCACAACAGCTCTGATATCGTATTCCGTAAAGTTCAAAAAGCTGGACAAAATCACTGGCTTATCATCTACTTTGCAACCCTTGTTGAAGAAGAGTTGATTAACGATCATATATTAAATCCAATGATTTCCAAGTGCAAAAAATATAAACCTTTATTTGTTGAAAAAACAGATTCGCTGGATGATCAGAGTATCTCCATAAGTATGACGAGTGTTACATCCCAATTAACTGACATTGTCAAAAAAGTGTTAAATGGCCATGCAGCCGTGCTTACAATAGGGAATTCCGATGCTTTGATGGTTAAAGTGAATACTAAAGCACATCGAAGCCTAGACGAACCGTCATCTGAACCTGTCATTCGTGGTCCTAGAGTTGGATTTATCGAGAACATCTCAACGAATATCGGGTTAATACGATCCAGAATTAAAACTTCCAGACTTAAAATGGAATCATATACCCTTGGAGAACTTTCACAAACCCAAGTTGCCATTACATACATAGTCGGTATTGCTTCCGAATCTGTCATTGAGGAAGTTAGAACAAGGATATCTAGAATTCAAATTGACGGAATCATCGATTCAGGGTATGTTCAGGAATTTATTGAGGATAGTCCGTACTCCCCTTTTCCACTAGTGCACAGCACAGAACGACCCGATGTTGTTGCTTCAGAGTTATTGGAAGGTAAAATTGCTATTCTTGTCGACACCTCTCCATTTGTATTAATTCTCCCAATGACGTTCTGGACTGGACTTCAGGCAAGCGAGGATTACTATGTTCGCTGGCCAATTGCAAGTTTTGTACGATGGATTCGATTCCTTTTCATCAGTCTCGCCATATTTGCTCCTCCTCTATATGTTGCGATTACGACCTTCAACCAAGAAATGATTCCAACTAATCTTGTGTTGAGTATTGCCTCTTCTAGAGAGCCTGTTCCTTTCCCAGCTGTGATCGAAGCCTTTATTATGGAAATTATTTTTGAAGCATTAAGGGAAGCAGGGATTCGATTACCCAAACAGTTAGGACAAGCGATTAGCATTGTTGGGGCGTTGGTCATCGGCCAATCGGCTGTGCTGGCGGGTATTATTTCCGCTCCGGTCGTCATTATAGTATCGATTACAGGTATTGCAGCGTTTACGATACCTCGTTATAACTTCGCAAATGGAATCCGATTACTGCGATTTCCAATGCTATTTTTGGCGGGTACACTTGGACTTTATGGCATTGTACTTGGGTTAATGGGCATTGTGTTACATATCACATCGCTTCGTTCATTCGGTGTCCCATATTTCACTCCAGCAACCCCGTTGACACTCTCGGATTTGAAAGATGTCATCATCCGGGCGCCTATATGGGCTAAAACTCGTCGACCGGAAGCAACAGGATCTAACGATTTAGTACGTGAGCCAGCAGGTCAAAAACCAAGTCCAGAATCCGGTGGAAAAGGGAAGGCGCACTAGAATTTGGTTTGTCAGTCACAATATTGACCACAAGCGTTTGCTGGGATCGTACGGAAATTTATGATCTTGCTTTCATTATGGGTACGGTATTTGACTTGACGGATGAGGGGGGGACTATATCTTCTTATAACATCAAATTGCGATTCCGTCTTCCGCCCAGGGAGGGCCAAGGAGTGTTAGATGCAGCAATAATGGGAAGTTTTTTGTTATTTCGGTTGTTGGCAAAAATATTAATGAAGTGTTCTATCGGCTCAAAAAAAAAGTTCGCGTAGGTTTAGCGCACATCGCGTCGTTATTTATAATAGGTGAAAAGTTTTCTAAATGCGGAATTCAAGACATTATCGATATTTACACGCACGACTTCAAGCAAAGATTAAGAACCCACATGATGTCGTGGATGACAAGAATATTATCTCATTAATGGGCGAAAAAACTGCAGCTTTTTTGTTTTATGGGATAATGTTCTTGTCAAAACCAAATGACAAGAACAGACAATGTCGACCCAGCGGTGGATCTGGTTAATGGCACTTACAAGTCGTTTAACAACCGTTTCTCGGTGTAGTAGTCCGGTTATAAAAGCAATAATTAAGGCTACTGCCATGGACTGATTAGTAAAATGTTCATACATAGATAAGTAAGGGTAAAGTAGATAAGGTAAGTGAGATGCCCCATAACCGTAAAAAGCAAATGCAAATTGAACCATCACGCAAATAAAGGACAACCCATAATTTTTTTTCTTCCAAACGAAATAAACAGCTGCCAGAAAGAAGAGAAACGAACATGCAAACATCCAGGATAACTCCGTGATATGCTGATAATGTTCAGGGTTATGCAAGTTAATCGAGTAAAATACGATTAAACTGCAAATGGTCGTCGGTGCGCTCCAAGTTAATGCCCATTTCCGCACAATTTCAAGAGCTGGCAGGCGTAAAATGTTAAAAACGTAGCAGAAATATAAAGGACACTAACAATTGCAAGTAAAACAACGGACCATGAGTAAAGACTGAGAAAGAGTTTGCTGTATTGAAATAAGATCTTACCATTCTGAATTTCAATAAAATCACCCTCTGAAATTGTCAGCGCTGTTGATAATAAAGCAGGAATCAGAAGTCCAGTTGCACCATATAAGAATGCATAAATTTCTCGACTCTTGAAATAAGATCTTACCATTCTGAATTTCAATAAAATCACCCTCTGAAATTGTCAGCACTGTTGATAATGAAGCAGGAATCAGAAGTCCAGTTGCACCATATAAGAATGCATAAATTTCTCGACTATTTATGCCATATGTATTAAACGCATAGCAGGAACCACGTATAGCAAGAAGTATGATGGCTACGCTACCAGGAACTAATAAGGCTGTTCCATAGTAATAAGCGGTATCTGGGAAAAAGCCTACGATCCCGACAATAAAAAATATGAGAAAGACATTCGTTACCTCCCACACAGGAGATAAGTATCGTTTAATGATATTCTGTATCACGTGTTTATCCTTTTACTACTAACTGTGATCACTTCTATCGCTTAAATCAAATGCACAAACAGCTAGAGTGTTGAAACCACTTTTTGGAAATGTTGAGAAAGTTTAAAAACGATCGATGTTGCATTCTTATGAAGGAAAGCTCTGTTTTCGAAAAGAAGATTAATGTTGAAAAAAAGACTGTTCCAGGATTTGTTACACATTCTACACTACAAGAAATGATTGAATATATGCGAAAACTTGAGTGGAAGGTAGATGAACTGAATGGTATTTGGAAAGAGGTTGAGGTAAGTTAGTCACATTATCCACAAGTAAAATGTTAATAAATTTGTATGAATTGTGGATAATCATGATATCAAGTAAAATAAGTTGCTTGTTGCGGTGAAACTAATATGCCTATATAAATGCAGTTAAATAACTAACAAATTAAGTTTTGAAGTAATTGAAGTAACCAACATAGTTTAGCTGAATAGAAAATGATCCGTTTGGCTGTTAGATTGTATAGAAAAAAGCGCAGTTATTCCTGATTCATTCAGGGAAACTGCGCTTTTATTTATTAACCGTATCAAGATAACGCTTATACTCAGAGGGAAGCATACCTACGATCTTCTTGAACACAGCTGTGAAATGCTTAGAGGTCTGATAACCCACCATAAAAGAAATTTCGTACAGTTTATGTTTATCATCGGCCAGAAGTGTTTTGGCAAGCTACATTCGTTTTTGTATTACATAATCAATAAAATTGATTCCGGTCGTTTGCTTAAATAACTCGCTTAAATAGTTAGGATGCATATGCACATGTTCTGCCGCACCTTGTAAGGTGAGATTGTGATTTGAATGAGTATGAATGGAATGTATTGTTTTACCCTGACAATGTGATAAGGATCAGATTGATTGTTCATCTGTAAAATCTGATTCAATACCTCCTGGGTAATCACATCAAGCTTTTCGACCTAAATATCTTGAGATAGTGTGGCACGTCTAATTGCAAAAGTTCAAGTACGGACGGATCCAGGACCAATTGACGAGAAGGCCCCGATTTAACAGCGAAGTTACCTAGGCTTACAAGACGGTTAATAAATTGTTCCCTCCATAGTTCAGGTTGATTGGGGGGAAAGCTGTTTGAAATGAGCTCGATGAGGTGAAAACGTCTTTGCTTCATCCATATATTTTGCAACGAGATATAGGTACTCAAATATGATGAAGCACTAAAGGCGCTATATGAGACCAGAGGCAATTCGCATGGTGTGGCGGCACAAAGCGCCTGGCATGGTGTGACCAGTTGATTGCCATCGAACGGGGGCTGCTGAAGGGCACGCCTAAAGAACGGCTAGCTTCGGGAAAGAAACAAAGCCAACCGGTGTCAGCGCAGCGATATACAGCATGATCGAGACGGATAAGGAAAAGGGCTGCAACCTCTCTGGTATCTCACGTACCTGTTTGAGCAGTTGCCAAAGCTCACCGACTTGTAAGAGCCAGCCGCTTAACACCGTTCCTGCCAATGTCACGGAAGATTCCAGACTCCGTCGCATAAATTAATCTCTATACCATCATACACAGACCCCATTCTGACTCCTGGGTGGGGTCTATTTGTCGCTCGCCATAAATCAGCGCTCTTTCTACCCTTAATTCCCAAAAGGTGTCGGAATATCGGACTCTTGATTGACTTTCTGAATGACAAGGATCCAGTCCTGTCCACGTCCAGAGGTCGGCGGTGCGTATGTTTGGAATGTCTGCCCATCCCATGCACGAGGAGATAATCGAAATTCGTAATTAACACCATAGCGTGGGTCAAACCATGATTGACTCACATAAGCAGCTTTTACAGTACTCTGATCAAGAGTAAATGATTCCCCTCTTGGGGTATAAACAATAATTTTTGAATCGTTAACCGCACGCATCGCTCGAATCTTGGAAGAGCCACTTTTAGCCCCATCGAAAATGATCGTCTGGTCGGGAATAAGAGTATGGAACGCATGTGCTTCCATAAAGCGACGCATGATACCCATCTGACGTGCTCCTGGATGGTGAAGCGCCTCATACCAGGGAATATTGGCACTGATTACAGGTTCACGGCCTGGTTGCCACATTTGCCATATATTGTTATTACCGTAAGAGTGTCCGCACGCCCCAGCCATGACAGACCACCATCCTGCTTGCCGTGAATCATAGTCGTCAAAACGTTTTATTCGATCATGGTCACGCAAGTAAAATCCAACCGGAATACACTCGTACCGTGGCTCGCCATCCAATGTGGGACGAATAGGTGTGAGCCCGAGATCATACTCTGCATAAAGCCCTGTGTCATGATCATACGCAGCATGGGAAGATTGAGACATATGGAAATCAAGCCAAGCTGCATCATGTAATTGCCTTGAAGACTGGCCGGGTCCGCGTGGATGAAATGTAATAAGATGCTTTCCGCTATCACCTTCCCGAAGTCCGCCGGCTAAGGCATCGATAATGGAGCGTTCTTCCTTTGTGACAACGTTCTGATCACCGCCAAGAATCCAAATAATTGATTTCGTGCGGTAACGTTTACCGAGAAATTGTCCATACGCGCGTGCGGTTTCTGGGGTGAAAATATTTGAATTTCCAGTTTTCCAATACTTCCCCCAAGTAGGCAGGAAGCCTATATACAAGCCTAGTCTTCCAGCATAATCAATAATAAAATCAACATGTTCAAAGTAAGATTCATTGGGACGCGAGGGGTCGTTGTCGATTAGTGGGAGTAAGCCATAAGCATTAGGCTCAGTCAGGCCGTTGATTTCTGCTATTGCAACAGCTTGGATTATAGAAAACCCTTTACTGGCACGATCCTCCAGATAGCTTATTGCTTCTTGACGATTCAAGCGATGGAACAATTCCCATGCCGTATCTCCCAAGTAAAAAAAGGGAGTACCGTCTATGTGCTCGATGTACCGTCCATTCTCCGCAATTTTTAAACTTTGTCGACCACTTAATTTATTAACAGTATCCATAGTATTTTTCCTAAACGCTCCATTTTTATTTATTTACATATACAACTACGATAGGACTCTCGCAAGTTATATCATGTATACGATGAACCCCGACATCAAACGGGCGCAGTTCGGGTTGAGCTGCGTACAATCAGGCGTGTATCGACTAGGATTTTGGTTGTAGCGTCCGAGCCTTTATCCTCGATCCGTTCGATTAGCCGCTGGACGGCTAGTGAGGCCAGCTGCTTCTTCTCCACATGGACCGTCGTTAATTCTGGAGTAATAATTTTGGCTTCATAGATGTCATCGAAGCCCGCCACGGCAATATCGTGGGGTACTCGTATACCAAGCTCCGTAAGGGACTTGATGACACTTATGGCCATATAGTCGCATTCACAGAACAAAGCCGTTGGCAGCCGATCCTGCTGGGAGCGGATTTTGGCGACAAAATCTTTCTGGGCTTGGACCACCGTAGGAAAGATGGAATAAATATGATCCTTATTCAGCTCTATTGAGGACTCCTGCATCGCGGCGCTGAAGCCCCTTAACCGCTCATCGAAATTATACATACGGTTCTTGGACTGCACATACCCGATAGAACTGTGACCCAGTTCGATAAGATGGGCAGCAGCTTGATAGGCACCCATCATGTTGTTGATAGCACAGAAGTCCACATCAAGAGTTTGGAAGCAAGTATCCAGCACTAGAAGGTTGGGAATCCGGCTAGATATATCCTCGATCTGTTCCCTGGACAGATTCGTACCGAGCAATAGGAGTCCGTTTGTTTCATAGTTCTGTTCCAACTTCCCAATCTCATGGCCGGGATCTTCACCTTGAACCGAAGAGAATAGAAGGGAGTACCCGTATGCACTGCATTGCTCTTCAATATGATGGATCAGCTCTGTGAAAAAGGGCTGCTTTTGGTATTCATCCGTCAATATACCCGAACTGGTTAATGCTGCAAACCGTAAGGTCCGGTTTTGTCCTGCTGCAACGCGTGATTGAGATAAGGATTTGTGGTAATAGCCGTGCTCTTGGGCGATCCGCAAAATTTTGTCCCGGGTTTCCGGGCTTACGCCGGGCTTTCCATTGAGTGCGAAGGAAACGGCTGACTTGGAAACCTGTGCCAGTTTTGCAATCTCTTCTATATTCATCGTATACAGCCACCTTGATTATAAATTGAATGGGAATGATGCATGTTTAGTTAGATTCCTATTTATAGTATTCTTCCAAATCATAGGGATTTCCTCCGGGAAGGGAAGAAACTCAACAAGTTAATGTAAAGCTTAGAGCTGACCTCTCAACAAAAAGGGACGCCAGCTTTTCTCTTGCCGTCGTACATCTGGCGCTAAGATTCCGGCTGCAGTTGAGGGGAATTGCATGAAGAACTTTCCACTAAGGGGGTGTCTATCTTGATCTTCGTCTTGAATTCGCTCACGGAACCTATGACATCGATAAACGTATCCACAGCAAGTCGGGCCATTCTCTCCTTTTCTACATGGATAATAGTAAGCTCAGGAGTGACTATTATCGATTCCGAAATATTATCAAAACCCATAACGGATACATCTCCCGTAGCCCAGCTCGGTCAAGGTCTTTATGGCGCTCATGGCGATATAATCGCACTCGCAGAACAACGCGGTCGGAAACTTACGTGCGAAAAGAATCGTGGGCTCAACTGAAAAGTATGGGCCTATTCCTGCTTCCAAGCCCAACTCGTGGAGGACGTCTGTAAAACCCCGTTTGCGCTCTTCAAAATTATGGATTCTAACAGTAGAGGAAATATATCCGATGTATTGGTGGCCCAAAGAGCATAGGTGGGAAGCCGCCTGATAAGCACCCAGATAATTATTTATCTCCACGAAGTGCACTGGCAGATTCTCGTAGGAAGTATCTAACACAACGAGGTTCGGCAGTATATCCGCAAGCTCGGAGATCTCGGTCTAGAAAGGTTGGTGCCCAGCAGGATCATTTCGTCCGTCTCCCGCCCCGCTGAAAATTTACGGATATCACGCTCGTAATAGTCCTTATCCATTGTCATGAATAGCAGTGAGTAGCCCCTAGATCGGCATCCTTCCTCTATATAGTGAATTAGTTCTTGGAAAAGGGCTGCTGGTAATAGTTTTTTGAGACGAAGTCCGAATTGGCAAGTACAAAAAAAGTCTGAGTTCTTGAGGATCCATCTGGTAGTTAGACGCGGTTCTTGGACGCATAATCGTTATGCTTGGCGATTTGGCAAATCTGGTCACGGGTTTTTGTGCTGATCCCTGATTTGCCTCTTAGTGCAAGAGAAACAGCAGACTTGGAAACGCCCGCCATTCTGGTGATGTCTTCCATCTTCACTGTGGTAGGCTCCGTTCTAAACACTAAAGTTTAGGTAGTGAATTTTAGTTTAACTTTTATTTTATAAAGTTGCAAACATATAAATTTATTTATATAACTTTAAGCGATAATCACTTTATAACGAGTAAAATTGCGTTGACGATTAAAAAATACGGTGTTACGATTAGAAAATAAGATAAACAAATTTAGTTATTATGATAATTTTAAGTAATTTTGTTTAGTTATTCTACAGTGAGGTTACTTAAACGAAGGAGACATTGGACATGAAAAAATTTAAGCTCGGTTATGCGCCTACACGTCGTTTTGTGTTTAGTGCGGAAGATGCATTCAAGTACAAAGTCATGATTAGAGAGAAAATCGAAAGCTTCGGATTGGATATGGATATCGTGGATCTGGAGGGGCTGAATTCCGAGGGACTGCTTTATGACGATCACATTAATGCGGATCAGATCGCTGCCCACCTCAAGAATGCGGAGGTAGACGCTGTATTCTTCCCCCATTGCAACTTCGGTACGGAAGATACCGTTGCTCGTGTAGGCAAGGCCCTGGGTAAGCCTGTACTGCTCTGGGGACCGAGAGACGAATCTCCTTTGGAGGATGGCATGCGTCTTCGGGATACCCAATGCGGTCTCTTCGCAACTGGAAAGGTGCTCCGACGCTTCAATGTTCCATTCACATATGTAACGAACAGCCGGGTAGATGATCCTGTGTTCGAAAGAGGCTTTACAAATTTTGTTGCCGCAGCCAACGTGGTTAGGCAGTTCCGCAACCTCCGGATACTCCAGATCGGTCCGCGACCGGCCTCGTTTTGGACGATGATGTGCAATGAAGGCGAGCTTTTGGAACGTTTCGGCATCGAGATACACCCAATCACCTTGGTAGATATTCAGCTGGCAACGAAGAGGATCGAGAAGGGAACCTCCGCTGAGCTGGAGGAAGCGATGATGTATATCAAAAGCAAGATGGACTACTCCGAAGTTACGGAGGAAGATGTCCGACGAATTGCCGCTCTGAAGGTGGCCATGAAGCAGTACGCTCGGTCGACAGGCAGCTCGGCTATCGCGATCCAGTGCTGGTCCTCGTTGCAGGACGCAATGGGCATTATGCCTTGCCTTGCTAACGCCATCTTGACCGACGAGCAAATCCCGGTCACCTGCGAAACCGATATTCATGGTGCCATTACCTCCGTGATGGTACAGGCAGCAACGATGAATACAGCACCTACCTTCTTTGCGGACCTGACGGTACGACATCCGGAGAATCAGAACGGCGAGCTGTTGTTCCACTGTGGTAATTTCCCTGTTTCTCTCTCCGTAGAAGATAAGCCGAAGTTGAAGAAGCACTTCTTGTTTGATTCACATGCACCAGGTACGCATGAAAGTCAAATTAAAGGCGGTCAAATGACCCTCGCGCGTTTCGACGGCGACCACGGGGAATACCAGCTGTTCATGGGCAAAGCTCGGGGCATAGAGGGTCCTTTTACCCGTGGCTCCTGGGTTTGGGTAGAGGTTAATGACTGGCCGCTCTGGGAGGAGAAGCTGGTCAAGGGGCCTTATGTGCATCACTCCGTAGGCATTCATGCGAATGCGATTCCGGCATTGTACGAGGCCTGTCAGTATATCCCGGGATTGACACCAGACCCCGTGGATCCCACGGAACGAGAAATTCAAGCTTGGCTGCGCGGTGCAGGGCTATAAAGGAGGATGGACAAAATGAACAAACTTAATATACAAGAACTTAAGGCAAAAGCGGCGGAGATCCGGATGGAGTTGCTTCGGATGATTCATCGGGCAAAGACAGGACATACTGGAGGCTCCTTGAGCAATACCGATATATTGACAGCTCTCTACTACCGGGTGATGAACGTCGATCCAGCGAATTCCAAGTGGGAGGAGCGTGACCGGTTTGTCGCTAGCAAAGGCCATGCTGTGGAATCCTTGTGGTGCATATTGGGCGATCTCGGGTTTTTCCCGAAGGAGGAGTTGAAGACTTTCAGCCAGTTTGGCACGAGACTGATCGGACATCCAAACAACAAGGTGCCGGGCATTGAGATGAACACAGGCGCCCTTGGCCACGGACTTCCAATCTCAGTAGGCATGGCGCTCGCAGCGAAGCGGGATGAAAAGTCCTACCGCGTCTACTGTCTGATGGGGGATGGCGAGCAGGCGGAGGGATCCAACTGGGAGGCAGCGATGGCGGGAGCTCACTATAAGCTGGATAATCTGGTAGGAATCATCGACCGTAATCGACTGCAGATCAGTGGCACTACGGAAGAGGTTATGGGACTGGAGCCGTTGGAAGACAAGTGGACTGCCTTCGGTTGGAATGTGGTTTCCATCGACGGCAACGATATGGTAGCGCTGGTCGAAGCCTTGGAAGGCGTTCCAACTGTACCTGGCAAACCGACGCTCCTCATGGCGAATACCGTGAAGGGCAAGGGTGTGTCCTTTGCAGAGAATGTGGCGCACTGGCATCACCACGTGCCGAATGATGTGGAGTTGGAGCAAGCATTGGCCGAATTGTCAGCGGTTTTGAAACAACTTCAACAGGAAGGGCAGGTGCAGTAATTAATGAATACAATACCGAACCGTCAAGTGATGTGCGAGACACTGCTGGAGCTAGCCAAGAAGGACCAAAGCATCACCGTGTTGGCTAGCGATTCGCGGGGCTCAGCTGCGATGGCTCCATTTGCAAATGCGTATCCTCAGCAGTTTGTCGAGATCGGCATCGCCGAGCAGAATATCGTAGGTGTAGCGGCAGGATTGGCGCATAGTGGAAAGAAACCTTTTGTTACCTCACCGGCCTGTTTCCTAAGTATGCGCAGTATCGAGCAGATCAAAGTGGATGTTGCGTATTCTGGCACCAACGTTAAGCTTGTAGGCATCAGCGGTGGTGTAAGCTACGGGGCGCTGGGCATGTCCCACCATTCCGTGCAGGATATTGCCGTAGCTCGGGCCATTCCTGGGTTGGCCATCATACTTCCGGCAGACCGTCACGAAACGAAGCGTATGACAGAGGCCCTCGTCAAGCATCAAGGGGGTGTATATGTACGTATCGGTCGTAATGCTGTTGAGGATGTATACGAATCAGACGACTACGAATATGAGATAGGCAAAGCAATAACGATGCGGGAAGGGTCGGACATTACGCTCATCGCCGCAGGCGAAACAGTAAGGGTTGCATTGGATACAGCACAGAAGCTAAAGGAAGCCGGGGTATCCTGCAGAGTTATTAACATGCATACGATCAAGCCGCTTGATGTGGAGGCCATTCGCAAGGCGGCTAGTGAGACTGGACATATTATTACCGTAGAGGAGCACAGCATTCATGGAGGCCTGGGGGCTGCAGTAGCCGAGGTTGTCGTTCAGCAGCAGCCGATTCCAATGCGCATCATCGGGATTCCTGACGAGCCTGCCATAGCGGGCAAGACTGCGGAAGTATTCAAGCATTACGGCATTCATGCAGACCACCTCTGCCAGGTCGCGCTTGAGATGCTCGGGAAATAGAGGTTGCTCTTATGACAAAAGACTATATCCTCGCGATTGACCAAAGTACATCCGGCACCAAGGCCTTGTTGGTGAACCGGGCGGGGCAAGCTATAGCCCAGAGCTCGGCGGAGCACAGACAATATTATCCTTCACAGGGTTGGGTTGAGCACGATCCGCTGGAGATCTACCAGAATGTCGTAAACACCGCTAGACAGGTCTTACAGAAAGCGGGCATCCGTGCAGGACAGTTGGCAGCACTGACGATTACCAATCAAAGAGAGACGGCGTTGCTTTGGGACAGGGTCACTGGCCTCCCGGTGCATCCCGCCATTGTATGGCAGTGCCAGAGAACGGCGGACATGTGCGAAGCCTTGCGCTTGGGCGGCCACGAAGTGGAGGTTCGTGCCAAGACAGGATTGGTGCTGGACCCATACTTCTCTGCCACCAAGTGGCGCTGGATGATCGAGCATGTCGACGGGGTGAAGGAGAAAGTCTCGGAAGGGCGGCTCCTGGCCGGGACCATAGACAGCTGGCTGTTATGGAAACTGACCGGGGGCAGGATTCATGCGACTGATTATACGAACGCCAGCCGGACCTCTCTGTTTAACATTCATTCGCTGCAGTGGGATAACGAGCTGTGCGAGCTGTTTCAGGTTGACAAGGCACTCCTGCCGGAAGTCAAATGCTCCGATGAGTTGTTCGGCGTGACAGCAGACCCTGACTTGTTCGAGGATCAGGTTCCGATCTCGGGAATCATTGGAGATTCCCAGGCGGCTCTGTTCGGCAACCAATGCTTCAAGCCGGGGATGGCCAAGGCTACCTACGGGACAGGTACATCAATTCTGATGAATGTAGGAGAACAAAGCCACTCTGTGGGCAATTCCCTTGTAACGGCCGTTGCCTGGGGGCTGGGAGGCCGCATCACCTACGCATTGGAGGCCGTGATCCGAACGTCCGGGGACTGCATCAAATGGACTCGGGATAATCTGGCCTTGTTTCACAGCTTCGAGGAGATGGAGGAGCTGCTGAAGCAGGCTGAGCATAACGAAGGAGTTTACCTCGTTCCGGCTTTCGTAGGATTGGGTGCCCCCTATTGGGCGGCAGATGCGAGGGCGGCCATTGTAGGGATGAATCGTGGAACGACCAAGGCTCACGTGGTCCGTGCGGCGCTGGAGAGCATCGCTTACCAGGTATACGAGGCGATCGAGCTCATCCAAAACGAATCAGGCGTCCCGATCCAGGAGCTTAAGGCAGATGGAGGTGCCACGGCAAACCCGAACTTGATGCAGTTTCAGGCGGATATCTTACAACGCAACGTGATCAAGTCCGAAGTGGCAGAGCTTTCTGCTATGGGTTCCGTATACATGGGGGGGTTAGGCACTGACTTTTGGTCTTCCCAGGATGAAATCGCTTCTCTGCAAAAATCGTTTCACGTGTACACGCCAGACATGAGCGATAAGCAGAGGGAGCAATATGTAACTGGATGGAAAAGGGCGGTTGCGGGTGTGTTATCTGGTCTGAGCTAGCGTTTATTAAAGACAATAATATAGAGGTGATAAACAGATGGAAATTCAAATTCCACAAGAGAAGAAAACTAGAGTCATTATCAACACAGATGCAAAAAACGAAGTAGATGATCAATATGCGATAGTGCACGCGGTGCTGACACCTTCGTTTGAATTACACGGGATCATCCCAGCACATTTCGGCGACCATAAATCCAAGACAAGCTTAAAGGATAGTCATGATGAAACGATACTGGTATTGAAATTAATGGGGATGGAGAACCAATACAGGATTGAAGATGGTGCAGAACACGCCATGTCCGACGAATTGACGCCGGTTGATTCTGCAGGAGCTCGACTCATTATCGAAGAGGCTATGAAAGATGATGATAGACCACTCTATATCGCTTTTTACGGCCCCTTAACGGA
The DNA here is from genome assembly GCF_045866505.1 of Paenibacillus sp. P36. Classification (NCBI taxonomy): domain Bacteria; kingdom Bacillati; phylum Bacillota; class Bacilli; order Caryophanales; family Paenibacillaceae; genus Paenibacillus; species Paenibacillus sp. P36. Next base: position 1,071,911 of record NZ_AP038372.1, read on the forward strand.
TTTGGCGTCTGCGCTATTGCTTGAACCGCGGATTGCAGATCGAAACATCAAGGTAATTTGGATCGGTGGCGGAGATTGGCCGGCGGGCGGTTCGGAATATAATTTGTCCAACGATATCCATTCAGCTAACGTCGTATTTAAGTCGAAACTCGAATTGTGGCAAATTCCTCGCTCTGCCTATCGGCAAATGCCGGTTAGTTTCGCAGAGTTGGTGGAAAGGGTACATCCTCATGGGGAAATTGGTAAGTACCTTGTTGAGAACTTGATCGAGTTCAATAATGCGAATATAAATAGACCGACCGAATACCGAATTCTTGGCGATTCTCCTGCGGTTGGAGTCATTCTTTTTCCTGATTGCGGCCGGTGGTCTTGGAAGCCTGCTCCAGAATTTGACCAACAGATGAAGTATATCCACAACGGGAAAAATCGTCCGATACGGGTATATGAAACGGTTGATCCTCGCTTTATTATGGAAGACTTTTATGCCAAGCTGGCTCAATTTCATAGAAAGTTCGGTCGGTAGAGACGATAATTCAATCATGATGAAATAACAGAGCGTAAACTCAGTTGAGTTGCGCTCTTTCAATCTTCAAAGTTTTAAGAGAAACCTAGTTTTACAAAATGATTCTGGAGGTTATAATAATGAGCAATCAAGAATGGCTTTTACCTATGGTTGAAACCATCATGTCGGAATCCGATTCGAAGGGCTATCATCCGGAAATAAAGGATCAATGGGCTTATGTGCCGGGAATGATGCTATTATCTTTACTGCGGGTTTGGGAAATCACACAGGATTCTAAATATTATGACTATGTCAAAAAACATTTGGAATTGTTCATCGAATCTGACGGCTCCATTCGAACTTACGATCTTGATGAATATAATTTGGATCAGATTAATGAAGGAAAAGTACTGCTTCCTCTATTCAAAAAGACAGGTGAGGAACGTTATGCCAAGTCTGCGCAATTGCTGGTAGACCAATTGAAAAGTCATCCGCGCACTACGGACGGCGGTTTCTGGCATAAAAAAATATACCCGTTCCAAATGTGGTTGGATGGGTTATATATGTCCTCTCCGTTTCTGGCTGAATATGCGAATACCTTCAACAAGCCGGAACTGTTTGACGAAGTAGCTCATCAGCTCTTGACAGTGGAACAGCGTACAAGGGATCCGAAAACAGGGTTGCTGTATCATGGTTGGGACGAAAGCAAGGCGGAGGAATGGTGTAATCCAGCCACAGGGACATCTTTTCATTTCTGGAGTCGCGCAATGGGATGGTACGCGATGGCGATCGTTGACTCGTTGGAGCATTTCCCTCGTAATCATGTGAAGCGAGGAACCATCGCTGGAATCTTTTTGCGTATGGTGGCAGCTTTGGAAAAAGTACAGGATTCGGAGAGTGGACTCTGGTATCAAGTACTCGACCAAGAAAAGCGGGAAGGCAACTATTTGGAAGCTTCCGGTTCCTGCATGTTCGTATATGCGATTGCCAAAGGGGTAAGACTTGGCTATTTGCCACGCTATTACCGCAAGCTTGCGGTAAAAGGTTTTGAAGGGCTGTTGGAGCACTTGGTAACTCAGGATGCGGCCGGCGTACATTTGCATCAAATTTGCAAAGGAGCCGGGTTGGGCAACCGGCCTTACCGGGACGGGTCGTATACCTACTATATCAATGAGACTGTCGTTAGTGATCAATTCATTGGCCAGGCTCCGTTTATACTAGCCGGTGTCGAGATGGAGAGATTGAAATCGGTGCCTGAAGGAACAGTTGGCGACAGCGGGAAAAATCAATTGGTGTTTTAATAGTTTTGAAAACATGATGCCCCAGGCTATGCCTGGGGCATTGGAAAGAAATTGCCGTGAGGCATGACGAAAATGCAAACCGTAAAGGATAAGGGGAGGATCTGCCATGCTTGCATCGTTTTGGAAAGGAAGAGGGATACCGAAGTACATGAAGCTGCTTCTGATTTTCAGTTTGCTGATCGGAGCGCTTCCTGTGCTTGCGTTAGGCACCTATTCTTATATTGTTGCGACAAACGATGCGGAGCAGAAGACGAAGGAAAGTCAATCGCAGTTGCTTGCGCAAACTCAAAATAGAATCGAACAGATGATGAAATCTCTCGAATTGATGTCCATCCAGTTCTCCACTTCCTCAACGGTCACACTATCGTTGCGCGAGGTTCTGGACGTGACAAATTTAGCCCAGGTTCAAGACTTATCTAAAGGTTTGTATGGAGTGCAAGCGCTTTCGAATATATCGGAAGGATACTTGATTGATATTGAGCATGATTGGGTAATGAGTTTAACATCCGTCGTCCCTTTAAGCAGGCACCCGATCCGCGAGCAGTTGTCCATCTATGAGAAGCAGCCCAGTAATATGTTTTGGGATACCGGCTCCTTAATCGCGACAGGTAATGGTGTGGCCGATGAAACTGTGCGGCTGGTGCAAAAGCTTCCCATCATGCCGTTGACTCAACAACCAAGAGGATTTTTGATCTTTGGATTGCCTAAGTCTCAGTTTCAAAATATTCTTTTGCAAAAAACAGAAGAGCTCGGACATATGTATGTTTTAGACAGGTATGGCAACGAATTTCTGGAACCGAACAAAGAAGAAACTGCGAAGTATAATCCGACGAATGCACGCATACTGGATAAGATTCAGCAAAACGGCGAATCGATTGGTTTTTTGTATGGCTCGGTCGGGAACAAAGCGACGCTGTTTTCTTATCGGCATACGGACTATAACGGCTGGACCTACGTATATGCTTTATCAGCGCAGGAGATGAGAAGTCAAACCCGAAAAATCGCCATCGGTACGCTTATTGCGCACGTTGTCATCTTACTGATCGTAGGAGTGTTAGCTTGGATCATCAGCAGACGAATGTATTCTCCGATTAAAAGGCTGAATGAGTTGACGATGGCCGTTTCGGCAAACGTAGCTACAATCGGTAGCGGCAAGGATGAGTTCAGCTCACTTGAAGAACGTTTTCGCTCGCTGTTCAGCAAGGGACAGCAGTTGAATCAGCAAGTACAAGATCAATTTGCTCAACTAAAGGAATTTCTAATCCTTAAGCTGTTTGCCGGCCAGCTAACCGAAAGCGATTTTGCTCACCGTAGCATGATATGCGGATTTCCTACGGAATGGGGATCCCTTGCGGTTTTGACGCTCCAAATCGATACGCTGCAGGATACTCGTTACCGGAGTCACGATCGTGATTTGCTGCTGTTTGCCATCCATAATATGGCCTCCGAACTGATTCCAGCTGATACCAGGTTTAGTCCTGTTCTCCTCAACCAGTATCAAGTAACAATTATCAAGAGCGATTTGACGGATGAAGGTGAACTCAAGCAGTACTACTTCGCCATGGCGGAGTTGCTGAAATCGAAGGTGCATCAGTATCTGGAAGTGAGTGTCAGTATCGGAATTAGTCGATCTTTCACGCGTACGACCGATGCAGTCCGTGCTTACAATGAAAGTCTGGAAGCCTTGAAAAGCCGGATCTACCTGGGACACGGCATCATTCTTCATTACGATGATATGCATGCCGAGTTAGGCGAAACGGCTACCGCAACCTATAGTCAGCTCAAGTGGACGGAAGAGCAACTGGTACAAGCCCTGAAGCTAAGTGGACCGGATAAAGCGGAGTCGTGGCTGGAATCCTATATGTCTGTACTAACAGAACGAAATGTCGCTGTGAACGATTATCCCTTATTCATGATGCAGCTTGTTTCGCGCCTTTATCAGCTTGTACATGAAAAAGGAGGATCAGTGCAGCAAGTGCTCGGTGAGAACGCTTCTTATTCGGAACTGATGAAACTGAATACTATGGAAGACACCTCCGAGTGGTTTAAAAACGAGTTGCTTGCTCCGATAGGTGAATATTTGACACAGTTAGATGAAATACAATATGAAAGTATCGCCAATAAGGTCGTGAAGCTGATTGAGGAAAAATACAACCGTGATATCACGCTGGAGGGATGCGCCGCGGAGTTGAATTTTCACCCTGTCTACTTGGGCCGCGTGTTCAAGAAGGAAACCGGAATGTCCTTCAGTGATTATTTAATTGAATTCAGGATAAAGCTGGCTAAGGAATGGCTAAAGAACACGACGATGAAAATATCGGATATTTCCGAAAAGCTTAATTATTCGAATACGACGGCGTTTATCCGTATTTTCCGCAAAGTGGTTGGTATGACACCGGGGCAATATCGTGAGCAAAACGGAAATATAAACCGGAAACATTGATAGAAACGGGAAGGTTCAAACTGAGCTTTCCCTTTTTTTGCGGAGCGCCCAATATGGGCGCTATTTCTTTAGGGTCAAGTCCCAAACCAAGCACAGGCCGAGGTTGCAGAAGGTATATACAGGTTTTGTACGGGTAGCTAATTGCGTAAACTGTCGCAGTATATAAGTAGCCATCGGTTCTTAAAGCATGTAGTTGCATCCGGTCTATAGCATGTTCTTCTGTCCCCAACGACAATAGAGATATGCATCGAAGACGAGACTTGCTCGATAAGGAGGATGAAGACTACGCTATGCAAACACATAATAGAAAGGAGGCTGAAGTCGGCGTGGTTAATTTGAGCGTTGATATGGGCACTAAAAAAATCACTCGTAGAAAGCCGAGTTGGGCAAAGGCTCTGCTGAAAGATCGCTGGCTGTACATAATGGCTCTGCCGGGCCTTGTTTATTTTCTTATTTTCAAATATATCCCAATGTACGGCATCATTATGGCTTTTCAAGATTTCAAGCCGCATCTAGGTTTCTCGCAAAGTCCTTGGGTTGGTTTCAAACATTTCGAGCGCCTTTTCAGCGAAGAGCAGTTTTGGGTACTTTTTCGCAATACGTTTATTTTGGCGGTTTATAACCTGATCTTTTTTTTCCCGTTGCCGATCATTCTTGCCTTGATGCTGAACGAGGTGCGAAGGGAACGCTTCAAACGAGTTGTGCAAACTTTCATTTACATTCCGCATTTCGTTTCATGGGTCGTTGTCGTAGGTATTTCCTACATTATGTTCACGACCGAAGGCGGGGCGGTAAATGAACTGCTCTTCTCAATCACCGGACATAAAATTCCATTTCTTCTTGAGTCAGACTGGTTTCGTCCAATGATCGTCATTCAATCTATTTGGAAAGAAGCCGGTTGGGGGACAATCATTTTTCTTGCAGCACTCACAGGGGTCGACATCCAGCTCTATGAAGCGGCACGTATGGATGGAGCAGGCCGATGGCGTCAAATGTGGCATATCACCTTGCCTGCTATCCGCAGCACAATCATTATTCTGCTTATTCTTCGCCTTGGCGATTTCTTGGATACAGGATTCGAACAAATTTTTCTAATGCTTGCTCCAACGAACCGCGATGTCGGGGAAGTGTTCGACACGTTCGTTTACATGAAAGGACTGCAGCAAGGGCAATTCAGCTACAGCGCGGCGGTTGGACTTTTTAAATCGTTTGTTGGACTTGTACTGGTACTCGGAGCAAACTGGTTAGCTAAGCGATTTGGAGAAGAAGGTGTATATTGATGTCGTCAGAGAGGAGTGGAATCGTGAACTACGACAAATCGTGGGGTAATAAAATTTTTAATGCGGTCAATTATATCTTCCTTGGGCTTATTGCGCTGGTTTGTGTCCTTCCGTTCGTCTATATCGTGGCTGTTTCTTTTACGGCACCGGAAATTGTCGCCCAGGGCGGGTTTATATTGTTTCCGAAAAAGTTATCTCTTTCAGCTTACAGTTATATTTTTTCAACGAATACGTTGATTCGCAGTTTGGGTGTGTCCATTTATCTCACGGTGCTTGGAACACTCATCAATCTGGTCTTTACATCGCTACTGGCGTATCCGCTTTCTCGTTCTCACTTGAAAGGACGCAGAGTAATGCTGTTAGCTGTATTGATCACGATGCTGTTCAACGGGGGACTGATTCCGACATTCTATGTAGTCAAGTCGTTGCACATGATCGACACACTTTGGTCGCTTATGATTCCGACGGCCATTAGTGCTTTTAATCTAATCGTGCTTAAAAACTTTTTTCAGCAAATCCCTGACGGGCTGGAGGATTCGGCTAGGATCGACGGCTGCAACGATCTCGGTATTTTAGTGCGTATCGTGATTCCGCTTTCATTGCCTGCGATCGCGACCTTCGGACTGTTCTATGCGGTCACTCATTGGAACAATTTTTTCAGCGCAATCATGTATATCAATAATAATACCAAATGGCCAGTTCAGGTACTTCTGCGCGAAATCGTCATCAATGCTAACAGTCGGGTCGGAGACACGAGCACAGATGAGATACTCATACAGCCGCTAACGATCAAAATGGCTGTCATTGTTTTTGCTACATTTCCGATCATGTTTGTATATCCTTTTTTGCAGAAGCATTTTGTCAAAGGCGTCATGCTGGGTTCGGTCAAAGGATAACGACCAGCTTGATATATAAAATAATTCTTTATAGGGAGGTTCTTGTATTTATGAAAAGAAATTTGAAGCTTGCATTCGTCTGTTCTGCGTTCGCTGGCACGATGCTATTAGCAGCGTGTACGAACGGAGCGGACAAGTCATCCAGCCCCAATCCGTCCGGTAGCAGCTCAGCAGCCAACACGCCTGCTGTGACGGCGTCAACGCCGCTCGAGTTGAGTATCGCCATCCAACAGGTGGGCGACATTCCTGCCAAAGGCAACCCCGTCGAGCAGGCAATGGAGAAGTTTACAAACACGAAACTCGACTTCCAATGGATTCCGTCTGCTGCGTATAACGACAAAATCAATGTGATGCTCGCCTCCAACGACATGCCGAAGCTGCTTAGGGTCACTACTAGCCCGACAGTAACGAACGCTATCCAATCTGGGATGTTTTGGGAAATCGGACCGTACCTAAAGGATTACAAAAATTTAAACGCTGCGAACAAGCAATACTACGATAACATCGGAGTCGATGGCAAGGTTTACGGCGTTCCGGAGTTCCGCAGCATGGGACGGGGAGCGGCTGTCTACCGCAAAGATTGGCTTGACGATCTAAAGCTTTCTTATCCGAAGACGCTCGATGAGTGGTATAACGTGATCAAGGCGATGACATTGAGCGATCCGGATAAAAATGGGAAGAACGATACTTACGGCTTTATGCTTTACAAAGGATACAACGATGGTGATGCCTCGGTATTGAGTCGATTCGCAACCATGATGGGCGGTGTCAACAAGTGGGGCGTTGACAAGGACGGTAATTTTACGCCCGAATATATGACTCCGGAATTTTTTGACACGATGAAGATGTTCCGAAAGCTATATTCCGAGAAGTTGTTGAATCAGGATTTTGCGGTTCTCGATTACTCGGAAACGGAGAAGATGATGGATACGGGCCGCAACGGGATGCGCTTCGGTGTCTATGGAAACGGCAAGAGCCAATTGGAACGCACGACCAAGAACGTTCCGAATGCGGTCATCGATATCGCTCCATTTGAAGGTCCAAAAGGTATCCGCATCGCTGCTGAACCTGGAAACTTCGGCTACCTTGTTATTCCTAAATCATCAGTGAAGACAGAAGCAGAGGCGAAGAAGGTGCTCGGCTTCCTCGATAAAATGATGGAGCCGGAAATGGCCACGCTGCTGACGCGCGGTATCGAAGGTAAGCATTTCGCTAATACGGCTGACGGTAAGACGGAGTTCACCGACTCTGCTGCGTTCTCGCGTGAAGTGGCACCGTACCGCAACAACATCCCTTACATCGAAACCATTAGTATGGTGAAACAGCTGAAGGACGTCCCGATCGGAGAGAAAGCTGCCAAGCTGGAAGCGGATGGCGTGAATTATATCGTTCCCAACCCGGCGCTTACTCTGAGTTCCCAAACTTACGCCGAGAAAGGCCGTGAACTGGAGCAAATGATGATGGATGCGGAAACGAAATATATTATGGGCAAAATCGATGATGCCGGCTGGCAGCAGGAAATCGACAAATGGAAAAAAGCAGGTGGCGAGAAATTGATAGGGGAATACAAGGCTTCTTATCTGAAGAATAAAAAGTAAATAACCATTACGGTTACTAAAGTGGTGAAAAAGGACAGGACCCCCTGAAACTTTGAATGTTCTTAGTGAGGAGGGTCCTCTACCCTATCATCTGTAATACACATTCACTCGCTAGGAGAGAGAAATGAAATGAATAAAATGACAAGCTTTTTACCCTATGATGTACCCTGGCAAAAAAAAATACGACTCATCGTAAATACCGATGCCAAGAATGAAGCGGATGACCAATTCGCCATAGTACACGCGCTTCTCACTCCAAGATTTAATATTAAGGGCATCATTGCCGCCCATTTCGGAACCAAGCGTACGCAAACTTCGATGATGGAGAGTTATGAGGAATGCCAACACGTCCTTTCCTTATTGGGATTCACGGAAGAGGATGTCAGCCTCTACAAAGGGGCCGAAAAGGCAATGCCCGACGAGAAAACACCCGTACCATCAGAGGGAGCCGAACTCATCATACGGGAAGCCATGTCGGATGATCCATCGCCTCTGTACGTCATTTTCCTTGGAACGATTACCGATTTGGCCAGTGCTTACCTCAAGGAACCTCGTATTGCCGACAAACTCACAGCGGTGTGGATCGGAGGCAACAAATATCCAGAAGGGGGAGCGGAGTTCAATCTGAGCAATGATATTCACGCGGCCAATGTGGTGATGGCTTCCCCAATCCCATTGTGGCAGGTTCCACGCACGGTTTATACGACGATTCGTGTTAGTCTTGCTGAGCTTGCATTGAAAGTCCGCCCTTACGGAGAGATCGGGAAATACTTGTTTGACCAGATGATTGAATGCAATAACTTCCATGCCGGCAATCCCCGTTTCCCCAAGGGAGAAATGTGGTCCCTCGGCGATTCACCGGCCGTGAGCCTGCTACTGGATCATCACGATTATGCTTATGAAGAAAGACCGGCTCCGCGGTTCACGGAAGACATGCACTATGTGCATGTTCAAACCGATCGTATGATTCGCGTTTATCATTACTGTGATCCACGGTTTACTTTGGAGGACATGTTCTCTAAAATCGCTTTATTTCATGCCAGCCGACAATAGATTTCTTAAAAAGAAGGGAGGTTATTCCTATCAAGAATCCATTATACATGTGGCTAGGTAAAAAACTTGGTGTCATCTCAGTTAAATAAATGCGGCAAAATTTAAAAGGTATTTTCTTGTAAAAATAAATAATTAATTCATTTTTGATAATAGTTAGAATGATATATATTAAGTTTCTGAAACGCAATCATAGACCGAATTTCCAATTTTACATTTCAGGTTCACGTACCATGCATCGATGTGCTGGCAGAAATCTTTGTCCAATATGCCTCGGCGAATGCCGAGGCTATTAAATATCAAGGAGGTGCAATTTACATTGAAAAAGAAACAACTAATGAAAACGATTTCAATGGCTGTGCTGTTGTGTATGCTGCTCAATATTATACCCATCCAACTGCCTTTTGTTCATTTAATCAATAATGTAAACGCTGCGTCGCTGCCTGCCGGATGGGCTGGAATAAACATTGGCGGGTCTGGAGGTGCATCAAGCTATGATCCTGCCTCCGGGACATATACGATAACAGGCTCCGGAACGGGATTGGATAACAATACGTCAGATTCTTTATACTATGTTTACACTGCTTTACCTGCATCAGGTAAAGAAATATCTGTTACGGCTAGGGTTACGTCAGTAAATGGCTATACGGCTAACACTCGGGTAGGTCCTATGATTCGGGCAAATACTGACGTTGATTCTCAACTAGGCGCAGCGTATTCAACGGGCTCTGCTACGAGATATTTCTCCAGATATTGGAACGTCACTGCGAATGCAAATAGTGCTGGTGCGGGAACCTCAGGGACGGGTATAAGCGTTTCAAGTACGCCGTTTGGGGATTCATATCTAATGAAAGTAGTTAAAGATTCAAGTAATCGATACCGGGCATGGTTTTCTGTAGATGGGGGGAAAAACTGGACTGCGCCAGGTAGTGTAAAAGCCGCAGCGACGACAGACACTAGTGTGCCTATGCTTGTCGGATTTGCTGTAGGTACCAATGCATCTGTTACAGTTGATCATGTAACCATTAATAATACACCCTCAAGGGTGAGGGCAACTGCAGGAGATACCGAGGTAAATCTCGCTTGGGATGAAGTCGGCGGAGCGAATTCGTACAAAGTCATGATGAGCACGACTTCAGGCGGCCCTTATACCACGGTTCAGGACGGTATAACTGGATCCAGTTATACAGTGACCGGTCTAACAAATAATACTAGCTATTATTTTGTGGTAGCTGCAAACTTGAATTATTACGAAGTCAGCAATTCCAAGACGATTACGGGAACAAGTGAAAATTCGCAACAGGTAACAGTAACACCGATGACAATGCTTCCTGCTGCACCAACAGGCTTGACAGCCGTAGCCTCAAACGGGAAAGTCGACTTAAGCTGGACGCCCGATTCACGTGCAACCTCCTACACCGTCAAGATGGGCGCCAATGCAAACGGACCCTATACCACGCTGCAATCTAATATTACGGCATCAAGCTTTACGAAAACCGGTCTGACCAATGGAACAACCTATTATTTTGTTGTAAGCGCTACAAATGCTCTTGGGGAAGGCGCGAATTCAATAGAGGTCAATGCTGCTCCTCAGCCTGATACCGTACCTGATGCGCCAATAGTAACAGCGGTAGCCAAAAGCCAAGGTGTCAATCTATCCTGGCCGCCGATTGCAGGTGCACTGTATTACAGGGTTGATAAGAGCACAACGGCCGGTACAGGATATACGACGGTTGCAGGCCATGTGAATGAGACAACTTACTCCGACACGGGGCTTACCAATGGCACTACATACTATTATAAGGTATACGCAGTAAACAGCCAGGGCACGGGAACGAGCTCTTCCGAGGTAAGCGCAGTACCGTCTTCTATTCCACAAGCAGCGCCTGCTGGACTTTCCGGATCAGCTGATTCTCAAAAAGCGACGCTTACCTGGCAGCCTGTTTCTGGTGCTGACTACTATACATTAAAGATGAGTGCAACGAGTGGAGGACCTTTCACGACAGTCGCTACCAATATCAACGCAACCTCCTACACTGTTTCTGGCTTAACTAATGATCAACCCTACTATTTCGTTGTCAGCGGGTCAAACAGCTCCGGTGATGGTCCTGACTCGTTGCAGATAAGCGTAACACCGGTTGTACTCCCCGCAATTGATCCGACGCTGCCTGCCGGATGGAATGCGGCAAATATTCATATCGGTACTGGAGCTTCAGGTGTAACGAGTTATGATTCTAATACGGGAACATTTACAATAACAGGATCCGGATTAGGGACGAATGATAAGCAATCGTATGAATCCATATTTTATTTGTATAAAACAGTGAACCCGCCAGACATTAATCAAGAGGTATCCATTACGGCAAGAATAACAGCCTTAAGCGCATATAGCAGTCAAGTTAGGGTAGGACCTATGATCCGGCAGAATACGGATCCTGGAACCTATATGGCCGCACTGTTGTATAATGGCCCGACTTCTACAATTGCCTACTCAGGCGGAAGAACCACAAGCAGGACTACACTCAATGCGACAGCTTCAGGCGGCGGGGCAGGAGTGGAAAGTATTAGCAGCTCAACCACACCTTTTAATGAATCAATACTTTTTAAAGCAGTAAGAAGAGCTGAGAGCGGCTCGGTGAAATATAAAACGTTTATTTCCTTTGACGGCGGAAAAAACTGGACGAATAAATCTACTACCGGCGCCCTGCCAGCCGATGCAACTGCGCAAACGCTTCTGGGGCTTGCAGTGGCTGAGGCTAAGACAGCTACCATCGATCATGTCACCATTAACGAGGCTCCTTCCAGAGTGAGAGCGACAAAAGAAGATGGTGAGGTCAAGCTGGACTGGGATGAAGTGGGCGGAGCGGCATCGTATAAAGTCATGATGAGTACGACTTCAGGCGGGCCATATACCGAGGTGATGGACAGTATCACGGGGAACAGTTATACATGGAGTGGTTTAACGAATAATACGCCTTATTATTTTGTAGTAGCTGCGAACCTGGACTATAAAGAAGGATCCACGCAAATTACAAGAACGAGTGGAAATTCGGAACAGGTAACAGCTACACCTGCGGCGACTCCTCCTGCTGCACCGACAGGATTGGCTGCCGTAGCCGGAAACGCGAAGGTGACCCTTAACTGGACGGTAAATCCAAAAGCAACCTCCTACAGTGTAAAAATGAACATGACATCAGGAGGTGCTTATACCACACTGCAAACAAATATTATCGGTACAAGCTTTACAGCAACCGGGCTTGCCAATGGAACAACCTATAATTTTGTTGTAAGTGCTTCAAATGCTAATGGGGAAAGTTCGAATTCTTCTGTGGTCAGTGCTACTCCTCAACCTGCTTTAGTAAGTGGTCTTTCCGGAACTATGATGAACGGATCGGTCGATCTATCTTGGAACAGCATCACAGAAGCTGTATATTACAATCTTAAAAGAAGCAATACCTCCGGGTCAGGTTATATGACAGTTGCTTCCAATGTATATGATACTGTTTATTCGGATACCGGTATCACGATCGGAAGTACGTATTACTATGTTGTTAGTGCAGTAACTGTGGATGGAGAAGGACCTAATAGTGCTCAAGTAGCCATAAAATATGATGTCCCCGGTGCGCCAGCAGTAACTCGTATAGCAAGAGACCAGCGTGTAGATATTTCCTGGCCGACGGTTGCAAATGCTGTGTATTATCAGGTTGCGAGGAGCGTATCAGCAGGTACCGGATATATAACAGTGGCGGATAATGTGTATGGGACATCGTATACCGACACTGGGCTGACCAACGGTACTACTTATTATTATAAGGTATATGCAGCCAACATTCTGGGTTCGGGAGTTAGCTCTGCTGAGGTAAGTGCGGTTCCGATGCTTCCTCCGCAATCTGCGCCTGCGGGACTATCGGGTGCAATTGGACCGCAAAAGGCGACTCTTACCTGGGAGTCAGTTGCAGGTGCTACCAGTTACAATGTGAAAATCAGTGAAACAAGCGGCGGACCTTATATTTTAGGTGCTGATAATATTAATGCTACAAATTACAACTATTCGGGTTTAACGAATGATAAGACCTACTATTTTGTTGTTAGTGCGTCAAACAATTCCGGCGAAGGGCCGAACTCGTCTGAGGTGAGCGTAACACCAAAAGCGCTCCCAGCAGCGCCGATGACACCTCTGCTGGAGTATGGCGACCAATATATTACCGTATACTGGTTGCCTGTGGCAGGTGCGAATTACTACACAGTGAAGACAAGCACTGGACAAATCATCGCAACGAATCTTACGGGCAACAGCTATACAATTACAGGATTGAATAATGGAATTGGCTATAGCTATAAAGTCAGCGCAACGGGTGTTGCCGGTCAGACTTCTGATTCAAGTACTGTAACTGCATCTCCCGTCGCAAGTCCGGCAGCAATTAGTGTGCCGAGTGAAAGTGTTATATCTGATCTATTGGTCTATGATACGGTGAATAAAGCTAGTTGGTCTGTAGTTCCCACTGGTCCAAAGTTAGGCGGAATTATATACGGAGACAGGACAACGGGTCAATTTAATTTTGGCAGCTTCCCGGAAAAGTATTCTGTGATGGAACACCTTGTAACGGCAGGAAACTCCAAGAGCTTTGGCGGAAATAAAGCTGCTGCCTTCAAGCTTAAGGAAGACGCTTTTGTTTACGTAGGCTTTGATTCCAGATTGATACAAATTCCTCAATGGGCTGCTTCATGGGAAAAAACTGATGACATGATCTCTTCGAGTGATGTGAGCGGTAATTCTTTGCCTTTCAGCATCTATAGAAAGTTTTTTGCTGCAGGTTCAAAGGTGCAATTGGGGGCAAACGGTCAAACAAACGGCGTTATTAATTACTTTGCACTCATCGAAGCGCTGCCAAAAGTATACGAGATGGACCCAGTGCAGCAATGGGTGAATGTGCCTGACTTTGATTTGTCGCTAACATTCATTGAATACCTGACAAATGTCTCGATCAAGCATAATGGCAATACAATTACGGAAAGCGAATCTATTGATGCAGACTCGACGTTTAATCAACAGATAAGCCTGGCTGAAGGTATGAACACTTTTGAAATCAACTATACAAGAAGTAACGGTATGTCGGGTTACAAAATGTTCACAGTAGATTACGATACAGTGAATCCGGTGATTTCAATGACTTCCGTGCCTGCAGCCAAGGTAGCTGACACTGCTTTCAACTTTGGTGGCTCCATTAACGAGGATGCCTACATTACCGTAAAGCTGAATGGACAGGTGTTGGATTCATTGTTTACTGTGAAAGACGCAGCATTTGAACAGCAGGTTACCTTTATCGAAGGGTACAATACCGTCCAATTGCTCGTAAAGGATAAAGCAGGGAATGAGTCGATTGCAAACTACAATGTATGGTATTCTCCTCTTGCAATAGGTAATGTGGCATTCAAGGATCTGAGCGGCAACACTCTCAGTCGTCTGGAGGCTTCAAATAGCCTGGCAGCAAGCGTAGAGGTGACCAATAAAGACTCCGTGTCAAGAAATGTTCAATTGATCGTCGTTCTTTATGATAGTCATAATCAGGTGAAATTATATTCTGCAGCATCCGATTCTCTTGCAGTAGGAAAGACAAAACAGCTGTATGCAGGCTTTAAACTGCCTTCAGATATTACCGGATACAAGGTGAAGGTATTCATCTGGGATTCTCTAAAAGGCATGAAGCCATTGGAAACTGAAACTGAATTTAAGTAAGGAGGTCGAACGATGAGAAAAGTACTTTCAGTAATGCTCTGCCTAATTCTATCGGTGTCTCTGCTGCTTGCAGAGACACCGAGTGTCAAGGCTGCAGACCTTGCTCTTGCTTTCCCGGGTGCGGAAGGCGGAGGTATGTATACGACCGGCGGGCGCGGTGGTGAAGTATATGAAGTTACATCACTTGCAGACGACAATGTGCCAGGTACATTGAGATATGGGGTTAATCTGAGTAATAAAATCATTGTGTTCCGAGTATCCGGTAACATCGTGCTTAAAAACAAACTCTCAATTAAAGGATCCAACCTTACTATAGCCGGTCAGACTGCTCCAGGAGATGGTATAGCTATCATCGGGGACCAAACAAGTATTGACGGCAGCAATATTATCATTCGATATTTGAGATTCAGAACAGGCTACATGCAAAACGGCAATGAGCCTGATGCATTTGACAGCTCGAGGAATCCGTCTCAGCATAATGTCGTGATTGACCATTGTACGATAAGCTGGGCCGTGGATGAAGTATTTTCCGTCTACCAAATCAGGGATACGACCATTTCGTGGAATATGATCTATGAGAGTATGGCCATGTCAGGGCATCAAAAAGGACGTCATGGCTTTGGGGGAATCTTTGGCGGGTACAACGAGACCTACACTCATAATCTGATTGCTCATAATACAAGCAGAAATCCAAGGTTTATGTCTTATACCGGTGAAACACTCAAAGTGGATTTCGATAATAATTTGGTCTACAACTGGGGTTACAATTCCGCATACGGTGGACAAGGAGACTATCAATTAAACTTTATAAACAACTACTTTAAACCGGGCCCGTCTACTCGTGAAAACGTTAGAGAAAGGCTCATAGCCCCGTCGACGATGAAGATTAATGATGTAGATGTCGGTATGAGTATCTATCTTGACGGTAATATTGTAGATGGGTCACAAAGGGCTACAGAGGACAACTGGACATATGGCTTTCAGCCCACCAGCGTTCCGGATGGACCGTTGCCAAGCAGTAAGGACTATTATCAACGTATGACGACACCATTCGATTTTGGCAACACACTTACGATTAATACGGCACAAGACGCCTATAATCAGATCCTGGCAGGTGCAGGCGCTACATTGCCAAAACGTGACAGATCGGATACCCGTATCGTAAATGATGTGCGAAACGGTACAGGAAGAATTCTGAATACAAGGTCAGAAGCTGCCGGATTCCCGGTTTTGAATTCCGCAACTGCTCTTGTAGATAACGATCATGATGGTATGCCGGATGCATGGGAAACAGCGAATGGACTAAACCCGAATAATGCAGCAGATGGTAAAATCGTAAGCCTTAGCAGCGAAGGTTATACAAACGTTGAAGTATACTTAAATGAAATTGTAGCTAATGCCGGACAACCATCCAATCCGGATCTCACCGTTACCAGCCCTGTTTTTAATGGGCTCTACACGACCGAACAAACCATTTCAATTACGGCAAATGCTGCCGGGAAAAACGGTAAAACCATAGCCAAATTGGAGTTTTATGATAGCGAAACCAAGCTTGGTGAAACTAGCACAGCTCCATACTCCTTTAACTGGAATAATGCTTCCGAGGGAATCCATTACCTTACAGTTACGGCAATTGACAGTGAAGGATGGTCTACTCAGTCAACCACACTGGTTATCCATGTAAATGGTTCGAACAACATGAATACGACACCATGGACTTCACTGGATATTGGAAGCCCGGGAATCCCTGGGGCTGCACATTATGAGAACGGGGTTTATACGATAAAAGGTTCTGGCCTCGTTGGAGGAAACTCGGATTCTTTCCAATATACCTACCAAAAGCTTGAAGGCGACGGCGAAATGGTAATGAAAGTAGATAATATCAGCCGAGAAGATCAGGGAATTGTATCTGGAATTATGATCCGAAAGGATCTCTCGCCAGACTCCCCAATGGCAGTGGCATACTTGAATTATATGCCGCCGGATATCGATCCCGAGAAGACCTACTTCTCAGTTTCCCTTAAGAGTAGAGCGAATAAAGCGGGATCAACAGTAACCAAAGACTGGTTATATGCTGCGCAGCCATACTGGTTGAAGTTAGTAAGGCAGGGCAATCAGATTAGTTCCTATTCATCTCCCGATGGTGTGAATTGGGCACTAAGAGAATCTGTAACCATTGACCTGAACAATAGTGCTTATATAGGATTTGCAGTGGATGGGGAAAAAGATACAGCTCCCATTGATCGGTTCGGCTATGGTTACTTCTCGAATGTAGGCCTTACACAATATAACCGGTTGTCAATCGACAACCCTGCAATTGAAACCGTAAATGGCAGATACTATACGCTAAGCGGCCAGGTAGACTATAATGCGAAACTGACCGTAAAGATCAACGGAACAAACCTTGAGGCACAGCCTACTGATGTAGCAGCCGGTGTAAGATTCAGCAAGGATATCAGTCTGAGTGAGGGGCTTAACACCATTGAAGTTACGACGGATGACACATTCGGGACTAAAATCACTAAGACTTTAAAAGTCACATACAACAAAATACCTCCAGTAATCGTGTTTAGTTCTGAATTGCCGGATACTGTCACTCAGAGTGATGATGGGGTATATACGTTATCGGGAAGAATCGATAAGGATTATTTTCTTACAGTAAAACTGAATGGAGAAACATTATTAGATCATGTAAGCAAGACTGCAGGTGAAAGCTTCACTCAGAACCTTACATTAAAGGAAGGACCCAATAGTCTAGTTGTTGAAGCAGTAGATGCCTTGGGTAATGATACAACCGTAAGTAAAACCATTGTTTTTAGTAAAATCTGGGGCGATAACATGTTTACTATTCATAATATCACTATTGAAGATTATGATGGTAATGCGCTGACAGAGCTGGCATCTTCAGGTGATGTAGTAGTAAAAGCCGAAGCTGTCAATAATTCAGGCATTGCACAAACAGGTATATTGATGATAGCTTTATGCGGATCGGACGACGCAATGGTAAGCTATTCATTCCTTCCGGTAAGTTTTGATTCGCAGGAAAGCGACACTTTTGGCGGCGCATTCAAGCTTCCTGCAAATATTCAAGGCATGCATGTAAAAGTGTTTATGTGGGATAGTCTGTTAGGTCAAGAGCTTTTATCAAACACGGTAACTTTTCCTTAGGTTGGTTAATTATGCAAAGATGAAATTATGTCCTGTGATATCATCTTTGCAAATATGAAAGGGGGATCCCTTTGAAAAAGTTTTTATCAATATTTATTTTCGTATTCATGATTGCCGGGGTATTCGCACAGAGTGTATCTGCTTCTGGCATGGATATTCATATATCAGAAGATCAGAACACCGGCAATATAACCATTAGTGGCACAGTACCTTCAGAAACAGGTAAAGCAGTTACGATACTGGTGCTGAACCCCTCAAGGCAGATTGATTTTATTGATCAGAAAAATTGTGACAATGACGGTAGCTTCTCATTTTCTTACAAGCCGAATACATCCGGAATGTATACAGTAAAAATTAGCAGTGCGGTTCCTGAAGGTTCAGGGGAAACTACATTCAATTATGAGGGCAACAACAACGGCAACAACGGCAACAACGGCAACAACGGCAACAACGGCAACAACGGCAACAACGGCAACAACGGCAACAACGGCAACAACGGTAACAACGGCAACAACGGCAACAGCGGCAACAACAACACACCGGCAACACCAGCGAGAAATCCTGTAATACCTGCAAATGCTGTTAAGCTTGAAGTAAAGGCTGAATTGGATAAAGCCAACGGAACTGCAAATGCGGCAGTAGTTACTGCAGCATTGAATGCTGCCATGGCTCAAGCTAAGACAAATGCTGATGGAACAAAAGTAGTTGTACTGGGTGTGACCAAGGTTGAAGGAGCAAAACAATACGACTTGAAGATGCCTGCTTCTGCTTTAACAACAGGCGTTGGAACACAAAAATTTGCAATAGAAACAGCTTTGGGTACCGTTGTAGCTCCAGGTAACATGCTTGCAAATGCAGGACTTCAAGCAAGCAGCGAAGTAGCACTTAACATAGGAGAAGCAGACAAGTCAAAGCTGTCGGACGAAGTAAAAGAAAAAATTGGAACCAGACCTGTCGTTGAGATTAATGTTTCGGTAGACGGAAAGAAAGTAAATTATAATAACCCGAATGCACCTGTAATAGTTGCAATACCTTACAAGCCAACAGCAGAAGAATTCAAGAATCTGGAGCATATTGTAGTGTGGTATGTAAACGGGGCAGGCCAAGCAGTGCCTGTGCCAAACGGAAGATATGATGCGCTTTCAGGCACGGTCGTATTTACAACAACTCACTTCAGCCAGTATGCAGTAGCATATGTAATGAAGTCGTTTAGTGACTTGAAGGACTTTGCGTGGGCAAAAGATAAGGTAGAGGTGATGGCATCCAAAGGAATCATTAGTGGGACATCTGAAACTACCTTTACACCTGGAGCAAAGATAACAAGAGCAGACTTTACCCTGCTTCTGATGAAATCACTTGAGCTTACCGCGAAGGCAGACATCAACTTCAATGATGTAAAAGCAACCGACTATTATTATGACGCTGTAGGTGCAGCCAAGACGCTTGGTATTGTAAACGGCCAGGGAGATAACGAGTTCAATCCTTCTGAGGAGATCTCTAGACAGGATATGATGGTTATTGCAGCAAGAGCTCTGAGAGTAGCTAATAAGCTACAAGCAAACGCCGGCACAGACCTGTCGGGATTCATGGATAAGGCACTTGTAGAGGACTATGCGGCAGCCGATATTTCTGCACTGATCAGAGCCGGCCTAATTGAGGGTGATAATGGCGCAATCCATCCTTTAGGCAATACAACAAGAGCAGAAGCGGCTGTCCTTATGTACAGAATTTATAATAAGTAACGAAGTTAAGATACGCAGGTTAAGCGGTATGCGGGCTGATCCGCTTACCGCTTAACTTTTTGTGCGCTTGGTAGCGCAATCGATTAAGGAGTGGAAGTCTCCAGTGCACCGCGAGGTGGCGGAAGTACATAGCTGACGCATAGTGTTTAGTCCGCCGTGAGGATAGGTGTGGAGGATGCGAAGGCAAAAAAACGGGAACAGACGGCACACCATGTTGGCTGACGAAGTCGGAACGCTCTGCAAAAAAAGGGATGTCCAATACCACCTTTGGCTTCGGAAGTTAGGAGGACTGGATTTGGGGGAAAGTCGATTGACGTGAACCTAGGAGATCTCATCGTTTCCTCCAAAGTGAGGTATGTTTTTTTCGAGTCTGTGATGGTTATGGAAAAAGCTATGAATGGTGAGAAGACAGATGTAGGGAGAGTAGCGAAAAAGCTCGCCAGAAAGACCGCAAGGGCAAGCGGCAATCTGATTATTATTTCATTTAGTTGCATTGAAGAGTAGGAAGATCGATCATCTGGGATATGATCGCCAACGCTTGGTTCGTTGTTTGTCCAAAAATTCTTAATCATATGGAGGTACTCATGAATCATAACGAAGACTATGTGAAACCCCGCGTCCTTGTCCTGACCGACATTGAGAACGAGCCAGATGATGCCCAGTCTTTGGTCCGTTTTCTTACTTACGCGAACCACTGGGATGTGGAGGGCCTTGTTGCTACCACTTCGATTCATCTGAAAAATAACACCGCTGTATGGCGGATACGTGAAATTGTCGAATCCTACAGCCAGGTACGCGATAATTTGGAACAGCATGAACCTGGTTATCCGGAAGGCCAGTATTTATTATCAGTTATTGCAGAAAGACTTCCGCTTTATGGTTTGGAAGCCGTAGGCCCGGATAAGGATTCCTCTGGCTCGGAACTCCTGATTAAGGCAGTCGACAGCGGCGACCTGCGTCCGTTATGGGTTCTGGTCTGGGGCGGTCCTAACGTACTTGCCCAGTCACTTTGGAAGATCAAGTCCACCCGTTCGGCCGAGGAGTTGAAAAAATTTGTATGCAGACTCCGTGTCTACGCCATCTCTGATCAGGATGATTCCTCTCCATGGATCAGGAAGACCTTTCCCGATTTGTTCTACATTGCGAGTCCGGGTTTTCATACCGGCGGATCGTATCACTTCGCTACCTGGAGCGGGATCAGCGGCGATCATTTTCATGGCCGTTTCACGGGTGCCGACTCCAGTATCGTTGACAATCCCTGGCTGGATGAACACATCCGTTGCAAGGGGCCACTTGGCGCTCAATACCCGCAAACTAAATATCTTATGGAAGGTGATACACCCACTTTCCTGTATCTGATCAACAACGGTCTCGGCAGTCCCGAGCATCCGGATTGGGGGAGTTGGGGAGGACGTTACGAGTTATATACTCCTCATTATCATAAAAGCTTTCTTGAACCGGAAATCCGTCCTTTATGGTGCGATGCCGCTGACGAGGTTCTTGGTGTTGATGGCAGTTGGCACACAAGCAACAAAGCATCGATTTGGCGATGGCGATCGGCTTTTCAAAACGATTTTTCAGCACGTATGGATTGGACCAACAAACCGTATGCCGAAGCCAATCATCCACCTGTTCCAAAGCTCGGTCACCCGGCCCTGCTGTCGGCAAAACCTGGGGAACGCGTGGATCTAAGTGCCGAAGGCTCATTTGACCCGGACGGCGACTCGCTTACTTATCATTGGTTCTACTATGGCGAAGCAGGAACTTTCACTACCGCATCGGCGCGCTCCGGAGATCCTCTCCCGATTCAGGATGCCGATCAGCAGAATGCTTGGTTTACCGTTCCTATTGACCGCGTCCTGCGCAACGGCACAATTCACATTATTCTTGCTGTAACGGATAACGGAATACCGGCGTTGACCCGTTATCGTCGTGTGATTGTGCACGTCGATGCTTAAAGCCGACTTTTCTTCATTAGTAGTTTTCTTATCGCGTTGCCATGGTCGCTTATGGGACCGAATATCGATAAGCAGGGGATTCGGACCATTGCTATGTTTCCATATCCCTAACCTTATATCACTTGGAGGAGGGCACGATTTGAATATCTGTGTAACGATTACCAAACTGAGAGTTGAAAATTTAAGCATTCCAATAGGCATTGATGCAGAAGCACCCCGCTTTAGTTGGATCATGGAAGCTGAAGAACGTGGGCAAAAGCAGACTGCTTATCATATTCTTGTGGCCACTGAGCCGGATAAATTAGCAGGAGATAAGGCGGATGTATGGAATAGCGGAAAAGTCGTGTCTGGCGAAACGGTTGCAATAACCTACAAGGGAGAAACCTTGCAACCTTCGACCTGCTATTATTGGACCGTCGCAGCTTGGGATAAGAACGGCCAACTCATTCAATCAGGCGAAACGGCTCACTTTGAAACCGGATTAATGAGTAAGGACGGCATCACCGGTTGGGATGGAGCCAAGTGGATCGCGATGAATGGAAAAATACCGAAAAGTCCCGGGTCACCGATGTTTAGAAAAGAAACGAAGTTGAAGGGCAAGATTAAACGAGCCAGACTCTATATATCGGCGTTGGGTGTATTCGTAGCCTACTTGAATGGGCAGAAACTTGGGATTGTCAAGGATGAGGGCTGCCGCATCTTCGAACACCTGCCTCCGGGATGGACCAATTATGATCAGAATGTGAATTACATGACGTACGATGTTACATCCTATTTAAATAGCGACGTGGCCGTATTGGCGGCCGTAATAGGGAATGGTTGGTGGAATGGGCGCATTTCCAAGGCACCGCCATCTGAGAAAAAAACCTTATATTATAACGATGAAAAAAATGATCTTGTGCTGTTTTGCAAGTTGCTGATTACGTATGAAGATGGCTCTGACCACACTATCGTAACCGACACGAATTCCGGTTGGAAGGCAACCGATATCGGCCCGGTAAGAGCTGATGATATTTATGATGGCGAGACATATGACGCTACGATGGAAATCGAGGGTTGGACTGAAGCAACTTTTGATGATGCGCAATGGCAGGAGGTCAAGGAGCACGATTATAGAGCAACCTTCCCGCATGCAACCGTGACTGCTTATCATGGGGTAACGGCTCAGATTATCGATGCTTTGGATCAAGTCCCGCAATCCATCACAATATATAGAGATATCGCAAATCATGAAGCTAGCGCGAATGGCCGAGGTGAAATCAAAGTCGATTCCTCACGATCCGTCTCCGACCTTAAGCTTGTCAAGCAATGTCGGATCACGATCTCAGCAGGTGATACAGTCATCTATGACCTAGGGCAAAACATGGTCGGAATACCCAGAATTACGGTTGAGGGACAGGGTGGAACACAATTAAGGATCCGTTATGCGGAAATGCTTAATGATGCAAGCAAAGGGGCAGATGGACCTAAAGGCTCGATTTATACGGCTAATCTGCGCAATGCAATAGCAACGGATTATTATACGTTAAAGGGAGCTTCTAAAGTAGAAACGTATCAGCCGGCATTCACCTATCATGGATTTCGTTATGTAGAGATCACGGTTTCTGCGGGTGAAGTCGTGACAATTCATGGTGTAACGGGTAAGGTGACCAGATCTGCGCTTCCAGAGACAGGGCGAATTGAAACCTCGCATCAGGATGTCAATCAGCTCTTTTACAACATAATGTGGTCACACCGTGGCAATTATTTGTGGATTCCATCCGATTGTCCCCAACGTAACGAGCGCGTGGGTTGGTCGGGGGATACGCAGCTTTTTGCCAACTCCGCTTTATATAATATGGATGCAGCCCCTTTCCTCGAGAATTGGATGGATATGTTTGTGCAATGTCAAGAGACTTATGGAAACGGTGGATTCACATCGACAGCTCCGAGTGGTAGGTATGCTAATTTCAGAGGGTTTATTGGTAATGGCGGTTGGGCTGATGCAGGCATCGTCGTTCCGTGGACGGTTTGGCAGATGACAGGTGATACGTTCATTATTGAAAAAAATTACGCAGCTATGAAGCGGTATATGGATTGGATTTATGATCATTCAGGCGACACCTATAGAGGTACAGGAAGCCTCGGGGACTGGTTGAATTTCCAAGGGACAGACCGGCAACTCATGAGCGATGCTTATTATGCTTACGATGCCAGGTTGATGGTAAGTATGGCTGAAGCAACAGGGAGAATGTCCGACGTACTGAAATATGAAACTCTCTATGAAAAAATTAAACAAGCGTTTATCGCAAATTTTATTCATATAGATGCAGATGGTAAGCTAACGGTCCTCTCTTCAGGCGGATATAAGACACTGGAATACGATGAAAATCCGAACCAAGTCGGTGTCGAAAATATTAAAATGGAAGATAATAGTCAGGCTTCTTTATTATGGTGTTTAAAGTTGGGGTTCTATGAGAACGATGATCAGAAACAGCAAATGATCGATTTGCTGGGTGAAAACATTCAAAACAACGAGGCATACAAAGCGGCTCATTCTGGAAGCTCACGGGTTAATTATGCCGAACATACATTATCTATAGGATTCCTTGGCGTAAATGTTATTGCCCCTGTTTTGTCGGATGCGGGACAATCGGAGCTGGCCTATAAATTGTTAGTGCAGGACGCGATGCCATCTTGGTTATATTCGGTCAAAAATGGAGCGACAACGGTTTGGGAACGCTGGAATTCCTATTCAGTGGAAGACGGGTTTGGAGATGTGCGGATGAATTCGTTTAATCATTATGCTTATGGCGCGATTGCTGAATGGATGTATAAGTATATGGCCGGGATTGCTAATGATCCGACACAACCTGGATTTAAGCATATTATTTTGCAGCCTCACATTGACGTTAATAAGCAGATTATATGGGTTAGAGGGTCGTATGACTCTGTAAGGGGAACGATTCGAAGTGAATGGGAAGTGAACGGTAAAACATTCTCATACGCAGTGACAATTCCGGCCAATACGACGGCAACACTCTATCTGCCGTCGGATCATTGGCTGAATGTGACTGAGGGTGGAAATCCGATTCAAGAGATTGATGGGATTAAGTTTGTCGCTTATAAGGACAGTAAAGCTATCTATGAGTTGGATGCCGGAAGCTATACTTTTAAATCTGTTATTGCCGATTAACACCGGGGCTGGAATTTTTAGAATTATTCTCCGCGGATTTACTCGGCTCGATCCGAATGCAAAGTATCACACATTTTAATATTGGTTCAGTAACTCCCAGCTCAATAAAAGTGGGAGTTTTCCTTTGAAATACGGTAATTTAGAATTTAGTATGATGTGAGAATATTATGCCTTGCAGGTTGAATCCTAAATGCTTAGAATCTGATCCATGGCCCAGTCGTCATGGAGTGGATAGATAAAATGTAAGCGCTGTATTAATTAGGGCCGGAGGAGGCGAGTGATGGAGCTTAGTTAATAAGGCTGCATGTTTGAATAACAATATCTATGTTTTATGATGTTTTTTTTAACTAAAACGAGAGGTAGTGCAATCAATGGCAATTACTCGAAAGAAATTATTGACCACATCACTTTTATTTAGCTTGCTTTCTGCAATAAGCTTTCCTATTACTGGTTTTGCGAATACTACAGCTACGATTACCGTCGATTATTCGGTTGATAAAGGTGCATCGAATCATATTGCAAGTGGTTTCTTGCATGGAATTAGCGCAACCAGCCCATCACAGTATCTAATTGATGGAGTAGATGTTCAATCCATTAGAGGTACGGACTATCACACCAACTTACCTTCTTTATTTGATCAAACAACATACAATAGAGTTGCAGCAACAGGGGCTGACATGATGGTTGGTGTATATTACAGAGCAGTCGCTCAAAATATATGGCCTGGGGATACAGCAACGGAAGCACAGTGGGAAAACGTGGTTGCAGATGTTGTAAATGAATCTATAAGCAAATCCTACAATATAACATCTTGGATTACTTGGAATGAGCCTCAACTTCAATGGAACACATCAGCACGCCCAATTTCTAAATATATGAGAGCACATGAGCTTGCCTATAAAAAAATAAAAGCAATACTACCTTCTGCAAAGGTGCAAGCACCAGAAAACCATGTTTATAGTCTAAGTTTCTTAACAAGCTTTCTGACGTACTGTAAAACTAATAATTGCTTGCCAGATATTCTAAGTTGGCATGAATTGGCGGCGGGTCAATTGGATATTGAGGCGCATACCAGTGAAATCAAAGCTTGGATGATCGCTAATGGCATTACACCAATGCCTATCGCGATTACTGAATATCAAGGGATAACCTATGATTCAGCTACAACAACAACATCGTATCCAGGGCTCAATATTTCTTACCTTGCTAGGTTGGAAAGATCAGCAGTGAATGGAGTCGCTTATGGTCTCAAATCTGCTTGGGAGTTCGTTGGAAGCGATCCCAATTTCAAAGCTTCCTTAGGGGATCTTGCTAACCGTAATACGGCACTTTTACCTAAGGGAATTTGGTGGGTTTATAATGCTTATAAAGATATGACAGGCAGACTTGTTCAGACCACGTCTAGTAACCAACAATATTCAGAGGCATTTGCAAGTTCGGATACAACTATGAAGCGTTCAGTAATTCTAGTTGGCACTGGAAATGCTGTGACTCCACATGATCCAGTATTAACACTTAACAATATTCCAGCTTATTTGCAAACAAGTGGTAAAGTACATGTCCGTGCTGAGAAAATCATAAATGCAGATATTCTCATGTCTCCAAGTGTAATGATAGAAGGTGATTATACAGTTAGCGGCAATTCACTTACGTTAAATTTACCAACACTTGACCCGAAAGCTGCTTACAAAATTTATGTAACTTCGGGTACTGCCGCAGCTGCAACGACGAACTATGAAGCGGAGTCCCTCACAGCGCAGTACACATCAGGACTGACGTACAGTACATTTACAGAGGCTTCGGCAAGCGGGGGCTCAGCTACGGCGCTATATGCTAACGCAGTCGGTCAGAATGTGAAATTTACGATAAATGTTCCTACAGCTCGGATTTACGATTTAAGTGCTATTCTGAAAAAAGAATCGAACCGTGCTTTCTTCCAACTCTATATTAACGGAAAAGCATATGGTTCTCCTAAGGATGAATATGGGACTGCCCAGTATTACACGACAGATTTCGGTAAAATTCAATTTACATCTAGTGGTAACCAGACGTTGGAATTTAGAGTTGTGGGTAAAAATAGTTCTTCCAGCAATTACTTAATGGTATTTGATAAATTCATTTTAACGAAATTGAATTAGAATTAAGTATTGCGACTTCCCCATAACCCGTGGGGAAGTTGTTTGTTTTTTACAGAAAATGAATAGCGGGCAAAGTAGAGTGGAGATCTATCATGAATGAACAATATCGTAATGTAGACCAGTTGATTATTTTCAAGCATGTGTGTAAGGAAATTCCTAATCCGAGCGATTTTCACCTAAATCAAGATCTATATGCGATCTATTTATTTCTGAC
Source organism: Paenibacillus sp. P36 (assembly GCF_045866505.1). Classification (NCBI taxonomy): domain Bacteria; kingdom Bacillati; phylum Bacillota; class Bacilli; order Caryophanales; family Paenibacillaceae; genus Paenibacillus; species Paenibacillus sp. P36. The sequence continues at coordinate 1,099,113 of NZ_AP038372.1, forward strand.
CAGTGACGTACACTATGTAATTGAAAACCAGGTTTATCCGCTGCAATTTGGTGACATTTTAATGATAAGTAACACCGAGCGGTATCGTTTGATTTTTCAAACAGAAAATCAGTGTTGTGAATATATAGAGATAAAGTTCGACTCTTCGTTGATCTTAGCGTTTAATTCTCCACGATTTAATCTATTAGAATGCTTTAGCAGCCATGGTTGCAGTCTGAGAAAGCATATATCCTTAATGCCAGAGCAAGTTAAGGACATTATGAAAGTGTTTAAATACTTGGAAAAGCAAAGTTCTCAGGTAGTGTTACCTGGGTCTGAAATTCTCACTGTAACTGCTCTCATCGAATTGCTTGTGTGCATTAACCGAGTTTCTCAGAATCGGGATAAACAATTGGATAAGGTCATGATTCCACATAAACTGTCATACCTCGTTACTTTCATTGACGATAATTTAGACCAGGATTTGTCGCTAAAGTCTCTCGAGAAAGTTCTGCTCACAAACCGTTCTTATCTTTGCCGGATATTTAAAAAGCATATGGGTAACACAATTCATGAGTATATATTGTTAAAGCGAATCGCCAAAGCTGAGCTTCTGCTTCGTGAAGGAGCCACTGCGACGGATACATGTTATCTGGTAGGGTTTAATGATTACTCTCACTTCATTCGTACATTTAAAAAGCGCGTAGGCTTACCCCCTCGGCAGTATCAAATTCAAGGGCTTTGTTCCTTGTGATTTTTATTGCCGATTTGAGAACTTAACGCTCTTGAATAGAATGGTAGTTAGAGGTCAGATCATCCGGAGGATTGGTGTGAAATAATGAAATCTATTTTAAATAATTGGTAAAAAACATGGCTAAATGAGAAGGATTTGGATCATTTAAATGATGTGATCTTCACCTTATATGTACAAGCTAAGGTATCAAGGGAAATTTCATTGAAAAAGGGTAGTGATGTGTGAAGAATGAATGTATAATAGTATCTGTTGACTATCGGACCCGACTTTTCTGAAAGTGGAAAGTTCATTAGACATACCTTTTGATTATTGAGCGGATCGTATATTTTTTGAGACTGAAGAGTCAATAAATACGTAGAGGAGTGAAGTTTTTTTGTTGTACCAAAATTTGAAAAATGCTTGGTTTACGAACCCGCGAAAGGATATTCTTGCGGGGATGACGGTTGCCTTTGCGCTGATTCCTGAAGCTATTGCCTTCTCGATCTTAGCTGGCGTAGACCCGATGGTTGGCTTGTACGCATCCTTCTGTATTGCGTTAACCATTTCAATCGTGGGTGGTCGGTCAGGGATGATATCGGCTGCAACTGGGGCGATGGCGTCACTGATGGGGCCGATAATCGCCAAGTACGGAATCGAGTATTTATTTGCCGCGACGATTCTTACGGGTATCATTCAGTATCTTATGGGGATATTAAAATTTGGAAAGTTCATTACCTTTATCCCACATTCCGTGGTCACTGGTTTCGTTAATGCATTAGCTATTATTATTTTTATGGCACAATTCCCTAACTTTGTAGATGCGAACTGGCAGATGTATTTGATGGTTATAGGAACACTTGCTATTGTTTATTTACTTCCACTGCTGACCAAAGCAGTACCTTCTGCGCTAGTTGCTATTATTGTCATGACGATCATTTCCATGAGCATGCACTTAGATCTCCGGACGGTCGGGGATATGGGTGAAATTACGCAAGCTTTACCATTCTTCCATCTTCCCAATATTGAATTATCGTTTCATGCAATCTGGAGCATACTGCCCTTTTCATTAGCATTAGCGGTAGTCGGGATAACAGAGTCCTTGATGACGGCAACCATTGTTGATGAGATGACGGATACGAAAAGTGACAAGAATAAAGAAGTAAAAGGTCAAGGTATCGCGAATATCGTTTCTGGTTTATTTGGCGGTATGGCAGGTTGTGCAATGATTGGCCAAACGGTGATAAACGTAAAGTCAGGTGGAAGAACGAGGCTATCCACGTTTGTTTCGGGTGTCTTCCTTCTCTTTTTAATCCTAGTATTGGGGGATGTTGTCAAAAATATTCCGATGGCTGCATTAGTTGGTGTCATGTTTATGGTGTCTATCGGGACATTTGATTGGTCATCACTAAAGACAATTGGCAGAATTCCGCGAAGCGATGCGCTGGTAATGCTCGTAACAGTAGCTATTGTGGTAGCCACATCTGATTTGGCAATTGGTGTTGTTTCTGGTGTCGTTCTTAGTGCTGTGATCTTTGGTTGGAAGGCTGCTAGAATTAAGGCACTTGTAACAAGCGAAGTTACTGGAAAGAAAATTTATAATATTACAGGTCAACTATTTTTCGGTACCATGACACACTTTGTAGATCTCTTCGACTATAAAAACGACCCGGATCGAGTAACCATTGATTTTAGTTCCTCTCACGTATGGGACCACTCTGCAGTAACAGCAATTGCAAAAACTACGTTGAAATATCAACAGTTGAATAAACAGGTTATGATTATTGGTTTGAATGATGAAAGTAAAAGGCTTGTTGACCAAGTTGGTTTAGCTAAGCCATCAGGACATTAAATGAATAATGAAGCACTCTGGGATTCATCCAGAGTGCTTCTTATTTATGGGAGTCATTAGGGAAGAAGATACAGTCTTAGGGACTTTATAGCAGATATGATAATAATGGGGAGCATATTTTAACAACAGAGGTTATTGGTTTTCAGAGAGAAAAGAGTGGAATTATATACAGTACAGTCTGAAATAGACTGTTTTATGGAATAAGTTGAATAAAAAAGAACGATTTAGAATCTAGTGTATCCTTAGAATTTTATGCCTTGCTCGAAAAAAGGGGCAAATGTAATATGTTGCGTAGAGAGCTAGAGAGCTTAAGTCCTTACACAATAGTGTAAGCGCATTATTTGCTCGTTTTCTGAGAAAGGGTAATTAAAAAGTTTACCGGATTATTGTTTGGGATGCTTCACATAACAACGAGAGGTAGTGTAAACATGGGTGGAAGCAGGTGAGATTCCAAATGATGAGCAACTGTTAAAGCAGTTAGTTCAAGGGATATCTTACAATAATGCAAAACTGTACTTCGGTTTCTAAATAAAATCAATTAAAGCGTAATAAGTCATTTCTCGTAAGGTCGCAAAAATGGAGGTTGCCGTATGCAGAAAATAGAAAGAATAAGGTCGAAGTCCAATGAAGTAAACTGCTATGTCGTAAGTAATGGGGAAGAGTGTATTATTTTCGATCCATACATAGATGTTGAAAAAATTGAAGCTTATCTGAAAGAAGAAAACATGAAACCAGTAGCTATATGTTTAACAAGGTTCCGTTATGATCATATCTATTCAATTGAAATTATTAGCAACTTATATAATATTCCAGTTTACGTGAATCCATTAGAGAAAGCTGGTTTGAGTAATTCGGACTTGGATGGTTCACAGGTTTCTCCCGTCATAAGTAAATTGGCAGAATTTGATTTGGAAATGAAAAGTTATGAATTAGGCGGTGTATCATTTAAAGCAATCGCAACCCCTGGTAACTCAGTAGGTGGAGTCAGTTATATATTTGATGAATTTGTCCTTACTGGAGAAACATTATTAAAAAGTGGAATAGGCAGAACTGATCTTCCTGGAAGTAATCTGCCTCTGCTATTGGAAACTGTTGAAAAGACATTATTTTTATTGCCAGATAACATGACTGTTTATCCGGCACGCGGTGAATCTACCACGATCCGTACTGAGAAATCTGTGAACCAATTTTTCTATAAAGGACTATCTGGCTAAGCTGTTACTCGTGAAAAGAATATAAAAATTTAATTATAGGAGATTAATACAATGTCAAGTTATATCGTGAAACACGGGAACTATAAGGATTTCGCTATTGCCTCCAAAGAGATTGTGGCATCAATTTACGTAGGAGAAAATGAGCAACCCGCGGTTCACCGTGCAGTTAAAGATTTGCAGCAAGACATTCACCGTGTAACAGGTCAGAGTGCTCCTATACAAATGGATCTTGAGGCTTTGAAATCTGAAAAAGAAGTAATCATTATTGGCACTATTGGACGTGATGGCATCATTGATGATTTTATTTCAAAGAGGTTATTGCAAGTAGGTACATTGAAAGATGAGATGGGTACTTACCGTTGGGAAGGCAACGGCGTCGTATGCTTCCTGGAATGTACCAAAAACCTCTTTCGTGAGTAAATCTCGCTCCAGTGTTGCGTGAAAAGATTCAATGTAGGCATTCATATTTGGCGTCTTTGGCGGTATTCGCTCATGCGTAATCTTCTCGTCCTCACAGAGGCTTTGCTAACGAATTGCGGACCGTTGTCCGTGCGTATGATGGGCATTTCCTCAACATCTGTTAAACGTAAACGTAGGGCAGTTCTTACTGCTTGACAGACCTGCTTTGCGTCGCAGCTAGAGCCCAGATGGTATCCTACGATACTGCGGTCAAACACATCAATGATGCCCGCCATGTAAAAGAACTGGTCATAACCTGCCACATAGCCGTACTTAATGTCGAGCTGCCAGAGTTGGTTTGAACGTTTGATCGTGTGGTTACGAGCCAGTTTCCGTGGATAATGAATCTTCTTTCGCCGCTGCGGATGAAGGATGCCAAGCTTCTTGCATAGGCGGTACGTTTTCTTCTTGTTGATGACCAGATTGTGTTGGATACGCAAGCATTCATTCAGCATCAAGTAGCCATAGCTATGCTCTTCACCGGAAACGAGTTCCATCAGCCATTCTTCGATCTGCTCATCACTGACGGCTTCACCTGAGTGCGTAAAAGAGTAATTTGTCACGGGTCTACCAGGAAGTACTGCGATTGTTTTCTTCGTCGTGGTTCGTTGCTCGGACTTTCTCCTGTCGTAGTACGTCGAAGAAGCGACTCCAGTAAGTTCTAGTATTGTAACTACCGCGTTTCCCTGCCCAATAAACGTTTGTGCAACGTGGAGTCGATCACTGAGGCAGGGCTCGTCTTTTTTACGAGCTCACGCAGAACTTCATTCTCAAGTTCCTTTTCCCCCAATGCTTTTAAAGCTCGATTGTATTTTTCTTCAAGCTCAGCCAATCGTTTGGAGTCGTTAATGCGTTCGTCGATCGTAGGTAGTGCGTCTGCTCCAAATTCATCTTGAAACTCTTTTACCCAGTTTCGAATGGTCTTTGGTGAGACGTCATACTTCCTTGCAAGAACTCCAACTTTAATTCCGGCTAAAGCTTCTTGCGCCACTTTGTTACGAACATCTTTGAATGCGTTGTTTCGTTGTCTCATTCCGTTCAGCCCCCTTTATTTAATAGTACCTCATTTCCCTAGGTACTCTCCAATTCAATTAGGGGGCTAAACAGTTATGAACCGACTGAAATACCTATGAATATCGATTACTTGCATATTGGATTATTAGCAGTTAATTCGTATAGCCTTGTTAGAAGACTTAAAAATAATATGATTGATAACTATTATTGGGTAATTGGTATCAATAAGACAACCGAAAAATTTTACACATCTGATCATCCTGTCGTCCAAAGACAAAGTATGAATAACATTTTTGCAACAGCAGGGTCATATACAGACTTTTCAAACCTTAGTGATCAAATTGCATTTCCACTATCTCCTGAAGTCGTTCTGATGCTTTTTAATAAATATGAGAAAGTTAATAGACAACAAAGATTGTTTAATAGAAAAAAAGTTTTAATAAACGACATCTCTGTAGTCAATAATCTTAAACATTATGCAGTTAATCAGATCTTATAGGCAAGTATACTCAGTTAACGGGAACTTTGAATTTGCCAAAAAATTTGAGGAAGAAACGCGTCGGAAATTAGTGGATCAAGGTCATGGTCCTGCAAAGATTCTGCTCCCCAGATGGTTAACTGTGAATAAATAATATTAAACGATGAGGAATACTTTGAAAAAATACAATTCATTAACCTCTAAGCGATCTGAACGGAAGTTGGTGTAATGGAATCGTTACTATTGAACGAAGGCAGTCGCTCTAAGATTTGGATAGCCTGGATTAAGTACTTTAAAAGCTGACGGTTCCTCTATTCGAAAACCGCGTTATTCAAAGATTCCAGTCTAAGACGTTATTTTCAATGGACAGTTGCAAAAAAACATAGTAAAAGCTGGCTCCTATGAGCCAGTTTTGTTGTATTAAGTTTGCTGCCGCGAGTGGTTTTTATTTTCAAGCAAAGCGATGAAGAATTTAGTAGGAATAATGTATTATGTGTCGAAATGCTAAAATGATGAATCAAATAATTGTGAAGATTTGGACTTATAAATAATTTCTAAGGGCTGAGTAAATTGTATCTCAACGAAGTGAGTATATGGAATTGGAGAAAGTTTGGGGAACGTGAAAACGGCCAGCCAGGAGTGAAAATATCGTTTAATGCGAACTTAAACGTAATTGTTGGAGAAAACGATTCTGGAAAAACAGCAATAATTGATGCAATAAAATTGGGATTAAATACAAATAGTCAAGATTCATCATGGATCAGAGAGACTGATTTTCATGATAGTAGCAAATCAATAAAAATAGAATACATATTCAAGGAATTATCAGAGGATGAGGAGGCTTTTTTCTTTGAATGGATTTACTTTAAGGAGAGTACTTCCTATTTGAGAATTTTATTGGAAGCAGAACAAATAGTAGATATAAATATGAAATCCAAGATAACTAGAAATATTTCTGGTGGTGAGGAAGGAAGAGAGCAACCGTTAAGTGACAGTGTCAAACAACTGTTAACTGTCACATACTTAAAGCCATTAAGAGATGCTGAACTAGAACTGAGCTCTGGAAGTAGGTCTAGATTTGCGCAGATTCTTAAGAATTTAAGTTATTTCCAAAACAATAGTGGTAAATCGAGAAACAAAATTGAAGATATTCTCTCAGGTGCATTTAGTGAAATACAGGAAATTATAGATAAACCAGTACTTGAAAAGATGAATGAGGTTATCGAGGCCTTTTTTGAGAAAAATCGAAAGAAAAGTCCAGAAATAAATCCGAAAATAATTAAATTCGAAGAGGCGTTAAAGAAATTAGAACTAAGTCTGGGCGATGTCGGTAGTGGACTAGGTAGTTCAAATTTATTATTTATGGCCGCAGAGTTACTTCTATTAAGTGATAATACAATAGGGGCAAAGATTGCCTTGATTGAAGAAATAGAAGCACACATACATCCGCAATCGCAACTAAGGTTAATTAAATATTTTGAGAGGAAAAGTAAGGATGAAGGGATACAATACATCCTAACCTCACATAGTCCTATGTTAGCATCATCCATTTCTCTTGAACATATTATTCTTATTTACAATAGCGCTGCATACCCTATGAGGTCTGGTCTGACATTTTTGGAAGCAGACGATTATAAATTTCTTGAGAGATTTTTGGATGCAACAAAATCAAATATGTTTTTTGCACAAGGAATAATTTGTGTTGAAGGTGACGCAGAAAACTTATTAATTCCTACACTTGCAGAAGTAATTAATAGACCGCTTCATGACTACGGAGTATCGATTATAAATGTAGGTAATTTAGCATTTAAGCGATATGCATCTATTTTTCTTAGAAAAGATAATCTTAAACTTAACTTCCCAGTTTCAATAGTAACGGATTTAGACATGAAACCAGTATCATATTATCATGAGAGCATATGTTACTTTGAGCTAGATCATGAGGATGAACAAGAGATTAAAAAGATAATATCTCCTGTTCAAGATGAGTCACTTATAGGTTTGTACTATACTTTCGATATTCTTATTAATAAAATAAATAAAATTATTGAGGGAAAGTTAACTCAGGAACAAAGACAAATTATTTATGATATTTTGGTAAAGAAAAACACGAAAAAATACGAAGAAATAACAACAGCAAGAGCAAAAGAAATACAAGGGAATTACATGCATGAAGTTGAAAAAACAAAAGTATTTATCAGTTCCCCATGGACATTGGAGTTTGCAATAGCCGAAAGCGGGTTATCTTCATTGCTGCAGAACTCTATTTTGGAAGCAAATTATAAAGAGGCAAAGAACAGAACTTCAAAAAAAGAAGAATGGGAAGGTATTTCTGATACTGAGAAAAGAGCTTCTGAAGTGTATCAGTTTATGATTGACCATAATGTTTCAAAATCAGTTGTATCACAATTGTTATCAGCGAAAATCTTAGATAAGAGAAGTGAATTGGGTTCAACTATTGCTAATGACTCCAAGTTAAAATATCTAATTGATGCAATAAGGCATGTAACGGGTGGTGAGTAGATGGTTTTTAACCAAGATGATTTTGATTTAGTCGAGAAGACTATACTAGGCAACAAAAAGTTCAATGAAAATCAGCGGGAATTTATTGAGTTAATGGAATCAAAATATATTATCGCAGGGCCGGGGGTCGGAAAAACAACTTGTTTAGCGGCGAAAATAGTTTTAACCTTGATGAAAATTGCTAGTGTAAATTCAAAGGATGCAGTATGTATTATTACTCAAACTAATGTTGCAGTGGACGAGATAAATAAATTTCTAAGAATGTTAGGTCTATCGCAAATTAATCATCCACATTTTGTAGGGACAGTTCATCAATTTCTTAATACTTTTTTGGCTATTCCATACATAAAAAAGAATATAAATCCGATAAACTTACGATTTGCTGAAAATGACGATTATTCATCATTAATTTCCACATTGGTGCATAAAAACTCTTATTTCGGGCGGTGGAGTAGTGGACCTAAGAGTGCTGTGATCAGAAGAATTCAAGAGTGTAATCTAATCTATGATAAGCAGACGGATAAAGTCAACTTGGAAAATACAGTAGGTTGGGATAAGTTTGAAAAGCATCAAACTCATATGTTCAATGTTAAATGGGAATTAAAAAAACTCGGTTTTTTTACTTTTAATGATACTTTTTTATTCGCTGAAGCTGCTCTGGGACATAGAAAAAACATAGCATTACTAAGAAAAAGATTTAGATACGTTTTCATTGATGAATTTCAAGATACGAAAGCAAGTAGCCTCACTATATTAAAAGATATATTTTCAAGTGAGGATAACGTACTTCAGATTGTTGGTGACCCTAACCAGACTCTTGATTTCTATGGAGAAATGCCCATTGTTGATGATGAAAACAAATTTGAATTAAAAATTTGCAATAGGTTTGGATATGAGATTGCTAAGCATCTTCCTCATATAGTAAATGGCATTCAAATAGAATGTTCGGAGGAAAATAAGTCTTTTAACCCAGTTTTGATTATTTATAATCAAAATGAGCAATTAATTCCTTATTACAAGAAGCTTTTTTCTGAGTACCTTTCTGATGAGAGTTTTTCAAAGAGTACAAAAAAAGATAGTATCTTATCGACAAGGAAATTAGCAATTAATGAATATCGTGCAGTTACTAATCACCAAAGCGTTTCGAACTATAAAATAAAAAATAGCGAATCGCATACTGGTCATATATCAAAGTTAATTAATGATCTTATCTATAATAAACTTTCTCAAGTAGAAGATTTGGATTTTAATTTTGATCATAAACAATGGGTAAGAGAACATTCCAAACAAACTGATCTAAAGAAATGTATGATTAAAAGTATAAAAAAAGGACAACTAGATATTAACAATTTGAAGAATGCTATTAATGCCATCCTTAATGAAAAGAATACTGGTACAATAAATAGTACTAATGCGGTATTTGGGAAAATAGCAAGCGTAATAAAATTAATCCATGATCCTAGTGCAACTGAGAATGCTGATGATGACAACCAAACTCTGGTTTTCGGCACAATTCATTCTGCTAAAGGTGAGACACATAGATCTGTATTATTAATAGATTCGAATGAAGCAGGTATGATACATACGAAAATGCTCAAGTCATTTTATGGTCTTGATAACACTAATTATGATAAAGAGTGGGTTGAAAGAAATCTATTGTATGTTGCTATGAGCAGACCCACGCATTTATTTGTATTTGGAATGAATGCTAGTTATATAAATCAAGAGGAAATGAACATATTTAGAGCCAAGGGCTGGGAAATCAGGGTTGCATTTAATGAATCTGAGCAAGAGGCAGACTCGGGAGTCAAGATATTAAGTACTGTTTAAGCTGATGGAAAGTGAATAATATTCATAACCCACGCTGAACTTCATAACGAACATTATTCTCAATTTGGATAGCACTGATAGGTTGGATCCGATGCCCTGCAAGTCCGGATCTATGATGGGCCAATGCAGTTGCGCATGGGCCTACTCGAAGTCTGTAAACCTAGTTGGACGTTCTACTCACTTAGATTATTTTAATTAATTTGTCAGAAGTATTTCAAAACTAATTTGAAATTCAAACAATTTCCCCCTAAAACCATTTCAAAACTTTATTTGTTATATTAAACTTGACGAAAAGCCAGCAAACCTTGTATTTGCTGGCTTTCTTCATTTCAAAACCAATTTGTCATCTAACATCAACATCAACTCTGGGTGGTGAACGTTTTTTCTACGATTAACAGTAGAGGGGATTAAGCTATAGGGCAGATAATTCAGGAGGTCTTGGTGGTTCTGTCTGTTTCCTGCATTGGTGTGAATATAGATTTTGTTACAGCGGAAGCAGTTTTGCTATTCTTAGATTTTGGAATTCAAGTAAAGTAAGGACAGGGGGCGCCCTGTCCTTTTTTAATTGATGAGGATTTCGCGTGATGAGTTTACGGCTAGATCAAGATTTAAAGATCGACTCTCAAGGTGCCCAGCATCTTGGCGAATTTCGGATCGTGGTAGGATAAGAAAAGACTTTTCTGTGTATCGAGAGTGGAAATTTGTTCGATATCGTCCGTACTCAAATCAAAATCGAAAATGTCGAAATTTTCGATGATACGCTCTTTTCTCACCGATTTTGGAATTACAACGACTTCATGCTGAACTAGCCAGCGCAAAACGACCTGGGCGACGGACTTATTGTGTTTTTCTGCGATCGAAACCAGCAATTCGTTGCCGAACATGTTGTTGAGCCCTTCAGCGAACGGAGCCCATGACTGGTGCTTCACTCCTTGCTCCTTCATAAAAGCTGCACTCTCGGTCTGCTGGTAGAACGGGTGTGTTTCGACTTGGTTGACGGCGGGCACGATTTCGTTATGCACAATAAGGTCCATCAGACGGTCGGGCAGGAAGTTGCTAACACCGATCGCCTTGATCTTGCCTTCGCGGTAAAGGTCTTCCATGGCGCGCCAAGCACTGTAGTAATCGCCGAACGGCTGGTGAATAAGGTATAAATCGAGATAGTCGAGCTGTAGCTTCTTGAGAGACTTGGCAAACGCTAGCTTGGCACTCTCGTAGCCAGCATCCTGAATCCAAAGCTTGGTCGTGACGAATAACTCCTCGCGCGGTATGCCGCTGCGCTTGATCGCGCGTCCGACTGCTTCCTCGTTCAGATAACCAGCGGCGGTGTCGATCAGGCGGTAACCGGCCATCAGCGCCTCATATACCGCATTCTCGCATTCATCAGCATCGGGAATTTGGTAGACACCGAAGCCGATAATCGGCATTTTTATTCCGTTGTTCAATGTTACGGTTTGCATTGTGATTCCTCCCATTATTTCAAATGTAATGCAACAAACGGCGCGTATCCGGGAATCGGGCATCGCAGCGAGGATTCCATTCACGGCTGATTTGCGTTACAGTAAGCTTATTACCTTCGTGTTACACGAAGGCAAGCCACATTTATAAATTTATTTTCCAAGGAGGATTTCAAATGCATACGGTCAAAGAAGCCGCCTTGATAACGGGACTAACCGAGCACGCCGTGCGCTTTTATACGGATAAAGGCTTGGTGCCAAGCGTACAGCGCAATCAAAACAACATCCGGATGTTCGACGAAGAATCGATCAATTGGCTGCATGGCGTCAAATGCCTCAAGCAATCCGGGATGCCGATTGAAGTCATAAAAATGTACGTCGATCTCTGTCTCGAAGGGGATTCGACCATTCCGCAACGCTACGCACTCATGATGGAGCATAAAGAAGAGGCACTCATTCAGCTCGAAGAAGCCAAACGGCACGTTGCCCATTTAGAACAAAAATCCGCCCTATATCAGGCCATTCTGGAGCACCGCACTCCAGACACGACCAATCCCGCTAACTGGGACAAAATTCAGCATATGCATGCTGACGTATTTTACTCGCCTCCTGTTCGAAAGGCGTGAGAGATTCGTGAGCACATCAACCCTTTGGAGAAATTCCTCGGTTTAAACTCTGATTGGCTTATCAATGAACAAACATCAGTCTAAATTGAATTAACGGAGCACGATAGTTGAGTTAAAAGGTACATTAGCAAACTTATGAACAGTTTTCAGCATCGCCAGTAACTTGCTCAACAATCGGGAAGTAGTGTGGAAAACAAAAGTTTATTATATTTTTAATTAACAGGGGCAAACGTATGGAAAAAATAAAACATTCCGATGCCAGTATCATATTAAAAAGGCTCATTAGGGAATTTGCAGTAGAAGAAAAAATACAGCGAGGTCATTTAATATGGAACTCATTAAGAAATAAGCCGCAAGTAGTAACCTTTGAGAACGCGATAAACTGGAATGAACAGGGAGAACTAATTTTTTATTTGGAAAGACAAAAGGAAATGTTTAAGGTAAAAACAGCTGATGTTAAGACATTTTTTGAAAATATAGAGCCGTGGTTAGAGATAGATGCGTATCTATTCGACTTATCGTATAGTTGGCTTACCGCATTTACACATGAAGACATTATTTTATTTTTACAACATTAGAAATTTATAATTGTGCTAACGAAAACGATAGTTCAGCAAGTCTTCTAATTTGTTTCTCACTGAGAAGGCCAGCAAATCCTTATGCTTGCTGGCTTTCTTTATTTCAAAACCAATTTGTAATTTAACAGTTGCTTGACAAGTAAGTTTTGAAATGACAAACAGAGTTTTAAGAATTCTGAATGTCAACAAAACCTTTACCGAACACATCCTGCACATTTTGAACTGTCATGAAAGCTTCGCGATCCGCGGATTTTACGATGTTTTTCAGCAGGGCAACCTCCTGCTTCTTGACGATAATATAGAGAATATTCATGGAAGTCTTCGTATAATAACCATGACCGCTTAAGACCGTAACACCTCGATCCATAAGAGTGTTTACTTGTTGAGCGATCTGGTCTTGTTTTTTGGAAATAATCGTTATAGATTTCGTTGGGTTCAATCCGTCTATCACGAACTCCATCACTTTGGTAGCTACGAAAAGCATAATAATGGTGAACATTAGTCTTTCGGCGCCAATGATAAAATAAGAGCACAATGCAACAAGAACATCGCACAACAACAACGCAAAACTGATATTCCAGTCCCAGAACTTGTTCATCAACTTGGCTATTATAACAGTGCCAGCAGTCGTACCTCCTACCCTAACAATAAGTCCGATGCCAAATCCAACCAGAGCCCCTCCGAAAATGGAATTCACAATTAAATCGTTTGAAGCAATATGCCAACCCTGGGTCAGATGAAGAAACAATGAATGGAGAGAAACGGCAACGAGTGTATATAATACTGTCTTTCTTGTTAACAAACGGCATCCAATTGCCAACAGTAACAGATTAATAATCAAGCTTGTCCAACCTGGAGACCATTCCAGCAAATAATATAAAATGATAGTAATGCCAACCACACCACCCTCGCCCAACTCGTGAGGGATGACAAACACATTAATGCCCAACGCAAAAGCTAGTGCACCAACTGTTATAAATAACAAATCTATGAATGTTCTTTTCACTTCTAAAGCCTTCTTTCTCGCTATGGTACTAAGCCATGACGCAAGCCTATCGTGTCATTTCATGCTATTGTTACATTTAAACACGGCCTTCATAACTTCTCAAGGAGTTATACTACCATGCTACCATGCTAACAATTTAACAGATTAAAGACAGACTTCATTGAAGGTAGCTTTAGACGTATACAATCTGTGCTAGCTCTCCACCAGGCAGAGATCGCGGAACAAATAAAAGCACCGCGTGAAAGCTTTCCGCGGTGCTCTTTACTATGTATTTTTTAGTTACGCAGCAATAGCTTCATTAGTTTTTTTCTTCGCATTTCTTCTACGGGCACGTGCTTTTATCTGCCACATGATAATTCCAGTGAACATTAACAGGAGAGGCGTCATTCCAAATACAAAGTAGATAAGCTTGGTGGCTTCCCCACCCCAAGTAGCAAAATGAAGTCCTTTTCTCCATGTGTTGTAAAGGTTAATGGAGAGATCTGGATTTGTTTTATATAAAATATCACCGGTGGAAGCATCCATGTAAACGGTGGTATTGTTACTGTTTGATGCACCAAACCCTTCTTTCAAACCAACTTGAATGGATTGCCCGGGCTTGAGTGGAAGCTGAATTTTTGTCAATGTACTTTCCGGGTAAGATTTCTCAACCAGACTAACAACATTCTCAATGCCGATCATTGGTTGATCTTTGCTTTTTGACTGTAAAGCTGAGGCAGGTATAGTATCCTTTGCAGTAAAGCCAAACCATACAGGAATTGATTTCTCATAAGCATTAACGACACCTGTTAGCGTGATGATCAATAACACAGGAATAGAAATGATGCCAACGAGTTTATGTAGGCTCATATTATAGGCTAGTTTACCCCGATTTCGTATGAAACGAAAACCAAGTGCCCATTTTCGAAGGCCTGGCCACCATAAATAAATACCTGTCAGAAGGATTAGTAGCAATCCTATACCTAGAAATCCGACGAAGTAAGCGGCTTGCTGTTTGCCTATTACATCTGTTAGTAAAAAGTAACGGTGCAAGTTATAAATAGTCGCGAATGGTTCACGACGTTCTTGCTGCACTTTTCCAAAGACTTTACCCGTGCCAGGGTCCGCATAGACTAATCCCGCATCTTTGCCACCTTCCTTGGTAAGATGGATGTGGTAGAACCCATCTTGAGCAGGCCATTCAATACGATCCGATTTCAAATTAGGGTTCATCGCGTCTGCCTGCTGCTGAATGACTTTAACTCCAACATCTCCGGGTGTTGGTTGTTGGCCGATAGGATGAACGAACCGTTCAACGTCGGGTTCGATCATTAAAAGGCTGCCACTTGTGCAGGTAACTACAACAAAGATTCCAAGAATTAAACTGAGAAACAAATGAATGGTTAAAACAATTTTTCGCAAAGAGTATCCCTCCGGTATGGTTGTATAATGCCAATTTATTACTGAGAATCATTTTTAGGATATTGCAAATGATATTCATTATCACTTCTGATGTCAACAGCATTTTGAAAACGAGGCTAAGAATTTGTTTGATGAATTTATGTAAGCGATTACAAGTGAATGTATAATATTTCATGCGAGGGATTGTAATAATTGCAATTGACAGATCCAGTAAGGAGAGTAGAATAGACTGAGTGAATCGATAATGATAATCAATGTTAATGAAATTTGTTTAAAAATTATTATTAGGTGTGGTGGTATATGCGCAAAGTTTTGATAATTAGTTGGATAGCCCTTCTTATGATGTTGATTGTTCCGATTTCAGCGAGTGCAAATGGGGAAGATGATCTGAAAAAGGCCGATGTGGACATCCAACAAGCGATTCAATTAGCCCAGAGCGGCAAGGTAGAGGATGCATCTAAGTTATTCGACAAGTTTCAAGTAAACTGGCTTACGATAGAGGAAGGCATTAAAGTAACTTCACTAGCCGCTTATCAAAAGATCGAGCAAGCGATGGGAGAGGTTTCATTTGCCACTTTGAAACAGCCCATTGATCAAGCCAATCTTACAGATACATTGAAAGTGCTTCATGAATTAAATACAAGCTTCATATCCGGGAAGCTGGATGTTTTCGGACAAGTGGCACAAAGCACGGAAAAAGTTACGATTGCCTCCTTGGTTACTTTGCTTGAAACAACGCAGGAGCAATTGAAACAAAGTGATTTTGAGGGAGCAAAAGCCAATATTCAGAAACTTCGGAGTTCTTGGCTTGACATCGAAAGTATTGTCTTAACACAGTCTTCAGCGGTATATGCCTTAATGGAACGGGACATGGTTACAACTTATGCATTGCTGAGTGCAGAACCCGTTAAATCCAAAGAAGCCGCCATGACGGTTGAACGCATGCATGAAGCTCTTGGACCATTAGCAGGTAAAACAAGCTATACCATGCTTGATGCCACGACCATTTTGTTAAGAGAAGGATTGGAAGCCCTTCTTGTCATTATTGCTTTGCTAGGCTTTCTGACCAAGTCAGGCCATGCAGATAAGAAGCGCTGGATCTGGTATGGCGTAGGCGGAGGACTATTCGTTAGTATTCTGCTGGGCATTATCGTGCAACAATTATTTTCCACAAGTGCTTTTGGTAACAACAACTTCCTAATTGCAGGTTGTACCGGGATATTTGCAGCACTCATGTTGGCTTATATGAGCTATTGGCTTCACAGTAAATCTAATATCTCTAATTGGCAGCAGTACATACGTAATCAAAGCGTAAAAGCATTAGCTACAGGAAGCCTTTTTTCACTAAGTTTGTTGGCTTTTCTAGCGGTTTTCCGCGAAGGGACCGAAACGGCTCTATTCATGATTGGCATGGCATCTTCGATCTCGATAACCTCTTTGCTAGGTGGTATTTTAATCGGGGTCGGCATATTGATTGTTGTTGCTTTCTTGATCTTGAAGATCGGAATGAAGGTGCCGATGCGTCCATTTTTCCTAATTTCAAGTGTGTTCGTTTTTTATCTTTGCTTTAAATTTGCGGGCATGGGGGTACATGGCTTGCAGCTGGCAGGTTACTTACCTGCGACAACAGCCTCTTGGTTACCGAGTTGGGAGTTCCTTGCTTTGTATCCAACACTTGAAAGTGCAATTCCTCAGTTTGTTCTTCTTATCTGTGCTCTTATTGCGGTTCTAACGGATGCACGTAAAACGATGAAACTCAGAAAAACATCTTTGATTATAAAAGAAAACTAACATTTGGAGGTTTTTCCTATGAATAAACGTAAACAATTAATCATTTTAACAGCTGCTATCGCACTTGTAGCTGTAGGGTGCAGCAAGGCGCCAACGGCTCCTGCAGCAACAACTGGCGCAACTCCCGTGGCAAGCCCTACACCAAATGTAACAAAAGTGCCAGCTAAAGAAGGAGCAGCAGCTTTTCTAAAGACAATTGATGGTTTGAAAGGACAGTTAGATAAAAAGGAATTAACTGATCCTAAAAAGGTATCTTCTTCGCTGGTTGTTGACTGGGCTACCTTTGAAGATGAGGTTAAACTGAAATACCCTGAACTGTATGTAAAAGTTGAGAAATTTTTAGCACCATTGGAAGCAGGATTAACACAAGATAAGCTCGACTTTGCGATTCTGGGCCAGCTAAATGACGGTTTGAAAGGTGCATTAACAGAGCTGAGCACTTCTCTAAACGAGAATAAAGGTGCAGTAAACGACGCGGCGATTTCAGGTTCACAAGCTCTGCAAGAAGCCACGAAGGCTTATAATAAATACGTACAAGACCAAGGTAATCAAATGGTCTCGCTATTGGAACAATTAAACGCAGCTGTGAAAAGCGGTGATTTGAAAAAAGCGCAGGAAGCCTATGTTGCATCGCGGATGCCTTATGAAAGAATTGAGCCTGTAATTGAAAAATTCAAAGAGCTTGATGGTGTGATGGATGCGCGCGTAGACGACTTTAAAGATGAAAAAGATCCTGAATTTACAGGTTACCACCGTATTGAGAACTTATTATTTGTACAAAAAGCAGTAAAAGACGCGGAACCTTTCGCTGCGAGATTGCTAGAAGACGGTAAGAAAATGCAACAAAGTATTGCTGCAACTAACATCGAAGCAACAGATTTTGTTACTGGTGTTGGTGAGCTGATGGAAGAAGCGCAGACCTCGAAGATTACGGGGGAAGAAGAGCGTTGGAGCGGTGCAACAGTACCTGTAATTAGAGCGAATGTAGAAGGCGCTCAGCAAATCTACGATCTTGTAAAAGTTGAATTAAAGAAGAAAGATGCTGCACTTGATGATAAAATTAGTAAAAGCTTAACAAGCGTTATTGAAGCTATGAATACCTTGTCTCCAGTGGGAACGACATGGAATGATTTTGCAAAAATTGAACAATCGAAGCAAATAGATTTGAAAAATAAATTGGAAGCATTAGCAGAACCACTTGTAAAAATGCCTGGAACATTAGGACAATAATTAATAAAGGAGTATGACATCGCTATGGGAGACAAAATAAATCGTCGTACATTTCTAGGAATGACTGCCGCTGGTGCCGCTGGATTGATTCTAGGAGATTTTATCGGCAAGGAGCAGCAACATGAACTTGGCACTCCTGTAACAAAACAAGATGCTGCTGCTGATGGCAAGGCTGAAACGATTCCTTTTTACGGTACCCATCAGGCCGGTGTCATAACTCCGCAGCAAAACTTTGCAAATGTTGCAGCATTTGATATAACCGTAGATGATCGACAGCAGTTACAGCAATTATTCAAAACTTGGACGGAAATGGCGGCCACCTTAATGGAGGGGAAACCGCTAGCAGCCGAACCGCAAGAGGGCAAATTTCCTCCAATAGACACTGGGGAGCAAATCGGACTGTCTACAGGGAAGCTTACTCTGACCTTTGCTGTTGGCAGTACTCTTTTTGAAAAAGAGGGAAAAGACCGTTTTGGACTTCGTTCGCGCAAGCCTCAAGGTCTCACAGAGATGCCTATTTTTCACAAAGATTCTCTGCAGGATCAGTTGACACACGGGGATATTGTCGTTCAAGCTTGTTCCGACGATCCTATGGTATGCTTCCATGCCATTCGGAATTTGGCTAAAGCGGCGCGTGGTGTTGCACATTTGAGATGGCAGCAAACAGGTCAGTTAGGCATTAAATCGGATGGTACAAAACGTAATTTGTTCGGTTTCAAAGACGGTACGAACAATCCCGCTCTGAATGACGAAGCTTTTATGAAAAATAACGTTTGGATTGACAGTGCTGACGGAAATCCATGGCTTGCAGGCGGAAGTTATATGGTCGTCCGACGCATTAATATGCGAATCGAGACATGGGATCAGCAACCATTTTCCAATCAAGAAGAAATTATTGGTCGTCAAAAAGTTTCTGGCGCTCCGATGGACGGTAAAAACGAATTTGAGCAACCCAATTTCGCATCAGATTCTAAAGGTGATACTACGGCACTAGATTCCCATATTCGACTCTCCAATCCAAGAGATGGTGAGAAATCCGAGCGTGAACGAATTCTTCGTAGGGGATACAACTTTATGGAGAATCTAGATAGTGTGGGAAGAATGAACGCAGGCCTCTTATTTGTATGTTTTAATAGAAATTTACAAACTCAGTTTGAGTCCATTCAAAAGCGTTTAACAAACCCTAAAATGCCCGATCAGATGTTATCTTACACGACGACTACGGGTGGAGGATACTTTGCGGTACTTCCGGGTGTAGCAAGTAAAGACAACTATTTGGGTCAAAATTTATTTAGTTAAATCGCTTATGAGAAAAACGAGAGACACATGTCTTTCGTTTTTTTTATTTTATACCGGTAAATGAATAGTTCTCATTTAATTCTCATTTTTTATTGTTAAAGTAGGAAGCGAGATTTAATAGAGGTGTCTTACTGACAAATTTGCTCGAAAATATACGATTGAGGTGATTTTATTGCATCAGTTAATTGAATGGATTTCAAATAACGCTATCGGATTAATCACGAGTTACGGAGTATTGGGAATCTTTATTGGGATGTTATTGGAGAGCGCTTGTATTCCCATCCCAAGTGAAGTTATCATGCTTTTTGGAGGCTTTTTCATTCAAAAAGGTGCTTTTAATTATTTTGAGGTTGTTAGCGCTGGTGTATTAGGCAATTTAGTAGGATCTATCCTTATTTATTGGGTAGGAGCAACTGGGGCAAGAACATTGATAGAGAAATACGGTAAATACGTATGGATTCAAGCTGAACATATCAAAAAAGCGGAGCACTGGTTTAACCGATATGGTGAATACGCGGCTTTTTTCGGAAGGAATTTGCCCATCATTCGCACATTTATATCTTTACCTGCAGGTATTGCAAAAATGAATTTTTCTCGCTTTGTTCTCTTCACATTT
This sequence comes from Paenibacillus sp. P36, assembly GCF_045866505.1. Taxonomy (NCBI): domain Bacteria; kingdom Bacillati; phylum Bacillota; class Bacilli; order Caryophanales; family Paenibacillaceae; genus Paenibacillus; species Paenibacillus sp. P36. Next base: position 1,119,196 of record NZ_AP038372.1, read on the forward strand.
CTTGGATGTTTGCCTTGGAATTTGGTGTTAACCTATCTTGGTTATAAACTGGGAGAAAACTGGAATCGTGTCGAGCCCTACATACGACCGTTCAGCTATGGGATAGCGCTTATACTTGTAGTGCTTCTTTGTAGATATGTTTATAAATTAGTTCGAAATCATGAACGAAATCTTGGGACAGGAAAATAAGGGTATGAAAGCATCTGTTGCGGTCATTTCTATTTTTATTTTGGTACTGACAGCTTGCACCAATATGGATCAAAGTCAACAAGTGACAATGAAGCCGACTCCAAGCGCTACTTCCATCGTTTCACAATCAAGTGCTCCAACTAGCTCAAGCCATCCACTTCAATCAGAGAGGGTCACTTCTAGGCAAACTCCTGCACCGACCAGTTCGGCAGCAACAGTTCCTGCGCAACAAAAGGTTGCTATCCCGCCTGATGAAGGGACAAGACCTGATCATGTCGTCATTGTGGTAGAAGAAAATCACTCCTATGAGACATTAATAGGGAATCGAGCTGCTCCCTACATGAATGCATTGACCAAGCAAGGTGCGTTTTTTACGCATTCCTATGCCGTAGCGCACCCGAGTCAGCCAAATTATTTTGTTCTGTTTTCTGGCTCTGATCAGGGCGTTAAAGACGACTCTTGCGGACATTTGTTTAAAACTCCAAATTTGGCGAGCGAGCTGGTACAAGCCGGCTTTTCCTTTTCTGGATATTCGGAAGATTTACCTGAGATTGGTTCTACGGCTTGTACCAATCATCAATACGGTCGAAAACATAGCCCTTGGGTAAGTTTCTCTAATGTTGCGAAAGAAAGTAACTTACCGTTCTCTCAATTTCCAACTGATTATAGCAAACTCCCTACAGTTTCTTTCGTCATACCGAATTTGGATAATGATATGCACGATGGAACGATTCTATCCGCAGATAATTGGCTGAAAACCCACATCGGCCCTTATGTCACTTGGGCACAAAGCCATAATAGCTTGCTTATCCTTACATGGGATGAGGATGATTCTTCGAAAGATAATCATATCCCGACGATTTTTGTTGGAGCGATGGTCAAACCTGTAACTTACGATCAGAAAATAACGCATTTAAATGTTTTAAGAACAGTAGAAGAGTTATACCGTCTGCCATATATGGGGGCAACCGCGGATACATCTGCCATTCAAGGTATATGGACGAACAAACTCAAATAACATGAAACAGAGGCTATCCCCTAGTCATTTCCTGACTTTTTGGGGATAGCCTCTTTTTTTATTTGTTGTATTAGCTAGTGAGGGTGATCAAGGCTTCTAGAGCTGTTTTACATGCTTCAGGATCTTGATGTACGGCTCGTACTTGCCTCAAAACCTTATCAATCGCATTGTCAACCTCGGTCCACTTTTTCTTGTTCATAGGTTTGAGCTTGGCCTCAGCTGTATCCCATGTATGCTCCAAATCATCAACGCGTGATTTAGCCCCAGCGGTATTCCCTGCCTTCACAAAACCAAGCGTATCCTCCGCAATTTTCTTGAAACTAGACAAATCACCTAGAGGTGAGGTCATCTGAACGGAATTCGTTGAATCCCCTTGAGGAAGAACAGCTTCGATATTTGTACTACGCCAATAATAACCTGTTCCTGCCGCTATGGCTAGGACGCCTACAACAACGACAACTTGCCACACGACGGCAAATCCTTTCGTCTCATGTGCAAGCTTTGTTGATGAAGGTGTGACTACATCTCGTTTCGTGATAGAAAGGAAAATGATGATCAGTACGATGGCTAAAAGGAATATGACACTTGTTATCGTTGCTCCTAATCCCAACCCGCCGAACTCTGGTGTTTGCGATAACAGGTCCCCGATCGAAGCCCCTAAAGGACGCGTCATGATGTAGGCGATCCAGAAGGCCAACACAGCATTAAGACCACAACGCCAGGCGATAGTCACGCAGGCAATGACTGCACAAATAATAAGTCCTGTAACAAGGTAGCCGAGTCCAAGGCTCTCTGCCATGAGATCTCCTGCTGCCGTTCCGAGTGCAAATGTGAACAGGATCGTTAGCCAATAAAAAGCTTCTCTTCGCTTGGTGAAGATAGAATGGATAGAGAGCGTTTTTTCTTTGGCGTACCAGAAAGATAGGCATAGTATTAAGATAATGCTGAAAATGGCAGTACTGACTTCCAGTGGGACGCCTATGCTATCTGTTAAATTGTCAGTAACGAGAGTCCCAAAAATGCTGATCAAGACGACCGTCAGCCAGTACAGTGTAGGCATGTATTTCGTTGCTTTGAATTGAAAGAAGATCACGGCGAGTAATAAAACGCCCATTACAACGGACGTACCCGTCAGTCCAAAGCCAAGATTGACGTTAAGGAAGTCTGCTGCTGTCTCACCCATGGTGGTACATAAGATTTTTATTATCCAGAAATAAATGGTGACTTCCGGTACCTTGCTTAACAAGGTTTTTGATGTATTTGATTTCATGTTTCTCTCCTTTGAAAGAATTATTCGAGGTACAGACCTACTGTAAATGCTAGACATGAAAATATGATGAGAATTCGAAAAGTGAATGCACTTCAAACTTTCTTCAGAAATTCTTTATCTTTTTCTTAGCTCATTCTGCAGAATTTTTCGTTACGATAGTTGCAACGTACGGAATGAGAGGAGAGTTATTTCATGATTAGAGCCATGCAGGAGCAGCTTTTGTTTCTATATAAATTCATGCGTGCACCGAGGCAGATTGGCAGCGTCGCACCGAGCTCCGTGTTTTTAGCCAAAAAAATGCTCGAACCAGTTCAATGGAGTCAAGTAAGGAGCGTAGCTGAACTCGGGGTTGGCACTGGCGCCATTACCAGACATCTGGCACAAGTTCTGCATAAAGAGGCAAAGGTTCTATTGTTCGAAAAAGACCAACAGATGCGAAGTCAATTGTCCGCGCGTTTTCGGCACTTCGCCTGTTATGCCGATGCATGTAACATGCAGCATGCGTTACAGAAAGAAGGGATCGATGGGTTAGATTGCATCTTGAGCGGTCTTCCGTTTTTTAATTTTTCGCCGGCTCTGCGCGAGCAACTAATGTACCAGATCGAAACGACGTTGAAACCAGGTGGCTTATTCATTGCCTTCCAGTATTCTCAGCAGATGCGTAAGCAGCTCAGTCAGCGATTTGAAATCGAGCGAGTTCATTTTATCCCTCTCAACGTTCCTCCCGCTTTTGTATACGTCTGCCGTAAAAGGGGAGAATCTTGATAACAATATTTGCGTTTTTTCGGAGACGTTTTTCCGGAAATATGGTAGCTTTGCAATAGGGCATTAGGCGGGTGGTCGAAAGATAAAAATCGGGGAGTGATTGAATTTGACAATCAGCGTTCTTGTCGCAGACGACGATCCGGAAATTCGCGACGTCATTCGTATTTACCTGCAAAATGAAGGTTACTGCGTGTTTGAAACGGAGGACGGCGTTCAAACACTCGAGCAGCTGCGCCGTGAATCGATTGATTTAATCATTCTGGACGTTATGATGCCGAATATGGATGGAATCAGAGCTTGCTTCAAGATTAGAGAGATGACGAAAATTCCGATCATTATGCTCTCAGCCAAAAGTGAGGATATCGACAAAATAACGGGGCTTACGACCGGGGCGGACGATTACGTGGCCAAACCGTTCAATCCGCTGGAGCTAATCGCAAGAGTGAAGGCGCAGTTGCGCAGACAAACATTCACCGGCGCCCCCGATCATCAGGTCAAAGCTTCCGATGCCAGCGTAGTTGAAATCGACGAGCTGGTCATTAACAAAACCAAGCATCTCGTGACGGTACGCGGCCAAGAGGTGCCTCTTACGCCAATCGAATTCTCCATTCTGGAGCTGCTTGCCGGTCATCGCGGGCAAGTGTTTAAAGTGGAGCAAATATATAGAAACGTTTGGAAGGAAGATAAATTTTTGTCCGACAATACGGTAATGGTCCACGTGCGCAACATTCGAGAGAAGATTGAAGACAATCCGCGTGAGCCGCGATTCATCAAAACGGTTTGGGGAGTGGGTTATAAAGTTGAATAGAGACTTCTTTTCCCTCTTAAATTGGAAAAAAAGTATTAGGCTGCGCTTGCTCGGATCGCTTCTCTTTAGCCTTATCGTCGCTTTTTTCGGATCGTCCATCATCAATAGCCTTTTGAAATTTATTTTTCCGCAGATTATTGCACGGAAGACTGAAGGAGCAACTGTGGACTTTGTTGGTGTGGCCTTTATATTCCTCGCGTTTTTGTTTTTCTTTTTGCTCATATTTTTCTTCCTGATGCGTCCTATCGTCAAGAAGGTGAGAACTCTTGCCGATGGACTCATGGCGATCGCAAAGGGGGATCTTAATTATCGGGTGCCCCTGCCGGGGCAAGACGAGCTGGGGGAAGTCGCGCAGAACATCAATTACATGGCCGAGCAGCTTCAAAACATGATGAAGAGAGAACGTCAGATCGAGACATCCAAAATGGAGCTGATCACGCACGTATCCCATGATTTGCGCACGCCTTTGACGAGCATCATCGGCTATTTGAACCTGCTCAAAAATGACCACTACAATGATCTCGACGAACACAAGAGGTACATCCATAACGCTTTTAACAAGACCCAGCAAATGAAAAAGTTAATCGATGATCTGTTCGAGTATACTCGTCTTACCAGCGGCGATACAAGTCTTACCTTACAGAAGATCGATCTCAACAGCCTCCTAGAGCAAATCATCATCGAGTTCGAGCCGATCGCGCAAGAACTCTCTCTAACGGTCAAGAAGGATTGGGAACAACAATCTCTATTTGCTCATGTAGATGTTGAAAAGCTGGTGCGGGCGATCGATAATCTGCTCATGAATGCACTCAAGTTTTCCTTGAAGCCGGGCGAAATTACGATACGGCTTGCCCAATATGGCCAATCTATCCTGTTAGCAGTTGAAAATTGGGGGAACCCGATTACCAAGGAGCAGGAGAAGCTTTTGTTTGAGCGTTTTTATAAGGCAGAGCCCTCCAGAAGCGATCGCGACGTGCCTTCAGGAGCAGGACTCGGTTTATCGATTGCGAACTATATCGTCGAGCTGCACGGAGGGAAAATCGGACTTAAGCATGCAAACGGGCATTTCACCTTTTTTATTGAACTGCTGAAAACGGCTGAAGTGAAATAGCGTGCACTCATTGAGTGCACGCGTCCTAGTACCTCCACCTATCCTTTCCGCACCTGCCGCTGAATCCGATACTCCGTCGGAGATATCCCCTCCAAATTTCTGAACGTTCGAATAAACGAGTTACGATTGTTAAATCCGATCTCTTCCAAAATTTTCTGAATCGGCTTGGTTGTATGCTGCAGCATCTCCTTGGCTTTCGCGATTCGCAGCTCCTGCAGATACCTCTGAAACGTCATGCCTAATTCCTTTTTCAACAGTTTGGACATGTACTTGGGTGAGGTGTTGTATTTGTCGGCGAGCATGTCCAGACTAATGTCTTCGTGATAATAGTCATCAATGTATTGCTTAAACAACTTAATATCAAACCCTGGCTGGTTAGGGGTGCATGCTTCCAGAACACTATCGTAAAACGACACGATAAAATCTGCCATATCTCCAATCGAATGAGTACTGATGGACATGACGAATTCGCTATAGTTTTTGAAGATGGATTCGTCCATCGTTCTATCAAGCTGCTTCAACGCTTGTGTACCGATCAGATACAGATGCATATACAGCTGTCTACTGCTCATATCGGTCATAGCGCTGTTCATATTGGCATTAATAATTGTCTTCAGCAGTTGCTGCAAATCCTCTTGCTTGTTGGAGAGCAGCAGGTTAAAGAGTTTGTTTTCATCCGTTTTGCTTAGCAAATATCCAGACTCGTCCTGATTGTTTTCGTTATAAATGCTGATCCTTTTGGTATCGAACGGGGAAACCCGCCAGAGCGCCTTCATTGCCTCGACGTAGGAGCGCTGCATGCCTTGATAGCCTATATGCTTCCTGCCGATGCCGATATGAATGTGCACGAATGCTTTGTCGGTCTGAAACAGATCGTCAATTTGCTGCAAATACTCATGATAGGCCCAGGTATCAGCGTCATGGGGCAGATTCACGAGTATGGCGAACAGATTGGTGTCCATCTCCAGCAAATAGACCGAAGAGCTTGGTGGAATCATCGATTTCATCAGCTTGAGAAGCCGTTGAGAAGCTTGATTTTGGAACTCTTCTGAGAACGAATCATAGAATGGCTTCTTGAAATTGCACTGAATCAACCCGACCCAGAAGGAATCGTGCATAAAGCTGAATTTGCAATTCGCCAGGAAATCGTCGATCCTGCTGTAGTCCATCTGGCTATTACTCTTAAGCATCTTCACCAGATATTGATCGATCACCAGCGGGAGCGTATAGGACAACGTCTCATTCAGATGGGCGACATTGTTTTTCATTCGGTCAATTTCATTATTAATGTATTCAAATTCTTTGAACGAGTCGGTGCTTCTCTGCGTACTCCGACCATCCTGCAAGGTACGTACGAGTGCCCGGATGGGCGAGTAGAGCATTTTGGTAAACAGGATCGACATAAATAACCCGACCAGCAATGCGATTGCGGTAACTATAATATTCCAATGATTGAAATTGTTAAAATTGGTCTTGATGTCCGTTATAGGGACGCTAACAATCATATTGGCTTGCTGGAAGAAAAAGCTAGTGTTGAATTTGATAATGAGCATTTCTTGATTGCGAAACGTCATCTTAAAGCGATTGGCCGTCTCTCCCACAGCTTTTTCTAATATCTCTGACATGTCTGCGTTATTTTCTTCCGTTGAAAAAAGCAATTGATTGTCTTGATTGGAGACGAGAAGCATACTGTTAGGCGTTATTTTAAAACTGCGAAGAAGTTGTATAATCGGTTGCACATCCAGATTGATCACGTACAAATCGTTCGACCAATAACCTCCGATCATCGACTGCACGACAGGAATGCTCGTTTTACCGTGGTTCCGGATGGTTCCGGAAATGTCGGATGGAGGGAGAATCGTAAACAAGTGGTGACTCGCTTGATACGCCTGCCAAAAATCCTTCGGATACAGTCCGCTGCGGTACACTTTGTCGTAATAAAAATCGGAGGAATACGTACCTTCATCGCTAATAATTAGCTTTTCACTGCGTTTATATATGTAAGCGTTATCAATGTAGTTGCTGCTTGATTTAATGCGGGACAAGGAGCGAATGGCTTCGGTAATATCGGCATATTTGGACACATCGTCGATGGTATAGTTAGCGGAAAAAATGCGTAGCACATTTGGATCAAGCGCTAGCAAATAGTTGGTTTGATAAATGCCTTCGAACAGATTGTTTAATGAAGACGCGATATTGGCGACTGAGCGGTCATAATTATGTTCGATCTGGTTTTCAAATTTGCTCAGAAGGACGTTATACGATAAGAAGTTAATAAGTTGCAAAAACATTGTAATGGAGAGAAACAACAGGATTAATCGGAAAAGGATGCTTCGGAAACCAAGCTTCTTCCATTTGGATATTATCGCAGGCATATCGCTGTCCTCACATCCTTATGTTGTTATGATTTGATCAAATTATAGTTAGCAATGAGGGAGCAAGTCAACTTTGTTACATCGATATAAAAGGATTAGGTAGAAAAGTGTTACATGGTGGAATAATCGAACTTGCGATGGAATGGAAAATCGTGACATAGGCGATAAATCGTTGTACACAATAGGCGAAATCGATGACATCGATCCCGAACTGGCTGTATTCCTCTCCACGAGAAATGTGATTTGATAGTTTCAGCACCACATCACACAGGAAAGGAGGTTACGCTATGGAAATAGCGACTGTGCGCACCTCTCATCATCGCGCTAGGTCATATTGGAAGCGTTACAGTTATTACTACATTCTACTCATCTTGCCACTCGCCTACTTCCTCATATTCAGGTATGGGCCGATTGCAGGGAACGTGTTGGCCTTTCGCAAATATGTACCGGGGGGGCCTGTGTATGGAACGGAATGGGTAGGTCTTCGCTACTTCAAGCTGTTCATGAACGATCCGAACTTTTGGGTAGCCTTTAAAAACACGTTGGTGCTGAGCATTCTGAATCTGGCGATTACATTTCCGTTGCCGATTCTGTTCGCTCTGCTGATCAATGAGATCGTAAGTCCACGTGTCAAGAAGTTCATTCAGACAGTTTCTTATTTTCCGAATTTTGTTTCCATTGTCGTTGTCGTAGGCATGATCAAGGAGCTGCTCTCGCCCACGACAGGTTGGGTCAACCAGTTGCTGATCCATTTTGGGATGGATCCGATTTTCTTCGTCAATGAGTCGGGGTGGTTTCGAACCATCTATATTACTTCGGATATATGGCAGTATATGGGGTGGAATGCGATCATTTACTGTGCCGTTCTGGCTTCGGTAGATTCGCAGTTATATGAGGCGGCGGAGCTTGATGGCGCAAGCCGGCTGAAGCAGACGATTCATGTCACCATTCCGCAAATGCTCCCGACGATTTCGGTTGTGTTTATTCTTTCTCTTGGTTCCATTCTTAGCATTGGATTTGAGAAGGCGCTGCTGCTCTATACGCCTAGCAATTCCGCAACCAGTGATATTATCGATACGTTTGTGTTCCGGATGGGTCTTGAGAACAGCAATTACAGCTACGCAACGGCAGTCGGCATGTTCGGCGGTTTGATCGGTCTCTTCCTCGTATCGGGAGCCAACTACATTTCCCGCAAAATTTCCGGCATATCCTTGTATTAAGGAGGTGGAGTATGCTCTATCGGCGAACTTGGAGCTATCAACTGTTCAGAGTGGTGAATGCACTCATCATGCTTGCCGTTCTGGCAGCTATAATCATCCCGTTTCTAAATTTATTAGCGATTTCACTTAGTGAATCTTGGGCAATTGTAGGCGGTAAAGTGGGGTTATTTCCCATAGGTTTTAACCTGGACGCGTATTTCCGCATTTTTCAGCATCCGAGCATCAAGTCAGGCTTCTACAATTCCTTTCTTCAGACGGGGCTTGGCACGGCAATTGGATTGTTTATGCTGACGATTTGCGCATATCCGTTATCCAAAACCTTTTTGAAAGGCAGAAAGCTCTTCATTCTGTTTATTATGTTTACTATGTTTTTCAGTGGAGGCTTAATTCCTACTTATCTGGTGGTAAAAAGTCTCGGTTTGATTGATACGATTTGGGCCATTGTGCTGCCCTTCTGCATTACACCGTATTACTTACTGCTAGTCATGACGTATTTCCAATCCATTCCCGAAAGCCTTGAAGAGTCGGCCATGATCGATGGCTTGAATCCGATCCAGATTCTGTGGCGCATCGTCATTCCGCTGTCCAAGCCGGTGTTAGCTGCAATCACGCTTTTTCTCGCAATTTATTATTGGAATAATTGGTTTAATGCAATGATTTATTTGAACAGCACGGAGAAGCTTCCCGTCATGATGATCGTGCGCAATATTGTAGCTGGAGCAGATCTGGCGTCCAATGGCGGCCAAAGCGAGGTCACGAGCCTTTCGGCGGCATCCTTAAAGTCGGCTGCTATCATGGTCACAACACTGCCGGTGGTTGTCCTGTTTCCTTTTGCTCAGAAGCATTTTGCTCAAGGCGTTATGTTGGGTGCGGTTAAAGGTTGATAGTAAGAGGGGCTTGAATTTTGTAGTTGCCAGCTTTCACAGAAGAAAGCATTTAGGAGGAAATCCGATGAGACGATCCATGAAAAGAGGGTTTTTATTCGTCACTGCTTTGATGGTGATCACCGTACCTTTAGCCGCTTGTTCCAGCTCAAATAAGGGTGCGGGAACTAACGTGAGTGGCGAAAATAGTTCAGAGAAAACGACCACCTTCTCGATGATGTACTCCGACAGCGCCGCTTATCCCTTCAATAAAGAGTGGCCTGCGCTCAAGCAGATGCAAACGCTTAAGAACGTGAAGTTAGATGTGCAAGCGGTACCGGATAAGGATTACGCCAATAAGTTTAAAATTGTGACCAGCTCGGGCACGCTGCCGGATTTGATCAGCTCCGTGGATCATCCCAGCCTGATGAGCGTGGCCGAGACCGGTGTCCTGTTAAACATCAACGACTATCTCGATAAGCTACCGAATTTTCAAAAAAAGGTGAAAGAATACAAGATTGACGATGAGCTTGAGAATTGGGAGACGAAGGACGGCAAGCTGTATATTTTACCGCAAATGAACGAAGCAGCTTTGTACAATACGGCACCTGTTATCCGTACGGACCTGCTGAAGAAATACGGCTTGCAAGTTCCGAAGACGATGGATGAGTTATATAACGTATTGAAGGTATTCAAGGAGAAGGACCCTGCAAGCTATCCGATGGCGAACTTGATAGGTGCCAATACTCTTCGGAGCATCTCGGGCGCTGCCTGGGGGATTGATCCTTCGTATAACGGGTTCATGTATGACAGCGCTTCGAACTCGTTCACCTATGCCTATACCAGTGACAATTACAAGCAATATGTGAAGTACTTGAACAAGCTGATCACCGAGAAACTGGCTGATCCGGAGTTGTATACGTCGAGCCTGGATTCCTGGAAGCAGAAAATGGCGACTGGAAAAAGTACATTCACCTACACCTGGATTAGTGAACTTGCTCAGCTGAATGCGGATGGAAAAAAGAACGTCGGTCCCGACTTTGAACTGACGCCATTACCTCCGATCGCAGGTCCGGGCGGAGTCAAGGCGGCTAGTACGACCCGAATCAAAGACGGTCTCGTCATTCCCGCCAGCGCAGCAAAGAAACCTTATTTTGACAAGCTCCTTGCGTTCGTGGATTGGTTATACAGCGATGAAGGGAACGTCCCGTTCACTTGGGGAATCAAAGATCAGACTTATGTCGAAGTGAATGGCAAAAAGGATTTCAGCGACGCAGTCAAAAACAGCAGCAGCATTCAGAAGTCACTATGGGATATCGGAGCTGCGAATACCAATTATGCCATGCTTTATCCGTATGACTGGTTTATTAAGGTGTTGAACAATCCGTTAGTTGGCACGCTCACCGAGGAAGCCAAGGCCAAGAACTGGTTCCCAGCCATTACCAAGGTACCAAAGCTGAAAGCGGAGCAGAAGGAAGAGGAGAACATGCTCGTTACGACCGTGAACGATTTATTTGCCAAGACGCACGAGCAGTTTGTGTATAACAAAGTGAATATTGATACGGAATGGAACAACTATGTGAAGGACATGGACGCACGCGGCGTAACGAAACTAAAGAAAATCTACAACGATTCATTAACGAAATAATAGCGAAATAATAACTGGATTTTGGAGAGGTGGAAAAGACAATGAAACAAGAGATTCGAGTGATCGTGATAGGGGCACATCCGGATGAGCCGGATATCTATGCAGGCGGAACTGCGGCATTATTCGCCGCTTTGGGGCACAAAGTGAAATTTCTTTCTTTGACTGACGGCTGCGGCGGCCATTATGAGTTACCCGGACCAGAGCTAGTCAAGCGCAGAAAAAAGGAAGCGGATGAAGCAGCCAAGAGGCTGGGCATCGTCGAATACGAAGTGCTGAGCACGCATGACGGTGAATTATTTCCCGATGTGGCTACGCGCAATGAGGTCATTCGGCACATCCGACGCTGGCAGGCGGATGTGGTCATCACGTTCCATCCGGCTGGGGGCACGCATCCCGATAACCGGTACGCCGGACACGTTGTGAGTGATGCCGTTCCGTTCTCGGCGCTTAAAAATGCGGTAATCGATGTTCCCGCCTTGGAGCGTACGCCGGTTGTACTGCTCATGCCGGACTACTCCATGAAGGATCGCTATCAAGCGGACGTGGTGATCGATATTGAAGCCGTGCTGGAGAAGAAGCTGTTAGCTTGCGATGCACATGCTTCTCAATTCTATGAATTCAGCGGCAAAAATGAGGACCGCGAAGTACCTCAGATCTGGGAAGAGAAGCGGGAATACCTGCTGAAATATTGGGCGCCGTTTTTCTATGTCTCTGATGAGATGAAGGCGGGATTGGAGAAATGGTATGGAGCGGAGAGAGCCGCGCAAATTACTTACGCCGAGCCATTTGAAATCGCCAATTACGGCCGAAAAGTGGATGACGCAGAGCTCAAAAAGTGGTTCCCCATGCTGGGATGATGGAAAAATGGAGGTGTAAATATGGCTATGAAAATTGGAATCGATCTGCATCACGGCTTTCTTCAGGAAGAAGTTCCGTTCACCGTGGCGCTTGAGAAGGCGAAACAAGAAGGATATGACGGCGTATACGGCAAGTCCCCCATGGTAGCCTCCAAGACGCTTGATCCTGTGGAACTTAAAGAAGCAGCCGATACCGCGAAGGAACTCGGATTATACATTGATTTGGGCATTGGGCGCGTCAACCCGTTCAATACCAATGAAACCCCGGAGGTGTGGCAGCTAGGCGGCGGAGATTACAAGCTTTCTGTAGAGAAGATGCTCTACGCAGCAGCTAGCATAGGGGCAAAAGAGTTGATTGGGGTCACAGCCGGTTGGAAAGGCGAGCATAAGGGCTACCATGTATATGATCGATTCCGCACAGATGTTACTTGGGAGGAGCAGCTTCGCGCCACAGCCAATTTCCTGAAAAGTCTTAAGCCTGTGCTGCTCGACACAGGCACCCGAATCAATCTGGAAACGCACGAGGAGATTACCTCGCATGAAATCGTCCGATTGATTGAAGAGGTCGGCGACGATATTCTCGGCGTCGCATTCGATACCGCGAATGTGTTCGCTCGCGGTGAGGATCCGGTCGCGGTAGCAACGCGAACCGCGCCTTACGTTCATCAGATGCATGCCAAGGATTGCATTCTGTTCTTCTCGGACACCGGACTTATCCGTCAGGTTAAGCCGGTCGGGCAGGGCATCGTCGATTATCACCAAATATTCTCGATCATCGCCCCGCATCAACCTGATCTTCATATGCAAATTGAAGATCACAAGGGTTACATGAATATCGACATTTTCGTCGAACAGTGGCGGAACAGCCATCCGGATATGAGTCTAAGGGACATCGCCGAGTTGGTCAGATTAGCCCGGATATGCGAACAACGTGTAGCTGAAGGAAGCCTCCCACATCCAGCCATTTACGAGCAACCGGCGTATGCCGAGCAGCGTGACGAGCGTTTAGGCTTCGCTGGCCATTATCTGCGAACAACCTTGAGCGAGCTCGGATTGCGTTAATGATGAAGGAGGATGTGCTTTGCTGTTGTTAGTGCCGTACGTTGCTGCGGCATTGTTTGTGGTGCAATCGCTTTGTTTGAAACAGTTCAAGAAGGTAGGGGAGCATCAGGGAGAGCCTTTGCTCCTTCATGCTTCCTACATGCTGATGATTGCGGTCGGATTTATGACTTGGACAATGCTAATGGCAGGGCCATTCACGGTAAGCTTATCCACCTTTTGGATTGCTATTGTTTACGGAGCAGATTTTGCCTTAACAATGACCGTGTATTCGCTCGCGATCCGCACAGGTCCGCTTTCGACTACTTCTTTTTGCTTTTCTGCCAGCATGCTGCTCCCTGTTGCGGCTAGCGCTTTATTTTGGCAGGAAAGCTTCGGGTATATGAAATGGCTCGGTGTCGGACTGTTTATGGTTTCCTTTTATTTCATTCTTGTCTATGGAAAAAAACAGAAAACCAAGCGAATCACAAGGCAATGGTATGGGTACGCGGGGTTATCCTTTCTGCTGAACGGTAATCTTTCCGTACTCTCCAAGCTCCAGCAAACGATGACGGAGCGCGATGAAACTTCCGTTTTTATGACGATAGCTTTCTTGGCGGGTTGCCTGTTCTGTGTAATAGGCTCAGCTATTTCATCTCGAATTGGCCGTAAAAATAAGTTGGAAACCAGCGAGCCTGGTGCCAAGATGGTCTTGCAAAACCTTGCAACTTTCGTAAAGTATTGGCCCTCTATCGTAGGACTTGCTTTAACGACCGGAATCGGCAATTGGATCGTCGTGTGGCTTTCGGGCAAGCTCCCCGGATCTTACTTATTTCCTACGGTTAATGGAGGTATCATCATCGGTCTTGTTGTTGTTTCCCGGTTTTTATACAAGGAACATCTGTCTTCGAGAGGATGGGTGGGTATTATCGTAGGAATTGCGGCGATGATTGCCGTGAGCGTTTAATGCTTTTGCAGAAACATGGGGTTTGGGAAAAATGGAGGGTCTAGGATGAAAAGAAAAGTATGCCTGCTAAGCTGCTGGAATCATTTCCATGCCCAAAGCTTTGTCAGAGAGCTGGCTGATTTGCCTGATGTTGAGATTGTTGCTGTATGGGATGAGGAGGCGCATCGCGGAAGAAAATATGCGGAGGAATTCGGCCTTCCCTTCGAACCCGATTTGGACGTTTTGTTAGCTCGGCCAGATCTGGATGGCGTTGTTATCGACACGGCGCCGGAACAAGCAGCTTCGCTTATTATCAAAGCGGCTCAAGCCGGCAAGCATGTGATGGCGGATCAAGTGCTTGCGATGTCAAGGAAAGAGGCGCTGATCGCGAAGGAAGCCATCGAGAAGGCGGGCATTATTTTTGCCCTCGACATGTCACTCAAGCGTTGGCCGATTCATCTGGCTGCCAAGCAAGTGCTGGAGTCCGGCAGGATCGGATCGGTCACCAGTTTGAGGGTGCGCAACGCCCACTCTGGGGCGCTCGGAGGGCTTGGCCAGCAATGGCCGCCTCAGTTCCGACAAAGCACCTACGGTGTATTTGCCGATCTTGGCGCACATTGCCTGTATTTGATGCTGTGGCTGCTGGGCATGCCGCTTGCGGTGACTGCGATTGGGACTCGCCGTACGGAGACCATTGGTGAAGATAATGCAGCCAGCATCTTCGAATTCGAAAACGGCACAATCGCCATCTGTGATACGAGCCATGTCGCCAACAATTCACCGTTTTCTATGGAAATGTACGGCACAATGGGCAGCTTCCGTGCAAACGGCATGAACGGGGTTCATCACAAGCTGCTGAAGCAGGAAGACGTGACGGTGCATTTGTTTACCCAAGATCAGCAGACGCACCCCAATCCAATGAGTTTACTTCCGCCAATGCCGGGGGAACCCTCCATTCACCGCTGGATCAAGGCGATGGATGGCGAGGTGGAACCAGCTCTGAACGGAACGCAGGAAGGCATATCACTTGCTATCATACTTGAAGGTTTGTATCTATCAGCACGCACAGGAACTAAAGTAACGTTTGATGAAATTTGATTTTTGGCCGAAGCGAAGTCACTCGCTGAAGGTATGAAGCGTTCACCCAACTGGGTGAGCGTTTTTTTATCGTGATCTAGCATTTGAATTGTCCACAGAGAGTAGCTATGGTAGCCTGCTTGTCAAACAACGGCTCGATTTTCAAAGGGATTTGTAAATTTTTGTCGAATACTCTTCTATTATAACATTTGACAAAAAAGGCGAAGTGGATGCTTAAAAATGGCAAGGTCATAATAACGGTTATTTGTATCATTGTCGGTTTCATTGGGTTTTTCATTAAATTTGGGGCTACCCCGATTTATCCGAAGGCACTAAAAGGCGAATTGGATTTAACGCAATGGAATTTTGCCGATAACGGGTCTACCCGCCTGGATGGGGAATGGGAATACTATCGAAATCAGTTGCTCACTCCGGACGATTTCGACCCGCTAGGACATAACGGCAAGCTACCGGAGATGACGGGGTTCGTTCACGTGCCAGACAGGTGGGAGAAGTATGCAGTCGGGGGCTTGAGCGGGTCTTCGAATGGATATGCGACATTTCGGTTACATGTTAATTTGCAGGGTAACTCTGGGCAGATCTACGGAATCAGGCAGATTAACATTAAAACAGCCCACAAACTGTTCGTAAACGGCATGGAGATCGGTTCCGGGGGCAATCCTGGGACGGACAGGCAGACGACGCTTTCCGTCAATACACCCTACGTTCAATTTTTGCAAATTGACGGAAACCGTGCTGACATCATCGTTCAAGTAGCTAATTTTCAGTACTTTCAGGGAGGAATCACCCATCCTATTTATTTAGGGTATCAGGGAGACATTCTGTCCATGCGGGAGTTTGCGGTGGTGGAGGATTTATTAGCTACCTCCTGTTTTTTGTTAATCGGCGCTTATTTCATTGTTCTTTTCTTGATGAGAGGACGAGAGCGTTCTTGGCTCTATTTTGGTCTGTGCTGTATAGCGGTCTGCGTATATTTGGCGACTCACGGCGAGAAAATTGCGGCGATGTTTGCGCCGGGGATTCCTTTTGAGCTGTTTTTGAAAGTTCAAACGATCTCCGGTGCAGCGTCCGAATTATTTCTCCTGCTCTACGCCATGCAAGCTTTTCCGGGATTATTTAAGAAAGTCGTCATGAAAGGGTTCGGATTGACTCTCGCAGTGAGATTGCTGCTTATTCTGCTTACACCCGCACCGGTCTTCAGTAAACTTAACAGCGTGGGACTGGTACTGGCATTTGTTGAGATCCTGTATGTTGCCTATGTGATGTCTGCCGGCATGATGCGACGGAGGGAAGGTTCGTTGTTGATGTTGATCGGCGCTTTGTCGCTTCTAATCATTGAAGTCGCTTCCGCATTGGACATTTTGGGGATTGTATCCGTCCTGTCCCTTCAGACTGCCGCTTGGATAAGTTTTGCCGTTGCCCAAGGGTTGTTTCTGTCAAAACAGTTTGTGAATACGTTCAAGAAAGTAGAGACTCTTTCAGAGCGGCTCCGATATATGGACCGATTGAAGGACGAATTTCTTGCTAATACATCCCATGAAATGAAAACACCACTTCACGCCATCATCAATATTGCCGGATCGCTGCTTGAAGGCGCGGCAGGTCCAATGTCGCCGCATCAGAAGACGAATGTAGCCATGATCAAAGATACCGGCAGGAGGATGGCCAACCTGTTAGGCGATCTGCTTGATTTCTCCAAATTGAAGAATGGAGAGCTTGTTTTGAAGCGGAAAGCAGTAGCTTTGCAACCGATTGTTCGCCTTATTTTTGAGATGTTTCGCCATATGGCAGGGGACAAACCGGTGCAATTCGTTGATTTTCTGAACGATCGTCACTATGTTTATGTGGATGAAGACAGGCTTGTCCAAATTCTAAACAATTTGGTCGGTAATGCGCTTAAGTTTACGGATTCAGGTCAGATTGCCGTATCAGCACGGGAGAATGATGGCTGGCTTGTGATTTCCGTTTCGGATACCGGCATCGGCATTCCGCAAGACAAGCTGGAAGTCATCTTCGAATCGTTTGAGCAGGCCGGGAAGGCGGTTGCGATGGAGTACGGCGGCATGGGGCTCGGACTCAGCGTTACCAAGCGATTGGTGGAATTGCACGGAGGCAGCATTTGGGTGGAATCGGAACAAGGAAAAGGGGCCGTGTTTACCTTTACAGTGCCATCCGCAAATCGGGAAGACGAGAAACGGACCGAACCGGGAGTGAATTGGACGAACGCTTTGCAGGAGTTGGCTGCGCCTCAAATGGCGTCTTCGAACAAGGTTCGATTGGAAGGGGAAAGCATCTATACGATCCTGATTGCCGATGACGATGCTGCCAATCGGCAGGTGCTGCTCAATCTGCTGTCCGTAGAGAAATATACGGTCATTGCTGTTCCCAGCGGGATGGATGCGATTCGCGAGATTGAGACGAACAGGCGTATCGACTTGGCGATTATCGATCTGATGATGCCTGGAATGTCAGGCTACGAAGTGTGCCGGCATATTCGCGAACGATACTCGTTGTCGGAACTCCCGGTGTTGCTGCTAACAGCTAGAAATCGTCCGGAGGACATCGTGACAGCTTTTGACTCAGGTGCGAACGACTTTCTCGGCAAACCGATTGAGGCTGGCGAATTAAAAGCCCGCATCCGCACACTGCTTGAATTGAAAAAATCGGTTAACGATTTAATTCATAGTGAGATGGCTTTTTTGCGGGCCCAAATTAAGCCTCACTTCCTGTTTAACACGCTCAATACGGTAATTTCGGTAAGTCATACAGACGTAAGCAAAGCCCAGGATTTACTTGTTGAATTGAGCTTGTACTTGAGAAGCAGCTTCGATTTTCAAAACCGGGAACAACTCGTCTCGATCCAAAAAGAGCTGGAACTCATAGAGTCTTATCTGTTCATCGAAAAAGCGCGATTTGGTCAGCGACTGCAAGTCATCTATGACATCGATGAGGATATTCGCTGCCGTATTCCGCCACTTATTATTCAACCAATTGTGGAAAATGCCATTCGGCATGGCGTGATGAAGCGGCCGGAAGGTGGAGTCGTGCGAATTTCCGTGAAGGCGGACCGAGACTGTCTCGTTATTGTCGTATCGGATAATGGACCAGGAATTTCAGATGAAACGAAAGCGTCTTTGTTACAAGGAAAAAACGGGACGAGAGGAGTTGGACTCGTCAATATCGAAGGGCGCTTAAGGACACTCTACGGAACGGGTCTAAAGATCGATAGTGTATCTGGAGAAGGTACGGAAGTTATGATTCGCATTCCGAATTCGATGGGGTGAGGTGACTTATGCTGCGCGCAATATTAATCGACGATGAACAGCCTGCACTGGATTTGCTTGAAAAATTGTTGATTACGATCGGCAACATCGAGATTGTCGGGACGTTTACGAAACCGGGCGAAGCGATAAGTATGTTATTGCAGGAGCGCATGGATGTTGTGTTTTTGGATATTGAAATGCCAGGCCTGAACGGGATTGAAGCGGCTGAACACATCATGGCGATTGACCCCGGAATCGATGTGGTATTTGTGACGGCCTACCATCATTATGCCGTCGAGGCCTTTGAGCTGAATGCCATCGATTATGTGCTGAAACCGACCACAGTAGAACGTTTAAGGAAAACTATCGCGCGGACCATGTCAAAACAAAGCGCCGGTAAGCAAGAGAATGCGGGGCAAACAAGCAAGTCCACGTTTATCTGTTTTGGCCGCTTTGAATGGATGCGCAATGAGAAGGCGGAAACAGCGTCTCCGGTAAAATGGAGAACATCCAAGGAACGCGAACTGATGGCGTATCTTGTTCATCACCGGAATACGTTAATTACGAAAGAAAAAATTCTCGAGGATATTTGGCCTAATGCAAATTTGGAGCAAGTTACCGCATTTTTGCACACCTGTATCTATAGCATTAGGAAAAAGATAGCGAGCGCCGGCGACAACTATAAGTTGGAGTTTCATAACAACTGCTATCGTTTGGAGATACGTGGTGTTGAATGTGATGCAGCTGGATTTGAGCGGGTTACTGGCGGTGAAATGGTCATAACTCCAGATTCTATCGGGGAATTCGAGAAGATAGCAAACCTTTACAAAGGCAATTATATGGAGGAAGATGGTTTTGCTTGGGCGCAGGAAGCGCAGGAGAAATATAAAAGCGATTATATTGAGTTAATGAGACGAATGTCGGATTACTATTTATCTGTCAAAGAGTTCCGTGCGGCGGCAAAATGTTTGCAAAGCGCCCTTCGCCATAACCCTTATCTTGACGATGTCAATGAAAGGGTATTGCTGGTGTATGCGAAGTCGGGGGACCGATTGTCCATGATGAGGCATTATGAACGATTTACGAAGCTACTGCAAGATGAACTAGGAACTCTTCCATTAAAATCCACGGTTCGATTATTTTCCGAGCTGTACAGCGGCAACGCCGACGATGAGTCGAAGGCGTAAGCCGCTTTTTTTTGCTCAGAATTTGCTTAGAACGATGTGATAAGGTTAAACGAGCAAAAGCATGAAATTTGGGGAAGGAAGATGAAAGGTGTCGAATAAAGGAAAAACAGCAAGAGAAATGAATGTGAATCTCTCTGCTTGGAAGCAAATGGCTCATAAAATCATTCGACTGAAATTATCATTATTGTTGCTGTTTAGCGCATTTATGTGGATCAATCCTGGGAAAGCTGCACATGCAGAACCAACTACGAGTTCTCTTGATAACTGGTACATTCGATCCACGGGACAAACTATGGTTGGCGTCACCTATGGCAACGGCATGTATGTGGCGGTGGGTACAAGTGGAACGATCTTGACGTCCAGCGACGGAGTGAACTGGATGCCCCGTAAATCGGGCATTACGAATGCTCTTTATGGCGTCAGCTACTTCAACGGCACGTATGTGGCGGTGGGGGCAGCTGGAATAATCTTGACCTCCAGCGATGGTGTGAGCTGGATGCCTCGCACGTCGAGCACCACGTATGATCTTCGTACAGTCAATTACAGCAACGGCGCGTTTGTGGCGGTGGGGCAAAATGGAACGATATTGACCTCCAACGACGGAATGAGCTGGACGAGCCGCTCATCGGGCACTACGCAATATCTTTATGCCGTCAGCTACTTCAATGGCAATTATATAGTAGTCGGGGCAGTTGGCACGATTTTGATTTCAAGCGACGGAGCAACCTGGACAAGCCGCGCATCGGGCACGACGAATGGCTTATATGGTGTCAGCTACTCCAACGGCACGTATGTGGTTGTGGGGCAAAGTGGAAAGGTATTTACCTCCAGTGACGGAGTAAACTGGATGCCCCGCACGTCGATCACTACGAATGGACTAAATGGTCTTACCTACAGTAACGGCACGTATGTGGCGGTGGGGATAAGTGGAACGATTATAACCTCCAGTGATGGCGTGAACTGGATGGCCGGCACGTCGGGCACTACGAATAATTTTGCTGGCATCAGTTACGTTAACGGTAAGTTTGTGGCGTCGGGGAATGGTGGAACGATACTGACCTCGAGTGACGGAGCGAACTGGACGAGCTCTCTGATGGGTGTTACCTCGAATCCTATTTATAACATCATCTACGCCAATGGCACATATATGGCAGTGGAATATAATGGAAGAATCTTAACCTCGAGTGACGGAGCGAGCTGGACGAGCCGTTCGTCGGGCACTACGTTTCCTCTGTACGGCGTCATCTACGGCAATGGCACGTATGTGGCGGTGGGGTATGGTGGTAGGATTTATACCTCGAGTGACGGAGCGAACTGGACGAGCCAACTGTCTGGCACTGGGAATCATCTGTACAGTGTCAGCTACGCCAGCGGCACGTATGTAGCGGTGGGGGCAAGTGGAACGATTGTAACTTCGAGTGACGGAGTGAATTGGACGGGCAGTACGTCGGGTATTGCGTATGACCTATGGAATATTACCTTCAGCAATGGCATTTATGTGGCAGTGGGAGCAAATGGAATGATCTTGACCTCCATTGACGGAACGAGTTGGACGAGCCAAACATCGGGCACCACGAACATTCTTTACGGTATCGGTTACGGTAACAGCAAGTATGTGGCGGTGGGTGCAGGTGGAACGATAGTGACCTCCAGTGACGGGGCGAGCTGGACGAGCCAAACGTCGAGCACTTCGAATGAACTTCGTGGCGTCGGCTACGGCAACGGTACGTACGTGGTGGTAGGGCTAGGCGGAACAATTTTGAGTTCGAGTGACGTAACGAGCTGGGCGGACCGTTCGTCGGGCACCTCGAATGGTTTATATGGTGTTACCTTCGCCAACGGCAAGTATGTGGTGGCGGGGGCAAGTGGAATGATTTTGCAATCGCCAATCGTAGATGCATTGACCAACGCGGCAACGCCGGGCATTGATACGCAGCCAACGGGCGCAACGGTCAATGAAGGCGATAGCAGCCCGACTTTGAGCGTAGCGGCCAGCGTGAGCGACGGCGGATTGCTGACGTACCAGTGGTACAGCAATACGACGAACAGCACGAGTGGCGGCACAGCGATTAGCAGTGCAACAAGCTCAATCTATGCCGCACCGACGGCAACGCCAGGCACGACGTATTACTACGTTGTCGTGACTAATACGAACGACAACGCGAGCGGCACGAAGACCGCAACGGCAACGAGCAGCGTCGCTGCGGTCACGGTGAACGCGCTGACCAATGCGGCAACGCCGGGCATTGATACGCAGCCAACGGGCGCAGCGGTAAACGAAGGCGATAGCAGCCCGACTTTGAGCGTAGCGGCCAGCGTGAGTGACGGCGGATTGCTGACGTACCAGTGGTACAGCAATACGACGAACAGCACGAGCGGAGGCATAGCGATCAGTAGTGCAACAAGCGGGGCCTATGCCGCACCGACGGCAACGGTAGGTACGACCTACTACTATGTGGTCGTGACCAACACGAACAACAGCGTGAGCGGCACGAAAACGGCGACGGCAACGAGCAGCATCGCTGCGGTCACGGTGAATGCGCTGACCAATGCGGCAACGCCGGGCATCGATACGCAGCCAACGGGTGCAACGGTAAACGAAGGCGATAGCAGCCCGGCTTTGAGCGTAGCGGCCAGCGTGAGCGACGGCGGATTGCTGACATATCAATGGTACAGCAATACGACGAACAGCACGAGCGGCGGCACAGCGATCAGCATTGCAACAAGCCCAACGTATGCCGCTCCTACGGCAACGCCAGGCACGACGTATTACTACGTGGTCGTGACCAACACGAACAACAGCGTGAGCGGCACGAAGACGGCGACGGCAACGAGCAGCGTCGCTGCGGTCACGGTGAATGCGCTGACCAATGCGGCATCGCCGGGCATTGATACGCAGCCAACGGGCGCAGCGGTCAACGAAGGCGATAGCAGCCCGACTTTGAGCGTAGCGGCCAGCGTGAGCGACGGCGGATTGCTGAGCTACCAGTGGTACAGCAATACGACGAATAGCACGAGCGGCGGCACAGCGATCAGCAGTGCAACAAGCCCAACCTATGCCGCACCGACGGCAACGGTAGGCACGACCTACTACTATGTGGTCGTGATCAACACGAACAATAGCGTGAGCGGCACGAAGACGGCAACGGCAACGAGCAGCATCGCAGCGGTCACGGTGAATACGTTGACCAACGCGGCAACGCCGGGCATTGATACGCAGCCAACGGGCGCAACGGTCAATGAAGGCGATAGCAGCCCGACTTTGAGCGTAGCGGCCAGCGTAAGCGACGGCGGATTGCTGACGTACCAGTGGTACAGCAATAAGACGAACAGCACGAGTGGCGGCACAGCGATCAGCAGTGCAACAAGCCCAACTTATGCCGCACCGACGGCAACGGTTGGTACGACCTACTACTATGTGGTCGTGACCAACACGAACAGCAGCGTGAGCGGCACGAAGACGGCGACGGCAACGAGCAGTGTCGCTGCGGTCACGGTGAACATTGCACCTACGTATACGATTGCTGCTATTACCAATCAAACGTTAACTGAACTTACTCAAGGTTACATTTCGGGTACCCAAGAGACAAAAACCATTGATATAACAAATACAGGCACGAGTGATTTGTTGAATCTGTCGGCAGCGGTTAGCGGCGATCATGCCAACGATTTTGTGATTACCCAACCAAGTGAGACGTTAATGAGCGGAGCGGCCGCAACGAGCTTTACGGTTAAAGCGAAAGACGGCTTGCCAGCCAGCACATATACCGCAACGGTAACGTTATCGGCGACCCATATGACGGATGTGACGTTTACAGTCACACAAGCTGTCAACTTGCTGAATTCTCCTGCGAATCCACAAAATCTTGTAGCTACCGGAGGGGACCGTAATATTACACTAAATTGGAGTACGGTAACGGGAGCGACGTATTACAACATTTATATGGCGACTGTTTCAGGTCAATTTAGTAACGCTTCAGTTGCTACCGTCACTTCTTCTACCTACAATGTACAAAACTTGCTAAACGGCACGACCTATTACTTTACAGTGAAAGCAGGTAACTCTGGAGGCTTGAGTGGAGAGTCGAATCAGGCCAACGCTACTCCGGCCACTCCGGCAACGGTTCCGGCAGCACCAACGAATGTTTCGGCAGTAGCTGGAAACGGAGAAGCGACCGTATCTTTTACGGCTCCAACTGACAATGGAGGAAGTGCGATTACGGGGTATGAAGTGACAGCTTCATCAGGGAATATAACCGTAACAGGCCAATCTAGCCCGATTGTCATTACGGGTTTGGTGAATGGAACGAGCTATACGTTTACGGTGAAAGCGATCAGTGATGTAGGAAAAAGTGTACCTTCTGCAGAGTCGAATACGGTCATTCCGCAAACTTCATCCCGTGATGATAGGGATAGCGATACGCCATATGCGCCGAACACTCCAACGACACCGGAGAACAAAGTAACTAATGTGGATATACTTATCAACGGTAAAGTGGAGAATGCGGGAACCGCAACGACAACCCAACGTAACGGTCAATCCATAACAACGGTGGTAGTTGATCAGAAAAAGCTGGAGGACAAGCTCGCATTGGAAGGTCAACATGCCGTGGTTGCGATTCCAGTAAACCATAAATCCGATGTGGTCATTAGCGAGCTGAACGGCCAGATGGTGAAAAACATGGAGGACATGCAAGCTGATCTTAAAATTATAACGGATCGCGCGACCTATACAATTCCAGCGGAACAAATCAATATTAACGCTATATCCGAACAGGTCGGCAAGTCAGTAGCTTTGCAAGACATCAAGGTACAAATCGAAATCGCCGTACCAACAACAGATACAGTGAAAGTTGTTGAGAACGCGGCAGCCAAAGGAACGTTCACGCTTGTTGCACCGCCGCTTAGCTTTACAGTTAGAGGCACCTATGGAGATAGGAGCATCGAAGTATCGAAGTTCAATGCTTACATCGAACGAAGCATTGCGCTTCCAGATGGTATTGATCCCAGCAAAATTACAACAGGGGTTGTTGTTGAGACCGACGGAACCGTTCGTCATGTACCAACCAAGATTGTTGTAATTGATGGCAAATATTACGCCCAAATCAACAGCTTAACGAATAGCACGTATGCTATCGTCTGGCATCCGCTCGAATTTAATGATGTGGCGGATCATTGGGCTAAACAAGCAGTGAGCGATATGGGCTCGCGAATGGTCATCGATGGTACTGGCAATGGTATGTTTAGTCCGGACCGGGAGATTACCCGCGCTGAGTTCGCAGCCATCATTGTTCGTGGATTGGGCCTCAAACTGGAGAATGGAACATCAGAATTCTCGGATGTGAAAATGATAGATTGGTATAGCAGTGTTGTCACTACTGCTTATGCGTACCACTTGATCGATGGTTTTGAAGACGGTACTTTCCGTCCAATGGACCGGATTACACGGGAACAGGCCATGGTTATCCTCTCCAAAGCGATGACGATCGCTAGTTTGAAAGCCAAACCTTCAGTTCAGTCAACAGATGTAATCCTTCGTACCTTTGCAGATATGTCAGAAGTATCCCCATGGGCGCTGAACAGCGTCGGGGACAATGTGCAGGCTGGCCTTGTAGCAGGAAGAAACGGTGATGAGCTTGCGCCAAAGGATTACATGACTAGGGCTGAGGTTGCTGCAATTATTCAGAGATTATTGCAAAAGTCTGGGCTGATTTAGAAGAAGTGTTGTACAAAAAACACGAGCCAAACTGGCATCGTGTTTTTTTGTGCTGCAATCAATACCGTCAATCAGGATGAAGAAACTAACCACCGGACTTTGCTGCACTTTCGCGCACTTTACTCGGAGAAGCTGCGTAATGTTTGCTAAACGCCCGGCTGAAAGAATATAAATCGGGATAACCGAGCGTCATGGCGATTTCCGAGACCGAATGCCGCGTTTGCTGCAGAAGTTGAAGGGCTCTCTCCATGCGGAGCTTTTGCAAATATTGGATAGGCGTCATTCCGATCTGCTCGGCGAATATTTTGGAGAAGTAAGCCCGGTGAACTGAAATATACGCGGCGACATCTTGCACGTTAATATTTTCGGTGTAATGCATATTCATATACTCTATGCTCCGAGGAATCCAGCCAGCAGGACCTGCATCTGGTTCTTCGGTGTTTTTTTGCGGGATCATAAGTCCGAATATACGGTAGATTGCCGCAATCAAATCGACTTGTCGCCGACTGCTGTTATCTTCCTGTTGACTGAATAGATGGATGAGCGATGTTTCAAGTTCTTTCCCAATCACACCCGAGATATAAGGGACAGAGGGATGGAAGCCGGCTTTCTCGAGCAGCAGCGGCGTTTGCCCGCCATCGATGGAAACCCAAATCATTTCTAAAGGCTGGCTAGACGGAACAATGAAATGGTGGTAGACGACACCCGGATATGCGCAAAAAACATCGCCACTGGTTAGCTCGATGTGCTGATCTCCAAAGCGATGACGAACCTTTCCGTTTATAACAAAATGCAATGCGTAATAGTCGATCATCCGCTGCGGGAAACGATAATCCGGGCCTGCTTTGAGACGTCCCATCCGGACTGGCCATAAGCCGCCGTTCAAGGCTAGCTCATCTACAACATAATTGCGTGATTCTTCATATTCGTCAGGATGCTGCCGCTTGCTCATGTCTTCGTCCCCACTTCCTGAAATCAGCCTGTTGACAGTAGGGTCAAGTATAACATTGACCTTACAAAATGCCAAACTGAAATTGCGAAATACCATTTTCGGACGGGGCATTCAGGTTTTATGATAGGGAGGTAAAAAAGATGGGGAGATGAAAACATGAGTTTAATAGAAGCGACGCCGAACAAGACAAAGCAACGCAAAGGCATTGGCGTTATTGATAGCGATATCCATCATACGTTTCAGGACATCAAGCAGCTGTTCCCTTACTTGCCGCGAAAATACAGAGAGCGTATTGAACTGTGGGGATCGAGTCTTGGCGGGGGACCGGGTACGTTGAACGGAGGCAATATCGGAAAAAGAGCCGATTCTTTCCCTCCAAACGGCGGTCCAGCCGGCTCGGATCTGGATTTCATGGTCGAGCAGCTTCTGAATCCATTCGACATCCGCTACGGGATTTTGACCGGTGAATTTATAGCGGCCACGAACACTGCGGATACGTATTATTCGGCTGCGTTGTGTTCCGCTTTCAACGACTATACGATTGAGCATTGGCTCGACAAGGAACCCCGGTTCAGAGGCTCCATCTACCTGCCGATTCACGATGTAGCGGCATCGGTTCGGGAGATCGAACGGCTCGGCTCCCATCCCGGAATGGTTCAGGCGTATGTTCCTTCGGGTTCGCCTCATCCTTATGGGAATAGAATGTATCATCCGATCTATGAGGCTTGCTTGAAGCATGGCATCAATTTCACCATGCATGTAGGAGCTATCGGCGATGGGATGAACGCTCCCGCTACGAATGTCGGTTATCCATCTTACTATATTGAATACCGCGCGGCCCGTACGCAGGCTTACATGGCTCATATGGCCAGCTTTATCTTTGAAGGCGTATTCGAAATATTTCCGGAGCTGCAGGTGGCGTTTATCGAAGGCGGCGTCTTCTGGGTCGCTCCTTACTTGTGGCGTCTCGACCAGGATTGGAAAGCACTGCGTGACCAGACGCCTTGGGTGAAGAAGAAGCCTAGCGAATATTTACTCACCAACATGTATATCGGTTCTCAGCCGATTGAGGAAACGCCGAACCGTCAAGCGTTTGATACGTTGTTCGAGGCTATGCACGCCAAGGAAAGGCTGCTCTTCTGCAGCGATTATCCGCATTGGGATTTCGATTCGCCGAAGCTCGTTTTCCCCAAGATGGACAAAGAAACGACAGATAATGTCTTTTACAATAATGCTTCCAGGTACTATGGTCTGCCTATGTCGGACAGGGCGGAGGAATAGCGATGGCGCAACATTATGTAGGAACATGGGATGATTTCTCGGACGGCGAACCTAAAATTGTTGATGTAAAAGGGCGGAGTGTAGGCATTTATAAAATATCCGGAAAGCTTCATGCCATTCTTAATTACTGTCCACATCAGGGGGCCAGTTTATGCAAAGGACCGGTTACATCATGGGTCACATCGCCGTTACCCGGGGAATTTGTATATGAACAAGAAGGGGAGATCGTTCGTTGTCCCTGGCACCATTGGGAATTTGACATTAAAACCGGCGGTCTAGTTGTCGATCATAAAGTCCGCACGAAAACTTACGAGGTTTTCGTAGAAAAGTTTGACTTGTCGGTAGAGCAGGGGAACGTATACATCGAAATGTAGCAGATCTAATGAAAACCTTATCCGAGAACGAGAAGACGGTTTGCAGTCTATTGTTCGGATAAGGTTTTTTTGCTTTATGGAACAGTTTTGAAACCTTACAAAATGATAAATGTATAATTGTGCTTTTGGGCCATGTTTCAGATATGTTTTGACCCGCGTTTGGATACAAAATCGTCTTTCTAAACATACTAAAATCAATATTTTTTATGGCAGTTAATCTAAAGTATCTGGAGAGGATCGATAGCATTGAGTGTTGCAAATAAGGAAACAACAAGTAGTTCAATCAAAAAAGGGCCTATTTTGTTTGTGATGATTTTGGGGGCCTTCTTAACTACATTGAATCAAACGATTATGAGTGTTGCAACCCCTGAACTCATGAAGGACTTTGATATCACGGCATCAACTGCCCAATGGCTGACAACCGGTTACCTGTTGGTTAACGGAGTGCTGATCCCTATTACGGCGTACTTCATGCAGCGATTCAGTACAAGGCAGCTGTTTCAGGCATCGATGTTCATCTTCCTTCTCGGTACTATCATTGCTGCAATTGCACAGGACTTCCCAACCCTGCTTACGGGTCGAATGATTCAAGCAGCCGGTGCAGGCATCGTGATGCCCCTCCTCTCCATGGTTATTTTAACACTATTCGTGCCTGAAAAAAGAGGGGCCGCAATGGGAATGATGGGACTTGCCATTATTTTTGCTCCAGCCATTGGACCGACACTAGCGGGCTATATTTTGGAACACTACAAATGGGAGGTCATGTTTTATGGCATGATTCCGTTTGCTGTTATTGTTATCGCATGTGGATTCATTTTTTTGAAAAATGTATCCGAACGAGTCAACGCTCGCTTTGATATTTTTAGCGTCACCTTCTCTACCATCGGATTTGGCTCCCTGCTGTATGGATTTAGCAGAGCGGGAAGCTTGGGCTGGTCGAGTACGGAGGTTCTTCTAACAATCGCTATTGGTGTTGTTTCGCTTGTTATTTTCTCTTGGCTTCAGTTGACATCTAAAACCCCTCTGCTTGATTTGCGGGCATTCAGTTACAGTATGTTTTCCTTGACGACGGTCATCGGTATCGCTGTGACGATGGTTATGTATGCAGATATGATGCTGCTGCCGCTTTATTTGCAAAATGCACGAGGATATACGGCTCTGGAATCCGGACTTTTGTTGCTTCCTGGTGCTCTCGTGATGGGCTTCCTAATGCCTGTAACTGGTAAACTGTTCGATCGATTTGGTGCAAAATGGTTGGCGATTATTGGATTGCTCATTACGATTGGAACAACCCTTGGTTTTACTGATTTAACAGACTCAACTACTTACACCTATTTGGTGCTCATGTCTACTGCACGACGAATTGGAATGGCTTTACTATTGATGCCAATTCAAACCGCAGGTTTGAACCAATTGCCAGCACGATTGAATCCTCATGGTACAGCAATCTCAAATACGATGCGTCAAGTAGCAGGGGCTATCGGCACCTCTCTTCTTATAACTGTCATGAGCGATCGAACCAAAACGCATCTTCAGGATATGATGACGAATGGTGGAGCAACTGCGGGTGTAACACAAGCTCAACTTATAACAACCGCAAACATAGAAGGAATTAACGATGCCTATCTTGTTATTGTTGCCATTGGTGTTGTCGGTCTGGTGCTGTCCTTCTTTATCAAAAAAGTAAAACAAGGTACAGATGAAGTTCCATCACGACAAGAAAGTGAAATAACGCCTGCATATAAACCCACAGAACGAGTTGGAGAAATTAAATATGCGGCTCAACACACGGCTGCTGATAATGAATTTCGTAATGCAATAAAAGGTTTTTCAAACAAATCTCAATCTGCAAAAAAAGATATGCTTTTTAACGATAGTGATTACAGGAAAGCTCTTCACGGGTTAAAGGGGAATGAGAAGGATACGAGTGATGCGGTTGTAATTGACGATAAAGCCTATCGAGATGCGCTTAAAAAACTCAAAGAAGAGTCTGACCAACTTTAAGTTTTTAAGAGATGGGCTATTGGGAAATAGTGATAAAACTACTGTATGTAGGAGGGTATACGATGAAGATTTATATCGTTTATGATAGCGAGGTTGGGCATACAGAAAAGCTTGCTCGATCCATAGCAAAAGGCGCTAAAAATGTGGAAGGGACAGAGGTTTTTATCCATCATGTCAATAACGCAAATGTCAGGGATCTTGCACAGATGGATGCTATTATCTGGGGATGTCCCGGACACTTTGGCACGATTAGCTCAGGCTTAAAAGCTTGGATTGATAAGCTAGGTTCGTTATGGGCGGAAGGAAATCTAGTTGATAAAATCGGTGCAGTATTCTGTACAACAGCAACCGTACATGGTGGCATCGAGGCGACTCTGCTTAACTTGATTACACCGATGTTGCATCAAGGCATGATGGTTGTCGGTTTACCCGCTAGTATTCCGGGGAATGCTTTTTACGGCAGCTATTATGGAATAGGGGTTACCTCTCCTGATGAAGATACCGATGATGAGCTCAGTCATTCCCTTTATGAGAAGGGGATCTTATTAGGTGAATCTTTAGGTACACGCGTGGCTAATATGACCAAAATCTTTTTAACCGGTAGGGAGCATCTTTCCAGACAAGGCAGCTGATTGTGTTCAGCTGTTTTTTTTCATTGACCGTTGGATAATAGATTAGAATTGATATTCATCCCTGAAATGATATATTAAGTATATCAACATAAAGCGTTAGGGTGAATAAAATGGAGACGCATTTATACAAACAGTTGTATACGCATATCGTGCATGAGATTCAACAGGGGAAATTAAAGACTGGGGATCGTGTTTCATCCGAAAAAGAATTGGCCGAACAATTTGGTGTTAGCCGCATTACTTCTAAAAAGGCGCTCGAAAGGTTGGCAGAAGCGGGTGTTATCAAACGTATCCAGGGAAAAGGGTCGTTTGTGGCGAATGGTTATACTTCGAGTTTGGAGCAAATGCGCCAATCGGAGGAAAGAACGAATGCGGAGATCCCTGCTCAAGAAAGACCCCTCATTGGATTAATTATTCCAGGTTTTTCGGATGAATATGGTTTGAAGCTTCTTCAATCCATGGAAAAACAGAGCGCGCGGCATGGGTGCGATTTAATCATCAAGAGGACTGGAGGCAGCAAAGAGGATGAAGAGCATGCGATCCAACTTTTTGTTAGATTAGGTGTCAAAGGATTAATCGTGACCCCCGTCCATGGCACGCATTATAATGCGGAACTCATTCGTCTGGTTTGGGGCAAGTTTCCTGTTGTATTGGTCGATCGGTATTTGAAAGGCATTCCGGTATGTTCCGTTTACACGGATAATAGAAAAGCTGCGGAAGAACTTACGCTTCATCTCATCGAGAAAGGCCATCAAAACATCGGCTATTTATCTCCACCGGTTGAGAATACGTCAGCGCTGGAAGATAGGCTCTTGGGATATACGTTGGCTTTTACCCGGGAAGGATTGAAGTTAGATCAGGACTATTGTTTAACGAATATTACGGGGACCCGTTCAGGTTCATGGGCAGAGGATTTAGAGACGCTCAAAAGTTTTTTGGAACAAAACATCCATGTAAAAGCATTTGTTGTTTCGGAATATTTGGTCGCCACCATGTTGGCTCAAGCCATTGATACACAAGGAAAGAGGTTGGAGACCTACGATATCGTGTGCTTCGACTCCTTAAACGATTTTTTGGGAAAACCAATTTTCACTCACATTAGGCAAGATGAGAAACGGATGGGCGAAGAAGCGGTGGATTTGTTGATCTCGCAGTTATATGGAGAAGATGTCTCTGAACAGAGAATTGTCGAACATAGGATGATTGTGAAAGAATAGCAAGTAAAATTTATGAACAGAGAAACCATGGAATACAAATTCCATGGTTTTTGTTTTTCTAATTTCTCTATCGCTGTCTACTACCGTCGAAAATGTAAATTTTTGTACAAGCATGTCGCAAAATCGTAGTGGACATGGTAGATTTGCCCATATTATTATACTTAGTATACAAACACATTTACCGGCTTGTTTGTATCAGGAAGTGTCATACTATTCTTACTTTTCTGAGGAGGTAACAGTATGTATCGGAGTAATAAAAAAATGTTATCCATCTCCACCTGTGTCTTGTGTGCAACTGTGTTATTCGGCTGTTCGAAGGGGACTGAAACGACAAACACCACAGCCAGTACAACGGCCCCGGCAGCAACTAGTGCAGCTACAGCTGCAGCAAAGGAAACGAAAGCACCCGATGCTGCAAAAAAAACCATCACCATCACATATAGAGACGATGGTACTGGTGAGAACGGAACGCTCTTCAAATGGTTTAAAGATGCGGCTGCCAGCTATCCGAACAAAGATGTCATCATCAAGCAGACGCCGATCCAGGCTTCTGAAGGTGATTACTTCGCGAAGATTGCGCTAGCCCTCAAATCCAAAGACACAGCACCGGATATCGTTACAGAAGACACCTTCATGTTAAACTCCGATGCCAGCGCCGGACTCTTGTCTCCTTTGGATGACAAAGTAAAAACCTGGGCCGACTGGACAAATGGTTCCTTCATCGAAGCGATGAAAAAAGGGGTAACAGCCGCCGACGGTAAAATTTACGGCGTACCGTATAACACGGACTCCCGGGGACTCTGGTACAACAAGCAAATTTTCAAACAAGCCGGATTGCCTGAAGATTGGAAACCAAAAACTTGGGATGAAGTCTTGAGCGCAGCAAGAACAATCAAGGAAAAAGCAGCCAAGGACGTTGTACCTTTCTGGATGAACATGGGTAAAGCAACTGGTGAAGCGACTTCCATGCAAACTTACGAAATGCTGCTTTACGGGACAGGCGAAAGACTTTATGATGACGCGACTTCGAAATGGACGGTTAAAAGTCAAGGCATTATGGATGCGCTTACATTCGTCGACACCATTAACAAAGAGAAACTTGGTCCTCCTCTTTCCAAAGTATTGAACGGCCAAGCGGGCAACTCCTCTGCTCGTGAATATTTGCCAAAAGGCAAACTCGGCATCTCCTTGGACGGCTCCTGGATTGCAGGCAACTATTTGCCGAATGGTGCAGCTCCATGGCCGGAGTATAAAGACGTGCTGGGCTTTGCTCCAATGCCGACAAGTAAAGGTCAAGCTCCAGGTTCCATTACTTTAGCCGGCGGATGGGCGTTGTCTGTTCCTGCTAACGCTCAACATAAAGACGAGGCTTGGGACTTCATCAAATATGCCCTTAACAAAGAAAACTCGCAAAAACTTGTAATTGCAGGCGGTAACATTACGGTTCGGGCCGACGTTGCCAAAGATCCGGGCTATACGCAAATGCCGTTTAATGCCATTTCTACGGATTATTTGAAAAATGCGGAGTTCCGACCTGCTCGTGATAAATATCCAGAAGTATCCACACAAATACAGGCTATGGTTGAGTCTGTGGCGACAGGCACCTCACCTGCCGATGCGATGAAGAAGTATCAGCAAGACGTAACCCGCATTGTTGGAGAGGATAAAGTCAGCGTGAAGTAATGGCAACACCTTGCCCTGGCGCCCTATTTCAAAATACGGGGGTCAGGGCAAGCTCGCTTTGCCCTACATCCAGGGAGAAAGGAGAGAACTATGATGAGCAGTTCGGCAATCCCGATAACCTCTAGAAAGACGTACACATGGTTGTATTTTTTATTTCCTTCGTTGGCCGTTATGCTGGTTTTCTTCATTTATCCGATCTTGCTAACGTTTTTCTACTCATTTACGAACTTGGCATTGACCGGAGAATCGGCCAAACAGCTGAAATTTGTTGGTTTTGACAACTATGTCCGCATGTTTGCGGATCCAACCGTACGAGTCAGTATCTGGAACACGTTAATTTTCCTGATCGGCTCAGCTGTCATCGGTCAACAAGTGCTGGGATTTCTAATCGCAATCTTGATGAAACGTAAAAATAAAACGTTCCGCCGTGTGATTGGAACTGTCGTTCTCGCCGGTTGGGTCACACCTGAAATTGTCTGTGCATTATGTCTCTACAGTTTTTTCAGCGACGAGGGTACGTTAAACGCCATTCTAAGTACACTAGGCATACCCACGGTCACATGGCTATTCACCGTTCCGATGCTCACGATTATTTTAGCGAACGTCTGGCATGGAACAGCCTTCTCTATGCTTGTGTTTCAAGCAGCACTTGACGATGTGCCGAAAGAAATCGAGGAAGCGGCGCTTGTCGACGGAGCATCACGTTGGAGAATTTTAACTTCCATTATTCTTCCTTATATTAAAGGAACGATTACTACCAATGCGATGCTGGTCACTTTGCAGACCCTAGGCGTTTTTGGCCTCATCTATGCGATGACCGGCGGGGGTCCAGGCACGGCAACGACGACCTTACCTATCTTTATGTATAACCAGGCCTTCATTAACTATCAGCTCGGTTACGGCACGGCCATTTCTTTATTGCTCTTGCTTCTGGGTATTGTGTTGAGTTTGTTCTATATTCGCACTTTAAAAGAGTAAAACCACAAGGAGAGTTGGTATGACTGAGATCTACCGTAAAGTCGTTTATCGCACCTTGCCCTACGCAGCCCTCACCTTTATCGGCATTTGTTTCCTGCTACCACTCTTATGGGTGCTAGTTGCCTCCGTGGATCCTAACGCCATGCAATCGCTGAAGGTCCCCAGCTCTTTGACAGCAGGCAACTATATCGATGTGATCACTAGTCGCGCGAACCAGCGCGCATTTCTAATAGGACTCTTCATTTCGGTCGGTCAAGCTTTGATTGTCGTTATAATAGGTCTGCTAGCGGCTTATCCACTGTCTAGATATCAATTGAAGTATAAAAAGCCGTTCATGTTGACCATCTTATTCATGACCTCACTGCCAATCACAGCCGTTATGGTCCCTGTGTATCAGTTATTTTTGACTTTAAAGCTTTATGACAATATCTTCGGCGTCATTCTTTTTAAAGTCGCGTCGGCCATGCCTTATGGCATCTGGATGCTCAAAAATTTCATGGATTCCGTACCGAACGAGTTAGAAGAAGCGGCATGGGTGGACGGTGCGTCCATTCTAGCAGGCATCCGCAGGATCGTCACTCCATTGATGATTCCGGGCATATGCACGGTTGCTATCTTTACCTTCTCCGGTAGCTGGGGCAACTTTTTCGTTCCCTACATTCTCTTGAGTACGCCTGAGAAGTTCCCGGCAGCGCTCAAGCTATATCAATTCTTTGGGCAGTACGGCATGGTGAGTTATGGGAAATTAGCAGCGTTTTCTACGCTCTATGCCATTCCGTCCGTTATCATGTATATTCTCTCTCAGCAATTTATGTCCAAAGGTTTTGGCCTTCAAGGCGGGACTAAAGGGTAGGGTGAATGGTTACCATGCTTTACTTAAAGTTGAGCGATCCAGAAACTTATTTGAGAGGCAGTGTAGCCTCGCTTTAACGGACTGAAAATTAACAGATGCAGCGAGTAAATGGAGGAGAGGGAATCTATGATGAAACGATTGATCGTCGGAGACTTCATGCATGAGCTAGCCACTACGCGCCGCATCCTGGAGCGTTTGCCCGAGGAGCATATGGCGTGGAGGCCTCATGTAAAATCGATGACACTGAGCGGGCTGGCCACGCATCTGATCAACCTGCTGAACTGGCAAGTGGCTATTTTTCTTTACCCGGAATTCGATCTTTCAACCGTTCCGCTTCGGCGCGAACCTTTGGAAAGACGCGATGACATGCTGGAGGAATTCGACGCGAATGTCACCAAGCTTGAAAATCTTTTAGCCGAATGTGACGAGTTAACGCTCGGCGAGGAATGGACCTTGCGGAACGGCGACCATGTCATCCTGCGCCAACCACGGGCGATTGCGCTTCGCACCTTCGGAATAAGCCATATGGTTCACCACCGGGCGCAGCTCGGCGTTTATTTGCGGCTTCTCGATATTCCGGTGCCGGGAATGTACGGTCCCTCGGCCGATGAGGAAGTCAAATAAACGAAGACTCGACGGCATTGAACTAAACGATAGCAAAATAAACAGGGAGCAGATTGCCGTGGCAGCTGCTCCCTGTTTTCGTATTTATTGCGCGGTCAAAATTTGTGGACCTTCAGCCGTGATGGCGATTGTATGCTCGTATTGAGCGGCCAGTTTGTTGTCTATCGTCCGTGCGGTCCAACCGTCCGGATCGATGGTCATGAAGTAGCTGCCTTCGGTGATCATGGGCTCAATCGTAAATACCATACCCTCCTTGATGCGGAGGCCTTTTCCAGGTTTGCCGACATGCATATAAGTCGGCTCTTCGTGCAGGTCTCGACCGATGCCATGGGCGAGAAGGTCGCGCACGACGCCGAAACCGCGTGATTCCGCATGGCGCTGAATCGCGCTCGTCACGTCGCCGAGTCGATTGCCGGGGCGCGCCTGCTTGATGCCCAGGTCAAGACATTCCTTCGTGACGCGCATCAACTTCTCGGCCGTCGGCGAGATCTGCCCGACTGCGTAACTCCAGGCCGAATCACCTAGCCAGCCATTGAGCTCAGCGACAGTGTCAATCGTCACGATATCGCCTTCCACAAGGGGCTTATTGCTAGGGAAGCCATGTGCGATCACATCGTTGGCGGAGGCACAGGTTGCATAGGGATAGCCCTTATAGCCTTTTTGGTATGGCTTTGCGCCGTGCTTCAACATAATGTCCTCGAAGATGCGATCAATCTCGTAGGTAGTGATACCCGGTTTGATAAGCGGGGCGATTGTACGATGGCATTCAGCCACCACTTGGCATGCTTTACGGATAGCCTCAATTTCATGCTTGCTTTTTAAAATGACCATGTTCGTATCAGAGCTCCTTCGTAATAGCTTGCATAGCGAGTCGGGCGATTCGATCAACGTCCAGGTCGGAATTACCTGCATAGTAATGCAGTCCACAGCAACCAACAAGCACGGCAAGCATATGGTCTAAGTTGTCGTCTTCGCACTGGGCGATTGATTGGAGTGGAACATATAGCCGTTCCATAAATTTTCTTTTGGCGTGTTGTCGATCCCTCTCAGGCAAACCTGCATAATGTTCCGCTGCCATTTTGTAGACGAGATATGCGCGGGCGTCCGACTGCCACAGCTGAAGCAGTGTTTTACAATATGTCAACAGCTGCTGGTCATCCGGGGGGTTGCCGCTGCTTTTCGCCCATTTTGCGATAACTTGCTCGCATCGTTCGAACCCGCTTTCTAACACATCTTCTATTAATAAATGCCGGTTGGGGTAATAATGGTATACTGTACCATAACCAAGGCCTGCTTCGCGGGCGACGTCGCGAACGTCAAAACTTCCACCCGTGCGAAAGTAGGAGAGCGCGGCGACGTCCAGGATCTGTTCTTTGCGCTGTATGCGTATGAGCTCATTTTGTTCTTTGGTACGGGGGGACATAACGTGTTAACCTCCTAGTATAGACCTGCAAATTTGTCGATATAAAAATAGTAACGCATGATGGTAAGAAATGCAAAAGATTTGTTGTTCAATTACGACATGACGGCAGCCCGCATCTTGAAGTAACGGGAGTTAAGTTGAATATTGGATATAATATGATGCAATAGTTTAAAGGAGGAGTATGAAATGGAGAAAGTAATACCTTTTTTAATGTTTCAAGATGGCAAGGCGGAAGAAGCGATGATTTTTTATACTTCGCTCATTGAGGATTCTGAAATTACAAGGATTGTTAGGTATGGTCCTAATGAAGCTGGAGATGAAGGAACCATCATGCAGGCCACTTTTACATTAAAAGGGCAGGAGTTTATGTGTATTGACAGTCATGTTAAACATGCATTTTCCTTTACGCCTTCGTTTTCGATTTATGTTGCTTGCAATACGGAGGAAGAAATTGATGAGCTTTTTGGGAAACTTAATGAAGGGGGACAGGCTCTAATGCCATTAGGTAACTATGGGTTCAGTAAAAAGTTTGGTTGGCTGAATGACCGATTTGGGGTTTCGTGGCAAATAAATTATCTGTAGATTCATGTTAACTAATGGGAGTAGTTAGTTAAGTCAGTTTATGGAGCAGATGCTGTCATGGCATCTGCTCTTTCTGTCGTTAAGCTAACGAGAATAGTGGAGTATTGCAGTCAATTTCTCATAAGCCATTTCCTTTTTTTTACAACTAATTGGAATATACCATTATAAGAACTGAAGAACCAAGATCTGGTTATCATGATGGGCATGGAAATTGGGATTTTGCTATGAAAGTGCTCTGTGATTGTAAATACCATTTTTGGAATGAAGGAGCAGGAAGGGTAAGCGGAATGAATTGGTATATCTTTTACCTGGATAAGAAATTATTGGGATGGTCTATAGCTAGTTCTCGTAGTGGTACCTAATTCGAAGTTTTGTTATGGATCAAATTCCACTAACGCAGAATGTCGATTTCAAAGAGTTGTTCTTTCCCAATCCAACGGCGAAATTAACGGTGAAAATTAGTTCAATGAAACAGCGACAGTCTAGGACTTTTTTTTGTCCTTAGCTGTCGCTGTTCCATTTCCTAGGTCGAACTTTATTTCTGCTGATATTGAAATAAACAGGCCCTATTCTTTATGTAAACTTGATTAGACATGTGTTGTGATTTGTTGGAAAATGTTACTCAGTGCATTCTACGAACTGGAGGAATATAAAAGATGGAAAATACGGGACTTAGTATGGAGCACTATCGATCTGATGGGCTTAGTGGCGATATTCAAATTCGGCAAAATCCTATAATCTTTAGAATTTTAGTGACGTCGATATTCGCATTACTCATAGTGTTCCTTTGTCCTTCGCTTACGAAGGCAAGTGCATCAAATGGTAATATTAATGTATTATTGAACGGAAAAATTTTATTGTTTAAAGATCAATCTCCAGTGAACATCCAGGGCACTGTTTTTGTCCCCATGAGAGGTATCTTTGAGGCTCTTGGAGCCAAGGTAACCTGGAATGAGAAAGAGAGATCAGTAACGGGCACTCTACAAAATAAGTCTGTTTATTTGAGGTTAGATTCGCGTGAAGCGATTATAAATGGCGATAGCGTGCGTCTAGCGGATCCTCCCGTTCTATTGAATACAACGACTATGGTACCAATTCGTATCGTAAGCGAGGGATTAGGAGCTGAAGTATTGTGGAGTGGAGAAAACCAAACTGTCTTTATTTCCCCCATAATCCCAGGATCGGACTCAAAAGTGGAGCCAACTGCTGACAAAGATGAAAACACTGCATACGGGAATGCCACCTCAAATACACAACAATTGGGACTTGTTGTCGAGAAGGATGGGTGGATATACTATGTCTCCGTCAGTGAACAGGGCAAATTTGAACTTGGACGTATGAGAACGGACGGCACTGGCTATCAAAAGCTACTTGAAAAAGGTGTTTGTTCCTTAAATGCAGTTGATGACTGGCTATTATTTAAAGGTTGTGTTGGGGATAGAAGTGATCATATTTATAAAATGAGATATGATGGAACGGAGCTTACAGAGGTTGATAAAAATACAGTTTTTGTTCGCTGGATGTATTACTACAATGGCTGGA
Organism: Paenibacillus sp. P36; assembly: GCF_045866505.1. Classification (NCBI taxonomy): domain Bacteria; kingdom Bacillati; phylum Bacillota; class Bacilli; order Caryophanales; family Paenibacillaceae; genus Paenibacillus; species Paenibacillus sp. P36. Next base: position 1,158,713 of record NZ_AP038372.1, read on the forward strand.
TATATTATGTATCAGCCGATAAAAATGGTATTAATCGAATGAGAATGGATGGAACTTCAAATGAGGAAATTAGCGCAGATTTTCTTATTAATGTCTCATCCACGATTGGAGATGGCTGGATCTATTATACAGATTCTCTTAATAAAAAGTTGAAAAAAATGAGGCTAGACGGGTCAGATGCACAAACTATTTTCGAAGACAGGATTGCGCTTGCTTTAGTTGTCGACCAGGGATGGGTATATTTCTCTGAACAGCCAGCGGGGGGATCCTTAATAGAGAGGGTAGTTACAAGAATGCGATTAGACGGTACGGAAGAAGAACGGATAGTAGGTGGTGACGAACTTATAAGTGTAAATAACTTTACCGTACAAAACGGTGTGATTTATTACGTGAATCTTTACGATATGTGTCTATATAAGCGAAATATTGAAGATGATAGTGCGGCCACCATGGTCACGAACAAACAGATAAAAAGGATCTATACGATTACAGATGGCTTGTACTTACAGTCCTATGAAGGAGATTGGTACTTTATTGATAAAGATGGAAATATTTCTTTTAGTAGGCCAGTTCGTTCAGTACAGTAGAAGATTTTTTTATACGACTTGACCTCTACTACCAATATCAGTCGATAATTATATTTGTTAATATTGATTTTGGTACATATTAGAGAAGAAAGAGGTAACCTGTCTACTGGAATTATACAAGTTGCTTACGTTCATGGAATACGAGAGCAATTACACGACGAAGAAGCGACGTGCACGATTGATATTCTTGATGAGAAGCACGTATCAAACCCTTTAAGTCCAGGCTTCGCAGCTCGTAGGCAAGAAATCTAGCACACCAGAAAAAACTACATTAAAAGGGGATCAAGTAAAAAATGAGTGACTTATTTTTAATTCTAGTACTTATCAGCATCGTGGGTATATTCAGTCCAACACTACTAAGTAAGTTTATCAAAAAGGTGTTAAAGCGCAGATACTACGTGCTTGCAACCATCGTGTTTTTTGTAGCTTTCGGCGTTTCGTCTGACAAGGAAACAGCTAAGTCCACTAGTTTGCCGATAGCGACGACACCGGCAAAAGCTATACCTGCAGCTACTATAGATCCTGTGAAAGCTAAAGCCGATGCTGATGCAAAATTGAAAGCTGACGCAGAGAAGAAAGCTAAAGAGGAAGCCGATGCTAAAGCCAAAGCCGAAGCAAATGCAGAAGACATGTCAGCCATGGAACCTGGCAAAAAGCTAATGGTCGTTACGGATGTATTCGATGTTATTGGGAAAACAGAAGCAGAAGTCATTGATTGGAAGGGTGAGCCGGAAGAAACCCGTAAATCTGAATTCCGATTAAGTGGAACGAATATAAAGGTTCCGGCAAAAACTTTGGTATATTCTAAATTCGGAGACTATGAATATTTTCTAGTAGATGGAAAGGTGCAAAGATTTACCTATACCACGAATCCGAATATCGTTTGGGGATTTGAAGAAAAAAACCTCCATGACTTTATGTACAACTTTGGGCTTAAGGATGCAAAGCTAGTCGAGAAAAATGAGAAAGTCGCCGTATATAAGCATGATAAGCTATATGATATTAGGGTGTTTAATGATGGCGGGAATATTAGCTATCTTTACATCATTGCTGACGAAAAATATAAATAATGTTCTTAATTTGATTGAAGCAAATAAAGATCCGAGCATGAGGATTAAATGAAAAGTCTTGTGTAAAAGCCACTCTGCTCTGTTTTATAAATTGACAAAGAAACATTTGAAACGCTTAATGTTTATAATGTTTGATATGATGTGACACGATTAATGAACCCTCCTAAACGTTTACCGTTCGGGTGGGTTTTTTATTGCAACATACCGATCAACCGTTACGCTAACGGGTAGATTACTATATAGGCTTTTGCTCATTTTTCAATCCTTTAATTAGGCAACCGCATAGGATAAAAGGTAAACAATGAAATCATTGGAGGAACATGAATATGTACCGTAATTCGTACTATCACTATCAATGGCTTAATCCTATGCATTGCAACTGGAATAACCTAAGATGGAATTATAATTGGTATCCTCATTATTACAATTGGAACAATACCAACTGGAATCGTTATGAAAACATTAAATTGACAGATTATGGGCCAAGACCATTTGTAGTGAATATTGACCAAGCTACTAAGCAAAACGATAATTACCGAACCGCTTTATGGACAGGGAAACACTATCAAGTGACCCTAATGAGTATTAATGTTGGAGATGACATTGGTTTAGAAGTTCATCCCACAACGGATCAATTCATACGTATTGAAGAAGGTCAGGGCCTTGTTCAAATGGGTGATAGTAAAGAAAATTTGGATTTTCAAGAAATGGCCTTTGATGACTATGCAATTATGATACCTGCTGGAAAATGGCACAATGTAACTAATACAGGTAATAAACCACTTAAAATTTACGTTATCTATGCACCACCTCAGCATCCATATGGTACAGTTCATGAAACCAAAGCAATTGCAATGGGATCTGAAGAAAACCACTAAATTTATGGTTTAACGTCAAAGACGGGTCATTCCGCTAATACAGAACTATAGAACAACGACACCAGGCTGCCGATATTATGGCAGCCTTTAATGTAAACATTGATTATGAGCGGAATTTCATAAGAATGTTGGAATTTTTTGGAGAAATACCTCCGAAATTGAGTATTATCTAAAATAGGGGGGATACCAATGAAGAAGTCATTAGTCATTGTTTTCTTTTTTCTGTTTGTTCTCGGCTGCAGTGAACAAAGCATTACTGATTCAATCACTCTAGAGTCGCCAAAGAGAGTTGAAATGAAACAGGGCCTAATTGCTGTTGAAAATCATAACGATGGAATGGCGCGTCACAACTTAGAATACATCTCCAAAGACAAAGGGAAGATAGCTGTTGACCCGAATTATTTCAAGGAGAATGAATATAATCGCGGTGATGTAATTTATTATAAAACTCCTGCAATTAATATAAACAAATATCCACGGCTAAATCCGCTTGAGTTTAACATATCAAGGGTTATTGCTCTTCCAGGCGAAGAGATTGAAATAAAGAAAGGTCAGGTTTATGTTAATGATAAAAGGTTAGATACCTTTTATGGTAAGGCCCTAAGTTGGGGGCTCGAAGAAGAAGAGTATTTTAAGACAGTTAACAAACCAGGCGCAGCTATATGCGATGAATCATGCCAAAAAACCATGAAAGAATACTTTAGCATGGAAATGGATAAGGTTAGAGTGCCTGAAGGGCATCTCTTTGTAATGGGGGATACGTGGTGGAGAAGTATTGACAGTCAAATTTTTGGTTCTTTGCCTTTCGCCAATGTCAAGGGAAGAGTATTGGGATATGCTAGTAACGAATAGCTTTCAGAATCCAAACCATTGATCGGAAAGGGTGAGATGCTATGTCTTATAGAAAAGCTATCGTTGTATGTCTACAAATTATGGTTTCAATTGCTCTTCCATTTCTGCTGTATCAGATATATGATGATTATTTTCATGAGTACTATATTCATGGATTTCTTGCCGGTTTAGGTCCACTATTGGCTGCTGCAGGGATGTTATTACTAAATTTAGCTTTTCTTAGTCCGCTACTGTATGTGCTTTGTAAAAAATACGTCGATAGTGTTTTATTACTTCTACTGCCTCCGATTTTTATTGGGATCTCTGCTTTTTGTCAGTATGGCATCATGGTCGCACTAGACTAAATAAATGACAAAAACAAAGTAGGTATAAACTAGTTAACATGTATCAACTATACTAGAAGTAATTACTCCATAAAATTAGCAGGCTGCCGGTTAGAACGGCAGCCTTACTATGCTAACTGGCAGTTATGCTGCACAAGAGGTGTTTTTACTGAATAACTTGAATATGTCTGAAAACGTGTTGGTGGAGGTTGCTAATTGGCTATTGAAAAGCTTCTTGATTTTAGGAAGGAAATGCGTGAAGAGTTATGGATTGGGAAGATGATTTAGCTCTAAAAAACCAGCCTCTAGGCTGGCTACTGTTGAACTATGCAACATTCAAGATCTCTTTAATATCTTTGCTTATTGAAGCTGAAATTTCATTTGATTCATTATCCAAAGTCTCTAATATTAGCTTGCAACTATTAATTATTTCATCATCAGAATTATCTACAACAAATTCCAGAGCTTTTACATAAATAAAGATTTCATCTAGGTCTAGGTTATCTTCTAAGCCATTACCTAGTTTCTGATGTAGTCTACTTACACATTCCTTAGCTAGTTCGCGGCTATATCTCGCTAGACTCAAAAATACATCGTATTCCGTTTTCGTATATTGATAAGGAGACTTTTTATTAAATTCACTCTTGAATGCTTCTACCCAGTAGTCAAGGGACTCTTCAACAGTGTTGTTAGCTTGCTGAACTAAAATTGACTTAAACTCTTCATCCTTAACTCTCAGATCAGGAAAACATTGATAAAACAGTTCAGGATCAATTGTTTTTCTCATCACCAGACTGTAATCATTGTAATCATGTCCCGTAGCTGCGTAATATATGAAATCCTCAGTTTTGTTTAAATTGGAGAACGCATCTGCTTTAGCAAGCCGTTTAACTACATTTAGTGCAGCTAAGTAGTGACCGTCTTTAAATATTTTCTTCTCATATGCTACAACTGGAACATCATCGCTTAAAAACTCCTCAGCTTCTTCATCCTCATACGACAAATCTGAAGCCATTCTTTCAAACCCTTCAATTGTACTTGCTACTTCTCCCATATCGCTTGGATAGAATTGAAAAGCAAAATCCCCTTGGTTGTATTTCAAACTTTGTATCTGTGTATCAGAGTAGTTTGGATAGTGTTTCTTCACTGTGTTCTCTAAGCCAGCAATTGTATTCATGTAGACGTAGAAACTGTTGTATTCGTCAGCATATAAATTGAATGCATAGACATCAATATTGTTCTTGGAGATAGAGAAATTATTTATAATTCTTTTACATCCTTCAAATAATGCATCTTCTAGATTTTGGAAGGTTACTACTTTAGTTTCTAGTGGTGCTGACTCTGTGTACAACAGACGGTTATCATCAGTTTTGACATAGTAACCTTCACCTTTTAAAGCTTTATTTCCGTCTAGTAGCTGGCAAATTCCCGTATAATAAAGATTCATATTTTTCTCCTTTATTTTGTGCTATTTGAGCAAATTGAGTTTACATTCTCCTCCTGTTGCTAGTATACAACAAAAAAACAGGCTCTAGGCTGGCTTGTATTAAAATCAAATCTAACTCTACATAGTAGTTATGTAAATGTTCAATGGAAGGATGGCCGCGGCCATTAAGGTAAAGGGCAGATTACTTCAACGATTTCCGATATAATTTATGATAGTATTATTAGTTTATATGAACGTGGGTGAGATATCAGATGGAGTGGAACTCGCTATGCAGTATTGTTCGTTTCTGCCCAATGGAACAAGTATTTAACGAATGGAAAGCCCCAGAATTAAAGATAAAAGACCGTCCCCTCTACTACATGGGTGAAGGGATATTTATTGGCTTTACGGAAAGACAGTTCAACATAGAAAATCTTGATAGGATTGAGTATGGAGAAATTGGTGAGTACGCCTTAAACGTGTATGTGTACCGCTCAATGCTTGAAATCACTACTTCACTAAACTTACAGGGAATGGATTTTAGATTTGGAACCAGTCCTATAATCTTCCCGATTGGTAATGGTATTACATTTGGCATAAGTCATACGGAAACAATCAAGATTTTGAAATATAATAAGTTTTCATTTGACAGGTCTGAAATCAGAAGCTTCGATAAAGTATCAAATACCTTCAATTTTAAAAGTAATGTAATTCACTGTAATCAGCATACGTTAGAGTATTTTGGGGAGGAGAAGAAATCTACTTTTTTGGGCGGAGTTCAGTATAATTTACAGTAAGGATTGAACTAACGGAAAACGAGAGCTCAATTCATACAGATTAAGCAGACATCCATAAACGGCAACCTTTTTCATGATACCAAGCAGGATATTGAATTCATCTTCGTGAATACATGAGTTATGTTAGATGAACTTAACGAAGGCTAAAAGACAAAGGAGACTATTCATGGGATACATAATGGACTTAAGAAACTTTGTTGGCTCAAGCCCGCTAATAATGGTTGGATCATGTGTGCTTATTTTTAATCAAGCGGGGCAATTATTACTCCAAAGGAGAACCGATAGTAATGATTGGGGAACCATTGGAGGCTCATTAGAACTAGGCGAAACATTAGAAGAAGCAGCTGCTCGGGAACTTTATGAAGAAGCAGGATTGATTGCGGAATCCTTCAAATTCATCACGATTTTATCAGGGAAGGATATGTACTATAAATATCCTCATGGTGATGAAATCTATAATGTTATGGCAATTTATGAAGCCCAGAATGTACAGGGCAATCCTAAAGTAAATGACAATGAAAGCCATGAACTTAGATATTTTTCTTTGGAAGAACCAATAGAGGATTTGAATCCTTTTACAAAGCATTATCTTAAAAGAGCTGGATATATAGTAAAATGGTAAAATTTCATCTAGCTATTCGATAACAATAGCTCCATACACATCCAGGAAGAGGTTGCCCACAATCGGCAGCCTTTTTAGGTTAAAAAACAGTTTGGAGAGTGTGAAAATTGGTTGACAAAATCAAGCTATTCCAGTATTTTCTAATTAGACATTAATCTAATTAGATGAATAGTAAATTAATCTGGGTACTTTTATCGAAAGCAGTATGTTTAGTCACATCATTATAAGCCTTTACAGTTAACGATTCGTGGACTAGATTGGGGGAACTCATGTCAACGGTAGGAATCTTAGGAGTAGTTCATGACAATGAATTACGGAAGAAGTACCATTTAACTTTGGAAATAATAAGAGAGTTAATTCTAGAATTTAATCCAGATGTAATATGCGGTGAAGTACTTCCCGACAGTTGGGAGAAATACAAAAATGATCCCACACATCGAGGATATTGGGGCGAACCAGCAAGCGAGTACTGGGATTTAATTTTTCCGTTATGCGAAGAACTGAAAGTTGATTTTGTACCTATTGATTGGGTGGAACTTGATGTTTGGATGGATTTTGACCCATTCAAGAATCATAGTGAGTTACAACGAAGTGCTTTGATTGCTGCATCAGAGCAATGGTTTCAGAGACAACTTTCCACTTGGAATTCCAGTGCTATTCCTTTCAATTCAATAGAATACGACCATTTAACAAAACAAAAGTACAAATGGTTAGAGCAAATTAACCCTGAGTCACATGTATTTCGATGGGAGTGTAGACATCTAATAATGATTCAACGAATACATAACGCAATTAATAAGTATCCAGGGAAACGATTCTTATGTATCGTGGGTGCAGACCATAATCATGCGATATACGAAGGTTTGGTTAAAAATAAGGATATACAACTTGTATACCCTTTAAAATAATGAGAGTAGATGTCTTAATCAAATTGAACATTTTGATCCAAGATCACTTCTTTCGGTGGACTTTCCATTGGTGGAGCATAAGGGATCAAAGCGAAACGGACTTCATTCATATTGTCAGGTAAGCGTGGAGTAATTAAAAAGGTTATTTGAGAATGCCCACCACCGCCATGAGAACCATTCCTATGGACGTTGTATTGTTGACTACCACTAATATCAAGCAACAGTTGGGGGCGTATGTAACCAGTGCTTGCGTCGTTTTGAAGTTGCTGTATTTCAACGAATACAATGCTGCTGTTTTCATGTTGCATGGAATGTGTCAGGGAATACTCAAAACCATCAACGATGGATTTCTTCATAATAGGTAGCACGTTTAAAAGTTCGCCGGATTCGTTAAGCATAATTGGGGTGTTGCTTGAATTAAGACTGTTGAGCAACCAATTGATTTGTGGAATGTCTAGACCATATTGGTTCGACCATTCATGTACAAGTTCTCTAGAGGGAATGAGTCGCCTACCTTTAGATAATGCTTTGCGTTCAGTTAATAGTCGGATAAGGGATTCATCAATTACCTTGACTTCATCGTTGTATTCGTTCGGTATCATTTTCAGTTCAGACCAAGCCATCATTATATCCTCCTTGACTTCAATTGTATTCCTTTTCCAATTATAACAATAATAAAGCGGGAATAGAAAACCTGCTTTAGTTACAAAAAAAGGGAAAATTCAATCTGTTAAAGAATAGATTAAAGATGTAAATAGTTCGAAAAGATGATGTTACTGGTGGAAAGTAGGTGGTCACTTTGTTAAGTCGATTGGGTTTATTTATAGGGCTTTCTATCTTATTTTTAGCCATAGGATGTTCCTTCATATCCAACTCGAAAGAATCACCTAAGACAATAGGAGTTACCGTATCAGAGACCACAACAAAGAACCAAAGTGAGATATCACTTACCGATACACAAAAAAGATGGGAAAGTTACTTATACAGCATATTAATTCATCGTGAAATGAATTTATTATTTACACAACAGGATTTTGAAATAAATCTTGATGAATACATTAAGCAAGGAAAGATTTCAATAAAGGGGAACCCTTCAGAGATGGAGTCTATTAAAAATGATTATGACTCTTCTTATTTCGTAGACATGGATCAAGATGGTGTTGATGAACTTTATGTAATTACGTGTGAAGGTTCAATTAGACAATATTATGGGACGGTGTACAAAAAGGAGAATGAGGATTTCGTCGTGGCGAGTACATCTGAAGGGCATATTATTCCAGTTAAATATAATAAGGAAGTGCATTTTATAAGTATAGAAAGTGATTTTGAAACGAAGTTCACAAATGCAGTTATTGAATATGAGATAAATGATTTAGCTTTTAAACCCAAGGAGATATTGAATATAAAATATACTTATGAAGCATCAATGATTCCCGAAACAATGACGAAAATAATAGATGCTAGATATTTGAATACATTAAGCAAATACGAAATTGGGGATTCAAATACTGCGAGTATAACGAAAATATCTGAACAACCATCCTATGATGTACGAGTAATAGACGAAAAGTATAAGAACGTATTTAATTTTAATATAAAATTATGGCTTACTTCTGTGGGATATGCACCAAATCATTGGGAAATTAGCACTAAAGATGACAGTACACATCATTTTAAAGGCGTGGAAAAAATTGCATCAAATGCAGATGAAGGCACGGATGATTCAGTATGCTATGGTTTGAGATTCTACAAGGATGAGTCTGATCAATTATTTTTACTAAAAATATCGTATCCTTTTTATACAATGGAAGCTCGTAAAGATGGAGACCTGATACTGCAGTTGTTCAAGTTTAATAGAAATGATATTGAGGAAATTGATAAATTACGAATTGAGCCTAAGATTGAAGTTGATGTCGAGATGCTTAGCGCATAATGTGAGGGAGGCAGTAAAAGGTTCATTCTTGAAATTTAGAATTAAAGGTTTTATGTGAGGTGAAGCTTCCTTGAAAGATAGGAAATACCTTAATTATTTAATAATAAACTATTTAATTATTTTTGTTCCACCTTTATCAATGTCTCTTTTGTTTGACATTAATCACTACATAACTAATTATTATGAGGAATTTATAGGTTATTCAGTTGGGATAACTGGTTTAATCCTAGTAAATATACTAGATTTGATTGTTAAAAATGAGGTTGTTAATGGTCTTATTTTTTTGTTGATTAAGATATTAATTTTATATCCATTTTACATTACCATTGTTATTAAATGGCGAAAGTTAAAATGGATAACATACTTGATTAGTACATTGACTAGTTTGTGGGGGATAGTGTTTGGATTCTTTTGGATGGCTGCCAGCATGCAGTAAGGAGCTATATTAAGCTAAGGGGAAATATAGTTAAATAACGACACCGCGGCAGCCGACACATATGATCGGCTGCTGTTTATGTTAACGGGCAATTTTATACGGTAAATATGATATTATTATTGGGAAATACACAGGTAAGAACGAGAATATTGAATACTATCAAAGACAAGATTACGAAAAGAACAATGATTTAGATCATTTTAATCAAAAAGATGCAGTTTATGATTACTATTACAACACAAAAAAGGTATCCTTACTGATTAAGTATCTATAAATCAAAACTATAGCAGGCGAAACAGTGATTCTTCTCTGGCATCTACGTTTAATCGCTAGGCGGTGGAACGTTTGTTTAATAAGAATTATTAATGGACAGGTGCCACGGCAGCCTGCTCATTTTATTGAGATCTAATAAAGAGATTACGAGGTAGGAGGAGCATATTGGACAAAAGAAAGATAATGTTGATTACGCTTACTACCATTATTTTGCTAAATGTGCTAGCAAGCTTTCGATGGAATTATAACAATTTTGAAGGTGACATGAGATACAAAACAGACCGTTGGACCAATATAGTTTGGGTTGAATTTTACGCACCTCTTGCAAGTGGATCAGCAATGGAGTTTCCGTTATTACCGGACTCGGAGATTAATTCCTACCCACAATTAGAGTCTCACGTAGAAAAAATCGCCATGTCTGGTTATTTGGTGAGTGAATGGCTTAAGAGAATGAAATTAACTTACTTATATTATGGTATCAACTCCTTTTTAATAATTATTTTGCTGCTATTATTGGCAATGATCACAAGAACCAGAAAGCGTCCCACGAGGAATAGTGAATTAAACTAAATACGGTTCATTCTCTCGTAATACTCGAAAAATAGCTTTTCCGCGAACATAAAACAATAGCTAAATACAATATGGAATTACATAATACTATCAAGAAAAGACCTGGTCCAAAGGGGTGACTAGCTGTGAATAGATATGGTTTTTACTTGTTCTGTTCTGCAGTATGTATCGTGCTTTCCTTGGCATTCCTAATTTATGCTTATTGGGACATTTCTCAACCCAAGATAGGTCCAGTTGGGGATGGCGAACAGAAACTGACCTTAATACAAATACTTCCTCAAATTTGCACACTAGCTGCTGGCGTCATTCATTTGCCACTTGCTATTTACCAGTATAGAAAACATAAAAAATCCAAGTGAACTTAAAATACTAGACTATCTATACGACTAAAAATCCCAAAGCGAGGCGTACAAACAATATGAAAATTGGCATTGTAGGTGATTTTAGCCCAAAATACCCATCGCAGATCGCTACTAATAATGCGCTTAGACACACTTTAGCTAAATTAGGAATTTCTATTGAGTTTGAGTGGATTGCAACAACAACAATATGTAAACAACTGGAGGCCATCAAGCGTACTTACAATGGTTTTTGGATAGGCCCAGGTTATCCAAATTCAATCGATGGGGTACTTAGCCTTATTCAATTCGCACGTGAAAACGATATACCTTTGCTGGGGACATGCGGCGGATTTCAATACATTATTATGGAATATGCCAAACATAAATTGATGTTGGAACATGCAGCCCACGCAGAGCGCGACCCCCATGCTTCACAATTAATAATTAGTAAACTGGCCTGCTCCTTAGTTGGTCAGAAAGGTGAAGTTATCATCAGGAAACCTTCGAAAACCTTTAATATTTATAAGACCGAAACTATAAACGAACAGTTTAGGTGTAGTTATGGACTAAGTTCCGAGTATGAAAAACAAATTCATGATAGCGGGTTAAAAATTGTAGGAACAGATCCTGTAGGTAATCCAAGAATTATAGAAATACCTGATCATAAATTCTTTATTGGTACTTTATTTGTTCCCCAATTAAGTTCCACTGTAGATTCAACACATTGTATCATTGACTCCTTTATCACTAATGTAAAAGGCGCCTAATATAGGTGCTCTTTTGTTATTTATGCGGTTTTCAACGCAACTAGTCAGCCTCTTCGATTTAACCTATATCGTATAAATTCATGAAAATGCAGCATACTACAGGAACAATTTACTAAATTGAGAATCGGAGGATGCTGATGAAAAACGGCTCAATCACCTTTTTGCAAACAAGCATGATGTTAATGCTTTCTATTGGGTTGTTAAACCATGTCATTATCATTCCGATGTTGTTACAAAAAGCACACCGCGACAGCTGGATCTCCGTTCTGCTTGCGGGCTCGTTTTTTATGATTTGGGTTGTTTTGCTTTATTCGGTTATTGGTAAAAATCGGGATATGCCTCTATTCCAATGGCTTAAGCTTAAATACGGCGCAATGGTATCCTACTTGCTGGCAGGTTTAGCGTGCATCTACATATTCACCTTATCAACGATTACTTTAAAAGATACCGTTACATGGATTCATCTTGCCTTCTCAACGAATACTCCCATCATTGTTTTAGCCTCTGCCTTGCTGATTGTTTGTTCTATTAATGCTTATAAAGGTATCGAATCGATAGCCAATACAGCGGCTATCTTTTTACCGTTTGTTGTCATATTAGGTTTTTATGTGATGACAGCCAATTATCCGAATAAGGAATACTCCTTGTTAAAGCCTTTTCTGGAATTTGGCATGAAGCCTGTCTGGCATGGGGTCATCTATGTCGAGGCAGGACTACTCGAATTATCGCTGCTGTTATTTATAAAGCATCATATCCGTTCTCGTATTTCGTTCATGTCCCTTGTGGCACTGACCTTGATTTTGATCTTACTAACATTTGGTCCTTTAGTCGGCGCAATTATCGAGTTCGGTCCCAAGCAAGCCTCCCATTTAAGGTTCCCTGCTTATGAAGAGTGGAGGTTAGTGACAATAGGCCACTTTATTGAGCACATGGATTTTTTAAGTATATATCAGTGGTTCAGCGGGGCTTTTCTGAGAATTTCACTGACTCTTTTTTTGATCAACGATATTCTGGGTATTGAGAAAAAAAGGGGAAAGACATTATCCCTCTTCCTTATATGTTCTATTCAAATCATAGCGATATGCTTGCCAATTAGCGATCCTAATTTTATTAACCTGATTACAGATGTTCTGTTACCAGCTATATTTTGGGGAATGTCGGGTTATTTCCTAATTATTATTGGTTTAATTCATTTCGGAAACAGATGGAGAAGAGTGAAATCATGAGAAATAGGTTGGAATCGTTGGGATCAGCGGAGGAAGAGCCATATGGTTCATTTCAGCGGTTGTTCAAAGACTGCAGCGATGTGCATATTAACAAACTGAATCTCACTCAAAAAGATGGATCCTCATTTTTGTTGCTTTTTGTTTATTGTGATGGGCTGTGCGATACACACCGAATTCATCAATTTTTTATTCCTCATCTGATTGAAATGTTTAAAGAACATGCCATATCGAACGACAGCGAACTACAGCGGCACCTACCCTTTCAGCTGAACCCGGTTCCGCAAGATTGGGATGACGAATACATCATAAATAAGATTTTTAATGGGGAGCTGCTGGCATATTTCCATGAAACTGCCACCATGTACACATGGGATATAGCCAATGCCCCGCAGAGAAAAACGGAGGAATCGAGTGCCGAGATTTCGGTAAGAGGACCTCGTGACGGCTTTATTGAAGATGCGAGGGTCAATGTCGCGTTAATAAGAAAAAGATTAAAAACAAATGCTCTAGCCGTAGAAGAATATACGCTCGGAACGCAGACGCAAACCAAGACGTTGCTTCTTTATCTGAAAGATGCGATTAATCCAACCATTGTTGAGGAGGTCACATCCCGATTGGCCAGCTTGAAACTCAAAGGGATGATCAGCAGTTCTCAACTGGAGGAGGGACTAGAAAGTAATAAGTATTTTTCGAAGTTTGTCTATACTGGGAGGCCGGATTTTGCGGTGAACTCCCTCATGCACGGCAGGTTTGTCATTGTGGTCGATGGTTCCCCAACAGCGATCATTGGGCCTGTTAACTTTACCTTTTTGCTCAATACTTCGGAGGATGCTTATACCCTTAATTGGTTTGTCATGTTTACCCGATTGTTAAGGTTGTGTGGAATATTTTTTTCCGTGTTTCTTCCTGGATTTTGGATCGCATTGCTTACTTATCATCAGGATCAGCTCCCGTTTACTTTGCTGGGTACTCTGCTCATTTCCAGACAAGGTGTTCCGCTGCCGGCTCCTCTCGAAGCCGTTGTGATGATTCTTCTATTTGAATTATTTCGGGAAGCGGGCATGCGCTTGCCATCTTCATTCGGACAGACCATCTCTGTTGTTGGCGGATTAATTGTCGGACAGGCGGCCATCAGCGCAGGCATGACGGCACCGGGGATTCTGGTTATCGTAGCCATCTCCGTATTAGCTTCTTTTACCATGGTGAATCAAAATATGGTTGGCTTCGTGAGTCTGATAAGATTAATCATACTGATTGTTAGCGGTGTACTTGGTTTGTTTGGATTATTGATTTGTATGTTAGCTATTGCTATCTATATGGTTAATCTGCAATCGTTTGGAATCAAATATCTAAGTCCGGTGGCACCTATTAATTTCCGCGATCTATTGAAAATTTTTTTCCGTATGCCTTGGGGGAAGAAGGAAGGTGTACCTGGCTTCATACGAAAATCCGGAGATGATCAAACGTGAAGTTAATACCACTTTTATTGGTGATTGGAATTCTCCCTCTACTGCTAACCGGTTGCTGGGGACTAAGGGAGATTGAGCATCTAGCCTATGTCAATTCGATTGGTATTGATTATGTAAAAGGCAAAGTGGTGTTCTATACCCAGATGATCAGTTTTAATAATATTGCCAAGAAAGAAGCAGGAGCCGGGATGAGCAAGGAAGTGGTTTCAATTGGCAAAGGTGAAGGTAGAACCGTGGATGAAGCGATCTTTGATCTTTACAAAACGTCACAGCAAAGATTGTCCTGGAGCCATGTGAAAACATTAGCATTTACGGAATCGGCGCTGCGGGAGGATGTTATTCATGGCGTTTTGGACCAAATGGACAGGTATTACGAGTTCCGGTATACCATTTGGACGATGGCAACTCAGGGCTCAATCTTGGATATATTTAACACAAGCCCAACCCAAAACATGTCGACGCTATACTCACAATTAAATAACCCGCGTGACCGTTATTCCCAAAGTTCGCTTGTGGCTCCATTATATTTGTACAAATTTATTTGGAAATGGGATGAAAATAGCCAAATCCTGTTGCTTCCTGAATTAAGCGTCAATGAAACTAGCTGGGTAGAGAACAAGAAGCCGTCACCACAGCTTCAACAAGATGGGGTATGTGCTATTCAAAATAAACAATTGCTGGGGTGCTTTAAGATTGACGAAATTATGGGTTTACGATGGATGGAGAAAGAAACGGTGCGCACCCCTTTGATGCTTCAGATTGACAATAAACCCATTGCCATGATGATTGTTAAAAAGATTAAACCCTCCATCGAACCTAAGCTATCGAACGGCAAATTAACCTTTCACATTAAAGTCAAAATGGAAGGATCAGTAACGGAGCAAGAAAAGCCTGCAAAGGAGAGTGATCTGAAAGAACTGGCTGAAAAGGAAATAAGGAAGCAGATTCAAAAAACCTTTTTGGTCGGCCTTAAATCAGATGCAGACCTTCTAGGTCTTTCTGATTCACTCTACCGATCCAATTCGAAGGAATGGCACCGACTTGTTAAAAATGGGTCTTTGCCTTTAAAGCCTGAGTCTTTAGGGGAGATCGATGTAAGTATAGGAATAACTGATGTAGGGATAGCTAAAATACTTAAAAAGAAAGATTGAGGGATCTCAAATGATCAATGAACCCAATGAACAGGCTGCACATAAAAGTGATATTTTTGCATTGATTTGGTCTATTGCTATGCCAGGCTTAGGTCATCTTTATTTAGGCAATAAAATTATAGGAATATTATTTATAGCCTATACGGGGATATTCATGATTTTCTCAGAGCTGAATAACGCTATTTTTTATGCTTTTGCAGGAGATTTTCAAAAGGCAAATTCGATTTTTGCAGAAAGCCCTTCCATATTTTTCCCAGCCGTATATAGCTTTGCTATCTGGCATGCCTATAATTACGATGTTATAGTGCGCAAAGGTCGTTCAAGTGAATATAAACTTACTGGTTTCTTTTTCGGACTTTTAATCGGAGGAGTGCCAGGGTCAAGTCAACAGTTTTTAGGAACGTACATTTTTACAGGACTGGTAGTAGGAATAATCTCTGGAATACTATTTCATCTTGTAGAAAAACTAATTGTTACTCAGCTCAAAAAGAGTTAAAGATTTTTAGGCACACTTCTTAAAAAGCACTACGAGATCACTTTTTTTCAATGCGGCAAACTCCTGCATGATAAAGAGTTGAATTATTATAATAGAACCCTGAACTAAAAATGAGTATTTGTTGCGATTTAGAACGCAGGTGGAGTTCTTTACACCGAATGCAATAGTACATAGGATCACCTCGAAACATCTTTTATTAAAGTTGAAAATGACTTGCATTCTGATAGCCTACCTGTTTGGAGACGTCAAAACAATGGAGAAATTTAAGGGTTCTGGTTTGCTTTTTTTCGGTAAAAAAAATTAACCGAGCAGTATATTTTAATAATGCCTCTATCATCCTCTTCAATCTTGCAGTCGCCTCTATATAAATTGATGATCTTGTCCTGCTGCATCCGTCCATACCAAATCACTCTATTTCTCATTTCATATATAGGAATTCTTAATTCTTTTGAGAGTGGTGGTAGAGATGGCCTTTACGGTTCCTGTGGTTTCAATCTTCACAGCGGGTTCAGCTTCTGGAGGTACTTCCCAAGAGCGCCAAGCCCGGCAAGGAAATGACATTTCGAGCTCGAACCTGGCATGGGGAAGCGGCTTCTCCCCTGGAGTAAGATGTGGTATGACATTTACTGCAGCAGGCCGCTTTAACACACCTACTACAATTAATAGCAGATCCGTTACTAGTTTAGATGATCCAAGACTCGTCGCTTTATTCGATATGGCCAAAAGACAAACGAACAATGCCACTGCACTTTATGTCATCTATGTGAGCGGGGAATTCCTCACCAGTTCCGGCAACGTCATTGGCATGGGTGGACCGCGATTCAAATTTTTTAACAGCACTACCGATTATGGTCTGTATGGTCATATCGTCATGAGCGACGGAGCGCTAAATTCGTATGGGCTTGCACATGAAGCCGGGCACTGTTTATTCGGCCGGTTTTTGAACAGCAACCAGAATAGCTTTACGATTAACGATCCGTCCAATCCTGGCAGCGATCACAGCAACAATCCGCAAAATCTCATGTTTCCAACGATTCCGAACGAGAATCCGCAGATTGTATCGTCACAGTGCAGCACCGCCAGACAAAGTAAAATTGTGCTGCAGAACGCTTCGAACAGCCGAGGCAGAATTATTAAAAACAATCTGACGTCGATGAAAAAACTAAACGCCAGAATCATTGCAAAAATGAGATTTATGAAGAAGGATACGTTACGTCGCCCTGTAAAGAAAAGACGTAAGCTGGCCTAAAGCTTAAGCTGTCCCGGATTCGTCTTAGTAGGCGACTCGGAACAGCTTTTTACATATGTTTCAGAAAATAGAGGAGGAAGAAGAGCGGAATTCCTTGGGCGTAAGGCCGCGATGTTTTTTAAATGATTGGATAAAATGATTGACGTGATTGAAACCAACTCTTCTGGCAATTTCGGTTATCGCATATTCCGTTGATGCTAATAGCTCACAGCTTTTTTTAATCCGGTACTTGATCAAATAGTCGTAAGGGGTAATATGGATGCTCTTTTTAAAGCCGCGGGTGCACTCGGATACACTCAAATGAGCCGCATCAGCAATTTCCTTTAACGTTAAAGTATTTGTATAGTTCTGGTGAATAAAGCTAAGCATCAATTGCAATCTTTCTTGTTGCAGTCTGTTATGCTTTGAGGTTTCCTCTGAAGGTAACGAGATGTTCGAGATGAGGATTAACCATAACTTGACCGTTTTGATCGAAATCTCATACTGCCATCCCCAGTTCTTTTTCCATTCAAACTCCTTTTTCATATCGTTAAGGATTTGAAGGATTTCATTTTCCCAAGCCGCGTCTCCTTTAATTTCTAGCGACAATAGGTAGGAGTTGGTATAAGGAAGTACATAATTTCTCTCCATGGCACTATCTGAATAAAAGGCGAGCAGCTTCTCCGGAAAATTAAAGCTCACATATTCCCCGTCATGCGAAAGGCGAGTCACAATGTGCAGAACACTTTTGTTGATAAAAATAGCCTGCCCCGCTCTTAACTCATAATCAATGCCATTAATTTGAATTGTCAGCTTTCCTTTGGTCACCAAAGTCATTTGTAATTCTTCGTGCCAGTGCAAGTCGTTAACTCCTCGGCCTAGAGGGACAGATCCATGATTCGTATGGGTATACATGATATAGGGGAAGGCCTCGTCAGGAAATTGAATGGCTTCATATAATTGTTTATTCAAAGGGAAACTCCTTTTTGACGATATATCCATATAAATAAGGGATATAATTGCACAAAATATACAGGGACGATGTTATTATTATATCCAGCTTCGGCTAACCTTTACAATTCTGTGCACAGGAGTTGTTGAACAGCTTGGAGGAATTATGGATAGATTAATCAAATCTGCCTTGCAATCACATCCGTTTATTTTACTAGCCATCAGCATTTTATCCGTCTCGATCTCATCCATCATGATCAAATTTTTGGATTCGCCCACGTCCGTTGCCGGGATGTACAGATTGTTTATTTCTGTCATTCTGATGTTTGCTTTTGTCCCCTGGAGAAGGATTCGCTCCTTACGGATGGATAGAAAAGACTGGGGGATCGTGCTTTTGGCCGGCCTTTTTCTGGGGCTGCATTTTCTCTTCTGGATGGAATCTCTGGTTTATACTTCAGTAGCAAGCTCCATGGTCATCTTGTCGCTGCAGCCACTGTTTGTCATGATCGGTTCTTATTTATTATTCAAAGAACAAGTGAATCGGCTAATGGCCGGTTGCTTAATCGTTGCGCTTCTGGGTTCAATTCTTATTGCTTGGGGAGATATAGGGATTTCGAAAGCAGCACTGATTGGAGACGGCTTATCGTTAGCAGGGACGCTATTTGTTTCCGTTTATTTATTGGCGGGGCAGAAAATAAGCCATAAAATAGATGCGAATGTATACAGCATTATCGTCTTTTTCATTGGCGGTACCGTCTTGCTTCTCTACAATGTAATGAATAACATCCCGCTTACGGGGTATGACTCTTCCGAATGGACGTACTTCTTGTTGCTTGCCATCATCCCGACCTTATTCGGGCAATATATTTTTAATCTATTGTTGAAGTCAGTGGGGGCAACAACGGTATCAGTAGGCATTATCGGTGAACCCGTTCTTGCTATTATTCTCGCTTATTTATTATTAGGGGAGGCCATTACCTTATTTCAGTTTTTAGGCGGTATGCTGACTTTGTTCGGTATGGGTATGTATTTCTGGTTCAAAACTTTGACTGGGGGCAGGAAAGCCACCATCAATCATTGATTCGAGCGGTATCGGCATAAAATCGAATCGTAAAAAGCGCCACCCAGGACGGGAGGCGCTTTTTCATACAAGGATTTATTTGAGAGCAGCAGCAATCTGATCGACAATTAAATTGATCGCAATGGGTCCATAATAACCGATCCACTGCGCTGTGTTTTCTGCATAAACGTGGTTATCCTTAACCGATTTCAGATTTTTCCAGATGGAAGTTTCCTGAAAGGTAGTCGTTAGCTCCAGATTCGTCTCGTCTTGAAGCAGAAACATATGATCGGCGCCCATTTCCGGGAGAGATTCAATTGATATCATGACACTTGTATCCTTGGCGTTGTTGGCCATTTGAGGCGGAGTCAGACCCAGATCATTGTACAGGATTTGTGAAGTTCGATGTGCTGTCGTTTGAAGACGAATCATTTTATCTCTAGGCCGGATTAAAGCAACGGTTTGGCCTTTCATTTTGTTGGCTAATACCGTTTTTAGGTCGCTTATTTTTTGCTTGTAACCTGTAACCAGGGCCTGCGCCTCTTGCGGCTTATTCAAGATTTGCCCGAACTTCAACAGGACGGTCTGCCAATCTTCCGTGCGCTGCAGGACAATCGTTGGTGCGATTTTGACTAAATTGTCGTAAATTTTGTTATGGGCATCCGTAGCGATGATAAGATCCGGTTCTATGGCAATAATTCCTTCCATATTTGGTTCCAAATAAGTACCAAGTAACGGGATATTGCTCATCTTATCACCCAGATAGGGAGGGAGTCCGTTATCCGTTTCGGCTATTACACTGCCCGCCGGCTTAACACCTAGCGCTAGCATTTGATCGGCGAACTGGACGTCTAACACGACAATTTTCTTGGGTACCTCTTTGAGTGTCATTTCACCCTTCAAATGTTTGATTGTAACCGGTGCTGGCAGCTCTGACTTTACCGCGGGGCTCGTGCTTACGGGCTCACTATTCTTAGCTTGAGCTTGATTCGTCGGTTCTCCGCCAGCGTTAGTACTGCCTTGATTGGAATTGTTGGAGCAGGCAGCCAGAAAGATGACCAGACTTACTAACAGGCTAAAAGTCCATATAAACTTGATTTTTGGATGCATATGATATAATTCCTCCACTTTTTATTGAGAATGAGACTCATCTTCACTTAGAATACTATAACGATTCGTTCGGCTATCTGCCATGGATATTTGCGCCAATTCCCCATGGATTGTGGCGACACGAAAAACACTGTCGCCCGGATCAGCAAATCCGTAACAACAGTGTTGATATAGGAAAGGAATTATTTTGCATCCAAAAGGACGCTTGCCACTTGATCGACCACCTGATTCATCGCGATAGGGCCATAATAAGCAATCCAAATACTCGATTTGGCGTGATAAACATGTTGCTGCTGCACGGCGGGTAGACTTTTCCATGTCGTCGTGGCCTGGATCTCGTCTGTCCAAGCCTTAAATTGGTTGTCGGTCAATACGAAATAATGATCCGCATCCACCTCCGGCAACCCCTCCAAAGAGAGGAGGGAACTGGTCCGTTTGCGGTCAACCGCTAGCTTCGGCGGATGCAGCCCCAGATCGGTATAGAGAATAGCTGCCGTACGATGAGCACAGGTATGCAGCCGAATCGAACTGTCAAGCGGCCTGATCATCGTTACCGATTGCCCATGCAGCTTGGCCGCAAGCAATGATTTCAACGCATTAATTTTGCTTTTATACTGCTGCAAAACCTGTTCAGCCTCCGGTTTCTTGTCCATGATCCGACCGATGGTTCGCAAAGTTTCTCTCCAGTCGCGATTTCGCTCGAGCATGATAGTCGGCGCTATTAGCGTGAGGCTTGCATACAAGTTTTTGTGAACTTCAGTGCAAATGATCATATCGGGTGCCAAAGCATGCAAAGCTTCCAGATCGGGCTGTTGCATCGTTCCCAAGGGTTTGATCGGCCGAAGCTTCCCGAATAAATACTCAGGAAAGCTGCTCAGATCACCGGGTTCCATGACGCTGCCAGCCGGTTGTTCACCGAGAGCCAGCATATGGTCCATAAATTGGGGATCCAGCACAGCAATTCTCTCAGGCTGCCCCTGGAGCAGCAGCTCGCCTTTAAGATGAATAATCGTCCGCTGTAAGCGACGAATAGGAACATCAAGCGAATCTGACGCTGATTCCTTTTCGCTGCTAACTTGCTGCATCGATTCCCGATACATGCTCGGAGAAACGCCTGTGTAGCGCTTAAATAATCGGCTGAAATAGTAATTATCCACATAACCGACGGCTTCGGCAATATCCTTGAGCCCATCTTTTGTACTACAAAGCAACGCCTTGGCCTTGTCTATTCGGATTTGCATCAGGTAGTCGATCGGCCCCAGACCCAAACGCTTGTTGAACATCCGCTGCATAGTTCGAGAGCTGCTGTTGAATCGTGCTGCCAATGTGACTGCTGTGATCGGTTCGAAATAATGTTCATCCATATATCTGACAGCTTGCAGCACGATGTCCGGTGAAGTTTCTTCTAATTGTTGCTGCTGCAGTTGTCCCATTAATTCACAGATGAATTGGTAAAATAACGATTTCACCTGCAGCTTCGCCAACGCTTCCGTCTGTTCCCATTCCTGCTCCATACGTGACAAGGAAATGAGAAGCGGAGCCGTGTGACTGGCCACGAAACCATAGTGGATATCAAATGGTTCCGTACGATCCAGCAATTCAAGCAAGTCTTGGCTGCACGGCATCGGAAGAGAAGCTTTATACGAAATGATGTAATATTCTAAAGGATCGGTGACGTCCTTAACCGTAAGCGTAGCACCCTTGCTTGCGTGACAAACATATCCATTCTCCAGAGGGTGCTCATCCTCGTCTAGCAGCATCCGAGCACGACCTTTTACCGTGTATATTAGAGTACTCGACATAAGCTGGAATGCGTGCGAAGGCTCGCCGATAGGCAGCTCAGTCCGCTGCACATCCGTTATTTTCAGCGATGCTTGGTTCCAAAGTAGAAGGTGATTTTCCACAATCATAGCGTGATGTCAGCTCCTGTCAGGTCCAATCCCGAATGCTTATAGGCTGTCGGAGACATAGACGTGTACTTTTTGAAAATGCGGAAGAAATACGAATGATCGTAATAACCCAAATAATCGGAGATCTCGGTTACCGAAAGGTCGGAGTTCGTCAACAGATTGCAAGCCTCTTTCATGCGCAATAAGTGAATGTACTGAATGGGGGAGACGCCCATAACTTCGCGAAACATGGAGATGGTATAGTTGGATGAGCGGTGTATGAGGGAGGCAAGTTCATCGATTTGAATGGGTTGCCTGTAGTGAGCGACCATGTATTTCTGCAATTCGTTCGCGAGTTTCAGCTTGATCGGAGCTGCTTCTACAAGTTCGAATTCACGTGCGGCCATTCCGACTACTTCCTGTAAAATCCCGCTGACCAAATAGCGATTGAATTTGCCGTCTCCGACGACTTCGAGATATAGCTTTTCGAATCGGTGCTTGACATACTCGAAGTTACGTATTTTACATTTGATAAATTGTCCTTTTCTGAAAATGGGAAGCTCCTCTGAATCCTCTTCGCCGTGATTAAACAAGACGGTGAATTTCTGATGCTCACCTTCATGGTTCTCACCTGCACGCAAGGTGTTAATCGGTAGGAACAGCAATTCTCCTTTTTCCCCAATCACCGTACGGTCGTTGATCGTGTATTTGATTTTACCCTCAATCATAAGCACCAGCACATTATGGTTTAACAACATTAAGTTAGTACGCCAGTTCGGAATGCGATTATCAAAATGTACGGTACGAAGGGACAGCATAGGAAAGTTCCTTTCAAGCAGTATAACTAGACATTAGCAGTATACATGAATATATTCAATAATCCTTTTATAAATGAGCTTTTTGACTAAAAAGTTAGAAGAGAATTGTACACATGATCCATATAATATGCATGGACGATCCGCCAGTGTGTTTAGTACTATTCACAATAAGGAGAGCGTTTTCAAAGTGACATCTTAAATCATACGAGAAGGAGATTTTAAAAGATGAGAATCTTGCTGCTTGATTTGGACTCTACCAGACCCGATCATTTAGGGTGCTACGGTTACGAACGAAATACGTCACCAAATATTGATAAAATCGCTGAGGAAGGCGTCAGATTTTCGAATTACTATACGTCGGACGCACCCTGCTTTCCTTCACGGACAGCGCTCATGACCGGACGATTTGGCATTCATAACGGAGTTGTTGGACATGGCGGTACAGCTGCTGACGTTCGGCATGAAGGAGAGGACCGTCAGTTCCGCAGCCGCTTAACGAGCGAATGTTTCCCTGCCTTATTTCGCTCCGCCGGTATGAAAACGGCTCTCATCAGCCCTTTCGGCGAAAGACATTCCGCTTGGACATTTTATGCCGGTTTTAACGAAATTCATAATACAGGAAAAGGCGGCATGGAATCCGCCGAGGAGGTCACTCCGCTCGTTTTGAATTGGATTCAGCAAAATGCGAAGCAAGACGATTGGTTCCTGTATGTCAACTATTGGGATCCACATACCCCGTACCGCGCTCCGGAGGAATTCGGTAATCCGTTTGCCAACGACCCTCTGCCCGAGTGGATTACGGATGAGGTACTGAAGGAACATACGACACGTAAGGTTGGCCCGCATAGCGCCCGTGAGATCAGCATGTTTGATAATAAAACGAATCCGAAATTTCCACGCCACCCGGGGGATTTCACGGACCGTGAGGGATTGCGCCGTGTCATCGACGGTTATGACTGCGGTATCCGCCATATGGACGATCACATCGGCATGTTATTTCGTGAGCTGGAGCGTCAAGATGTGATGGAAGACCTCGTTGTAATCATTACTGCGGACCATGGTGAGAACATTGGGGAACTCGGGATCTACGGAGAACACGGAACCGCCGATCAAGGCACCTGCCGAATTCCGATGATTATCCGTTGGCCGGGCATGATGAAGAACCATTTGGATGAGGGCTTGCATTATCATCTGGATATTTTGCCGACGATAGCCGAGCTGCTGGGCAAGTCACCGGCTCCGTCTTGGGATGGCACCAGTTATGCGGCGGCACTGCAAACAGGTGAAGCCTGCGGTCGGGACTATTTGGTGGTGTCGCAATGCGCACATGTCTGCCAGCGAAGTGTCCGCTTCGGCGATTATTTGTACGTGCGTACCTATCATGACGGCTATCATTTGTTTGATAAGGAAATGCTCTTTAATCTGAAGGAAGATCCGCATGAACAGCATAATCTTGCACAAGCCGAGAGGAATCTATGCAAAGATGCGGTGTACTACCTGAATGAATGGCATGACGAGATGATGGACTCGATGGAGTTCGATAACGATCCGCTATGGACGGTTATGAAGGAAGGTGGGCCTTACCACGCAAAGGGTCATCTGCAAGGTTACATCAGCTGGTTGGAACAGACGGGGAGAGCGTATGCGATTCCTGAACTTAAGCGGCGGCATCCGGCGGAGTTCAAGTAGGATGGAAAAAGAGGCTCACCCCTCGTCATTTATATGACTTGGGGCAGCCTCTTTTTTATCAAAATGATTATCTTCTAGCGTTGAAACCAACAAAAGCCTTTGTGTTGAAATCGAACACAGCTGTCAACGGTCCAAGAAGCTCGTCTTGATCTGTGTTGTAAGTAACCGTCACGAAATTGCCGTTAGCAGCTTGAACTTCAGCGAGCAATTTCTTTTGCTCATCGGTGGAAGCCAATACGCCTGCTTCTTTAGCAGAAACGATTTGAACAGCAGCTTCGTCTTGTTTCGTTGTAATATGAGACGCTTGCTCTTTCACTTGCGCCCACGCCAAGTTGCGGTACTCTTGAGCTGCCTCTGGCGACATTTTCGGAGTGCCGATTACAGGGGATTGAGCTTGAACAACGAGCAAGTAAACTGGGCTTTGAGGAGGAAGGCTCTTAGTCTCCATCGGACCGTAGTAAGCTTTAACTTTCGTGCCGGCTTTCAAATCTTCCCAATTCACGGATTCGCCTTGGGACGTCATAACGCGAGTTTCTTTACCTGCATTCAGTACTAAGCCATCTAATTGAACTTGCCAGCCGTCATCTGTATGTTTAACTTCTTTAATGGCATCTTCTTTGACCAGACGGTCTGCATAAACGTTAATGTTTACAGCTTGTGCTTGACCTGGGTAGCTCATTGCCATCGCTGGTCCGAATCCGGCATCAATTTGAGTTCCGACTTTCAGATCGGCTGCAGTTAACGTTTTACCGTCTAAGCCTTTAATAACAGTGGATGAATCTACGTTTAAAATGACCCAAGTGCTGCCAAGCAGCTCGATGCGGGCGCTGCCGTCTTCTTTCGCTTGCACGCTTACAACGACACCGGTTGCACGCATCAAGTCAGCCGCTTCGTCCAACTCGATTTCTTTGTTAGCTTCGTCATATTTTACAGTATATCCAAGCTGAGTTGCAGCATCGCGTACTGGGAGATAGGCTTTTCCATCAATGTAAACAGGTGTAAGTGCGCTGTCTTGTCCATTAACAACAATTTTTACATCCTTTTGCAGGTAACCTGTTACTTTCTCCACGATTCCTTCAGCCCCGACTGCCGCCGTTGTACCTAGGATCCCAGCCAAAGTTAAAATTACAGTTAGTTTCTTTTTCATATGATAAAGCTCCTTCCGGTTTTTGAAATGTAGGTTTATTTATGTCGACAATTCATCAAACGGAAGTCGGTTCGAAAAGGTTGCAGTTGTCCTGAAAAATTTGTTTGTCCATGCATCCGCTCACTGCGAAAGCACCCTCTGAGACTTCCTTTTAGAAAAAGTCAAAGATGCCAACGTAACGCCACCCACGATGAACACGGAACCAAACATTTGCTGTGAAGTAACGAGCTGGCCGAGAACAAGATAGCCAACAATCATCGCAACAAACGGTTCCAGGTTCGAGAACATGGCCGCCTTCGCTGCGCCAACCTTTTGCAGCTGGCTGTTCCAAACGAGGGTGACGATGCCGTGCATCAGGATAGCCGTGACAATGAGCAAGATCCATGCCCATGCTTCATGGCTGATGTTCCAGCCAGTCCCGCCCGCGAGCACAATCGGTACCATCGTGCCGAATCCGACCAGGGTCGAATACACGGTGATGATGATAGGCGGCAGCCTGCGAGCCAACAGACGTACTAAGACAATGGAGATGGCAAACGTAATCATCGTAATAAAAATCCATAGGTGACCGATATGAAAGACCAATCGGGAGCCGTTGAAAACAACGAGAAATATACCCAAGATGGCCATTAACGAGCCGACCAGCATGCTTATCGATAAAGTTTCTTTTAAAAATAGGGCTGCCAAAAGGGCTGTCGTAATGGGGGTTAACGCGAGAATAAGCGCCGAGGTGGTCGGGTCGGCTGTTTCTAATCCTTGATAAAATGACCACTGGTTAATAAACACACCGATGATGCCTAGCAGAATAAGAAGCTTCCACTCTTGTTTGCTAATGGGGAGGAAGCGGTGCCAGATCCATGTATAGACGATTAGAAACAAGGATATGAAGAGCAAGCGAGCCATGGCAATAAATAAGGGGGAGAATTGTTGGACAAGGATGTTGCCAAAAACAAAGTTGCTCCCCCAAACGGTCACGCAAAAGATTAACAACAAGTAGGAACGAAGCATGTAAGTGAATTCCTCTCAATGATTTCCCAGGTGTTTCTTCATCAACTTCCCGCACCAATACACAATCACGAGCAGGCTCGACACCATCATACTCACCCAGACGGCATCTAGATTGCCTAATGTGTAACGGCTTGAATAGCCTGCAACCAGTCCGATCAATGCGCAGAGCGGGATGAAATTGTCCACTTTGCCTTTGCTGAAAACGATGAACAGAAGAGGGACGATGAGTGCCGCGTAGATGATGCCAAAGAAAAAGAGCAGATCCAGAAGTGTAGGGGTATAAAAATAAGTAAGCGCAAACGACAGAACGCCGATCGCTATCGCCAGCATATATCCCATGCGCATCTTCTGTTTCTCATTGGCGTCAGGCTTCAGGAGTGGATACACGTTGCCCGCAATGAGACTGATCATGGAATGCAGACCTGCCCCGAAAGCGGAGGTCACAGCGCCGAATGAACAGAGAACGAACAAAACCAACAGGAAGATGGTATCAATCTTACGGATAAGATCAAACAGGAGCGAATAAATGTTATTAAAACTGCCTGTAAAGATGACAACCATGATTAACGAAGAAAAAGCCAGCGGAACGGTTGCCCAGATGAGGCCGGAGAGCAGGAAGGTAGGCACGATTTTTTTGCCTTCGATCATGTACAGACGCTGCCACGTTGCTTGGTCGACGAAAATTTGCCCGAAGCCGATTAATAGGCCTGTGCACATAAAAAATAAGCCTTCATGATTGTTCAGCACAAGCAAATAAGGATGGTAGAGGCGAATGCCTTGATAGACGTTTTCAACCCCTTTGGCAATGAAGAAATAAAGCGGGATCAAGATCGCTGCGGCAAACATCAGGATGACTTGAACGAACGCCAAGCGCTGGATAAGCGCCATGCCGCCAAAGCCTACATAGATCACGCAAAGCAGGAAAAAACAAAGCATGCCGATCGAAATCGGAACGCCCAGCAGAATGTTAACAAGCACGCCGGCAGCCATTCCTTGGGTAAACAAGCCCTCAATGCTGGTGATAAGCAGAATCACAATCATCATCCAATAGCCGACACCGTGCAGTTTATTTTGAAAAAAATCCCCAATAGTTAAGCCATCGCCGTACTCTCTACGCACCTTTTTTCCAAGCCATCCGAAAGCCATTAGCGCGATAGCTCCCATTAACGCATAGCCAATTCCACCAAAGATGCCGTATTTGACGAGTGCTTCGGGAGAAGCGAAGATGGTAATTCCGGTTACCCATCTGGCTAAGATCGCGATGACCCCGAGGCCAATGCCAATCTTGGCTGCTCCCTGCGCATATTCACGAAATGATTGGTACTGCAAGATTATTTCTCCTTCTCGCGAAATTCTTTCGGTGTTTGGTTGGTGCTTTTGCGGAAAATGGTGCAGAAGTAATGCTGGCTGTTAAAGCCGCTTTTCTCTGATACGGTAGAAATACTCCATTCGGGATGGGCGATGAGATACTTTTTAGAAATCTGGATGCGGTACTGCATTAAGTATTCAGAGAACGACACACCAACCTCGTCATGGAAACGCCGACTTAAATAGGTTGGGTTAATATGAACCTCGGCAGCAAGGTCGGCAAGCGCGAGCTTCTCCGCATATTTTTCATGGATGATAGTAAGCGCGTCATGAATGACATGGGAGTACTTGGATTGCGGCATTTTGTTGCGGTATTTGCTTAGAATATCCACTAATTCGCTTTGAATGACCGGCTTTGTCATGTAATCCACTACGCCTAGTCGGATGGATTGTTTGGCATAGTGGAAGTTTTGGTAAGCGGTGACGATAATGAATTCCATATCCTGATTATGCTGACGCAGCTCTTCGCCAAGCTCCAGCCCTGATTTGCCTGGTAAATTGATATCCAGAAAGGCCAGATGAATTTTCACCTTTTGGCTAACGGCGGCAGCCTGGCTGCTATCGGATGCTTTGTACAAATTCCAATAAGGAAAAAGCGGGTGAATCAGATACTCAAGCTGCTCCAGCTCAAGGGGCTCGTCATCCACGAGTAATACGTTCATTAAGTCACCTCTTTTAAGTTAGGTTCTAGGATGAAAGGCCATTTGACTTGCACTTTCGTGCCTGTCTCCGGGATCGATTGAATCTGCAAGCTGGCGTGATCGCTGAAGTAGAGATGCAGACGGCGTCGGATGTTGTCCAAGCCATGCCCGCTTTTCTCTTCGATGGCTGCTTCCACTTGCTCCATCGTGCCATTATCGAAGACCGTAAGGTTAGCCATTTCTTGCTCAAGGAAAAAATGGATATCCAGGTTCACGGCGCCAATTTTCCTCTCCAGCCCGTGCTTAAACGCATTCTCAACGATGGTTTGCAAAACAAAAGGCGGGATATAGGCATCCTGAATGTCATCCTCACACGTTAGCGTGACCGTAAGGCGAGCGCCGAAACGCAGCTTTTGAATCTCGATGTAGTACTCTGTGTAACGAATCTCCTCCCGAAGAGGGATGACGGGTTCCGTGGTTTTATATTTAAACTTAAGGAATTGGGAGAAAACCTCAAGGGCTCTGACCAACTCTTCCGTCCGTTCCAATCGCGCCAGGGTTAGAATCACATTCAACGAATTGAATAAAAAATGGGGCTGAATTTGCTGATTCAATTGGTTGTAAAGCGATTGCTGAAGCTCTTTTTCCAGCTCGATCTTTTTTGTTTTGTTTTCCAAGAGATCGATGCGCTTCTCGAAAACGAACAAAAATAATAAAGTAATAGCTCCAATAATTGGAGCTAGAATGAACAATAAAATGAGTAAGGTAAAACCCTCAAAGCTAAGCATGAGATCCCTTCTGCATACGTTTTAATATATGGTTTCTCTACCAGTTTAAATTATTCGTCATGATAAAGCGAATGAAGTCAATAATTACCTGAAGCAATCAAGTGGCAAGCGACTTGATGTCCTTCACTGGTGTAGCGCAGCTCTGGCTCTTGCGATTTGCACGCTTCGACGGCGAACGGGCAGCGTGTATGAAAGCGGCATCCTTGCGGCGGATTGATGGGAGAGGGAACATCACCGGTCAACAGGATGCGCTCCTTCTTTTCCTTCTGATTGGGTACAGGAATAGCGGAAAGGAGTGCTTTGGTATAAGGATGCTGCGGGTTATCGAAAAGCGATCTTTTATCAGCGATTTCTACGATTTTTCCCAGATACATGACCATCACTCTGTCGGAGATGTGGCGTACTACGCCTAGATCATGAGAGATAAACAGATAAGTCAGTTTATACTGTTTCTGCAGCTTCTTCAAGAGGTTCAGCACTTGTGCCTGAATCGACACATCCAGGGCGGATACGGCTTCATCGCAGATGATCAGCTTCGGCTCCACAGCGAGTGCGCGTGCGATGCCGATACGTTGGCGTTGGCCACCGCTGAATTCATGCGGGTACCGATCGATATGGTCCGGCCGTAACCCGACGTTGTCGAGCAATTCCTTAATACGTTCTGTCCGCTTTTCCTTCGGAATGACAGCTTGTATGGCCAGTGCTTCGCCGAGAATTTGGCGGACGGTTTGCCTTGGATTCAGCGATGCGAAAGGATCTTGGAAAATGACTTGCATGTCTTTGCGCAGCTTTCTGAGCTCGCTTTTATTCAGGCCCAGGACATCTTTATCCTGAAAACGAATATCTCCTCCGGTCGGTTCATCCAGGCGCAGCAAGGCTCGTCCTGTGGTTGATTTGCCACAGCCTGATTCACCTACAATACTAAGCGTTTCACCTTCATAGATGCTAAAGCTGATGTCGTCCACAGCTTTTACATGGTTGACGGTTCGTCCCAAGATGCCGCCTTTGATCGGAAAGTATTGTTTCAAATGGTCGATTTCAACTAAAACGTTTTTCTCCACGTTACGTTCCACAGGTATGGTCATTGGATGGAATCCCCCGCTTTCCTATGCGCATCAGGCTGTGCGTCCCATTCTGGTGTATACATCCAGCAGCGAACCTGACTGTCGTTGCCGACATCGGTTAGCTCCGGCATCGATGCCTGACATAACTCTCTGGCGTGAGGACAACGAGGAGCAAAACGGCATCCCTCCGGCATGTTGTACGGACTTGGGACACTTCCTTTGATTGCTTGCAGCTCTTCTTGGTCTTGGTCCGCGCGAGGCAGAGAGTTAAGTAATCCGATGGTGTAAGGATGTTTCGGATTGGCAAACAATTCGCTGGCATCGGTATATTCGACGATTTTGCCGGCATACATGACAGCGACGCGGTCACATGTTTCCGAAACGACGCCTAGATCATGCGTGATCATGATGATACTCATGCCCAGTTGCTTTTGCAGCAGCTTCATTAAATCGAGAATTTGTGCTTGAATCGTGACATCAAGAGCCGTTGTCGGCTCATCCGCAATCAGTATTTCCGGGTTGCAGGCCATCGCCATCGCGATCATCACGCGCTGCCGCATGCCTCCGCTAAGTTCATAAGGCTCTTGTTTGGCGCGTTTCTCCGGGGACGGAATGCCGACAAGACGCAGCATGTCGACGGCTTTCTCCCAAGCTTCCTTTCGGCTCATCTTCTGGTGATGGCGAAACACTTCCGCTATTTGTTCTCCAACTGTGTACACGGGATTTAAGGAAGTCATAGGCTCTTGGAAAATCATCGAAATTTCGTTGCCTCGGATGGCACCCATCTCTTTATCCGTTTTCTTCAATAAATCTTGCCCTTTAAACAGGATTTCCCCGTTAAGGATGCGTCCGGGAGGACTTGCGATCAGTCTAAGGATGGAAAGCGATGTGATACTTTTACCGCAGCCCGATTCGCCTACAAGTCCGAGTGTTTCCCCTTTATGGAGCGTAAAGTCAATCCCGTCAACAGCTCGGCTTACGCCTTCATTGGTAAAGAAGTGTGTCTGAAGATTGCTTACTTCCAGAGCCTTTTCTTGTTGTTTAAGCATCTCATTCCCTCCTTTTAATCCAGCTCGATACGTTTGTTGAAGTTGCGATACAGTACGTCGACTGCAAGGTTAACCAAGACGAAAATCATGGACGCGACCAATACGCCGCCTTGAACCACAGGCAAGTCACGCATGCGGATGGCATCTACAATCAGCCGTCCAAGTCCGTTGATAGCAAAGACAGACTCTACCAATACCGTACCGCCGAGCAGTACGCCGAATTGTAGACCAACCACGGTAATGACAGGGATTAGCGCGTTCTTCAGGGCGTGCTTATAAATAATAATGCGTAATTTCAAACCTTTTGCTTTGGCTGTTCGAATATAATCCTGGCGAATGACATCCAGCATGGTCGAACGCGTCATCCGGGCGACAATAGCGGCACCTGAAGCACCAAGCGTGATCGCCGGGAGCACAACATGTTTCCAAGTTCCCCAGCCTGCGACAGGAAAAATGTGCATTTTCACGGAGAAAAAGTAAATCAGCGAGAGCCCGAGACAGAAGCTGGGCAAAGATACACCGAGCAAAGCGATGATCATGATCGTAATATCAGATACCGTGTATTGCTTCGTTGCGGATACGATGCCGGCAAGCATCCCCAAAACAATAGTGATGAAAATACTGGCCACAGCAAGTTCAATAGTGATAGGCAAACGAATCATGATTTCTTTAAAAACAGGCAGATTGGAACGCAGAGAGGTCCCGAAATCTCCTTGAACCACGTCAAAGACGTACTGGACATATTGAATAAATAATGGCTGATCCAGCCCCAATTGATGCCGAATGCGTTCTACGGTCTCAGCGGAAGCCCCTTCTCCTGCAAGCAGAACGGCCGGATCGCCCGGTACGAGCTGCATAATCAGGAACACGACTAGAATGACGCCGAGCAGTACCGGGATCATCTGGAGCAGCCGGCGAATGATGTATACGAACATGGATATCCCCCTTAAAGTCTTCCTTTAGGAAGACTATCTTCGAAAGCATACGCTTAGAGTTTTCCTTTAGGAAAACGAGCTTACTGTTTCATTCTTGGATCCAAAGCATCTCTGAGCCCGTCTCCAAATACGTTAAAACCAATAACTAATGTAGAGATAGCTAGTCCCGGAAATAAAGCCAAATAAGGGACTGTGAATAAAAAGTCGCGGCCATTGCTCAGCATGGCACCCCACTCAGGCAGAGGCGGTTGAGCGCCTAGTCCCAAGAAAGACAAGCCTGCGGCAGAGAGGATAGCCGTTGCGAGCCTTAGAGTCGCTTGAACGATAATCGGTGACAGGATGTTGGGGAAAATGTGCACGAAGATGATTCGCATATCGCTGGCCCCTAATGAGCGAATGGCGTCGATGTATTCCAATTTTTTAACCGACAAGGTCGAACCACGAACGATCCGGGCGAACATCGGAATGGAAAATACGCCAATGGCGATCATGACATTGATTAGACTTGGGCCTAAGGCGCTTACGATAGCGAGGGCGAGCAAAATGCCCGGGAAAGCAAGCAAAACGTCAATCACACGCATGATGATCGTATCCACCCATTTTCCGTAATAGCCGGCAAATAACCCGAGAACGATTCCGAAGAAGGCTCCGATAAATACGGCTACGAACCCTACAGATAGTGAGAGGCGTGTCCCGACAATCAACCGGCTAAGCACGTCGCGACCCTTATCGTCCGTCCCCATCCAATGTTCGACTGAGGGAGGTTTTAGTTTGTTCACTAAATCAATATGATAGGGATCGTATGGTGCTAGCAGCGGAGCGAAGATTGCGACAAGGAAGTAAAAAAGAATTACGTACCCACCCAACATCGCTAACTTATTTTTCCGAAGCTTTAAATAAAATGTTCTCCACTTGCCAGGACGAGCGGAGAGAGCCTGTTTTGGTAGCGCTTGCTTTTGTCCAGCATATTCAACATTCATCTAGCAGTCCTCCTTTGTTTAATTAAAGTTATCAGAAAACAAGGCGAAGTAAATAAGCTTTGGGCAACTCGTAAAGATACCTTAAATAGAAGTAAAGATTGTGAAAATAAAACACAGAATATTCTTTATAATTGAGGGAGTACGAGCAAATCACACCGAATTTTGGGAAAAGGAAGGAAGGGTGAGCAATTCGTGAGTTCATCTTATTGGTTAACCAATGTTCGTCTGGAGAGTGGCTATTTGTATGATAATGGCGTGATCTCCGGGACAGAAACAGAAATCTGCCATCTACGTATAGAGGGCGGTGTCATCCATGAAATCGTTACAGCGGATAAACCGCTAGAAACAGATCTTCCGAAGCAAGACGGAAAAAATCTGCTGTTGTTGCCATCATTTATTGAAAAACATGTTCATTTGGATAAGACGTTAATTGGGGATACGTGGCGTGCAGTCACCCCTGTAGCTAATATCATGGGACGCTTCGAAGTGGAGAAACGGATTCTTCCTTCACTGCCGACTTCGACCCAGGAGCGAGCAGAAAACTTGCTGGCTACGCTATTAAGTGCTGGTTCAACTGAAGTGCGGACGCATGTGGATATTTATCCGGAAGCAGGACTGCATAACTTGGAAGCCGTGCAGAAGGCGTTGGATACTTATGAGGGGAAACTTTCTTATGAAATAGTAGCTTTTCCACAGCATGGCTTATTGCGATCCGGCTCCAAAGAGCTGGTTAGAGCAGCCCTTCGTGAAGGCGCTACGCTGATCGGCGGCGTCGATCCCGCCATGGTGGACGGGGACGTTGAAGCGTCTTTGCAGCAAATGATGGAGCTGGCTGTTGAGGCGAATGCAGGCGTCGATTTGCATCTGCACGATCCGGATTATTTGGGCACTTTTACCATGAGACGGTTGGCAGCGCTTACGATGGAAGCGGGTTTGCAAGGAAGAGTGGCGATCAGCCACGCGTTCGCTCTTGGCGAGGTGCCTGCCGGTGAAGCGGCGGAATTGTCCGCTATTTTAGCCGAGGCCGGCATTACGATCATCACAAGCGCGCCCCACAGCAGAACGCTGCCGCCGGTACCGCTTTTGCATGAGAAAGGGGTGGCTGTTGCAGCAGGCTGCGATAATATCTTCGATACGTGGCAACCTTTCGGGAACGGGGACATTTTGGAACGAGCAGGCCGTTTAGCCGAACGCTTCCGCTGGATTGACGAATATTCCTTGTCGCAATCGCTCGGTTTCATTACTGGCGGAAAGACGCCGCTGGATCGAGACGGCAAACGCGCATGGCCTAATGTCGGAGATGAGGCTAGCGTGGTTCTGGTGGAGGCTACTTCCACGGCGGAGGCTGTCGCGAGAAGAGCTGAACGCAAGGCCGTCTTCTACCGCGGGACATTGGTGGCAGGAGGACTCCAGCCATGATCGATTTATTACTCGTTCATGGCGTCGTGATTACCATGGATCAAGATCGTCGCATTCTCGAGAATGGGGCTGTCGCGATCCACGATGGGAGAATTCTGGAGGTTGCTGACACCGAGCAATTACTTGCGAAGTATGAGGCGAAGAAAACGATCGATTGCAATCATCACTGTGTCCTGCCTGGATTGATCGATGTCCATGGTCACGGCGGCCATTCCATGTTCAAGACAATCGCCATGGACAATATCAGTTTCTGGATGCCGATCATGACGCATACGTATAAGCACTTTGTAACGGATGAGTTCTGGTATTACGAAGGTAAGCTGAACGCGCTTGAACGTTTAAAAGCAGGGATCACGACAGGCGCCTGTGTGCTTGGTTCGATGCCTCGCTCCGACGATCCGATCTTTGCGCTTAATCATGCCAAAGCTTACTCCGAAGTTGGCATTCGGGAGATCGTCTGTACGGGTCCTTGCAATCCGCCGTGGCCGCATTCGTTCAGCCGCTGGGTGGATGGGAAGCGGGTAACCAAAGAAGTGACTTACGAAGAAGTGCTAAAAGGTGCCGAGTCGGTCATTGAGGCTTTGAATCACGCGCACGACGATCACATTCGTGCTTTCATCACGCCTTTTGTGATCGTTACTTCCGTTAACCCGTCAGCCCCGACGCCGCCGGATCAGTTATATGGCTTAACCGATCATGATCGCTATCAAGCGAAAAAGATTCGCGAGATCGCTCGAAAATATAACACGCGGATACACTCGGATGCCTTCGGAGGCATGATTCATCTGGCGATTCAAGATAAAGAAAACGCTTTGCTTGGACCCGATGTGCATCTGCAGCATTGCCGCGGCATTTCGTTTGATGAAGCGCGAATTTTGGCTGAAACAGGTACCAATGTTAGCTCTGCACCAGGATTCGGACAGGTGAATGCGCGAACGCCTATCACGGAACTGATGGAGATGGGCGCAACGGTGGCGATTTCCACGGACGGTACCTCCCCGGCAGCCAGCTTTGACATGTTTCAAGCGATGCGCAAGACGCAGATGATTCATCAGGCAGCGCTCAAAGATTACTACTATTTGCCGGCTGGCAAGCTGCTTGAGATGGTGACGATTGATGCCGCCCGCTGTGTAGGCTGGGATGATGAACTAGGCTCTTTGGAAGCTGGGAAAAAAGCGGATGTGATTACGGTCAACATGCGCCAGCCTCATTTGACACCGGAGTATATGTATGTGCACCGTTTGGTCCATCAGGCCGTGGGGAGCGACGTAGACAACGTTATCGTGAATGGAAAAATCGTGATGGAAGATCGCAAAGTGCTAACCGTTGATGAATTTTCGGCACTTGATGAAGCGAATGAAGAAGCGAAGCGGACGATTGAGCGTGCCGGACTGCAGAAATATATGGAACCGACCAAATATTTCTGGGGTCACTCCAGAGCTTATGTGGATGAGAAACGTTTTGATCCTGAGTTGCTGTAAGAGATTACAAATTTGACAGGGAGAAAGGGTGTAACCAACATGAGTATGACAACGACTTATTGGCTAACTAACGTTTGTTTGGAGAGCGGCTATCGCTATGAAAATGGAAGAATTGCAGGCACAGAAACGGAGATTTGTCACCTCCTTATTGAAGATGGGAAGATTGCGCAAATCGTGTCTGCTGACGCAAGCTTAGACAGCGATCTGCCTAAGCAAGACGCGAAGAAGCTGCTTCTGCTTCCAGCGTTCCGCGATATGCATATTCATATCGATAAAACGTATTACGGAGGGCCGTGGAAAGCTTGTTCCCCGCCCGTGAACATTTTTACTCGTTTAAAGGAAGAAGAGACGCTGCTGACAGAGCTGCTCCCAACGGCCAGGGAACGAGCGGAAGCGATGCTTGGACTGTTGCTGAAAAACGGCACGACCCACGTCCGCAGCCATTGCAACATCGATCCCTATATTGGCTTGAAAAATCTTGAAGCCACTCTGCAAGCTTTTGAAACTTATTCGGGCAAGCTGTCTGGCGAAATTGTAGCCTTCCCGCAGCACGGGCTGCTGCGCAGCAACGTTGTGGAGATGGCGCGCGAGGCGCTGCGAATGGGAGCGACATCCATGGGTGGCGTAGACCCGGCTTCGGTCGATCAGAACATTGAGAAATCGTTGAATACGATTATGGAATTGGCTGTAGAGGCTGATGCTGACGTGGACGTTCACATCCATGATCCGGGTCATTTAGGTATCTTCACATTCAAAAGGCTTGCCGCACTAACCGAGGAAGCGGGTTGGCAGGGGCGCGTAACCGTCAGCCATGCGCTAGGTTTTGCTGACGTTCCGGTCGAGCTGCAAAGCGAAGTGGCCGAGCTGTTTGCTCAGCTGGGCATCGCGATCACCTCGACCGTGCCAATTAACCGAGCGACGATACCGATTCCGCTGCTCAAGCAAAAAGGCGTATCCGTCTCGCTAGGCGACGATAGCATTACGGATCATTGGTCCCCATTCGGCCAAGGAGACAGTTTGGAAAGAGTCGGCCGTCTGGCGGAGCGATTCCGCTGGAGTGATGAGCGCTCGCTAGCGCAGGCGCTCGGCTTTATTACAGGCGACAAGCTTCCGCTTTCTGCGGAAGGTGCCCGCGTCTGGCCAGCTGTTGGCGACGAAGCAAGCGCGGTGCTTGTTCACGCGAGTTGTTCGGCGGAAGCGGTAGCGCGGAGAGCCGAGCGTCAAGCGGTGCTGTATCGCGGGAATGTCGTTTCCGGTTCGTTGTAATCACCAAAGGCATAGTTTTCTCTCATTCGGGAGAGGGCTATGCCTTTTTTTTGTTGTAGGTTTCACAACTTCATGATCATATTTGTCATGCTGGTAAGGAACTAGTCAGGAATACACCGAAAATATCAATGAAAAGAGTACTGCCAGTAGTGTAGGATGGAATTGAAATTAATCCCAAATAAAGAATTTAATGAGAACTTGATTACCTGACTGATTTAGGAGGTGATTAAAGTGTAATACATAAAACTCGTTCTTAAATATCACTGGCGTAAGTTAATCAATTAAAAAGGGAGTGCACTTTCATGAAACAATGTCTAATTAGGTACGGATGGATAACGATATTGGTGCTTGTGTTAGTTGCATCCATCTCGCCATTCGCAGGAACTTCGACGTCGTACGCATCGGGAACACAATTTGCTCTGAGACTTATTAATGAACGCAGCTTAAAGGCGCTATCCGTCAGCGGATGGGATAAACAAGCGGAAGGTGCGCTAATTCAACAA
The DNA here is from genome assembly GCF_045866505.1 of Paenibacillus sp. P36. Lineage (NCBI taxonomy): Bacteria > Bacillati > Bacillota > Bacilli > Caryophanales > Paenibacillaceae > Paenibacillus > Paenibacillus sp. P36. The sequence continues at coordinate 1,197,232 of NZ_AP038372.1, forward strand.
TTTCCGAATGTAGAAGGGGATTATCAGAAATGGTATCTTGAATATTTAGGAAACGGATATTATCATATCAGAAACGTAGGCAGCGGATATTTATTGGATGTTAGCGGAGTATCTTCCTATGATGGGGCCAATGTCATTCAATGGCCAGACAATAACGGGTGGAACCAGCAGTGGGAAATTATCGGAACCGGTGAAAATGATCCGGTGAAAATTAAAAACCGAGGCAGCGGTAAATTGTTAGATATGTCGGGACAATCGACATCCGATGGAGGGCAAGCCATTCAATGGTATGATAATGGCGGCCACAATCAGCACTGGTATTTATTATCATAACGAATACTCGTCAAACCTAATAAAACTGTCAAGGTAAGGTGAACTTGGCGGTTTTATTATTTTTTTAAGAAAAAGAAGTAAAGATTATATAAATACAAGTAAAGATTGTGAAACTAAATAATCTGAAAATTATTTATTATCTAAATAAGAAGATCATTCATTCGTAAAGGGGATTTTGCATGAAAGATACTATGTTAGCGCTTTCTTGGTCGTAGCTTGTTTGCATATTAAAAATAGTAAAGATATTGTAAATAGACGTAAAGAATGTGCAATGTTCTAAAGCTATTTTTTTCTATAATGCTAATAAGCCATTTTAAAGTAGTAGATAAACGATAGAAATAGGAGGGTTTATACAATGAAAAGAAAACTTATTCTCGGCGGCTTTCTCGCGATATCCCTTGTAGGTATGTCCGTGTTGGCCGGATGCTCCTCTTCACCAGATTCGACAACAGATAGCGGGAAAGCCGCGGAAGCTTCCCAAGCGGGCGGTACGCTAACCATCGCAAGAAAAGCGGACGCGAACAACCTGGATCCGCAATTTATTACAAACATTCCTTCAGCGAACTACATTTATGGTAAAGTTTACGAAGGCCTGCTCATGACAGATAAAAATATGGAGTACAAGCCTTCTCTGGCATCAGAGTGGAAACAAGTCGATGACTTAACTTGGGAGTTCAAGCTGCGTCAGGGTGTGAAGTTCCACGATGGCACGCCGTTCACGGCAGATGCGGTTAAGAAGACAATGGAGCGTGCTTTGGATCCAAAAGTCAATTCGCCAAGAGCAAGCAATTTCTCCATGGTCAAAGAAGTGAAGGTTGTGGACGACTATACCGTTCAATTCATTTTGTCTTATCCGTACGCGCCTATCCTGTCCATTCTTGCTAGCACTGAAGGCAGTATCCTTAGCCCGAAAGCCATTGCAGAACAAGCGGACAAGCTTTCCAAAAACCCGATCGGAACGGGTCCATTCAAATTCCAGTCTTGGACGCCAGGACAAGAGATGGTTCTTGTCAAAAATGATACCTACTGGGGCGAGATTCCGAAAGTAGATAAGGTTGTTTATAAAGTAGTTCCAGAGGATACTACGCGTGTCGCCATGGTGGAATCAGGTGAAGTTCAGATTAGCGATCAATTGCCTGTAACCGAATTAGACCGCGTGAAAAATTCTTCTTCCATGACGCTAGCTCGCACCGAAGGGCTTGGGGTAGAATACATCGGCTTTAACACAAAGAAAAAACCGTTCGATGACCCGCGCGTTCGTCAAGCATTCTCCTATGCCATTGAAAAGGACTCCATTATCAAAGGCGTTTATAACGGCGTGGGCAGCAAAGCGATCTCGGCTCTTTCTCCTAAGATGATCGGATTTAATGCTAATTTGGCCGAATATACGTACAACATCAACAAGGCGAAAGAATTGCTTGCTGAGGCTGGTTTTCCAAATGGATTTAAAACATCTATTGTAACTGACGATAGAAAAGAGCGCATTAACCTGGCGGAAGTCGTTCAATCTCAGTTGAAAGGCATTGGCATCGACCTCGAAATCAAAGTGATGGAGTATGGTGCTTACCTGGATATTACCGGTAAAGGCGAACACAATCTGTTTATCGGCGGCTGGGGCAATGCGACCGGGGATGCGGATTACAATCAGTACAATGTGTTTCACAGCTCTTCCCATGGAAGCAAAGGCAATCTGGCTTTCTACACCAACGCAGAAGTGGATAAGCTAATTGAAGACGGCCGTCGTGAGAAAGATGTGGAGAAACGTAAAGAGATTTACGCCAAAGTGCAAGATATCGAGATGAAAGACAGTCCGTTAATTCCGATTCGCACGATTGATCACGTAGCCGTAACAGCTAAAAATGTCAAAGGATTCACGTTGAGTCCAATCGGATATCTGATGTTAAACGATGTTACCGTAAAGTAAGGGAGGTACAATGGAAACACAAAATCGCCGGTTCTACGGCAGCTTAAGCACATTTCAATGGTTTATTTTCCTGCTGGCCAATTCTGTCGCACTGCCTATCGTCATCGGTGGCATTTTTCATTTATCGATAGAAGAAGTTTCGGCGTTGATGCAGAGAACATTTTTGGTCGTTGGCTTGAGTTCTTTCATCCAAGGATGGTTAGGGCATCGGTATCCGATCGCGGACGGTCCCGCAGGTTCATGGGTCAGTGTGTTTGTGATATTAGCAGACGTAGCAGTCAGACAGGGGCAAAGCTTAAAGGAAACGCTGCAAATTTTGGAGGGTGGATTCCTTATTGCGGGTCTACTCCTCCTTATCCTTGGCTTGAGCGGATATTTCCACCGATTGCTGTTCCTGTTCACCCCTCTGGTTACCGGTTCTTTTCTTTTGATCTTAGCGCTTCAACTTAGCGGTGTTTTTATGAAAGGAATGATCGCTTTACAAGGAGAATCATCCTTGCCCGATTATGGAACTGCAGCTATATCGTTTGGCGTGTTTATTCTCGTCATCCTTCTTTCGGTCAAAGGAAAAGGTTGGATCAAAAACTATGCCGTGCTGATCGGAATCTTATCCGGGTGGCTGCTATATACGCTGCTCGGCAAAAGTTCGGCTTCCGTTAGTACGAACGAATCTTGGGTTAAGCTGCCGGAGTTGTTCGCATGGGGAAATCCGCATTTTAATGCCGGAATCGTGATCACGGCCATTCTGTTTACGTTTATTTTAGTGTCCAATACGATCGCTGCAGTTTCGGCTGTCAGCCAAGTAGTACCGGAAGCTCCGGGGAAATTAAAAGAAACCTTGAATCGCGGAGGAATAGCCGGTGGAATTTCTCACTTCTTGTGTGCTATATTCTCGACAATTGGCGTCGTTCCTTTACCGGTATCCGCGGGCTTTATTCGACTAACCGAACAGACCCGGGTTCGCCCGTTTCTTGTGGCTTGTTTGGCCTTGTCGGGGATTTCCCTGGTTCCGGTTATCGTTAATTTCTTGGCGCTGCTCCCAGGACCAATCGCTACGGCGGCCTTACTGGCATCATTTGTTCAAATGATCGGAATTGCCTTTCAGTCGATTCTAAAGGAAACACTGGATCAACGCCGACTGACGATTCTGGGCATTACGCTTTTGATTAGCATTGGACTTATGTTTCTTCCGTCAACAGCATTCCAAGGGCTTCCATCGATCTTGCAATATGTATTCAGCAATGGACTGCTTGTAGGCACGATGATTGTGATTTTGCTTGAACAACTATGGAAAGCCGATAAAGCATAAGCATATATCTATAAAAATTGTCGCTATCTGGCCTCAGAGCTGGAGAAGCGGCAATTTTTTGCGTTGACAACGGTCAGTGCAACCGAATGCAACGAAATCTTATATTGCCGTTACAAGTGACTTCTGCTAAGATGATCTAGACTTATTAAAATAATTTAATAAGTATTGGTGCTGTTGTGATATCCGCGATACAGGCAATGCATATGATCGAAGGAGAAGGGGGGGTACGATGGCAACCATGTTTTTAGTTGTTATCTATTTGGCATTTATTAGCCTGGGAATTCCAGACTCCTTGCTGGGATCGGCGTGGCCCGTGATAAGACCCGACATCGGCGCTTCATTTGGCTTCGCGGGGATCTTGTCGATGATTGTGGCAGGAGGAACCATCGTATCCAGTCTGGCAAGCGGGCGTTTGGTTCAGCGAGCGGGGACAGGTAAAATTACCTTGATCAGTTGCTGCCTTACTGCAGGAGCGTTGCTGGGGTTCTCAATGGCGCCTTCGATGATTTGGCTTATCCTTTTAGCCGTTCCTCTTGGTCTAGGCGGAGGTGCGATTGACGCGGCGCTAAATCATTATGTCTCTGAAAATTATAAAGCTCATCACATGAACTGGCTGCACTGTTTTTGGGGTGTAGGGGCAACTCTCGGACCTATTATCATGTCCTTTTACATTGCTGAGCACAACTCCTGGAGAGATGGTTATTCAACGGTATCTATGATACAGTTCACACTCGCCATTGTATTGCTTGTTACGCTCCCTTTATGGAAACGTGTAGCTGCTATTAAGGAGGCTGAGGGTCCAAACAGTGAGAATCCACAAGACCAGGTCGGAGAGTTGATACAACCGGCGGCTAGTTCCAAAGCTAACGTGCTTCAGATCAATGGTGTTAAGCCGACACTTATCGCTTTTTTATTCTACTGCGGGGTTGAATCTACGGCAGGATTATGGGGAGCCAGCTATCTGGTTGGTGCAAGAAATATGACAGCCGAGACAGCTGCCGGGTGGATCTCTTTATACTATGGCGGAATAACAGTTGGAAGACTGATTACAGGGTTCATTACGATGAAAATCCACAATCGTGTGTTGATCCGGTGCGGTCAGATCATTGCCATTGCGGGTGGGGTCATGCTGCTGCTTCCTCTGCCTCAAGTTTTCTTGGTTGGACTTATTTTGATTGGCATCGGGCTTGCTCCCATCTACCCTGGTTTGCTGCATGAAACGCCTGCACGCTTTGGTCGCGAGAATTCCGCCAAGCTAATGGGATTTCAGATGGCAGTCGCATATACGGGATCCACGTTTTTACCACCGCTCTTTGGCTTGCTCGCTTCACAGATGACCATCAATTTGTTCCCTTTTATTGTGCTGGCTTTTATTGTTTTGATGATGTTGAGTACAGAGCAAGTAAACCGTATATTAAAATAAGGGCAATTCATTTAGCGAAGTTATATGCTAAACGAATTGCCCCTTTTTTCTTTGCGATGTTGTCGTTACATCACAGTACTCTATGGTTCATCGTAAATTCCTCCGGAAATGATCAGACGACAATGCCAATACATGTTCATATTGCGAACCTCCCTGCTTTTAAAAAGTAAAGCCTATGCTCTTAAAACCTCTTCGTGGCATTCTTTACCGGGAATTCAGATATTGCGTAAGATGACATATACCAATACTCCTGCGAGAAAAAGTGTTGAGACCAATGAGATTAACTTAAGGAAAGTTTCAACTCTTGATTTCATATCCGTACCTCTTTAATAGTTGATAAAACGCAGGAAATTCGGCATTTATTCTTTTGTTCTATAAACAATAAGAATGGAACTTCGTTGGAGTCCAGCATCATGTTTCCCTGTCTTAAAGATAGAGCCGTAGCATACGTTAATCACCTGATCATCCGATAGCTCAGTCAGAAATTGGTTAGCTCTCGACTCTGCGTAGGATGAATCCGTGTCTAAAAATTCTTTCACTTGAATCACTTTCAAAACCTCCTTTCATAATAAATACATGAAATGTAAAAAAGGACGAAATACAACAAGACATTCCGATTTAGACGTGGAATGCCTTGCGTATTCCTCTGACCATACCACTGAAAGTAAACGCTGTCAATTCGGCGTAATTTCGATGACTGGGCTGATAATGCCTAGTGGAATTATCGGAGTTTGCCGGGCCAAATGTTTACAAATGGTTGACGGGTTTGTTTATTTAATAATATAATTTCTAATGTTAGGATAAATAATTCAAGGATATAAATATAAATCATGATTGGGGATATTAAAGTGGAAATAGGTGTAGATACATTTGTCGAAACAACGCCGGATGTTCGTACAGGCAAGACGATAAGTCATGCGGAGAGATTGCGGGAAGTTGTAGAAGAAATCGCTCTTGCCGATCAGGTTGGACTCGATATATTCGGGGTTGGCGAGCACCATCGTAAGGAGTTTGGGGATTCCGCTAGTGTCGTGGTGCTGGCAGCCGGGGCGGCTGTGACCAAAAAGATCCGCTTAACCAGTTCGGTTACCGTGCTCTCAGCTGCCGATCCAGTCCGTGTATTTCAGGAGTTTGCAACACTCGATGGCATTTCCAATGGACGTGCTGAAATTATTGTGGGCCGAGGCTCTATGGTCGATGCGTTTCCATTGTTTGGTTATGATTTGAAAGACTACGAAGAGCTTTTCGAGCAGAAACTGGAACTATTATTGAAACTAAGGGATTCGGAGAAAGTATCCTGGAAAGGAGGGCATCGCCCCGCCTTTACGAATTTAGGTGTTTATCCGCGTCCGGTTCAGACCCCTCTGCCTGTATGGATTGGCAGCGGGGGGAACCCGGAATCAGCCATACGCGCAGGCGTATTAGGATTGCCGCTTGTTTTGGCGATTATTGGGGGGAGCCCTGTGCAATTTGCTCCCATAGTGAAGCTCTATAAGGAAGCAGCTGCGCGTGCAGGACACGATGCGTCAAAATTACCGGTGGCTGTACACTCGCTCGGATTCGTTGCCGAAACCACCTCGCTTGCCGTCGACAGGTATTTTCCACCTACGCAGGCTTCGATGAATAGTTTTGGTAAAGAGCGCGGATGGGGGCATTATAGCCGTGCACAGTTCGATGCTTCTCGCAGCCTGGAAGGCGCACTATACGTTGGCGATCCCGAAACGGTTGCCAATAAAATCGTTCACATGAGCAAACAGTTAGGTTTCTCGCGATTTATCATGCATTTACCTGTTGGAACAATGCCTCATCATGAAGTTATGAAAGCTATTGAACTGCTGGGAACGGAAGTCGCACCGCGGGTGCGGGAACAGATTGCAAGAATGAAAGCCTAAGGTGCTGCACGAATTCTGGGCAATCAAATTCGACCGCCCTCCTATTATGAAATTATGTGAACATATTACATTTTTTCTATGACCTCCATTTCACCCCATACCATGTTCGAGTTAAAGATGAGCTTTTGGAATATGCCGAGAGCAGGACAAAGCCTCTTCTAACATCCGACACAGTATTAAGGGGTGGAATGGAGGTTTTTAACGATTCTTTTGGCAAGTGTGCTTATAACGACTGATTGACGATTAGTGTGGCTGACTGTTTGAATAACCCGTATCCGTATGACTGAAGTGGTTCCCTCTTCCATCATTAGACAGATAGAAAATAAATGAATTTGTTACACGCAATGAATAATTTTGTTCCTTCTATTCTGGACTTTTGTAATGAATAATGGAATTATACATGAATGTCAAGGCTGAATTCCTTCATAATTTCTAACATCATTTTTGCAAGCGTTATCATAAACTTGAATTTATGCACAAGGGGGAGTTTTAGAGGAAAAGTTTAAAAGGATATGGTTGAGGCTCCAGCGGCTTTCCAGGTCATTGCCCATCTGTTATCCGATGAGTTTCAGGGAATTCTCCAAGAATGATGTAAAAGGCGGAGATGATTGCCTGAATGACGTAGGCAAGTTCAGTCGTAAACCTTGTTCTTGAACGTTCTTTTGATCATTCAATAACAGGTCGTTTACGTCTGTTTCTTTTGTTGCTAAACTGGCGGCTTATGTACAATGCCAGGGCCGGTATTAATTAGAGGGGGAGTAATTCTATTGTTTATACAAGATATATACGCAGAGATCGTCCAGTCGCATCTATCGCTCCCATTCCATCTTTGCGCGGCAAGATATGTTCTTAATCCTTCTGGACATTTCACAGGGGGCAGTAGTCATGGCGAGATTAATTTTTGTTTAAGAGGAAAAGGGCTGCTTCGAATCAATAATGAGTCTGAATTTGTCATTCAGGCAAATCAGATGGTTATTGTTATGCCTAATACAAAATACGAGTATCAGCCACTGGAAGACATGTGGGAGATCGCTACAGTTCGTTTTGCATGTAATCTCACTATCTTCTTGCAATTCGGTTTGAAAATGAACAAGCTCTTGATTGTAAACTCATCGAACAGACTATTAACGTTAATTGATTTGCTCTGCAGGGCTGAAGAAAATTACAAAGATAGAACATTAAATACCTCTTCTGAGATCATTTACTCCTTATTGGCAGAAGTTAAGCTTCAGACTATGAGTCTACAAATTAGTACTAACAACCCCAAAGCAATCATTGAGAAAGTCGTGAATTTTATCTATGTTCATTACTCAAGCAAGCTTACCCTGGATGAAATTTCCCGAATGTTTGGTTATACACCTCAACATTTAAATAAGCTGTTTAAAAACGAATTGGGTCACTCCATTTATCAATTTATTTTGAAGGTCCAATTAGAACAGGCGGCAAATTTGCTTGAATACGAAGAAATGACGGTTGAACAGGTTGCTGACCATGTTGGTATGGAGTCAAGATCATTTTATCGATTGTTCCACAGAGCGTATAGGGTTTCACCAGGTGAATTTCGTAAATTAGCGAGAAAATCTATATAAGCTAAAAAGGACTCCCAAACGGGGAGCCTATTAGAAAGCGCATTCATTGGAGGAGAAGGCGCTGAACTACCATGAAGCACTCAGAATTCTAGGTAGATTATGTTCATAATTATATAGATAATTTCAGATAAAAAAATGTCGAAAAGAAATTTATGAACTGTACATAATGAATGTTTTCTCTTCATTATCACCATAGTTATGTTCCTTTCATACATAACATCTTGGAACCTGTTTCGCTAAACTGAAAGTAACAAATGTCGACATTGACATTCTGATTTCACGGTTTAGACCTTAGGGGAGGAAACAAGATGAAGAAGAGTTTTATAGGGGTTACATCGTTAGTAATGGTATTTACATTATTTGCACATGTTGCATTAGCTGCCGAGGTGAAGCAAGAAATACCAGCCTCAACTGTTAAAACGACAACAGACTTTAAAGATTTGGCCAACATAGATGCCGAACTTAAAGTGAAAATCAATGCGCTGCTCAAACTAGGTTATATGGAGGGGAAAGGAGAGAACTTTGATGTTACGGGAAGTATGACTCGGGCGGAAGCTGCCAAGATAATTGCAAAAGTATTAAAACTAACGACGGATGAAAAGGCGGCCTCAAGTTTCACGGATGTTGCTGGAACGGATGAATCTATCAACTGGGCTATTCCATTCATTGAAGCAGCTAAAGTCAAAGGAATTATTGAAGGAGTCACGGATTCTACGTTTGCGCCTAAAGATGAAGTGACAATCGGTCAATTGGCGACCTTACTTGTGAAAGGTCTAGGGAAAGCCTCGGAGGTAAAATCAACAAATCCTTGGTATAACGGATATTTGGATGTTGTCAAAGGAAATGGAATAGACCTCGGGACAGACGGTGCTAAAATAGCAACTCGTGCTGATCTTGTCAAAGGGGCTTATATCGCAACGCAAGTACTTGAAAGCGCAAACAAGCCTGCTAAAGTCTCTCTCAAGGAAGCCAAACAAATGGGTGCCAAGACGGTAACTGTTGCTTTTGACCGAGATGTAGATACAGCAAAAGCAACACTAGCCTTAACTCGGGGAACTTCTAGCATTATAACATCGGTAAAATGGTCGGAGGATAAGAAATCAGCCATACTTACACTCACGGATACGAATATTTCGGAAAGTGATTATACAGTCACTTTGGGCGGATTAGATGCTTCCGTAATGGACAAAACTATTGCCTCCTTTAAAGGACAAAAGGAGAAATTAACTAAGATTGAATTTGTAAATGCCAGCGATACGATTGCGAAGTCGCCAAAAGTTCATGTTGAAGTGAAACCAACGAATCAATTTGATGAGACAGCCACTTTTTCCACTGGGAACTATACGGTCTTTGCAACTACGAAGAATGCACCTACTTTACTAAAAAACGAATATGGTAAATTATTTATTCAAATAAATACGACAGATGATGGATTAATCACAAATATGAGTCAAATTTCAGTTAGTATCTACGATAACGAACAACACATCACAGCAAAAAAAACCTTTAAAATAGGCGATCGGCCTTTCTTAAATAAAGTTGAATTGGGAGCGGTTACATACAAAAGTGGTAAGTCAGCATTAAGCTTGATTGGTGAAATGGCTTTGATTCCTTTAACGCAATATGATCAATACGGTGCTGTCATTACCAAGGATTCAAATGCAATGATTACCCCAGTGGTGTCTTTGGCGCCTTTTGAGTCAAAGTTGAGTACGCAAATCGTGGATGAGAACAGTGATGGCATCGATGATGTTGTGATTAAGGTAACCTCTAAAGTAGAAATAAGCGGTGATTATACAGTTTCTGTATTTGGAGGAGGATCAACGGCAACTGCCAAATTGGCTGTGAAGCCCACGGCTGTAGCTCATAAAGTAGAGCTAGTTCAGCCAAGCGGCAATTGGGCTAATGGAGACAGCAGCAAGTACATAGATATTATTGCCTATGATGCTGAGGGTAACAAGCTAACAGCAGATGATATCGTGCAAAACGTAAAGGATGGTAAATTTACGATTACAGTATCAGGGAATCTGATTACTGGGCCGTCGACGGATGTATCGGCCAATATGCTCGATGATGAAGGTATGATTGTAACTGAGGGACCAAATAGAGGAAAACTCTATGTGAGAAAAGTTGAGGGAAAAGGTAACGCGAGCGTATTCGTCGGGTTGTTCGGCATCGGTGTAAATAGTCAATCTACAATTAATATTCCGCTCCTGGCTCCTCGCTATCCTGCAGGTTTAAAAGTTTCAACTGATGTCGCAGCCAGAGCTGTTGACACAGCGACTGTTAACGGCAAACTCGTACTATTTGATCAGTACGGTGATAATATTACTGCTTTCCCGAAGAATCAGTTAGGGAACATTATTGATATCGTTGATAATGGCCGTTCAGTTACTTACGATGTATATGCCACAGTAACACCATCCTCTGACTACATTGGAACATATTCCGGAGACTTAATACTTACTCCAGGATCTCAAGTTCTCTCAATTGGGCAATTTAGCGATAAGGAGTTTAAGTTTACTCCGACTGCATCTGCAAAAAATTCTTCTGTATCGGTTAAATTCAACCTTCGAAAAAGAGACTTCTCTGGAGGTGTGATCGGTCCAATAATTAACGATTCCGTTGGATCGATTACAAAGAAATTCACGGTCATCGATCCTGCCAACGTGAAACTTACATATAATCTAAATGGAGCTAGAGATTTGTTCGGTACTTTTAATGATGATACTACAAAAAATATTGCCGCAGCTCAGCTATTTGATTCTACGAATAAACTCGCTGCCGAACTTACACTTTCAGCAAAGGATGAATCGGGAGCAGAAGTCAAAGTCCCGCATACCATTTCCACAGTAGTTTCCGATACATATAGCACAGCTCGTGCAAGTGCAATTGCTGGAAAAGCATATGTCTTAGGGAACAAAGCAGGGAAAGCTAATATTACTGCCGTTTATAAGAATGCAAAGGGAGAGTCCAATTTCGTTTCAACAGCAATTAATGTGAAGAATGATCCGATTGACTTTCAATCTATTACTAGCAGTGCTTTTAAGACGTTCGCACGATCAACTGTTTATGATACGGATGGTATTACGGTGAAAATCCAAGGCGCTGACGGTGCATTTGCGTGGCAGGTAATGGGCGATGTCACTTTAAAAGACCAATATAGCAACGAATTTAAGAACGCCAACATTGCTAGATATAATGAGATTGTCTCTGTCATTTATACGATAAATAATGTATCGGAAGGATTAGCTGTTAGTCTATCTACAAGCTCTGAAGGGGTTAATAATAGGGTTAATGTTTCCTACAGCCCAGGCACAACTAGCGGAAGCTTTACAATTACTGCGGTTGCAAACAATGGAAAAACAACTAATACGAGGGTTAATGTTATCAATTGAAAAAATGGTCAAGATGATGGTGTGGAACTCGCCAATTGCCGACATAACTGGCACTATAGCAGGACCGCCTCCTTCTGATATTACATTTACAAGATGGGTTGACACGAAATAGCTTGTTGTGTAATTGGAAGGGGAATCCAGGGTTTTTCGAGAAATGGGCAGGCGTATTCAAAATAAGGTCATGTCCGCACAATGTCAGACTAAGACATAAATTTAGTTGGTAAACGAAGTGAAAGGAGCTTCCCTCGCGGAGGCTTCTTTTTTACTATCGAAATTTAAGCTAATAAAATATAATAAACGTACTAAGGTGCACCCAATACGGTTTAGGAGGATAAGCTTATTATTGCGATGATTGCATCAATTCTCGTGGGCATAGTGGCAGTAGAACATGTGTACATTCTTGTTCTGGAAATGTTTTTATGGACTAGTCCTCGCGGGATGAAAGCTTTCGGCATGACGAAGGAGCAGGCAGTGGCCACCAAATCGCTGGCAGCCAATCAAGGATTATACAATGGATTTTTGGCGGCTGGGCTCATTTGGGGACTTGTTCATCCAGATCCATTGATCGGGCGCTCCATTCAACTCTTTTTCCTTTGTTGTGTGATTGTTGCTGCCTTGTACGGCGGGGCAACCGCAAAAAGGTCGATCTTACTCGTGCAAGGTTTGCCGGCTGTAATCGCCTTGCTGTTTGTTCTCTTGTAAGTCAATACAATGAAAAGGTCCTGTTAGCACGGGGCCTTTTTTGCTGCTCAGTATGCTTGGGCGAATTAAGGGAATGAGCGGAAGAAAAGTTCTTTATAAAAGATTTCTACCTGTGCGGCAAACGGCACAAAGGATAAAATGAGTTTATTGCTAATGAGAAACGTGGTGAGTTTTTATGGAGATTATTACTTATGATCGTCTTGTCGCTGGACTTCGTGCTGCGGGTTGTGTTTTCGCAGAAGATGAGGCTCAAATGCTCATTTCGGCAGCTAGGTCGCCGATCGAGTTAGCCGCAATGGCGGATCAACGAGCTTTAGGTCATCCGTTAGAACACGTAATTGGTTGGATGGAGTTCTGCGGTCTTCGGATTGAGGTGGACCCTGGCGTCTTCATTCCCCGTCAACGTACAGAGTTTCTTGTTCGGCGGGCCATTGAAATTGCCCAATCAGGAGACGTTGTCGTTGATCTATGCTGTGGAACAGGTGCATTGGGGGCGGTTTTGGCTGCAGAGGTGAAAGACATTGAGCTGTATGCCGTGGATATCGATACTAAAGCAGTGCAGTGCGCCCGCAGAAACATTAAAGCCGTGGGAGGTCATGTATTTGAAGGTGACATCTTTGAACCCCTGCCCGTGACATTGCATAACCGTATTGATATTCTGCTGGCAAACGTACCTTACGTCCCAACTGAAGCAATTGAGCTGCTTCCCTCAGAAGCCCGTATTCATGAGGCACGCCTAGCGCTTGATGGGGGAGAGGACGGACTTGATGTGCTGCGCCGTGTTGCGCTTGAAGCTCCGCTTTGGCTTGCTCTTGGCGGACACCTGTTGGTTGAGGTCAGCGAACGGCAGGCGCTGCAAGCCGTAGAGATTTTTGCTCGGAGCGGGTTGATTCCGACAGTGTCCAGATTCGAAGAATTAGATGCTACGGTTATCGTGGGAACGAGACTTATTTGACACGGAACATATGTTCTGTTAATATTTGGGGAGCCTTATAGCGTTTAAGGCAATCATTGAGGTGAGGGGAATCGTACAATCAATGAAAAGACCACATGTCAAGCTAGTATCTTGGTCAGAATCCAATCTTGATTTGCTGCGTAAGATCAATGCTCCTGAGATGATGGAACACCTCGGTGGCTCTGAAACAGAGGCGCAGTTGCTAATTCGTCACCAAAGATATCTGGAGATCGGCGGCAAGGGGTCAGGTCGTATGTATAGTATTATCCTGTTGCCAGACAATGAGACGGTCGGCAGTATTGGTTACTGGGATAGCAAGTGGAAAGAAGAGAGCATCTATGAAATGGGTTGGAGTGTCTTGCCTACCTACCAAGGGAGAGGCATAGCGACAGCAGCGGTATTAGAAGCAATTGCTAACGCAAATATGGAGAAGAAACATAAGGATATTCACGCTTTCCCATCTATTTATAACCCGGCGTCTAACGCAGTTTGCCAGAAGCTTGGCTTTCAATTAATTAGTGATTGTGAATTTGAATATCCTCCAGGGAACTTTATGCAGTGTAATGATTGGAGACTAGGGCTCGATCTATGAATAAAATGTTTTTCTAATTAAAAGCTTGTAATAGTTTTAAATCCATGGTATATTGCAAATCCGCCATTCAACGCGGATGAATAACGCAAATAATTCATTTGGCTTCGCTTAGAGAATAGACATGAAGTAGTCAGACAAATCGATTAAATAACATGTTGGAAACTTTAAAAATGGCTCGAAAAAAAACACTTGCAATTGAAATTCTTACATGGTATATTACTTCTCGCTGCTTCGGCAACGCGGTAGTGAACGAAAGAAATTGATCTTTGAAAACTGAACAACGAGTGAGTAAGCACAGTCGAGTAATCGACTATAAATGAGATGAATAATCTCGCTAGCAAGTCAATGAGTACAATCAGCTTTTCTATTATGGAGAGTTTGATCCTGGCTCAGGACGAACGCTGGCGGCGTGCCTAATACATGCAAGTCGAGCGGAGCACTTCGGTGCTTAGCGGCGGACGGGTGAGTAACACGTAGGCAACCTGCCTATAAGACTGGGATAACTATCGGAAACGATAGCTAAGACCGGATAACTGGTTTTCTCGCATGAGAGAATCATGAAACACGGAGCAATCTGTGGCTTATAGATGGGCCTGCGGCGCATTAGCTAGTTGGTAGGGTAACGGCCTACCAAGGCGACGATGCGTAGCCGACCTGAGAGGGTGAACGGCCACACTGGGACTGAGACACGGCCTAGACTCCTACGGGAGGCAGCAGTAGGGAATCTTCCGCAATGGACGCAAGTCTGACGGAGCAACGCCGCGTGAGTGATGAAGGTTTTCGGATCGTAAAGCTCTGTTGCCCTAGACGAACAGCAAGGCGAGTAACTGCGCTTTGTGTGACGGTATAGGAGAAGAAAGCCCCGGCTAACTACGTGCCAGCAGCCGCGGTAATACGTAGGGGGCAAGCGTTGTCCGGAATTATTGGGCGTAAAGCGCGCGCAGGCGGTTAATTAAGTTGGGTGTTTAAGCCCGGGGCTCAACCCCGGTTCGCATCCAAAACTGGTTGACTTGAGTGTAGGAGAGGAAAGTGGAATTCCACGTGTAGCGGTGAAATGCGTAGAGATGTGGAGGAACACCAGTGGCGAAGGCGACTTTCTGGCCTATAACTGACGCTGAGGCGCGAAAGCGTGGGGAGCAAACAGGATTAGATACCCTGGTAGTCCACGCCGTAAACGATGCATACTAGGTGTTGGGGATTCGATTCCTCGGTGCCGAAGTTAACACAGTAAGTATGCCGCCTGGGGAGTACGCTCGCAAGAGTGAAACTCAAAGGAATTGACGGGGACCCGCACAAGCAGTGGAGTATGTGGTTTAATTCGAAGCAACGCGAAGAACCTTACCAGGTCTTGACATCTGGGTGTAAGCACTAGAGATAGTGCCCCTCTTCGGAGCACCCAAGACAGGTGGTGCATGGTTGTCGTCAGCTCGTGTCGTGAGATGTTGGGTTAAGTCCCGCAACGAGCGCAACCCTTGATCTTAGTTGCCAGCATTTCGGATGGGCACTCTAAGATGACTGCCGGTGACAAACCGGAGGAAGGTGGGGATGACGTCAAATCATCATGCCCCTTATGACCTGGGCTACACACGTACTACAATGGTCGGTACAACGGGAAGCGAAGCCGCGAGGTGGAGCCAATCCTTATAAGCCGATCTCAGTTCGGATTGCAGGCTGCAACTCGCCTGCATGAAGTCGGAATTGCTAGTAATCGCGGATCAGCATGCCGCGGTGAATACGTTCCCGGGTCTTGTACACACCGCCCGTCACACCACGAGAGTTTACAACACCCGAAGTCGGTGGGGTAACCCGCAAGGGAGCCAGCCGCCGAAGGTGGGGTAGATGATTGGGGTGAAGTCGTAACAAGGTAGCCGTATCGGAAGGTGCGGCTGGATCACCTCCTTTCTATGGAGACTCGGGTCTGAAACGACCCAGTCAAGTATCTTCGGATACACATCGCTTACTCACTCGTGTTCAGTTTTGAAAGAGCAATCTTTCAATGTAAACATCTTTGTTCCTTGAAAACTAGATAACGAAACAAAACGTAAAGTAAGAACTTAGGTCGTGTAACCTTCGGGTTATACAACAATCTTTAAATGTTTTTTTCTAGGTTAAGCTAGAAAGAGCACACGGAGGATGCCTAGGCACTAGGAGCCGAAGAAGGACGTGGCGAACGACGAAATGCCTCGGGGAGCCGTAAGCAGGCTTTGATCCGGGGATGTCCGAATGGGGGAACCCAGCTGTGGTAATGCGCAGTTACCATGTAGTGAATACATAGCTACATTGGAGGCAGACCCAGGGAACTGAAACATCTAAGTACCTGGAGGAAAAGAAAACAAAAGTGATTCCGTCAGTAGCGGCGAGCGAAAGCGGAATAGCCCAAACCAAGGAGCTTGCTCCTTGGGGTTGTAGGACCTCGTTGTGGCAAAAGTTCGTTAGGCGAAGTGATCTGGAAAGGTCCGGCATAGAAGGTAAAAGCCCTGTAGCCAAAAGTGAACGTATGCCTAGAGGTATCCTGAGTACGGCGGGTCACGTGAAACCCCGTCGGAATCCGGCAGGACCATCTGCCAAGGCTAAATACTCCCTAGTGACCGATAGTGAAGCAGTACCGTGAGGGAAAGGTGAAAAGCACCGCGGAAGCGGAGTGAAAAAGAACCTGAAACCGTGTGCTTACAAAAAGTCAGAGCCCTCTATATGGGTGATGGCGTGCCTTTTGTAGAATGAACCGGCGAGTTACGTTCCCGTGCGAGGTTAAGTCGAAAAGACGGAGCCGCAGCGAAAGCGAGTCTGAATAGGGCGCTTTAGTACGTGGACGTAGACCCGAAACCGTGTGATCTACCCCTGTCCAGGGTGAAGGTGAGGTAACACTCACTGGAGGCCCGAACCCACGAATGTTGAAAAATTCGGGGATGAGGTGGGGGTAGCGGAGAAATTCCAATCGAACTCGGAGATAGCTGGTTCTCCCCGAAATAGCTTTAGGGCTAGCCTCGGATGTGGAGTTGTGGAGGTAAAGCACTGATTGGGTGCGGGGCCCGCCAAGGGTTACCAAGTCCAGTCAAACTCTGAATGCCACAAACTTAAATCCGGGAGTCAGACAGTGAGTGCTAAGATCCATTGTCAAAAGGGAAACAGCCCAGACCATCAGCTAAGGTCCCCAAGTGTGTGTTAAGTGGGAAAGGATGTGGAGTTGCACAGACAACCAGGATGTTGGCTTAGAAGCAGCCACCATTGAAAGAGTGCGTAATAGCTCACTGGTCGAGTGACTCTGCGCCGAAAATGTAACGGGGCTAAACACGCCACCGAAGCTATGGCTTGCAGCAATGCATGGGTAGGGGAGCGTTGTATGTACGTTGAATTCTGACCGTAAGGACAGGTGGAGCGCATACAAGTGAGAATGCCGGTATAAGTAACGAAAAGATCAGTGAGAATCTGATCCGCCGAAAACCTAAGGGTTCCTGAGGAAGGCTCGTCCGCTCAGGGTAAGTCGGGACCTAAGGCGAGGCCGAAAGGCGTAGTCGATGGACAACAGGTGGAAATTCCTGTACCACCGTAGCCGTTATGAGCAATGGAGTGACGCAGAAGGATAGTGACGCGAGCTGATGGATGCTCGTCCAAGCAGTGAGGCTGGTTAGTAGGCAAATCCGCTAACCATAAGGCTGGGCTGTGATGGGGAGGGAAATTTTAAGTACCGAAGGTCATGATTTCACACTGCCAAGAAAAGCTTCTAGCCAGGCGAAGGTGCCCGTACCGCAAACCGACACAGGTGGGTGAGAAGAGAATTCTAAGGCGCGCGGAAGAACTCTCGTTAAGGAACTCGGCAAAATGACCCCGTAACTTCGGGAGAAGGGGTGCCTCGGTAGGGTGAATAGCCCGAGGGGGCCGCAGTGAAAAGGCCCAAGCGACTGTTTAGCAAAAACACAGGTCTGTGCGAAGCCGCAAGGCGAAGTATACGGGCTGACGCCTGCCCGGTGCTGGAAGGTTAAGAGGAGTGGTTAGGGACCTCGGTTCCGAAGCTATGAATTGAAGCCCCAGTAAACGGCGGCCGTAACTATAACGGTCCTAAGGTAGCGAAATTCCTTGTCAGGTAAATTCTGACCCGCACGAATGGCGTAACGACTTGGGCGCTGTCTCAACGAGAGATCCGGTGAAATTTTAATACCTGTGAAGATGCAGGTTACCCGCGACAAGACGGAAAGACCCCATGGAGCTTTACTGCAGCTTGATATTGGACTTTGGTACGATCTGTACAGGATAGGTGGGAGCCTTTGAAGCCTGAGCGCCAGCTTGGGTGGAGGCGCCGTTGGGATACCACCCTGATCGTATCGGAGTTCTAACCTGGTACCGTAATCCGGTATGGGGACAGTGTCAGGTGGGCAGTTTGACTGGGGCGGTCGCCTCCTAAAATGTAACGGAGGCGTTTAAAGGTTCCCTCAGAATGGTTGGAAATCATTCGCAGAGTGCAAAGGCATAAGGGAGCTTGACTGCGAGACCTACAAGTCGAGCAGGGACGAAAGTCGGACTTAGTGATCCGGTGGTACCGAATGGAAGGGCCATCGCTCAACGGATAAAAGCTACCCTGGGGATAACAGGCTTATCTCCCCCAAGAGTCCACATCGACGGGGAGGTTTGGCACCTCGATGTCGGCTCATCGCATCCTGGGGCTGAAGTAGGTCCCAAGGGTTGGGCTGTTCGCCCATTAAAGCGGTACGCGAGCTGGGTTCAGAACGTCGTGAGACAGTTCGGTCCCTATCTGTCGCGGGCGTAGGAAATTTGAGAGGAGCTGTCCTTAGTACGAGAGGACCGGGATGGACGTACCGCTGGTGTACCAGTTGTCTCGCCAGAGGCAGCGCTGGGTAGCTATGTACGGAGGGGATAAGCGCTGAAAGCATCTAAGCGCGAAGCCCCCCTCAAGATGAGATTTCCCAGTATGTAAGACCCCTTGTAGACGACGAGGTTGATAGGTTCGAGGTGGAAGTGCGGCAACGTATGCAGCTGACGAATACTAATCGGTCGAGGGCTTAACCAAATGTACCCAAGAAAGTGAAGATAAGCTCTGTAGCTGATTCCGATTACTTTCTCGGGGCCCAGAAAACCTAAAATATTCTTACCTTTACGTAAGTTTCGTATCTAGTTTTCAAGGCGCAATCACGCTTTGACTGTTTGGTGATGATGGCGGAGGGGACCCACGCGTTCCCATCTCGAACACGACCGTTAAGCCCTCCAGCGTCGATGGTACTTGAACCGCAGGGTTCTGGGAGAGTAGAACGTTGCCAAGCACAGAAGAAAAGCCTTTTTGAGAGAAATCTCAGAAAGGCTTTTTTGTATATTTTTGTTTATCTCATTGTTCAGCTGCAGAAAGTACAACAAAATCAACGACCTCAAGAACATTGCAGCATAATTACCTGATCTTTTTGCAGTTAACTTGCCAAATCTGCAGATGTTTTAAGCTTTTGAGGAACTACAGGCCGCTATCTCTCTGAAAAGGCATGTTTTTATAGCCAAGGGGAACTACGGTCCTCTATTTTGCCGATATCAGCTGAAAAACACACCAAGGAGAACAAATAAGAGCCTGTAGTTCCGCTCAAAAGAAAAACTGGTCTTCTGTCAATAGAACGGACAAAAAAATAAGGAACAACCATAGATTTACGCTAAAAGATTTTCAAAGTAGAGTTGCTCAAATTGGTGGGGCGACTTATTCCCCAAAGTGGAGTGGATTCGGCTACGGTTATAATCGAATTCAATGTAAGTATAGAGCTCTTTTTGGGCCTGCTCGCGGGTTTTGAATGTTGTCACATACACAAGTTCTTTCTTCAGCGTGCTGTGAAAAGATTCAATACAGGAATTATCATAGCAGTTTCCCTTGCGGCTCATGCTCCCCACCATTTTGTATTTAGCTAGCCGTTTTTGGTACTCTGAACAGGCGTACTGCGAGCCACGATCCGAGTGATGTAACAAGCCTGGATCGGGCTTCTGCTGCTTGTAAGCCATGTCTAGGGCGTCCAGGACTAACTCTTGCGTCATCCGAGCTCCTGTAGACCAACCTACGATTTTACGCGAGAACAAGTCCATAACGCTAGCTAAATACAACCAGCCTTCGCGAGTGCGAATGTAGGTGATATCCGTCACCCAGACCTTGTTAGGTGCGAGGACTTTAAACTTACGATTGAGTGTGTTTTCATGCACAGGCATAGAGTGGTTGGAATTCGTTGTAGCTTTGTACTTACGCGCCATGCAAGATTTTAGTTTCATTTCTTTCATTAGACGAGCGACTGTTTTGGAGGATATCTTCATGCCTTCTGCCTTCAGTACAGCTGTAATTCTGGGGCTGCCATAGCGTTTTTTAGAGAGAAAGAAAACATCCCGTATACGCTTTTTACGCTTCTTTCTCTCGATTTCGCGAGGGCTCGGCGTACGCACTAACCACTTGTAAAATCCGCTTCTAGATACTTGCATGACAGTGCACAACTTCTCGACCCCGTACTGGAAGCGGTGTTTACGAATAAACGGATAAATCAGCGGGGGTCCTTTGTGAAGAAGTGCATCGCCTTTTTTAAGATTTCATTTTCCTCTTGCAGTTCGCGATTTAATTGTTCCAATTTCTTTAGTCGTTCATGATCCACAAATATTTGATTCTGTGGTACTGCCGCACCTGAACCATACTGTTTGATCCAGCGGCTTAAGGTACTTTTAGGAATATTTAGTTCGCGTGCAATGTCAATGGGTCTCTTCCCGCTAGACTCCATGTGTTCAATCGTTTTGCGTTTAAACTCTTCCTCATAACTTTCACGAATATCTCCCATGTCCACACCTCTAACCTTTATTGTTGTTATATTTATTATAAAGGTTGTTCCTTAGTGTGTGTCTAAAGAAAAGACTAGCACCAAACTACTCGTATTTCTCCGAATAGCGGACTCCAGTTCCCTTGAGTGAGTGTATAGTCACATTCCCACAAGGTATGTGTAACTTCTTCGAACGATCGAATAGATCATTCAACACAACTCCATCAGTCTACTGCAATTGATGTGTACCTTACGACAACGGCACATACAAGAGTACTTCAATAGTGTTGTAGTCCTTCCTATTATTCGTAGTCCTTCAATAGTGTTCGTCCTTCCCATATCCGAACTAATCTAGGATCTAGCCTCCCGCTAGGTCCTTTTTTTATTTCCTTACAATTTCTTAACCTGGCGATTACACAGCATTGACCCTAAGAACTTGGCATCAAGTTAGAATTGATTTATAGAACAAAATAAAAACAAGAAAATACACGAGATTAGCAACGATTTCCACATGGTTTTTCAAGGAGGATGTTTCTATGAAAGTAGAATTGCATTGCCATACAAGACTATCAGATGGTTCTTTCACATTTGATGAAATATTGAATCTGGCTATTCAAGAAGGTATCGGTCATTTGGCGATCACTAATCATGATACAACCCGTGATCTTCAGCAAATGGTTCATACTGGGCAGGAGAGAGGCGTAGAGATCATTCCTGGCATAGAAATCTCAGGTTATGATTTTGCAAGAAAGAGAAGGGTTCATATTCTAGGTTACTTCATTGAGCCCGGAAACGCTGCGATTGAAACGTTATGCAGTCCACTGCTGGAAAGACGTCACCAAGGCTGCCTTACAGCGATTGATAGACTGATCGAGGCAGGGTACTCAATTACTTTGGACGATGTGATGAAGCATGCGGAAGGCGGAACGGGTATCTACAAACAGCATATTATGCATGCCTTGATAGAGCAGGGTTATACAACAACGATCTATGGCGATTTATATAAAAAGCTGTTTTCTCGCGGTCAAAGCGGCGAACAGCCGGGTATTGCCTACATCCCGACAGAATATGTAGATGCTTGTGAAGCCGTTAGGGTTATTTTACAGGCAGGCGGAGTACCTGTGTTGGCACATCCGGGGCAATATAGAAGCTTTGAATTGGTTCCGGATCTGGTGGAAGCAGGTCTCCAAGGCATCGAGGTGTGGCATCCGCTGCACAATCAAGAGGATGAGCGAAGAGCTCATGAGTATGCCTTGCAGTTTAATCTGGTGATGACCGGTGGCTCTGATTTTCATGGATTTTATGGCGAAAAAGACGTGCAATTGGGAAGTAAATCCCCCGGCTTGCATGTAGTAAACGAGCTGCGTGAACGCAAACAAGCACTGTCCAACAAGGAGATGATTTGATATGAAGCCGATCCATCAAACCCATGCCAGCCTTCCATTATCGTCCGAGCCAAGGATTCACGCAAGCAGTCATATTACGAACAGTTTTGCTGGAGAGTGGACTTCGATCGGTCCAACGAATCATATTATCGAGTCCCGAATCGGTGACTATACCTATACGATGGATGATGTGACGATCAATTATGCCGAGGTAGGCAAATTTACGTCCATTGCCTCACATGTTTGTATCAATCCCGTAGATCACCCCATGGATCGGGTGACGCAGCATCACATGACGTACCGGGGAGCTTCTTACGGACTCAGTGAGACGAATGATGAGGAGATTTTTAACTGGCGCAGAGGCAATCGTGTCACGATCGGACATGATGTTTGGATCGGACATGGAGCAACGGTTATGAAAGGTGTTCATATTGGTACAGGAGCTGTTGTCGGTTCCGGAGCTATTGTTACCAAGGATGTTGCTCCATATACGGTTGTAGTAGGTGTGCCTGCGAGACCTATCAAGCAAAGATTTTCTCAGGAGATCATTGATGCATTGTTTCAAATTGCTTGGTGGGATTGGCCCCGTGAACTTATTCAAGAAAGATTCTATGAATTGAACGATATCACGAGTTTCGTCAAGAAATACGCGTAACGGAGAGGGAGGCGGCAAGCATGTTTGAAGAAACGGATATCATGGACCATCTCATCCAGATGATTCAATCGGGGAAGTATGAGCCTGACGATAAACTGCCATCCGAGAATGAAATCGCAGATTGGTTCAAGGTTCCACGTATCACGGCTCGTAAAGCCTATGAACGGCTTCAGGAGCTCGGCTACATTTACTCCAAACAGGGAAAAGGAAGCTTCGTGCAGGATAGAAACCTGCGAATCCCCCTGGTGCTTTCCGCCAATAAAAGCTTTAGCCAGAAAATGATTGAGCTCGGTTATCAATACGAGTCGAGGAATATTTTTTGCGAGTCGATTGAATTCAATCACAAAATATACGAGACGCTTGGCGTTGAGGAAACGGATCGTGTCTACAAGATTGGCCGTCTTCGAATCATCGACGGTAGACCGATTGCGCTGCATATTTCTTATGTGGCTGAATCTGTTTTCCCTGATATTGAAAGATCGGGTAAGGATATTACTTCAATGTTTAGCTATTACAAAAATCATGGTTACAAGAACTTTCAATCTACAGAGTCAACACTTCGGTTAACGCATCCTTCCAAATATGAAAGGGAGCTGCTGGCTTGTTCCAGTCTGATTCCATTGCTGGTCCTAGAATGCGAGTGCAAGGACAGCGAATCTGGCCGAACTTTGGAATACAGTAAAACGATGTATCGTGGGGATTTGTTTACTTATGTTATTTAGAAATTCTTTTACACAAACTTAACAGCTGCTAACCTGGCAACAAGATATTGTGTGTGATGTGAGGTTGGTTTGCAATATTGTGAGTGAAGTAAGGTTGGTTTGCTCTATTGTGTGTGAAGTAAGTTGGTTGCACATTGTGGATGATGTGAAGTTGCATTGCATAGGGAAGAAGGAGGATTAGACATGAATCGGAAGCAAAGAACGGAAATGCTGATTAACGGTTCGCCCCAGCTCGCTGCTGCTTTGGCTAATGAGATTGAAAGCCGCTATCCTGTTGCTTTAATCGAAGAGCCGAATCATGGACTTGTGATGGTGAAGGTAAGGGAGACTGCACAAAAAAGCTTGTTTTACTTGGGCGAGGTACTGGTAACCGAGTGTAAGGTGCGCGTCGAAGGCACAGTGGGGATTGGCCTATTGAAAGGTGACGAGCCGAAGAAAGCGTACGAACTGGCAGTCATCGATGCGGCGTATGGAGCCGGCTTGAAGGAGACAGAGGCTTGGACAGCTCTATTAGAATCAGATTGCGAACAATTGTCGGCAAGACGACAAGCGCAGCATAAGAGTGTTTTACGAACAAAGGTAGATTTTGAAACGATGGACACAGATTGAAAGGAGTTTAACCGATGATGCTGGATATGGTGCACGACATCCAAACCGCGTATAGAAAGTTGATTGACTCGATGTCAAGGCCGGGGACAATTTCAGACCTTTCGGAAGAAGCAGGGAAGCTGGAACACTTACAAGGTTATCTGCCTGCAACGTATATAGCAGCGCGAATGTTGCTTGATACGGAAGTGACTTTCAAGGTCGTGTCTAAGCGGGAAAAGGAGATGGCTCAAGCGCTTAGTCAATCTACGTATGCCAAAGAGGTTGAGCTAGAGGAAGCGGATTTCATCTTCGTCCTTAGCGATGCTGAGCCATCGGAATTGCTTCGAGCGTTGAAAACGGCCAAAATCGGAGAGCTTCAGGACCCGCACAACTCAGCGACGATCATTATTGAAACGGAAGGTTTATCCGGTGGAACGAAGCTGCTTTTGAGCGGTCCAGGGATTCGGACGACCGTTGAAGCGGAGATGCAGGTAGCAGAAGAGTGGATGGCCATTCGTGCTGAACGAAATGTTGAGTTTCCACTTGGGCTGGATCTGATTTTTACAGATGCTTCCCACGGTATGCTGGCATTGCCTAGGACAACTCAGGTCATGAAGGAGGAAGTCTAAACGATGGGTTATGTAGCGGTAAAAGGTGGAACGCGAGCAATTGAACAATCTTTGCAACGAATCCAATATGAACGGTTGCGGCAGGGCAAGGTGCTGGATGTGCCTGCGATTGAAGCCGGAATGAGAGGACTTGTTGATCAGGTAATGTCAGAAAGCAGCATGTACAGCGAACAACTTGCGGCTCTGGCGATCAAGCAGGCGGAAGGTAACCCGGAGGAAGCGGTTTTCCTGCTTCGTGCCTATCGTTCTACGCTGCCTCGGAAGCATTATTCCAGAACTGTGCACTCGGAGGAGATGCGGGTGGAAAGACGAATTTCCGCTTCGTTCAAGGATATTCCCGGCGGGCAAATTCTAGGTGCTTCCATGGATTATTCCCATAGGCTTTTGGACTTTGACCTGGTCGATGAGACAGAAGAAACTGTGGCGCAATGGTTGGAAGAATATCGCAAAGCGGAACAAATCACGGCTCAAGAGATGACTGATACGAATGACGGGCGATTTCCCAAAGTGTTGGATTACTTGAGGAAAGAAGGGCTTATTGCCGAATGTCCAATTGATCCAACCGAACCGGATGATGTGACCCGGACAAGTCTCACGTTTCCTGCAACACGGAGTGAGAAGCTGCAAGTTTTGACAAGAGGACAGACGGGAGCCGTTACTTCACTGGCCTATGCAGTCATTCGTGGATATGGCATGGTCCATCCTACAGTCGGAGAACTGCGCGTCGGAGAGCTTCCCGTATATATTGACAGCCCACTCACGAAGTCCGGTGAAGAGGATGATGCCTATTTTATCGGTGATATTAAGGTAACTGAGGTAGAAATGCTCGTGCCAGCGACGGTTGAGAAAGAGAATGGCCGGAAAGAGCTGCAGCTTGAATTCGGATACGGTCTCTGTTACGGACAAAATGAAACGAAAGCCATTGCCATGAGCATTTTGGATAAAAGCCTCGAAAAAGGCGATAAGTCGATCCCTACGCAAAACGAGGAGTTTGTCCTTTTCCATATTGATTCGGTCGAATCAACAGGTTTCATTTCTCACTTGAAAATGCCGCACTATGTTACATTCCAAGCGAAGCTTAACGATGTTCGTAAGACGAGAAAAACCCCAGTGGGCAAAGGCCAGGAGGTGTAAGGCAGATGCGAATCCAATATAACTTTGCGTTTTTGGATGAAGGGTCCAAGAGAGAGATCCGCCGGGCTACGCTGAAAGCGATAGCGATTCCGGGTTATCAGGTCCCCTTCGCTTCCCGTGAACTGCCAATCGGACGTGGTTGGGGAACCGGGGGTTTACAGCTGACGTTGTCCTTAATCGGGAAAAGCGACGTACTGAAAGTGATCGATCAAGGATCGGATGAATCGGTGAATGCCGTCAGCATCAAGAAGTTGATTGACAAAACAACGGGTGTTCCTACGGTAGACGCAACGCAGGATGCTACGCTAATCCAATCCAGGCACCGTATTCCGGAAGTCCCACTGGATGCAGGGCAAATCCTCGTGCTGCAAGTTCCGATGCCGGAGCCGCTCCGGATGTACGAATCCAGTGAATTGGAAACCAAACGCCTGCACGGGGAAAAAGATTATAGCGGAGCTTGGTTGATGTTATTCGAGCAAATTATGAAATACGGCAGTGTATCCACAGGTGCGGATCATCCGGTGATGGTGCATGACCGCTATGTCATGGCGCCAAGCCCGATTCCGAAGTTCGACAATCCGAAGATGAACTACTCGGAAGCTTTAATTTTACTGGGTGCAGGACGCGAGAAAAAAATCTATGCCGTTCCACCATATACGCAAGTGGTTTCCTTGGCGTTTGATGATGTTCCTTTCGAACCGGAGTCATTTCCAGGTCAAAGCTGCCGTCAATGCGGAGCTCAAGATGTCTTTATGGATGAGCTCTATGACGCCGAAACAGATGAAACCTTTTATCAATGTAATGATACAAGTTATTGCTTAGAACGAATGAATCCATAATCGCTCCAAAGAGGAAGAGGTGACATGAGGATGGGAGAAATTGCAACCCCTATTTTGAGTGTTAATCATTTAAATAAACAATTCGGTTCAGGCTGTGAAGCGTGCAGCAACCCGGAGACCAGGCAGTTGGAGAGAAATTATTGTCGGGCTTGCGGTACCGTCTATTCGTGCCAGGACATCACTTTCGATCTATACCCCGGCGAGGTTCTTGGGATTGTAGGCGAAAGCGGCAGCGGCAAATCGACATTGATGAGATGTCTTTACTTCGATCAGGAAGTGTCCGGAGGAGAGGCTTTCCTTCAGCCTTACAAAGATGGAGAGAGCAACCTTTTTCAGGAATCATCCCAGCAAAAGAAACACATCCGCAATCATCTCATGGGCAAGGTGTATCAAAATCCGGTTATGGGCTTGCGGATGAACTTTTCCTCGATCGGTAATATTGCGGAAAAAATGATTGCAGCAGGAAATCGTTCAGTCAGCGCGATGGAGTCCCGGGGAAGCGAGCTGCTGGAGCAGGTTCATATTCCGGTTTACCGGATGAAGGAAGCACCGAAAAATTTCTCCGGCGGTATGCAGCAGCGCGTTCAAATTGCCAAAGCGTTGTCGAATAACCCGCCGATTTTATTGCTGGACGAAGTGACAACCGGTCTTGATTTGTCCGTACAGGCCAATGTGTTGGATTTAATCAAGCACCTGCAAAGAGAGCTGAAGATCAGCATGCTGCTAGTGTCGCATGATCTTGGCGTAATCCGGATGCTGGCAGATCGGACGATGGTGATGCTGGACGGCCGTGTCGTTGAGCAGGGCTTGACGGATCAAATTCTGGAAGATCCACAACATGCCTATACACAACAGTTGGTTCATTCCCTGTTATAACGAATCCCTTGAGTGGAGGTCTTTATGATGTATCTACTAACAAATGGCATCATTATTACGGAAGAAGCGCTTTTGGAGGGTTATGATCTATTGGTCCAAGACGGGCGAATCGCCAGAATTGCCCCCAAAGGTGAAATTGAGGCAGGGAATGGCATAGAAGTCATCGATGCAGGAGGAGGTTACGTGACTCCGGGGATGATCGACATCCACTCCGATTACATTGAGCATATGACGGCACCTAGGCCAACTTCACTTATTGATTTTAAAATTGGTTTGCGCGAAACAGAGAAAGAGTTGATTTCTCATGGCATTACGACAATGTACCACTCGTTGTCCATTTTCAAATCCGTTGATTATAAGTACCGTCCTATTCGGGAGCCTGAAAATGTACGGAAGCTCATCGACTTGATCGATAGCACGCACAACAGCAAGCATTTGATTCGCCATCGCTTCCATGCCAGATTCGAGATCGACAATCTGGATCAGATCGATAACTTGAAGAGCTACATTGAGGAAGAGAAGGTCCACTTGGTCTCTTTCATGGATCACACGCCTGGACAAGGGCAATACAGAGATCTCGAAGTGTACAAAAAGACGGTTCTCGGCTACGACACGCTGTCCGATGAGAACATCGCCGTGTTGATCGCCAACCACCAGACCAAAGAGAAAATGACGGTAGACGCGATTCGCGAAATCGCCGAGATGGCCAGAGCGCACAACATCGCCATTGCCTCGCACGATGATGATTCGCTAGAGAAATTGGATTTGGTGAAGAGCTTTGGCACAGCCATCAGCGAATTCCCAATCACGCTCGACATCGCCCGCAAAGCGAAAGAGAAAGGTTTGCATACCGTAGCCGGCGCTCCCAATGTCATTCTTGGCGGCTCGCATAGCGGCAACTTATCTGCAGCTGAAGCTATTGAGGATGGCTGCATCGATATTCTATGCAGCGACTATTACCCGGCAGCGATGCTTCACGCTGTGTTCCAACTGGCAGGACCGAACAGGCAGAACCTGGTCGAAATGTTCAAACTCGTTACCCTTCATCCGGCCCAGGCGGTTAACATTGACGCGGAATATGGCTCTGTCCGGGAAGGAAAGAAGGCAGATCTGCTGATCATCGAGCGATTGGAGCCGGATGATTTTCCAGTTGTGACCACCGTCTTGGTAGACGGAAAGCTGATTCAGAAAACGAACTACAGGATCTAACAGGAGGTGATGGCATGGAAAATTTGCTGTCGATAGAACGGTTGTCCAAATCTTTTACCCTGCATAATTTAAACAAACAAATCTCTGCGATTGAAGATGTGAGCTTGTTTCTGAAAGAAGGCGAATTCGTAGGGATTACCGGAAAAAGCGGAAGTGGGAAATCCACCGTTCTGAAATGCATTTACCGTACCTATCTGCCTCATGCGGGGCATATTTGGTACAACTCGGAGAGGTTCGGCCGCATTGATCTGGCTGCCGCTCCGGAACGGACGATCATCGAGCTGCGCAAACACGAAATTGGCTATGTGTCGCAATTTCTTAGCGTCATGCCGCGTACGACAGCTCGAGAGCTGGTCCACAATGCCATCGTGGAGATGGGTGATGATGCCCAGTATGCGGAGGCGGAGACGATCAAGATGCTGGAGCATTTCGAGCTCGACCGCAGCCTGTGGGACAGCTATCCCGCCACTTTTTCCGGAGGGGAGAAGCTGCGGTTAAATATTGCGAGAGCGATGGTGAAGCGCCCGAGATTGCTTCTGCTCGATGAGCCGACGGCGAGTCTTGATCACGGCTCCAAATTGAAAGTAAAACAATTGATCGAGCAGTTGATGAAGCAAGGCACTACGATGCTTGGTATTTTTCATGACCTGGAATTCATGGACAATCTGTGTGACCGGGAGTATCAGATCAGGGACGGCCGATTTTACACAGCAGAGAAGAAGGACAAGTTTACAATCTCTTAAATTAGACAGAATATTCTGAAAACAATTGTGCGGTAACCTAGGATAAAATAGGAATAATAGGAGGATTTTTTCAAATGAAAAAAATATTGACACTCATCATTTCTTTATCTTTAGTTGCCGTGGCAGCAGGTTGCGGTACAAAAGCAGCAGGGGATTCCAAGGGTGCAGCAGCGCCTGTCAAAACAAAAGACACCATCACAATTGCTTGGTATCCGAATGAATCCGGTGCCGAGTTGAAAGATGCACGTGAAGAAATAGGAAAAGCTGTTGCAGCAGCAACGGGTAAAAAAGTCGAGCACAAGACAACGACGGATTACATCATCGCGATTGAAGCTATTGCTAGCGGTGGTGCGGATTTAGCGTATATGGGGCCGCAAGGTTACGTTGAAGCCAATGCAAAAAATAACAAGGTTCAGCCTCTGGTTGTTCCGAGCGGTGAGTCAGGCACATTGGAAGACGCTGTTTATTATAGCTGGTTAGGCGTACGTAAAGGTGATGAGGCTGCTTATAAAAACGGCAACGGATTTGCCATCGATAAAATCGCCGGCAAAAAGTTCTCCTTCGTATCGAACTCTTCTACATCCGGATTTAAAGTGCCATCTGCCGGAATCGTTAACTATTTCAGCAAACAAGACCAGTATAAGAAGTTAACGGTTGATGATCTGCTTCAAGGTGGCAAAGACAAGTTCTTCAGTGAAGTTCTTTTCGGAGGCACTCATCAAGGAGCGGCAGTCAATTTGTTAACAGGTAAAGCTGACGTAGCTGCTTTCTGTGATACTTGCGTGGCTAACTATGTAGAAGTGAGCTCAGGAACGGCCAACACGCCAGGAGCGGTATACAAAGTGAAACAAGGAGCAGCGGAACCGTTTAACACACAAGTGGGTAAAGAGTTTAGTCTCATTTCCGTTACGCCTGTATTGAACTCCCCGCTTGCTATTAACACAAGCACAGTCAGCGCGGATGATGTGAAAAAATTGAAGGATGCTCTAACATCCGACGCTATAACGAAAAACCCGAAAATCTTCTTGCCTAAAGACTCCAAAGATGCCGGCGTATTCAAACAAAAATCAGGCAAAGAGAAATTCCTGCCTGTAGATGATGCTTTTTTCGGTCCGGTTAGAATGCTGTCCAATAACTAATGTTATCACGAATCAACTAATGGATTAAGGGAGCAACCATGACAACGTTACTGGAATTCAAGCAGGTCTCTAAACAGTACGGTGCGGATACAAGAGCGTTATCAGATGTTAATTTCACTGTGAAGGAAGGGGAGTTCCTCTCAATTATCGGACCTTCCGGAGCAGGCAAATCAACGCTCCTTCGCTGTATTAATCGGATGATCGACGCAAGCAGCGGAGAAATCATTTTTGATGGCGCGAACATTATGAATTTCAAGAAGCACGAATTGAAACGGCTGAGAACGCAAATGGGTATGGTGTTCCAGCATTACAATTTGGTGAACAGGCTGACCGTAGTCGAGAACGTCCTGCACGGACGTCTTGGCTACAAGTCAACGTTGGAGGGAGTTCTGGGGCTTTATTCCAAGGAAGAGAAAAAGCAGGCTTTTGACATTCTGAGTATTCTCGGGTTGGAAGATCAGGTGTACAAGCGTTGTGACCAGTTAAGCGGTGGGCAAAAGCAAAGAGTGGGCATTGCCCGCGCGCTCGTGCAGAATCCGAAGATGCTGCTGTGCGACGAGCCGATTGCTTCCTTGGACCCGAATGCCTCGAAAGTCATTATGGATTACTTACGTACGATCTCTACCAATATGGGCATCACGGTCATTGTTAACTTGCATCAGGTGGATGTAGCGCTTAAGTATTCGGATCGAATCCTTGGTGTGAACAAAGGAACGATCGTCTACGATGGTTCCCCGAAACAGATCAAGCGCGACCAGCTTTCCCTGATTTACGGCTCGGAGCTTGAAGAGCATGCGGAAGAGCTGGAGCTGGAGGGCAAATATGCGGGATAACTTCTTTGCCAAAAAGCGCATGAACACGCTGCTCTTCTGTGCTTTCCTGTTGGTCATCACGCTAATCGCTATCATAGTTACAGACTATAACGTCATCAAAGGTTTTACTTCTATACCGAAAGCAGCCGAATGGGCGGCCAGCAATTTTTATCCCAATGAAAAAGCGATGAAGCGGCTTCCCGCCATCATTAGCAGCTTATCAGAGACCATTCTTGTGTCTATAGCATCAACCGCCGTTGCAGCCGTATTTGCCTTGTTGTTCGCCATTGCTGGTTCCCATACGACAGGCGTCGGCGGAGTTTTCAGCTTTGTGAGCCGTTCAATCGCAACGCTGTTTCGCAACATTGATGTGGCTGCTTGGTCCATGATTTTGTTAATTTCTTTCGGGCAAAATGTACTTACCGGATATTTCGCACTCTTTTTCGGCTCATTCGGATTTCTAACAAGAGCATTTATGGAGTCCATCGATGAAGTAAGCAATAGCTCTGTCGAAGCCTTAAGGTCGACGGGAGCAGGTTATTTTCCAATTATTTTTCAATCCGTCATTCCTGCCAGTATTCCGCAATTGCTCAGCTGGGTTCTATTCATGGTGGAAACCAACATTCGTCAGGCCACATTAATCGGCATCTTGACGGGTACCGGCATAGGCTTTCTTTTCAGCTTATATTACAAAGGACTTAATTACAGCTCTGCCTCCCTGGTCGTTATCGTTATCGTTCTTGCGATTTTCGCCATCGAATCGGTTTCTACGTATGTTAGGAGGGTGATTTTGTAAAATGGACCTTCAAGAATCGTTGAAAGCTGTCTCTAACAAAGACACCAGCTGGAGTCACCTCAAGAGTGTGAGTCCCAAGAAACCCTTTAACAAACAGTCTTTTGTAATCCGGCTGACATTAGCTGCTCTGGCTCTATTGACGGTTTTTGCATTTGTTACTTTTGACTATAAGGACATTAACCTGGTAGAAGCCGCCTCATTAACGGCTCAAACGGTTAAAACCATGTTTTTTCAACCGCTTTTTCAACATATTACCTTCTTTGAGGCTATTAAACAGTTGACCATTACATTGGGGCTTGCATTCTTGACGACGTTGTTCGGCTCGATCATCGCCCTGTTCCTCGGCTTGTTGGCAGCTCGCAATTTATCCAATCCTAAACTATCTATCGTCATTAAAGCCGGGGTCGCTTTTATTCGTGCGGTTCCAACCGTTCTATGGGTTTTAATTTTTGCTGTTGCAGCTGGACTAGGAAGCGTCGCGGCTGTCATCGGAATGACTTTCCACTCCATCAGCTATCTCGTCAAAGCGTATTCGGAATCGTTCGAGGAACTGGACAAAGGGGTTATAGAAGCCTTGAAAGCGAGCGGCGCCAATTGGTGGCAAATCGTGTTTCAGGCTGTGCTGCCATCGTCCGTGTCCTATTTGATCTCATGGACATTTATGCGATTTGAGATTAACTTCGCGGTGGCTCTGGCAATGGGAGCAGCAGCTGGAGCAGGGGGCATCGGATTCGATATGTTCATGGCCAGTTCCTTTTATTACGATGTGAGGGAAATCGGAGCTATCACATATCTCATCCTTGCATTCGCTATCTTGCTTGAATTGCTTGCAGCAAAAATCAAGAAGAAGCTAAGGGTTCATGGGTGAACATATAAAACGTAAAGCGCATTCACTCTATGGGGTGAATGCGCTTTTTGTTTGAGTGGCAGCATGAAGCAGCATAATTCCTCACTTCAGCTCACACACCATCTTATAACTCCCGGCTTCCGCACGGAAACCGAGCAGATCACGGTTTATTCGCAGCATGGGGGCGTTCATGGAATCGTTGTGTGTTCTTAAATAAGGAACACCGGATGCAGTGGCCGTTTGTATGCCGAGCAACTTCAAGGCAAGTGCGATGCGGCGGCCTCGGTATCCTGGCAGCACGCCTGTAAACTCGTGATACATCGCCCGTGTTTGTTCGTTCTGCTGGAGTGTGACAACGCCAATGTAACGATCGCCGTCCTTGGCGATATGAATCCACTCCGGACGTACACCGGATTGCGTGATGGTCCACTTTTTCCATTCTTCGAACCATGGAAAGCTGCCGGAGTAGCCGGGTATATCCGGATGAGTGATTTTGTACAACTCATAAAGCTTATTCTCGCTAGCATCCCCTGGCTCATCTGCTAACGTAATGAAGCGAATCCCCGTCTGCTCCGCTTGGTTTATTGCATCATGCAGTGAGCCGCCATCAAACGATGCCAAGTCCAGCACGGACTCAAACGTGTGGCGCTCCTTGAAGTAACCTCGGCGTTCCGCAAAAGCAAGCGATCTCTCGTCCGTTTCCCTCATGTAGTCAATTAATCGTGACGCCCTGACCTCGGAAGCCCATTGATGAAGCGTATCGAATAAGGCTGCTCCGATCCCAACCCCGCGATGTTTCGGGTGAACGACAAGCGTATGACTTAAGGCTCCGGGCTCCGTCCAAGGCGCTCGCCATGCCATCGCGTAACCGACCACTTGCCCGTGTTCGTCTTCCGCAACCCATTTGGGACGGTCCCATCCCATCAGTTCGCCGTCCTCATTGTAGTGCAGCTTGCCTGGGGGAATGCTTTCCTCGTCTCGCTGCAGCCGTTCAGCTGTTGTCGGCTCTGACCAAATCAAATTCAGCAAGGGTGCAACAGCCACATAATCGTCCGGTTGCCGCATCGGGCAAATCGTATACTTTGACACGTTGGATGACCTCCATCTCATTTAAGTTAACTGATATAGCCATTATCCCATCCGCGAAGAGGAAATTCTTGGTAAAGTCTGAATATAAATAAAGATTCGGATGCAAGCCCTTTTTTCCTGATTCATTTGACAATTTACCGAAAAAGGTGTAGAAATGAATTAATTGAATGTTCTGAGTAAATTCATTGACGAGATCGAGTAAGCTAATCCCTTGTTCCCCAGAGAGTTGGCCCTGTGCTGAAAGCCAACGTTCAAGACTTAGCCCAAAATCCTCTCCGAGAAGGAAAGCTGAAGCTACTTAAGTAAGCTGACCCGGGATCCTGCCGTTACATGGGGCGCGTATGATGGTACGTTGGCGGAGGTGCCGAGGATCGAGTTATGGATCAATCGGAACAAGGGTGGTATAGCGAGATACAATCTCGTCCCTTATGGGACGGGATTTTTTTGTTTTTATTTTAAAATTGGAGAGGATGTCCTGTATGAGAAAAGTAGATGTAAAAGAAAAAGCAAGGGCCCGCGAGCTGCGCATCCTGAATCAATGGCAACAAAACGAAACATTCCGCGCATCGATCGATCATCGGAGTGATAAACCGAACTTCGTCTTCTATGAAGGTCCGCCTACAGCCAACGGAAAGCCGCATATCGGCCACGTGCTAGGACGTGTTATTAAGGATTTTATCGGCCGGTACAAAACAATGTCAGGTTACCGTGTCGTGCGAAAAGCCGGCTGGGATACACATGGCCTTCCCGTTGAGCTTGGCGTGGAGAAGCAGTTGGGCATTTCGGGAAAACAGGAAATCGAGAAGTACGGGATAGCCGAATTTGTTGAGAAGTGCAAAGTCAGCGTCTTCGAATACGAGAAGCAGTGGCGCGAATTGACAGAAGCAATCGCCTACTGGACAGACATGGATCATCCCTATGTGACTTTAACGAATGATTACATCGAGAGCGTCTGGCACATTTTATCTGAAATTCATAAAAAAGAACTCCTCTACAAAGGACACCGGGTTAGTCCCTATTGTCCAGACTGCCAAACGACGCTCAGCTCGCACGAGGTAGCTCAAGGTTATGAGGATGTCAAAGATTTGAGCGCGACAGTCGAGTTTCGCAGTACGAAAGGCCCGGAAATATTCCTTGCCTGGACGACGACTCCGTGGACTCTTCCAGCGAACATTGCACTTGCAGTAAACAAGGACATCGACTACGTGAAAGCCAAACATAACGGCAAAGTCTACGT
The DNA here is from genome assembly GCF_045866505.1 of Paenibacillus sp. P36. Taxonomy (NCBI): domain Bacteria; kingdom Bacillati; phylum Bacillota; class Bacilli; order Caryophanales; family Paenibacillaceae; genus Paenibacillus; species Paenibacillus sp. P36. The sequence goes on from NZ_AP038372.1 coordinate 1,232,825, forward strand.
CATTGCCAAAAATCTTGCCGAAAAAGTATTGAAAGAGAACTATGAGATCTTATCTACGCACAAAGGGGAGGAATTCGTCGGGACCTCCTATGAGCCGCCTTTTGGCTATATCACGGTGAACCGAGGGCATATTGTTGTCGATGCAGATTACGTCAGTGACTCAAGTGGTACGGGTATCGTTCATATCGCGCCTGCACACGGGGAGGATGACTACCGCACATGCCGCCAGCATAACCTTGATTTTGTAAATGTGGTGAATCTTGCCGGACGATATACGGATGAGGTTGTCGACTTTGCCGGACGTTTTGTGAAGGATTGCGATGTGGATATTGTCAAAAGCTTGTCGGAACGCGGTCTATTGTTTGCCAAGGAACGTTATGAGCACAGCTATCCATTCTGCTGGCGCTGCAAAACTCCGCTTCTCTACTATGCGATGGAAAGCTGGTTTATCAAAACAACGGCTGTGAAGGACCAACTCCTGGCGAACAACAGCCAAGTGAACTGGTACCCGTCCCATATCCGCGAAGGCCGTTTCGGGAAATTCCTTGAAGAGCTTGTCGATTGGAATATCAGTCGAAACCGCTATTGGGGCACACCGCTGAACCTCTGGCTTTGTCAAGATTGCGGCGCAGAGTATGCGCCAGGCAGCAGGAAAGACCTGTATGAAAAATCCATCACGCCTATCGATGATAGTCTGGAGCTGCATAAACCCTATGTAGATGCTGTAAAATTGCGCTGTTCCTGTGGGGGAACCATGGAAAGGACGCCGGAAGTGATCGATGTGTGGTTCGATAGTGGCTCGATGCCATTCGCCCAGTATCATCATCCATTCGGTGACGAGAATCAGTTCGCGGATCAGTATCCGGCCGATATGATCTGCGAAGGCATTGACCAAACGCGCGGCTGGTTTTTCAGCTTGATGGCCGTCTCTACCTTGTATAATGGAAAGCTGCCTTACAAAGGGGTAATTTCAACAGGTCATGTATTGGATGAGAATGGTTTGAAAATGTCCAAAAGCAAAGGGAATGTGATAGACCCTTGGGAAATCATTGAAGAATTCGGCGCGGATGCTTTCCGCTGGTCTCTGCTTGCAGACAGTGCACCCTGGAACAGCAAGCGGTTCTCGAAGCAAATTGTAGCCGAAGCGAAGTCTAAAGTCGTAGATACGATCAATAATACACACGCTTTTTACTCGTTGTATGCTTTGATTGATCAATATAATGCCGAGGACTACCCGCAGCAAGCTACCAAGAATGAGTTAGACCGGTGGATACTCTCCAGATTGAACACGACTCTTCAGAACGTTGTGAAGGGGCTGGAGGATTACGATTTTCTGAACCCGGCCAAGCATATGGAAGCCTTTGTGGATGAGCTGAGCAATTGGTACATTCGCCGTTCTCGCGACCGTTTCTGGGGCAGTGAAATGACCGAAGATAAAGTTGCCGCCTACCAAACGCTGCGCGAAGTTCTAATCACCTTAGCACAGATGGTTGCCCCTTATATCCCGCTTATCGCGGAGGATATTTTCGGTAACCTTGGCGGCGAAGGAAGCGTTCATTTGGCCGATTACCCGAAAGTGAACGAAACCGCAATCGATACGACACTTGAAAACGATATGGCCACGGCTCGGCAAATCGTTGAGCTAGCGCGCAACATACGCAACGAAGTCGGCATCAAAACGCGCCAACCTTTGTCGGAGCTGATCGTTTCACTGGACCGTGAATTTAATCTGAGCCGGTTCGAAGACATCATCCGAGATGAAATTAACGTAAAACAGATTCGGTTGGAGACGAGCGAAAGTACCTTCGTCGATTATTATTTGAAATTGAATTTGAAAGCAGCCGGCAAGAAATATGGTAAATTCGTCGGTCCTTTGCAAAATGCTTTGAAACAGCTTTCTGCTACTGAAGCTAAACAGGCCGTCGACAGCGGTTTTGTGGACGTCAACTTAGACGGGGAAGCCATTCATCTTACGTTGGATGAGCTGCTTGTGGAAAAGCAAGGCAAAGCAGGATTTGCCTCTGCAACGGGGTATCAAATCAACGTTGCGTTGAACACGAACCTGACGGAGGAGCTGGAACAGGAAGGCCTTGTTCGTGAGGTGATCCGCGGCATTCAGGATTATCGCAAGAAACTGGATTTGCCGATTGAAAAACGCGTCATTCTGACGCTGCATGTTGATGCTCCTCTTCAAGCTGCGATTGAGCGCTTTGATCATGTTTTGCGCGAGAACGTGCTTCTCTCGGAGATCAGATATGCGCAGGCTGCGAATATGGAGGATATTTCGTTCGGTGGTTATCAATGCTTGCTGCTCATTGAGTAATTGGTGCTTGTGGGGTTGCTACTTGGGTAGCGGCTCTTTTTCTTTTGTGGGGTGGGAGCGGGCGCTTGGAATTCGCCTTGTAGGGGAACTGTAGGGAGTTATTCGTGCGAAGTTTATTTAAAGCAAAATATCTTTTTAGCGGAGTTGGATCTGATAAAAATACTCATGATAAACTTTTTGATAAAAGAGTAACGCAAGTTCAGGAAAAGAGGGATGGTGGCTGAATTTCAGCTGCTGCATTCCTCTTTCATCTTTTTTTTCGTCCTTTTTGCACCTTTTGTTCTTCGGAACGGCAATCATACTGACGAATAGCAATATATCCCTTAATCTCCTTGAGAACATCTTGAAGCGTCATTCCTTCAGGGTCGGCAGAGCTCCTGTTATCGCCATGTTGGTCTGCGAAATTCAATTTAAGATGAAAGTGCCATGGGTCATATTGAGTTATCTCAACAGGTGTGCCGTTCGGGTGGTAGTGAGCATGGAATTTCTTCAGAAGAACTCCATCTGCATTAAACCAATCATAATAATACTCATAAAGTTCTTTGATTTGCGAATTAGGGTCGAAAATTTCACGACAATCAAGTCTAGAACCATCATAAAAAACAAGCTTAAATCTAATCTCACGACCACCACCGGGGAAAGGAGAAGGGACGAGAGGAACTTGCGTATCTTGCATTAACCCTGGAAACATTCTTTCCAGAACCGAGACGGTACTCTTAGGTATCGCTACTGGAAGCTTCCGCATTACCCAATCTATTTAAGTAAGATTTCCATTGTGTCGCGTCAGTTTCTTCTTGTGGTGTAAGTTCTAGTAGTGTTTTAGCGCCCAACGTTTTTTCAAAAACATCCCCATAACTGTCTTCAAATTCTTTAATGCAATATTTCAAATATGTGATTTCATCCGTGACCGGTTCTATGTTTTCTTGTTCCCACGCTTCCTTCAATTCACTGACTAATATTTTGGCACCCGTTGGGAATGTAACAAGAGCATCTTCCGCAATTTTCGCGTGAGCACGGTATCCATCTTTCATTACGCCAACAATTCTTTTCTCTTTAATCCAGTTGTTAATCGTTTGTTGCGTTACGCCACAAAACTTAGCCAAGTCCGCGGTCGAATATAGTTCAACCAACTTTTCTTCTTCATGTACAGGTTCTTGAACAGCTACTTCTTGTATCTCATTGGTTTCTTTTTGAATAATAACCTCAATTAAGAACTTAAAGTGCTTTTTGAAGACTTCTTTATCGTTGAAAATGCTGTCATTCCATTGTTGCATAGCTGGCTCTGCCTCTTTCAAGAGATGTACAAGAAACTTGAAAAAAAGAGCAGTGGAAACGTAGTCAGTGTCGATTATTCTCTCGACGTAATCATTTTTACGTTCTTCAAATTGAATTTTGTCAATTAGATTCACACTCATTACCATATCACCTCATGCCTCCATTATATATCCATAATTTTTAATTACAATACAAAATGAAAATTGAAGTGAAAATATTTATAATAAATTATATGTCAATTGAAAATAATTATGTTCATAATTCAATGTAAATATGCATTAACCTAGAGAAAAATATGCACTTAGAATTAAAGTGAAAACGAAATGAAAATAAACGACAACTCGATGCATAACAAAAAACGCCAGAACCCGTTCTAAGCGCTATGATGGCAATTTGCTGCTACTTAGAGAATCGTAGTTCCTCTGAGTAGCACGAAAAAGACCAGTCTAACACCTGCGTGTTTGGACTGGTCTTTTGTAGTTCCGGAAGCTCCCAACACTTTACGGCTGCGATCCTCCCTCTTTTATGTAAATTATTTTGCGATTAATTTCAAAAACTCACGCATGAAACCGGGCAAGTCTGGCCATGCGTGGCCCGAGACTAATTTCCCATCCACATGCAGCGTGTCTGCCGCATATTTAGCTCCAAGCTGCTCGACATCCAAACGGCAGGCCGTATAGGCTGTCATTGTACGGCCTTCAAAGTAGTGGTTATCTTTTAACGCGGAGAATACTTGCGCAGCATGGCAGATAGCGCCAAGCGGCTTGTCAGCTTCAAGAAAATGGCGAAGAATACGCGGAACATGCTCATTGGACCGAATGTACTCCGGCGCTCTGCCCCCAGGAATGATAAGTCCATCATACTGGCTTGGATCTACATCAGCAAAAGCGATGTGTGACGGCAGCAAATGCCCTGGCTTCTCTGTGTAGGTCTCCCAGCCATCGATAAAATCATGGACGACGGTATGAAGCACTTTTTTCGTCGGTGCAGCAATAACAGCCTCATATCCTTCTTCCAGTACACGGAAATAAGGATAATATACCTCTAAAACCTCTGCAGCATCACCGGTAAGAATTAAGATTTTCTTTGACATCGTATCACTCCTTGGAAATGAATGGTAACCCACTCCCAATTATGAGGAAACCTCGTAACGTTGTAAACGGGTGGAATTTGACACGAATTGTCGAATGTATTTTATAATAAAAGAAAGTACCCAACATAGTCACCAAATTAAGGCGGTGGACGCTTCGTGTTTCTAAAGAAAAGCCAGTTCACGAGAAATGGCAAGCCCTATACGTATTATAAAATAGTCAGTACCTACAAAGATGAGGCTGGCCGTAACCGGCACAAAGTGGTCAAGCATTTGGGCAAGCTTTCTGACGAAGAAGCCGAGAATGTCCGGCAGGTCTTGAAGGAGCAAGGGAAGCTGCGGGTTGAAAAGACGGAAGCTCTCGAAAGCGATGCTGTGAGAATAGCCTCCGTGCCGCAGGAGACTCCGCTTTTCGTTGTGTTGGACGCGCAGCTTTTGACCTACGAGCCTTACGCCCAAAAGGAATGGAACGTAACGGACGTTGATATGCTTCTGATTGTTCGGGAGGGGACAGGCGAACTATTCATGAACGGCAGGAAAGTGACGCTGCATTATGGCTTGGTTATCTATGCGCCCTCCGGCAGTGGCATGCATGTGGTAAATACGAGCAGCCGTGATCTTCATCTCGATCGGATTGCTTTTGAGGTGCTGAAGAAAGCCGAACGTTCTGCGGAACGAGGCGCGTATCGGCAAGGTAAGATGCCGGCGATTTTCCAAGAACCGATTCAACTGCAAACCCCTTATCGCGTGTTAAAACTAACCAAAGAGCTAGATGCCGTACAGCTGAGCGGAGAATCGCAGGAGATGTTTCGGAAGCAGCTGCTGTTTTACATGATCATGGATACGATTTGCCGGAATATCGGGGAAGAGCGGCCCACAGAAACGGGGAACGTCATTGAGCATGCCGTAGCGCTCATTCATCAACATTACCGCAACGATTTGACACGAGACCAATTAGCAGAGCAGCTTGGGGTGAGTCCGGAGCATTTCTCGAGATTGTTCAAAAAGGAGAAGGGGATGAGCTTCATCGACTACCTGCTCCATCTGCGCATTGAGAAATCACGTGAGCTGCTGGTGCTTTCCAAATCGAACGTACATGAGGTTGCCCAAGAGGTGGGCTTTCAGAGTCAGTATTATTTTAGCCGGAAATTCAAGCAGCTGGTTGGGGTATCACCGAGCGCCTATGTGCATCAGCCTAAGAAGTATGTCTCGCTGAACTCCTGCATGACTTCGAGTCTGCTGAAACTCGGCGTAGTTCCGCGAATTGGTGTTCTGGATCCGTGGATGCCGGCTCATTATCAAAGCTTGCTTAGTCAAGCCGAATTTAAGCTGATTGATGGCTTGGACGAGCAAAGCACACAGGCTTTGGGTGAGCTGCAGCCCGACCTGATTTTCTGCAATATTCATAAGCAGGATGTGAAAAAAGTACGCAAGCTAGGCCCAGTCGCTGTCGTTGATTTAGAGAAAATGGACTGGCGTGAGCAGCTGCGTTTTATCGCCGATGTGGTCGGCAAACAGCAGGAGGCTGAGGCGTGGCTGCACGCTTTTGACAGTGAAATTGCTGAAGCTGGACGGAAGCTGGCACGCAGGTTGAACCCGCAAGACACTTTTATCATCATGAAAGTAGTTTCGGGTAAAATCTATGTCTATGGCGACCTGCGAAGCATGGGCGGTCCGATGATTTACCAAGGTTTGCAGCTGCGCCCTCCGCGCATCGTGCAGGAGCAGATCATCCATCAGCGGATATTAAACCGTCTGGTTCCTCTTGAGAAGTTAAGCGAGTACGATGCTGATCATGTTTTTCTAATCAACTACGAGTCTAATTGGCTGGAAGCTGCTGAATCGTTTAAAAGGCACCCCAACTGGAAAAAATTCACCGCTGTGAGGAAAAATCAGGTGTACGAGGTCGACCGGGGGATCTTCTACGGTTTTGATCCTTTATCGTTGGAGCTCCAAATACAGGAAATTGTTGAGCGTCTCTCATCACAATCGTAGGCAATTCTCGTCATGAATGTGTATGGACGGCCTCCCGGCCTGATTGATATGATTTAACTGAGAATAATTTTCATTATCAAAGGGAGAGGTCGATCCTATTATGTTAGCAATGAAACCATGGTTATCCGCAGGGGTGACTGCGATGTTGTTTATTTTGAGTGCATGCGGCAGTCCGGCGGCGCCAACATCATCACCGGGGGCGGCAGCATCCGCGTCTCCGGCAGCGGTGACTCCAGCTTCTGCAGCTCCGGCAGCAGCGAAAACACTCGTCGCCAAAACGACAAAAGGAGATGTCACAATCCCAGCAGAGCCCAAACGTGTCGTTGCTGCTTACTATCATGGCACATTGGCGGCGTTAGGCATGAATCCGATCGGCGCAAGTAAGGAGTGGTGGATGGGAAGCCCATTTTTGAAGGATCAGGAGGCTAAAATGGAGGATGTCGGTTCGCCTGCGTCCGTAGAGAAGGTTGCTTCCATGAACCCGGATCTCATCGTGATTAACGGTTTTGCAGAAGAGAACTACGATAAGCTGTCCAAAATCGCTCCAACTGTCTTTATTCCTTATAATGCCTACAAAAATGTGAGAGAAGAAGTGAAACTGCTTGGCGATACCTTTGGAAGACAGAAGGAAGCGGAACAATGGCTCGCCAAGTATGAGCAGAAGGCCAAAGAAAGCCGTGAGAAAATCAAAGGTGCGGTGAAAGAGGGCGAAACAGCCGTTATCATCAACGTTCGGGAGAAAAAGATTTCCTTCCTTGGCGATAACTATGGCCGTGGCGGAGAAGTCATCTATAACATGCTGAAGCTGAAAGCGCCGGATTTTGTTCAGAAAGAAGCGATTGACAGCGGCAAGCAGCTAGTTGAATTTTCCATGGAGATGCTGCCTCAGTATGCGAATGTCGATCACATTTTTATCTGCATGAACGAAGGCACAACAGAAGCACAGGTAAAAGAGATTCTAGAGAGCCCGATCTGGAAGACACTTCCTGCCGTGAAAAATAACAAAGTCCATATGCTGGACTACAAAACATTCCTGCACTACGATCCAATCTCCATTCTGGGACAAGCGGATTTAATTACGGATATGCTGGTGAAGAGTGCAAAATAAAGAGCTTGCTTGGCAGCGACAGGCTGCGGCCACCCTACCTTAATTGGATGGGGTGGTTTTTTGTTTTATACATGAAGGTTAGCTAGGGGGCGATGGAGAATTTGAAAGATGAAATGTTAGACATTTGGCACATACGTGGCAGGAGGAGAAAACATGGATCAGCAAGCGGTAGAGCGAAATAAGGCGCACGAGGAACGAATAGAGCAAGCGAATGCATTTTTGAAGCAAAAGGTGGATGGGCTTGAGGAAGATAGTTACAGGCTCAGCTATCATTTGATGCCTCCTGCAGGCTGGATGAACGATCCGAATGGCCTTATCTTTTATAAAGATGAGTACCATGTGTTCTATCAGCATTTTCCGTATGAAGCCAAATGGGGACCCATGCATTGGGGACACGCCAAAAGTAAAGATCTAGTGAACTGGGAACATCTCCCAGTCGCGTTAGCGCCTTCGGAGTTTTATGACACAGGAGAAAATAGCGGCCATGGCTGCTGGTCAGGCAGTGCAGTGGACGATAACGGTCATCTCACGTTAATTTATACAGGGCATGTTGACGGACGCACGCCCGTGGAAGTGCAGTGTCTTGCAACTAGCACGGACGGATTGATCTTCCGAAAAGAGGCTGGCAACCCGGTCATTGCGGGGGCTCCGGAAGAAGGCGGTCTCGGGTTCCGGGACCCGAAGGTGTGGCGGCATGCAGGGGCCTGGTACATGGTGGTCGGATATGGGAAAGACGGCTTGGGTAAAGTGCAATTGTATACGTCTGAGAACTTACGGGAGTGGCGTCACCTCGGAGTGGCTGCAGAGAGCGACGGAACGATGGGGGATATGTGGGAGTGTCCGGATCTCTTCCCGTTAGGGAGCCTTGACGATCATGTGCTGGTCATTTCCCCGATGAATATGGGAACGACGAAGACGATGTACCTAACCGGCAAATTGAACTATGAGACCGGTCAATTCAGCTATGGTTATAAGGAGCGGCTGGATTACGGGTTTGACTTCTATGCGCCGCAGACGTTCATGGACGGGCATGGCCGACGCATCCTCCAAGGCTGGATGAACATTTGGGGGGCCAAGATGCCCGAGCAGGAGCGGGGCTGGATGGGCGCCTTTACCTTGCCGCGCGAGTTGAAGCTTAACGCGGATGGTACGCTGCGGATGGAACCCGTGGCGGAATTGCAGGCTTTGCGCGGAGCTCATCAACGCGTGAATGGTCTGACTATAGGCGCGGATACGGAAGTGGCGCTGGCGGGTGTGCATGGCGATACGCTTGAGTTAATCGCCGTTTTTGATGTGGCTAAAGCCGGCGGCGCAGCGGAATTCGGCTTGCTGCTTCGCTGTTCCGAGGATGGTACCGAGTATACGAAGGTGGTCTATTCAGCCGCTGAGCGCAAGCTCAGCGTGGACCGCACGCACTCCGGCGCAGGCGAAGCGGGCGTGAGTGAAGCTCCGCTCACGCCGATGGCGGACGGCCGCGTGAAGCTGCATCTGTTCCTCGACCGCTCGTCGGTCGAGCTCTTCGCCAATGACGGAGTGAAAACCGTCACGAACCGTATTTACCCTGCGGCGGCTAGCCTGGGTATCAAGCTGTTTGCCGAGAAGGGCGAAGCTCATCTCGAGAGCTTGGATGCTTGGGTGTTAGGGTAGGTTTGGTTTGAGCTCCTTGCTCCTCTCTTTTTGGCACATGGTGCTGGGTTTAACTGAACTTCAGGGTTAGCGGAACTACAAGGCACTATTCGCGCTGAAAGTAGAGATTGGATCACTGAGAGGGAACTGTAGGGCGCTATATGTTGATATATCAGCTGAAAATCAAGCAGATAGTCTAAATAAGACCCTGTAGTTCTCTTGGAACGGAGAATTACACGGATTCTGCGCAAATAGCGGACTCAAGCTCCCTGTACACAAAACCCAGCAAGCCTTAAAGGGCTGCTGGGTTTTTAAGCATTCTAGTTCCGAATACGCATCGCCCGATAAGCATTCCGGCTAACGCACTGTGTAAGCCAATCCAAATCTAAACCTTGCTGAGCCGCATAAGGGAGGAAATCGGTCAGCAGGTGGTGATAAGGCCGAAGATTACCGCCTTTCTCCTCGCCAACCGTGTACCAGCCTGTGTCTTGAGAAAGCAGGATTTGCTCGCTGCTTACGCCATGATTTCGAAGCTGCTGCAGCAGTTCCACATGCTTGTCATAGGTGCCTGGCAAAATGGAGTCAATTGAAATCCACATGCCCTCATCCGCCAACCGTTGATGGACGGTCAGATCCTTGCCGGTTTGGGCATGCACCCAGATGAAGCGTTCCAGGTCGAAGCCTGACTCTCTCATAATTTCGCCCGCGTGTAGGGCGGTATCCCCGCCGATGGTATGACATTGAATCGCTAATCCGGTTTCAAAGGAGGTGCGAATTGCGGCCCGCAATATTTTTTGCTGCGTTTCATTGATCGACGTTCCGTCGTTTAAAGCGATTTTGATATAGCCAGGGTAGACACCGCTATCTGCAATGCCGTTTTGCGCTTCGCGAATCCATAGATCGGACAGCTCGCGCTCCGTGGCTTGATAAACGAAAGGCGGCAAATAAGGCGCCTTATAAAAGCCGGTGTTCGTCACAAGATGCAGGCCGGACTGGGCAGACAGCTCTTTTAAAACATAGGGGTCACGCCCCAAATACTCCGGCGCACAATCTACGAAGGTTGAGCAGCCAGCCTCCTTCAACTGCAGCAGGAGAGGCAAGATGGAGGCGACAACCTCATCGCGGTCGTAATCGTTCGGAGTTAACTTGCCATCTTCGACAAATCCAACTAGGACATGCTCGTGGACGAGAATCGTTCCGGCTTCTTTTTCGTGGATAAGCCCTTTTACGGTTTGCAGCATAATATCGATGTCCCCCTTGATCCTCGATTTTACTCTACTTTAGTCTATAGTGGACCGGTTGAAGTAGGCAACACCCTGTTATTCTTTTACAATAGAATCATCAGGAAAACTTTGAAGAACGGAGAATTCGCATGTCCGCCGAATCGATCTTAAATCAAGAGCTGCAGCCGTACATTCGCTATGCGGACCTGTTGCATTTTCAACAATGGAAAACGCCGCCAAGGATCATCACCGACTACATGCTGCTTTACGTACAGGAAGGGTCCTTTCGCCTTCAAGCAGAAGGGGCGCTCTATGAGGTGAATCAGGGGCAGTTCATCTTCGTGCAGCCGGGCATTGTGCATCAGATGGAATCCGAAGCGCCGGTTTGGCTGATGTCGTTGCACATGGAGCTGTTCCCTTCCCAAGTCGATGCTCGTCCGGAAATGATTGTGCCGATCGATCACGCTTTTAACCCAGAGACAGTACCTCTGCAGCCAAGTCTGAAAACATTTACGGATATCTCCATCCCTTATCTATTGAAGCTTTCGAGGCACGAATGGATGTTGGACACTCTGCAGCAAGCAATTGCGCATTGGGGCCGCAAAAACGCAATCGACCTTCTTCAAGCGCAAGCCCACGCCACAGAGATTGTGCTGGAATTGTTAAAAGAATACACAACCCGCGATACCTCCGAGCATAGCCGCTCTACCTCGCTTAGTTGGGTGCCGGCTTATATGCAGTACCGGTTATCGGAGCCGCTGACTGTGGAGGAAATGGCACATAAGGCGCTCATGTCCCGCTCTTATTTCTCCTTGCATTTTCGCTCACAATTCGGAGTGTCCCCGCATCAATTTCTGCTCAAGCTGCGTCTTGATTACGCGACCGACCTGCTCCGTGGCACGGATCTTCCGCTTCAGGATATTGCGGACAGCTGCGGATTTTCGAGCGTACACCATTTTTCCAAGATGTATAAGCTTCGCTTCGGATACCCGCCAAGTCACATTAGACGCCATCCATAAAAAAGACGTTTTGATACATTTACTATGCATTTTGACAAAGCCAGGCGGTCCAAAGCTCCCTATAATGAAGCCATAGAGCAAGAAACTTTTTGAAGCATGGGCCAAAATAGAAGGGAGCGAAGGCGGAAAATGAGTGACAAACGAACGTATGATTTTCAAAGACAGATAGAGACTTATGATCGCGCTGATATCGTCGTTATCGGAGGAGGACCTGCGGGAACAGCGGCAGCTATTTCGGCGGCAAGAAGAGGCAAGAAAGTCATTTTGCTTGAAAAATCAGGGCAGCTTGGCGGTATGGGCACCTTGGGGAATGTGAGTATTTTTATGCCGATTGGGAACGTGACGGGCATTTACCGTGAGATGATTGCCGATGTGCTGGCCGAATATTTGCCGGAGCATCATGATACGTCCATTGCCCCGCAATATTCTCCTTTTGAGCTAAGGCATTATTTAAATGAGAAAATGAAAAAGGAAGGCGTAGAGGTCATCTACCATACCGAATTCGTTGGGGCGGTCAAGGACAGAACTCGCTTGGAAGCTGTAATTGCGTCTACGCGCGAAGGATTGAAGGCTTTTGAGGCTAAGCAATTCATAGACTGCACCGGGGATGCGAGAGTCGCTCTAGATGCCGGGGTGCCTCATACGTCGGGAAGAGATGGGGATGGGCTGACTCAGCCGATGACGCTGATGTTTATGATGCAGAACACAGGCAAGACCGTAACTCCGATTCTGCCAGAAGGCTGCTATTATTATGAAAAAGTGTCCGATTTGCCACAGGGACGCCATCTGTATTGGGAGCGCAACAAGGACGGCCAGCTCCTGGTGAACATGACGCGGGTCAAAGGCAACGGCGCGAACATCAAGGACATCAACTACGCGGAAACAGAGGCGCTGAGACAGGTGTTTTCCATCGTGCATTATTTGCAGCGGAATGGTTTTGAGACCTATGCGCTTTCCCACGTGGCCAATCAGGTTGGCGTGCGGGAAACGAACCAGATTCAGGGGTTGTACACACTGACGGAGCAGGATGTGGTGGAAGGTCGCCGATTCCAAGACGTGGTCGCCCAGACGAATTACGAGATCGACATCCACAGTCCTGATGGCAAAAAGACTACCGACGAGCGCAAAGTCAGCGGCTACGATATTCCGTATCGCTGTATGGTACCTGAAGAGGTGGACAATCTGCTCGTCGCTGGCCGTTCCATATCCGCTACGCATGTAGCGATGTCGTCCATGCGTGTGCAGCCTACTTGCTACGCGTTGGGGCAGGCCGCGGGAATTGCTGCTTCCATCGCTTTGGACGAAACATGCGTGATTCGCGACGTATCCATCGACGCGCTGCATGAGGGACTGCGTGAGATGAACGTTGTATTTCATAAGCTTGCATCGTACTCGTAGACAAACATAAAAACCCTGACGGATTAAGCTCCGTCGGGGTTTATTGCTAGCCTTTCCAGCAAACTAGATATTCTCCCGGTTCAGCACATAAACTTTCACGTTTTTCTTCACGCCGAATTCCTGCGCTTGACTCAAATCGTTCATGAACACATCAATTCTCGAACCGCGAATCGTCGAGCCGATATCTTCGGCTTTGCGAATGCCGATCCCCTCAATGAATACGGTGGAGCCTAATGGAATGACAGCCGGATCGACGGCGATCGTCCGTCCCTCTTTGGCTTTTAACCCGCTGAAGGTAATGCCGTACATGGGATGGGATGCCTTTTTACCGGTCGATTCGAAACCCGCTGTATAGGCTGTCAATGTGGTGTTGATTACTTTTTTAATGATTTTTGGTTGTGTTTTCGTGACAGCCCCTGTTCCACTTGAAGGAACATTCAGGGTTTGTCCAATGGTCAGCCCGCGCGGATCATTAATTCCGTTGGCTGCCATCAGGTCGTTCACATCCACTTCAAAGTCACGAGCGATTTTGAATAAGGTATCTCCCCGGTTAACCTGATACTGCGTTGTTGGCGGCACGGTAGCGGTGGTAGTGGTTTCAGGAACAACAGCAGATGTGGTATTTGCTACAAGACTGTAAGATTGCGGTAGATCCGTGAACTCGTCGCTGCTTGGATAGGAAAAGGCTTTACCAGTAAGCCATAAACTTACTAACAAAGGAATTGTCAGAGTCGTAAACAAAATTCTTAGAAACATCATAGCTCCTCCTCAAAAAAGTTAATAGAGTTATAGCTACTAGACTCGTCAAATTTATATTTTTCTATACGTATTCTATGAAAATTTACTAGATTAGAACCCGTAAAAGGTCCTTTTACGGGTTTTTTGCTGTTTACAGACAGATTGGCAAACGTTCGTCCTCACGTGAATACACTATAGCAACAACCTAAAGGAATGATGTTCATGCGCCCAGGATACGGAATGTTTCAACAACAGTCGGCGAAAATGCGGCTCACGCCGCAGCTGCGCAAAGCCATATCGATTCTGCAGCTCTCGCTACCTGAATTGCTGGAGGTTGTTCAGCAGGAGATGCATGAGAATCCGGTATTGGAGTTCGCTTCCGCTAATGAGCGGACAGTCGATACTCCCGCTCGTCCTACCCGCACGAGGGATGGCGACACTCCTTACGATCCGCTGCACCATGCAGCCTCGAATGAGGTGTCGCTGGAAAGGCATTTGAAGGAGCAGTTATTCTTCATGAAAAAAGTGCCGCAAGACGTGCGCCGCATTGTCATTTTTATGATTGGAAATGTGGATGGCAATGGCTATCTGACCTCTTCGATCAGTGAAATTTCGGATGTTTTGAAAATGGAGCGTGAGCTGGTGGAGCAAGCCCTTACGATTCTGCAAAGTTTTGAGCCTGCCGGTGTGGGGGCGAGGAATTTGCGCGAGTGCCTGCTTTTGCAGGTAAAGTCTTTGGCGGAAAGCTTTCCGCTCGTCGCCATACTCATTCGCAATCATTTGAAGGATGTTGCCGATTATCACATTCACAAACTATCGCAGCATCTGCAAGCTTCGCCGCAAGAAATTCAGGCAGCCGTGGCCGTCATCAAAGGCCTGAATCCCAGGCCAGGGGCTGCCTTTCATACGGAAGACATTCACTATATCCTACCGGAGGTGATCATTGAAAAGTCAGGCGACAGGCTTGTCGTGTTCACGCATCAGGCAGCGCTGCCCCGTCTATCGATGAATGGTTATTATGAGCGACTTGTGAAGGAGGGAAAAGATGCGAACGAAGCCGCTCGCTTTCTAACCGGCAAGTTCCAATCGGCGATGTTTTTCTTAAGGTGCCTGGAGCAGCGCCGAAAGACGATTTATCGTGTGGCTCAGGCCATCGCCGAGGAACAAAGCGAGTTTTTTTGGAAGGGGACGGCCAATCTCAAGCCGATGACCTTGAAACACATTGCCGATAAGCTCGGCATGCATGAATCGACAGTTAGCCGCGCAACAGCCGGCAAATATGCTCAAACGCCTTGGGGCATCTTCGAGCTCAAGCACTTTTTTCCGTCAGGCTTGCCCAAAGATTGCGGAGAGGCAGCGTCTTCTGAGCGTGTCAAAGCCAGACTAAAGGAGTGGATTCGTGGCGAAAACCCTGCTAAGCCATACTCGGACCAAAAGCTGACCGTGCTGCTGAAGCAGGAAGGGATCCAGATCTCGCGCCGCACGGTGACGAAATATCGGGAGGAGCTCGGCATTTCTTCTTCCTTGAGAAGGAAACGCATATAGTTAACCTAAAGGGTTATGGCTTGATTAAGGTTTTGGCCCATAAATTCATATCCTCATATTTATCGTAGATATCGCAGTTCTTCGTCAGCCTGCCGTAATACCCATAGCCCATTTGATGGAAAACGGCATTCATACCAAAGGAAAGCGCTCTGGACAGCGAGTAGGCGCAGGTAATCTGGCGAGCGATCAATTCATCCTCCAAAGCATGCATCAATAATCGCATGAGCCCTTTGTTGCGGAAGGCAGGTAGTGTGGCGCAATCGGTCATTTCCGCATTGGCATATTTCCCATTGATTTCAGCGGAAGCGGCGCTAATGAGCTCATCTTGTGATTCGACGAGATAATAAATCGTCCCCTCCTGCATCGTTTTTGCAACATAAAGCGGATCGTTCATGGGTGTTGGGTAGGTTTGGAAAATCTGGCTGTACAAATGAGACAGCTGCTCCGCATCCTTGAGCAAGGCTAAACGCAGGGTAAAAGGTTCCGGTATGACGGGCCTTACGGGTTTGCGAGAAAGCGCTAGCACTTGTTGCAAAATGCAATCCTCCTCCATCCAATAATCGCTGCTCCGCCGCCCCAGATCGTAATAAAACGCCATACAGTAAGCGTCCATGCCATGAAAATATCCTTTGTAAATGCCCTCAAGCATGCAGCCTTTTCCTAAAAAGCTCTGCCAATCCTGCTCTCTAGATTTGATAAAAACCTTGGTCAGCGCATGGCTTTTGGCAACGTCGGCTATTCGTTCGTAGATGGCATCGACATTGCCTTGATAGTCGTCTACCCGCAATCTTTTGTTCATGAAATCGAGGTAAAAGCTTACCGTATAATCACTGCCGCTTTCAACTTCCAAACGGGATGTTGGCCGATCATTTGGCATTTGATTAGGCATCTGGCAGTCCCCTCCTTCTTCTTACCATGGTTATATGCTTCGATCCATTAGATTAGCCTTGCAATAATTGGGGCTGTCGGTCCAAAGTTGGCATGCATTTTGCTTCGTTATTAGGCAGTAGCAGCAGTAACGCTAACCATATCTCATGAAGGAGGCTGAGCGCTTATGCAGTGCATGTGGTGTGAAACGGAAGATGTCCGTGAAGGGGTAAAAGATTGCTACTGGATCATGCCGGACGGGAGGATGGCTGTACAGATTTTGAACGTACCCGCGATCGAGTGCGCGAACTGCCGAACGTATGTGCTGGAAGGCACTGCCCTGCAGATCGAAGAGATGCTGTATTGGCATGATGTTTCTGCGCTCGGAAGCTCCTTTCACTATGAAGATCTGATGAAAGCTCCTAGGGTCAAAAATATGTTCTTGAAATAAAATCAACAACGATAGTGATGGCTGATTAACGGGGGTGCCTTATGGAGCGGGAGCATTTAATCAAGCCGGCGCTGGATCATCCTTATCCCACGATTCAATATGGCAAAGGGGTGTTCCTCTACGACGAGCAGGGCAAAGCGTATCTGGATGCCTCATCAGGGGCCGTGACGGCCGGCATCGGGCACGGCGTGCAAGACATTATCGATGCCATGATGGAGCAGGCGAGTAAGGTATCTTTTGTATACCGTTCACAGTTCACGAGTGAACCGGCGGAGAAACTGGCGAAGAAGCTGAGCGATTTGGCGCCAGGGGGCGACTATTGGGCGTTTTTCGTGAACAGCGGCTCTGAAGCGACGGAAACGGCGATGAAGATTGCCATTCAGCATTGGCAAGAGAAGGGCCGCTTGGGGAAGAACAAAGTGATCTCCCGCAGGATGAGCTATCATGGCATCACCATGGGCGCGCTTTCGATGTCCGGCCATGTACTTAGACGAAGGCGGTTTATACCGCTTTTAGAGGATTTCCCGGTGGTTGCTCCTGCCTATTGCTACCGGTGTCCATTGAACGAAGCTTCCTGCCAGCTGGCGTGCGCAGGCGACTTGGAAACAGCGATTAAACGAATCGGCGCCGAGCATATCGCCGCCTTCATTGCGGAGCCGATCGTAGGGGCTGCCGGAGGGGCAATTGTGCCGCCTGCGGGTTATTTTAAAAAAATCAAAGAGATTTGTGAGCGTTATGAGATCTTATTTATCGCCGACGAAGTGATGACCGGCATTGCTCGTACAGGTGAAATGTTCGGCATGCAGCATGAAGGCGTAGAACCCGATCTGATTGCGCTGGGGAAAGGCTTGAGCGCCGGTTACACACCGATGGCTGCAACGCTGGTTAAAGATCATGTGATGGTGCCTATTCTGCAAGGCTCCAAGAGCATAATGGCCGGCCATACGTACAGTGCCAACCCACAGTCGGCTGCCATTTCACTGGCGGTGCTGGACTACGCCCTGAAGCATCAACTAGCACAGTCAGCTCAAAACATGGGTGCATATTTGCTAGCTAAACTGCGTCAAATGGCGGATGGCATCGAGATCATTGGCGATGTCAGGGGGAGAGGTCTTCTTCTGGCCCTGGAGTTCGTCCAAGATCGAGGCGATAAATCGATGTTTCCACCTGCGGCGGGCATCACTTCCCGAATCATAGATAAAGCCTTTCAGAAAGGCTTGCTCGTATATCCCGCAGCTGGTGCTGTGGATGGGGCTGGGGACGCCATTATTGTGGCGCCGCCTCTGGTCATTACGGAAGCGGAAGCCGATCAGCTCGTACAGCTTTTGGAGGAAGCGATTCGGGAAGTTGCGGATGAGTTGTCCAGGGAGTCGGCGGGAGGTGGCAAAGATGGAGAAATCTGAGCTGAGCAAAGTGAAAAGCTTGGAAGAGGCGCTTCATGCGATTAACGACGGCTGCACGTTGATGTACGGAGGATTTGGCGGTATCGGCACACCACCGACGCTAATTGATGGCATTTTAAGCAAAGGGGTCAAAGACTTAACGATTATCGGCAACGATACCGGTTTTCCGCATATCGGCATTGGCCGTTTAGTGACCGCCGGACGGGTGAAAAAGGTGATTGCTTCCCATATCGGCTCCAATCCTAACGCTGGTCAAATGATGGAAGACGGCACTATGGAGGTCGTTTTTTACCCGCAAGGTACGCTGGCGGAAAAGATCCGGGCAGGCGGCGTCGGCCTCGGGGGCATTCTGGTGGACGTCGGCGTCGGGACGATGATGGGAGAAGGCAGGGAGACGGTTTCGATCGACGAGCGAACGTATTTGGTGGAGCCGGCTTTGACGGCCGATGTGGCGATTGTTCATGCTTTGAAGGCGGACCCCTACGGCAATCTTGTTTATGATAAAAGCGGCAGAAATTATAATCCGCTCGTGGCGATGGCTGGGACTTTTACCATTGCCGAGGTGGATGAAATTGTGCCTCTTGGGGCGCTGGACCCTGAAAGCATTGTTACACCGGGCATTTTTGTCGATATGGTCATCCTCAGCAAAGGAGTGAACTGGCAATGGGTATGGGAAAAGAAAACCGTGACCGAATAGCAAAACGGGCCGCTCAGGAATTAAAGAACGGCATGGCCGTTAATTTAGGCATTGGCATCCCAACCCAGGTTGCGGACTATGTGCCGGAGGGTGTACAGATCGTTTTTCATGCGGAAAACGGCATCTTGTTTGCAGGCGGAGCCCCGAACCCGGGGGAGGAAGATGCGTTTCTCTGTAACGCGGGCGGGTATCCGGTCACGATTGTCGACGGGGCCTCCTATTGTGACAGCTCCATTGCTTTTGCCATGATCCGCAGGGGTTGCATTGATATTACGATCCTTGGAGCGCTGGAGGTTAGCGAACGCGGTGATTTGGCAAATTGGATCGTGCCAGGGAAGCGGGTTGCCGGCATCGGTGGGGCGATGGAGCTTGCGCAAAAGGCCAAAAAAGTCATTGTGCTCATGAACCATGTCAATCGGCAGGGAGAGTCCAAAGTGAAGAAGCAGTGCGAATTGCCGCTGACGGCCAGGGCTTGCGTGAAGCTGATTATTACGGAAATGGCCGTGATGGAAGTGGTGGAAAATGGCTTGCTTTTGAAGGAGATTATGTCTCCTTATACTGTTGATGACGTCGTTCGCCATACCGAAGCGGCTTTGATCATTCCTGAGCAGATTACCTATATTCCGTGATGGATAGCGAACCAAAAGGAGGAGATTCCATTGCCGAATCCGAAGGCTGAACTGCCGGAGCGAATTCATGAGTGGATCACGCTTCATCGTGACGCAGGGACTGCACTGCTGCAGCAAATGGTCCGAATTGCAAGCATACAAGGCAACGAAAAGGAAGTTCAAGTGCTCGTTGCCAATCAGCTGCGGGGCATGAGAATGGATGTGGATATGTGGGAGCCGGACGGAGAGGAGCTTGCGGATCATCCGTATTTTTGTTCGCCACGGAGCCATTTTGCAGGCAGTCCCAATGTTGTGGGGGTTATGAAGGGGACAGGAGGCGGCCGCTCCATCCTGCTGAACGGCCACGTAGACGTTGTGCCGGAAGGCCAGCGAAGTCAGTGGATGCACGATCCTTACAGCGGCGAAGTGGTTGACGGCAAGCTGTATGGACGTGGATCGACGGATATGAAAGGCGGCAATACAGCGCTTTTGCTTGCCCTCGGGGCTATTCAGGGTGTGGGGCTGAAGCTGAAAGGCGACGTTGTTTTTCAAAGCGTTGTGGAGGAAGAAAGCGGTGGGGCCGGGACGTTGGCGGCTATTCTTAGAGGTTACCGGGCGGACGCAGCTCTGATTCCGGAACCTACGAATTTTCGCATTTTTCCCAAACAGCAAGGCTCGATGTGGTTCCGAATTGAAGTCAAAGGGCGCTCGGCGCATGGTGGAACAAGGTACGAAGGCGTTAGCGCTATCGAGAAAAGCGTCAAAGTCATCCAGCATATCCTGGAACTTGAGAAGGAGAGGAATGCCCGAATCACAGACCCGCTGTATGCTAACAACCCGATTCCGATTCCTATTAATCTGGGTGTAATTCAAGGCGGGAATTGGCCTTCGTCTGTCCCCGATACCGTAAAACTGGAGGGTCGAATGGGGGTCGCCCCTGAGGAAATGCTGCAAGATGCCAAGGAGGAAATGCTGAGGTGGTTGGAGCGATTACAGGAAGTTGACCCTTGGTTTGCCGAGCATCCGCCAGAACTGGAGTGGTATGGGGCGCAATGGGTGCCGGGCAGCGTTGACCCGGAGCATCCTTTGATGCATGTGCTTATGCAGCAGTTTCGCGCGGTTAAGCAGGAGGAGCCCGTCATCGAAGCATCGCCTTGGGGCACGGATGGCGGCTTGCTCACGCAGCTGGGCGATACGCCTTGCATTGTTTTCGGCCCCGGGATTACGGAAGTAGCGCATTACCCGAACGAGCACATCGTGCTGGAGGACGTGTTCAAGGCTGCTGAGATTATCGCGCTAACCTTGATTGACTGGTGCGGTTTTGACAGAATGGAGGCATAGGGGATGGATGTGAAGGAGAGAAGGACGAAATACATTAACATGAAGACCTCTCTGCCGGGTCCGGAAGCTCAGAAGCTGCTGGAGCGGCGCATGGCGAGCATCCCACGGGGGCCGTTCAATACCGTGCCTACCTTTGCGGCAAAAGGTGATGGAGCCTTGCTTACGGATGTCGACGGGAATACCTTTATCGACTTGGCTGGAGCAATCGGCTCTTTAAATGTCGGCCACTGCCCGCCTCAAGTGGTGGAAGCTCTCAAGGCGCAGCTGGACAATTATTTGCATCCATGCTTTCATGTGATGATGTATGAGCCCTATGTCGCTCTTGCTGAGAAATTAAACGAATTGACGCCTGGTGATCATGCGAAAAAAACGTTTTTTTTGAACAGCGGAGCGGAGGCTGTCGAAAATGCCGTGAAAATTGCACGCAAGTTTACGGGGCGTAAAGCTATTATTTCCTTCGAGCGCGGCTTCCACGGGAGAACTTACATGGCGATGTCGCTCACGAGCAAAGTGAAGCCTTACAAAAATGGCTTCGGCCCTTTTGCGCCCGACACCTATAAAATGCCATATCCCTACTACTACCGTGCCCCTAACGGCATGTCTGCGGATGAGCTCGATGCTTACATCTTGCAGAGGTTTGATGATTTTTTCTTGTCTGAGGTTCCGGGCGAGGATGTCGCTGCCGTGATTCTGGAGCCGGTTCAAGGCGAAGGAGGTTTTGTCATCCCATCCACGCGTTTCATTCAAGGCGTCAAAGCCATATGCGAGAAATACGGGATTTTGCTTATCGCGGATGAAGTGCAGACAGGTTTTGGGCGTACGGGTAAAATGTTTGCGATGGAGCACCACGGTGTTGTACCGGATCTCATGACGATGTCCAAATCGATTGCAGCCGGCCTCCCGATTAGCGCCGTGACCGGCAGAGCGGAGATCATGGATGCCCCGGGGATCGGGGAAATCGGGGGCACGTATGGCGGCAGTCCGCTTGGTTGTGCTGCAGCGCTGCAGGTTATTGAGATGTTGGAGGCTGAGCGGCTGGTTGAGCGGGCTGCCACGATCGGCGCAGCCGTCATGGGGCGTTTTGGGCGGCTGCAACAGGAACTCAGCTTCATCGGGGATGTGCGCACTTTAGGTGCCATGAGTGCTATTGAGATTGTTCAAAATCCTGTGAGCCGAGCGCCGGATAAGGAGTTGACGGCTCGGATCTTGCAGGAGGCTCATCAGCATGGCGTCATCATTATGAGCGCAGGTATTTACGGAAATGTGATTCGTATCCTAAGCCCGCTAGTGATCACAGATGAACAGCTCGCTGAGAGCCTTGATGTGCTGGAGGCGGCGTTCAGGGCTTGCGGCGGTTAGAAAAGGGGAAACAGCATGAAAAAGCATTTATTCATTGAGGGCCGGTGGGTAGAAGCCGGCGAATATCGGCCCTTATTCTCGCCATACAGCGGCGAACAAATTGCCGAGATTGCCTACGCAGGAGCGGCCGAGGTGCAGTATGCACTGGAGGCGGCTGACCGTGCCAGACCTTTGATGGCGCGTATGCCGGCACATGAACGCGCCGCAATATTAGAGCGGCTCGCTGCCTTGATTCGCGATAATGCGGACGAGTGCGCTCGCATTATCGCGCTGGAAGCAGCGAAGCCGTTGAAGACGGCAAAGCTTGAAGTAGAGCGGACCGTCGCAACATACAAGTTCGCAGCTGAAGAGGCGAAGCGGATTCACGGCGAAACGATTCCGATGGACGCAGCGCCTGGCGGGGAGGATCGAGTGGCGTATACGATCCGCCAGCCGTTGGGGGTTGTTGCGGCGATAACGCCGTTTAACTTTCCGATGAATTTGGTTGCGCATAAGGTAGGCCCTGCATTGGCTGCGGGCAACACGATCGTATTGAAACCGGCAGGACAAACGCCGCTGTCTGCGTTGTTTTTGGCGGAGCTTTTGCAGCAGGCGGGGCTTCCTGCAGGAGCGCTGAACGTTGTAACCGGCAGCGGGAGCGCGATCGGCGACATCCTGGTGATGGATGCAAGAGTGAAGGCGGTCACCTTCACGGGAAGCCCGGAGGTCGGGATTGCCATACGGAGTAAGGCAGGCCTGAAGAAAGTGATTTTAGAATTAGGCTCCAATTCTGCGCTCATTGTGGATCAAGGGACGGATGTAGACAGCATGATCGCTCGGGCTGTTACGGGGGCTTTCTCCTATGCAGGCCAAGTGTGCATTTCCATACAACGGATTTACGTGCATGAGGGGCTGTTTGATGAATTTGTCGGGAAGTTCGTCAAGCAGACAGAGATGCTTCTATTAGGGGACCCGCTTGATCCCCAAACGGATGTGTCGGCTGTCATCGCTCCGCGTGACGCTTTGCGGGCGTTGGAATGGATCGCAGATGCCGAGTGCGCCGGCGCTGTTGTCGCAACCGGCAACAAGAAGGAGGGGAATGTTGTGCATCCGACGGTCCTGCTTCATGTGGCTGCGGCGAGCAGCATCTCCTGCCGGGAGGCGTTTGCTCCCGTTGTGATGATCAATAAGATTGCCTCCGTCGAGGAGGGGATCGGACTGGTGAACGACTCCCGGTACGGCCTGCAAGCGGGCATCTACACGCAAAATATCCGTACAGCGTTCGCCGCTGCCGAAGCGTTGGAGGTGGGAGGCGTCATGATTAATGACATCCCCACCTTTCGCGTGGACCACATGCCGTACGGCGGCGTCAAGGAGAGCGGCACAGGACGCGAAGGCGTGAAATACGCCGTGGAGGAGCTGACGGAGCTGAAGCTGGTTTGTTTTAAAAAGTAGACGTGGGCTGCTCCGCTGGCTTGTCCGCTTTATACATGTTGAAGGGGAGCCCGAGGGGATCCCCTTCTTTGTTTATTCTGGCGCAATGCAGCAACTCTTGCGCATGCAGGGGAACTACAAGGCGCTATTCGAGCGTGATCCGCCAAATTGGCACCTGAGAGGAACTACAGGCCTTTATTTGGCCGCAATTGCCTGCATTTGAGCCGGCGGCGGTCAGACCCCCTAATTCCGGAGAGTTGTTAGCGAAAGTAACGTTGCTCTTAGAAATCCTTTGTTTCTTTCTTCTTTCCGTTCGTTTTCTTCTTTTAGACGGCTCGAATGTAGTCCGCTAACTGATCCGGGTGGGCACTTGCCCACTGCATGAATGCAGCTGGGGATCGTTTACCAAGGTTTTGGTGCATGCGTCGATTGTTATAGAAATTAACGTACGTTTCAACGGCGTCGTATGCTTCCTGGAATGTACCAAAAACCTCTTTCGTGAGTAAATCTCGCTCCAGTGTTGCGTGAAAAGATTCAATGTAGGCATTC
Organism: Paenibacillus sp. P36; assembly: GCF_045866505.1. Classification (NCBI taxonomy): domain Bacteria; kingdom Bacillati; phylum Bacillota; class Bacilli; order Caryophanales; family Paenibacillaceae; genus Paenibacillus; species Paenibacillus sp. P36. The sequence goes on from NZ_AP038372.1 coordinate 1,256,853, forward strand.
ATATTTGGCGTCTTTGGCGGTATACGCTCGTGCGTAATCTTCTCGTCCTCGCAGAGCTCGCCGAATGCTTTGCTAACGAATTGCGGACCGTTGTCCGTGCGTATGATGGGCATTTCCTCAACATCTGTTAAACGTAAACGTAGGGCAGTTCTTACTGCTTGACAGACCTGCTTTGCGTCGCAGCTAGAGCCTAGATGGTAACCTACGATACTGCGGTCAAACACATCAATGATGCCCGCCATGTAAAAGAACTGGTCATAACCTGCCACATAGCCGTACTTAATGTCGAGCTGCCAGAGTTGGTTTGAACGTTTGATCGTGTGGTTACGAGCCAGTTTCCGTGGATAATGAATCTTCTTTCGCCGCTGCGGATGAAGGATGCCAAGCTTCTTGCATAGGCGGTACGTTTTCTTCTTGTTGATGACCAGATTGTGTTGGATACGCAAGCATTCATTCAGCATCAAGTAGCCATAGCTATGCTCTTCACCGGAAACGAGTTCCATCAGCCATTCTTCGATCTGCTCATCACTGACGGCTTCACCTGAGCGCGTAAAAGAGTAATTTGTCACGGGTCTACCACGAAGTACTGCGATTGTTTTCTTCGTCGTGGTTCGTTGCTCGGACTTTCTCCTGTCGTAGTACGTCGAAGAAGCGACTCCAGTAAGTTCTAGTATTGTAACTACCGCGTTTCCCTGCCCAATAAACGTTTGTGCAACGTGGAGTCGATCACTGAGGCAGGGCTCGTCTTTTTTACGAGCTCACGCAGAACTTCATTCTCAAGTTCCTTTTCCCCCAATGCCTTTAAAGCTCGATTGTATTTTTCTTCAAGCTCAGCCAATCGTTTGGAGTCGTTAATGCGTTCGTCGATCGTAGGTAGGGCGTCTGCACCAAATTCATCTTGAAACTCTTTTACCCAGTTTCGAATGGTCTTCGGTGAGACCTCATACTTCCTTGCAAGAACACCAACTTTAATCCCGGCTAAAGCTTCATGCGCCACTTTGTTACGAACATCTTTGAATGCATTGTTTCGTTGTCTCATTCCGTTCAGCCCCCTTTATTTAATAGTACCTCATTTCCCTAGGTACTCTCCAATACAATTAGGGGGCTAAACAGGCGGTGGCAAAATAGCGTCCCGTAGTTCCCTCCGGCGCGTCATATGGCCGCTTTCCCGCAGAATAGTTAAAATGAACGAAACCGACTGCCACTTTGCGTATACGTAGGTTAATTTTGAGAACACTGGTTGGTGTTAAAACATTCCAGCCTCAAAATCAGAGCTAAACACAAAAGGAGTCGGTTTATTATGAGTATTACCACAAAATATGTTGGTTTAGACGTATCTAAAGATAAAATTGTAATTGCCATTGCAAATGAAGGTCGAGATGAACTACCCAGATACTGGGGAAGTATTGACCATACAAAAGAAGCCGTTCGTAAACTTATCGGGCAATTAACCAAAGAAGACAACGTCAAGTTAGATGTTTGTTATGAAGCTGGCCCGACAGGTTTCGTTCTTCAACGCTGGTTTCTAGAATTTTTTGTTGAATGTAGTGTTGTTGCACCAATCTCCTTAACTACGAATACACGGATAAAAACAGATAAGAGAGATGCCCTTCGTCTTGCACAATTGTGGCGCGCTAGGGAGTTAACCCCAATTTACGTCCCCTCTGTAGAAGATGAGGCACTACGCGACCTCGTCCGAGCGCGCGAGGATGCCGTCGAAGATCAGAATCGAAGTAGACAAAGGTTAATGAAATTTCTACTGAGGCATCAATTGCTGCTTCCTAAAGGGAAGACGAAATGGAGTCGTGCTCATGAAGAATGGCTAGATACGCTGCGCTTCGACCAAGAATGTGAAGATATCGTCTTTCAGGAATATCGTAATTGTATCCGGGAAGCTGGACAACGAATTGCGAGATACGAGAAAGAAATGGAAAAACAAGTTGCTTCCAGTTCCCTGGCTCCCCTTATTCAAGCCCTGCAAGCACTTCGAGGAGTTGCACTAATCACAGCAACTACATTAGCAGCGGAACTGGGAAATATTACAGGGCGTTTCGCTCATCCTGGGCAATTAATGTCCTACGCGGGATTAGTTCCGAGTGAAAAATCGAGTGGAGGCAGCAGGTGGCAAGGCGGGATAACAAAGGCCGGAAACGCACACATTCGTCGCGTAGTCATTGAGGCAGCATGGAACTATCGTCACTCGCCTGCCATCCGAAGAGCCCTTCGAGAGCGGCTAGATGGCTTAAGCTCTGCCGTACAGGAAGTGGCATGGAACGCACAAAAGCGACTTCATCAAAAATATAAACGTTTGTCCGCAAAAGGCAAACAGCGAGGTAGAGTTGTAACAGCAGTTGCCAGGGAGTTACTAGGCTTTATATGGGCGATAGCAAGAGAAATAGAAAAAGACAAAAACGACCTCGTGCAAATAGGCCGTTCTTGTTGAACTAAGGGTTGGTCCGTTCAGTTCGCATTTCTAAACAAATCAATAAAAGGACGATGATGCAAGAAGCTTGATCGTCACAAATGCATTACATTCTTTGGCTCGAAGGCAAAGTACTAAGCAAGGCAGAGAGAAAACCCGCGAAGGGCGCTTGTGCAAAGCCGAAATAATGGGCTTTATGCACGTCAATAGTCTAAGCAGGATTCACTCTCTGGTCGTATTCATAACTTGTGAAAATCCACGTATATCAGCGTGCCAGCCGGCGCCAATTCATTTTGCCTTCGTGCCAAGGAATGTAGACGTTGTGAGTCACCTTCAACCAATAAGAACGCAGGGAGCACGCCCCCTGCACCCCATTACTCGCCGTAAGGCAGGATCGGCATGATCAGCCGATCCGAGAATCTAGTATGGAAAAACAGACCGCCTGTAAAGAAGAGCACTTGACAGGCTAACTTTCGTGATGCCTAAAAAAGGAACTCCGTGCTAGGAGTTGCAGGTTTCGTTCATATCAGCGCCCTGTAGTTCCTTTTCGCCCTTGGCTTTCCGCCCTTGCTTCACGCATTTGGTCCGCACTTTGCCCTGCGTTCCTCACACCATGCCCTCGCTTTATGCTCAGCTCTCCGCCTTCGCACTCCGCATTTTGCCCCTCTGCTCTCCGCCCCTCACGGACGCTTTCGCTCCACGCTCAGCTCTCCGCACCAGGCTCCTTACCCTCGCCAGACCCCTCCGAGGACGGGCTGCCTTCCGCAGCGCCAGCTTTACTCTCCTTCTGCTGCGCCTTCATCAGCTTATCCTTCATTTCATCCCGCTTGGTCCGGCGGTCTTTCAAGGAGGCATGCTCAGGAGCCTCCGAGTAGGCTTTTCTTCTGCCAATCCGGCGCAAGTTTTCTGGCACCAAGTTGAATTTTTCATCTTTCATCAGCGCGATGATGCCCGTACTTTCAGGCTGCTTTTCCACACCGTAGATTTCGTTAAAATACTCATCCGCCCGGCCCGGCACATAATTTTTGGGCTCCGGGTACCCGACGATGACGCCTTCGTAGTTGCGCAAAATAACCTTATCTTGGCTCTGCGAGATCAAATAGTTCGGCTGTAGCGCGATTTTTCCTCCGCCTCCGGGAGCGTCAACAACAAAGGTAGGGACCGCATAACCAGACGTATGCCCGCGCAGCGCTTCAATGATTTCGAGTCCCTTGGACACCGGAGCCCGGAAATGGCCGATGCCTTCGGACAAATCACATTGGTAAATGTAATAAGGGCGCACGCGTATTTTTACAAGATCATGCATGAGCTTTTTCATAATGTAAGTACTGTCGTTGATGCCCGCGAGAATCACAGACTGATTGCCAAGCGGAACACCCGCATCGGCGAGCATGGCGCATGATTTTTTCGCTTCTTCCGTCATTTCCAGAGGGTGGTTGAAATGCGTATTGAGCCAAACGGGGTGATACTTTTTGATGATGGTGCACAAATGCTCCGTAATCCGCTGCGGAAAAACAACCGGTGCCCTCGTACCGATCCGGATGATTTCAACATGGGGAATCGCCCGCAAATTTTTCAGTATATATTCCAAAATATTGTCATTAATCAGCAGCCCATCCCCGCCGGACAACAGAACGTCGCGCACCTCAGGCGTATTCCGAATATACGCAATGGCATCATCCAATTGTTTTTTGGGAACGCCCATGCCCACTTGACCGGAGAAACGGCGGCGCGTGCAGTAACGGCAGTACATGGAGCACTGATTGGTAACCAGGAAAAGCACCCGATCCGGATAACGATGGGTCAAACCGGGTGTAGGAGAATCTTCGTCCTCGTGTAGAGGGTCCTCCAGATCATATTTTGTTTTCAGCAATTCGGCGGAAACAGGGACAGATTGCATACGAATCGGGCATCTTGGATCATCAGGATTCATCAAGGACGCATAGTAGGGGGTAATATTCAAAGGGATCGTCTGCGTCGAGATGCGAACGCCCTCTTCTTCTTCAGGGGTTAGATTCACTACTTTCTTCAAATCATCCAAGGAACGAATGGTATGTGTCAGCTGCCAAAGCCAATCATTCCATTGCTCATCCGTGACGTTTTTCCATAGCGCAACTTGCTTCCAGTGACGTCGTTCCATATTGGCACCTCCAGTAATGATGTTTGCTCAGTAATAGAAGATGCAAAAAGCATGCCAACATTTCCTCCTGACACTGGAAAACGCAAAAAAGACTCCTTGCGGAGTCTCACAGACTAAGGTTTTCTCACGATACCGTAGCGATTAAGTTTATACTGCAGGGCTTGGCGTTTGATGCCGAGAGCTTGGGCAGTGAGGGTTATATTGTAATGATGGCGGGTGAGCGCGTTCACAATCGCTTCTTTTTCCAGCTGTTTCACTTTATCGGTTAAGCCGGTTGAGATTGCCGCTTCATGCTGCTTTTCATACCGCAGTGGGTGGATTCCCATGACCGAAGCGGGGAGGTGAGCCTCTTCAATGATTTCACATTCCAGCTCCATCATATTGTAGGTCGATTCGATTGCATGGCTCAGTTCGCGAATATTTCCCGGCCAGTGATAGTCGAGCAAACGCTGCATGGCCGCTGGCGCTATCCCCGTAATTTTCATGCCAAACAATTCATTAAACGTATCGATAAAATGGTTCGTCAAAATCGGAATATCCTCTTTGCGCTCAGCGAGCGGAGGAAGCGTCAGATTCACGACATTCAGCCTGTAAAAAAGATCGCTGCGCAAAAGCCCCTTATCCAGCGCCTCTTTTGGATCAATATTCATGGCGGTAATAATGCGGACATCTACCTGCTGCTCCTGTGTGCCTCCAACCCGGCGAACAAGCCCGTCCTGCAGCACGCGCAGCAGTTTGGCCTGCAGAATTAAATCCAGGCTGTTCAGTTCATCCAGAAAAAGCGTTCCGCCATTCGCCTGCTCAAATAAGCCGGCACGGTCAATGGCCCCGGTAAAGGCGCCCCTTGCCGTTCCAAACATGATGCCTTCCATCAGCTCGTTGGGGACCGCTGCACAATTTTGCGCGATAAAAAGACGGCTTCTGCGAGCCCCGGCATTATGAATGCTCTGGGCTACTAATTCTTTGCCCGTGCCGGTGGGGCCGCAAATTAGAACCGGCGAGCTTGTACGCGATGCTTTTTTGGCAAAAGAAATCGTACGAAGGAAATCTTCGTTATTGCCGATTAAATCGCTGAAATGGTAGCGGGCGGAGCTTGTGTGCTTCTTATCTTTGGAAGGGGACTCGTAAATTTGATGCCGAAGGTCCAGAATTTGATCGTGGAGATGAACGATGCTTGTAATATCTTTGGCCACTTCCAGGGCGCCGATGATGTCTCCATTTTCCAGGAGCGGGTACGTGCTGTTGATTGTGGTGATTCTTTTGCCAGTGACGCTGACGTACGTTTGGATTTTCTCGCGAATTTCGATACCGGTATGCAAAACCTTCATGAAGGTGCTTGTTTCATTGGTTAGAGATGGGAACAGTTCAAAAAAATTTTTCCCGACAACCTGCTCACGCTTCAGCCCATCCGTTTCCGCCATTTTATCATTATAGAAAATAGTAATTCCCTCACGGTCAATGAGATGAACACCGACATCAATGATATTCAGCATTTTTTCAAAATAAGCTGCGCCATGCTCGTTATGCCCGGACATGATGGATCCCCCTCGCGTAAGGATGGTTCAGTGCTTCACTTAACATCTTATGAGGGCGAGAGTGGAATAAGACCTGCAAATACAAAAAGCCGAAGGGACATAGCCCTTAACGGCTTCAGCTGTTAGGTATGAGTTCGATTAATGAGAAAGGGCGGTTCCGATTAATTTCAGATACATCATGTCGCCTGTTTTTGCCCACATCAGAAAATGGTAGCGATTGAGCAGGATGCTCTTTTTCATGTCAGTTTTCATGTGTAATACCTCCTTTTTGTTAGTAGAAGAATTGATAGAGTAATAGATACTAGATTTGACCAAATCATAGAATTATATACATCTGGGATTGATAGCTTGAAAAAAAGCGGTAGAAATGCAAAGATGCGTTATATAGGATGAGGGTAGAAGGGAATGTGATCGTAATGTCAGAAGAACGATTAGCCGTTTTAGAAGTACATATTGATCAGGCTGGTTATGACGAGGTTCCGGATACTATCAAAAACATTCATTTTGAGGTTCGGCAAGGTGAACTTGTAGGTTTGTTAGGTCCCAATGGAGCCGGCAAAAGCACGACGATGAAGAGCATCCTGGGTTTGTTGAAGGATTTTAAAGGGAAAATTTCTTTTATGGGTGAGCGAAAAAGCTACGCTTATATACCTGAGCATCCTATTTTGTATGATGAGTTGACGTTGTGGGAGCATATGGAATTTGCTGCTTCCGTTTATCAACTGGATCGAACCGTATTCCTGGAACGCGCGGATGATCTCTTGCACAGGTTTCGGTTATTGGACGAGAAGCATCAATTGCCGGGCAAATTCTCCAAAGGGATGCAGCAGAAAATCATGCTGATCCTGGGCTTTTTGAATAAACCGGACGTGTACATTGTGGATGAACCGTTCATTGGACTTGATCCGAAGGCGATCAAAGATTTTATAGGGATGTTAGATGAGGAGCGTAAGCGGGGCGCCGGTATTTTGATGAGTACCCATGTGCTGGACACGGCAGAACGGATATGTACCTCGTTTGTGCTTCTGTCAGGTGGGAGATTGGTGGCTAACGGGTCTTTGAAGGACATTCAAGAACAATGCGGCATGCCGGACGCGCCATTATTCGATTGTTTCCATTCCTTACTCTAGAAAGGAGGGCCGTACTTTGAACAGCAGCTTTCAGCTTTTTGCGCGTCGCGTTCGATCGGATTGGTTTTTTCAATATAAAGCGTTGCGGATGGCCGTGGATTGGGTTATTGCGATCTATTTTGTCATTCCGCTGATTATTGTGGCTGGTTATCAATACTACTCTTGGTGGGCGACTCAGCCTTCATGGTTTAGTTGGATATCTTTGTTTATGGTTGGTGCGGTATTCTATGTGTTTACTTGGCTGGGGACCATTCGATACTTTGTTGAGGAAGGCGATCAGCTATTCCTTCGGCAGAACCGGCGGTGGTTTCAGCATCTCATGCGACTCGGACATCGATATTCTCTTGTGCTGCAGGGGATTACAACGCTTCTTTTGATGTTTGTGTTTCTTCCTTTGCTCGTTCAGGTGTATGGCTTTCGTGTGCCTCAGCTGATTTCCTTGTGGTTGATTACCTATCTGCTAAAAATTAATTTAGGCTTGCTTCGTCAATTGGTAGCCTTACGTATGCAAGGTTTTCTCCATTGGATAGTACGGATCGTTGCTTTTGCAGGGCTTTTCTTTGTGTATCAAAAGCTGGTTGCTGCGATCAGTCAGAACGCGCTTTACATTTGGGCGGTTCATCTGCTTCTTCTCGTATTGGCTGTGTTCTTGAGTAAAATACGTTTGCAAGAAAAAGGAGCCTTCTTCGCAGATATCGCCAGAGAGCGCGACTCGCGGATGCGGATTGTTTCTTTAATGTTAATTCGTGTTACGGAGCGAAAAAGAAAACCGAAGCGAAAGCGTCCCCTTTTATTCAAAAATTCGCAACGCTTGTTTAAGGGGAAAGGCGCCGGTAACGGGATCGCTGATTTGTTAGTAAAATCGTTCTTTAGAAATGGCACGCAGTGGAAGCAAACGATACAGTTTGCCGCTCTGATTAGTGCGGCTATGTTTATCATGCCGGGGCCTCTTAAAATTACGGTCTGGATTATTGCCGCGTGCGCGTTGGTATTTTGGAGGAAATCCTTTTGTAAGGACGAGCTCAGGACACCCTTTTTAACCCTATTTCCTATCCAGGATACAGAGAAGCATCAAGCTCTCCAATTATCGACACCTATTCTTGTGCTGCCTGCGCTAATCCTGATTAGCCTATGTATGGGGATCTCCTTCTTCACTTGGTGGGGACCTGTCCTGATGGTTGGAGCCGCATTTCCTTTGGCTTATGGGACTTCTTCCGTATTTACAAGCTGGTATTGAATAGCGAGCGTTTCACTGAAATAAGCTATAGTCGAAAAGAACAACATTGTAGACATACAGCGTTGTTCTTTTTTTGTGTGCGTGAAAGTCTATTTAGAGGTTGTAATCCTTCTGGAACCATGGTATATTCCTAATCTGTCGTTCAAAGACAGGTTAAATAGCTCTCAGAAACGTGTCGAAAAAGAATTGAAAAAAAAGCTTGCAAATCAAATTTCGACATGGTATATTACTTTTCGCTGCTTCGGTAACACGGCAGCGAGCGAAAGAAAATTGATCTTTGAAAACTGAACAACGAGTGAGTAAGCACAGTCGAGCAATCGACTATAAATGAGATTATAAAATCTCGCTAGCAAGTTAATGAGTACAATCAGATTTTCTATTATGGAGAGTTTGATCCTGGCTCAGGACGAACGCTGGCGGCGTGCCTAATACATGCAAGTCGAGCGGAGCACTTCGGTGCTTAGCGGCGGACGGGTGAGTAACACGTAGGCAACCTGCCTATAAGACTGGGATAACTATCGGAAACGATAGCTAAGACCGGATAACTGGTTTTCTCGCATGAGAGAATCATGAAACACGGAGCAATCTGTGGCTTATAGATGGGCCTGCGGCGCATTAGCTAGTTGGTAGGGTAACGGCCTACCAAGGCGACGATGCGTAGCCGACCTGAGAGGGTGAACGGCCACACTGGGACTGAGACACGGCCCAGACTCCTACGGGAGGCAGCAGTAGGGAATCTTCCGCAATGGACGCAAGTCTGACGGAGCAACGCCGCGTGAGTGATGAAGGTTTTCGGATCGTAAAGCTCTGTTGCCCTAGACGAACAGCAAGGTGAGTAACTGCACTTTGTGTGACGGTATAGGAGAAGAAAGCCCCGGCTAACTACGTGCCAGCAGCCGCGGTAATACGTAGGGGGCAAGCGTTGTCCGGAATTATTGGGCGTAAAGCGCGCGCAGGCGGTTAATTAAGTTGGGTGTTTAAGCCCGGGGCTCAACCCCGGTTCGCATCCAAAACTGGTTGACTTGAGTGTAGGAGAGGAAAGTGGAATTCCACGTGTAGCGGTGAAATGCGTAGAGATGTGGAGGAACACCAGTGGCGAAGGCGACTTTCTGGCCTATAACTGACGCTGAGGCGCGAAAGCGTGGGGAGCAAACAGGATTAGATACCCTGGTAGTCCACGCCGTAAACGATGCATACTAGGTGTTGGGGATTCGATTCCTCGGTGCCGAAGTTAACACAGTAAGTATGCCGCCTGGGGAGTACGCTCGCAAGAGTGAAACTCAAAGGAATTGACGGGGACCCGCACAAGCAGTGGAGTATGTGGTTTAATTCGAAGCAACGCGAAGAACCTTACCAGGTCTTGACATCCCGATGTAACACCTAGAGATAGGTGCCCTCTTCGGAGCATTGGAGACAGGTGGTGCATGGTTGTCGTCAGCTCGTGTCGTGAGATGTTGGGTTAAGTCCCGCAACGAGCGCAACCCTTGATCTTAGTTGCCAGCATTTCGGATGGGCACTCTAAGATGACTGCCGGTGACAAACCGGAGGAAGGTGGGGATGACGTCAAATCATCATGCCCCTTATGACCTGGGCTACACACGTACTACAATGGTCGGTACAACGGGAAGCGAAGCCGCGAGGTGGAGCCAATCCTTATAAGCCGATCTCAGTTCGGATTGCAGGCTGCAACTCGCCTGCATGAAGTCGGAATTGCTAGTAATCGCGGATCAGCATGCCGCGGTGAATACGTTCCCGGGTCTTGTACACACCGCCCGTCACACCACGAGAGTTTACAACACCCGAAGTCGGTGGGGTAACCCGCAAGGGAGCCAGCCGCCGAAGGTGGGGTAGATGATTGGGGTGAAGTCGTAACAAGGTAGCCGTATCGGAAGGTGCGGCTGGATCACCTCCTTTCTATGGAGACTCGGGTCTGAAACGACCCAGTCAAGTATCTTCGGATACACATCGCTTACTCACTCGTGTTCAGTTTTGAAAGAGCAATCTTTCAATGTAAACATCTTTGTTCCTTGAAAACTAGATAACGAAACAAAACGTAAAGTAAGAACTTAGGTCGTTTAACCTTCGGGTTATACAACAATCTTTAAATGTATTTTTTCTAGGTTAAGCTAGAAAGAGCACACGGAGGATGCCTAGGCACTAGGAGCCGAAGAAGGACGTGGCGAACGACGAAATGCCTCGGGGAGCCGTAAGCAGGCTTTGATCCGGGGATGTCCGAATGGGGGAACCCAGCTGTGGTAATGCGCAGTTACTCAATAGTGAATACATAGCTATTGTAGAGGCAGACCCAGGGAACTGAAACATCTAAGTACCTGGAGGAAAAGAAAACAAAAGTGATTCCGTCAGTAGCGGCGAGCGAAAGCGGAATAGCCCAAACCAAGGAGCTTGCTCCTTGGGGTTGTAGGACCTCGTTGTGGCAAAAGTTTGTTAGGCGAAGTGATCTGGAAAGGTCCGGCATAGAAGGTAAAAGCCCTGTAGCCCAAAATGAACGTATGCCTAGAGGTATCCTGAGTACGGCGGGTCACGTGAAACCCCGTCGGAACCCGGCAGGACCATCTGCCAAGGCTAAATACTCCCTAGTGACCGATAGTGAAGCAGTACCGTGAGGGAAAGGTGAAAAGCACCGCGGAAGCGGAGTGAAAAAGAACCTGAAACCGTGTGCTTACAAAAAGTCAGAGCGCTCTATATGCGTGATGGCGTGCCTTTTGTAGAATGAACCGGCGAGTTACGTTCCCGTGCGAGGTTAAGTTGAAAAGACGGAGCCGCAGCGAAAGCGAGTCTGAATAGGGCGCATTAGTACGTGGACGTAGACCCGAAACCGTGTGATCTACCCCTGTCCAGGGTGAAGGTGAGGTAACACTCACTGGAGGCCCGAACCCACGAATGTTGAAAAATTCGGGGATGAGGTGGGGGTAGCGGAGAAATTCCAATCGAACTCGGAGATAGCTGGTTCTCCCCGAAATAGCTTTAGGGCTAGCCTCGGATGTTGTGAGTTGTGGAGGTAAAGCACTGATTGGGTGCGGGGCCCGCCAAGGGTTACCAAGTCCAGTCAAACTCTGAATGCCACAAACTTAAATCCGGGAGTCAGACAGTGAGTGCTAAGATCCATTGTCAAAAGGGAAACAGCCCAGACCATCAGCTAAGGTCCCCAAGTGTGTGTTAAGTGGGAAAGGATGTGGAGTTGCACAGACAACCAGGATGTTGGCTTAGAAGCAGCCACCATTGAAAGAGTGCGTAATAGCTCACTGGTCGAGTGACTCTGCGCCGAAAATGTAACGGGGCTAAACACGCCACCGAAGCTATGGCTTGCACTTTGTGCATGGGTAGGGGAGCGTTGTATGTACGTTGAATTCTGACCGTAAGGACAGGTGGAGCGCATACAAGTGAGAATGCCGGTATAAGTAACGAAAAGATCAGTGAGAATCTGATCCGCCGAAAACCTAAGGGTTCCTGAGGAAGGCTCGTCCGCTCAGGGTAAGTCGGGACCTAAGGCGAGGCCGAAAGGCGTAGTCGATGGACAACAGGTGGAAATTCCTGTACCACCGTAGCCGTTATGAGCAATGGAGTGACGCAGAAGGATAGTGACGCGAGCTGATGGATGCTCGTCCAAGCAGTGAGGCTGATGTGTAGGCAAATCCGCACATCGTAAGGCTGGGCTGTGATGGGGAGGGAAATTTTAAGTACCGAAGGTCATGATTTCACACTGCCAAGAAAAGCTTCTAGCCAGGCGAAGGTGCCCGTACCGCAAACCGACACAGGTGGGTGAGAAGAGAATTCTAAGGCGCGCGGAAGAACTCTCGTTAAGGAACTCGGCAAAATGACCCCGTAACTTCGGGAGAAGGGGTGCCTCGGTAGGGTGAATAGCCCGAGGGGGCCGCAGTGAAAAGGCCCAAGCGACTGTTTAGCAAAAACACAGGTCTGTGCGAAGCCGCAAGGCGAAGTATACGGGCTGACGCCTGCCCGGTGCTGGAAGGTTAAGAGGAGTGGTTAGGAGCAATCCGAAGCTATGAATTGAAGCCCCAGTAAACGGCGGCCGTAACTATAACGGTCCTAAGGTAGCGAAATTCCTTGTCAGGTAAATTCTGACCCGCACGAATGGCGTAACGACTTGGGCGCTGTCTCAACGAGAGATCCGGTGAAATTTTAATACCTGTGAAGATGCAGGTTACCCGCGACAAGACGGAAAGACCCCATGGAGCTTTACTGCAGCTTGATATTGGACTTTGGTACGATCTGTACAGGATAGGTGGGAGCCTTAGAAGCCTGAGCGCCAGCTTGGGTGGAGGCGCCGTTGGGATACCACCCTGATCGTATCGGAGTTCTAACCTGGTACCGTGATCCGGTATGGGGACAGTGTCAGGTGGGCAGTTTGACTGGGGCGGTCGCCTCCTAAAATGTAACGGAGGCGTTTAAAGGTTCCCTCAGAATGGTTGGAAATCATTCGCAGAGTGCAAAGGCATAAGGGAGCTTGACTGCGAGACCTACAAGTCGAGCAGGGACGAAAGTCGGACTTAGTGATCCGGTGGTACCGAATGGAAGGGCCATCGCTCAACGGATAAAAGCTACCCTGGGGATAACAGGCTTATCTCCCCCAAGAGTCCACATCGACGGGGAGGTTTGGCACCTCGATGTCGGCTCATCGCATCCTGGGGCTGAAGTAGGTCCCAAGGGTTGGGCTGTTCGCCCATTAAAGCGGTACGCGAGCTGGGTTCAGAACGTCGTGAGACAGTTCGGTCCCTATCTGTCGCGGGCGTAGGAAATTTGAGAGGAGCTGTCCTTAGTACGAGAGGACCGGGATGGACGTACCGCTGGTGTACCAGTTGTCTCGCCAGAGGCACCGCTGGGTAGCTATGTACGGAGGGGATAAGCGCTGAAAGCATCTAAGCGCGAAGCCCCCCTCAAGATGAGATTTCCCAGTATGTAAGACCCCTTGTAGACGACGAGGTTGATAGGTTCGAGGTGGAAGTGCAGCAATGCATGCAGCTGACGAATACTAATCGGTCGAGGGCTTAACCACAAATCCTAAATGTTCAAACCTTTACGCAAGTTTCGTATCTAGTTTTCAAGGCGCAATCACGCTTTGACTGTTTGGTGATGATGGCGGAGGGGACCCACGCGTTCCCATCTCGAACACGACCGTTAAGCCCTCCAGCGTCGATGGTACTTGAACCGCAGGGTTCTGGGAGAGTAGAACGTTGCCAAGCAGTACCTTTTGCCCCAATACGGAGTTTCGTTTTGGGGAATTTTGGCCCGTTGGTCAAGTGGTTAAGACACCTCCCTTTCACGGAGGTAACAGGGGTTCGAGTCCCCTACGGGTCACCACAATTACCTGAACGCTTAGCTCAGCTGGGAGAGCATTACCTTGACAGGGTAAGGGTCGGCGGTTCGATCCCGTCAGCGTTCACCATTTAAACAGCTAAACTTTATAACGCGGAGCCGTGGTGTAGAGGCCTAACATGCCTGCCTGTCACGCAGGAGACCGCGGGTTCGAATCCCGTCGGCTCCGCCATTCATCTTTTTGATTGAATGGGACAAACTAAAAGAAGTACATATGGCTCGGTAGCTCAGTCGGTAGAGCAGAGGACTGAAAATCCTCGTGTCGGCGGTTCGATTCCGTCCCGAGCCACCATCTTTACAACTTAATAAGCCGTTGTAGCTCAACTGGTAGAGCAACTGACTTGTAATCAGTAGGTTGGGGGTTCAAGTCCTCTCGACGGCACCACATGCGCGCGTATGGCGGAATTGGCAGACGCACTAGACTTAGGATCTAGCGGGCGACCGTGGGGGTTCAAGTCCCTCTACGCGCATCACACAAGCAGGTAAGACCATTTTATGGTTTTACCTGCTTTTTCGTTGTAGTTTTCTCCCGTAAGCAAACGAAAGCTCATCCCCTGCTACATTACATAAGCAGGAAATGAGCTTTCTCACTTATCCATTATGATAGAGGAACTAGAGGCCGCTATTTCAATGAAAATAGGCCTATTAACCAGATTGGCGGAACTACAGGCCACTATTTTTCCATTTGGGACTACTATATGGTTTATTTCACAGAAATAAGCCCCTGTAGTTCCCCAACAGTACGAGAAGCTCTGTTTTCTCCGAAATAGCGGCTTGCTGTTCCCTTAAATTCAATCATTCGATGAATGTTTAGCTAATCGTTGAACCACCTGGTCCACCTTCTGTATATGCTGTGACATCCGACCTGCCGCGAGGGCTTCGTCCCCGGCAGCGATGGCATCGACGATATCGCGATGCTCCTGAAGCAACTTCTCGGCGGATGCGAGCTCCGCGAAAAACCACAAACGGCGAGAAGCCTTCATGCTCACCTGAAGCCTCTCCGTCAAAGACTCCATCATTCCGATCATGAGGGAATTATGAGAGGCTTTGGCGATTTCCAGGTGAAAGCGGATATCGGCTTGTTCACTATCTTCCTCGTTGCCAAGGGAGCGTTCCATCGACTGAAGAATGTCCCGAAGCTCCGCGATATTAGCTTCTGTCCGTCTGCTTGCGGCCAGCGATGCGCAGCCTACCTCGATGAATCTCCGCACCTCCTGCACTTCTTGCAGGGAGTCACCTTGATCGAAGAGGGTTGCGTTGTCCGCAGGCAGCGGATTGCTCACGAAGGTGCCGCCGCCGTGCCGGATATCTACCCATCCAATTGCTTTCAACCCGCTCAGTGCTTCGCGAATGGTCGATCGGCCGACTTGGAAGCTCGCAGCAAGCTCAACGACAGTCGGCAACTTCGAACCTGGCGCATAGGTTCCTGACTCAATTTGCATCTTAATTTGCCCCATTACGATTTCCGAACCCTTTTGCGGCCGTATCTGCTGAAATGCCATGCCAATTCCCCCATAAAAGATCTATACATCTATTCAATCATAAGCTAAAATAGAAGGAAAGTCATCTGATCACATGATCAATTATCAATCAATTATCAATGATAGTCATGAATAGTCCCATGGGAGGCTGCTATGCTCGATAACCAAATTAGACAACAACTGTTCAATATTGTAGGCGAAAAGTATTTTAAAGATGATATGGAATCGCTCGTTACCCACTCGTATGACGGAACACCTATGCTTCAATCGCTGCCAGATGGCGTGATTTATCCTAAGGACACAGCGCAAGTATCCGCGATTATGAAGGTGTTGAATGAGCATCGCATTCCGCTAGTCAGCAGGGGTTCAGGTACGAATCTTTGCGGCGGAACCGTGCCCGTTCAAGGCGGCATTGTCATGGTCATGCACAGGATGAATGCAATCCTCGATATTGATATGCAGAATCTGACGGCAACCGTACAGCCGGGAATCATTACGAAGCAATTCATCGAGCATATTGAAAGTCTAGGTTTATTTTATCCACCAGATCCAAGCTCAATGGCGATCTCTACGATTGGAGGCAACATTGCAGAGTGCTCCGGAGGCCTGCGCGGTTTAAAATACGGCACCACCAAAGACTATGTGATCGGATTAGAATGCGTACTGGCAAACGGTGAAATCATGCGTACAGGCGGTAAGCTGATGAAGGACGTGGCAGGCTATGATTTGACGAAGCTGCTGATTGGTTCAGAGGGGACGCTCGCAATCGTTACGGAAGCTACGCTCAAATTGATTCCGCCTCCAAAATATAAGAAAACGATGCTGGCCATGTACAAAGATCTATACGGCGCAGCTCGTACGGTCTCCAAAATTATTGAAAACCGAATCATTCCGGCTACCTTGGAATTCATGGATAATCCAACGATCCGTGTCGTAGACGATTTTGCGAAGCTAGGCCTACCGCTGGATATGGCAGCAATCCTATTAATTGAGCAGGATGGCGAGATGGAGATGGTGGAGCGCGACATTGCCCGTATCTCGGAAATTTGCCGTGAAGAACAAGCGGATGAAGTTAGCATTGCGAGCAATCAGGAGGAAGCGCTGAAGCTGTTAACAGCAAGAAGAAGCGCCTTCACGGCGCTTGCGCGTTTGCGTCCGACAACGATTCTGGAGGATGCGACGGTTCCACGCTCCAAAATCGCCGATATGGTGCTGGAGATTAACCGAATCGCCGAGAAGCATGGCGTGCAGATTTGTACGTTTGGGCATGCGGGAGACGGCAATCTTCACCCGACAGCTACAACGGATGCCAGGGATCATGATGAAATCCACCGTGTGGAGGCAGCTTTTGAGGAAATTTTTGAAGCGGCGATCCAGATGGGGGGAACGATTACAGGCGAGCACGGTGTTGGGCTGGTGAAAGCACCTTTCTTGGAATGGAAAGTAGGAAGCAGCGGCATTGCGATGATGAAAGGGATCAAAGACGTGTTCGACCCGCATCATCTCCTGAATCCCGGCAAAATGTTTGCCAAAGAATCCAGACGCAGGGTGGTAATCGACCGTGGCTAAAGGGGCAACTCTCCAGGAAACGTTAATCCAGAAACTGGATTACAATCAATTGACGAACTGCATGCGCTGCGGCTTCTGCCTTCCCGTGTGTCCAACGTTTAAACAAACAGGCATCGAAGCCGAGTCTCCGCGCGGGCGTATTTCCTTGATGAAAGCAGCCGTGGATGGCGTTATGGAGCCGGGCATTTCCTTCGAGGATCAAATGAATCACTGCTTGGGCTGCCGCGCGTGTGAGCCGGCTTGTCCTGCGGATGTGAAATACGGACAATTGATTGAGCAGGCCCGCGATGCGGTTGAAACCCATACGAAGCAGCATAGATGGTGGGTACGCGGTGTGCGCAAGGTGGTCTTCAAAGAGCTGTTCCCATCACAGCAAAAAATGCGGCTGCTGGGTTCAGGGATGCATTTTTATAAAAAATCAGGTCTGCAATCTGTTGTTCGAAAAACAGGCGTTGTCGGTTTATTTTCCAAACAGCTTTCCGATATGGAGAAAATTCTTCCTGATGCATCCGGCAAGGGGATAACGCAGCTCCTCGGCACCTTCATCCCGGCCAAAGGCGAGAAAATTGCCACCGTCGGCATGTTCAGAGGCTGTTTGATGGATGTGATGTTCACCCAAACGAATATCAAAACCGTCAAGCTGCTGTCCGAAGCAGGCTTTGACGTTGTCATTCCAGAGACGCAGAACTGCTGCGGCGCTCTACACGCGCATAGCGGCGAAAGCGACCAAGCCAAGATGCTGGCCAAAAATAACATCCGCGCTTTCCAGGAAGCCGGTGTGGACTATATTGTATCGAATGCCGGAGGTTGCGGCGCGATTCTAGTCGAGTACGATCATTTGCTGCATGATGAGCCGGAATGGAAGGAATCCGCAGGTTGGTTCGCTGCGCGTGTGAAAGATATTTCAACGATTCTTGTGGAAAAAGGACGTCCGCTTCAATTCGCTGATAGCCAAACAGCTGCGGCTTCTACTCGAGTGACATATCAAGATTCCTGCCATCTGCGCAATGTCATGAAAGGCAGCAATCCGTCCAGACAACTGTTGAAAGAAGTAGGCAATGTTACTTTTGTCGAAATGAAGGATGCGGGTTCTTGTTGTGGATCTGCCGGTATCTATAACGTAACGCAGCCGGAAATGGCGAATCAGATTCTGGAAGATAAAATGGTTAATGCCAACGCCACGGAAGCTAGATATTTGGTGACAAGCAACCCTGGCTGTCTGTTGCAAATGAAGCTCGGCATCGATAAACATGGGCAAAAAGGCCAGATGGAAGCCGTCCATATTGCGGACTTTTTATATGATCGCGTTGTAAAACATTAAGGTTATTGCTCAGCAGGCCGCTCTCATAAGAGGGTGGCTTCTTTTTTGTTCATTCACGCCACTTCCCCTGCATTTTTTTGGTAAAATAGAAGGGTTAGAGTTAGACTAACGGGAAAGATGTCATTTGAACTTAATCTTCGTTGTTTACGTTAGTTGTAAGAGAGGAGTATCTACGTGAACATTTTAGTTACCGGAGGAGCCGGTTTTATTGGATCTCAAATTGTCGATGACCTGCTTCAGGAGGGGCATGACGTGCATATCTTTGATAATCTGACTACGGGGCGAATGGCGTATGTGAATGCAAAAGCTGTTTTCCATCATGGTGATTTACTGGATGGCAAAAGGCTTGCCGAGGTATTTGCTGCTTCCCGTCCGGAAGTTGTCATCCATCACGCAGCGCAAATCGATGTTCAGACATCGCTTATAAATCCTTTGTTGGATGCAAAAATCAACATCTTAGGGACAATTGATCTGCTGGAGCAGTGCCGAGAGCATGGTGTTCGGAAGTTAACTTATGCTTCCTCTGCTGCGGTCTACGGGACTCCGCAATATCTGAGCGTGGACGAAGCGCATCCGGTCAAGCCGCTATCCTTCTATGGTATTTCCAAGCATACGCCGGAACATTATATAGAAAGTTTTGCATTGCTCTATGGGATGGATTACACTATTCTGCGGTATGCGAATGTATATGGCATTAGGCAGGATCCCAAGGGTGAGGGCGGAGTTGTTGCTATTTTTATGGACAAGCTGCTGGACGGCAAGCAGCCGATTATTTATGGCGACGGGGAGCAAACGCGGGATTTCATTTATGTCCAAGACATTGTGAGTGCAAATAGGGCCGCCCTGTATAAAGGGAGCCGTGGCATTTACAATATTAGTTGCAATGAACAAACAAGTGTCAACGAGCTTCTGAAGGAAATGTGCTCGCTCTGCGGAAGCAGCTTCAATCCCGCTTACGAGGCTGCACGTACCGGTGATATCGTTCACAGCCGTTTAGACAATCGAGCAGCGCTTAACGATCTCGGGTGGAGCCCCATTTTTACGCTTAGAGATGGTTTGGGGGCGACATTTGCCTATTATAAAACGCAATATCACGTATGAACGTTGCCATTAGTTCACTTTTTTCGATTTATCGGATGCTCTTTCTTGCCGCTGCCGGTGTCATGCCCAACACTCTTTTGAACATGGCGTGAAAATGGGGAAGGCTTTCGAAGCCGCAGAGTTCGGCAATATGATGAATGTTGACATCACTTTCAGACAGCAGCTGTTTAGCGCGAATAATCCGTTTGGTTATGATGTAGGCGGTCACGTTCATCCCGATCAACTGCTTGAACACGCGGCTGAAATGAGCCGGCGAGACGGAAGCTTGTTTCGAAAGGGTTTGAAGCCCGATATCTTCACAGAAATGCTCATCGATATAAAGCAGCACATCTCTCATCCAGACGGGAGCGACAAGGGGATCTCCAGTATTAAATGTATGGCCTGAGGCTACGTCGCGCTGTATAAAAAATAGAAGCTGCAGCAGTTGGACATAGATGGCTTGCCGAAACCCAGGTCCCTCGTGCTTAAATTCATGCTGGATGGACTCCAGATAGTGCTCGAGGTGCTGTCTTTGTGGAAGCAGCGTTTCCAGCCTATACTGGCGGAGCTCCACGGCCTGCTCAAAGCTGTGCAAATAGGAGAACGATTCCCCGAATTGCGGTGCTTGAACGAAGTTTGAACTGAAATATACGGCGGTTGAGGTCACAGGGGTTTCTTTATCTGGAGTCGCGCGGTGAATGATATGGCCAGGAATAAGGAAAATGTCTCCGGCTTTCATTTCATAAAAGGTGTGATCGATGAACATCGTGCCTTTGCCGCGGTACACATAAACAATTTCATACCAGTCGTGGAAATGGTCAGGGAGCTCGCTTTGCGAGCTTTTTGTGTTTTTATAGGCATAGGAGAACGGAAAAGTTTCATGGTTATCAAAAACTTTGTGAATAGGAGGCACATCGTCTGCTCCTTTCCTTTCAGTTCCTCTCATGATATCAAAAAACCGTATAAATGTGCTAGAAATCATTATTTTATAGTTTAGAAATGCTGTTAAAATAAAAGAAAGCGATATCAAAATAGGACATGAAGAAGGAGAAGCGCCATGCGAATTGATGCCCACCAGCACTATTGGCGAATAGACCGCGGGGATTACGGATGGATTGGTCCTGAACTGCCGATCTTGTATCAGGATTATGGCCCAAGCGATTTAGTACCGCACCTGAGGGAGCATAACCTGAATGCTACGATCGTTGTTCAAGCGGCGCAGACACTGGAAGAAACGGCCTATCTGCTGTCATTAAGCGATGAATCCGAGACGATTGCAGGCGTGGTAGGTTGGCTTGATCTCAACGATCCGGACTTCCTGCATCACTATCAACGCTTTTGCAAGCATCCCAAGTATGTGGGCTTTCGGGTCATGATTCAAGAAATGCCGGATGCGAACCGAATTCTGGAACCTCATTTTATTGAGGCGCTGCGATATTTTGCCGAGCAGGATGTGCCGGTCGATTTGCTTGTCGTGTCCCATCAATTAACGCCAGTTATTGAGCTGCTCGATCAGGTTCCCGGTTTACGTGCGGTTATCGATCATATCGCGAAGCCGCGGATTGCGGATGGCGTTCTGGAACCTTGGAAAAGCCAGATGGCGGCTATTGCCAAGCATCCCAAAGTGTATTGCAAGCTCTCGGGTATGGTGACGGAAGCGGATCACAGCCATTGGAAGAAAAAAGATTTTACTGCGTATATCCAGCATGCTCTAGAGGTGTTCGGGATTGACCGTGTGATGTTCGGCAGCGACTGGCCTGTATGCTTGTTGGCGGCTAGCTACGAGGAAGTTGTCGATGTACTGACCCATTCGTTACCGGAAACTTGGACACAGCACGAGAATGACCGTCTATTTGGACTAAACGCAAAGGGGTTTTATAAGTTATGAAATATCGTAAATTAGGCAAAACAGGACTGGACGTCTCTGTCTTGAGTTTCGGCGCTTCCTCTCTCGGCTCTGTTTTCCGTGAAACCAATGAGGAAGAAAGTGTCCGGACTGTCCATACGGCGGTTGATCTGGGTATCAATCTGATCGATGTGTCCCCGTATTACGGGTTAACCAAAGCGGAAACTGTACTGGGCAAAGCCATCGCACAAATGGACAGACAACGCTTTATTTTGACGACAAAGGCAGGTCGTTACGGGGATGCCGAGTTTGATTTTTCAAAGGAACGAATTATCCGAAGTGTAGATGAAAGCTTAAAACGGCTGCAAACGGATTATATCGATATTTTATATTTGCATGATATTGAATTCGCGGCTTTCGATGAGATTGTTGAAGAAGGCTTCCCAGCGTTGGATGCTTTGAAGCAATCGGGAAAAATCCGATATTTCGGCGTATCCGGACTACCGTTAACTGTATTTGAGAAATCGCTGGCTGTTAAAGAGATGGATTCCGTATTGTCCTATTGTCATTATTCATTGAATGATACGTCCTTGTTGGATGTACTCCCATTGCTTGAGCAGCACCAGATCGGATTGGTGAATGCTTCACCGCTCTCCATGGGCCTGCTGAGTACTAGACCTGCTGCAGATTGGCATCCGGCGCCAGCTGATATTCGAAGGATCTGTAAGGAGGCGGCGGAATTCTGCGCGAGCAGAGGTTTGGACATTGCCAAGTTGGCGGTGCAATATGCGACTGCGAATGAGCGGATTCCTACGACGCTGATCAGCACGGCGAGTCCCGAGAACATCAGCAAGAATATTGCATGGACAGATGAGCCGATGGATATCGAGCTGCTGCAAGAAGTTTTGGACATTTTGAAGCCGATTCACAATAAGTCTTGGGTTAGCGGAAGACCTGAATATAACGAGAAAACCTACGTATAGGGAGGGAACACATTGAAAGCGATCGTATGTGAACAGGTTGAACAGTTTAATTTTGTAGAGATGCAGGAGCCAGAAGTGAGAGCGGGGGAAGCCATCGTTCGTATCAAAAGAATCGGGATCTGCGGGACGGATTTGCACGCCTACAAAGGGAATCAGCCATTTTTCAGTTATCCGCGCGTATTGGGCCATGAACTTTCCGGGTATGTAGAGGAAATTGGTGAAGGTGTGACGGGCTTGCAGGCCGGCGACCAAGTCAGTATCGTCCCCTATTTGCACTGCGGGACATGTATTGCTTGCCGCCATGGGAACACGAACTGCTGCACCGACATGAAAGTACTGGGCGTACATACGGATGGAGGCATGAGAGAGCTGATTTCCGTCCCTGCCAGCCATCTCATTAAAACCGATGGGCTCACGCTCGATGAAGCAGCTATGCTGGAGCCGCTTAGCATCGGTGCTCACGCCGTGCGGAGATCCGGGCTTCGCGCCGGTGAAACGGTGCTCGTCATTGGCGCAGGACCCATCGGACTTGGCGTCATGGTCCTGGCGAAGCAATTTGGCGCTAAGGTCATCGCCATGGATATTAATGACGAGCGATTGGCGTTTTGCCGCAAGTGGGCAGGCGTCGATCATACCGTGAATGCGCTGCAGCAGCCGAAGGAGCAGCTCGCTGAGCTCACGAATGGCGATATGCCCACAATTGTTTTTGATGCGACAGGGAACGCACGTTCTATGACGGACGCCTTTGGACTTGTCGCGCACAGCGGCAAGCTCGTGTATGTTGGACTTGTGAAGGCGGACATCACCTTCCATGATCCCGAGTTTCACAAACGGGAGCTGACATTGATGGGCAGCCGCAACGCGACGATGGAAGATTTCGATACTGTACGTGAAGCGATGCGTAATGGCGTCATCGACATCGAGAGTTATATCACACACCGCGCTGACTTCGAGGATATGATCGGACAGTTTGAGACTTGGCTCAAGCCAGAGTCCAAGGTGATTAAAGCGATCGTTTGTTTATAAGATGAGGTGCGCTCAACTGCTTATATGCAGGTAGGCGCGCCTTTTGCTTTTATCCAGCTAACAAAAGATCATGAGGGCAACGTATAGACACCTTCTATAGCAAGTATCGAAACTATCGATTTTTTTAATGTTCTGACTATCCTTATAATAGAGATATGCAGCAGCACAAAAGAAAGAGATGGAGGGAAAACTGTTGAAACAGACAACTGTTGGTATTGAAGAATTAAGCATCAACGCCATTCGCACACTAACGATTGACGCTGTCGAGAAAGCCGCAATGGGTCATCCCGGCATGCCGATGGGTGCCGCTCCGATGGCCTATGCCCTATGGACACAGCACCTCAAACATAATCCTGCCGATGCCAAATGGGTAGACCGCGACCGCTTCGTTCTTTCGGCGGGACACGGCTCCATGCTGTTATACAGCTTGCTACACTTGAGTGGCTATGGCCTGACATTAGATGATATCAAAGAATTCCGCCAATGGGGAAGCCTTACACCAGGACATCCGGAATACGGTCACACGGTTGGTGTAGAAGCGACTACCGGGCCACTTGGTCAAGGTGTGGCGATGGCTGTCGGTATGGCGATGGCTGAAGCCCATCAAGCTGCCGTATATAACAAGCCGAACTTCCCGATTGTCGATCATTACACGTATGCCATTTGCGGTGACGGCGATCTGATGGAAGGTGTTTCCTCAGAGGCTGCATCCTTAGCAGGCCACTTAAAATTGGGTAAACTAATCGTGCTTTATGATTCTAACGATATTTCACTTGACGGTGAATTGAACATGTCGTTCTCCGAGAACGTTCGTACACGAATAGAATCTTATGGCTGGCAGTACTTGCGCGTGGAAGAGCAGAATAATGTCGAAGCGATTTCCGCGGCAATCGCAGAAGGTAAGGCAGATACCAGCCGCCCGACGCTGATTGAGATCAAAACAACCATCGGTTACGGGTCACCGAACAAAGCGGGCAAAGGCGGCCACGGCGGTACGCACGGCTCACCGCTTGGCAAAGAAGAGCTGCTCCTGACGAAGCAGGCTCTGGGTTGGCCGCTGGAGCCGGATTTCTATGTGCCCGCTGAAGTGTACGAGCATTTCGCCCACTACAAAGCGTTGGGCGCCAAGGCTCAAAACAGCTGGGAGCAGCTGTGGAACAGCTACCAGGCTGCTTATCCCGAGCTCGCCAAGCAATTCGAGCTCGCAAGCAGCGGCAGCCTTCCGGCGGATTGGAACGCCGATGTGCCGCGCTTTACACCGGAGAGCGGCGCGATCTCGACGCGCACGGCGTCCGGTAAAGTGCTTAACGGCCTGGCGAAGCGGGTTCCTCAGCTCGTCGGCGGTTCCGCCGATCTGGCGAGTTCCAACTTCACCATGCTGAACGACGACGCGGCATTCAGCGCCGCGAACTACAGCGGCCGCAACTTCTGGTTCGGCGTCCGGGAATTCGCCATGGGCGCAGCGCTGAACGGCATGCTGCTGCATGGCGGATTAAGAGCCTTCGGCGGCACGTTCCTCGTGTTCAGCGATTACTTGCGCGGCGCGATCCGCTTGTCCGCGCTGATGAAGCTTCCTGTTGCGTACGTGTTCACGCACGACAGCATCGCCGTCGGTGAGGACGGCCCGACGCACCAACCGATCGAGCAGATCCCATCCTTGCGGATGATTCCGGATCTGACGTTGTTCCGTCCTGCGGACGCGAATGAGACGGCTGCGGCTTGGGAGTATGTCCTACAAGCGCAAGAAGGTCCTTTCGTCTTCGCGTTGTCCCGTCAGAACTTGCCGGTACTGCCAGGTACGGATCAACTTGCTTATGCTCATATTGGTCAAGGCGCTTACGTATTGGCTGAAGCTGCTCCTGGAGCTGTGCCTGATGTTCAGCTCGTTGCAACAGGCTCTGAAGTTAGCTTAGCACTTGACGTGAAGAAGCAGTTGGCGCAATATGGTATTGGAGCAAATGTCATTTCCATGCCAAGCCGTGAGCTGTTTGAGCAGCAATCTTTGGACGTGCAGCAGGCGGTTCTTAATCCGAAAGTGAAAGCTAATGTCGTCATTGAGATGGCATATCCTGCTGGATGGGAAGAGATTACGGGTGGCGAAGGTTTTGTCGTGGGGATCCGGAAATTCGGAGCATCCGCGAAGGCAGACCGCGTAATTCGTGAATATGGTTTTACCGCAGAAGCAATCGTACAACAAATTAGACAGAAGTATTTCCAAGATTAACCCAAAACGGGAGAAAAGGTAGGGATACACTATGAAATTGTTTATCGACACAGCCAATGTAGAAGAAATTCGTAAAGCTCACGCGTTAGGTGTTGTTGCAGGGGTAACGACAAATCCTTCCCTTATTGCAAAAGAAGGCAGAGACTTTTTCGAAACGGTACAAGAAATCGTATCTATCGTAGGCGATGTTCCAATTAGCGCGGAAGTTGTTTCCTTGAAAGCAGACGAAATGGTCGAGCAAGGCAAGAAATTGGCTAAAATTAGCCCGAACATTGTCATCAAGCTGCCAATGACCCTTGATGGTCTTCAAGCGACTAGTGCTTTCAGAGCTTTAGGCATTCCGACGAATGTGACGTTGATCTTCTCTTCGACGCAAGCCTTGTTAGCCGCTCGTGCAGGTGCAACCTTCGTATCACCATTTATCGGACGTTTGGATGATATTAACCAAGTCGGGATGAACCTGATTAAGGAAATCAGCCAAATCTTTCAAGTGCATAACATTAAATCCGAAATTATCGCTGCCAGCGTTCGTCACTCCGCACACGTGATTGAAGCCGCGCTTGCAGGGTCACATATCGCAACAGTGCCTTACAAAGTCATCGAGTCCATGAGCAAACATCCGCTTACAGATGCGGGTATCGAGAAGTTCCTGGCCGATTGGGAAGGCGCAAACCAAAAAACGTTCTAATAGCCCTAGAGTCAAAAGATTCGCTTTGTATAAAGCGAGTCTTTTTTCTCGTTATAGGCTATAGTATTTATAGGCATTCTACTCTATTTCAGGTTATAGAAAAGGAGAGTTCAAATGATTATTAGTGATTTGAAGCATTTCGAACAAGAGCGTCATTTGTGGCCCGCGGCGATCGGGCGGGGGATCGATTACATTTTGAGCCGTAATCTAGGCGAGGCGGAGGCTGGCAGATACGATTTGGAAGGGGACAACGGCCATCTGATGTTTGCTAATGTACAGGAAGTTGTTACCCGTCCTGCTGAGGAACAACTGCCGGAGTCTCATATTGTGTACACGGATATTCAGTTCCTTGTCAGCGGCGAAGAGAAGCTTTGTTTCTATAAAGTGCATCCGGATGCCAAAATCATCGATAACAAATTCGATACGCATGACGTCGCTTTTTATGAAACGGATCCTGCTCAGCTGGAGACAGGCATATTGTTGACGCCAGGCATGTTCGCAGTATGTTTCCCTTCGGATATTCACCGTCCGAACTGCTTGATCACGGAGGCTAGTGCTAACAAGAAAATCGTTGTGAAAGTACATAAAGATTTGCTGCAGCTTTAAAATATAGCAAAGAGACTATCCCGTAAGGTCCGCGATGACCTGGGATAGTCTCTTTCGAATACTAAGCCTTAGCCGGAATCATTCTAGCTTGTCTCCATTTACCGAGCTGATAGTAAATCACATTCAGCGTCATAGCGACAGTGAAGCTGACGGGGAAACTCCACCAAATCACGTCAAAGCCGTATTTGTGGGAGAGCACCGTGGCGAGTGGGATTCGCACCAGCAGCAGTGCGATGAACGCCACTACGAGCGGGAATACCACCGAGCCAGCAGAACGAACGACGCCTGCCACGACATTAAACACGCCGAAAATAATAAACGACCACAACGTTAAATTATTGATGTGAACCCCGAGCGCAATCGCTTCCCCTTCCGGCGGAAGGAACAGCGAGACGACTTCCCGGTTGAACAACGTCAGCACAACGACGATTAGGCCCGTCATCAAAATATTGACGGCTACACCGGTCCATGTAATCCGGTTTACTCGGCCCCATAAGCCTGCGCCGATGTTCTGTGCGGCCATGGAGGTAACGGCTCCGCCGATTGCCATCGCCGGCATTTGCACATAGCTGGAGATTTGCATAGCGACTCCAAAAGCAGCCGTCGATTCAGATCCATACGAATTTACGAGATGAACGAGCAACAGATTGCTGATAGAAACGACGACCATGTTTAATCCCATGGGCACCCCTTTTTGAATCAAGGTGCGAATGATCATCCAATCGATGCGCAGGAGCGGGAGATCTTCTTTGGTAATCCGCAGAAAATACTTTTTGCGATACAAATATACAATGAGCAGCACGAAGCTGATCAATTGCGCAATAAAGGTGGCAACCGCTGAGCCGGCAATGCCCATTTTCGGAAAAGGCCCGATCCCGTCAATTAAGAGTGGGTTCAGGATGACATCCAATATCGCGGATAAAAGCAAGAAATAAAAAGGCGTTTTGGCATCACCAGAGCCGCGTAATATGGCCATGATCAAGTTGAATCCAAACATAAAAGGAACGCCGGCAAACAAAATCCGTGTATAGACAACCGCGAGGTCCTTCACATCCGGCGGTGTATTCATCCAAGTTAGAATGGTTGAGGAGAATAGTAATCCGAACGCGGCAACAAGAATAGAAAGAATAAAAAAGAAAACAGTGCTGGTGCCGACGACTTTCTTGGCATCGTGCGTTTTTTTCGCACCGAGATTTTGACCGATTAAAATAACGGCAGCCATCGCAAACCCGAAAATCGAGCTGATTAAAAAGAACATAATGATGTTGGCATTCGATGTCGCCGCAAGGCCGCCTTCACCGAGATATTTGCCGATCCATACGGCATTGATAGAGCCGTTAAGTGTCTGAAGCACGTTGCCTAATAGAATCGGTAATGAAAATAATATTAACGTTTTGGCAATAGGGCCTTCCGTTAGGGAAGGTCGTGCTTTTGCTGGGGTGTCCCCGTTTCCACGCATGATAGCCTCCTGATCTTTCTGACTTATTTATTATGTAATTCTTGTTCAGTAAAGCAGTTCCTTTCTTTATTTCGCAATTCGGCGCTCCAGAATAAAAGGACCAAAAGGAATGAAGGCAGCCAGGAAAGCCCCTAACACTCGCCAAATCGACCAGCGATGCATTAATGTGACCCAAGCAATGGAGATCAGATAGAGCACAAAGAGAAACCCGTGTGCCATCCCCACAAACTTAACGGCCTGCGGAAGGTCGAGTGCGTATTTGAGCGGCATAGCAATGCCCAATAAAATCAGAAAGGAAATTCCTTCAGCCCTCCCAACATAGCGTAGGGTGTTTAGTGATTGTTTTAGCAATATGTACAGCTCCTTTAGAGATAAGATTTGTAGAGTCACATCTATTTTAACCTAGAAATGTGTAGGGAGTATGAACAAAACGTTTCAATTGGACACAACCTAGTTTTTTTAGTAGGATAATAGGAATAGCTTAATAATAGCTTCATAGAGGTAGGGGGAAAATCAGATGCTTCGACTTGGTGAGAGAGTCATCGTCATTGGGGATAGTTTGGAACAAAACCTGCCGATTGGCGGATATGGATATATCATTGCTTACGACCGCAATAACGATAATATTTTCGATTACGTCATTCGAGTTCCCAAAGATAATAAACACTATTATGTGCCAGCCATCGATATAGAGTTGGAAGAAGTGCTTCTTCATGAGGAAGCGGCTCGCGTCGAGAAAGAAGCGTTGATTGATTTTGCGCTGGCCACAAAAAATGAAGAGCTGTTCCGAAGAGTGATGAACGGCGAGGCAAGTCCGGAGCCGGAAAAGGAACGGGACAAAGAAGTGCAGTCCAGAGAAGAATTTATTAAACAAATCGGCTTGAAAGCCTGGATTTAATACACCATATCGTGAGAAACCCGCTAAATCAGCGGGTTTTTTCTTTTTCTTAAGAGGTTATTGATAAAATCGGTAAATGGTGGTACATTAATAACCGAACACAAAACTGTTTTAGTATTTTAGTTCTGAGGTGAGCGTATGGATGCCAAAAAACAATTAATTATGGAATCTGCCAAGAAATCTTTTTCCCTTTTTGGGTACAAAGGCACGACGATGGATCAGATCGCCAAAATTGCCGGTGTAGGCAAGGCGACGATTTATACGTTTTTTGCTAATAAAGAAGAGCTGCTGCACGACATTATTCAGTCCTTAATCACGGAGATGAAATCAGTCGCCGCGAAAGCGATCACGGAAGGGGCAACGCCCTTCGAGAAGATTCATGGAGCGTTGTATGAGATTCTCGTTTTCCGCAAAGAGCATGAGCTGCTCATTCAACTATCCCACGAGGTGCAGCAATTTGGCAGCCCGGTTACGATCGAAGCGATGGCCAGTATTGAGACGGAGGTCGTTCAGTTTATCTCTGAACATATTGAACGTGCGATACATAATGGTTCAATGAAAAATTGCGAGCCGAAAATGACGGCTTTTATCTTATTTAAGCTGTATGTTGCTTTAGTGTTCGATTGGGAAAAGCAGAATGAGCCTCTGACCGATGAGCGGATTCTCAAGCTTTTGCAGATCTACTTTGGCAATTTCATTAATGATTAATTTTTTATTTTAGTATTTTGGTGGAGGGATTTTTTTATGCGTTTTATTCGACCAATGGTTTATTCCGTGATGGCGGTTGTTATCGGCACAAGTGCCTTTCTGCTAACGGCGAAATCAGCTAGGAGTCAAACGGATGCTGTGAATCAAGTACATCCTACAGCTTATATAGAAACAAACGAAGTGAGCGCCAGTTTTAAAGTAGGCGGCAGAGTCACTGAGGTCCTTGTGAAGGAAGGGGAAGCGGTGAAAAAAGGGCAGGTGCTCGCCCGTCTGCAGAGCGCTGAGATCGAAGCGAAGGTCGCACAGGCCAAAGCGGCCGTCGCGCTGGCGCAAGGCAAAATTGCCGAAGCGCAAGGCGCAACGGCTACCGCGGTAGCGAAGAAGCAGCAGGGCATCGCGGGCGTGAACGTAACAGCGGACACGGCTGAGCAGCAGGTCGCACAAGCCCAGGCTGCGGTTAACGCTGCCCAAGCGAAGGTGGATGCGCTGAAGAACGGCGCGCGCCCTGAGGAGAAGAAGCAGGCCGAGATTCAATTCCAAGCGGCTTCGGAAGTGTACACGATTGCCGAGCAGAATTTGAATCGGATGACTGCGATGCTGGAGCAAGGACTTGTCTCGCAAGCGGACGTAGACAAAGTGAAGGTCAGCTTCGAGGAAGCGAAAACCAAGCGAGATTTGGCTCAGCAGCAGCTGAACATGGCGAACCAAGGCCCGCGGGAGGAAGAGATTCGCGGAGCGGAAGCTTTGCTGGAGCAGGCGCAAGCATCCTTGAAGCTCGCTGAAGCTAACCGCGGGACGGTGCAGGTGCGACAAGGCGATGTCGCAGCGGCAGAAGCCGCCGTGCAGCAAGCCCAAGGCGCGGTCAAATCCGCGCAGTCCGGCGAGCAGCAAGCTCAAGCCGCGCAGCTGGAAGCCGAGACCTATTTGAGCTATACCGAGCTGCTTGCTCCGACGGATGGTGTAGTCTTGTATCAATCCGCCCAAGTTGGCGAGATTGTTGGCTCTGGCTTTCCTGTTTTTTCGATGGAGTCTACGGAGCAGCGCTGGGCTAAGTTTTACTTGCCGGAGACGGCGATTACAGGACTCAAGGCGGGAAACAAAATCAGCATGACCATGTTATCGACGGGCGAGAATGTTGTAGGTACCGTTATATCTGTGGCGGCAGCGCCTGATTTTGCCATCAAAAAAGCAACACAAACCTCAGGTGAGACGGATATCCGCTCCTTTGGGATCAAAATCGAGCTGAGCACCTTGCCGGACACAGCCACAACTGGCATGACCTTGCAGTGGAATGGTAAAACGGAAGGATGATGAAAGAGATGGATCTTCGGATTGGCAAGCTGATAACGGAAGAATGGATGCACATTCTGAAGGACCGGCGTCTTTTTCTGATCTTGTTCTTCGTTCCGGTCATGTATACCGTGCTTTTCGGATCGATTTATGTCCATCACAAAGTTACGGAAATGGCGACAGTCGTGATAGATGAGGACCAAAGTCCGCTCAGCCGTCAGGTCATTCAAGCTTTTGAGCAGAGTGAATCGTTTGAGATTACGAAGGAATATCACTCGGAAGAGGACGTCAAGCGTGCACTGGAGACGGGGGAAGCGAAAGTAGGATTAGTTATTCCTTCGAATTTTGAGGCGAAGCTGAAACATGGCGAAACGCTGCCAATTCTCACGCTAATCGACGGCAGCAACATGATGATTTCGAATTCGGCGACCAAAGGCGCGAACGAAGTGATCACGACATTCAGCATGGGATACTCTCAGAAAAAGCTTCAGCTGCAGCAGGGACTCCAAAACGAGCAGGTCATGAACACTCTATCACCGATTCCTTACCGGTATCGGATTATGTATAACTCAACATTTAACTATAGCGATTTTATGCTCTACGGTCTTGTCGGGGCTATTTTGCAGCAAGTGTTATTTCTCGGTATTGCCCTAACGATTACCAGGGAGAAAGATGCGGGTACATGGCAGCGTTTTGAGGCTTGGAAAAGAAATCCATGGCGCATTGCGTATGCGAAGACAGCTCCGTATTTCTTAATTAATCTTTTTAATACATCCGTCACCTTCGTCATTGCTTTGTATGCTTTTGGCGCTCCAATGGGCGGAAGCTTGCTTGTAGGTTTGGCTATTATTCTTAGTTTTACCTTTGCAGTCAGCGGGATCGGCTATCTCATCAGTTTGTTTTCCGGCAATCAACTTGGGGCTACACAAACGGCGATGCTTATTGCTGTGCCATCCTTTATGCTTTCAGGTTTCACGTGGCCGTTCGAGGCAATGCCAAAAGCTCTGCAGGTGTTCGGTCACATGCTGCCACTTACGTATTTCTTGGACGGCGTGCGCAACGTATTCGTGAAGGGGAACGATTTTTCCGTTATTTCGCATGATTGCGTTGCACTGATTCTAACCGGAGCTTTGACCTATTTCATCGCCATGCTGTTAACGCGATTTGTTGTATTTTCCAAGAAGAAAACGTCCGTTAATCAACCTGCGCTGCCGCCAAGCTCCAAACTCACTGCTTAACTACCCAAGGAAGGAAGCGATTTTTTTGAAAAAAACGCTCATAAGTCTCTCAGCAGCTCTGTTACTCCTTTCCAGCTCAGCGTATGTTTACGCGGATTCATTACTAGATCCCGATCAAAATGTTTATGTGAACGAGGACGTTTTGGAGACCGTATCCTCCGTTAATTTGGACTATGTGTTGGATAAAGCGCTGAAAGATTCCCATAACCTCTCTCTGCTAGCGCTTAAATATGCCGCCCAAGGCAGCAAAAAGTCCGATCTTGAGCAGCAAATGGATAACATGAGCTCGGCGTCTTTTGCGCCAGGTCACTTGCCTAGCACACCTGAGGAGGTTACCAATACGGGGAATCCGATGTTGCCGAATCTCACAGAACCTGCCGATATTGCTTGGACCGTGATGCAAAATAATGCGATGAACCAAATAATGCAGGGCATGGGCGCTCTCGCCGGGGGTATGAATGCGATCATTTCCGCTCAACGGGCGCAAATGAACACAGCTGCGCATCAGTTAGGAACGGATCAGCGCAACTCGCTGCTCCAAACCGATGAAGCCAAAGCCGGTATTCGCCTGCAGACCATCGCGCAATACGTGCAGCTGCTTGGCCAAAAGAAACAGCTCGCTTTTATGCAGGAATACGAAGGTGTGATGGAGAAAGAGCTGCTGCGCGCAACGCTGCTCTCACAGCAAGGTTTGGCCTCCTCGGAGGATGTGCTGACAGCGCAGAAAGCCATTAATAAACAGAAGGACGATACCGCTATCTTGTTGAACAATTATCGTCTGGGCCTTGTGCAGCTTTCGACGGACATTGGAATTTCCTATGATCCAAATTTAATCCTCCAAGATATCGAACGTATTTCGGTTCAGCCTATTGCAGAAACGGACACGATGACTTTATTGAAATCTTCTTATCAAATGAAATCTTCCGCTAATAACATCGATGAAGCTGTGTGGGAAACGGATCATACGGTGACCCAGAACACTTACGGTGAAACGTATTTAGGTGTCAATGTGGCGATCAATGGTCAGAAGAATGAGCAAATGCAACTCGACCTGACCAAAAAAATCCAATCTACCTATAACGATGCCAAAAATGCGTATGCCGCAGTCCTTACGGATCAGCGGAATCTGACTGACGTTCAAGCGGATATGAAAAAAATGAAGTTCCGCTATGAGGCAGGTGTTATCTCCAAGCATGATTTGAACAAGTTTCAGATAAAAGTAGATCAAAATGAAACACTACTAGCCGCAGCCAAACTGAAGTATTACGTACTAAATGAAAAAGCGAAGGCCATGGACACAGGATTTATCCAATAAAATCAATTGCCCAAACTAACCACACTCCTTTAGTCGCAGAGGTTCTTCGGAACTTGATCTGCATAGGGACTGTGGTTTTTTCTGGATTGAGTTCACAAATTATCTGGGATATAATGAAAAGAATGACTAAATGCTGATTCAAAGGGGTGTAGAGAACTTGAGCATTACCAGAAAAGATGTCGATCATGTCGCGAAGTTGGCTAGACTCGATTTAAGCGAGAATGAGAAAGAACTATTTACCGGACAGCTTAATGCCATTTTAAAATATGCGGAGCAGTTGAACGGGTTGAATACCGAAGGTATAGCTCCGACGAGCCATGCTATGCCGTTAGTGAATGTGATGCGGGAAGATGTTGTTACGCCGTCGCTGCCGATTGAGAAGGTCATGGCGAATGCTCCCGATCAAGAAGACGGGCAATTTAAAGTTCCGGCTGTTTTAGAATAGAGAACCATATGAAAGGGAGTGCCTGTCGTTGTCTTTGTTTGATCTAAACCTACAACAAATTCACGCGAAGCTTCAAGGCAAAGAGATTACCGTTGCCGATCTCGTGGATCAATCCTATACAAGAATTGGGCAAGTGGAAAGCAAAGTTCGCGCTTTCCTTACATTGGATGAAGAGAATGCAAGACAAGCTGCGGCCAAATTGGACGAGCAGCTCGCAAGCGGTCAAGCGCGTAGCGATTTATTCGGCCTTCCCATCGGGATCAAAGATAATATGGTCACCGAAGGTCTGAGAACGACCTGTGCTAGTAAGTTCTTGTCGAACTACAATCCGATCTATGATGCGACCGTTGTCAGCAAGCTGAAAGAGGCGCAGACGGTTACCATCGGCAAGCTGAACATGGATGAGTTCGCGATGGGCGGTTCCAACGAGAATTCCGCCTACCACCCAACCCATAATCCGTGGAACACGGATTATGTGCCTGGGGGCTCCAGCGGTGGCTCTGCTGCTGCCGTAGCTGCAGGCGAGGTGTATTTCTCGCTGGGCTCCGACACCGGCGGCTCGATTCGCCAGCCGGCTGCTTACTGCGGTATCGTCGGACTGAAGCCGACGTACGGCCTTGTGTCCCGCTATGGTCTTGTCGCGTTCGCGTCTTCGCTCGACCAGATCGGGCCGCTGACGAAGAACGTCGAAGACTCCGCCTACCTGCTGCAAGCTATCGCAGGTTATGATGCGAAGGACTCCACTTCTGCGAAAGTGGACATCCCTGACTACCTCAGCGCACTGACCGGAGATGTCAAAGGTCTGCGCATCGGTGTACCGAAAGAATACATGGGCAACGGGATTGACCCTGCCGTGAAAGAGAAAGTGCTTGAAGCACTTAAAGTACTTGAAGGCTTAGGCGCCGTATGGGAAGAAGTATCCCTGCCGCATTCCGAATATGCGGTTGCGACCTACTATCTGCTGGCTTCTTCTGAAGCCTCGTCGAACCTTGCGCGTTTTGACGGGATTCGTTATGGCGTCCGTTCCGACAACGCCAACAATCTGCTTGACTTGTATCATCTCTCCCGCAGCGAAGGCTTTGGCCCTGAGGTTAAACGCCGGATCATGCTTGGAACTTATGCCTTAAGTTCGGGTTACTATGATGCTTACTATCTGAAAGCACAACAAGTTCGCACATTGATCAAACAAGATTTTGATCAAGTGTTTGAGAAATACGATATCATCATCGGGCCGACGGCGCCGACGCCTGCCTTCAAAATTGGCGAGCAAAGCAACGATCCGCTCACGATGTATCTGAACGATATCATGACCATTCCGGTCAGCTTGGCGGGTATTCCTGCGATTAGCGTACCTTGCGGATTCGTGAATGAACTTCCGGTTGGCTTGCAAGTCATCGGCAAAGCGCTGGATGAAGCTACTCTATTGCGTGTAGCTCACGCTTTTGAGCAGCATACAGATCACCATAAGCAGCGCCCGCAATTGTAGTTCATAGTTCATGAGTAACGAAGGAGGCATTTATTTTGTCGGCAACAGATACCCAATTTGAAACGGTCGTCGGTCTCGAGGTTCACGTAGAGCTTCATACCGCATCCAAAATATTTTGCGGATGTGCAACCTCATTCGGTGCACCTCCGAATACGAATACATGTCCTGTTTGTTTAGGACACCCGGGCGTATTGCCCGTGCTGAACCGCCAAGCAGTGGAATATGCGATGAAAGCGGCAATGGCGCTGAATTGCACCATTTCCACGCACAGCAAATTTGACCGTAAAAACTATTTTTACCCGGATTCTCCCGATGCGTACCAAACCTCGCAATACGATCAGCCGATCGGTTTGAACGGTTGGGTCGATATTGAAGTGAATGGCGAGACCAAACGCATTGGCGTGACGCGTGTGCATTTGGAGGAAGATGCGGGCAAGCTGACGCACGTGGATGGCGGATATGCCTCGCTCGTTGACTTGAACCGTGCCGGAACGCCGCTCATCGAAATCGTTTCGGAGCCTGATCTGCGCTCACCGGAGGAAGCTCGCGCTTACCTTGAGAAACTAAGAGCCATCATGATCTACTGCGACGTGTCCGACGTGAAAATGGAGGAAGGCTCGATGCGCTGTGACGCGAACATCTCCTTGCGTCCATTCGGACAGGAGAAGTTCGGCACGAGAGCCGAGCTGAAGAACATGAACTCGTTCCGTGGCGTCCTGAAAGGACTGGAGTACGAGGAATATCGTCAAGCGGACATTCTACGCAGCGGCGGTGAAGTCGAGCAGGAAACACGTCGCTGGGATGACGGGCAGGGCAAGACGCTTTCGATGCGCGGCAAAGAAGATGCGCATGACTACCGCTACTTCCCGGATCCGGATCTCGTGAGCCTTTATATCGATGATGCTTGGAAAGCAGCCGTCAAAGCTACGATCCCTGAGCTGCCGGATGCTCGCAAAGCTAGGTACAGCAGCCAGTTTGGCTTGCCGAACTACGATGCGGAAGTCATCACGTCTTCTATGAAGCTGGCTAACTTCTTTGAGGAGAGCCTTAACTATACGCAGGATGCCAAAGCAGTTTCCAACTGGATTATGGGCGATCTGCTCGGTTATTTGAATGCGAACAATCTTGAACTTGCGGATGTCAAAGTGACGGGCAAGGGTCTAGGTGAAATGATCGGCCTGATCGAAAAAGGCACCATCTCCAACAAGATCGCCAAAACGGTCTTTAAAGAAATGATCGAATCCGGTAAAGAACCACAGAAGATTGTGGAAGAGCAAGGACTCGTTCAAATCAGTGACGAAGGCGCGATCAAAGCTGTTGTCGAGCAGGTTGTAAACAATAGCCCGCAATCGGTTGCCGATTTCAAAGCGGGTAAAGAGAAAGCCGTCGGCTTCTTGGTCGGCCAAGTCATGAAAGAAACCAAAGGCAAAGCAAATCCAGGACTGGTTAACAAATTAATTCTGGAGTGCCTGAACAGCAAATGATACAGTAAAGTGGTGATCCTTATGGACACCACTTTTTTATTTGAAGGAGGCTTCCGCATGTCTATTGAATCTCTTCCACTGCATACGAATGAGGAAATCCTGCATCTGTTAGCGCTTCAAATCGCCTCCTATCGCGTTGAAGCTGAGTTGATTGGCTTCGAAGACATTCCTCCGCTTAAGGACGGCATTCAGTCTATACGCGAGGCTGAGGAGACGTTCTATGGCTATTACGTGCAGGAAGAGAACGAACGTAAGTTGGTTGGCGCGATTTCCTACTCCCGGGAAGGTTGTGTCGTCACGATCTGCCGGATGATGGTTCATCCTCATTTTTTTAGGCGCGGTATTGCTAGAGCGCTTTTGGAACATATACTACAGAAACAAGAAAATAATGGTGTGCAGCTTTTTATTGTCTCAACAGGTACGGCAAACCTGCCGGCTACCCAGCTTTATCAAAGTTTTGGTTTTACAGTGAAGCGGGTATTCACAGTTCCTCCGGGCGTATCACTAACGACCTTTGAGCGACCAGGGCTCATCAGGGAAAAATAGGGAGGCGATCACATCGTGAGCAATCCATGGGTTATTGATCAAGTTCATATCACCATACGGTTAGTCTTGGCGCTATTTCTTGGCGGCTTAATCGGCTTTGAGCGGGAGGTTAGCTCCCATGCTGCAGGGCTTCGCACGCATATTTTGGTCTGTGTAGGCTCCGCTTTAGTCATGCTGCTTTCCATGTATGGATTCAGCGCTTTTGTGAATGAGGTGAACGTTCGCTTAGATCCGTCGCGTTTGGCGGCGCAGGTCATCAGCGGTATCGGGTTCTTGGGGGCTGGAACGATTATTTTTAACGGAAGGTCCATTACAGGGCTTACGACGGCCGCCTCCCTCTGGGTAGTGGCTGGGATTGGTCTTGCCGTAGGGGCGGGCTTTTACTATCCAGCTGTCTTGGCTTGCTTTATGGTGTTAATATCCTTATGGATTTTGAACAAAGTAGAGCAAAAATTTTTTAACGGGAAAAAAGTTCGCATTCTCAAAATTCAGGCTATTGATCAACCGGGAACGCTCGGCGTGATTACTACCCTTTTAGGGAAACAGAAAGTTGATATTCGCAAAATTACATTGGAAGAACAAGAAAACGAGGACAAGCCGAATCAGGTTCAGATAACGTTTCATGTTACAATACCTAAGCCGTCTATCATCGTCTCCGTGCTTGAAGGAATTAATCAGATAGAAGGCGTCAGTGGCGTAACGATGGAAAAAGGAAAAAGTTGAAGGGGTTCTCCCACGGAGAGCGTCTAAGGTTATAAGACGAGTTACGGAAGGGGGAGGCAAGGCATGGACAATTTGACGGATGAGCAGCTGATCGACCGGGTCCGTCAAGGTCATTCCGATGCTTATCGTGTGCTGGTAGAACGACACAAAAGTTATATTTACACACTTGTATACCGCATGGTTGGACATAAGGAAACTGCCGAAGACTTGACCCAGGACGTATTCGTCAAGCTGTTTCGAACCTTATCGCATTTTCGCGGAGAGTCGAAGTTTACGACTTGGCTCTATCGCATGACGACAAATATCGTAACCGATTATCGGCGTTCACAGAAGCGTAAGCCCTATGAAGCTTTGCTTGATAAAATGAAGGGCTGGTTCTCGGACAGCAAGGAACAACCGGAAGAAAGGGCTCTGCTCAAGGATGAGCAGGAGCAGATGCAAGGGCTGTTGTCCGAACTTCCGGACAAGTACAGGCTTATTATGTATCTGTATCATTATAAGCAGCTTTCTTACCAGGAGATGTCCGAGGCGACCGGGTTGCCAGTCAAAACGCTCGAAACGAGATTATACCGGGGAAAAGCGATGCTCAAAGAAAAATGGTTGGAGGTGAATCCGCATGAATCCCAAGCAACAAGAAGACATCCGGCTCACGCAGTACCTAAATAAGCTGCTAGATGAGATGCCGCTTAACGAACCAAGCCCCTTGTTGACGGATCGCATCATGCGCGCTGTCCAAGCTGACGAGATCACGGTGCCGCAATCCAATTGGCAGGCATACCGGCGAAAAGCATGGGTCAACGGTCTTGTTGCAACCGCAGCAACCATTCTCCTGTTTCAGCTCGGAATTATTCATAAAATCATGAACATCGATGTAGGCATTATTCAAATTACTTCGTATATCCAACATTTATCTGAGTTATTATGACCAGAAGAACGGAGGCCTTTTACATGGCTATACCCAAAGACGGCTCGCATATTCCCCCGTATTCAACCGACTCCTCTTATCCAAACTATGCACCTTATTATCCGATTCCCAGGAAGCGCAAATGGGTTGCAGGTGTGTTATCTTCTATCTTCCCAGGTACTGGGCATTTCTACTTGGGTCTCATGCAGCGCGGCGTATTCCTGATGATGCTGCTGATCCTTGATATTTTCATCATTACATCGTTAGCTTCTCAGCATAATACAAGCGTTCCCGCCGTTACCCTTTTTGCCTTGTTCATCCCTGTGATCTACTTCTACAATCTTTTTGATGCGCTTCAAATTACGGATTATGTGAACCGGCGCAATGAACTTGGCGAGTTTGCAGGTTCCTATGACCATGAGTTTCAAGATCCTTTACAGAAGCTGATCAAAGGCACTAACATGGGCGTACTGCTTGTCGTTGCCGGCGTACTCTTTTTCCTTCTCAGCAATAAGCCGCGGTGGGTTACGGGACTCTTCGACTTCATGGGCTCTTATGTAGGTTCGATTGCCCTCGTTCTTGGAGGTTTAGCTCTGTATGTGATT
The DNA here is from genome assembly GCF_045866505.1 of Paenibacillus sp. P36. NCBI lineage: Bacteria > Bacillati > Bacillota > Bacilli > Caryophanales > Paenibacillaceae > Paenibacillus > Paenibacillus sp. P36. The sequence continues at coordinate 1,296,597 of NZ_AP038372.1, forward strand.
GATTCCCGTAAAAATAAGCACTGACAAGTTGGCTAAACCGCATAACCATCATTGACAAAAGGGAATGACCACACGTACAATATTATGTAAGGTTTTATTGACTAACAGCGGGTGGTGTGTAACATGGCAGCACAATTAGAACAAGCATTAGCTAAATTGAAAACAACAGGTGTTCGAATGACGCCTCAGCGTCATGCGATTTTATCCTATTTGCTGGACTCCATGACGCATCCGACAGCAGATGATATTTATAAGTCCTTAGAATCCAAATTTCCTAACATGAGCGTAGCGACTGTTTACAATAATCTTAAAGTTTTTATTGAATCGGGACTCGTTCGGGAACTGACTTATGGAGATAGCTCGAGTCGCTTTGATGCGGATATGACAGACCATTACCATGCGGTTTGCGAAGTTTGCGGCAAGATTGCAGACTTTGAATACCCGCCTCTTCATGATATTGAGACAACTGCTGCCGGGCAAACAGGCTTTCAGGTTGGCGGCTACCGGTTAGAGGTTTATGGCGTCTGCCCGGATTGCACAGGGGTTACTAAGCATTAACTTTCGCAGAATTCCTCATTACCTGTTCCTATGTTGTATAATGAAACGTGATCATACCTTCTTGTTGATGGAGAGGGTAAGAGAGCGTTTTTTTCTTTTTATATCGCATATAAGGAAGTGAAATCTTGCAGCAGCGCAGAAGATCGTCGAAGAAAATCCTACTGATCAGTTCACTTATTATCGGGATGTTCGCCGCAGGTGCGGCTTCATTTCTATGGCAGCAGTTCGCTCCGAATCGTACGAAAGTCGAAACCGAATATCACGAATTAAGCAAGCCGATCTTTTATCAAGGGAATTATTATAAGTTAAGCGCAATTGGTGAAAAAGAGGGGCTGAAGCTTCCGTTGGAGCTCATTCAAGAGTGGATCGACCCTTCTATTCTATATGAAAAAAGCAGCGATTCCGTGATCATCACAACCAAAGATAAAGTACTGCGTTTGAAGACAACGGAACTTTCAGCGTTGATGAACGAGAAACCGATCACATTGTCTTTTCCCGTAGAGAAGAAAGGGAGCGACATCTATGTGCCGATAGAGCCGCTGCGCCAACTGTACCCTTTTGAAATCAGAGAGTCAGATCAGACGGGCGCCGTTCTTTTATTTAAAAAAGGCGAAACCCTCAAATGGGGAAAACGCACGGTCGCTGAAGCCGCGCAGCTGCGCACTTTTGCCTCGATTAAAGCACCTATCGTATCAAGTATTGCCGGAGGAGAGCAGGTCATACTGCTCGGGGAAGAGGAAGAATGGTATCGCGTTCAGCAGGCAAGCGGACCGATTGGATATGTGCGTAAAACGGACATTCAGATTGATCATGATGAAACCATTCCCGTTCAGGAAGATACATCCTCTTACGTGCCATGGAAGCCGCCTGCGGGTAAGTTAAACCTGACATGGGAACATGTCATTAGCAAAAATCCCGATACAACCAAGATAGGTGATATGCCTGGTCTGCAGGTTGTTAGTCCGACTTGGTTCTCGATCTCGGATGGCGAAGGGCGCTTGAAGAACCTGGCCGATGCCTCTTATGTCAAATGGGCGCAAACCCGAAATTATCAGGTTTGGGCGCTATTCAGCAACGGCTTTGATCCTGATGTGACGAATAAAGCCCTATCGACCTACGATAGCCGAATGAAAATCATTAAACAATTGCTAGGCTTTGCTCAAACGTACAAACTTCAGGGCTTCAACATTGATTTCGAAAATGTGTATCTCAAAGATAAAGAAAACCTCGTCCAATTTGTCCGTGAAATGACTCCTTTTATGCATGAACAAGGTTTGGCAGTGTCCATTGATGTAACGCCCAAATCAACCAATGAGATGTGGTCGATGTTTTACGACCGGACTGCGCTCGCCGAGGTAGTTGATTATATGATGGTAATGGCCTATGACGAGTATTGGGCGACCAGTCCCAAATCCGGCTCCGTATCCTCTTTGCCTTGGACGGAAAGCTCCGTAAAACAGATACTCAATGTGGATAAGGTTCCACCTTCTAAGTTGGTCTTAGGCGTGCCTTTTTATACACGTCAATGGACGGAAGAAATGAAAAATGGCAAGTTAACGGCCACTTCCAAAACATTAACCATGGAAGCTGCCGCAGCTATTATAAAAGATAAAAAACTAACGCCGACCTATTTGCCGGATACTGGCCAGAATTATGTGGAGTACAAAGACGGCGAGAAGCTCATTCGCATCTGGTTGGAAGACGAAACCTCGATGAAGTCACGGCTTGATCTCGTCAAGAAGTATGATCTGGCTGGAGTGGCCACGTGGAGAAGAGGCTTTGAGCAGTCACCGATGTGGAAAGTCATCCAGGATGGTTTGGTTCCTGCATCACCATAAGAAAAGCCGATCCCCTATACAAGGGATCGGCTTTTTGTTATTTTGGAGCATCAATGAGGCTTGTGCTCATGATCTCTGTTTGGCTCAAGCGGGATTGCTTGCGCTGCCGCAGTTTCATTCTCAGCAGTAGACTGGTACTGAGGATCAACGGTGAGAATTGTTTTACAGAACATGCAGCGGTCTGTTTTTCCTAGCATTTTAGTTCTTCTTCCGCACTCCGGGCAGTCAAGCGCAATTGCCGAAGTAGAAAGCATGCCGGCCCAGAAGTAGATACCCATACTGACCAGCATGGAGACCATCCCGATGATCATGAAGATGACAGCAACTATTCGGCCTGCTTTTCCCCAGTCAAAGACGACCCCCGCTAAACCTATAATCATTAGCAGCATGCCGCCCATTGTTAAAGCAAGACCCCACAAGCGAAATTCATTAACTTTACTTGATCTGAAGCGCACGTGTTGTTCCCCCCATAATTTAGCTATCAGTTTTGTATGATTTGTCACAGAATTCAGCAGGAAACTCCTCTTGCATTGTAGAAATAAGATATAAACAATTGGAGACAGGAGCTTTGGACACCCATGGGAATTGATAAAGAGCAGTTTTTGCTTAAGTTCCGAAATGACAGTCGGATCATTAGTGTCATGGCGGTTGATAATCCTAAGCAACTTCCCTCACTTACAGATGGCTTTGATATACTTCTGCTTATCGTAACGAACGACCTGAGCCTGAACAATCATACTACTAATTATATAAGAGACGATTCTCGGATACAAGAAAGGTGGGTAGATCCCTCCTCCATTGAACAATGGGTACGCCAAGGTCACAACCGAAATATCCTTCATTGGCTGCTAAAAGGGGAGATACTTCTGGATCAGAATACGTATTTAGAAGGACTGCGCCATCGCATACTTGAATTTCCGGCTGACCTGCGTGAACATAAATTGCTTGTCGAGTTCTCTCTTTTTCTGCGTAAATATCTTCAGAGCAAGGAATATATCCTAGATGAGCACTTGCTTGATGCTTATAATAATATTTTGGAAGCCCTGCATCATTGGGCTCGTATTGTCATCATTGAGGATGGCTACCACCCGGAAATTACGGTATGGAGGCAGATTCGTGCAATAAATCCAGGGGTGTACAAACTTTATGAGGAATTGACAATGAGCAAAGAGACATTGAAGCAGCGGGTTCAGCTCGTTTTGTTGGCCTGTGAATTTTCGGTTATGTCAAAAATGGAGAGATGCTGCGAGGCGTTTATCCAAATCCTCAGAGAAAATGATAAGGCGTTCAGCTCAGATGAACTTCAACAGCATGGTCAATTAATTGAAATTAAAACAGAACTTCCTTTATTGCTGAATAAGCTCGTCAAAAAAGGTTTGATCAAAGAAGTTGCTGTTCTCATCGATGAGGAAACTTCAGAGATTGAGCTGCGATATACGAGCGTATAATCGGTAAAATCCAAGGAGAATCAGATGGTTATCTGGTTCTTTTTTTATTTTTAATTTATTGCTTGACTTTAAATGCGTTTCTATGATAAATTAACTCTCGCCGCTAAAAACGGCTCACACGAAAAGCTAAAGCGGTACAAGGCTGCAAGCAAAGCAAGAAAAAAGAAAAATAAAAAAAGCTTGCATCGAATAGCCCGAATGTGATATATTATAAAAGTCGCCGCTAAACGGACGACGAAGAAAAAGAAAGAAATTGATCTTTGAAAACTGAACAACGAGTGAGTGAGCACAGTCGAGTAATCGACTATAAATGAGATTGTAAAATCTCGCTAGCAAGTCAATGAGCTATTCAGCTTTTCTATTATGGAGAGTTTGATCCTGGCTCAGGACGAACGCTGGCGGCGTGCCTAATACATGCAAGTCGAGCGGAGCACTTCGGTGCTTAGCGGCGGACGGGTGAGTAACACGTAGGCAACCTGCCTATAAGACTGGGATAACTATCGGAAACGATAGCTAAGACCGGATAACTGGTTTTCTCGCATGAGAGAATCATGAAACACGGAGCAATCTGTGGCTTATAGATGGGCCTGCGGCGCATTAGCTAGTTGGTGAGGTAACGGCTCACCAAGGCGACGATGCGTAGCCGACCTGAGAGGGTGAACGGCCACACTGGGACTGAGACACGGCCCAGACTCCTACGGGAGGCAGCAGTAGGGAATCTTCCGCAATGGACGCAAGTCTGACGGAGCAACGCCGCGTGAGTGATGAAGGTTTTCGGATCGTAAAGCTCTGTTGCCCTAGACGAACAGCAAGGCGAGTAACTGCGCTTTGTGTGACGGTATAGGAGAAGAAAGCCCCGGCTAACTACGTGCCAGCAGCCGCGGTAATACGTAGGGGGCAAGCGTTGTCCGGAATTATTGGGCGTAAAGCGCGCGCAGGCGGTTAATTAAGTTGGGTGTTTAAGCCCGGGGCTCAACCCCGGTTCGCATCCAAAACTGGTTAACTTGAGTGTAGGAGAGGAAAGTGGAATTCCACGTGTAGCGGTGAAATGCGTAGAGATGTGGAGGAACACCAGTGGCGAAGGCGACTTTCTGGCCTATAACTGACGCTGAGGCGCGAAAGCGTGGGGAGCAAACAGGATTAGATACCCTGGTAGTCCACGCCGTAAACGATGCATACTAGGTGTTGGGGATTCGATTCCTCGGTGCCGAAGTTAACACAGTAAGTATGCCGCCTGGGGAGTACGCTCGCAAGAGTGAAACTCAAAGGAATTGACGGGGACCCGCACAAGCAGTGGAGTATGTGGTTTAATTCGAAGCAACGCGAAGAACCTTACCAGGTCTTGACATCCCGATGTAACACCTAGAGATAGGTGCCCTCTTCGGAGCATTGGAGACAGGTGGTGCATGGTTGTCGTCAGCTCGTGTCGTGAGATGTTGGGTTAAGTCCCGCAACGAGCGCAACCCTTGATCTTAGTTGCCAGCACTTCGGGTGGGCACTCTAAGATGACTGCCGGTGACAAACCGGAGGAAGGTGGGGATGACGTCAAATCATCATGCCCCTTATGACCTGGGCTACACACGTACTACAATGGTCGGTACAACGGGAAGCGAAGCCGCGAGGTGGAGCCAATCCTTATAAGCCGATCTCAGTTCGGATTGCAGGCTGCAACTCGCCTGCATGAAGTCGGAATTGCTAGTAATCGCGGATCAGCATGCCGCGGTGAATACGTTCCCGGGTCTTGTACACACCGCCCGTCACACCACGAGAGTTTACAACACCCGAAGTCGGTGGGGTAACCCGCAAGGGAGCCAGCCGCCGAAGGTGGGGTAGATGATTGGGGTGAAGTCGTAACAAGGTAGCCGTATCGGAAGGTGCGGCTGGATCACCTCCTTTCTATGGAGACTCGGTCTTGATAAGACCAGTCAAGTGCGCAAGCACACAACGTTTACTCACTCGTGTTCAGTTTTGAAAGGTTAATCCTTTCAAAATAGTTGACAACCAACATCGCTTTGCGCATGTAATGGTTGCAACATTGTTCCTTGAAAACTAGATAACGAAACAAAACGTAAAGTAAGAACTTAGGTCGTGTAACCTTCGGGTTATACAACAATCTTTAAATGTTTTTTTCTAGGTTAAGCTAGAAAGAGCACACGGAGGATGCCTAGGCACTAGGAGCCGAAGAAGGACGTGGCGAACGACGAAATGCCTCGGGGAGCCGTAAGCAGGCTTTGATCCGGGGATGTCCGAATGGGGGAACCCAGCTGTGGTAATGCGCAGTTACCATGTAGTGAATACATAGCTACATTGGAGGCAGACCCAGGGAACTGAAACATCTAAGTACCTGGAGGAAAAGAAAACAAAAGTGATTCCGTCAGTAGCGGCGAGCGAAAGCGGAATAGCCCAAACCAAGGAGCTTGCTCCTTGGGGTTGTAGGACCTCGTTGTGGCAAAAGTTCGTTAGGCGAAGTGATCTGGAAAGGTCCGGCATAGAAGGTAAAAGCCCTGTAGCCAAAAGTGAACGTATGCCTAGAGGTATCCTGAGTACGGCGGGTCACGTGAAACCCCGTCGGAATCCGGCAGGACCATCTGCCAAGGCTAAATACTCCCTAGTGACCGATAGTGAAGCAGTACCGTGAGGGAAAGGTGAAAAGCACCGCGGAAGCGGAGTGAAAAAGAACCTGAAACCGTGTGCTTACAAAAAGTCAGAGCCCTCTATATGGGTGATGGCGTGCCTTTTGTAGAATGAACCGGCGAGTTACGTTCCCGTGCGAGGTTAAGTCGAAAAGACGGAGCCGCAGCGAAAGCGAGTCTGAATAGGGCGCTTTAGTACGTGGACGTAGACCCGAAACCGTGTGATCTACCCCTGTCCAGGGTGAAGGTGAGGTAACACTCACTGGAGGCCCGAACCCACGAATGTTGAAAAATTCGGGGATGAGGTGGGGGTAGCGGAGAAATTCCAATCGAACTCGGAGATAGCTGGTTCTCCCCGAAATAGCTTTAGGGCTAGCCTCGGATGTGGAGTTGTGGAGGTAAAGCACTGATTGGGTGCGGGGCCCGCCAAGGGTTACCAAGTCCAGTCAAACTCTGAATGCCACAAACTTAAATCCGGGAGTCAGACAGTGAGTGCTAAGATCCATTGTCAAAAGGGAAACAGCCCAGACCATCAGCTAAGGTCCCCAAGTGTGTGTTAAGTGGGAAAGGATGTGGAGTTGCACAGACAACCAGGATGTTGGCTTAGAAGCAGCCACCATTGAAAGAGTGCGTAATAGCTCACTGGTCGAGTGACTCTGCGCCGAAAATGTAACGGGGCTAAACACGCCACCGAAGCTATGGCTTGCACGTATGTGCATGGGTAGGGGAGCGTTGTATGTACGTTGAATTCTGACCGTAAGGACAGGTGGAGCGCATACAAGTGAGAATGCCGGTATAAGTAACGAAAAGATCAGTGAGAATCTGATCCGCCGAAAACCTAAGGGTTCCTGAGGAAGGCTCGTCCGCTCAGGGTAAGTCGGGACCTAAGGCGAGGCCGAAAGGCGTAGTCGATGGACAACAGGTGGAAATTCCTGTACCACCGTAGCCGTTATGAGCAATGGAGTGACGCAGAAGGATAGTGACGCGAGCTGATGGATGCTCGTCCAAGCAGTGAGGCTGGTTAGTAGGCAAATCCGCTAACCATAAGGCTGGGCTGTGATGGGGAGGGAAATTTTAAGTACCGAAGGTCATGATTTCACACTGCCAAGAAAAGCTTCTAGCCAGGCGAAGGTGCCCGTACCGCAAACCGACACAGGTGGGTGAGAAGAGAATTCTAAGGCGCGCGGAAGAACTCTCGTTAAGGAACTCGGCAAAATGACCCCGTAACTTCGGGAGAAGGGGTGCCTCGGTAGGGTGAATAGCCCGAGGGGGCCGCAGTGAAAAGGCCCAAGCGACTGTTTAGCAAAAACACAGGTCTGTGCGAAGCCGCAAGGCGAAGTATACGGGCTGACGCCTGCCCGGTGCTGGAAGGTTAAGAGGAGTGGTTAGGGACCTCGGTTCCGAAGCTATGAATTGAAGCCCCAGTAAACGGCGGCCGTAACTATAACGGTCCTAAGGTAGCGAAATTCCTTGTCAGGTAAATTCTGACCCGCACGAATGGCGTAACGACTTGGGCGCTGTCTCAACGAGAGATCCGGTGAAATTTTAATACCTGTGAAGATGCAGGTTACCCGCGACAAGACGGAAAGACCCCATGGAGCTTTACTGCAGCTTGATATTGGACTTTGGTACGATCTGTACAGGATAGGTGGGAGCCTTTGAAGCCTGAGCGCCAGCTTGGGTGGAGGCGCCGTTGGGATACCACCCTGATCGTATCGGAGTTCTAACCTGGTACCGTAATCCGGTATGGGGACAGTGTCAGGTGGGCAGTTTGACTGGGGCGGTCGCCTCCTAAAATGTAACGGAGGCGTTTAAAGGTTCCCTCAGAATGGTTGGAAATCATTCGCAGAGTGCAAAGGCATAAGGGAGCTTGACTGCGAGACCTACAAGTCGAGCAGGGACGAAAGTCGGACTTAGTGATCCGGTGGTACCGAATGGAAGGGCCATCGCTCAACGGATAAAAGCTACCCTGGGGATAACAGGCTTATCTCCCCCAAGAGTCCACATCGACGGGGAGGTTTGGCACCTCGATGTCGGCTCATCGCATCCTGGGGCTGAAGTAGGTCCCAAGGGTTGGGCTGTTCGCCCATTAAAGCGGTACGCGAGCTGGGTTCAGAACGTCGTGAGACAGTTCGGTCCCTATCTGTCGCGGGCGTAGGAAATTTGAGAGGAGCTGTCCTTAGTACGAGAGGACCGGGATGGACGTACCGCTGGTGTACCAGTTGTCTCGCCAGAGGCACCGCTGGGTAGCTATGTACGGAGGGGATAAGCGCTGAAAGCATCTAAGCGCGAAGCCCCCCTCAAGATGAGATTTCCCAGTATGTAAGACCCCTTGTAGACGACGAGGTTGATAGGTTCGAGGTGGAAGTGCGGCAACGTATGCAGCTGACGAATACTAATCGGTCGAGGGCTTAACCTAATATAGGGATCTTTTGACGGAGTCAAAAGTCTCTCTGCTTGAAACCTAAGCATTACTTTACAAACGTTTCGTATCTAGTTTTCAAGGAATAATCCTTGAATAAGTATTTGTTTCTATTCCCTGATAGCTCAGTTGGTAGAGCACTCGACTGTTAATCGAGTTGTCACAGGTTCGAGTCCTGTTCGGGGAGCCATATGGAGAGGTGTCCGAGCTGGCCGAAGGAGCACGATTGGAAATCGTGTAGGCGTCACAAGCGTCTCGAGGGTTCGAATCCCTCTCTCTCCGCCACTATCTTTCTAGTAAGGCCCGTTGGTCAAGTGGTTAAGACACCTCCCTTTCACGGAGGTAACAGGGGTTCGAGTCCCCTACGGGTCACCATCAAGTAATTCCCATGGAGGCTTAGCTCAGCTGGGAGAGCATCTGCCTTACAAGCAGAGGGTCGGCGGTTCGATCCCGTCAGCCTCCACCATGAATTCTAAGACAAGGCTTGATTTATTAGAATTCCTGAAATATACTTAATGACGCGGGGTGGAGCAGCCCGGTAGCTCGTCGGGCTCATAACCCGAAGGCCGCAGGTTCAAATCCTGCCCCCGCAACCAATAATGAATGTGGAGCCGTGGTGTAGAGGCCTAACATGCCTGCCTGTCACGCAGGAGACCGCGGGTTCGAATCCCGTCGGCTCCGCCATTATTACCAACATCTTGTAAGGCTCGGTAGCTCAGTCGGTAGAGCAGAGGACTGAAAATCCTCGTGTCGGCGGTTCGATTCCGTCCCGAGCCACCATATTTACAACTTAATAAGCCGTTGTAGCTCAACTGGTAGAGCAACTGACTTGTAATCAGTAGGTTGGGGGTTCAAGTCCTCTCGACGGCACCATTGCTTTATGGAGGCTTAGTGAAGTGGCTAAACACGGCAGACTGTAAATCTGCTCTCTCCGAGTTCGGTGGTTCGAATCCATCAGCCTCCATTTACTTTTTCTAGGGGCATAGTTTAAGGGTAGAACAAAGGTCTCCAAAACCTTTGGTGTGGGTTCAATTCCTGCTGCCCCTGCCAAAAAAGTAAGCAACTTAATATTGTGGCGGTCGTGGCGAAGGGGTTAACGCACCGGTTTGTGGATCCGGCATTCGCGGGTTCAAGTCCCGTCGTCCGCCCATTATTACCAAAGCAAGATAATGGGGATTAGCCAAGCGGTAAGGCAACGGACTTTGACTCCGTCATGCCAAGGTTCAAATCCTTGATCCCCAGTTTTATATGCGGAAGTGGCTCAGCGGTAGAGCATCGCCTTGCCAAGGCGAGGGTCGCGGGTTCGATCCCCGTCTTCCGCTCCATTATTACTAAGGCGCCATAGCCAAGTGGTAAGGCAGAGCTCTGCAAAAGCTTTACCCCCAGTTCGAGTCTGGGTGGCGCCTCCACAAAATTTTTAGCCGGAGTGGCGGAATCGGCAGACGCACAGGACTTAAAATCCTGCGGTAGGTGACTACCGTACCAGTTCAAGTCTGGTCTTCGGCACCATTGTTTTACAAGTTTATATGCCGGCATGGCGGAATGGCAGACGCGCTCGACTCAAAATCGAGTCCGAAAGGGTGGAGGTTCGAGTCCTCTTGCCGGTATACAAAGAAAGCTCATGAAATCAATTGATTTCATGAGCTTTTTTCATTTGCGCATAGGAAAGTTATATTATTAACTATCAAATGACTTCATAGATTACCAAGCGTAAGTCATTGTTACGATTACGAGTAAAATGAACAATACCAGAATAGCAGTGGCAGAAGTTCCGTAGCCTACACCAACAGCAGCACCAGCAGCAACACCCATGGATGTCACCCCCAATCATAAGTAATGCTCTCGGCAGCCTTCCATGAGAGACTATACATCCTATGGTGATATACCCCTGTTTGATTGGGTGATCTGCCCAAGAGAAGCTGAAAAAGCGCTTTAGGCGAGAGCCTTTTTTTAGAAAATCGACCCAGAGTTCGAACAAGAGACAGCAGCCCTCCATATGGTAAAAAAGAGAGTGAAATGCCATTATGGAGGTGTGAGTGCTATCGAGTACCTAGATATGTTAGCAAAACTTGGGGTGGGCAATGCGCACCCTGGCGGGTTCGGCGAGACCATGGAACAATTGAAGAAATACCCGATAGAGAAAGGGAAACGCGTTCTGGAGGTCGGATGCGGGACGGGGAGAACGGCGTGCTTCCTTGCGGAGCAGGGATGTGAAGTGACAGCAGTCGATATCCGCCCCGAAATGGTAGCTAAGGCGATAATACGAGCTGAAAAGCAAGGGGTGAAGGTGGATTTTCGGGAGGGAGACGTGTGCCAATTACCTTTTGAAAATGAATCATTTGATGTTGTGATGGTGGAATCCGTCACGAATTTCGCAGAAGCGCAGAAGGCGGTCTCTGAGTATTACCGGGTGTTGAAGCCTGGAGGGAAGCTCTATGACCGGGAAGTTATCCGCGTCAAAACTATGTCCACTGGCGTCCATAGGGCACTGTGCAGCTTTTATGGAGTTAGTAAAATTTATAGCATGGATGAATGGCGGGAGCTGCTGGAAGGAAGCAAATTTGCTGTGGATTTCTCCGGTATCCATCCGTTTCCATTAACGATGTTCGAGGATCAAGTTCAGCATCCAGACCCTGTGCATCTATCCGATAAGCAATCGTTCATGGACCCACGCATATGGCAAATTACAGCCAGATATGATGAGCTGGTGAATAAGTATCATAGTTACATGGGATACACGTTGATGATAGGCTCGAAGGAATAGATAGAACCGTGGCAGGAATCAAGCACCCCGATGGCGAATTAGGCGAGAAAGATTATCATTGGGGGCTGTTTCTTTTGAACGCTGGCGCTATATCGGAACGCATTCCAAACCGGAAAGCCAAAGAGATTTATGAGTTGATTTGTCGCCATACGACGATATCCAAGACCGAGCTGCTTGAGCAGAGCGGGATGACGGTCTCTACGTTGACGCGGCTTTTGGAAGAGCTGACGGGCCAAGGATTCATACTTGAATCCGGCTTCGGTGCGTCAACAGGCGGGCGTAGGCCGATTCTGTATGAGAAGAATTCGGCCTATGCGTATGTTTTCGGCTTGGATATCTCCAGGACGTTATCCAAGCTGGTTTTGGTTGATTTGGGCATGAACAAATTAGACGCCCGGAGCTGGACGATGACAGCAGAGATGACGCCGGAAGTGCTAATCCGCCTCATTGTCAAGGAGGCGCATGATATGATGGAGCGGCACGGGATCACGAAGTCGATGCTGCTAGGAATCGGTGTCGGCGCCGTGGGTCCGGTGGACAGGCTGTCTGGAACGATATTGGAGCCGGCTTATTTTCAGGCCAATGGTTGGAGAAACGTTGAAATCTGCAGGCTGCTGACAGAGGAACTGGGTATTCCCTCCATGCTGGATAACGGAGCGAACACAGCCATTTTAGCGGAATCCTGGCATCAGCGCACGCAGAGTTTCAAACATCTGCTATATATTCATGCCGGGGTTGGCTTGCGCTCTTCCATGGTATCGGAAGGGAAGCTCATCTATGGCGCGGTTGACATGGAAGGCTCTGTCGGGCAAATGATCATTCAAACGGATGGCGTGGCGCACCGTGACGCCTCAGGAAACTACGGCGCCTTGGAGTCATACGCATCCTTGTATGCGATTGAAAAGGCGGCACGCTCTGCCTTAAAACAGGGCCGATCCACGGTGCTGTCGCAGTTAGTGGAGGACCCGGAGCAATTGTCCTACACGCAGGTATTGGAGGCACTCAAAAAAAATGATCCCCTTGTCGTGGAGATCATTACGGAGGCTGCAACCTATTTTGGCATAGGATTAGCCAATTTATTAAATATTTTGCACCCGGAGAAGGTCATCCTCGGGGGCCCACTCATCGCGGGCGGGGAGTTGTTCTTCCAAACCGCTACACAGGTAGCGATTCGGAAAACGTACTACTACCCCGCGTATCAGGTTGTCTTCAGCAAGGGGCAGCTTGGTGAAGAAGCCCTTGCTATGGGAGCAGCCGTGATGGTCATGGACCAGCTGGTTAGGCTGTGACGCCCTGGAGGAATTCAAGGAGCAGCGCATTGAAGGCTTCGGGTTTCTCCATCGGCGCCAGATGCGAAGCCTCAGGGATGGCATGAAAGCTGGCCCCAGGAATCGCGTCAGCCATCTTTTTCATGACATCCGGTGGCGCAATCGGATCTTTCTCACCGGCGATAACAAGCGTCGGCACGGAGATAGCTCCGAGGAGGTCGACGGAGTCGGCTCGGAACGCCATGGCCAGGCTCGCGTGAACCAGACCTTCGGCAGGCATGGAAGCCATGACCGCGCTTAAGCTCTCCACGAGCCCTGGTTGATCTTTGGCTGTCTGCTCCGTGAGCAGCTTCGGCAGCATGGCATCTCTTGCCGCGCTGGCCCCTTTGTCATAGAGGGCAGATGCCATATTCATACGGTTCTTACGAGCCTCCAGTCCGTCCGCCTCTGGACGGGTATTAGCGAGAAGAAGCGCTGTGAATCGCTTAGGAGCTTTGCGCAGAAGTGCAAAAGCCACATATCCGCCCATGGAGAAGCCGCCAAGTGCGGCTTTTTGTATGTCCATTTTGTCCATCATCGTCAAAATATCATCCGCGTATTGCTCCATTGAAATGTTAGCATCGGGTACATCCGAATGCCCCATACCGCGTAAATCAGGTGTAATCACACGATAATCCCCCGACAAAGCCTCTACCTGCGCTTGCCACATGCGATGATCCAATGGGAATCCGTGCAATAAAATGACAGGTGCTCCTTGTCCTTTTTCCGCTATGTACAACTCTGCTCCATTAATATGATGTTTCATTCGTTGTCACCCTCCATGACTAGTTTTTCCACGCACAAAGACCTAAATTTCATCAAAATATTAGTTCAAAGGTCGTAAAAACAAGAGAAATAGCGAAAAAGTTATGTCTTCATACTTTCATTATGGTTAACTCATACTTCTTTAACATTTGATTGTTATTCTCTCAGTATACCCGTTGTTAACCAGTAAAAGCGAATACGAATCTTTCATTTATGAAGTGAGGTTATCGTCATGACTAAAAAACCTTGGTCCACACAAGAATTGGACAAGTTAATTCGACTTTCATCAGAGTGCCCTCCCGTTGTAATTGCCAAAGAATTATCTCGTCCTGTCACATCTGTACGTAAAAAAATGCGCGAAATTGGCGTAAGCTACGTAACCGGCGAGCAGTGGAAAAAAAGTCAGATTCAATATCTGATCTCGGATGAAGGAGCTTCATACACGAACAAGAATAAATTGACACAGGCTCCGAAGGAAAATGATTTTGAATCTCCCGTGCTCGACGAATTCTGGACAACCTTAGTGAAAATGGCCAGAGTAGCGAAGAAGAGGGGGAAGCGCGTAGATGTCCTTTCGTTTATCGATACTTACCGGAAGATTCGTATCGGAGGTTAAGAAAATAGGAGATACATAAAAGGTGAAATCCGTTATAACGAGATTTTACCTTTTTCTTTTGCTCAAATCCTTCTAAACTGAAAGTACCAAAGACATCTAGGAGGTCAAATGCAAAGAATTCCCTTTTTTTCGGTGATTAGTAAGTATGACACAGCGATATGGGTTCGAGTCGTGGGCACGATTCTGACATCGTTAGCCGGTTTTATGATGAGACCCTATCTGGTTTTTTATTTGTATGACAAGTTGGACGGTTCCGTGTTTTTATCCATGTTAATCGTAGGTCTACAGCCCTTATGCGGAATATTCGTAAACTTATATGCAGGCAGCCTGAGTGACAAGTACGGGCGGAAGCCAATGATGCTCGCAGCGCTCCTTATTCAAGCCTTCGCTATTGGTGGATATATATTTGCCAGCCACGTATGGGAGTTTGCGCTTATTTCCATTGTTAATGGAATTGGACATGCGATGTATGGGCCTGCTGCCAATGCTCAGATTTCGGATGTTGTGCCGGAGCAGAAGCGAGCTGAGGTTTTTGCTTTATTGCACACGGCTTTAAACATGGGATCAGCATTTGGTCCGCTTTTAGGCTTACTCTTGTTTACCATGAATCCGTCGATTATCTTCCTGGCTTGTTCGGTTACACTAGTTGCTTATGCGGGCTTAGTCATATGGAAGGTCCCAGAGACGATGCCTGTTAAAAGTGAAGAGGTGTTGGCTGCCGCAAAAGCAAACAAAGTCAAAATTAAATGGTCGGAGCATAAACCACTGCTGTGGATTACTTTTCTGGCCATGCCGGTATCCCTTTTATACGCGCAAGTTGAGTCTACATTTCCTTTACATCTACAGCAAAATTTCGAAAATTATAAATCGGTCTTTGCGACGATTATTACTTTCAATGGGTGCGTAGTCATCGCGCTGCAGCTGTGGATCGCAAAACGAACAGAGCACGTCCCTGCTTATATTGTCGTGGCTGTCTCTTACATGTTGTTTGCAGTTGTATCCATCGGTTACGGATTTGTTCCTTATCTTGCGATTTTGCTTTTTGTTGAATTTTTATTTACCATTGGTGAAATGTTGAACGGTCCTCATATTCAAAAAGTGATTTCCGTGATTGCCCCAGTAGAGCATAGAGGTTTGTACTTCTCCGTGTTCGGAATGAATTGGCAGTTATCTCGTGCCATCGGCCCTGTCCTGGGAGGATTGCTATTCAGCCATTATGGCGGAAAAGTGATGTTTGCCGTCGTAGGCGTCATTCTCATTGCTGCCGGTATTGCGCAAACGAGATATATCCGAAGCTTAAATCGTAAGCAGGAAGAGCCTGCTGTTGAAGGTGTGCTGCAAGTATAAACTAAAGTTCGTTAATATTAACGGTATGGAAGCCTGGCATCTTAGGATGCTGGGTTTTTTATTGTTTTGTAAGACATCTGTAAGTTTCCTTTTAAAAGGATGAGGTATAATTATACTAGCTTGAGGAGGTATGTCTGTATGGGAACGTTAGTTCTTGTTGTGGATGATGAACCAAATATTATAGATGTTTGTACTGTTTATTTGCAGAGGGAAGGTTATCAAGTCATTTCCGCAATGAACGGCGAGGAAGCGATCAGGCAATGGCGGCAGCACAATCCGCAGTTGATCGTGCTCGATCTGATGATGCCCGGTAAAAACGGATGGCAAGTTTGCGAAGAAATCCGCAATGAGCGGGACGTTCCCATCATCATGCTGACGGCGCTGGGGGATGAGATGGACCGGTTGATGGGACTCACGATGGGGGCTGACGACTACTTGACGAAGCCCTTTTCCCCGCGAGAGCTTGTGCTGCGAGTGAAAGGGATTTTGCGCAGGATGCAGCGTACTTCGATGGAGACTGTGGTTAATGCAGAGGCAGCACTGCCTGCCCATATATTGAGATACCCTGGACTCGAAATCAATGTGCTTCATCGCAGTGTCCGCGTCCTCGACAAAGACGTCGAGTTGACTGTGAAGGAATTTGAGCTGCTGCATTTGTTCGCAGCCCATCCGGATCAAGTGTTTTCGCGAAACCAATTGCTGAGTAAAGTGTGGGATATTGATTATTACGGGGATACAACGACCGTAACGGTTCATATCCGCCGTTTAAGAGAGAAACTGGAGCCTAATCCTTCTGAGCCGCGCTTTATCAAAACGGTGTGGGGCATCGGTTATAAATTCGAAGGGAGGGAGCCATCCTGAAGCTTCGATTATATTTGCTCATTGCAAGCGGAGTGAGTACAGGGATCATCTTGCTTACGCTGCTTATTTGCTACCATTTTATGCTGCTTCACTGGAAGGATGTTGTGATTCTGTCGACCGTTACCTTAGGTGCGGCTGTCGTATCGATGGGTATCCATTACATCATGACACGCCCACTGGAAAAAGCTATTCATGCCATTACTCAGGAAACGACTCGCATCTCAGAAGGCCATTTTGAGGGCGTGGTGCCTCATATCGGGCCAGTTGAATTTCAAAGACTAGCGGAACAGTTCAACCGCATGAGCGGGAAACTGAAAGAAAGTTTCAGTAAATTACGAACAGCCGAGATTTCTCGCAAGGAGCTTGTGGCGAATGTGTCACATGATCTGCGAACGCCAATGTCTTCAATTAAGGCTTTCGTAGAAGCATTGGAAGACGATGTCATTCAGGATAAAGCGACCTTCGAGCGTTATCTCCGAACGATCCGTTTGGAAACGGGACGATTAGACGGATTGATCCAGGAATTATTTAAGCTTTCGCAGCTCGATGCAGGTGGAAGCGACTTCGTGCCTGAGCCGTATCATGTTGATCAGCTCCTGGTGGATGGTCTGCAAAGCTTGGCTTTTCAGCTGGAAGATAAGCAGTTGCAAGTCGTTGTAGACCTGCCGGAGTACTTGCCGCCTGTGACCATTATGCCTCAGGAAATGAAGCGGGTTCTGGCGAACATATTGGGCAATGCCATACGTCACTCCCCTGTTGGCGGCAGCATTACAATTAAAGTGGAACAGCTGCCGACCTCTTTTCTAAAGCTGCAGATTCAAGATCAAGGCGAGGGAATCGAGGAAAGGGATGCGGACAAAATATTCGACCGGTTTTATCGCTCGGACCCATCACGAACGCGTACTAGTGGGGGAGCCGGACTCGGTTTGGCGATTGCTAAGTCCATCGTCCAGCTGCATGGCGGAACAATCGGTGTGGATAGCCGAGCGGGCAAGGATGAGGGGAGTGGCAGCACGTTCTGGTTTACCATTCCTATTGAATAGGGCGCTTCAGCTGAAATAGGGGAGATTCTGAGCAGATGGAGAAGTCGGTATTTCAGGGGACTAGCGGCCAGGGCAGTTCTGAGGATGGAGCGCACTCTGTAATTTTAGCGAGTTGTAAGCTTTTTTTAAGATTTGTACGTTATGATTAGAGGTATAAACTATTGGTTGAATAGGATGTGGGCGTATGGAGTCGAAAAGAGGTTGGTTAAAGCAATCCTTTGGCAAGCGTCTTAATGCTATACATAGCTGGAATGCCTGGGTTCTCCTGCTGCTGACCATAACGGGCATTGTACTGAGCATAGGGGCGATTCGCGGGGATTTGGGGATTGTCCGAGTGTCGTTGAAGCAGCTTCATATTTATTTGGGTGTCGCTTCTATTTTATTGATGGTCCTATACGCGCCAATGATTCGCAAACATTGGCGGCAGATTCGCACGCGCCGTAATCAACGCGCGAATCTGGTCTTCGTGCTGGCGCTGCTGGTTGGCTGGGCAGCGTCCGGGGTGGTGCTGTGGCAGTTCCGTCATCTGCCACCCGCTTTAAACAATACGGCACTCCTCATTCATGACCTGCTGACCTGGGTCGGAGTGCCGTATGCCGTGTACCACGCCATCTCGCGCAGCAGATGGCTGAAGCGCCAGCAGCGGCTGGATCAAGCCGCCGCTGCCTCAGTTAAGCCGCCGGCTGTGCAGCCGGCGGCAGCGCCTCCCGTGGCGGCGTCTGACGCCACGGCGGAGCGCTCAGCAGCACAGGCGGTTATCGCCGCGCTGAAGGCGTCGCCGATCACACGCGCCTCGTTCCTGCGGCTTGCCGCAGGACTGGTGCTTGTGATCGCGGTCGGCCCCGCCTTTTATCGCTGGATAAAAGGCGCTTTCGACACCGGCGGTTCGTCGACCGCCGAGTATGTCGCAGGTGACGGCAACAGCATGCTGCCGCCGCCTGCGCCACTGCCGGACTCTGCCGCTGTGGTCGGCGGAGGAGCGCAAGGGAATTTCCGTATTTATACGGTGACGGAAATTCCGGCTTTTTCCTCGGAGACTTGGCAATTTGCGATTTCCGGTCTAGTGGATAAACCTGCTGTTTGGAACTGGGAAGAGTTTCTGAAGTTGAAACGAACGGTACAGGTTAGCAACTTCCATTGCGTGACTGGTTGGTCCATTTATAATTGTACGTGGGAAGGCATACCGCTTAAGCAGTTTTTAGCAGCAGCGGGTGTGCAGTCCAAGGCGAAATTTGTGAAATTTTATTCCGGCGATAAGGTGTATACCGATGCCCTTTCGTTGGAACAAGCTGAAGGTGACGACATTATGGTAGCTGTGATGCTGGATGGCAAGCCGATTCCACAAAAATTAGGAGGTCCGGTCCGGCTGATCGTTCCTCAGATGTATGCGTATAAATCCGTCAAATGGCTCCAAGCGATTGAGCTTATTGAGAAGGAGCACATGGGGTATTGGGAAGTTAGAGGCTACGATAATGATGCTTGGGTGGATCGATCTAACAATGCGTAATGGGAATGAAATGGCAAGAAACTGAAACTGACTTTCCGGGTGGTTTTTGATATAGTTATGTCAAAGAACCTGCTTGGAAATGAGGAATAACGTTGGAAATCGTATCGGTGAATGTGGGCCAACCACAAATTGTTGAATATCAAGGCAAAGAGCTGGTCACGGGCATATACAAGTCCCCGGTCAGCTCATCTTTGTATGTGTCCAAAACCCAATTGGACGGGGACGGGCAAGCCGATTTAACGGTGCACGGCGGCGTTGATAAAGCACTGTGTGTTTACCCCGAGGAGCATTATGCTTACTGGGAGGAAGTGCTTGGCCACAAGCTGGAAGCGGGTGCTTTTGGTGAAAATTTGACGGTGCGCGGTTTTCTCGAAACGGACGTTTGCATTGGCGACATTTATGCTATTGATGAAGTGATTGTTCAGGTCTCGCAGCCGCGCCAGCCTTGTTTTAAAGTAGGCAAACGCCTGGAGTGGGCCAAAACCCCGCTGCACATGCAGGAAACGGGATATACCGGTTTCTATTTCAGGGTTTTGCAAGAAGGATTCCTCTCCGTTAATTCCGAAGTGAAGCTTGTCGCCAAAGATGCTGACGGCGTAACGCTGGCCTATGCGAATCAAATCAAATATCACGATAAAATGAGCAAGGATGGAGCTCAACGTCTCGTACAGACGGAAGCTCTATCAGAAAGTTGGAAGAAATCCTTCACAAAACGATTGATGGAACTCGAGTCATGATGACAGGTGTTATTTTGGCCGGAGGGCTCAATCGCCGCATGGAAGGAAGAAGCAAGGCGCTGCTTCCTGTTCAAGATCAGCCCTTGCTTCTTCGTCAGCTTACGGAAATGTCCCGTATCTGCAACCAGATGATTGTCGTATCGAATGAACCCGAGGCGTTCCAATTACTTCTAGCATCTAATTCCATGCCTTTGAATGTACAATGGGTGTCAGATATATATGTTCAAAAAGGGCCGCTAAGCGGTATTCATGCAGCTGCGCAAGCCGCAACCGAACAATTCATGTGGATTGTTGGATGTGATATGCCTTTTATTTCATCCGAAGCTGCAGAAGCTATGAGACAATTGTGCCAAGAAGCTAATGTTGATGCGGTTATTCCGGTCATAGATGACAAGGTTCATCCGCTCCATGGGATTTACTCCAGATTAGTTGGTTCTGAGGCTGAGGTGTTATTAAAGAAGGAACAATATCGATTGATGGGATTGTTGGATCATATCGACTGGTTGCCTGCGGAGAATGCTTTTTTTGAAAAGTTAAATCTATCGTCAAAGTTTGTAACGAATGTGAATACACCGGATGAATACAAGTTTATGTTAGAGAATCTATCATGAGTGTAGGATTTAGTTATTAAATGTGTCATAATGGACTGGAGAGAAGGTGAACTTCATGCCGAAGCTGCTGATGGATCGTTTTGGACGCATGCACGACTACTTACGAATATCAGTTACGGATCGCTGTAATCTTCGTTGTGTATATTGTATGCCCGAAGAAGGAATGGAATTTGAACCGGATGACAAGCTGTTAACATTCGAGGAAATCACCGAGGTTGTTCGCGTGCTGGCAGGACTGGGAGTCCGAAAGCTGAGATTAACCGGAGGAGAACCGCTTGTGCGTAAAAACCTGGAACAACTGATTGGTATGCTCTCCCAAATACCCGGGATTGAAGATATTGCGTTGACAACGAATGGGATTTATTTTGCTTCAAGAGCTGAAAAGCTTCGCGCAGCAGGATTAACCCGTGTGAATATAAGCCTGGATTCCTTGAAAGCAGACCGGTTCTCACTCATCACCCGAGGTGGCGATATTAACCGTGTTCTGGCCAGCATTGAAGAAGCTTATCGTGTGGGCATTACCCCGATCAAGTTGAATGTTGTCCTTATGAAGGGCATGAATGATGACGAAATTGAAGACTTTTTACAAATGACGATGGATCGTCCGATTCAAGTTCGGTTCATAGAATATATGCCGATCGGGCATCAGGATGAGGCGTGGAAAAGCCGCTATTTGCCTTTGTCGACCGTATTGGATCGCTGTAAGGAAAAGGGTTGGAATGCGATAGCCTCGGACGCCGTGTATGGGAACGGGCCTGCTCAAAACTTCCGGATTGAAGGCGCTCAAGGTTCATTCGGGCTCATTCATCCGATCAGCGATCACTTCTGCGAGACCTGCAATCGCCTGCGAATTACGGCAGATGGTAATGTGAAGCCATGCTTGTATTGGTCAGATGAATTCAATGTTCGGACTTATATTGGGAATGATTCGGCAATGGAAGACCTTTTCTTCCGTGCTTTGGATATCAAGCCGCAAAATCATGAAATGGCGCAGGCACTGCTGAATGAAAGCCAGTCTCATACACCAACACTTCGCCGGATGTCGCAAATTGGCGGTTAGCCCATAGGAGGAACGGACGTTAGTGAATAGCGATGTGAAGCTTAAATTCGGGCGCAAAGTCATTTCGGTGGAAGAAGCTCGAAGCGTGCTTTCCGAGTATGTCGAACTTACTGAAACGGAAATTGTACCGTTGTCCGCTGCGTTCAACAGGCGATTAGCCAAGGATATTTATGCCGATCATCCCGTGCCTCATTTTCGCCGATCCGGCGTGGACGGATACGCGGTTTGCGCTGCGGATATTGAACAGGCATCGCCAGAAAATCCTGCTATTTTGCGTGTCATTGAGCATATTCCAAGCGGAACGGTTCCTGAGCTTACTGTGTATTCAGGTGCTGCATCCCGGATCATGACGGGAGCGCCTGTTCCAGATGGAGCGGATTGCGTGGTGATGCTGGAAATGACGGATGCACTTCCCTTACTGGACGCGGGGGTAAGCTCGACTCAGGTCTGCATTAAGAAAAATATACCCGTGGGCAGCAACATAACTCCTATTGCCGGGGAAATAGCCGCGCAGGAGTTATTGCTTCCGCAAGGATCACAAATCGGGCCTGGTGAAGCGGCGATATTAGCGACTTTTGGTTATTCCTTCGTGACGGTTTTCCGCAAACCGAGGGTAGCGATTTTTTCAACAGGCTCTGAGTTATTGAATGTTGAGGAAGCGCTGCAGCCTGGACGAATACGTAACAGCAACAGCTACATGCTTGCTGCGCAAGTCGAAGCAGCGGGCGGAGAAGCGGTGATTATGCACGCGCTCTCGGACAATGTAGAAGAGGTGGAAGACGCTCTGCTGGAGACATTAGGCAAAGTTGATCTTGTTATCACCTCCGGCGGTGTCTCTGTTGGTGACTATGATGTTCTGGTGAATTTGTTTGGAAGGTTTGCGGGTAAGCTCCTGTTTAATAAAGTGGCGATGCGGCCAGGCACGCCGACGAGCGCAGCCTTTTGGGAGAATAGGCTTCTGCTCTCGCTCTCCGGTAATCCGGGCGCATCGTTTGTAGGCTTTGAGCTATTTGCCAAGCCGCTGATTAAAGCGATGTCAGGCTGCCTATCTCCTTGCCCCGAAGCCATGACAGCTTATTTGGATGTGGATTACGACAAAGGCTCGGCATTCCCGCGTTATGTCCGAGGGACAACGCATGTCGAGAATGGTTGTTTGCGGGTTAAGCCTTCCGGCATTGATAAGTCGAGCATCATGGTTTCCATTAAAGATGCGGATTGTTTGATTCAACTGCCTGCCGGAGGCTCAGGTTTTGCGAGGGGCGAACGTGTTCTTATCTATCCGATCAAATAAAAAAAGACCTGCCGATCACTCATCTTCTTTCAAAGAAGTTAGTGCAAGCAGGTCTTTTTACAAGGAATAGTCAGGTTGGAATGAAGGCAAGATTAGATTGCGAAAGTAGCCAAGATGATAACAAGCAGAACATAAAGGACAAGAACGACACCTACAGATCCGTATCCAGATCCGTATCCAGTACCACAACCAGCTGCATATGACATAGTATCCCCTCCGGTTCTTAAGTATTTAAGTGGGTTGAATCACTATACATCAACATCATATGACGTAGAGACATTCGTTGATTGGACGTATGCCCTGATTTCTAAATGGAGAACGCCTAAATAGGCATAGGTATTGTCAATGATTTTCCAGTATACTTGTACATGAGGTGATACATAATGAGTGAAATTCGAACATTGGAACAACAGGAATTGCCGGAGAGTCTTGCATTATCCCAGTTTGCTTTTCAATATGAACTGAGCGCAGAAGAGCAGGAAGACCGCAGCAGTTGGACAGATCCGAAGCAAATTTGGGGCTATTTTGTTCAGGGGAAACTAGCTGCTAAGCTTCAAATTAACCAATTTCATACGTGGCTGAATGGTCAGCGTTTTGCCATGGGCGGTATTGCGGGAGTAGCAACTTGGCCGGAGTACAGGCGCAACGGAATGGTCGCGAAGCTGCTGCTTCAAGCGCTCAAGGTGATGAAAGAGCAAGGGCAGACCGTCTCCTTTCTATCTCCGTTTAAGTTCGAATTTTATCGGAAGTATGGCTGGGAGACGTATATTGACTACCTGAAATATGAAATTCCTGCGGATAAACTTCCAAAATTCTATGCTCCAGAAGGCAGTTCAATCGTTCGTGTGACGAGGGAATGGGAGCTTTTGAATCCTATTTATGAACAGTATGCCCTGCAATTCAATGGAATGATGGAGCGGGACGCAAATTGGTGGAACAATCGATATTTTAAAAACAAAAAAGGTACGGTAGCCCTCTATGTTAATGCCAAGGGTGAACGGACGGGGTACGTCTTTTATCAAGTAAAAGAGTATACGGCGACCATTCATGAGATGGTGTTTTTGGATGAAGAAACGAGACGCGGGTTATGGAAGTTCATAGCGGATCATGATTCCATGATCTCGAAGGTGGAGGTTAAAGCGCCAGCGGATGATCAGCTTCCTTTCTTGGTGCATGATCCTAAGTTCAAGCAGGAGAAAATAACGTATTTTTCGGCGCGTATTATCGATGTGGAAGCTTTCCTGAAACAGTATCGGTTTGAACCGCGCAAAGAGGTTGAGCCGATCTATTTGCGAATTTCTGATCCGCATGCGGACTGGAACGATGGCGTTTTCCAATTGCAATTCACTGGCAGCGGTGGGGAAAAAGCGGAGGTCATCAAGTTAGCTGAGGGTGAGCAACCAGCGGATGAGCGTATACTGAGCTGTAGTATTCAAACGTTGACTGCCTTATTTATGAGTTATCAAAAGGCGGGCTTTATGGCCAAAATCGAGCGGCTTCAAGGCTCGCAGGAACTGGTTACTCGGTTGGAAGCGGCAATTCCGCAGCGTACGACGTATTTGGCGGATTTCTTTTAGGATTCGGTCCCGGTGTTCCGGGGCCGTTTTTTGTTAGTGCGCTTTCTCTCGGAAATTTCAGCCTAGAACGAGGGAATAGAGGACTCCAGTTCCCCTCGCTGGATCAGAAGCGAGCTTTTCAAACAAATAGCGGACTGTAGTTTCGCTGAGAGGTCTTCGTGCGGGCTTCACTCGCACTGCATTTGCACAGCACACGCATCGCACATCCCCCGACCTATAAGGGAACTGTGGGGCTCTATTTCAGGGGATTGAGTGTTTTGTAAGCAAATAACTCGGCGCAGGAGCAAGATACAAGCAACGGCTAGCATCCTGATATTCACGGGCTGTTCGTCAAAATTAAAAAACCCGTGATTATCACGGGTTTAGTTTGTACACTTTTACAGTTTGGAAGCCGAATTTGCGTAAGGACTGCTGGGAGCCTGGAATGTAAATGTCAATGCGTTTGCCTTTGATGGAACCACCGGTATCCGTTGCATAAGCATACATGCCGCCTTTTGGCAGGCCGTTGAAATCATAACCTTCTATATAGAGCTTAGATCCAAGTGGAATAACCGATGGATCTACAGCGACGGTTCCGATTCCTAATGGATTCCCCATATAGTCCAATGCTCCAAAGCCTCCATTTTCAGAAGGATCAGCGGAGTAAGCTGTTGACTCAAATAGCTCATAATCAGGTGCGTGATGATTGCCGTCTTTACTTAAAATCGCTAGATTGCTGCTTGCATCCCACTGAACGGGAATGTCGGAAGCATTGCTTAAGAACCGAAGCGGCACGTAGACACGTCCGTTTTGGAACTCAGCGTGTGTGTCCATCTCGACAGGAGTGCTATCGATTTCGGCCTCTTTTTGACCTGACACCAAGGAAATAGAATGCTTGTCATTGTTCAGTGTGACTTTAATTGCGTCGCCTTCCTTTTGCCATTGTACATCATAACCCAGTTTCTCAGTTACGAAACGGATCGGTACTTGTGTAGCGTGGTTGTCATCCAAATAAGGCTGGGCATCCGGAAATTGAACCAGGTCATCGTTGACTTGCACTTTCACGTCCATACTCGCGGCTTGTGCATAAGCATGTCCCGAAAATGGGGAAAGAAAGCCTCCTGCCAAAACTGTGAAGGACACAGCAAGGCACGCTAACCCTTTTGTAAACATATTCAATTGGTAATCCTCCTTCAAAATGAGCCTCCGAGGTTAGTTGACGGGTTCGGGAAGAAGGTTCTCCCTAGTCTGCTCTGCGTACAGAGCAAATATTCACCCCATGTAAATCGTCCCCCGTACCGGCACTTTGTCTGTGCACCGGACTCGGCTTCAAATATTCTATCATTGATAGAATAATGGAAACAACGCCCAAAATATGGTTAAAGGTCTTAGACCATACTGGACTTAGGTCTAGGTACAAAAACAGTCGGGAGTCCGTTTTGACGTGAATCCATTTCGGCTACGATAGTAGCAAGAAGATTACGCGAAGGGCGGTGCAATAGTGAGCATGAATCGATCAAAAAGTTGGGCGCTCATTCTGATAGCAGTTGGCTTTCTCATTTGTATGCATCAAGTTGGCATGCATTTTCATGTCATGGGACTGCTGGTTCCTGTGGCGATGGTGGGGCTTGGTTATGTGGGGATAACTCATGGCAAGAAGATGGGATGGCTGATTTTTGGCATTGGCGCTTTGATATTAATTACAAAATTATCTGGATTCCTAGCGATTGTGTTTGCAGTGTGGTTAATGTATTACGGCTATCGCATGCTAAAAAAACCAAACGATTCGGCGGAGTTCAGACTTTAATCAACAGGAACATAGGGGGTGTGGATGATGAGCGTATTTGATCGAATTGGTAAAATGGCCGATATGGCCTGGCAGGAGGCAGCAAGCAAGCTGGACCTGCATGAACGGGGAGGCGGCCACTCCAGCCATTCCAGCCACGCTGGACACGCGGGAGCATCGCGCGGCATAGCCGAGCTGGAGGAGCGCTACGAGGAGGCGCTGCAGCGTACGATTGAGCTGCGCAAGCAAAGCGTCGACGCGCAGGAGATGGCGCAGCTGCGCGCCGAGCAGGCCGAGCTGGCCATGCGCGCAGGCGACGAAGAGCTGGCGCGCATGGCGCTGCAAGAGAAGCTGCGCTTGGAAGCAGCCTGCGCGCAGTACCGCGCGCAGTACGCGAGCAGCCAGGACGTCTGCCTGGCGCTCGCAGACGAGCTGGCGGCGCTGCGTGCCGGCCGCACAGCAGGAACAGGACAGCCGCGAAGCGGGCTGTCCAAGGAAGAAGCTCGCGAAGCATTGCGCGAGCTGGAAGCGACCGGCCGCGAGCTCGGCCGGGAAGCGCTGCAGGGCTTGCGCGTGGCGGGGCGCGTGTCGAAAGAGACGCTGAAGGAGGCCGGCAGCAACCTCAAGCAAGAGATGCGCAAGCTTCAGCAGGATTGGCGCGACAAGAAATAAGCCTCGCGTGATTGTACTGCGCTGCGCACAGTATGCGGCGCAGTCGGGTTCCGGCCTCCATTCCTCATGCTAGAGCCTTGCTGGGCAAGGATTTGCATCTTGGAGGCTGTCCATTCTTATGGTATGCTAGGAATCTATATGAACGAATTAATCGGCAGCCAGAGGAGGTGCAGCGATGGGCGAAGAAACTAAAAACAACCGCAACCGGAATACAGCTCTTGTGCTGATTGGCGCCGGTCTTTTTTTGCTTCTGGATCATACGATAGGCTTTTTCCCCATTCTTGCGATAATCCTCGTCTTGCTGGGCATTCATCGGGTCCGTTCCCGCAAAGAGCGCAAAGGTTTTGTGCTCATCGGAGTAGGGGCTGTGATTCTGTTTGGTGATCATATTACGATTGTTTTATCTATCGTTTTGATTTCATTAGGATTCTTTTTCATACGGTCCAAGCAAGTGCATAAAGATGACACCTATATTCAGAAGCAGAAGCTGATGGACAGCGTTCGCTTGGGGCGTGAGCCTTGGATCATGCGCAATAGTTCAACGTGGTACATTATCGGGGAGACGTATATCGATCTCTCGCTTGCCATACTGGAGCAAAAGGAAACAACGCTTATTCTGCAAGGTGTGATAGGCGATGTAGATATAAAGGTACCAGATGATATTGGCGTCTCCGTAGGAGCATCCGTTACATTTGGCCAAATTCAAGTTGCAAGTGAGCGTGAATCAGGCGTAATGAACAAATTACAGTGGCAATCGTCCAATTATGAGAGCTGCGACCACCGCGTGAAACTTGTGCTTTCGTATATTGTAGGAGATATTAAAATTAAAGTGATGTAACGTCTAGAGGAGGTTCAGCGCATATTGGACGGCTATAAACGCAGATTAACAAATATGATATGGCGCAGTATGGCTGAATCGATTATTTTTAGTTTTTTTGTATTTGGCGCTATCATCTATTTCATGAACTCAAACAATCTAATCACACCATTTACGAGCTGGCAAGAAGGTGTGAAATTCGTTTTCATGGCCATCGTGATTATCGGAGGCATTGGTGCAGGGTACGGTTACTGGAACAGCTCACGGATTACACGCCGGCTTGAGCCGCTGATGGAGACGATGATTTTGCTTGAAAAAGGGACCTTCGCCCGCGAAGGCTTCCAGAATGGCGAAGATGAGATCGGGCGTCTCGGCGAGCAGCTCGGTCGCATTATGAAACGTTGGGAAGAGCAGGTTACTTCCCTGCAGCGACTATCTAACAATAATGCCGAGCTTGCGGAGAAAGCGAAATTGTCGGCTGTTATTGAAGAACGGCAGCGATTAGCGCGGGAGCTGCACGATGCGGTCAGCCAGCAATTGTTCGCGATTTCGATGACCGCAACGGCTGTTGGCCGGACTTTGGACAAGGATTTCGAGAAAGCCAAACGGCAGATTCATCTGATTGAGGAGATGGCTTCTGTTGCGCAATCGGAGATGAGGGCGCTGCTGCTTCATTTGCGGCCTATCCATTTGGAAGGAAAACGATTGTCCGAAGGGCTTGTTGAGCTTCTCAAAGAGCTGGCGGCCAAGGTGCCGATGGCGATTACGTGGGATATGGACGAAGAGATTCGTTTAAATAAAGGCATTGAGGATCACCTGTTCCGGATCGTACAGGAAGCTCTCTCGAATGCATTGCGTCATTCCAAAGCGAATAAGCTCGAGGTTAAGCTGCTGCACCGCGCTGACGGCGTTCGCCTGGCGATCCGCGATGATGGTGTCGGTTTTGAACTGGATGCGAAGAAGCTTACCTCCTACGGCATCGTATCGATGAAGGAGCGGGTTAACGAAATTGGCGGCTCTGTTGACATTATTACGGCTCCTGATCGGGGTACGCGTATCGAAATTCGAGTGCCGATTCTAGCTACAGATGCAGTGGAAAATGTATAGTTGGTTCGTGTTGTTAATTGATGGTGATGGTAGTGGAATATAGGAAAACAGTTCTGCTGACGAGAGGAGAAGCAAATGGACGATACATTGATTAAAGTCTTGCTTGTCGATGATCATGAAATGGTGAGGATCGGGCTTGCCGCTGTTCTGGGAACAGAAGATGGCATTGAAGTGGTCGGAGAAGCCAGCAACGGTCAAGATGGCATTCGGTTGGCCCAGGAATATCGACCGGATGTCGTGCTGATGGATTTGGTCATGGAAGGCATGGACGGGATCGAAACAACCCGGAAGCTGCTGCAGCTGTATCCGGAGTGTAAAGTCATTGTGTTGACTAGCTTCTTGGATGATGAGAAAATGTATCCAGTGATTGAAGCTGGAGCCTTCAGTTATTTGCTCAAGACGTCTCGTGCTTCCGAGATTGCTCAAGCGATTCGAGCCGCGGCCAAAGGGCAATCCATTCTAGAATCTCAGGTTGCCTCTAAGATTATGAACCGTTTCAGACAGCCTAAGGCGGCAGCGGAACCGCATGAAGAGCTGACGGATCGGGAAATGGAAGTCCTGCGGCTGATCGCCAAAGGGAAGTCGAACCAGGAACTGGCGGATGATTTGTTTATCGGTGTGAAAACAGTGAAATTTCACGTCACGAACGTACTCGCCAAGCTTGGTGTGGAGGATCGAACACAAGCTGCCATCTATGCTTTTAAGCATGGCTTGGCTGAGTAGCAACATGGGACAAGGGAGCGATAAGGATGAATTTTCTCAAGCAATTGTGGAGCTGGTTTGGTTCCATTGCCATTTCTTTTGTTTTAGTCGTATTTCTTGGCGTTTTTGTGTTCCAATCGACCAAAGTAATGGGTCATTCTATGGACCCTACGCTGCATGACAGTCAACGCGTGTATGTATCAAAGCTTTCTCATACGTTCAATTACGAACCTAATTATGAAGACATCGTCATTATTGATTCTAGAGTTGATTTGAAGCGGACGTTCAAGAACGATCTGCTGGACAGCCCTCTGCTTAGCTTATTTACAAAAGGCGATGACAAACACGTGTGGATCAAACGTGTGATTGGGAAGCCTGGCGATCATTTAGAGATGAAAGACGATAAATTGTACCGGAACGGCCAATTGCTCGAAGAGCCGTACTTGAATGAGGCGATGAGAGCAAACGGGAACAAGGAATGGACGGTTCCGGAAGATCACGTATTCGTGATGGGAGATAACCGAAATAACAGTATGGACAGCCGGGTCATTGGATACGTTCCACTCGATCATGTCTTAGGCAAGAAGCTCTTCTAAAAAAGCGACCCTCTGGGTGAGCATGCGGATGCATGAGCTCATTCCAGAGGGTCGCTTTTTTCAAATCACATCTGTGTATCTAGCAGCAGGCCTCTCATCGGTACCGGCAAGTAGGCTTGGAGTTTGGAACGGTATTGCCCGTAAGGTTTTAGGTCAGAACGGGACATTTGAAACAACGCTTCAGTAGGAACTTGCTGCAACTGTCCAAGATTGTTCGCCAAGGTAGAGGCGAAGTTGGTCAGGCTGTCGAGACTTTTTCGAAAGGAGCCTGACAGGTTGTTGACTTGACCTTGAAGCTCCTGCTCCTGAAACTCAAGGTTGCCATCATCAAGCTTGTTGATGCCGATTTCTTTGAGCGAATACGGCTTAGCGGCTTGTTCTAGCCCGGCAAGAAGGGAACGATTCATGTACGCAGGCGACTCTCGTAAGGAGGTCTGAAGCTCATTATATGTATCTACAAATTCACGGATAGGCTCTAGGATGGTTTCACGATTGTTGTCGCCTGGTCTTGCTTGGACCAAGGATTGTGCGGAGAGCTTGGCATTCTGGGCAGTTTGAACGAATCCAGCTACGTTTTGGGCTGCAGCTTTTGCGATTTTTTGATACGGTGAGCCCTCATATGGCAAATTAAGCTGCTCACGAATCGTGGTAGATTTACCACCTGCGATGCCGCGGATACCGCTAACCCGATAGTAATCCTTATGGATTTGATAGCTATTTACTGCTGTTATCGGAGGATAGGCATAGATCATTTCAATCACCCCTTTTCACATAAGTCTAGTATATCATTCGAAGGTATTGGGGTAAATTGGTACTTGTCAGATGGAAGATGAGCAAGTAGCTGAGTCATTTCCGCCAGGAGCAACATAAGATAGCATTATTGCTTCTTGTGGAGGCGATGCAGCGTGATTCGCAAACGGTTAGCTGCTAACGACGATCGGGCGATTCATCGTTTGATTGTTGAACAGTTAGTGCCTTTTTCCAGACAGTATCAAACAGGCGTTTCAGTTACTTTTTCGGAAATACGCAAGCGGCTGAACCACAACAAAACGTTTGTGGCAGCTAAAGGATATAAACAGCCTTATGGGTTCATTTCGGTTATTCGCAAATCGAACGTGCTGTTCGTCGATATGCTGGCCGTCGATCCTCGAGAGCAGGGAAAGGGACTAGGGAAAGAGCTTATGAAGATGGCTGAGGAGTATGGGAAAAGTGAACGGTGCCGCACGGCAGAGCTTTTCGTCGATGACAGCAATCCCAATGCCATTGGCTTTTACTCCAGCAAAGGGTATGAGATTGATGAATATCTCCCTGAGCTAAGCTGCTTTCGAATGAAAAAGAAGCTTGTTCGGTAATACTAGGGCTGCTGATGAGCGAGTCATCGGCAGCCTTTTTTTCATTCGCTGAACATAGCAGCAACCCGATCGATTGGAATATCGATGGCTTCTGGGCCGTTCGGGCCGGGAGCTGGACCGCCAAAAAGCGGCATTCCAAAAAAGTTTAATCGTTCGAGTTGCGGCTCTGGGCTGTTTGGATCTAAGTTTTCATTTTTTGGCTGGACAGATTTCGCTTTGGCAGTGGTTTTACGTTTCTTCTTGGATGCGGTTGAATTAAGCGTTGGGCGAGCCTCTTCATTAAGAATGAGCGTATTTTTCTCCAAGCGGCTTAAAACTCCAAAGATTTGGGAACCATCATTAAGATAAAGATGAACTGGTTTTCCGCACAGGCTTTTGCAAGCTTTTTCGGTAATCGGATGAATGGGCTGCATAAGACTCTTGGCACCTCCGTATTTGTATGTACTGTAGCCTATTCGGAAGGCCCCATTTCGGTATAGACGAATGTCTAGATCACTATAAGAAATTGTTATAGGGAAAGTTCTCAGAAAAGTTGAATAGCTTGACAATTTTAGGTATGCTAAGCATATTAACTAATCCTAATAGAGAAAGAATGATGCATATATGAGTGGAGCTGTATTTTATATTTTCGGGGCAACCGGTGATTTGGCGAAAAGAAAACTATTTCCAGCTTTTTATAGCTTGTATCGCGAAGGGAAATTAGGAGAAAATTTCGCCGTTGTCGGTCTTGCTCGCAGACCTCGGACGAGTGAACAATTCCGTGATGACGTGAAGCATTCGATCCAAGAATTTGCCCGTTACAAAATTACGGATGATGAGGAATGGACTCGCTTCGCAAGCCGTTTCGAGTACATGTCTTTGGACATTAACAACGTGGCCGGCTTCCACGAATTAAACGTGTTGTCCACAAGACTGGATGAGCAATATCAAACGGGCGGGAACCGCTTGTTCTACCTGGCTTTGGCGCCGGAGCTTTTCGGCAACGTGTCCTACAATCTAAGCGAAGGCGGTTTGCTCAAAACCAAAGGTTGGCACCGTCTTGTGATTGAGAAACCATTCGGCTACGATCTGCCTTCTGCTGAGCGTTTGAACGGTCAACTCCGTCAAGTCTTTGAAGAGAAGGACATTTACCGCATTGACCACTACCTGGGTAAAGAGATGGTTCAAAACATTGAGTTTGTGCGTTTCGCGAACGCCTTCTTCGAGCCGCTATGGAACAATAAATACATAGCAAATATTCAAATTACATTAAGCGAAACAGTTGGTGTTGAAGAGCGTGGCGGATATTACGACCACTCGGGCGCTTTGCGCGATATGGGCCAGAACCATATGCTGCAAATGTTGATGATGATGGCGATGGAGCCGCCTAGCCGCCTGCATCCGGAAGATATTCGCGATGAGAAGGTCAAGGTTCTGCGTTCCTTGCGTCTGTTCGAAGATGGCGATGATGTTCGTGCGAACGTTGTTCGCGGCCAATATTCCAGTGGCTCCAGCAAAGGCAAAACGTTACCGGCTTACCGTGAAGAAGATTCCGTGAACCCGCAATCGACGACGGAAACGTATTTCGCTGCGCGTGTTCATGTCGATAACTTCCGCTGGGCTGGGGTGCCGTTCTACATCCGGACAGGGAAAAGGCTGCCGGTCAAAACAACCGAGGTTGTTGTTGAATTCAAAAACATTCCGAACAACGTCTATTTGGCTAAAAAGCATGACATGGAACCGAATCTGCTTGTTTTCCGCGTTAATCCGATGGAAGGCATTTACTTGAAAATGAATGCCAAGCAGCCAGGATCGGAAGGCGTGATCGTTCCGGTTGCTATGGATTTCTGCCAAAGCTGCCAAATCGGCATTAATACGCCGGAAGCGTATGAGCGTCTGCTGTATGATGCAGCCCGTGGAGACTCTACGTACTTCACGCGTTGGGATGAAGTGGCGCTGGCTTGGTCTTATGTAGACCGCATTGCTGCGGCATGGAACGAGAAAACGGATGATCTGAAGGAATATCCGGCTGGATCTTGGGGACCTGAAGAGGCGACTAGACTGCTGACGGATGACGGCTTTAAGTGGTGGCCGATCAACGGTCAAAATGAAGGCGAAGTCGATTGGGAAACCGTTCAAAAAACAACGGTTTTAACTTAAGTAAGTATGTATAACATCCAATAGGCGACTGACGCCTATTGGATTTTTTATGGTATAATAGATCTTACGGAGTAAATCCTTACTATTATACTTGGGGTGCATTTATGTCACGAAGAGCTTTTATAAGATGGCTGCTTGCAATCGGGGCTGCATTGGTTGGAGTAAGTGCTTTTTTTAGTCAAATGGTAAAAAAAAGGTTTATGGCGGAAGATCAGCCAGTCGTATCATCTGCTTCACCCGAGCCCGCTCAAGCTGTGGCGCAGCCTTCGGCCGAACCGTTGCCGACAGGTCCGCTAATGTCCTATTTTATATTAAGCGATCTTCATGTCACCGTAGGTGATCCGCTAACCGTGAAGAAATTGAGGCAAGCGCTTGATGACATTACACATTTCGACGGTCCCGTTGACGCCATTATGTTAACTGGTGATTTAACCGATACAGGAACGGAACGAGATTATAAGGAGCTGCGTACCATTGTAAGTGAGTATAAACTTCCTCCCGTTCATGCGAATATGGGGAACCACGACTATTACACGATTTGGATCAATAAAGCGAATAGCTGGGATCAAGCGGCCGTTCCGAACGGTAAGAGCGATGAAGTCAGCCGGGAGCAATTCAAAAAGTTTTTTGGCTACAAGACGCTTTATAATGATTTCACGACGAAAGGTCACTCCATTCTGTTGCTTTCCCAAGAAGCCTATGTCCAGGAGAAGCCGGAAGTCGGTGAAGGAGCATGGTATTCCGATGAGCAGTTGGCCTGGTTCAAGGAGCGGGTTAAAGCCCTGTATCAACCGGGCAGACCTTTGTTCGTTATGACACATCAACCGCTGCCGCCGAAGGGGACAGATGGGGGATCTCACCAATTAATCCGCGCAATCCAATTCCGCGAAACGCTGAAGCCCTATAAGAATGTGTTCGTTTTCTGTGGACACCGCCATCAAGATTTCCAGAATGGGACTCCGCATTATGTGCAGGAAACATTCCATTATTTCCACAATGCCTCGGTCGGCAGAACGCTGAACCGTGCGTATCAACAGGAAGCTAAGAATAAATCTCAGGGTATTTATGTCCAAGTATTTGCCGATAAGGTCGTCGTACGTGGAAGAGAGTTCAGCAACCGTACGTTCCTGGATGAAGCGAATTGGAGTATCGATTTGCAGAAAGCCCAAGCTTAATCAATAAGCAACACCTAGCAGTATCCATGTAAAAGAAGAAGGGAATTAAACTAACAAATGACTACGCAACTCACAAAGCTTCTCGAAACGGAAGTCGCTAAGCGGCGCACGTTCGCGATTATTTCTCACCCGGATGCGGGGAAAACAACACTGACCGAGAAACTGCTGTTATTCGGAGGCGCGATTCGCTTAGCCGGAACGGTCAAAGGGCGCAAAGCCAGCAAGCATGCAACGTCGGACTGGATGGAAATTGAAAAGCAACGTGGAATTTCCGTTACATCCAGCGTAATGCAATTCGACTATGAAGGGCACCGGGTTAACATTCTGGATACACCTGGTCACCAAGACTTCAGTGAGGATACGTACCGGACGTTGACAGCAGCGGATAGCGCCGTGATGTTGATTGACGTGGCCAAAGGGGTCGAGACACAGACCAAGAAATTATTCCAGGTTTGCCGGATGCGCGGTATTCCGATCTTTACGTTTATTAACAAATTGGACCGCGAAGGCCGTGATCCATTCGAGCTTCTCGAAGAGCTGGAGGAAGTGCTCGGCATTCGATCCTACCCGATGAACTGGCCGATTGGATCAGGCAAACAGTTCTGCGGCGTGTACGATCGCGGTAAGTCGCAGCTGGAACTATACAATGGCGAGGATCACAAAGATATTGAAGTTCGCAAGGTGGATGGCGTGGAAGATCCGCTGGTCCGCCAAATTGCCGGTGAATTCCTGCATCAGCAGCTGCGCAATGACATTGAACTTCTGGACGTAGCGGGCGATCCTTTCGATATGGAAAAAGTGTTGAAGGGCGAGCTTACTCCTGTTTTCTTCGGAAGTGCCGTGAACAATTTCGGTGTGCAGACGTTCCTAGAGAACTTCCTGCAGCTGGCACCAAAGCCAGAGCCGCGCAACAGTACGGTAGGTGTAATCGAACCTACCAAAGAAAAGTTCTCGGGCTACGTTTTCAAAATTCAAGCGAATATGAACCCGGCTCACCGCGACCGCGTTGCTTTCCTGCGCATTGTGTCCGGCAAATTCGAGCGCGGCATGTCGGTTAAGCATGTCCGTATGGGCAAAGATATCAAGCTGGCTCAACCTCAGCAATTTCTAGCGCAAGACCGCGATATCGTGGAACAGGCATTCCCAGGCGATATCATTGGCTTGTTTGATCCAGGTATTTTCCGAATTGGAGATTCCCTGAGCGAAGGGGAAGCCATTGTTTTCGACGAGCTTCCAACGTTCTCTCCGGAGCTTTTCAGCAAAGTATCTATCAAAAATGCACTGAAGCAAAAGCAGTTCCTCAAGGGCATCGATCAGTTGACGGAAGAAGGCATGATTCAAGTCTTCACGACGATCGGTTTCGAGGATATGATTCTTGGCGTCGTCGGCCAACTACAGTTCGAGGTGCTTGAACACCGGATGAGATCGGAATATGGTGTAGATATTCTGCTGCA
This sequence comes from Paenibacillus sp. P36, assembly GCF_045866505.1. Lineage (NCBI taxonomy): Bacteria > Bacillati > Bacillota > Bacilli > Caryophanales > Paenibacillaceae > Paenibacillus > Paenibacillus sp. P36. Next base: position 1,332,761 of record NZ_AP038372.1, read on the forward strand.
GCGTCAGAACTACCAGTTCGCTCGATGGATTATCGATGATAAAATCGATCCGGGCAAGTTCCGTATTAACTCCCAACTTGTTAAGGATAAAAAAGGGAATTACGTCGGGCTGTTCGAGAGCGAATACGCATTAAGATCCTCCATGGAAAAGAACCCGAATGCGAAGTTTTTAACGAGTGCTCCATAAGACTATAAATAACCCGAAGAGGCTGTGCGCCAGAGTAAAATCTGGTGTGCGGTCTCTTCTTTTTTGGTTGCCGATGGACGGTTTGCTTCATACAATAAGTACGGGTTACGAATACAGGGCGCGCAGGAAACCACCTTATATATTTCGATTTCGAAGTGCTCGGCAGAGTTAAGGCCGACTTCTATAGGCTGAAGCAGGAGGAAAGACATGAGAAAAATTTTAAAGAAACGGACGAAGGTTAGATACCCCAGATATGTCATGAGCAAGATTGGCAAAACCAGGGCGGTAGAGGCCACTGCAGCTCTAAGGGAAAATGTGCCGACGACGAAATGGATGACAGCAGAGACACTGAAACAAATGCTGGTTCAGCATAAAATGGTCTATATTAAGCCCAATGTAGGTATGTTCGGAAATGGTGTGATTCGCGTGGAAATGTCAGACGGCGAGGGAGAAATCATGCCGTATTCGTATCAGCTTGGGGTTAATTTGAGAAGATTTAAAACATTTGAAGACATGTATGCCTCCATCAAGAAGAAAACGGGAAAAACACCTTATCTGGTTCAGAAAGGGATCCACCTGCTGAAATATAAAGGGAACCGCTTCGACCTCAGAATTATGGTGCAGCAAACACCTCTGCGCGATTGGGAAACAACCGGCGTCATTGGCAGAGTGGCACATCCGAGTAAAATCGTAACGAATTTTCACAATGGGGGAACGCTGAAGTCGGTGGAAACACTTTTGCACAGCTACTTGCCTGCCGGTGAGCGGGATGACTATGTCAAGAAGCTGCATGTGCTTGGGAAACGCGTCGCTAAAGCAATTAATACGAAATACCGGGGAGTTAAGGAAATCGGCGTTGATGTCGCTCTGGATAAAGACCTGCATCCATGGATTCTAGAGGTCAATACGAGTCCAGATCCTTACATTTTCCGCAGACTGAGGGATAAGCGTATATTTGCGAAAATGCGGAGGTACGCCAAAGCATACGGCCGGTTATGAGATCATAACCGGTCTGTTGTCATATCGATGAAAGCTTTGCTCGATTTCGTAAACGGAAACCGGCGGACTTAAGAGATAACCTTGGATGGTTGTGCAGGTGGTTTCTCGCAATATTTCAAGCTGGCTCAATTCTTCTACACCTTCAGCTACCACTTGCACGTTAAGGGCGTGACCAAGATGAATAATGGCGTTGGTTATCGCTAGATCATCTTTATTGCTATGTATATTTTTAACGAAGGAACGGTCTATTTTCAAACAGTGAATGGGAAAATGCTTCAGATAATTCAGTGAGGAGTAACCGATTCCGAAATCATCGATGGAGATAGAGATTCCTTTGTTGCAGAGCTTCTCTAATACCGCTATCGTATTTTCCATGTTTTGCATAATCGAGCTTTCCGTAATTTCGAACTCCAGATAAGCAGGATTAATGCCGGTCTGTTCAATGATACGAATGGCTTTATCCGAAAAGTTCTCGTCCTGAAACTGGCATGGCGAGATATTGACTGCAACCTGATAGTCTAAAATACCGGCATCGAGCCATCTCATCTTCTGGAGGCAAGCCTCACGGAGCACCCATTCGCCAAGAGGCAGAATCAAACCGCTCTCTTCTGCCAACGGAATGAATTCGTTAGGCGGAATCATGCCGAGCTTGGGATGGTTCCATCGCACCAAAGCTTCCAGACAACTAATTTTGCCAGTAGAGAGTTCAAGGCGTGGCTGGTAGTACAAAATGAGCTGGTTGTCTAAAATAGCCTTGCGCAGCTCGGTTTCCATTTCCATGGAGCTCGTCTGTTGAGGTGAAAGCATGGAATGGTAGGTGACAAGCTTATTTTTGCCGGTTTGTTTGGCGGCCAGAAGTGCTTGGTCAGCTTGCTTCAACGCTTGTTCAGCCGTTGCTGGCGTTAACTCCACGGCACTCATGCCCATACTGACGTTAATGTAACATTCATGTTCTTGAATCATAAACGACTGTTCAAAAAGCTGCTGTACCTGCAAAAGGCTTTGGGACAACTGTTCCTGATGGTGTGCGTGTATAACCAGCGCAAATTCATCATCCCCGGATCGTATGGCGAGACTGCAATTAGGAAGGGAGCGCAGTCGATGAGCGACTTCGGCTAACAGAAGATCACCGGACGCGTAGCCGAGTGAGAAATTGATATGTCGAAACCGGTCAATATCCAAGGTAAGAATAGTTTGAATTTGTGCATCGCGCATAGCTCTGCTATGGCGTTTTACCGCTTTTTTAATCAAAATTAAAAGGTGACTTCGAGTCACTTTTTTCGTACTCCGCCGAGTTGATGAGGCCAAGTGAAGAAGGCGCTGGGCTACATTCATTGTGATCACTCTTCCCACATCATAGTTGTCCATGTAACCTTAATCATAAAACGAAAGACAAGGAATAGGCAATATAATAAATTAGATCATTTTACAGAAATTAGTCGTTTTTTGTTAGTTTTATTCGTTGGAATTTGGTGTTGGTGTCGAAATGTGAGATGAATATTTTTTGGCTGTGACGTATTGACAAAAAGTACCCTTGAATGAGAAAATGTACGCGTGTACATAAACGATTTCAGTAATGAATAATGGAGGCTTCTACATGGTGACTAGAAAAGAGGTTGCTGAACTGGCCGGTGTTTCCGAAGCGACCGTTTCCCGTGTATTCAATGGGCTCGGGCCCATGAAGCCTGCTACCAAGGCGCGTGTTCTGGAAGCGGCTAGCCAGCTGAATTATCATCCGAATGCGATTGCGCAAAGCTTTGCACGAAGACGCAGCGGAAATCTCGGTGTGGTGCTTCCTTATATGCCGAAGGTACATCTGTTCTCAGCGTATTATTTTGCGGAAATTTTAAGCGGGATCGGCGAGCAAGTAAGGGAGCAGGGGTACGACTTGCTTCTATCGTTGCTTAAGCCGGATGAAAGCTTGGACTACGCAAGGCTCTACCGATCGCAGAAAGTGGATGCTTGTGTCATTCTGGGCGCAAGAGATACACCGGACCAGCGAGAATCGCTTCAACAGCTGCAGGAGCAGGGGCACCCCTTCTGTTTGGTGAATCAGCATTTTGAGGGTTTAGCCTTTCACGAAGTGGATGCCGATCATGTCGATGGCAGTTATCAGGCTGTTCGCCATTTGCAGGAGGAGGGCTACAAGAAGATTGCCTTCTTGAACGGCTCGCCGGAGTACTCCAATTCGGGGGACAGACTTCAAGGCTATCTGAAAGCCATGTACGATGCAGGGCTTGAGACGCCACACGAGATGCTGCTTGAAGGCAATTACAGCCGGAAAAGCGGTTATGAAGCAGCGGAGAAGCTATGGGCACAGCGGGAGCAGGTGGAAGCGGTATTTGCCGCCAATGATCGCATGGCTATCGGCCTGATGCAAGGACTCCGGGAAAAAGGTTGGGTGGCAGGTCGCGATTTTGCCGTTGTGGGCTGCGATGACTCCGATGCCGCCAAACTGAGCGACCCACCGCTCAGCAGTATTAATGTGCCATTTTACGAGATGGGAAAAGAAGCGGCACGAGGTGTATTGGCTCGCGTCATGCAGGGAGAAAGTGTGAATTCTCCCAATGTTAAGCTGCCAACTGAGCTCATCATCCGTCAGTCATCTAAGAGCAGTTCGCTTATATAAGGATAGAACGATTAACCACTTAAGGAGGTTTTCAATGTTATGAAATCATTCAATATTGGTATGGTCGGTTATAAGTTTATGGGCAAGGCGCACAGCCATGCTTATAAGGATTTGCACATGTTCTTCCCGCAGACGGCGGTGCCGAACATGAAGCTCATCTGCGGTCGCGATGAGAACGGTGTCAAAACCGCAGCCGAGCAGTTCGGCTGGGATGGTTACGTCACCGACTGGCGCGAGCTGGTCACGCATCCCGAGATCGACATCGTCGATATCAATGCTCCCAGCGACGCGCACAAGGAAATCGCGCTTGCAGCAGCCAAAGCCGGCAAGCACCTGTTCTGTGAGAAGCCGCTGGCGCTGACCCTTGCGGATGCAAGGGAGATGCTGGAGGCGGCTGAAACCGCTGGGGTGAAGCACATGGTCGGCTTCAACTATCGGTTTGCTCCTGCGGTGCAGCTTGCGAAGAAGCTGGTCGAGAGCGGTCGACTTGGCGAGATCTATCACTTCCGCGCCTGGTTCCTGCAGGACTGGATCGTAGATCCGACGTTCCCGCTGGTGTGGCGCTTGCAGAAGGAAATTGCAGGTTCTGGCTCGCATGGCGACTTGGGCGCGCATCTCATCGATCTGGCGCATTTCCTGGTTGGCGATATGACAGAAGTCATCGGTATGAGCGAGACGTTCGTGAAGGAGCGTCCACTGCCGAGCTCCATGACGGGACTTAGCGCCAAAGGCAGCAAGGATGCGCCGCATGGACCGGTCACCGTGGATGACGCGACGCTGTTTATGGCCCGTTTCGCGAACGGGGCGCTGGGCAGCTTCGAGGCAACGCGGTTTGCAGCCGGTCACCGGTGTACGAATTCTTTTGAAATTAACGGTAGTAAAGGCAGTGTGAAGTTTGATTTCGAGCGCTTGAATGAGCTGCAGGTATATTTTACAAGTGATGATGAGGATGTTCAGGGGTTCCGCCGTGTTCTGGCAACGGATGCGCCTCACGCTTATATGGATGCTTGGTGGCCAGCTGGACATACCATTGGGTATGAGCACACGTTCGTGCACGAAGTTGTGGAGCTAATGAATGCGCTTACGGAAGATCGTCAGCCGGTTCCGAATTTTGTGGATGGCGTGAAGTGTCAAGAGGTGCTGGAAGCCGTGGATCAATCCATTGAACAGCGCCGTTGGGTGAAAATTAGCGAGGTTTAAGCGTTCGTAATCAGAAGCGGAGAGGAGCTTGGGCAAAATGAGTAAACAAGCATTGATTGTCTGGGGTGGCTGGGATGGTCATCAACCTGAGGAAGTGGCTGGGATTTTTGCGGGGGTATTGCGCGAAGAAGGTTATGGCGTGGAGGTATCTGATACGCTGGACAGCTTTAAGGATGCGGAACGCTTGAAAAGCATTGATCTTGTTGTGCCCGTATGGACGATGGGGAAAATTGAGAAAGACCAATTGGCGCCTTTACTTGCCGCAGTGAAAGAAGGAGGAACCGGGATTGCTGGCTGCCACGGCGGGATGGGGGATTCCTTCCGGAATGAAGTCGAATACCAATACATGGTCGGCGGTCAATGGGTCGCTCATCCGGGCAATGACGGTGTTACCTACACAGTGCGGATCAAAGATCATCAGCATTCGCTGACAGAGGGAATCAACGATTTCGTTGTCGTCTCTGAAAAATATTACATGCATGTCGATCCTGCTATTCAGGTTCATGCGGTGACAGATTTCGGCGATGTGGAGATGCCGGTGGTTTGGACCAAAACTTATGGCGAAGGCAAAGTGTACTATAACTCGCTTGGCCATCAAGCCAACATCGTACGGATGCCGGAAACACTTGAGCTTATGCGCCGCGGCTTGCTGTGGGCGACACGATAACGAAGAGGAGGAGCGAAAAAGATGAGTAAAAAGAAGGTTGGTATTATTGGTTGCGGGAATATTAGTGCTGCTTATATGAAGAATATTCCTAACTTTGAACATTTGGAGCTGCTCGCTTGCGCGGATATCGATTTGGAGAGAGCGAAGGCGAGGGCGGAGGAGTTTAATATTCCTCACGCGTATTCGGTTCAGGAGCTTTTGAATGATGCGAATATTGACATTGTCATCAATCTGACGATTCCGGCTGCACACGCTGAAGTATGTATTCAGGTATTGGAAGCGGGCAAGCACGTTTATGTGGAAAAGCCGCTAGCGGTTACGCGCGAAGAGGGATTGCGCATTCTGGAGGTAGCTCGCCGTCAAGGATTGTCGGTCGGCAGCGCGCCGGATACATTCCTCGGCGGAGGTATTCAGACATGCGTGAAGCTGATCAATGACGGTTGGATCGGCACGCCAATTGCCGCAACGGCTTTCATGATGGGCAAAGGCCACGAGCATTGGCATCCGGACCCTGAGTTTTATTATGCAAAAGGCGGCGGCCCTATGTTCGATATGGGTCCTTATTATCTTACAGCATTAGTAGCTTTGCTAGGACCTATTCGCCGTGTAACAGGCTCTACAGGCATCAGCTTCCCGGAGCGTACAATTAAGAGCGAGAAAAAACGCGGACAGAAGATCACGGTTGAGACGCCAACGCACATTGCGGGCGTGCTTGATTTCCATAGCGGCGCCATTGCTACGCTGGTTACAAGCTTTGATATTATGGGCGGCACGCAGCTGCCAAACATTGAAATCTATGGCAGCCATGGCTCTTTGCGCGTACCGGATCCTAATACTTTTGGCGGTCAGGTGATGATCCGTAAAAATGGTTCCGACTGGGAGCCGATTCCATTATCACATGGCTACAAAGAAAACAGCCGCGGTTTGGGTGTTGCGGCAATGGCGCAAGCGCTCATCAGCGGTGAGAGTGAAGCGCACCGTGCGAATGGCGAGCTGGCGTACCACGTGCTGGAGGCTATGCATGGCTTCCACGACGCAGCGAGTGAAGGCAAGCACTATGTGATGCAGAGCAGCTGTGAAAGACCGGCACCTTTGTCGCCGAACACTGTGCTGTAGCAATTATTCATTAATCATTATCCTCCTCTTGGATTAGAGGGGGATTTTTTTGTTTATTGTTGGGTAAGTGGACAGATCAGCGTGGACTATTCTTTAAGGCTTCTCTGCTGAAAGAACTGAAAAAACTAACGTTAATGTGAGCTGATCGGTGGCAGGGATTGGAATAGAGGTAGAAACTCAAGCTAAATTGATTGATTTTGAGCGAATCACAGCGGATATGGAGAAATTAGAGGTAGAAAATCCAGTTAATTAGGTGAAGATGGATATATTATGGGAATTAGCAGGAGTAATCGGCTTTACTTAGTGTGAGTAGGTAGAGAAGATCAGGCTGTCGAATACGAATATGCAGCTAAGGGATTGCATGAAGCAGCCCCCTAGCCGATGGTAGGGATTTGAGGTCAAGGGAGATGCCCTTTTAAGGTTTCAACGAGTTCATTTTGGATATTGGCTTCACTATGCTGCCATATGATTTCGAAAAGCACACCTAGCCCGGGCAATACCCTTTCTTCCCCGCCAATCGAATCTTCAATAATTTCTTGAAGTTCGTCATTGGATTTATTTTGGACTCTCTGGACGATGGCCTGTCTTAATGTAATATTCATTCGTTCGTGGACCTCGCTTCCCTTTCGTTATCGATACTAATATGCGCAAGTTGATGGCGGTTCATCCTCCACCTTCGCCTCTTTCCGCGCACAGTGAGTTTACAGATCGCAAGTATGTTATAATTTAAAATCATATTGGGAATTTGGAGGAAACGCCAACCTATGAGAAAACAATTTGCCATTATTGGAATGGGAAGATTCGGATCCAGCATTGCCAGAACGTTGTCACAATTAGGTTTTGAAGTCATGGCCATTGATTCTCGTGAAGAGACTGTGCAAGAGATCTCATCCATCGTCACGCACGCCGTACAAGCGGATTCAACGGATGAAGAAGCGCTCCGGGCTCTGGGAATACGCAATTTTGACGTTGTCGTAGTCGCCATTGGGGAGGATATTCAAGCGAGTATTTTGACCACATTAATTCTCAAAGAAATGGGAATACCTACGGTGGTTGTGAAAGCCGTGAATGACTTGCATGGGAAGGTGCTTAAGAAAATTGGCGCTGACAAGGTTGTTTATCCAGAGAGGGATATGGGACAGCGTGTGGCGCATCACTTGATCTCATCTAATATTGTTGATTACATAGAATTGTCCTCAGACCACAGCATTGTGGAGATTCAAGCCTCACGTCAAATGATTGGCAAAAATCTAAAAGAACTTGATATTAGGGCCAAATACGGCTGCAATGTGATAGCGATTAAACAGAATGACAAGCTGATCATTCCGCCAAGCGCGGAGGAAAAGCTGCGATCTGATGATATTTTGGTTGTCGTTGGAAAAAATTCGGATCTTCAAACGTTTGAAGTGACTTTTGCAGAGTAGGTAGAGGAAATGACACATACGGAAATTATGTCTGTTCAAAACGCCCGCGTGAAAGAATGGGCACAGCTTTTGGAGCGCAAGGGTAGGGACAAGCAAGGGAAGTACATCATAGAGGGTCATCATCTTGTGGAAGAAGCGCTGCGTGCGGGGGCCTCTGTCGAAACCGTTATTTTTAGCCTGGAAAAAGGTTTGCCGGACAGTCTGGCTGCGCTGGCATCGCCAGGTGCGGTAGAATGGGTCGTCGTGAGCCAAGCCGTTCTGGAGAAATGCACGGACACACAGACGCCGCAGGGCGTGCTGGCTATTGTTGCTCGGCCGCAGCTGGGCATGGACGAGCTGCTCGCTGGCGAGCATGATCTTGTTGTGGTCTTGGACGGCGTCCAGGACCCGGGCAACCTCGGCACCATCATCCGCAGCGCGGATGCGGTTGGTGCCAAAGCGGTAGTGCTCGGCCGCGGCACGGTCGATCTGTACAATCCCAAGACGATCCGCTCGACGATGGGATCGATGTATCATCTGCCGATTGTGGAGGCAGATCTGGGTCTCTTGCTGCCGCGCGCGCGTGAGCGCGGCGTGCGGCTCGTGACCACGAGCCTGCAGGCGCAGAGCTCGTGTTACGACACGGACCTGCGGCAGCCGACGTGGCTGATTCTCGGCAACGAGGGCCGGGGCGTGTCGCCGGAGGTTGCTGCGCTGTCGGATGTGCAGGTCATCATCCCGATGCAGGGGAAGGCGGAGTCGCTGAATGTGGCCATGGCGGCTACGGTATTGCTGTTTGAGGCTTCGCGGCAGCGGTTGATGTAGCTCGTGGGCATTCATTGCCACCACAGCAAATAATAAACGATAAGGCACTCTCAGAATTTTGAGGGTGCCTTTTTTTGAGCGGTTCCTCCCTGGCCAACGACGGGAACTACAGGGCGCTATTTCATCGAAATAGGCTCTCTTTCGCATGGAGGGGAACTGTGCGCCGCTATTTGTCCGTTTCCTTAAAGAAAACGGGATGAGGTGGGCAAATAAGGTCCTGTGTGGACTTCTGTCAAGAAAGTAAACACACCATTAAGTGCCGATCACGCGGTTTCTGCAAAGGTCGCTGCAAACTGAACAGGCGAAACATAGCCAAGGGCACTATGAACTCTTTTGCGGTTATAGAAGAACTCAATATACCGAAAAATGGCTTCGTATGCCTGCTGCTTGGTTTTGAATTTCGTGCAATAGATGAGTTCTTTCTTTAAAATGCTGTGGAACGACTCTATGCAGGCGTTGTCGTAGCAGTTTCCTTTGCGGCTCATGCTTGCTTGCATATAGTATGAGGCTAGCTTTTCTCTGTATTCTTTGGAGGCGTATTGTGATCCGCGATCGGAATGATGAATAAGCCCTTTGCCTGGCCTTTTAGCCTGATAAGCGGCTTCTAGAGCGCTCAGAGTGAGCTCTGTTGTCATTCGATCATGAAGCCGCCAGCCTACGATTTCTTTGGTGCACAAGTCCAAAACACTTGCTAGATACAATCGACCTTCTCGACAAGGGATATAGGTAATGTCTGCTACCCAGACCTTCTCCGGTGTATCGGTTGCAAACTTCTGATCAAGTACATTTGGCGCAGTTGGTAGGTTGTGATTGGAATCCGTCGTTTGTACTCTAAACTTGCGAGATACACAGGAACGTAGTCCTAGCTCTTTCATGTAAACACTGACGGTACGCTCTGAGATGGTTAAACCCTCTTTCCACAGCATACGAGTAATTTTGGGGCTGCCATAACGCTCCCCGGAATCATGAAAGTGATAACCAATTCGCTTCAGTACCGCTGCTTTATGCAGTTCTTGCTCGCTGGGTAGCGCCTGTTGCCACTTGTAGAAACCGCTCCTCGATACCTGCATGACCCTGCACATCTTCGCCACCCGAAACTCAGAGCGATGATCTTCGATGAACTGGAACCTTAGTTCCTTTCTTTGCTGAAGATGTGCAGTGCCTTTTTTAGAATGGCCAGTTCCTCCCGGAGATCCTCTTTCTCCCGCTCAGAGGCCTGCAGGCGTTTCTCGATGTCCCGTAGTTTCTCTGGGTTACCTACAGGCTCGTTTTCAAAGGAGCGATATTTTGTCATCCAATTCTTTAATGTTCCGGCTGGAATGTTCATTTCCTCTGCAATCTCCGGCAATGTCTTTGTTTGTTCCTGAACATATTTTACTGCCTGTTTTTTAAATTCTTCATTATATCGTTGGCGTTGCTCTCCCATGGGCGGACACCCTCCTATTCGTTAAGTCTATTATTGGGGTCACTTAACGATGTGTCCACTTCTAATTCTAGCCGCAGTGGTTCCGCTTGAACGTGGAAATAGGCTGAATTTGATTGGATAGCGTCCTGTAGTTCCTCAAGGAATTAAGAACGCACAAAAGGCGTTTGCTCCTGCAGCTTTTGTATGAACATTTGAACAGCCATTGACGGAGAAGTATCTTTATTTTGAATAAACCAGAAATCACGTTCTGTTAGCTTGGGGGTGAGAGGGATAGCCTTAATCTCTCCAGCTTCTAACTCTTTGCGAACAATCCAGCGTGACAGAATAGAGATTCCCAAGCCAGCGGCAACGGCTTCTTTAACTCCTTGGCTGCTGGTAAAAACATACGACCGTTTAACGCGCAAGTCGTTCGTATGGATGAACTTATCGCTATAAGACCGAGTACCGGAGCCATGTTCCCTGAGAACCCAGGTGCAGTCATGGAGCATATCCGGTTTCAAGGTCTTTTTGGCGCATAATGGATGATCCGGAGATGCAATGAGAAGCATTTCATCTTTCATATAAGTTGTAAGTTGAATCCCGTTCTGTGACACTTTTCCCTCAACTAAACCTAGATCAAGTTTGTTTGCTTTCAGCGCTAAGGCAATCTCTTCTGTATTTGCAATAGTCAAAGACAAATCGACTTCTGGAAACTGATTTGCAAAATCCGCAAGCAACCGCGGCAGAATATATTCACCGATTGTAAAACTAGCCCCAATTTGAATAGATCCTGTTACTTTTTGATGGAGTAAATGGATGTCTTGTTTTCCTTGCTCGTAAAGGGAAAGTATTTGCTTAGCCTGCCGATATAAAATCTCTCCTGCATCTGTAAGAACAACATGCTTTGGCGAACGATGCATCAGCTTAGCATTGAATTCGTTTTCCAGGTTGCGAATTTGTAATGAGACAGCTGGCTGGGACAAGTTTAACAATTCTCCTGCTCTAGAGAAGTTATTTTGCTCTGCTACCGTAACAAACACGCGAAGTGCATCAACAATCATTTCCATACCCCCTAGAACTATATTGTACAAATTCTTAGGAGGAGCTACAACTTAATCATAAGTTTTTCTCATGATAAAGATTGAATATTGATATTTCACTTATTATTCAAGTGGCTTTATAGTGAAGGAAGTAAAGGACAACAAAGTTTAACTTGAAGGAGAGGGTGAGGATGATGGAAGTCTTATATGCCTTACCAATGAAGCAAAAGGGGCAAGAGTTCGTGCAAGGAATTAGCATAACTTTTGTTCTTGCAGTCGTTGCAAAGTATCTAGGGAGCTTTCCGTTTCTCAGTATTATGGGCCAACTTGTGATAGCGATCCTGCTTGGCATGCTTTACAGGGGGGTTATTGGGGTCCCACAGCAAGCCATAAAAGGGATCTCTTTCTCAAGCAAAACGCTTTTACGCTACGGCATTATCTTGTTGGGGATGAGATTGAACTTGGTCGATATCGTTCACGCTGGTCCTAAAGTTTTGGCTATTGCAATTATTAATATCGTTTTTACGATTTTTGTTGTTTATGGTATAGCAAAGTTGTTTAAGGTAGAAAACCGCTTAGGCATCTTAACAGCCTGTGGCACCGCGATTTGCGGGGCTGCTGCAGTTGTAGCGATATCACCGCAAATTAAGGCGAATGATAATGAGACAGCTATTGGAGCCGCGACTGTTGCAATTCTGGGCACCATTTTCACACTTCTCTATACGATTCTATATCCGGTCCTAGGCTTAACAGCAAAAGGATATGGTATCTTCTCTGGGGCTACCCTTCACGAAATTGCACATGTCATCGCGGCGGCAGCTCCCGGAGGTAAAGATGCTGTCGATCTGGCTGTAATTGTGAAATTAACACGAGTTGCTCTATTGGTACCAGTGGCCATCGTGCTTGGCGTCTGGACGAACCGCACTGAGCGTAAGAAAAATACAGTCGTCCAAAAAGCAAACTGGAGATCCATTCCGATTCCATGGTTTATTCTAGGTTTCCTTGTTATGAGTGGAATAAACACTTTGGGCATCGTGCCAACTGGTTTTACCAACCAAATCATCCTTCTTGCCTATTTCCTGATAGCGATGGCTATGGCTGGTCTTGGGCTTAATGTTGATTTGGCCACGTTCCGACGCTTGGGAATGAAGTCGTTTGCTGCAGGTTTTATAGGGTCGGTATTACTTTCAATTCTAGGCTATCTGCTTATTGATCTGTTTGGATTAAAGTAACAAGCAAACATAAGAAGAGAACGATTATATTAAAGATTCATTTTCACTCTAAAAGTCCTATAAAAGTTACGAATGTCCTGAGCCAGAAGCTCGGGTTCTTCCATAGCGGTAAAATGCCCGCCACGGGGCAGCGAAGCCCAGTGAATGACATTTAGGTTGCGTGCTGCCCATTCTTTGGGTGGTAGCAAAATATCGGAAGGGAACAATGCGATGCCTGTCGGTACCTCTATATAGCCCAATGGTGGTAAAGAATGTGAATTTTCATAATACATCTGTGCTGACGAACCGATCGTGTTCGTAACCCAATACAACATAATATGAGTGATGAGTTCATCCTCATTGAATTTCTGCTGTAGGTTACCATTGCAATCGCTCCATGCACGATATTTTTCAATGATCCAGCCAGCCAAGCCTACCGGTGAATCGGTTAGCCCATAAGCAAGGCTCTGTGGTCTTGTTGATTGAAGGGACATATAGCCACCTTCCTGAGTAATCCATTCCGAGGCGTTTTTCTTGTATTGCAGCTCTTCTTCCGTAATGTTCGTCTGATCAGATGAAGTTATGAGGCTCTTTATAATGCCAATATCGGTTAAGTGGATGCCGTATAACAGTTCAGGATGGTTTGATGCCAGATATCTTGTAACTCCTGACCCAATATCCCCACCTGTGGCAGCAAATTTTTGGTACCCTAATTCTTCTGTCATTAGCTTAGCCCACATTTCTGAGACGCGAAAACTGTTGACGCCAGCATGTTTAGGGTGACTAGAGAATCCAAACCCAGGTAATGAAGGGACAATCACGTCAAAAGAATCCTCAGGGTTACCGCCGTAGCTGGCAGGATCGGTGAGAAGAGGAATGATCTTTTGATAACGAAGGTAACTGTCGGGCCATCCGTGGGTAAGAATAATGGGCATTGGATTCGGTCCTTTACCACGTTCATGTACGAAGTGCACGTCTATGCCGTCGATATTGCAGCAAAACTGGGTCAAGCGGTTCAAATTGGCTTCTTGCGCGCGCCAGTCATAATGTTCTTTCCAATAAGTAATGAGCGACTTTAAATAACTTAAATCTGTGCCTCGTTCCCACCCCGCGTTTTCTAATTGATCTGGCCAACGAGTGTGATGCAGTCTGTATTTTAGATCGTCAAGGATTTCGTCAGAGACATGAATATGAAAACGTTCAATAGCCATTGTGGTTTTTCCCTCCTTTTGTTGGTACAATCGCTATTATATCTCTCACTTTTGTCTGGTACACTGCCATTAATGAAGTATTTAACTATAATATTTGATAGGTGATGGCTATGCCACAAATAGATCGACATAAAAACCGAACCGTGAATATTGAATTTGCCGCAGTGGAGGATTTCAGCATGCTTCCTAATCCTGAACGTCTTACTCTGATTCTCATTACCTCAGGAAGTATGAGTGGGACATTAAATGAACGGCCAATTTCGATTGCCGCTCCTGGTGTTCTTTGCTTAGCTGAAACAGATGATATGAAAGTCACGGAGAAACAAAACATTGCTGCACAATCCTTTCATTTTCATCCCGAATTTCTGAACACCACAGTTCTTTCCGATACAGAGGGCTATTTTCCGACGGGGCCGCGAATACAAACAGGTCATTCACTTTTTCAAAGAGATGATCCATATACAACAGTACCCCGCATCACCGAGAAGGCGTTTCCTCTTTTATTTGAATGGTTTTTTATACTGGGTATGGAAGTGCAGGCGCAAAGTGATTCACGTTGGGTATGTAGAGTAAAAAGATACCTCATTCAAATATTGGGTTTGCTGGAGGATTTAAATCGAAATCGAGAACAATCACCTGTTGATTCCGTGTTAGAATATATAGAAATGAACTATTCCAGAAAGATTTCTCTGGAAGATCTGACGAATTGCGCTCTTTTAAACCGTGTGACCCTGAATAGAATGTTTCAGGAAAGGTGCGGAAATACAGCTATGGGTTACTTGCTGTCACATCGTTTGAAAGTTGCATGTGAGCTTTTAACTCATACAGGTATGAAGCTTGATGAAATAGCACGCGCTACAGGATTTGAGTATGACACATACTTTATCAAGCAATTCACGGCTAAAAAAGGCATCTCACCTACAAAATATAGAAATACTACTCGCAAGTTCGCCACAGTCCAATAGAATTCATATATGATTTGCAGAACTTACAAACAAAAAGCCGCATAGCTGCGGCTTTTTTTGTTTCGATATCGGGGGCAATGCGCGCCGCGACGTCCAGTGCTTCTGCACAAGTTGAAGCCGCGTATAGATGCTGAAACCCTTCCCTGCGCAGCACCATTTGGAGCATCGTAACGATGGAGGGTTCGTCGTCTACAATTGCGATTTTAATATCATATAGATTCATTGTTTCCCCCTTTTTTTCATAGTAGCATATTCACATGAACAGAACCTAAACGGCTGAGTGAAAAATTAAGGCAGTATTCATCGATTTATTTAGACTTCGTTTAAGTACGTTGGTAAGATAGAAATAAGGATTCATGTAAATTTTTAATTAGATGTTTGAGTATTCACTCGGGTGGTTATTAGGAATAAATCCTGTTAAGAAAAACTTAAGAATTAGTTCACAATAACTTTAATAAACTTCATTATGATGGGACTAATCTTAGATGTTTTTCACAAACCAATTATCAGGCAGTGTAGACTAACTCACTGGAGGAAATGCGAATTGACGACAAAATTACCTCGGATTCTAGTACTTACTGCGAGTTATGGCGCGGGGCACGAACTAGCCGCATACGCGATTAAAGAGTATTGTCGCCGATATGGCCTTGCCCAAGTGCAAATCATTGATTTGATGAAAGAAGCTCATCCAGTCCTGAATAAAATATCCACCTCTGTTTATATGAGCAGTTTTCATGCTGCGAGATTTGGTATCCATTATTATGGTTGGAGCTATTATTTGACTCAAAAAAACAATGCGTATAGTCCTGTTCTTGCTGGTTTGAATCGGTTAGGAACCAAACAATTGTTTGAGATTATTCAAAGAGAACAACCAGATGGTGTTATCAATACATTTCCGTATGGAGCTTCTCCCATTGTAAGCAAGTTTTTCGATATTCCAACGTTCACGATAATGACGGATTATGTTATTCACGCAAGATGGCTTCATCCTGCAATTGATAAATACTATGTGGCAAGTGAAGATTTGAAAGCTAATATGATCGAGAATGGCATCAATGAAAAGGGCGTAGAAGTAACGGGAATACCCATTCGAGATGCTTTTGAAAATAATAACTATCCGAATGAGAATAATAACAATACAATGATACTTATTATAGTTGGTGCATATAGTCAATTAGACCTTACCGCTAAAATGATAAAAAGTCTTGATGTTATAAGGGATTGTTCGATTACTGTGGTATGTGGCCGAAATGCTAAGTTGAATCAACACCTGACAAAGCAATTTCAAAATAATAGCAGAGTCACAATTCTGGGTTTCGTCGAGCGGATGGATGAACTCATGGCTTCAGCCACATGTATCATTAGTAAAGCAGGAGGATTAACATTAGCTGAATCTCTGGCTCTAAAAGTTCCGCTTTTTATCTATCGGCCGTTCGCTGGTCAAGAAAAAGATAATGCCACGTATTTTTCTGAAAAAGGTATTGCATTTATCAGCTATTCTATGAGTGATCTGGTCAACCAAATTCGTCAATTTATAGATAATGATATTTGCGTTTCTCTAGTAAAAAACAAAATGGAATTCTTACATCATAGAAAAGCAGCAGAACGGATCGTTACAGACGTTCTTAGTACGATTTTTGGACGCAGGAGGGAACAAGCGATATTGAATTCACCCATGATTTAAACAATCCTCTCTAGAAAGAATGTGATTGGCTTGCATACATTGTTATGGTGCATCTTTATCGTACTGCTTCTATATACAATTTTGCCTACGATTATCGTTCGTTTACTTTGTCTGTGGGTGTACAAAAAGAAAGTGAGCAAGGATGGCATAGCTTTAACCTTTGACGATGGTCCTGATCCGGAGTTTACGCCGCAATTGTTGGATCTACTCTCCAAATATCAGATCAAAGCCGCGTTCTTCGTACTTGGGTCCAAAGCGGAAAAGTATCCAGATATCATTCTACGTATTCATCGTGAAGGTCATCTGATCGGCATTCACAATTACGTCCATTGGACAAATGCCCTTATGACCCCCAAAAGGGTTCGAAAGCAATTAAATGATTCTGTAGAAGCGATTGAGAAAATTATTGGGGTAAAGCCGATTTATTATCGTCCTCCTTGGGGAATTATTAATGTCTTTGACCTATTTTTAGTGAAGCAATATCGTTTGGTTCTCTGGTCGTTAATGGTAAAAGATTGGAGAAGCAGGGGAGGCAAGAACCGGATAAGGTCAACTTTACTATCCAAACTACAAATGAATCATATTATCGTGCTTCATGATAGTGGGCAGACTTTTGGGGCGAATCGAGATGCACCTCACTATATGTTGAAAGCCCTTGAAGACTTCCTCGAAATATGCAAACAGCGAAACTTTCCTTTTCTACCCATAGATACCTATTTACAATTACTACAGTTTAAGAAGAGGCAGCCAAGTGGACTTGTGAAGAAATGTCTCGTTTTCATCTGGTTAAAATGGGAACGCATGTTCAATTGGTTATTCAACATTCGGCCAATTGATGTGGAAAATCAAATTTTCTATAGCCGCGTGTGCAAATATCACGGGAAAACGATCGATTTGGGAAGTGGGGAGGCGTTGACTTCCGGAGATCTGGTTGTTGAACTTCATTTTAATAATGAAAAGCTTCATCAATTGATTACGGAATCTAGCTCTATGTTCCAACTTGCTGTCAAAATGAAACATGATGTACAGAACTTTCTGCCCACACTGGCCCAACGTATTCACAGCATGCCCGAAAAAGTCAAAGCGATCTACGGAATCACTATGATACACAGAGGTTCCAGACAATTAGGTTTTACCGTGACAGAATTACCAAAAGGTTTGTTTAGCAAATTTACACAGATTTATTTAAAGACGTTATTGTATGTTCTGCATCCTAACGGAAGAGAACGATTAAAACTGAAAAGTGAACTATTGTCTCCAAGAATAGCAACTATTTCTACTGAGGAACTCTACAAAAAATACGCGGCTACTGTGGAACCTATGCCGATCTCAGAGCATGCGATTTCGCTCAGTCAGGAAGTTTTATATGAAGCAAACAGGACCTAATACGAAGCTTTTTAGCGTTATAAGTATACTTGTCATTGCAGGTATCTCAGGTTATTATCTGTATCTTGTTCATACAGGAGATGCAGATGGGCTCATTCATCGTATTCGTGATCTTGGGTGGATAGGCATTATGATTGGCATCCTTGTACAATCTATTGTAAATATTCTCCCGGTACCTGGAGAGTTCATCTCTATAGCGCTCATGGAGATATACGGTGCCGTTTGGGGCGGGGTTTATTCGTGGATAGGCGGTGTACTGGGCGCGGTGGGTGCGTTGTATGTAACCAAATGGATTGCAAAACCTTTCTTCGGTAAATTAGCGCAGCCATTTCTACAAAAAGTAGAAGAGTTCACCGAAAGGCATGAAACGTTTGGTCTTTTACTCATTCGATTCGTCCCTTTGGTCCCGTATCATTTTGTGAATTATGCATTGGGCTTTTTGAAAATAAACATTTGGTCGTTTATCTGGACCACTGGTTTGGGCATACTTCCCTTTACGGTTGCAATGAGTGGTCTCTATGCGGGGGTCCGTAATGGTTCACTCTTATGGGGAGCTATTGGGATCGTCATATTTATAGGATTGCTGGGAGTAAGCTTGCTGATAAAAGGAAGGCGGAGACGAGTCTCTGACCGGGTGTGAATTGGGTTTAAATAAGCAATGAAAAGCACTTCGCTTTGAGGATACTTTGGAAAAACTCCGGTTTAAAATCCAAAGTTATTCTTTAGGGAGGTGCTTTTTTTGTTTTGCTGTATTTGTTCTAGAGTTTGTTGTTTTGAGGATTTCGGCGATGACAAATTGTATGTAAATGCGATTGTACTATTGAATAATTCTAGTAAAGGCATCACGCAGATGATTTTTTAAATTATAAGTACTGGAAATATGTACCTATAGATGTGAATGGGAGAACATTCAAGAAAAAGTCAAAGAGGGCGCTGACATATTTGACTTTGAACCGCAATTTGATGTCTGGCGATGCTCATTCTGTGAAAATATTTATTATTTCAAAGGGAAAGAGCTTATTAAGACATATATCCTAAAGAAAGAATAGCCCCAAGAACGCCACCCGTTCTTGAGCCGTTCTCCTCTCTAATTACCGCATCAAGAACGGATAGCGTTCTTGCATTTTCATTCTCCATTAACCTTTATCCCAACTCAGCATTGACAATATAGTTCAAGAAAGTTATTATATTCTTTGTTGATTTATGTAACTGAAAAGAGGTGTTTTGAAAATGGCAGTTCCTCAACGGAGAACGTCCAAAACACGTCGCGATAAGCGCCGTACTCACTTTAAACTGGAAGTACCAGGAATGGTGAAGTGTGAACAATGTGCAGAATTGAAGAAAGCACATCATGTTTGCAAAAACTGCGGTTCATATAAAGGTAGAGAGATCGTTAAAGCTCAATAATAATATGAATTGCACCGGAAATGACACTTCTAAACAATTAGGGTGTCATTTTTGTATTTATTCATTGTCGTTTAATCTTCCGAAATGGAGGGACTTATGCCTTCGCGATACTCATCATTTCTAATTAAACTGCTGATTACGACCTCATTGATTAGCGCGGTGCCTTTGCTGTGCCTGGGTGTATACGCTTTCTTTCAATCGACTTCCACGGTTCAGGCCAAGGTGAACGAAGCCAATGTGTTCATTCTGCAGCAATCGCAAAGCCGGGTTGAGCAGATTCTGAAGGTAATCGATCAGGTTTCCGGACGGTTCGCGGAGACGCCGTTTGTCATCAATTCCGTGGCGAAACGCATGGAGATTGAAGATTTTCAAGATATCGATCTGCTGGTCAAAGGGCTTCTGGGCGTTCAAACCTATGAATTAGGCGTGAAATCAGCTGAGCTGCACAGTCTTCAGAATGGCTGGTATATCAAAGACGGCGGCTTTTACTTTGGCACGGACACTGCGAAAGCATCGAATGCACTTGCCTATGTCTATACATCGCGGTGGCTGCCTGACCAGGATGCCTCTTTTGCAGGAATCAAACTCGTGAAAACGATTCCACCACTGGCCGCTGAGCCCAAAGGATATTTATTCGTACGCATGTCGAACACGGAGCTCTCCAAGCTGTTGACGGGAGGTTTCTCAACCAGAGAAACGATGGTCTTGGATGACAAAATGAAGATTATCATTCACAGCGATCCTGCGAGAATTGGTCAAAGTGTTCTTGCCGAGCCTTGGGCTAAGGAGCTTCAGCAATCAGGACATACACAAGGATATGTGAATAGCACCTTATCGGGACAACCGTATAGCGTGATTTATAATCAGTCTCGCTACAATAATTGGACCTATGTGTCGGTGATCCCTCTAGAGGAAGCAAGGAAGGAATCCGCTGCTATCGGATGGGCGACGTTAACAGCATGTATTGTGCTGCTGCTTTTTGCCGCGCTGCTGTCTTACTGGGCTTCCAAGCGAATGTATTTCCCTGTACGCAGTCTCATGGAATTCACGATGCGCCATAGTAAGCCGCAAAGCGGCGGGTCTGCCGTGAAAGATGAGCTGCAATGGATTGGCACGCAGGTGGCCTCGCTCCATCAATCGAAGGAGCAGCTGGAAGGGCAGATGAAGATTCAGGCTGGCCAACTGGTGGACTACTTCATGCTGAAGCTGTTCCAAGGCGAGTTGTACCGCGGCGAGATGGAGGAGAAGGCGGAGCGGTTCCAGCTGCCTGTTTGGAAGAACTATGCGGTGCTGGTCCTGCAGATCGATACGCTGGATCAAACGCGTTACCGTTCCAGTGAGCAGGATCTGCTGCTTTTTGCGATTAATAATATGGCCGCAGAGCTGATTGGGATGCCGCAGCGTATCCATGCGATGCCTATTGGCAATTATCAGGTGATTCTGGTCGGCAGTGATACGGACAACCATATGGAGCTGCTCAGTGAATGGAGTGCCTTGGCCATGTCGGTGCAAAGTGCCGTAGACGAATATTTGGGACTGAAGGTAAGTATCGGAATCAGCAGACCTTATGACCAATTGTTTGCAACTTCAGGGGCATTTCTGGAAGCCAAAGAAGCGCTGCAATACCGAATTCGTCTTGGCGAGAAAGCGATCCTGCATCTCGATGACTTGAAGCCCAAACAAGCCTCAAGTCACTATTACCCACACCATCTGGTGTCGGAGCTAACGCAAGCTATTGCTTTACTTGATAAGGACAAGGCCGAGGAACTGCTGCATCAGTTTATACAGGACGTTCTACGCGTAGAGACGGATTCAAATGTTTATCGAATGTCTTTTGCCATGCTGTTGACGGATCTCATCCGCGTCTTGTACGACATGGGGGATACGGGGGAACTCTCGTTTCCGGATCAACGGAATGCGTATGAGCACATGTTCCGACTGAAGACACCGCAGGAAATCGAAGTGTGGTTTAAATCGCAGATGATTCATCCGATGATGGAGCTGACCCGCAAGCGTCACGAATCGTCCGGCAAAAGCATTTCTCGCTCGGTGATGGATCTCATTCATGCCCATTATGATAGTGAACTGACGCTGGAGCAGTGTGCACTGCGTTTGAACTACAGCACTCACTATATCCGCCGGATGTTCCGGAAGGAAGCGGGGATGAGCTTTAGTGAATACTTGGCGGGATACCGCCATGATATGGCCAAAAGCTGGCTGAGCAGCACGGAGATGAAGATCACAGACATTGCAGAACGTTTGCAGTACACGAATGCGCAAAATTTCATCCGCCAGTTCCGCAAACTGGAAGGGATGACGCCGGGCCAGTACCGGGAGCAGCGCAGGGATGCCATTGGTTGACGATTTTGCTTGCAAGCAGCGCCGATTCTAGCTATTTTCAGATAGATAACAATCTAGAGAGGTTGTTCCCAATCCGGGGACAGCCTCTTTTTTGCGTTCAAAATGATTACCCTTAGGGCCGCTAATGATTATAAATGCTTGCTTAAACGGCCAATAAACGGCTCATTCGCAGATGGAGCGCTGCTGATTATTGCAGGCAATTTCCAGTCTCGATACGCTAACCATGTCAAAACAAACGAGGAGGACGAGTCAACGTGGAACTGACTTCCAGACCGGTAAAAGCGAATACGGCTGCGAGAAGCAAAGCCCGCACGAGAATCAACCGTTTGCTGAAAAACAAATGGCTGTATGCGATGGCGCTTCCTGGCATGCTCTACTTTATTATTTTTCGTTATTTCCCCATGTGGGGGTTGTTGATTTCCTTTCAGGACTATCAGCCGGCACTTGGGATGCTGCACAGCAAATGGGTAGGTTTCAAACATTTTGAGAGGTTCTTTTTTGACGCTTCATTCGCGATGCTGTTCAAAAACACGATTATTCTCGCCGTGTACAATCTGGTCTTTTTCTTCCCGCTGCCAATCATTCTAGCCTTGTTATTAAATGAAGTGCGCAGGGAAGTTTTCAAACGCAGCATTCAAACAATTGTCTACATTCCCCACTTCGTCTCCTGGGTAGTTGTGGTTGGGATCTCCTACATCTTTTTCACGACAGAAGGAGGCATCGTCAACGACCTGCTCGTTTCATTGGGCCTGCCGAAAATGGAATTCCTTATCTCAAGTGAGTGGTTTCGAACGATGATCGTTTCGCAAGTGGTATGGAAGGAAACAGGCTGGGGAACGATTATTTTCCTGGCAGCGCTGGCTGGGGTAGACCCGCAGCTGTATGAAGCGGCAAGAATCGATGGGGCGAACCGTTTCCGCCAGTTGTGGCATATTACGCTCCCTGCGATCCGCAGTGTCATTGTCATTTTATTTATTCTTCGGCTGGGGTCGTTCCTCGATACCGGCTTTGAACAGATCTTCTTAATGCTGAACGCTATGAATCGCGAGGTAGGCGAAGTTTTTGACACCTACGTTTACAATGTCGGGATTCAGCAAGGCCAGTTCAGCTACAGTACAGCAGTCGGATTGTTTAAGTCGATCATTGGGCTGGTGCTGGTGGTTGGGGCCAATCGGTTGGCCAAAAAATTCGGCGAAAGCGGCCTGTATTAAGAAGGGAGTTGTGTTTAATGATCAATAAAAGCATAGGCAGCCGCATCTTTGACGGCTTTAATTACACGTTTCTGGCGTTATTTGCTCTCGTCACGCTGTTGCCGTTTATCTACATTATCTCGGTATCATTTGCAGAGCCGGAAGAGGTGCTCAGACGGGGATTCATTTTGTTCCCTACTTCCTTCTCGTTGGAAGGTTACCGCTACATTTTCTCGACGCAAACGATTGTGAACAGCCTATTCGTGACGATCGGTATTACAGTGGTCGGTACATTTATCAATCTTTTATTCACATCGCTGCTCGCCTATCCGCTTTCGAGGCAGGATTTTGAAGGAAGAAAGCTGTTTATGATGCTGATCGTCTTCACCATGCTGTTTCACGGCGGGATTCTGCCAACGTTCCTTGTCGTTAAGGCGCTTGGCATGCTGAACAGCTATTGGTCTCTGCTGATTCCCAATGCGATCAGTGCGTTTAACCTCATCGTCGTTGTGAGCTTTTTCCGTCAGCTGCCCGAGGGACTTGAGGAAGCGGCCAAAATTGACGGCTGCAGCGATGTGGGCCTGCTTTTCCGAATTGTGCTGCCGTTATCTGCGCCGGTGCTTGCTACGTTTGCCTTGTTCTATGCGGTAGGCCATTGGAACACCTTTTTCAACGCGATCATGTACATTAACGATTCGAAAATGTGGCCGATCCAAGTCTGGCTGAGGCAAATCGTCATCTTATCCCAAGGCGGAATCGGTGATTCGACGCAGTTTGATCAGAATTATATTGCGCCTCCATCGCAAATCATTAAGATGGCCGTCATCGTCATTTCAACGGTACCGATTCTGCTCGTCTATCCGTTCCTTCAGAAGCATTTTGCCAAAGGAGTCATGATCGGTTCTGTAAAAGGTTGAACAGGCTCCCGAAAACTATTGTGATTGGGAAGCATTCATATAAAATAAGACTATGGGGAGGCATTGCCACAATGAGAAAATACGCGGGAATGAGAAAAAGCGGTTTGGCTGCAATGGGAATGATGGTTGGCGCTGCTGCGCTGCTGGCCGGTTGTGGAAACGAAGCGAGTCCAGCTGCAGGAGGGAATGCGGGTACTAGCAGTGCTCCCGTAAGCAAAGAGCCCTTGAAGTTAAGTGTCATGACACTCATGTATGCGGAGCCGCCCAAAGCGGACAGTGAAGTGCAAAAGCAGATTGAAGCTTATACGAACACGAAATTGGACATCTCCTGGGTCCCCAACTCTTCCTACAAAGAAAAGGTGAATGTCACGATTGCTTCCGGCGAGCTTCCTAAGGCGCTGCTTGTGCAGAACAATAAGGATTCGAACATTTTGAGCGCGGTGCGTGCCGGCGTGTTCTGGGAAGTGGGTCCTTACCTCAAGGACTATCCGAATCTGTCTAAAATGAACCCGGCCGTTTTTGACAATATCAAAGTGGATGGCAAAATTTACGGCTTATTTCGTGCTCGCGATTTGTCCACCTATGGGGTTATTTTCCGCAGTGACTGGTTGAAAAACGTAGGCTTAAGCGCACCGAAAACGCTTGATGATTTATATAACGTTTTTAAAGCGTTTACACTGAATGATCCGGACAAAAACGGCAAAGCGGACACGGTTGGTTTAACGGAAGAGAAAACGATGGACGGTTTTGGCGTCATAGCCTCCATTATGGGAGCTCCGAATTCCTGGGAAGTGAAGGATGGCAAATTAAGCCCTGATTTTCTAGCGCCAGAGTATTTCGAAGCGATGAAATTTTATAAAAAGCTTTACGACGAGAAGCTCATTAAGCAGGACTTCCCTGTTCTGAACAATCAACAGAAGAAAGACGATATCAACCAGGGCAAAGCTGGAGCGGTAATCTCGAATATGATTGACGGAGCGGGTTATCAGGCATCGCTATCCAAAACGTTCCCTGGCTCGGATGTGGACGTCGTCTCCCGGATCACAGGGCCCAAAGGCGAGAGATTGCCGGGCGGCGTAGGCTATAACAGTGTGTTCATGTTCCCGAAATCAAGTGTGAAAACCGAGGCGGAATTGAAACAAATTCTTGGCTTCTTTGATAAAATTTCCGATCAGAAGATGCTGGATTTGCTGGGCTGGGGCATCGAGGGCAAACACTATAAGATCGAAGACGGCAAACCGGTATTTATTGATCAAAAGCTGCAGGACACCGAAGTGGGCTCCAGTTATTTGCAACTTCAAATCGCCAAGTATACGGCAAAAACGACGGGGAAAGAAACACCGCTCATGGAGAAATACGGCAAAATGATTAAAGAGAACGAGGCTATCGCGGTCAATAACCCGACGAATCCGCTCGTTTCCGAGACACAAACGACCAAAGGCAGCGAGCTGAAGCCGATCATTGACGACGCCCGTACGAAGTATATCCTGGGCAAAATCGATGAGGCAGGCTGGAAGCAAGCGATCGAACAGTGGAGAAAAGCAGGCGGCGATAAAGTCATTGAAGAGTTCAGCGCGCAATACGCGAAGAGCGGCAAGTAAGGCTGTATTATAGCAGAGGCGTCCATGAAGGTAGAAAAACTCTACTTTCACGGACGCCTCGTAGCGTATGGTACTTCAATTCCATCCTTTAGCAACCATCGGTTTCTTCTTCGTTTTCTTGAACAATCTATAAAATAAGCCGAGTTCCTTTTTCCGTTTGAGAGTGGCTTTGATACCTTCAAGCAGCAGCATTGATCTAAGTTCGTCGCGACGGTTTAACGTATGCAGTCTTTTGATAAATAGCTTGTCCATGCGAACATCCCTCCCATTCATCTACCTCCATTATAAACGGAATCTGCGAATTTGATTGTCGCTTTGTAGAGAGGGTTTGCACTTGTTTTGTCGAAAATGGAGCGGGTAGGCCTCGATTTCCTTCAAGTCCCTATAGGCAGATGAATCACTGTGCAGTATTATCTAACGTAGGGTGATATTATATGTTCATTTCTCCTATGCTTTTGCAAGACGCCAAAGATAATAGACCTTATAACAGTAAACATCATGTTGCAGAACTGAAGTTAGACGGTTTCAGGTGCATTCTTTCTAATTTGGACAAACTCTATGTATATACGAAAGACAATCAATTGGTAACGCATAAATTTCCTGAGTTGTTCCAGTGTCCGTTTCCCGAGGGAACGATCCTTGACGGTGAATTGGTGATTTTGGATGATCAAGGTAAACCGGACTTTGAAGCGATGTTAGCCAGATTTTTAAACCCGACAGACTTATCGCCTGTTGTATTTTTTGCATTTGATATTTTAAAATACAAGGGAATTGATGTCACTGAATTACCTTTGCTTAAACGCAAGGAGCTGTTGGAGCAAGCTTTCATCGAGACTGACAGGTACAAAAGGGTGAAGGTTTACGAGGGTAAAGCGGTGGATTATTTTGAGAAAATCCGGCAGGATGGGCTTGAAGGCATCATTTTGAAGTCGAAAAAAGAAAATTTCAAGTACGAGAGCAACAAACGCTCCAGGCAATGGCAAAAAGTGATTAACTGGACTTATGCAGATGTTTATATTTCTGGTTACAGGAAAAATAATTTTGCTTTGCTGGCGTCCATTGATTCAGCGAATGGATTGAAGATTCCGGTTGGGGTGATTGAGACCGGGGTAACGCCTCAACATCAGAAGGCGCTCGATGGTGTGAAGCACCGCTTAGTCTACAAAGAGGACAATCATTTTGCTTATATGGAACCGCGGCTCATGGCCAAAATCAAGACAAAAAACTGGACGAGAAACGGAAGGCTTCGTTCGCCGGTTTTCATGGAATTTGTGATGTAAAAAAAGACTGGATCACCAAGGAGGAAGTGGTGGTGCAGTCTTTTTTTTGTACATTACATGCGTCTAAAATTACCTGTGCTGCTGCCGCTTAGCTGTTGCTCAGCAATTTGAATCAATCTTCTCGTAATGTGTCCGCCGATTGCGCCGGTATCACGAGTAGCCATGTAGCCATAATACCCGTCCTGAGGAATCTGAATACCTAATTCCTGAGCGACCTCGTATTTCATTTGCTCAAGAGCTGATTTTGCTTGTTGCACAAGTAATGTATTGCTTCTACTGCTAGCCATCTGGATTCACTCCTTTATTTGGTGTATGAGTATTTTGTGGAAGTTATGGTTTTTTATTCATGGAGTTGGAAATTTTTTTTGCAGCATGATGATTGCGCTTTCATAAAGCGTTGGAAAATTTTGCGGCATGTTTTCGGAAAAACCCCGTGTTACAATCGGAAAGATCGATTATGGTCAAAAAACTTAGAAGGCCGAAGCTTCTTAGAAAGCACGGGGGACCCAATCTTTGGGGTGAAGCCGCTATTGATGCGGCCGGGTGATTACTCTTTGACCCGAATCCGACAGCTAACCTCGCAGGCCGCAAAAAGGAGAGATTTCTATGTTGAAACGTTATAAACAGCTAGTCGTAACCGGTGCTATTGGACTGAGCGTCCTTATGAGTTCCAGCGCAGCCATGGCGGCATCCGCCACGTATACGGTGTCAGACAACGATACCATGTGGTTGATCTCCCAGAAGTATGGCGTAAGTCTCACTTCGCTGATTCAGGCTAACCCTCAGGTTGCCAACCCGGACGTGATCTGGTCTGGGATGACGTTGAACCTTCCTGGCAGCACAGGGACTAGCGGCGGCTCTCAAACACAAGCCCCGTCAGCGCCTGCTCCATCTACACCAGCTGTCCCAACAACACCATCAACGCCAGCTACATCTGCGCAATCCGCTTTTGCCAGCCAAGTCGTTACATTAGTTAACCAGGAACGGGTAAAAGCTGGGCTACAAGCGCTAACCAGCGATAGCGCCCTTACAGCTATGGCGTTGGATAAAGCCAAAGATATGTACAACAACGACTATTTTGATCATACGTCGCCGACTTATGGGTCACCTTTTGATATGATGAGCACTTATGGTATTCCTTATTCCTATGCAGGTGAGAACATTGCCAAAGGACAACCTACACCAGAGACCGTCATGGAGGCTTGGATGAACAGTACGGGACACCGTGAAAATATTTTGAACCCTAATTACACGAAAATCGGCGTGGCCTATTATAACGGAGAATGGGTGCAGGAATTCATCAGCAACTAATGCTCTATAGCGAAAACAAAAAACAGCCCTTGTGATTTCCCAGTCGGGATTTCGCAAGGGTTTTATTTATATTTCAACTTGGCAACTCCCCACATCAAGAGCGGCAGAATGATCCCATGGATGGGTAATAAATAAGGAATCGCGATTTTTTGTGGAAATACCACGGAACTATCGATAAAGTCCCGAGGAATCAAGGTAAGCAGCGCGATAACCGGTGCTACGACCCAAATCATGCGTCGCCATTTTTTAAGACCGAAACTTTGAGCTGTTCCATATGTGCAAACGAAAAAGTAGAGAGATACTTTAGTGAATACACTAATAATCCAGATAGCGATAACAAAGGAATCGAGGTTTTGAAAAAAGTCGAAATAGGAAATATAACGAATCAAATTAAAATAAGGATAGGTTTGGCCCGAAGAGGCGATGTGTCCAAATACCGAAAGGATTAAGAAAGTCGAAATGCTTGTTAACAGACCTGCCGCAGCCACCCCGAGTATGGCTGGTTTCACCCCATCTTGAGGCTTTGCAAGAAAGCCCATGATGACGAGCAGAAGGATGCAATCCCCAAGAAATGTTGAGGTCGGCAGAGATCCTTTTAAGATTGTCATCGCACCGGTATCCACATAGAAGGGAAGGATATTGTTAATATGGACATTTTTAAGGCTCAGCAAGAGAGGAATAGCAATCCCAAGTAGGGTTAAAGGTCCTAAGATTTCGCAGCATCGCGCGATAACCTCTATGCCTGAGAAAGTTACATAGATTGCAACGAGGAGCATGCCTAGCATCGGGACAAGGATTGGAGTTTTGGGCAAAATAGTCGCAACGATGAACTCTGCGTACTGCCTTATAATGATAGCAAGCACGCTGTACCAGTAGATGAAATACACCACTGTAACCGTATAGCCGATGTATCGACCAAATAATCTCTTGGAAAATTCTACGATGGTTTGCCCTGGATGATATAGACTCAACCGTGAGCAAACATAAGCGACCCCTACACCTATTCCGGTTGCGCAAACGGTTGAAAGCCAGGCATCTTGCTTCGCCGTTTGAATAGATGGATTTATTGTCAGTAAAATGGTCATTCCCAGCTGCATGGTCAATATCATCCAGAATAATTGTTTCCCGCCAATCTGCATGTCCGTAAGTGCTCCTTTAATGATCTAAGAGTTTACCAAGAGGGTAGAAAATGTAATTTACCAACTGCGTCGGACCTGGCATTCCCGGATTCATAACTAAAGCGATCGCTAGAATCCAGCATAAGGCTAAAATAGAGAGATAAGCCGCTTTTTCTTTGGTCGGCCTGTTTTTCAAGCGAAACCATTGAAAGAGAGTGATGATCAAGCACGCGGCCATGCATAGGGGAATGTCTTTGGATGTCATTGGCGATACTCCTCTTCCTTATCTTTTTCCTCCTGGGATCGAGAAGACTTGATGCTGGATAGCCCAGGACGCAGCATTCTGGCATCCGATTGTACAGTAACTTCGACGTTCGGGAAGATCTCATTCCAACGTTTCTGGTTTTGCCGCCACTCCTTAGGATACGCTCGGTGGAATTCCCCAGCGAAATCAAAAATGTCCGTTTTGAAACCTTGCTGAACCTTTCGTAAAGCAACTGCGACACGCTCTTCAATGTCATCATTCATAGCGGCTTCCACGCGTTTAACAGCTTGGTGATCGGAGGCGATATCCAGCGAAGTTGTATTTTGCAGGGCATCATCTTCCGTATGAATCCAGACGTTCATGCGCCATTTCCCGTTTTCGATGATTGGCTCCAGTTTCGTCTCGCTTTTCAACAATCGAAGGGAGACATGGCCGGAAACACCTTCCGGCGTCACAGTAACGACGGCTGTTTTAATCTCGTCCCTGAGCCAAAGCAGGCCGCGGGTGGTTGGATCGTCAATGGTGCCAACCATCTTATCGTCTTTGAATATGGCCGTATAATTGGTGAAACTCCCTGTGTCGTCGTGATTTCTCGGCGTGTTTGCCCCAAGGAGCTCAATATAAGGCAGGGCGGCGGCACCGGACTGATTCGTCAACATTTGTGCCAAATCCGCCAACGTTACACTAAGAATGATTTTGCTCTTGGCAATCTCCCTCATGATCTCGGAGGAGTTCCGCTCCAGCCGTGTATTCATCTCGAGAATTTCGCGTGCGCTTCCTTTGCAAACATACATAAAGGAACGTTCTCGCGGCTGAGGCGCTCTCATTAAGTAATCAACCTCGTCTCGAACCCCTTGTCGTGCGACAGACTCACCGAAAATAATAATTTCGGCATGGCCCCAGAAAATTTTGCGCGGCATCTTCTCTTGAATCTTAGACATCGCATCAGCAATATCTACGCCTACCGCGGATTTGACGAGGGAAGTTTGAACGCTGCCTCCTTTGTTGCTGCTTTCCAACCCGCCGCCACCGCCGCCGGGACTTCGTGGGATAAAAATCTGTAACGTTAATTCGATCGACCTATCGTCATATTTATCAATCGCTGCTCCGGTGACGAGTGCCAAATCATTCACTTCTGTCCGATCCCAGCAGCCCGTCAGCAGCGAGGTGAAGAGACTTGCCGTTAAGAGTAGCTTCAACATCGCTTTCATCCTTGTTGCCCCTTTCTGAAAGAAGCGGCAATAAGAAGCATGGAGGGAATACCTAGCTGTGTGATCAGTGCCAAAAAAGGGATATTCGTTCCAATAGCGTGCATGAGTTCCTGAAAATTAGGAGAAACCCAAAAGCTGAGCAGCACGATCAGAAAGCCAACCGGAATAATAAGAGGCCGATAATCAGATAGTCCCAAACATTGTGCCGTACCAAGCACAGTGGCATAGTAGACCAGCGATACCTTAATGAACATCCCGATGATCCAAATGGTCATCATTAGTGCTTCCACATGTTCCAGAAAGTCAGAGATGGAAATATAACGTACGGCAATGAGGAAAGCGTAATTGAATTTAACTGTAAGCGATCCGAACATTAATAAAATGGTCAGATTAATCGTGAGCAAGGTGATCATGACAATGCCGACGCTGAGGAAGCTCCACTGCAAGACATACTTTTTTTTATTCAAAAATGGATAAAGAAACGACAACATAAAAAACTGGCTAAACCAAGAAGAGGGGACAAGTGACCCCACTAGTAGGGGAAGCGGCCCGTCTCCCAGAATAGGAAACATCTCTTTGGGATGAAGATCAGGAATCATCAAGATCAGCATGATGAAAATGATGAGCACAGCCGAAGGAATAAGGATTTGCGAGACTCTGGCGAGAACCTCAATTCCCTCATATAAGACATACGCACATACAGCTACCATACAAAAAATGACGAGTGCTATCGGTGTTTCATGTAAAAAGTTACCGATGACAAATTCCCCGTATTCGCGCACAACGAGCCCATTCGTAAAGAGAAACGACACGAGAAAGAAACCGGAGAGTGCCTTCCCTGCGTACACGCCGAGAATCGATTCCGTATATTGGATGAAGGTTAATTCCGGATATTTGATATACAGGCGATACATAACAATCACGGACAAAAGCCCTACTATTGTCGCAACCAGTGGTGTCATCCACATATCAATGCCGGCGGTTTTCATCGTGATGGACGGGACAGATAAAGTGGCGGTAGCCAGGACAGTTGGATGCATAATGATAGCTAATTGAAGGGGGGAGATACGTCCCTTTTCAATCATGAATGTCATCCCCTTTTGGCGAGTCTGGTCGTTGTCCAGAGGGCTGCCGAATCGCATTCATCCTTCCGGTAAATTTAGGGCGGGTCCGCATGGACCAGATCGGTGCGCGAAAGATTACATCTTTCAACTCTTTTGCTTTAATCGGCGCAAGCGGTTGAAGGTAAGGAACGCCTAGTGACCTTAAGGAGCAGAGGTGGATCACGATAACAATAAATCCAAGCATGAGTCCAAGCAGCCCTAGAATTCCCGATAAGATCATGATGGGAAATCGAAGCATTCGCAAAGCGATGCCTGTAGAATACTGCGGCATCATGAAGGAGGCGATTCCCGTGATAGCCACCACCATGACCATTGGAGCCGACACTAAACCTGCGGAGGTTGCGGCTTGTCCAATGACGAGCGCGCCTACGATACTAACAGCGGCACCTACCTGCTTCGGGAGACGAACACCGGCTTCGCGGAGCGCTTCGAAAGAAATTTCCATAAGAAGAGCTT
Organism: Paenibacillus sp. P36; assembly: GCF_045866505.1. NCBI lineage: Bacteria > Bacillati > Bacillota > Bacilli > Caryophanales > Paenibacillaceae > Paenibacillus > Paenibacillus sp. P36. Next base: position 1,364,930 of record NZ_AP038372.1, read on the forward strand.
CAACGAGTGCGGGAAACGGAATATCTTCTCTGGACTTCGCAATGCTGAGCAGGAGGGATGTGGGAACCATCTCTTGATGAAACGTCAAAATTGCCACATACAAAGATGGAAGCAGCAGTGTTATGAAAAAAAACAAATAGCGCAGCCATCGAATTAAGGTTCCGATAATAAATCTTTGATAATAGTCCTCTGGCGATTGCAAAAGCGAGAACAGCGTGGCTGGCGCTATCAAAGAAAATGGCGTTCCGTCTACCAGAATCGCTGTACGGCCTTCCAGAAGCGCCGCGGAGACAACATCCGGACGTTCCGTTACTTGAATTTGTGGAAAAGGAGACAGCGGATGATCTTCAATTAAACCCTCGATATATCCGCTTTCCAGAATACCGTCGATTTCAATTTCGGCAATCCGTTGCTCAACTTCCTGAATGAGCCCCTCATTGGCGATGCCCTCCATGTAAATAACGACGACTTCCGTGCGTGTGTGTTTTCCTACTTTGTACGAAACCATTTTGAGGGAAGGACTTTTAATTTTTCTCCGAAGCATAGCTGTATTAACAGACATTGTTTCGGTAAATCCCTCGCGTGGTCCGCGAATAACGGATTCTGCCGACGGTTCCTCAATGTTTCTCTTTTCCCATTGAGCGAGACCTAGCGAGTATGCCAAAGGAATTCCATCGATGAAAAGTTCGACATTGCCTCCAGAAAGATGAGCAATAATGTCTGAGAATGTCGAAGTCTCCTTAACAGCCGAGATGGAAATAATGGATGACAGTTCCTTTTCCGTGTAATTCCATTCTTCTATAGTCTCGCTAAGTAAAGGACTTAGGACGTTTCGATCCAATGATTCAAGATTAACCATCCCTTCGATATAAACGATGAGGGCTCTGGTTGTTCCTCCAATAAGGAAATCGTGGAAATTGACATCTTTGCATTTTGTATATATAACCTGAAGAGTTCGAAGGTTATCATCGAGTGAGTAGGAAACAGCTTCCAATGAATTCGACAAACTTGCATCCATGAGAACGCTCCTTAGATGTGATAATTATCTGTTTGTCCAATTAAGCTGGTTGCTAAACCAATTCTTCGAGGAACGATCAAACAAAAAAATTAGCGAATTTTGGATAAAATAGTGTTGTAAAGTAAAAATATGTATGGAGTCTGAAAAATTAATCGAAACTTGTGAAACGTGATGGGCGTTCATCCGTATCAAAGTATTGAGCGTACTACAAAACAAGTTGTGAAGGAGGTGGCCTGATTGACTATCAGTTTGGTCAAAGGTCAAAAGATCGATTTAACAAAAGGAAATGCTGGTCTTACTAAGGTGGTTGTAGGTCTCGGTTGGGATCCTGCTGTGCTTGAGAAAAAAGGCTTTTTCGGAACGAAAAAAACAACGGTTGAGATCGATTGCGACGCTTCAGTTATTTTATTGGATGCGAATGGTAAACTGACAAAAGAGAAAAATGTCGTGTACTTCGCGAATTTACAAAGTCCCGATGGCTCAGTTGTTCACTCCGGAGATAACCGTACAGGTGAAGGCGATGGCGATGATGAGCAAATTTCGGTTAACTTGAGTCAAGTGCCTGCAGACGTTCATAAAATCATTTTCGTCGTAAATATCTACGATTGCGTTAATAGAAAGCAGGATTTCGGTCTGATTCAATCGGCTTATATTCGAATTCTGAATGATTCCAATAAACAAGAATTGGTTAAATTTAATTTAACGGATAACTATGCTGGGAAAACTTCTTTGATCGTCGGTGAAATATACCGTCATAGCGGCGAATGGAAATTCAATGCGATTGGTGAAGCCAGCACGGATACGACAATTGGTCAATTAGTTAAACGCTACACATAATCCACTATACAAAGCGAGGTCATTATCCATGGCGATTTCATTATCTAAAGGTCAAAAAGTTGATTTGACAAAATCAAACCCAGGTCTGACGAAAGTGGTTGTTGGCTTAGGTTGGGACACGAATAAATACGATGGCGGTAAAGATTTCGATCTAGATGCTTCGATTTTCTGTGTGAACGCAGCTGGCAAAGTGAATTCTGAAGCTGACTTCATTTTCTATAACAACCGCAAAAATGCGAATGGATCCATTGTTCATAACGGTGACAATCGTACAGGCGCTGGAGACGGGGATGATGAGCAAGTTAGCGTGGATTTGGCTAATATACCGGCTGAAACAGAAAAGATTGCATTCTGTATCACAATCCATGAAGCGGATGTAAGGAGCCAAAACTTCGGACAAGTATCCAATGCTTATGTGCGTATCCTTAACGAAGGATCTGGCGCGGAATTGATCCGTTACGATCTTGGCGAAGACTTCTCCATCGAAACTGGCGTAGTAATTGGTGAATTGTATCGTCACAATGGCGAATGGAAATTCAGCGCAATCGGAAGCGGCTACAAAGATGGTCTCGGTGGACTAGCTCGTGATTACGGCTTGCAAACTTCCTAATAAGTCAAAAATATTCTAAGGAGCTGTTGGATATGGCAATCAGCTTGTCCAAAGGTCAAAGAATTGACTTAACCAAAACAAACCCTGGTTTAACGAAGGCGATTATCGGTTTAGGCTGGGATACCAACAAATATTCCGGCGGTCATTCTTTCGATTTAGATGCCTCCGCCTTTCTGCTGCATGCAGACAATAAAGCCAAAGGCATCGAGGATTTCATTTTTTATAACAATTTAGTTGGTGGAGATGGTTCGGTTCAACATACGGGAGACAACCGGACTGGTGATGGAGACGGAGATGACGAGCAGATCAAGGTTGATTTTTCGAAAATCCCTGCGCATATCCACCGTATCGGTATTGCCGTAACTATCCATGATGCAGCAAGCCGCAATCAGAATTTCGGACAAGTGTCCAATGCGTTCGTTCGTCTTTTCGATGAAGTAACAAATCAAGAAATTTTACGCTATGATCTAGGGGAAGATTTTTCAATTGAAACTGCGGTTGTCATTTGTGAGTTATATCGTGACAGCCAAGGTCAGGAATGGAAATTCCAAGCGGTTGGAAGCGGCTTCCAAGGCGGTCTTCAAGCATTATGCAAAAATTATGGACTTGATGCGGAGTAAAGCTTAAACTAGTTGGGGTGGTGCAGTTTAGGCATCACCCCTTTGCTAGCCAATAGGCATACTTCATCCAGGCACTAGCAAGATATGCTGGAATATGAACTGGAAAATCACTTCTCCATCGAGACAGCTATAGTTGCAGGAGAATTATATAGATACGGTGCAGCGTGTAAAGTTAGCGCAATTGGATCTGACTCCTCGGATGGGTATGAGAGTGGGTTGCAGGCAGTAAATACTTGGGAAAATTACAGGAGGGTCAAGAAGCATGGCAGATTTTTTTCAAAGTTTCATCAATAACTTTCTTAGCTTTTTTAGCTGGGAAGTGTTATCGGAAACAGTGACGGATCCCGTAAACTGGGGGATTATCGGTACACTTGTTATCTTAGAGGGCTTGCTTTCGGCGGATAATGCGTTGGTACTCGCGGTTATGGTAAGACATTTACCTAAGGAACAGCAGAAAAAGGCGTTATTTTACGGACTTATTGGTGCTTACATCTTTAGATTTGTAGCTATCGGTGTGGGTACATTCTTAGTTCAAATTACATGGATTAAAGTACTTGGTGGTCTTTATCTCCTCTGGATCGCAATCAGTAATCTCTTCTTCAAGAAACATGAAGAGGATGAGAATGGCGAAGTAAAGAACAAAGGTCTTTCCTTCTGGCGTACAGTATTAGCGGTAGAAGTGATGGATATTGCATTTAGTGTGGACAGCGTACTTGCTGCTTTTGGTGTCAGTGAAAAGGTGTGGGTATTGTTCCTCGGAGGTATTTTGGGTGTACTCATGATGAGAGGCGTTGCCCAAGTCTTCTTGAAATTAATTGATAAAATTCCGGAATTGGAAAAAACAGCTTTCATTCTTATTATCGTAATCGGTCTTAAGATGATCGCCGGCGCTTTTGGAATCCATATCTCCCATGTTCTTTTCTTCTCCGTGATTATTGCTTTGTTTGGCGGTACGATTATTCTCAGCCTACTGCGTAATAAAAACAAAACAGAATCTCACAACTAAAAAGAGTGCATAATTGAAACTGTGCATCATATCTTTGAATAAGAGGATCTCAACTCATTCAAAGAAGGTGCACAGCATGATAATAGGCGGGTTTATACTCTGTGGAATCATTCTCGTGCTCATTGTCGTCGCAGCCTCTGAAAAAGCAGAATCTGTGTCCAAATTTATCGATAAATAGACACCTATGGAACCTGTAAAGGTTTCTTTTTTTTGATTCGATTTGGTAGAATATAAAGATAGAGTCGAAAAGATGGCAGTTAAGAAAAAGGAGCTGTAACATGCTGCAATTAAGCGATAGTCAGCTTGCAACAATGTGGACTCAAGGGGATTCCAAAGCGTTCAGCCGACTTCTTGAGCTGTATAAGGACAGAATTTACCGGTTAGCCTATCGGATGCTGCGTAACAAATCGGATTCGGAGGATGTCGTACAAGAGACGTTTCTACGGGCGTATCAGCACTCCCATCGCTTTGACGCAAGTAAAAATTTCTCTACTTGGATTTTTAGCATTGGCAAAAATGTGACCATTGATTTTTTGCGTAAAAAGAAGTCGGAGTTGTCCATGGATACCAATCCAAATCCATTTCAAGATGCGCTGCCTTTTTATGATAAGCTGACAAGCCTTGAGAAAACACCTGAACTTCAATTAATTGAGCAAGAAACAGCCGAACAGGTAGAGCTGATGATTCGCGAGCTGCCCGATAAATATAAAACGCTGATCGTGTATAAATACTTTCTAGATATGTCTCTGGAAGACATCAGCAAAGAAGTGAACTTACCGGTTACGACGATCAAAACAAGGCTATTTCGCGGCCGAAATTACATTAAACGTAAATGGGGCTCGCTATTCTTTATGCTGCAAAGCCTGACATCCGTTATCATTTTTTAAACATAATCATTCTAGTAGACAGAGGAGCATCCGAATGAGCACTTCCAAAATTGAAGCACCAAAGATGCCGAAAGAGTTGCCTTCGATATCACTGCCCGATGAAGGGCTGAACTCGGAAGATAGCTTTCACACTGGAATTATAAGCGATTGTACAATGGATAATCAGAAAGCGTCAAAAGTTGCTTTTGATAAAATTATTTTTCGAAATGTCACCTTCACACGAATTGCTATGAAAGACATTGAGTTAACCGACGTCATCTTCGAGAAATGTGATTTATCGAATGTAGATTTCGGAGAAGCTACAATTCACAGAACTGAATTTAGGAATTGCAAAATTATCGGGATGGATATGACAGGAGCAACCATTCGTAATGTGCTGTTCGATTCCTGTTTAGGGGATTATGTTAATTTCCGAATGGCTAATTTCAGACAAGTTGCTTTTGAAGGGTGTTCGCTTTTAAGTGCTGATTTCTATGAGACAACGCTGCAAAAGATGTACTTTGAGACATGTAAGCTGGATCGTGCTCAGTTCACGGGAGCCAAATTGGCTGGAATCGATCTTAGTTCCTGCGATTTCACTAGTCTAGGCGTGGGTGTGGAAGAATTACGCGGCTGCATCATTTCGAGAGGGCAAGCTTCTGTATTCGCAAGTCTTTTTGGGCTTATACTAAAGGAATAAAGGTACTAGTGAAATGAGGGGCAACGGTGAAATTTGGTTTTGATATTGATGATACACTCATTAATTTAAGAGAACATGCTTTTCACATTTATAATCGCAAGCTGAATCAAAATATCGGGTTGGACGTGTTTCAGGCTCTAACTACCATGGAGATTCATGACGCTTTCGGGTTGACGAAAGAAGAGGGAGGGAAGCTCTGGCTGAGCCTCCGCGATGATATTTATTACTCCGACTGTGCTCCATTCCCGCATGCACGTGAGATCTTACACGAGTTAGTTAAGCAGGGCCATGAGGTTTACTATATTACGGCAAGAGCTAAAGAGCATACGGAACGGACGCGAGAGTGGCTTATTAAAAATGATTTTCCCGTTGCGGAAGGTCATTTCTATTGCGGAATGAGTGATTCCGAGAAAGTACATATTATCGAGGACTTGCAATTGGATTATTATTTCGACGATAAGCCGAAAGTGCTTGAAACTTTATCTCAATTGCCAGTGAAAGCTTATGTAAAAGACCGATCCTACAATCAGCATCTCAATTTGCCTCGGATAACTTCTTGGGATCAGTTGTGGGAAGAGCTGAAATCATAATAAGCGGTATAGCTACAAATTGACTGTATCACCCGGTTGTAAGGAAAGTAAATGCTCAATACCTTCAGATGCTAACTGCTTAAGCAGGGCATCTGTTTCTTTTTTTGGAGCATGGACTAGAAGCTTATGTTTGCTGCGTAACAATTGCGTCATCTTGCGCACATCAGGCAACCCTTGATGGATCTTGTATCGAACCATTTTCAATTGACAGCCGCGTTCTTCATCGCTCATCGTTAGAAGCCGTTGTGCTCTTGTTCCCATAGCGACGTGTCCGGTTAAAAGAATGCTGTTCGTCATGTTTGTACGAAATTGCTCGTAGTACCATTGAGATTTGGGAGATTGCATCATACCATCACTTGTGAACCAGATAGCTGCCCGTGAATTGGCCATATCCTCATGGAATAATCGTTCACGTTGACCCTCATTGTGGATGAATTCAAAGGATCCATTACTTAAAGCCTCTGTAAGGATACGTTCCATACCTGGTTTCAACCAATCGGCGTGTTGCAGCATTAGCTCCATAGCCTGAATGAGCTCATATTCGGCCCGTATCGGCGTTGCCGGGAAACGCTGACGCATAAGCAGGAGCAGGTCTTGCCCTCTACCGCAAACAGGAACAGGCAGCAGCAGCTGACCACCTTCATTTAAAATCTCCTCAGCCGCAGTGAAAAGCTTCTCCAGCTTCTCGTTTTGGTATTCGATATCGGTGCTATAAGCGGCATCAATAATTGCTGCATCTAGAGGAATGCCTCCAGTGATGATGTCCTCTGGTACATCTGTGCCCAGAAGCAGGGCATCTTCGCTGTAATCTCCGGAAAAAAACAATCGCTTCCCATCAATTTCTAGAAGCATCCATATCGAACCCAGCATATGACCGCTGCGCCCCCAACATATGCGAAGTGTTGAAGAGAACTCAATCCATTGCTGAGGCGGGGCCATGTCTTCGATGAAAGCGTATTGGACTTGAGCGATATCCGCTTCATCGTAGGGCAATTCTCCACCTTGCAGTTTGACATGTTTCTCCCAAGCTGCATAATACCCAGGAAGCTGTTGTGCGGTTAGGCGGGTCGTATATACTTTGCCTGAATAACCTAGCTTGTATAGGGAAGGGATAGCGATTGAGTGATCCTCATGCGCGTGAGAAAGAAATACCGCGTCCAATTCCGCTACCTTGGTCGGGTCGATCAGCGGATATTCTCCGAATCCCTCCCGTTTTACACCACAATCGAGCAAAATGGATGTCTGTTCATTACCTATCCAATAACAGGAGCGGCCGTGCTCGCCAGCGCCGCCCCAGACGTTCAATTGCATCATTCCACATTCCACTTTCTGTTCGTATTCATGTTGTTCACAATAAGCAGCAGCACCGTTGTGAGACCGACGGAAACGACGGCCATCGCCATGCCGAGCGAAATTTGACCTTGTTCAAATTGAGCAAAAATATAGGTGGCCGACGTTTGCATCGACGGCGGAAGCACCATCAGCGAGGCGACTAGCTCTCTAAGCGAGATGGTGAAGGTCATCATCCAGCCGGCGACAATACCCGGCAGCAGCAGTGGCAGGACAATACGTCGGAACACGTACAAGGGCTGCCCGCCGAAGACTTGCCCGGCTTGCCGCAAGGATTCGTCCAACTGGCCGTTACGTGCCTTGACGTATTGGACCGTATACGGCAGGAAGAACACCACGTAAGTGAGGACGACCATGCCGTAGGTATTGTAGAGATGCAGCGGCATCCATGGCGCATTCCATAACATAATGAGTCCAACGACGAGGACCATATCAGGTACTGTGTTCGGCAGCAGGCTGAACATATCAGTTATGCGCTGCGGCAGACGCTTGGCGCGGCCGATCGTTAAGGCGAACCAGGTGCCAAGCGCGGCTGCTAAGCAAGCGGCGAGCAGGGCGAGCCCGAGGCTGTTCAGCAGCGCTTTCATGCTTGGTGAGCCCCATTTCAGCAGCTCGCCGTAATGAAGCAGCGTCAGGTTGTTCCATGCCAGCCCACCTCCGCGGAGCTTCATCAGCGAAGCTGAAATGATGGAGAAATACGGGATGCCAATGGATGCAGCGAGTAACAGAGCTACATAAAGCCAGGCTATCGCTTGCTGCCAGCCGAGATAGAAGGAAACTTTGTCACGGGTGCCTTTGCCGCCGACAAGATTATAAGAATTCCGGCGAACTACTACCGATTGGATGTACCAAAGTACAAGACAAGCCAATAATAATAGGGAAGCTAGCGATGTTGCTTTCCCAAAGTCGACAGGCCAACTAGAGATTGAGGCTTGGATTTCGGTCGTTAACACGAAATACCCGATTCGCCGGCCGAATGTTGCCGGTGTGCCGAATTCAGCCAATGTTTTGACGAAGATTAGCAGTGCGCCCATGATATAGCTGGAGAACACTAGCGGCAGCATGACACGGCGTAGCGAATAAAAGAAGCTAGCCCCGTGAACAGCGGCAGCCTCTTCTTTGTTGCTGCCAATTTGGAGAATTGCATTACGTAAAATTAAGTAGAGAAACGGAAACAAATGAAGGCTCATGATCGTAATCATTCCAAACAAGCTGAAGAACTGGCTGCTAATCCATTGCGCCCCTGGAAAAAATTGCTCAAGATAACCGCGAGGCTGCATAAATAAGATCCATCCCATGGAGCCAATATACGGCGGTGTCATGAAAGGTATGAGCAGCACAATATCGAGCCAACGATGCTTGCGAAGCGGTGTTTTGGCCATGATCCAAGCTAAGGGCAGCGCAAGCAGCGTACAACCAACCACGACCCATATACCGAGCATTAAAGAGTGACTGAATACACCAGTCAGATCCTTCTCCAACACGACCCGAATGGGTGCCAATAAATCGAGTGAGCCATTCACCCAAATACTTTTGAACGATACAAATAAAAGAGGAAGGACGACCAGCATTGCTAGAAGCAGCAATGCCAGAAACGTCCCCGTACGTTTGAATACCATTTAATCGTCATCCCCGTCCGGAGCTTACTTTTTGAACAATTGCGTAAATTTCTGTGTCACGCCGGCTTGATTATCATTCATCCAATTCCAGTCAACCTTAATGGCAGGAATGTCTTTCGCGCTTACTCTTCCTTGTACTTGGATATCACTGCGCCCGGAAAGCAGGTAGGAGTCAGTAACCATTTTTTGTGCTTCGTCAGAAAGTAGGTATTCAATAAATGCCTTAGATGCATCTACATTTTTACTGGACTTCATAATCATGGCAGGGCGTGGTGAGATGACTGTACCACTTGCAGGATAAATTAAATCAATTGGCTCGCCTTTTGCTTTGGAGGCATATGTCATGTAGTCAACGCTTGCCATTACGATGCTTTTAGCACCGGAAATAACAGGATCCATAGCTTCTTGGTTTGCACCTGCAATAATAGCGCCATTAGCTTTCACTTTACCAAACAAGTCCCAAGCAGAATCACCGTTTTTATTCGCGTAGCCTGTCATGAAATCAAGTGCTGAACCAGACTGAGCAGGATCCGGAATATTCACTTTATCTTTCCATTCTGGTTTGGTTAGATCGCTCCACTCTTTTGGAGGGTTAGTAACCGTCTTGGTGTTGTAAGCAATACCTAGTGCAGACAGGCTGTAGCTGAAATAATTTCCATCTTTATCGGAATAATCCGTAATCAACTTATCGGCATTTTTAGCTTCTTTGAAAGGTAGAGTTAATCCGCTTTTTGTCATACCGATTGCTGAAGGAAGGGAAGCTAAGACAACTACGTCAACAACAGGATTTGCTTTCTCAGCTTCCATACGAGCTAAAATTTTACCTGTTGTGCCTTGGAACATTTCAACTTCCACACCTGTTTTGGCTTTAAAGCCTTTTTGGATATTGGTAGCTAGATCAGCCGGGCCTGCACTGTAAACAACAATTTTTCCGCTAAGCTTCTTTGCCTCAGGCGTTGGTGCCACTGTTGCAGCAGCCGTTGAAGCAGTTGGCGCAGCTGGAGTAGCCGTAGATGGGCTTGAATTGGAGGTTTTGCTTGCTGTGCCGCAGCCAGTTAAGCTAACACCTAATAGAACGGACATCAAAGCTATGGTACTCATTTGAAAGTTTTTCTTCATTTTCGTTTTCATTTTACATACACCCTCTCAATTTTGGTTGATGTCAACTCACTACAATTCATGAATCTGTTCTTTTGAAATATAAAGGTTTACATTTTCACCTATTGCCAACCGTGATGGATGATAGGCCATCCAAACTTCCTTTTCACCAACATCTACACTGATTTCATAGCGCTCGCCGATATAGCTGACAGCTTGTACTACCCCTGAATACACAAGGTCTTGTTCCGTCAAGCGTTCCCAATGGATATGTTCAGGGCGAATGAGTCGCTTGTCCGTCTCCAACCAGTTGGTCTTACCGATAAAACGGGCTGTAAACGGGTGGGTAGGCTTACGATAAATGGCCTCAGGTGTGTCTTTTTGCAAAATGACCCCGCTTTGCATGACGACAATTTCATCCGACATGGACATGGCTTCGATCTGGTCGTGTGTTACATAAATGGCCGTGAAGCCAATATTTCGTACCAGATTCATAAGTTCGATACGCATTTCTTCGCGCAATAGAGCGTCTAAAGCACTCATGGGCTCATCGAATAAGACAAGCTGTGGACGAACCACAATGGCCCGGGCAAGTGCGACCCGCTGTTGTTGGCCGCCGGACAGTTGGTGGGGATATCGCTTTTCCATTCCCATAAGTTGAACCAAGTCAATAGCTTCCATTGCACGTTGATGCCAATTTGTTGTATCGCCTTTTGCCTTGAGTCCAAAAGCAACATTCTCCAAGACCGTCAAATGCGGCCAAAGGGCAAAATCCTGAAACACCATACCAAAATCTCTTTGATGAACCGGGCGGTTAATTCTGCGGCTCTTGGAGAAGAGACAAACATCTCCCAAATGAATCTCACCTTGATCTGGAGACTCTAGACCTGCAATGATTCGGAGCAATGTTGTCTTACCGCACCCAGATGGTCCTAACAAAGTTGTAAATTTCCCTTTGGCAAGGGTTAGTTGAATGTCCTTGAGCGCCGGCGAGGCGCCGAAGGATTTGTTGATACCGTGAAGTTGTAAAGTCATCTCAAGCTTCCTTCCGTTCTTAGGAACAATCTTAGTTTAGGCGAGCAAAATTAGCGGAGTGTCAACTTAAGGTAAATCTATTGTTAAGTTTTTGTTGGGAAACTATTATTCTCCATAGATTTTTTCTATAATGATTTTGCAGGCCATGATGGATAAGGAGAGTTTCGCAATGAACTGGAATTTAATTAAGCTGCAAATCGTAGAGCTACTGGATAAACACAAACGAATTACCACAGTTGCCGATCAATTAGGGTTGAAGCAGCCGACGGTTTCCTTTCATATGAAAAGCTTGGAGCAAGAGTTAGGCGTAGGTTTATTTTATTCAAAAGCAGGAAAAGTGCATTTGACAGAAGCGGGACAATCCTTGAACCACTATGCAAAGAAGATTAATGCGTTGGCTCAAGAAGCGGAGAGAGTTGTGAAGGAGTTTGATGAGAGAGGCAGCGGACATTTGAAGATTGGAGCAAGTTACGTGCCTGGCACGTATGTGCTTCCGAGCATTTTAAGTGGTTTCTCTAAACTTTATCCGCAAATTTCAATTTCGCTTACTATCAGGACCTCTCCTGTCATTCAAGAAATGCTTTTGAATCATGAAATCGATATTGGCATTATGTCGGCGGAGCCCTTTCAGTGGGCGCCCCTGATCGGGGAAACGTTATGTGAGGACGAGCTGGTTTTCTTTTTTAACCCGAAACATCGCTTGGCGAGGCAACCTAATCTTCATCCAGAGGTATTAAAGGACGTTCCTTTTATTTTGCATGGACAAGAGTCTAGCACGCGCACCATGACATTAAAATGGGCCAAAAGCTTAGGCATAGAACTGAAACCCGTCATGGAGATGGACTCCTTGGAGGCCATCAAGCAAGCGGTCTTAACCGGCGACAGCGTCTCGATTATTTCAAAGATGGCGATTGCAAAAGAGATGCAGCGAGAAGAGCTGGTGTATCGTGAAATCCCCCAAAATCCCTTTAAACGTTATATCTATTTCACATACAACGAAGATCGGATTCGGTCCTCATTCTTTGATAGTTTTTTCCAGTACTTGCGTGATTCTGTCCAGAGTGAGTAAATTCTTTTACAAAAAAGACACGTTCAGCTGACAATCCAATGACAAAACTTCTTTATGCTCTTGTCTGAGAGGGAAACCTTTCCAAAAACGTAGAGGAGTTGAAATAATGTTTAAGAAAAAGGCATTAAAGTTGGTCATGGCTGCACTCGTAGGAACAAGTGCATTAGTTGGATTTGGGGGTGCCCCTCAATCTGCATCGGCTGCAAGCAACATGGTTCCGGATTATGAGGTCAAGCTTCTTCTTAATCCGAGTGCCGTTCTTGGGTCGGACTTCAAGCTAACAAGCACCGTGAGATCAGCTTTTGGCATGCCGGAAACCGTAACGAAAATGAATGTTCAATTTCTCGACACGAATGCTGAAGATATTTACAACAATGGATGGAGTCCGAGAATTCGCAAAACAGAAGGCGAGAACGATTTCGAACTTAGTTATAAAAAACGTTATGCTATCACAGGTAATGATATCAATGGCGCGTTAACTTTAGCTAACCAAGAGGGCTTCAATTCAGGGGATACAGGATATGAAGCTCAAGTTGAATGGGGTTACCAAAAGAAAACCTTGAGTATTACTCGTACGAAAAGTGGCAGCAAATCAGGTTATAGCGGTATGGATCTTCCTAACCAAGCTGATTCACGCAGTCTTCTTATCAACAATGCTCCTGATAAATTTAATAACTGGGTCTCAAGCGGATGGGGGACTAGTAAACTGTCTTCCTCTCGTATTTATGGCCCTGTACTTGCCAAACGTTCGATTGGTACTTGGAGCGGTCAGCAACTATACATCGAAGTATGGCCAATTCGGAATGCAGCAGGCACAGGGACAGAATATGTTGTAGAAGCATCTTTCAAAACAACTAGTCAATCGACAGCTTCAGCCAAGCATGATGAACTCATTACGTATTTGCAAGGTAAAGGATGGTTTCTAGCTCAAGATTCTTTGAAAACTCAGCTGATTATGGATCGTTACTAATCATTTAAAACTATGATAAATCATGGGAGATGAAGAAATGATTCATATGAGAAAAACGTCTAAGACGATCTTAGCGACTACGGCTGCAGCTATTCTTTTGACGGGTGGAATGATTTCGCCTAAATTAGCTTCCGCTGCGAATGGAACACCAAGCTATGAAGTCAAACTTAATCTGGCGCCAAGCATTGTTGTTGATTCGAGCCATAACTTAGTGAGCAGTGTGCGTAACCAATTCTCAACAGGTTCCTCGGCCAAAAGCTATCGTGTCCAATACATGGATACTGCCGGACGCACGATGGATGGTCAAGGTTGGAGTGATCGAATCCGTAAGAGAAGTGACGAGAGCACGCATCAGCTCCAATTTAAGAAGAGATATCCGGTAACCGGCGGGGATATTAACGCTGCGTTAACGACAGCAGCCAGTGAGGGGTTGGATAGCTCAGCATCCGGGTTTGAGTTTCAAGTTGACTGGACGCTTAATAAACAAACATTAAGTGTACAATATGAAAAAGACTTAACGGTGTCCGGCTATAGCGGTAGTGGATTGAATGCACCTAATTTGACCACATCTCGCTCCATTTCTGTTGCCAATGCGCCGGCCAAATTTACGAATTGGACTAGCGCGGGCTGGGGAACTGCACAGTTAAACAACTCGGTAGTTTACGGGCCTATCGATTTCAAACGGTATAAGGGAGACTTCGATGATCTAGAATTAGACATTGAAATCTGGACCATTTTAAATGCAGATAAAACAGGTACAGAAGACATCGTAGAAGCCTCATTTAAAACAGATAGTTTAAGCGAAGCAACGAGTGCACGAACTGATTTAATAAATTTGCTTCGTACAAAAGGCTGGTTAGTGGAGTCCGATATTCTTAAAACAAGCTTGATTATGGAACGTTATGCACCAGTGGCACCAACCCAAGATACCACTGCCCCATCCGTCCCAACAGGCTTAACAGCTTCAGCAGCTTCCAGTACCCAAGTAATACTGGGGTGGACGGCCTCTTCTGATAATGTTGGCGTTACAAGTTATGAAGTTTATCGCAATGGTGCTTTGGTTGGTTCAGCCAACTCCAACACGTACACTGACACAGGTTTAACTGCCTCAACATCATACACATATACGGTTATTGCAAAGGATGCGGCCGGTAACAAGTCGATCGCAAGTAATGCAGTCAGTGCAACTACACTTGCTGATGGTGGCACTGGAACAGGCGCACTTTACTACAACGTGAATGGAAGTGCTGTATCGTATATTGAAGCTGAGAAATTCACTGCTAAAAACGGGACATTCATTGAAGCAGCTTGCTCTGCCTGTTCAGGGGCAGTGAATATGGAAACGCCTAATGGCTCCGGCGATAGTGAAACGAACTACATTAAATATGATCTTGAGGTCACAAATGGTGGTTCATTCTATATCTTCTTACTTTCACAAGGACCTGATGGCAGTTCAGACAGCTTTAATGTGGCGGTTGATGCTGGCAGCAGCAAACAAGTAACAACAGGAAGCTCCAGTTGGGCTTGGAAAAAACCTAGCAGTTCAATTTCATTATCAACAGGTTCACACACGCTTTATATTAAAGTGAGGGAAGATGGGGCTAAAGTAGATAAAATTGCCATTAGCAAATCAAGCAGCACACCATCTGGTCTGGGTGGCACTGCCCTTGTACCTTCCTATCAATAATACATGTAAACTCCTGAGCCACCTTCTTTGAAGGTGGTTTTATTTATGTTGGCTCTGCATATGGCCACTATCCCCGTGACTCAGATCATGTGTATGTGTGTGCCGATTTGGAGAAACAAAGTCCGCTTAAATGAGTGAAAATAGAAATGTTCCTTGCGGTGAGGTTCCTGCGATAGCAAAATTCATCAAGATATGTTTGCAAATGTTTGGCTCCAAGACCATGGAAGGTTTGGTTAATCCAGCTGCTAGCTTGTTTGGCAATTCCGAGCAATGGACGAAGACGTTGTGGAGTGTAGAAACCAGTAATAATTTCGACATTCTGTGTGTCAGTTTCAATATGCTGTTTGCGAAATGTATGAATTTCGTTACGAGAAATATGCCTTTCCTTAGGGGAAGAAAGCTGGACATGTTTGATTTTGATGTAGCTTGAGTCGCACGATTCACTACTTGATGAACCTACGAGAAGAAGGTGCTCTTGTGGGTGCCTATGGACAGAAGGATTGAATGGGCGGCCATAAATGGCAGAATGAATACGAACGGAGCCTGAGAGGGGACTCTGTGTGTCGGAGTTTTGAATAAAGGACCGAATCTTATGTAAGATTAGCCAAGCGGTTTTGTAAGTAACCTGAATGAGATTGGAAAGACTCATAGCTGTAGTTCCCTGATCGGTACGGGAGACGAGGAATATGGCTAACAGCCATTTGCGCAGCTCGGTTCGGCTACCTTCCATAATGGTTCCTGAGATTAGAGAGGCTTGATAACGACAATCGCTGCATTCGTATAAAGGATGTTTACGAGTTTTGGTTATATAGGCATGCCGATGGCTGCACTTTGGGCAGATAAAGCCTTCAGGCCATCTCATGTGAAAAATATATTGCGCGCAAAGATCTTCAGTGGAGAAACGACTCTTAAACTGCTCGAAAGACATATGAGAAAAATCCATCCAGCCCTCCCTGAAATGAAAGAATTAAGAACTTATGTTCCTATTCAGATAATATCAAACATATGTTCTTCTTGCAATACATTTTTGGAAATAATTATATGTTAAATCATTTTTATACTTCTGAGTGAATGGGATAGTGCCCATAGCATATGAACATTGGAACAGTAGAGGGGGGGCGGGATTCAGCGGGAAAGAGGACAGCTCCTAGGCTTCTTTTTCACTCCATGTCCGCATAAGGTAGTACTAATGACAAGCGGTGCAAGGGGGGAATGGGATGCTGCAAAGGCGACGGTGGAGAAGCAGACCTACAGGGAAATCAAGCCGCAAAAAGGTGCTGTTAATCAGTCTTCTCATCTTTGTCTTATTTTGTGTGCAGTTTTTTATCTATGTTGAACACAATCTTAGACCACCACTGATGAACTTGGCGAAAGTTCGAATTAAGCAGATTGCCACACAGGCAATCAATAGCGCCATTGCGGATCATGTGGCAGGGAATACGAAAGCAGAGCAGCTTATTGATTGGAA
This sequence comes from Paenibacillus sp. P36, assembly GCF_045866505.1. Lineage (NCBI taxonomy): Bacteria > Bacillati > Bacillota > Bacilli > Caryophanales > Paenibacillaceae > Paenibacillus > Paenibacillus sp. P36. Next base: position 1,381,473 of record NZ_AP038372.1, read on the forward strand.
GATGGATAAAAACGGAAAAATAACAGGTTTCATGTTAAATTATAATGAACATATGCGCATCACGTCAGATACGATAAAAACCGTGCAAGGCGAGCTTGATCATTTACAATCCATCTCTGAGCATATTCCAGTTGGGCAAGCGATGAACAGTGCGATTCTCGCTTCGTTTGGTCCTGATATTCCGATTAGGCTGCTGCCGGTTGGCAATGTGAAAGTTGATTTAAACACGCGCTCCCAAAATGCAGGGATTAATATGGTGATGTTTGAAGTTTATGTCCGCATTATTGCTGAAGTATCAGTTATTATCCCCTTTGACTCAGATACAGAGATTGTAGAAACGGAGATACCAATTTCATACTCCCTTGTAGTAGGGGATGTTCCAACTTATTATTACGATAACAAAGGCAATCCTGTAGGAGGGAGTAAGGACGCAGGACTGCCCAGCTTATCGCTTCCGCAGGTTCCGAATGTCGGAACAACGGTACCAAAGGGAGACGCAATTCAATCACAAGAAACGATACAAAAAGAGCCGACTCCATAAGGGAGCGGCTTATTTTCTTCTTTTATTTCGATCTTCGCGTTCCCATTTTCGGAGAGAAGGGTAAGGGTCGAAGCTCCATTCCGTTAACCCATTATCCCGATAAAGACCAAAATGGAGATGTGGCGGAAATTTCCCTGACGTTCCAGGTTTTCCGTAACCCGAGCTGCCAACCCAACCGATGGTTTGCCCGGGTTTGACAATATCATTTTCTTTGAGACTTTTTTGAAAGCCGGAAAGATGGGCGTAGTAATGATATATATTGTTCACATCGCGAATCCCAATCCGCCAACCGCCGTATGGATTCCAACCTTTGACTTCTACTATACCGTAGCAAGTGCTTCTGACAGGCACTCCATGCCGAGCAAATAAATCCGTTCCTTCATGAGAGCGGTGCCCTCCCCAGCCGCGGCTGTCTCCCCAAGTGCTACGATAAGAGTAGTCCGCGCTCACTGGAAGTGGGAAGGCATGTTCTCCAAGGTCGAGTGTGCCAAGTGTGTTATAAATAGTAGCGAATTGTTTGATGCGCTCGACGCTGCGTGAGTTTTGATAATAATTCCATAAGTTAATGAGTAAATTTTCCTCTTTCGTTCCGTTTCTGCTCATGAGAAAGGCCATTGAAGCTAATAAATCCAGATCGTTGTTTCGTTCTGCGATCCCATCCCCCGAGCCATCTCGTCCGTAGCCGTGAAAAAAGGAAATGCTTTTTGGATTCGTATCCTGTTGGTCTGGATTCAGCATGCCGGCCCAATCCGACTCAGGGAAGTAGATGCTTGTAATTCCTTTGTGCACAGGCCTTTTCTTAGCAATATTCATTGTTCTTTCATATTGATCTACAGCAGCTAAGTAAGCCCAAGGGATATCAGAAATTATACTCGTTTTCTCAAATAGTTCTTTCCGCTCAGCGTTCAGGTTGGGGTTAACCTTTGACGGAGCTGGGGCATAAGACTGTTCAGATGCAGCAGCTTGGGAAGCCGCCATACGTGAGTGAGTCCCTGATTCGGCTACTGATAGGAGGAGGCAACAAGCTAGAACCCGCGCCCAAAAAGGTTTGCTTTTCATCACTATCATCCTTCCTGAAATGTTAGTTCTTAGGATGTACTCTTCTGTCGATGTTTATCCTTACAACTTTCGTATTCAACCATTTTTTGCTATGATGCCTGTATGAGGTGAGAAGGGTGAGCTTTAATCACAGGGAAGAGCATGTTGACGATGGGATGTTGTTAATTCAGGCGAACTTGGATGATATGAATCCAGAGTGGGTTTCTTATATTATGGACAAGCTCTTCGATGTTGGAGCTAATGATGTCTATGTGGTACCGATTATTATGAAAAAAGGGCGGCCAGGCATTATGTTGAATGTGCTGGTTGAAGCGGCACGACTTTCTTCCATAGAAGACGTAATCTTTAGCGAAACAACGACCCTGGGCATTCGATATATGCACGCTTCCTGCCATAGATTAGGTAGAGAATTCGAGCAAGTGGATACCAAATGGGGATTGTTAACGGTAAAAGTAGGTTATCACCAAGGTAAATTGGTGCAGTATGCCCCTGAATTTAAAGAATGTGAACGGATAGCCAAAGAGTATCAAGTGCCGTTGAAATTGGTCTATGAAGAAGTTAGAATGCAGTTTATGCTGCAGCACAAAAAAGCCTCCTCCTAAAATTTAGGAAGAGGCTTTTTGCTATTATTGATGATCGTGCGTATGCGGGTGATGATGATCATGATCATGGTGGTGATGGTGATCGTCATGAGAATGGCCATGTGAGTGGTTATGTTCATGCGCGATGTGCTCATGACCGACTTGCCATTTGCCAATGAAAGGATCCACTTTACCGACCACGACACGAAGCACGTTAGGTTGATTAGGCAAATCCCTTGTGCCTGCCCCGTATCCGATGGTGTCTACGATCATAGGCGGAAAGCTTTTGGAGAACTCGTCCACTATTCCGGAAATAATACCAGCGCCAGTTGGCGTGGTCATCTCAAGGCTATGGTTCGTTGAAGCGATAGGTAAACCACGCATCATTTCCAAGGTTGCCGGAGCAGGAACCGGGTATGTGCCATGATCAATATGAATGATTCCTGAGCCTAATGGTACAGGGGATGCGAAGATGCGCTCGATTTGCAAAGAGTCGATAGCCAAGGCTACACCCACGATGTCGACAATGGAGTCGATAGCTCCGACTTCGTGGAAATGCACTTTTTCAACTGGAATTCCGTGGATTTTCGCTTCAGCGATGCCAATTTTCTCAAAGATGGCTAAGCTGAGCGATGTGACACGATCATTAAATCCAGCTCCTTGAATGACTTTGACAATTTCTGAGTAATGACGATGTTTCTTAGGCGGGAACTCCGGATCTAGGATGACGTCCAATTTAAGTGCGGAAATTCCACGCTTAATTACACGCTTCCATTCCAGGACATACGGTTCAAGCTTAATTTTGGTTAGCTCGCTTTCAATATAAGCCCGGTCTGCCCCTGCATCAACCAAAGCGCCAAGTGTCATATCGCCGCTGATTCCGGAGAAGCAGTCCAAATATAGAATACGCATGGTACGAATCTCACGCTCGTTTCGACATATTTTTGTTAATGAGCCCTGCATAATAGCCGGCTCCAAAGCCGTTGTCAATGTTTACGACAGAGATACCAGGTGAACAACTGTTTAACATGGACAAGAGCGGAGCCACGCCTGCAAGGTGTGCGCCATACCCGATGCTCGTCGGCACAGCGACGACAGGTTTGGATACGAGCCCGCCAAGCACGCTGGCGAGCGCGCCCTCCATGCCGGCAACGACCACAATCGCGTTAGCACCGCGAATAAGTTCCAGCCGGCGAAAGAGCCGGTGAATGCCGGCTACACCAACGTCGAAAACGCGTTCGACGTGGCTGCCCAGGCATTCTGCCGTAAGAGCAGCCTCCTCCGCCACGGGGAGGTCGGAGGTCCCTGCGCACACGACGGCGATGTAGCCGTCGTGGACTTTCAACATCGGTCGCTTGAACCAAGTGAGCGCCCTGGCTGTTTCGTGGTAGGTGACACCTTCCACGGCAGCAATAACATGGGCGGCTTTGACTGCGTCGACCCGCGTAGCCAGCACGCGGTCGGTGTGTTCCATGAGCCGCCGAAAGATGGCCTCGATCTGCTCGGCGGTTTTGCCTTCCCCGAAAATAACCTCGGGGAAGCCAGTGCGCTTCTCGCGATCGATGTCCAGCTGGGCAAATCCGAGATCAAGGTTGCCGGGGCCTTCGCCGCCGCCTTCCTTGATGATTTGCCTTTTGGCTTCTTCGACGTCCAGATCGCCCGTCTGTACGAGCTTCAAAATCTTTTCCAAGTCCATCATAAGGATGCTTCTTTCACCTTTTCTTTGGTTTCCTTAGACAGCACTTCGTTCATGCTGCCAGTTCGGTAGCCTTGCAGATCCAGCGTTACGTAAGTAAAGCCGAGCTTACTGAACTTTTCATAGATTGCGTCGCGATGCTCCACCACTTTATGTATTTCATCCGGCATAACTTCGATCCGGGCAATTTTCTCATGGTGACGTACGCGTACTTGATATAAACCAAGCTGTGAAAGGAAGTACTCGCCCTCGTCCAGTTGGTCAATCTTCCACTTCTCAATTTGTGTTCCGTAGGGGATACGGGAGGACAGGCAAGCAAAAGACGGTTTATTCCAAGTGCGTAAACCTAACTCTTTGGAAAGCTGTCTGATTTCATCTTTGGTCATCCCAGCCTCTTGTAGCGTACTGCGGACGCCCTGTTCGTTCTTGGCTTGCAGCCCCGGTCTGTAATCACCGAGATCGTCCATATTGGAACCATCCAGAATATAGGGATAACCTAATTCTTTGGCTAATTGCTGCAGATGTGAATAAAGACCCGTTTTGCAATGGTAGCAGCGGTCCGGATTATTGGCAACAAAATTGGCATTCTCCAATTCTTTGACCTCTGTTTTGTACAGGGGGACACCAATTTGTTCAGCAAGCTCGACGGCTGCATCGAATTCCCGTGACGGGAATGTTTCGGATGCGGCTGTGACGGCCAGAACTTGATCACCGAGCTCTTGCTGTGCACGCTTAAGGACAAATGTGCTGTCTACTCCGCCGGAAAAGGCGATCAATACTCGGCCCATGCCTCTTAAAATCTCGCCAAGCTTGCGATCCTTCTCTCGCGTTACTTCTTGTATGCTCATGTTTCTTTCCTCCCATACAGCCTATATGTAAATAGCTGAGCTGTTTTGGTCCATCTAGATAAGTGTATCACAACTGGCTGGCAAAGTGGATTGTTTTGTCAGGCATTCATGATATAATAACAACATTGAGAAACCAAATAAAAGGCGGGAAATATAATGCCTACAAAACCATTAGAGAGAAAACCAGACTGGTTAAAAATTAATCTGAAAACAGATGAAAATTTCAAAGAAATTAAATCAATGATGCGTTCGAAGACGCTGCATACGGTCTGTGAAGAAGCTAAATGCCCAAACATTCATGAGTGCTGGGCGAATCGAACGGCTACGTTCATGATTTTGGGTGACATCTGTACGCGTGCGTGCCGTTTTTGCGCTGTGAAAACAGGGCTGCCTACGGAGCTCGATCTGCAAGAGCCTGAACGCGTGGCTGACGCTGCTTTACAAATGGGGCTGCGCCATTGCGTTGTAACTTCTGTTGCACGCGATGATTTGCAAGATGGCGGCGCGATGATCTTCGCGGAAACCATCAAAGCGATTCGCCGCAAGCTGCCACTTTGCACGGTAGAAGTGCTGATTCCGGATTTCTTGGGCCGTGAAGAATCTTTGGTTACGGTTCTTGAAGCGAAGCCGGATATTCTAAATCACAATATGGAGACCGTAGAACGCATGTCAGACCGCGTCCGCTCCAAGGCGAAATATCGCCGTTCATTGGAGCTGCTTCAACGTTCCAAACGCATAGCCCCAAGCATCCCAACCAAATCCAGCGTCATGATTGGCGTAGGGGAGGAATGGGACGAGTTGTTGCAGACGATGGACGATTTGCGTGCCGTCGATTGCGATATTATGACGATTGGGCAGTATTTGCAGCCGTCGACAACTCACCTGGCGGTGTCCAAATACTACACACCTGAGCAATTTGCTCTTCTAAAAGAAGAAGGCATGAAGCGCGGATTCAAACACGTTGAGTCTGGGCCATTGGTGCGCAGCTCCTACCATGCCCATGAACAGGTTAAATCCGCTTCGAACGTTTAGAACACGACCGAGTCATAGAAAGGAGAGCTTCCTACCATCATGATTCATATTGCCAATAAAACATACGAGCTCGTTACCGACCATAAAAATGGCTGGAACTTTGAAGTATTCAAAGAACGCTTCAGCGAAGTTTTAGAGCGTTATGATTATATTGTTGGCGATTGGGGATACAGCCAATTAAGGCTGAGAGGTTTCTTCAAGGAAATCCACCCCAAAGCAACGAAGGAAACCTCCATTGCCGCACTTCAGGATTACTTGAATGAATATTGCAACTTTGGTTGCGCGTATTTCATTATTGAAAAAGTAAATGGAAACAAGCAGCAACAGCAGGTTCCTTCTGAGCCATCGACGACTACGTCATAGAAGTTAAGTGAGCAGTTAATTAAAAAGACGCCATTCCCACTCGCAAGAGGAAGGAAGGCGTCTTTTTTTGGCTTATTTTAACTCTAATCCTACAAAAGCTTCGCGAACCCTGTTCCAGAAAGGGAAAGGACGGAATCTGGCAAACTTTACTTTGACATGGGAAGCAACGCGGCAGCGAATAGAAACGACATCGTTGCGCTGCATGTACTTATGATCAAGGGAAAGCAGCATATTCTGATGTGCTTTGGGATAAATATCACAGTGATGGTGCGCTGGCAAAATCATGGACGAGCCTAAAGTTCGGTAGACTCTATTGTTGATTGAAGCAATCTCTGCAACCTGAATGGCTTCCAAAGAAGGATGCACCATGGCACCGCCTAAGCTTTTGTTGTAAGCCGTACTCCCCGCCGGCGAGGATATGCAGATGCCGTCACCACGGAACATCTCGAACATTTCGTCGTTGATGTGCAGACGTGCAACGAGCGATACTTCAATGCCCCGCAGCGTAAATTCGTTGAGAGCCAGATGCGTCTCCACGCCATTTTCAGTCGTGATTTCGATCTCGACAACGGGATACTGGACAACATGAAGGTCCTCAGGGGTGCTCACATTGAACACGAGTGAAGCTAGATGATCTAATTCGTGCGGCTTCCAGTCTGCGAAAAAGCCAAGATGTCCGGTATGAAGCCCGACGAAAGCAATGTGATCCAGTCGATGTACATAATTGTGAAAGGCTTGCAGCATCGTCCCATCTCCACCAATGGAAAGGACAATGTCGGGATTCTCTTCATCCCTTGGCATACCTTGTTCAGCGGCGAGCGCGTGGAACCGTGCAGTCAGCTCCTTGGAGATATCATCGCCTCGTTCAATGACGTTGTATTTCAATCGTTTTCCTCCTATTGAAGCGTGCAGTATTTGTCAATTTCTTGCAGGATAGATTCAGGTGTATGCCGAAATTTGGCAGCGACACGATAGGAATCGTTGCTGAAATTTGTCACCCTTATGATCTCGCCATAAGCGGTAATGGGGTGGGGAAACCCTGATAGTAAAAAGCTGAATTCCAGAAATAAGGGATAAAAAAGCCGATTTGTCGTAACAAAAGAAAGACCCCCTGCACTGATATCAAGCAGCTGTCCGGAGAAAGCGACGCCCTTGCGTGCGGATAAGCCGCGAATGCCGACAATTTGAAGGGTAATGGGTGTTCGAAGGGAGATCTTGGCCCGGTTGTGCTGTCGGTTCTGATGCTGCTGAATCTCTTCGGGAATAGATAGCGTGAGGTAACAAATTGCTTTTTTTAACTCAAGTTGAAGTAACTCCACGTGCGTATAGTATAAAATTCCACGGTCTTTAAAAGAAAATTCAATAAAAGAAACATGTTCAAGTTTGTCGAATGGAAACACGCCCACGAGCTCTAAACAAACTGTGAAGGAATCTTCTCCAATTTTATCAATGTAGAAATTATCTTCATAGCAAAAAGGCTGTCCATCTTTGGACTCACCGACAACAATCAAATGACAATCGGAGTTCGGTGCGATATATGCCAATTCTAGTGCCTTATTCCAATCCATAGCATCACCAAGTGGTTAGATTTGCATTCATGAACGCATACACATACCGTAAGTTCTCTTTTCATAATAATTTATAAAAGAAAATAAGAAAAGCCCCAAAAGGGGCTTAATAGAGGGATTCATACATTTATTGCCATGATAATGTGCTCGTTACGAGTGAAAGCTCAAAAGAATGGGCAAAATTTGTCGAAATGGGTCGAACGCGAATAGAAAAGTGAGGCCCATGGACGAGATGTCCGGGTATGCTTGCTTTATAGCTCTGCACGTGCTCAATCAGTTCGCCTGATGACTCCATCGGGATGTTTTTTTGTTCCCATTTTTCACCATTGTCCTCGTAATAAATGATCTCTACCGCTGTATCCTGCGGCCAAATAGATCCGAAATAAATCTGCGCGCTCACTTCTTTGGTTGTTGGTTTGATTTCACTTAAAGGCACTTCCGTAGATAATTTGGCAGAACGGTCATCGATCCCAATGATTTTTACTTGATACCAGTTATTACGGATGAACTGCTTATAATCGGCAACCTTCGTCGCAACCTCATAATGATTAGCCACAAATAAGCGTGCTCGATCCGCTGTCGGCAAATAGGTCTCTTCCGTATAATCCTGTACCATGCGGTGTGTGTTATAAACAGGGCTGAGCGATTGGATAGAGCGTTTCATCCGGCTAATCCATTGATGAGGGAGACTTCCTTGGTTGTAATACAAGGGAATAATTTCTTTCTCCAGAATGTGATAAATGGACTGGGTATTTTCTTTCTCCTGCACAGCCCAATCGGCCGTACCTGTTGAACCAATCGCCCAACCGTTCGTTCCGTTGTAGCCTTCCTCCCACCAACCATCCAGCACGCTAAAATTAAGAACACCGTTCATTGCCGCTTTTTGTCCGCTAGTTCCGCTGGCTTCAAGGGGTCTTCGAGGGTTATTCAGCCAGACGTCTACACCCTGTACGAGATAGCGAGCCATATTGATGTCATAGTTTTCGAGCATTACGACTTTACCTTCGAATTCTTTCATTTTCGAAACACGGTAAATTTCACGGATAAGCTCTTGGCCGGGATAATCGGCAGGGTGAGCTTTGCCGGCAAAAATGAACTGGACCGGCCGTTCAGGGTCATTAATTAATTTCTTAAGCCGGTACAAATCGTTAAAAATCAGATTAGCCCGCTTGTAGGTGGCAAACCGTCTCGCGAATCCGATGGTTAAAGCTTTTGGATTCAAATAATGTCTAACTTCTTCAATCCGCTGCTCGGATTCTCCATTGCGCCTGCGCTGCTCCATCAAATTCTGGCGAGCGAAGCTCACTAAATCATCTTTCAATTGCTGGTGCACTTTCCAGATGGATTCATCGGGGATGACCTCCACTTGCTGCCATTGGTGCTTGTTGGCTTGCTCTTCTCGCCATGTGCCGGGCAGGAAGCGGTCCAGCAGTTCTTTCCAGCTTGAAGCTGTCCAGGTTTCCAAATGAACACCATTCGTTATGGAACCGATTGGGACTTCGCTAGCGTCAATGTGTCCATGAAATTCTTTGAACATTTCACGGGATACTTGACCATGCAGCTTACTGACGCCATTGCGGAGTCCGGCCGTATTCATGGCCAAATGCGTCATATTAAATTGACCTGTATGATGGTCAAGTCCGAGTGCTATAATCGCCTGCTTATGGCGTGACAGCTCATTGAACAGCGGTCCTAGATAATGCTCCAACATCCCGATCGAGAACGTGTCATGGCCCGCAGGAACTGGTGTATGTGTGGTAAAGACGGTAGCCGAGCGGACAGTTTCGACGGCCACGTGAAAAGGCAGACCAAGATGCAGCAGATCTTTTAAACGCTCCAAAGTAAGGAAAGCTGCGTGACCTTCGTTAATGTGGTACACATTGGGGTAAATGCCAAGCGCACGAAGCGCTTTGACGCCGCCAATGCCGAGCACGATTTCTTGCGCAATTCGTGTATCCTGATTCCCGCCGTATAGCTGTGCGGTCAGTTCTTTATCAGCGTGCTGATTGGCTTCATGATCGGCGTCGAGTAAATAAATCCGATTGCGTCCGACCTGCACCTGCCATATTTGCAAGGTGATGGCCCGGCCCGGCATATCAATCGAAACGGTGAGCGGTGCGCCTTGGTGAAGAACCGGCGCAATCGGAAGTTTGGCAAAGTCATAATCGTATAAGTGGCTTTGTTGTCCGCCTGAAGCATCGATTTTTTGCGTGAAGTAGCCTTTTTTATAAAGAAGGCCAACACCAACTAAGGGAATGCCCAAGTCGCTGGCTGATTTCGCGTGATCGCCTGCCAAAATGCCAAGGCCTCCCGAATAGATCGGCAATGATTCATGGAAGCCGAATTCGGCGGAGAAATAGGCGACTTTGACGTAGCCTCGATCTCCGTGTTTTTCTTGAAACCAGGTGGGTCCGTTTAAATAAGCGTCGAACCTGTCGATCACCTGTTGATACCGGGTTAGGAATTCCACATTATGACTTAAAGCATCAAGTTTAGCATCGTCCAATTCATATAGGAGACGAACGGGATTATGGCCGGTTTGAGCCCATTTGACAGGATCCATTTGTGCAAAAAGTTGCAGCGCATCATAGTTCCAACTAAACCATAGATTAATGGCCAGCTCGGATAAACGTTCAATCGCAGTAGGCAATGTTTTGGCTACACGGAGGACGGAGTTTTGCATACGGTATGTTCACTCCCTTTTATCATCATGATTGTAATTATCATTGTCATGGTAATTACCCCTATTATCTTGTTCCACCAACTTTTTCATACACGAGTCTAAGTAAGGAATATGCAGCAAAGAGCCCCGCAATGACAGTAAAAGCAGCCAAGATAACGGTTCCGCTCATAGGGAGCAGGAGCCTGAGATAGCTGAGTACGGGAGATGTTGGATCATACTGCGGCATGAAAACCGTTTTGGCGTCTCGGAAGACCTGCAAAGGCTCCCAAAAAATAATCACAATAGCTGCGGAAAGCAAGGCATGGATGAAACGGGAGATTAAAAAAGGCATATAGCGCAAGTTGGTATGACTTAAAAGACTTACGATCTGCGCATGTACCGACAATCCTCCCCATGACAAAATGAACGCTCCAATGGCAACTTTGCTGGAAAGCGCCAGTGCAGCAGGAGCATTGCCAGCAGCTTTGGCCCCGATCGTCACCTCGAATAGACCGTTCATGACGGCTTGTGACAATTCAAGGGGAAGTCCGGTAAAGCGCAAGAGGGAATCGATGAGCATGTATATGGCATTCATGACCTTAGCTTGAGTTAAGACTTCCAAGGCAACGGAGAAGAAGACAACAAGTCCACCTACAACGAAAATTAAATTTACCGATTGAAGGACGGATTGGCTGAGAAGCGTACCGATGGATCTTCCATCGGACATGCGGGCATCATGCATGGATTCAAAAGCGCGCTTCCATATCCAGCCTTGGCTGGCGCTCTTCTGCTTGGTAGGGCGGCTCTTCTTGCCATGGAATCGCATCATCAATCCAATCATGAGAGAGCCTCCGTAGTGAGCTACTGCCAGAATGATAGCGAGTGAGGCGTCATGGAAGAAGCCTATTGAAACAGCTCCAATCAAAAAGATGGGATCAGAGCTTGTTGTAAATGCGACGAGCCGTTCGCCTTCCTCGCGGTTTACGAGCTTTTGGGTCCATAGCTGGCCCGTCAATTTGGCGCCGACAGGATAACCAGCTGCGAAGCCCATAGCCACGACGAAGCCGCCGATGCCCGGGATACGGAAGACGGGGCGCATCATCGGATCCAGCAGTGTGCCGAAGAAGTGAACGATACCGAAGCCAAGCATAATTTCGGAGATGACGAAGAAGGGAAAGAGTGCGGGAAAGAGCACGTCCCACCAAATGGAAACACCGCGCAAGGCTGCTTGAAGTCCGGCATGAGGGAAGGCAAATAAGCATAGAATAATGGCAATAACAACAAAGGCCATAAGTAGCGCCGCGGTAAAGTTTCTTTTCTCCATGGAACTCTACACCTCCTCCTCAACTATATGAAGGAAATGGGACAGACATGCCGGCCTAAAAAACTTAGACTTTGGTACTGTTATGTAAATGTATTTATGGTAAAATAGGACTAGTAATAGTCTTATATCCTAGGCCGCGGGAGTGATTCAAATGACAAGTGTCATCGTCGGTTTGGTCGTTTGTATGTTCGTGTTTGTCATTCGAGAAACGCTCATGCATGCAGGGGATGAGGATGTAGAAAATTATTAAGTCATTACGATCAGAGAGGTTCTCACCATGTCAGAGCAAGAACGCAATACGCTGTATGAATTGATGGGGGGAGCAGAGACGGTTCGCCGGATTGTGGAAGCATTTTATCCTAGAGTGCTGAAGAATCCTTTGTTGGCGCCTCTGTTCCCTTCGGATATTGAGCCCGTTATGGATAAACAATATATGTTTTTAAGTCAATTTTTTGGGGGTCCAACGCTGTATTCCGATGTCCATGGACACCCTATGATGAGAGGAAGGCACATGCCTTTTCCTATCACAGTGGAACGTGCAGACGCATGGTTAGGCTGTATGGCCGGAGCTATGGAGGAAGTGGGTTTGCCGCAGGATCTACGGGAATTTTTACTGCAACGCTTGAAAGGTTCCGCTTATCATTTTGTGAATACACCTGAAGAAGAATAGTTCTTCTTTCCTATACTTTCCAGAGAAGAGGCGGGGTTTCAAGATGGTTGAACCTTTGTATGAGATTTCAGTGAAATGTACGTATTGCGACAATTCCTTCAAATCCATGAAGGTTCGTCCGAGTTTCAAAAAAGCGAGCAAAACAGACGCGGATTTCTGCGTACACTATAAGGGCATCAACCCTGATTACTATATCGTGAGGATTTGTCCTTACTGCGGTTATGCGCATACGGAAAACTTTTCAGATAAGTGGAAGTCAGCGCAACGTGAAGCCTTTCACGAGAAGATTGCGAAAAACTGGACGATGCGCAGCTTTGGCGGCGAACGAACGTGGGAAACTACCCTGCAGGGTTACAAGCTGGCGCTGGTCAGCGCGCAAATTAAAGAAGAGAAATCCCGCGTTGTAGCAGGACTTCTTCACCACTTGGCGTGGCTATACAGAACTAAAGGCGATTGGGAGCAAGAGAAGCGGTTCTTGGCTTTTGCCTTGGAAGCGTATGTGCACGTATATGAAAATGAAGGCATGGAGCTCAATAATGCAAGGCTAATGTTTCTGATGGGGGAACTCAACCGCAGATTGGGCCGTTTCAGTGACGCAGTCAAATGGTTTTCTCGCATTATTAACGACCGTAAAATCATGGACGCTGCGATGATTCGAGCAAGCCGCGAACAATGGATTGTAACTCGCGAGGATATGCTCGCCATCCGTATGGAACTGCCGGACGAAATGAAACAAGCTACTTAATAGCTCGAATAAAAAATGAGATGAACGCTTGCCTATGTGATTGGCGATTGCTTGATTGCGATCCCTTGCATAGTTAAGCGTTCATTTTTTGATCAAGCACTTGAAGTTCCTTGTAGTGGGTGAACCGATTTTTTCCTTGACGTTTGGATTCATAGAGGGCTTGATCGGCTTCATAGATCAATTGAGTTAATTCAGCCTGGGGCGATTTAGCGGTAGAAATGCCAATAGAAATCGTAATAGGTGTTGCGACGTTTTGGTTTTTATGAAGGAACGATTGGGCAGCCATAAAGCATAGGCGTTGGGCATATAAACTAAGTTTAATCGGATCAGTCTCTGAACTGAGAAGAATGAACTCTTCCCCGCCGTATCTGGCGAGATAATCCTCTTCGCGGATATGGTGCCGAAGAACATGGCTGATTTCTCTCAGGAGTTGATCACCTTCCAGATGCCCGAAGAGATCATTATATTGTTTGAAATTATCCAAATCGATCATCATGATAGACATTTGCCTTCGATGGAGGGCGTTGTTGGCAATAGGCATAAAACTACGCAGATTAGGAAGTTTGGTTAAGCTGTCTTGATTGGCTTGCAGCTCCATCTGGCGTTGTAAGCGCCAACTTTTATTCTCATCATTAACCATAATGATAAGCGTGATGAAAGTAGCGGACATGATAGCCAGCATGAAAAGCTGATCACCGACATAAGGCCAGGACAATCGGCTTATGAGCAATCCATGAATCAGGAGGCGCAAGAGAAAGACATACGAGCATATTTGGAGACCGTGTCGAATAGGAATGTCCAAGAAGCCATTGCGGTATTCTTTATTATGAAACAGGGAGCTTATTAGTGCAGGGGCGAGCAAATCTTGTGCGATGTTGAACCAGGCATGATTTTCATGTGAAATGAGGCTGAAGCCCGTCGGTAAGACGGTTGAAAGAAGGGCAATCGGCATTCCGTAACGTAAGCCGGCCATGAAGATAGGCAAGGAGCGTAAATCTATGAGACCGAGCGGCTCAGGCAGAGGTTCGAGCATCATGATGATACAAGCAAGACCGGTGAGCAAAGGCGCAAGAAGCTGCTCGAAGGAATCGGTCAGCATCTTGCTTCGTACTTTCATAGCCACGTAATTCAGTGTGACTAGCGTGCATGCACTTGTCAAAGGAACGAGATACTCATTCATAGGAACTCTTTCTACTCCTTGCGCTTGAAAGCTACGATTGTTTCGTTCTTATAGCGGTGTCCGCCAATAAATAATCGCGGTCTGTGTCAATGAGCGTCAGCTTGTTGTGACAGCAAGGAAACACAAGCAGCTTTTTTTTACCTTCGTGAATGGATTTCAGTTCGTGGATTTTCAGCGGCAGCAGCACATTGGAGCTATGGCAAAACGGACATTCGGCCACATAAACGTCCTTCATTACAATGTCATAAGGCCAAGTGTTGGCAAAAGGAAACAACACAGCTTACTTCGATTCCGGTTCGCTTGTTTCCGAAGTGGAAGATTTCGCGAGCTCTGCTAATTTTTGAAGTAAAATATGTTGTGGCATATGCATGAGATGTTCCAAAGGTACTTTAAGCTGCTCAGCCAACTTGACGGCTGTTTCTGGAGAAATTTGTAACGGTTTCATTATTGTTATCACACCATCCCGTTCCGATTTTTTTGCAGGAACTTTATTTTATTGAATCATACTTCTTACCTATAAGCAATGAGGAAGATTACGATGATTGCTCCTGATAGACCGTTTATGATTTAATAAAAGCAGGAAAGGAAAGGTGATAGCTTTGCTTCATTTACCTCTTAATCAAACGTGGAATTTAGAAACTTTTTTTCCTGGTGGAAGTGAGTCTCCTGCATTCGCAGCACATCTGAAGGAGCTTCAAGCTTCGATTGCGGCTTTCCAAGAGCAGGTGCGGAACACACCATCCCCACAGCAAGCAGCAGAAACGGATGGTCTTGCGAAGCTGGTTGAATTGTTTCAGAGTAATTTGAAAAATATTCACGAGGCTGATTCTTTTGTAGGCTGTCTGCTTGCCGATAATCAGAAGGATAAGAAAGCGCCTGTATTGAATGGACAGGTCAAAAGCTTATACGCTGAGCATCTGTCGTCACTTACACATTTTGACCAAGTGCTTACAGGTATTCCGGACGCGGTGTGGTCAGAGATTTTGAAGAAAGAACCGTTCCAAGCGATCGCATTTCCGCTTCATGAACGTCGTGCGTTGGCACAAGAAAAGCTGTCGCCGGAGCAAGAAGCATTAATCAATGATTTAGCCGTAGACGGCTATCATGGGTGGGGCGACTTGTATAATTCTACCGTAGGTCAATTCCGTATGCCTGTGGAGGTTGACGGAGAAACGGTTGAGCTTTCTGCCGGCCAAGCGTTTAATAAGCTGCACACAGAGAACCGTGAAGAACGGCTTGCTTTGTTTGACAGTTGGGAAAAGGCCTGGACAGACAAGGAAGATTACTGCGCAGAAGCGCTGAACCATCTGGCCGGATTCCGCCTTCAAGTGTACAAATACAGAGGCTGGAACAGCATACATAAAGAGCCGCTCGCGATTAATCGCATGGAAGAGAAGACGCTGAATGTCATGTGGGAAGTCATCGACCGCAACAAAGCGATCTTCGTCGACTATTTGAACCGCAAAGCGAAGCTGCTTGGCGTTGAGAAATTGGCGTGGGTGGATGTCGATGCACCGCTGGGCGACTCCTCGAAGAAAATTTCATACGATGAAGGCGCAAGCCTCATTATCGAGCAGTTCGAGCGCTTCAGTCCGAAGCTGGCAGCCTTCTCGGAGCAAGCCTTCGAGAATCGCTGGATTGAAGCTGAGGACCGCGCTGGGAAGCGCCCAGGCGGCTTCTGTACATCGTTCCCTGTCGCGGGAGAGACAAGGATCTTCATGACGTATGGCGGCACGCTGAACAACGTCTCAACGCTTGCGCATGAGCTTGGCCACGGCTACCATCAGCATGTTATGACGGATATGCCGGCCCTCGCGCAAGAGTACGCCATGAACGTGGCGGAAACCGCGTCTACGTTCGCGGAAATGATCGTTGCGGACGCTGTTGTGAAGAGCGCATTGACCGATGAAGAGCGTATTATTTTGCTTGAAGATAAAATCCAGCGGGCGATCGCTTTCTTCATGAATATTCATGCGAGATTCATTTTTGAAACGAACTTCTATGCCGAGCGTCGTCAAGGACTCGTAAGCGTGGAGCGTCTGAATGAGCTGATGGTAGACGCGCAGAAGGTTGCCTACCAAGATGCGCTGAGCAGCTATCATCCGCATTTCTGGGCGGCTAAATTGCATTTCTATGCAACGGATGTGCCTTTCTACAACTTCCCATACACTTTCGGCTATATGTTTAGCGCCGGTATTTATGCGAGAGCAGTGCAAGAAGGCGCGGCTTTCGAAGATAAGTACATCTCTCTGCTGAGAGATACGGGCAGCATGAACGTGGAAGAGCTTGCGCAGAAGCACCTTGGTGTTGATCTGACTGAGCCGGACTTCTGGCAAAGCGCTGTGGACATGGCGATTCAAGATGTGAAGGAATTCATGCGGCTGACAGAAGCGAAAGTTCAGGTTTAAAAGAAAAAGGGATGCCCTGGAAGTAGATCGTATCTACGCCAGGGCATCCCTTTTGTGTATATAAGATTAATCTTACAGCTTGAACACTTGAATGGTTTGCTGCAATTGGGTGACAACTCGCGTCATTTCCTCAGCCTGAGAGACAATGCCTTGGACGGTAGAGATCTGTTCGTTCATGGATGCCGAAACCTCTTGTGTTCCTGCAGCAGATTCCTCCGTGATTGCCGAGATGTTCTCCATGGCAGCAGCAATTTGCTCGGAGCTGACTAGCATTTGTTCGCTTTCTTCGGCAAAGCGGTTAATTTCTTCCGAGATAAAACCAACGCTATCGACAATCTGAGCGAAGACAGTTTCCGTTTGATCGATAAGTACGGTTTGCTTTTTAACGACATCTTCGTTGACTTGAATGCTGCGAATAGCTTCCTGAATACCTTGCTCAATGCTCTTGACGAAGCCAAACACTTCACGAGTAAGAGACGTGGATTCCTCAGCAAGCTTGCGCACCTCTTGTGCGACGACTGCAAAACCTCGGCCGTGCTCGCCGGCTCTGGCGGCTTCAATGGAAGCGTTAAGCGATAGCAGGTTCGTTTGCTCAGCAATCTCCGAAATGGAGCGGGTTACGTTGGTAATACCAGCCGCTTGACGAGCCAACATGTCAATGGTTTCGGAGACCTGCTGTGTGACTTCCACATTTCGCTTCATGCCGACGCCTTGGCTTTCAACGGATGTACGCCCCTTCTCAACCAGCGTCATCATCTGATCGGAGCGATCTTTCATTTCTTTCGCGGAACCTGCGTAATTGACAATCTTCACTTCTATGTCTTTGGTCGTAATCGATACACCGGATACTTCTTCTGAAATTTGACCGGCACCGGCAGCTAGCTCATGGGCCGAAATACTCACTTGTTCCAGGACCGTACGAAAGTTTTCATTCTTGGAGTAAATATCGCGGCTGGTTTGGAAAACTTGCTTGGATATGGATCCTGTATCGCGAAGAATATCACGCAGTTTGTCGATCATTTTGTTGAAAGACTGGCCAAGTTGACCTAGTGTATCGTCGGACGTTACCGTTACCTTTTGAGAAAAGTCGCCTTTGGAAATGTTGAGTGCAATGCGGGACAGGTCGGCCACAGGTTCTGTCAATTGGTTTTCAAACCATCTAATGAAAGGGTAGCTTAACGCAAGGAGTAAAATTAGGAAAATAATTCCTAGTAAGCGATTCCATTCTGATGATATTGTAAGGACTAGCAGAAATACACAGTTTAAACCTATTAACCCGTAGCAGCCTAACTGTAATTTCTTTCTGAAAGATAAAGTTGACATTTTATCCAAATTGACCGACTCCCTTGCGAAATTTGTTATGTATGCAGGAATAATGGACTATGTTTGAAAATTATAACATTGAATCTGGAAATATTCTACACAAATTCGACAAATATCGTTCGGATTCGATGAATACAAGTAGTATATATAAAGGGTGAATTAAGAATAGTAGAAATTTTAAGAATATTAAAATAAATTGTTGAAATTTGTAAATTATGTCGATATAATAGGTCTACAGTCGTAATTTACATAATAAGTAAAATTTAAAAACTTAAGGGGGAAGATGATGAGTTTGGATCAAATATCACTTGCAAGACAAATCGATTTGGTGTTTAGAAGGATTAAAGATGAGCTATCGCATGTAAGTTCAGGTACAGTGTTTGTGCACATCAGGAATAATGAAATTGGCAAATTTGGCGTGAAGCATCTCCCGTTCGAAAGCAAGGACGGCGTACTTCCAGAAATTAAGGTCAAAGGTCTCACGGAGATTCAGTATCAATCTTTTCGTCAGATGGCGCTTGAATCGTTGAAGCGTAAGAAAAGTTGGACACATGGAGAAATTTACTTTGATTTCACGGTTAGGCAAGGAATATTGTCGGCAAGCATTACTTTTGAAACCAATTATAATATGGCTAGCATGGCCAAGACGATTTAGCACTTATCCTATAATAGAAACACCCCCGGTCGCATGGATGACCGGGGGTGTTTGCTGTTTTTGATAGTTAACCGCGATTTCTGCTGCGATACAAGACATAGATAAACAATGGAGCTCCAATGGCAGCTGTGAACACGCCGGCTGGAATATCGAGTGGTTTGAATACGAATCGTCCCGCTAGATCGGCAAGAAGTAGGAGTAAGGAACCAGTTAACGCGGAAACGGGAATCAGCGATCCGAAGCTGGGTCCTACCAACTTACGGGCGATATGTGGAGCCATGAGACCGATGAAATTAATGGCTCCTCCGAATGCGACAGCGGCGCCAGAAAGGGCTACGCTCAAAATGATGAGCAGAAAACGCTGGCGTTGCACGCTGCTGCCCACATTGCGGGCGATGTCTTCGCCTAGGGATTGCACCGTAATATGACGCGCATATAAGAAGATGATCGGGATCAGCACCGATACCCAAGGTAGAAGCGGGTAGACCGCCTTTTGCCAAGAGACGCCGTAGATGCTCCCAGTCATAAAGGTTAGCGACTGATTCGCAAGAATGATAGGTCCGGATATCATCATCAAATAAGAGAGCGCGCTCATCGCGGCTGTGAATCCTGTGCCGATCAGGACAAGGCGAAGCGGGGTAATCCCATTTTTCCATGAGAGGGAGTAGACCAGCAAAGTAGCGATGAAGGCGCCGAGAATGGCGGCAACAGGCAGCCAGTGAATACTGATTTTATCCGAGAAAAAGAAGAAAAACGAAACCGCTCCGAGTGTAGCTCCACCCGTGGAACCAATCGTATCCGGCGAGGTTAACGGGTTTCGCACAATCCCTTGCAGGATGGAACCGGCAACACCCAGGGATGCGCCGATTAACACAGCGACAATCACCCGAGGCAAACGCAAGGATCGGACAATCATGTTGCTGGGATCCGTCCCATAGCCGAAAACGGCACGTACAACCTCAACTGGCTTGATATAAATACTGCCGATTCCTGTGCTTAAGATCATGACAATAATGACTGCTAGAAGCAAGATCAGTGATACAAGGAGAGATTTCTTGCTGACTCTATAGGAAAAACCTTTGTTTCGAAACGTCATATGTCGATTGGAATGACTCATTTCAGCAGCCCCCCTTTGCGAGCGATGTAGATGAAGAAGGGAACTCCGAGAATGGCTGTTGTTACGCCAACATGAACTTCCTTCGGCATAACGATGAAACGGGCGATGACATCAGCGCCAACGAGCAGGATGCCGCCTAGAATGGCACTGTAAGGAATAACCCAGCGATAATCGATGCCTACAAGGAATCGGACGATATGCGGGATGATGATCCCGACAAAAACAATCGGGCCAGCTACAGCGACGGAGCCCCCTGCCAATACGACGATAACGACTGCGGTAATAAATTTTACATAAATCGTGCGTTGTCCCAGCCCTTTGGCCACATCGTCCCCCATGGACAGGATGTTGATGTGCGGCGCAAGTAAAAATGCTCCTACCCAGGCAATTAAGATATAAGGATAAACCGATTGGAGCATGGCCATGGTTCTTCCTTCAACCGATCCAACAAGCCAGTAAAGGACTTGGTCAAACGCTTTACCATTTCCTAGCAAAATGCCTTGGGTCAGCGAAGCGAAAAAGGCTGTCATCGCTGAGCCCGCCAGCGTAATCTTCATCGGCGTTAAGCCATCTCTGCCTAAGGAGCCGAGTCCATAGACGAGGGCCGAGCTCACAGCAGCGCCTAGAAATGCGATCCATGTGAACTGTGTCAGACTAGATACATTGAAAAATCCAACAGACAACACGATGGCAAAGGCTGCGCCTGAGTTAATGCCAAAAATACTTGGCGACGCAAGTGGATTTCGTGTCATTGCTTGCATAAGCGCCCCTGCAACAGCCAGGCTTCCACCTACGAGTGCGGCGATTAACGCTCTTGGTATTCGAACGGTCTGAATAATGATGGATTCGTTCGAAGGATTCATTAAATGGTCAAATGATTGCATGACCTGTGTCCAAGTATAGCTATGTAGACCGAATCTGACGCTGCAAACCATCATCCCGGCAAGCACGATAAGGGCTGCCAGCAGTCCAATACCTTTGTACAAAGGATATAGACGTTCGTTATTTGAAGAATTCATAGATAAGTGCCTGCTTCCTTATTAGATGCTTCGTTTATTTTAAAGAGAAAGGCAGGGGAAGTCAACGATTTTGAGAATCATTATCAATTTCGATTGACAGAACCCGCGGAAGCGAGTACCATGTACGTTAGATAATGATAATCGTTATCACATCATCAATTGAACGTGTGGAGGGAACATAGTAAGATGTTTGGGAAAAAAAGACAGTTAAAAAGAGCTTGGGCTCTTGTTGCCATTATGTTTGTTGTATCTATTGTTTTAGCAGCATGTGGAGAAAAGCCTAGCGCTCAGCCAGCAGCATCCGCATCTGCAGCACCGCAAGAAGCCGCTAAGTCCGATGCTCCTCGTACGATTAAGCATGCGATGGGGGAAACCGCTGTACCTGCGCAGCCGAAGCGTGTAGTTATTTTGACGAATGAAGGAACAGAAGCTCTTCTCGCTCTTGGCGTTAAACCGGTGGGTGCCGTTGAATCCTACTACGGAAATCCATGGTTTGATCATATCAAAGCCGATATGCAAGGTGTAACAACGGTTGGTGGAGAATCACAGCCAAACCTGGAGTTGATTGCATCCTTGAAACCGGATCTAATCATCGGTAACAAAATGCGTCATGAGAAAGTGTACGACCAACTTAAAGCAATTGCTCCAACGGTTTATTCGGAGACATTACGCGGTGAGTGGAAAAGTAACTTTGCCCTGTATGCTGAAGCGCTTAACAAGAAAGCAGAAGGCGACAAAATTATTGGCGACTTCGACAAACGCATTAACGATTTCAAAAGCAAAGCCGGCGATAAGCTGAAAGAGAAAGTCGCTGTTGTCCGCTTCATGGGCGGTAAAACGCGTTATTACTATGGAAATATGTTCACAGGTGTAATTTTCCAACAAATTGGATTCCCGCGTTCGGATCCGAAAAGCGATGAGAAATCATTTGAGGATATTACCAAAGAGCGTTTGACGGAATTGGATGCTGCGGACCGCGTGTTCTACTTTACATATGAGCTTGGCGATGGTAAAGGAACGAAGCAAGAGCAGGAATGGATGAATGATCCGCTTTGGAAGAACCTCAAAGTTGTGAAAGAAAATAAATTGGTAAAAGTGAACGATGCAACATGGAATACAGCTGGTGGTGTGAAAGCAGCTAATCTCATGCTTGATGATCTGTACAAGATCTATGATGTAAAACCTTAATGACTGAGGGGACTGCTTCTTGCGAGCAGTCCTCTTTCGATTCCGGACGCAAAAAGGAGGGCCTCATATCAGTTGCTACTGATAGTGAAGCCCTCACTTGCTTAAGTAAGGGAGAGATGTTATCTGCTAAATCTGTTAGCGCTGCCGCCTGCCAGCTGTTGTTCAGCAATTTGAACGAGGCGACGTGTGATGCTGCCCCCAATGGAGCCTGTATCACGGGACGTCATGTAGCCATAGTAACCGTCTTGAGGAATCTGGATACCTAGTTCTTGAGCAACTTCGTATTTCATTTGATCCAAAGCTGCTGTAGCTTGTGGAACAACTAAAGAGTTGCTGCTGCGAGATTGTCCTGCCATCTGATATCACCTCCAGTAATAGGTAGTATAATCTCTTTTGTAAAATATACTCATCAAATTTACTGGAAATTTTAGGTAACATTTTAGGGGTGGAAAAGCAGGATTGGACAGTCTTTGTTATAATAAGAAAAGCAATGGGAGATCGGAGGCGAAATCATGTTTGAACTATCTGTAAAGGGCTGGTCCCTTGATAAAGACTTGCAAATCATACAGGCGGATGTCCGCATGGCGGTGGACGACAGCGTTATTATTGAAGAGCCGCTATGCGTCGATGTGGGGCTCCCTGCGCTGCTGTACAGTGCACTCAGTGATACGGAGCCGAATCGCTTTGCACCGCCGGATCAATGGGAGCAAATGCCCTTTTTTGTTTGCGGCTGCGGAGACCCGGAGTGCAGGGGATTTTCATTTGTCGTGCATCATTTGCCGGAGGAGCAAATTCAGCTGATCTCGGTTGAAGAGCGAACAAACGGTACATACCGCGAGCTTGAGACCCACAACATACCTGCTGATCACTACAGGAAAGAGGTCCTGGAGATCGGAGAAACCTATTTGGCATTCATCAAAGGGTTGGACTATAGGCCCTATTTTGCAGATACGGTGAAAGTAGTTGAAGGGCTGGTACATCAATTACATCAACAACGACGGAGTGAATAGGATGGCAGCAGTAAAATATTATGTCGTTTGGGTGGGGCATAAGCCAGGGATCTATCGATCGTGGGCAGATTGTCAGGCGCAGACCAAAGGATTCCCGCAAGCGAGATTTAAATCATATGAGTCCGAAGCGGAGGCGCGTCAAGCTTTGGAGAAAGGCTGGCAGAAATCGCTGAATTTCGGAGGAAAGCCTGGCGCGTCGTCATCTTCTGCTTCCGGCAATAAGTCGGCGACCCCTGAAACAGCTCCGGAAGTGGACTATGACAGTCTGTCCGTGGATGTGGGTTGCTCCGGGAATCCGGGGATTGTGGAGTACAAGGGAGTCGATACGCGGACGGGGGAAATTCTTTTTTACCAAGGTCCCATTTCCAAGGGTACGAATAATTTGGGCGAGTTCTTAGCGATCGTGCATGGTCTGGCTTATTTGCAAAAGCAAGGCAGCAACAAAACCATTTATACGGATTCGGTCACAGCTCTAAGCTGGATTCGCAAAAAGGAAGTTTCGACCAATTTGGTTCGGGACGCTTCTACAGAAGAAATTTGGACGCTGGTTGACCGGGCGCTGAAATGGCTTCGGACGAATAGCTACACGAATAAGATCGTGAAATGGGACACGAAAAAGTGGGGAGAAATCAAGGCTGATTTTGGCAGAAAATAAACCCTTGCTTTTACATTGACGCGTCAGTACACTAAAGGAAGAATTTTGACGAAAAGTGTGATATGATAGATTCATTGTTTTTACAAAAGAATTGTAATCTAGGAGGAATAGAGAATGGCTCATCCAAAACAGCGTAGCGACATGATTAAAAAAGGATTCGACCGCGCTCCACACCGCAGTTTGTTGCGTGCAGCCGGCGTTAAAGAGGAAGATTTCGGCAAGCCGTTCATTGCGGTTTGTAACTCTTATATAGACATTATCCCTGGGCATGTCCATTTGCAAGAATTCGGTAAGCTGGTGAAAGAAGCGATCCGTGAAGCAGGCGGCGTTCCTTTCGAGTTCAACACGATTGGTGTTGACGATGGTATCGCAATGGGTCATATCGGTATGCGTTATTCCCTGCCAAGCCGTGAAATTATTGCGGACTCCTTGGAAACCGTCGTAAACGCGCACTGGTTCGATGGTCTTATCTGTATTCCTAACTGTGATAAAATTACGCCGGGTATGATCATGGGCGCGCTTCGCGTTAACATCCCTACGATGTTAGTCAGCGGTGGCCCAATGAAAGCCGGTAAAGATAAAAACGGCAAATCCATTTCCTTGTCCTCCGTTTTCGAGGGCGTAGGTGCTTTCCAAGCAGGTAAATTGGATGAAGCTGGTCTGGAAGAGCTTGAGCAATACGGTTGTCCGACTTGCGGATCCTGTTCCGGTATGTTCACAGCGAACTCCATGAACTGTTTGGCAGAAGGTCTAGGTCTTGCTATGCCAGGTAATGGTACGATCTTGGCTGTTGCTGAAGAGCGTAAGCAATTCGTGAAAGACTGTGCGAAACAATTGATGACATTGATCGAGAAAGACATTAAACCGCGTGATATCGTAACAATTGAAGCGATTGACAACGCGTTTGCACTGGATATGGCGATGGGCGGTTCCACGAATACGGTTCTTCACACATTGGCTATCGCTGCAGAAGCTGGTATCGAATACCCGATTGCCCGTATTAATGAAGTGGCAGAGCGTGTTCCTCATCTTGCCAAAATCGCTCCGGCTTCCGATTATCACATTGAAGATGTGCATTTAGCCGGCGGCGTTAGCGCGGTTATTAACGAGCTTTTGAAAAAGCCAGGCGCTTTCGATGGCGATCGTCTTTCCGTTACTGCACAAACGATTCGTGAAAACGTAGCTGGTTGTGAAATTCAGAATACGGACGTTATTCGTCCGTTAAGCAACCCGCACAGCGAAAGAGGCGGACTGGCTGTTCTGTTCGGTAACCTTGCTCCAGAGGGCAGTATCGTTAAAGTCGGAGCGGTAGACAAATCCGTAGGTGGGCGTCACGTAGGTCCTGCGATCTGCTTTGATTCCCAAGACGAGGCGCTTTACGGCATTGCCAATGGCAAAGTGAAAGAAGGCCACGTTGTTGTAATCCGCTATGAAGGGCCTAAAGGCGGACCTGGTATGCCGGAAATGCTAGCTCCAACGTCCCAAATCGTTGGTATGGGTCTGGGCGCGAAAGTTGCCTTGATTACAGACGGACGTTTCTCAGGGGCATCCCGCGGTATCTCCATCGGTCACATGTCTCCTGAGGCTGCTGAAGGCGGACCACTTGCATTCGTTCATGACGGCGACATTATCGATGTCGATATGGATGGCCGCAAAATCAATTTGCAAGTCAGCGATGAAGAGTTGGCTAAGCGCCGCGAAAGCTGGAAAGAGTTCCAACCGAAAATTAAAACCGGATATTTGGCGCGTTACACGAAAATGGTAACGAACGCGAGTGCCGGAGCTATTCTGAAATGGTAAAATAATAAACGGCCAGGGCTTATAAGCTCTGGCCGTTTTTATATGCTTTTTAGAAAAAGAAATGCATAAACAGCAAGGAACCGGTCAATACCGTAATCGCGACAACGATGGAAAGCGTAAGCACGAAACGGGCTTTAAAGATGGATAACAGCATCAGCGTGCTTTTGACATCGATCATTGGGCCGAAGACGAGAAATGCCAGCAGAGAGCCTGGAGAGAACGTTTTGGCGAATGAGGCGGCCACGAAAGCATCTGTTGTGGAGCATAACGAAAGTAAGTAGGCAAAACCCATCATAAAGACATGAGAGACGAAAGTCCCTTGGCCGATGGCGGATAAGCTGTCTTGGGCGACGAAGGTTTGAATTAATGCGGTTAGGAAAGCGCCGAGCATTAGGTACTTGCTCATTTCATACAGCTCAGATGTGCCGTGGCTGAGCATGGTGGCAATTCGGCTGTCACCGTGAGAGTGGTTGTGGCCGTGTTCGTGGTGATGAGCATGATCATGCGTATGGACATGGTCATGATGATGATCGTGACTGTGACCGTTATGTTCATGCACGTGGATGTGCTCTGCCGTATGCCCGCTATTGGCGTGGCGCAGCGGACTGCTTTTCAGAAAGCGGGTTAAGAGGAGACCGACAACGAGCGCAACACCGAAGGTGAGCCCCATGCGTGAATAAGCCATTTCCGGCGCGCTGCGGAAAGCCATGAAGGTAGACGCGAACACGATCGGATTCAGAATCGGTCCGACGAGTATGAAAATAACGGCGATGTACACAGGCATTCCTTTGCGCATAAGCCGGCGAACGAATGGTATCATGCCGCACTCACAGAGCGGGAACATAATACCCAGCACACAGGCAAACAGGATGCCGCCAAGCGGGTGCTTGGGTGTCATACGCCGGATGAACGCTTCCGGGATGAAGTTTTCAACGACGGTGGAGAGCAGGACCCCCATGAACATAAACGGCAGGGCGTCGAGGAAAATGTCCATAAAAGCAGCAAATACATGCTTAATATCTTTCAGGATCGGCGCCATCGGCGGAAGCTCTCTCGTCGTAAGAATGAGGATGAGAAGACATGCGCAAATCACCGTGGAGATGGGAAGACTCCACCGGTATAGTGTTGATGACAATGCAGTGACACCCCTTTGCCCGTTGATGATAGGATCGTATGTTATCTATCCTATGTCCATGCAGGCAAAGATAGGACAAAGACCTTGGTTGACAATGGAAAGTCAAGGTGTATAATTATATAAAATCAATAAGCGATGACAGGAACAAGTACGTTTGTATCCCGTTACTCAGAGAGCCGGTGGTTGGTGCGAACCGGTGTAACGAGCAAACTGAATGGATCCTTGAGCTTGAGGCTGAACACAGATGAAGGTTGCCGGAACCTAGGCCGGAGGAACATCCGAATCTGACAAGTATGCCGAACGGCTGCTCTCCGTTACAAGAGCCTGAAGGTCTATGCGGCAATCTATGCTCATACATGGACAAATTAGGGTGGTACCACGGTCTCTCGTCCCTTGCGGGGAGAGGCCTTTTTGTTGTCTTTTTTGACTGTTAAACGTACAAAAAAAAGCAAATTTTATGAGGAATGTGGAGGGATTTTCACAATGAAACGAGTATTATCAGGCATGCAATCCAGCGGCCAGCTGACAATTGGGAATTATATCGGCGCTCTTCGCAACTATGTGAAGCTGCAGCATTTGCACCGTTGTTATTTTATGGTGGTGGATATGCACGCGATCACGGTGCCGCAGGATCCTGCAGCGTTGAAAGAACAAACGGAGTCCATTGCTGCGCTTTATATTGCGGCGGGGCTAGATCCGAATAAGGCATCCATCTTCCTGCAATCCCATGTTCACGCACATGCGGAGCTCGGCTGGATTATGACGACACTGACGCATATGGGCGAGCTTGAGCGCATGACGCAATTCAAAGATAAATCGGAAGGCAAGGAATCCGTTGGCGCAGGCCTATTTACGTATCCATCGCTTATGGCGGCAGATATTCTCTTGTACAATGCCGATTTGATCCCGGTTGGGGACGATCAGAAGCAGCATTTGGAGCTTACTCGCGATCTGGCTAACCGCTTTAACAACCGTTTTGGCGATATGTTCGTGATGCCGCAGCCTTATATGCCGGAGATTGGCGCAAGAATCATGTCCTTGGACGACGCTTCCAAGAAGATGAGCAAAAGTAGTCCAAATGCTGGAAGCTACATTGCCATGCTCGATGACCCGTCTGTCATCCGTAAGAAACTTAGCCGTGCCGTGACAGATTCTGGCCGTGAAGTGAAATACGATCCGCAGAATAAGCCGGAGGTTAGTAATCTGATCTCGATCTACTCGCATTTTGCTGAGATGAGTGTAGCTGAGATTGAAGCCCGATATGATGGCCAAGGTTATGGTCCGTTCAAAAAGGATTTGGCTGAGCAAATCGTGGCTGTCCTTGAGCCGATTCAACAGCGCTATCAGGAGATTCGCCGTTCCGGTGAGATTTTTGATATTTTGAAAAAAGGTGCGGAAGAGGCTGCTGAAGTCGCTAACGAAACCTTGCTTGAAGTGAAGAAGCGGATGGGCTTCGTAGTCATCTAAAAGAATACGAAAAGAGCTCAAACAGCGGTAATTGCTGTTGAGCTCTTTTTTTGTGCAGCCGTCGTGGTTACGGCCGGGAATTTCTCTTGCGAATCTTTGCTTTAACCGCAAAGCCATAACCGATAAAGCCTAATGCGATTATCGTGCAAACGAGAATCATCCATGGCTGCCGGAGTGCGATAAATAGGGAGATGGAGGCAAGCAGAAGCGTGCCAATTATAGCGAATAAAAGCGCGAGCGGTTTACTCATGAACGTGACCTACTTTCTAGAAGTTTAAACAGTGTCTTCTTATTCTAAACTTTTTTGAGCGCTGTGCATATAAATTCATTTCCTCCACATACTATGTTTGCAAGCTTGCAAATACATCAAAGATCATAGCTGACTGAAAGGAGTCTGATCCTTATGGCACAATCTCGTAACAGCAACACTTTGGCCGTTCCACAAGCTACAGCAGCTCTAAATCAATTGAAATATGAGGTAGCTCAAGAACTGGGCATCCAAATTCCTCAAGATGGTTACATGGGCTATATGGCTACTCGCGATGCAGGTTCAATCGGGGGTAACATCACTCGTCGTCTCGTGCAAATCGCTGAGCAAACGTTGGCTGGCCAATCCGGCTTCCGCAGCTAAGAAGCGATAACCCGTTATTAGTTTTCCCGATTATTGTAATATAAAAGCTCAGAGGCCTAAAAAACCTCTGGGCTTTTTTTCGCGGAAAAGAAAAAGACGCGTCATGGCACGCGCCTCTTTGCTTAATAGAGATCAACTCGAAGTTTCTTTTCCAGTCTGGTGTCGTTGACCCAGCCTACGTAAGAATCGAGCGTTTTGAAATTGTGGTCCATATGGATGACGCCAACGAACGGGTATTGCTTACGGTGGCGATAACGCACATCGGCCCATCTGACTTCGTAACCCCAGCGATGTTCTTTCACTTCCGCACAGGTGAACGATGAGAAATACAGCAAAGCTTGAATATCTTCATGTTTCTTGGAAGCTTCGACGGCTGGATGATCCTCACATCTCACGGTATCCAACCATTTGAGCTTGGAATTTTTAAGCTCGCCCAGCTGGAAAGTACCGTCGGCTCTTCTTTTTACGACATTCCAGACGTAGAGGTTGAATGTTACAATAAGTGTGTACTGATCGCCATGCTGGAAAGTCGGGTCCTTCCGGTAAAGGCCTTTTTCTACAATGTAATGGTCAAGCGTGCGCCAAATGTAGTAAAGGGCGATGATGCCATATAAGGTTGGGAAAACAAGCTTTGGACTAGCCACGTGGAAGGACCACATGAAGATAGCCGCAATGTGGCTCGAAAAGATAAAGGGATCGAAGATATGGATGATGTTCCACGATACCCACTTTTCAGAAAAAGGCCGAATGGCTTGTGTACCATATGTGTTGAAACAATCGCTGAAAACGTGAAAACAAACCGCGATCCCTACCCACATTCCTAGATGCAGCAGAGGGACTCCGTGAAAAAATAAAGCGAGTGCACCAGTGATCAATAGCGTCCAAATCAATAAAGCCGGCAAAGAGTGGGAACGACCGCGATGATTGCGGATGTACGTGGCATTGTTCTTGAAACGAAGCAGCCCGTCCACATCCGGAATCTGTGAACCGATAACGGTTCCGATGAAGACAGCAGTTGTAGCGGCTGAATCCGCGGAAACGCTGGGATCAATCTGCGACAGTCCTGCTAACCCTAAGCCAATAACAAGATGTGTTCCTGTGTCCAAGTGGGTTTCTCCTCCTAAGGTCATTTTCCGTCTTCTTATTAGTTTACCATTTTGGAGTAAAAAATAAATCAGAGGGAGATCTAAAAATGTCTAAAGTTTTTGTAGAGTATGCCATAAATCCCGAATATCGGGACTCTTTTCTCATCTATATGCAGGAGTGGCAAAAGCGGGAAGGGCGTTTGGAGGTATTGGAGGGAACGGACCAGCCAGGACTTTTTGTAGAAATTTGGAGCGAAGTGAGCCGAGATGAATATATCGCTATGAAGGAAGAACGATTGCAGCAAGGCGAAGGGCAGGACAATCTGGCAGCGTGGGAAAAGTGGGTCAAAGGCGGATTAAGCAAGCTGCATATGTGGCATTTTACACCAATTAAATAACAAAAGAAAACCGCTGCCTTGGTTAAGGTTAGCGGTTTATTAAGGTGTGGCATCCGTATTATTTTCTGTTGGCATAGGGATAGTAGTAATTTAATTCCTCGTCAAATGTAATGTAGTCCAGGTTCACCATAAGCAGTAAGTAGCGCATGCCTGTAGCCGGATCGCTGATGATGATATGGTCGCGTCCTGCTGCTTCCAATTTGCCTTTGAAAATTTTGGCATTCCATTGCGAGTTATTTTCGTATGTCATGTAGAGCGTAGCCATTTTGCCAAGATTAAGCCGCAGAATATTCTCGATATAAGATTCTTCCATCGGTAAGCCAGGCACGTTTACACCGGTTTGCAGGCCAGTTCCTGTAGATGGCAGCGTGGAGCCGTTAGGCTGCATAGGAACCATTTTGTTCGTAATTGCTGTTGGAACCGGGTAGGCTGGGTATGGAGTTCCGCTGAATGTTGGCATTTGCGCTTGATTGCCAATTTTGTAAGGGTTATTCAACATAACTGTAAATCCTCCTTGGAGCTTTCCTTGTGGAAGCTTTCTTCTTGTGAAGCATACACCTCATCATATTGTGCATTCGCCTATTTGGTGACTGATTTCCCCGTTCATCTGCAAAATAAAAAAGCTCCAAAAGGGAGCTTAACTCAGTAAAAATTTATATCCGACACCCCAGACGGTTTTAATATATTTCGGTTCTTTTGGGTCGGTTTCTATTTTTTTGCGAAGGTTTGCGATATGTACATCTATGGCGCGCTCGGTAACATAGGAATCGAAACCGCGTACCCGGTTGAGCAGCTCCTCGCGGCTGTAAACACGGCCTTGATTTTGCCATAATAGCTTCATAATCTCGAATTCGGAGAACGTGGTCTCAATTAATTTGTTATGTACAAAAAGACACCGTTTCTCGAGATCCAGGTAGACGATCTGATTGGTTGAGGGCTCGGCTGCGGCAGCAGCGACATGGGCAAAAGCGGTCGAACGGCGCAATAAGGCTTGTACCCGTGCAGCCAATTCTCTCATGGAGAAAGGCTTGCATAAGTAATCATCTGCTCCCGTTTGCAGACCCTTGATTCGGTCGGAAACTTCACTTTTGGCCGAAACCATGAGAATGGGTATAGTCGAAGCTGTTCGGAAGGAAGTGCATAGCTGGATTCCGTCAACATCTGGCAGCATGATATCAAGAACAATGACATCAGGATTGAAATCCCGGAATAAGGTTTCTCCTTGGCGGCCATTCTCCGCCCGCATGACTTGATAACCTTCTTCGTACAAATAAATGGACATCATTTCACCAATGCTTAGATCATCTTCAATAATTAAAACTTTAGACATAAACGTTCCCCTCCTTTTCCTTCAAAAGGCTCGGTGCTCGATATGCCGGACGCAACATTCGATCCTATATGTAACATGTTATCATTATCCATTTTGTGCCGTCCAGTTTTTAGGCAATAATTTCGATTTCTTTTCAAAAAAGAAAAAAGGAAGCTGGATGGTACTTGATGCCTAAAGTTAGGTCAAGTAATCCAGCTTCCTATGGTAGGGTGAGCTTCCAGGAACGAATTCATACGGTTAAATGCTTTCGAACTTGATCTTCGCTCAACTGCTCGGCATGACCTTCGGCGGCAACCGTCCCCCGGTCTATGACATAATAATAATCCGCGATGCTTGTGGCGAACTCCAAGCTTTGCTCGACTAATAAGACGGCTATCTCCCTTCTCCGTTTAATGGATTCGATAATGGCCTCAATCTCCATCACGATGGAAGGTTGGATGCCCTCCATAGGTTCATCCAGCAGCAGGAGTTTCGGACCGGCAGCCAGAGCACGGGCGATTGCCAGCTGCTGCTGCTGCCCGCCGCTGAGGTCTCCCCCTTTGCGGTACAGCATTTGCCGCAGAACGGGGAAGGTGTCAAAGAGGGACTCGGGCAGCTTCTTTCTCCCGTCTGTCGCGGCTTCGAGGCCGAGCAGCAAGTTTTCCTCAACCGATAACTGAGGGAAGATTTCTCGGCCTTGCGGCACATAACCGATGCCCGATTTTGCGCGTTGATCCGGAGGAAGGGCCGTGATGTCCCGCTCGTTATAGTGAATGGAACCGGACTTGGGCTTAACCAGACCCATAATGCTCTTCATGAGCGTTGACTTGCCTACGCCGTTACGTCCCATTAGACAAACGATCTGTCCAGGTTTCACAAGTAAGTTTACTTGGCGAACGACCATACTTTCCCCATAACCGGCCTCGATATTTTGAAGATTAAGCACCGCGCTCCACTCTCCTTCCCAGATAAACCTCAGCAACCCTATCGTCATTCTGGATATCCAGCATCGTGCCCTCGCGAAGGACGGTACCTTCATGAAGCACGGTGACTGTTTTGGCAAATTGGCGAACAAATGCCATGTCATGCTCGACCACAATAATCGTTTGATCCGCTGCGATTTCATGGAGCAGCTCGCCCGTCTTCTCGGTTTCGCTATCCGTCATGCCGGCTGCCGGTTCATCGAGCAGCAGAAGATCAGGCTCCTGCATCAGCAGCATGCCGATTTCGAGCCACTGCTTCTCCCCGTGAGAAAGGGAGCCGGCGCGTTCTTTGGCCTTGCTTTGCAGGCCGATCATAGCAAGTCTTTGGTGCAGACGATCCCGCTGCTCGCTGGTCGTTTTGGCCCAGAGCGCGCTGAGAAGTCCGCGCTTTTGTTTCATGGATAAGGCTAGATTTTCAAATACCGTTAAAGTTGAAAAGACAGAGGGAGCTTGGAATTTGCGTCCAATCCCGAGCTGTGCGATTTGGTGCTCTTGATGTTTGGCTAGATCAATGGTGTCTTTGAAAAAAACTTCACCTAGCGAAGGTTTCACTTTCCCGCAAATGACATCCAGGAGCGTTGTTTTACCGGCCCCGTTGGGCCCGATGAGAAAGCGAAGCTCGCCGTATTCCAAGGAAAAGTCGAGATTGCGCAAGGCTTTAAAGCCGTCGAAGCTGACCTCGAGCCCTTTTACGCTTAATATTTTTGCGCCAGGCACAGGTTGTTGCTCTGCTAATTGTCCAAGCATGGGAGGTTCCTCCTTCTTTTATTCATAAAACAAATGTCTGGCCAGCTTATCTGGCTTCTTGCGAGGAAGAAATCGGCTTAGGCAGCACGGGCTTCTTCCAATTGGATGTGTAATGGGTAATGGTGCCGACAATTCCTTTGGGGAGTAAAAGCACGACAATAATGAACATCGCGCCGAGCATGATAGGCCACCAAGCGGGATAGGCTTCACTGAACGTTGTTTTGGCTGCGTTGGTCACGAGAGCCCCAAGAACGGCGCCTCCGATGGTGGAACGTCCCCCGATAGCGACCCATAACACCATTTCAATAGAGGGAACAATCCCCATCTGAGCGGGGGAAATGATTCCTTCTTGAAGTACGAAGAGCACGCCGGCGAGTCCGGCCAATCCTGCAGAAGCGCAGTATATGAAAACTTTGTACGTAACCGGATTGTAGCCGATGAAACGTACCCGGTTTTCTCCATCGCGGATGGCGGTCAGAATATTTCCCATACGGCTGGTGACGAGCAGGCTGCATAGGATTAGCACGATGGCAACGACAGCTAAGGTGAGATAGAAGAAGAGCAACTTTGTTGACTCTGCTTGCAGGTTTAAGCCTAAAAAGGAGTCGAAATTCGTAAGCCCGTTCGTTCCCCCGGTGTAGCCTTGTTGGCCAACAAATAAGGTCACTGTAATAATGACGAGAGCTTGCGACAGGATGGAAAAAAAGGCGCCTTTTATCCGGTTGCGAAAGGTAAAATAACCTAAAATGAAGGCGACCATCATAGGAATGATGAGGGCCAGCAGAAAAGCTGCGCCTGCCGAATGGAAGGGAATCCAGAACCAAGGCAAGCTTTCGACACCGCTCCAGGACATGAAATCAGGCAGCTCTCCCGGATTCGCGGCTAGTTTCAGATGCATCGCCATACAGTAGGCGCCGAGCCCGAAGTATACGCCATGACCGAGACTCAAGATGCCGGTGTAACCCCAAATCAGATCAATTCCCATGGCAATAATGGCATAGGCGAGAAATTTGCCGAGAAGCGAAAGGCGGAAGTCAGACAAATACAGCGGCGCAAAGGCCAACACGATTAAAAAAACGGTGTAAACCATCAGTTTCAACTTGGATTGTCCGGCGAAAAGCATGGAAGATGCCACATCCTTTCTTCAATCTAAGGATCTTGAACGGATCGTCACAAGTCCCATCGGTTTCCATTGCAAGAAGGCGATGATAAGTGTGAAGACAAGTACTTTGCCAATTGTCGCGCTGGTTGTGTACTCCAACGCGGTATTGAACACGCCAATGCCCAAAGCTCCGGCGACTGTACCAATCAGCTTGCCGATGCCGCCGAGCACAACAACCATGAAGGCGTCAACGATGTAATACGTACCGATCGTTGGTCCAATAGGTCCGACCAAGGTTAGTGCACATCCGGCAATGCCGGCCATTGCAGAGCCAAAAGCGAATGATTGTGCATCTACTCGGCGTGTAGAAATGCCAAGGCAGGCAGCCATTTGGCGGTTCTGCATCACGGCTCTCATCCGTCTTCCGCCTGCTGAGTGATATAAGTACATATAGATCACGAAGATACAGAGCGCGACCAGCGCAATAATGAAGAGGCGCTTGTAAGGCAGCGTGAGGTCCGCTGTAAGTTGGAGTCCGCCTTCCAACCACTCGGGAGCTTTCACCGCGACGTTAGGCGCGCCGAATATGGATCTGGCCAGCTGCTGCAGGGCTAAGCTGACGCCCCATGTGGCAAGCAGGCTATCTAAAGGTCTGCCGTACATGAACCGAATGAGGCAAACTTCCAGCAGCCACCCGACGAGGAAGGCTACAGCGAAGGCGACCCCGAGCGAAACGACGAAGTACCAACCGAAAGCTGAAGCGGGCAGGAATTTCTGGAAGCCATGCTGGACTAGATAGGCCATGTAGGCTCCAATCATAATAAACTCGCCGTGGGCCATATTCATGACATTCATAAGCCCGAATGTAATGGCGAGCCCAATAGCGATCAGGAGCAGGATAGAGCTGAGACTTAGGCCGTTGAATAACTGAAGCAGCAGCAAACTCATGACGATGCTTCCCCCTTAGTGAACCCCGAGTAAAATAATGAAATCCAGGGCTGCCGTCAGGCAGACCTGGTTTCAAGAGCAATCCTATCGGTGAGCCTTATTTCTTCGTTACTTCGCCGCCCCATGGATACGTTTTGAGGAAAGGATCCGGCTTGAGCGGTTGACCGGAATTCCATACTTCTTTAATGAGCCCGTCAGCGCCAATTTGGCCGATACGCGCTGTTTTGGAAATATGCTGATTCTCGCCATCAATGGTGACTTTGCCTTCCGGTGAATTCCATTCGATGCCTTTGGCCGCCGCTTTTACCTTTTCTACATCAAAAGAGCCTGCCTTTTTAACGGCTTCTGCCCATAGGTACACGGCGGTGTAACCAGCTTCGATCGGATCATCCGTTACGCGGTCTTTGCCGTATTTCGCTTTGTAGGCTTCAACGAATTTTTTGTTCTCCGGTGTTTCCGTTGTTTGATAGTAATTCCAAGCGGTGTAGTGTCCATCCAGAACGGAAGCTCCAATACCGCGAACTTCTTCCTCGGCGATACTAACCGACATGGTTGTTAAGTCCTTGGCCGTAATGCCAGCGTCTTTCAATTGCTTGAAGAAAGCTACGTTACTATCGCCATTGAGTGTATTGAAAACAACATCCGGCTTCTCTTTTTTAATTTTGCTAATAATTGTGTTGTAATCGGTGTGACCAAGCGGCGTATACTCTTCCGCGACAAGGGTGCCGCCCTCGGCTTTCAGCTGTTCTTTAATAATTTTGTTGGCTGTTCTTGGGAAAACATAGTCAGAACCGAGGAGGTAGAACTTCTTGCCTTTGTTTTGGAGGAGCCAGGTTACAGCGGGGATAATTTGTTGGTTCGTTGTTGCGCCTACATAGAAAATGTTCGGTGAAGATTCTACGCCTTCATACTGAACCGGATACCACAATAATCCTTTGTTTTGCTCGACGACCGGAAGGACCGCTTTACGGCTGGCTGATGTCCAGCAACCGAAAATCGTCACAACACTGTCTTTCTGCAGTAACTTCTTAGTTTTCTCTGCAAAAGTAGGCCAATCGGATGCGCCGTCTTCAATGACGGGCTTTAGTTTTTTGCCTAAGAGTCCCCCAGCTGCATTAATTTCATCAATCGCCATTAACTCCGCATCTCGTACAGATACTTCACTAATGGACATCGTGCCCGTCAGAGAGTGAAGAATACCAACAGGTACAGTCTCGTCTTTCGATTCCGCTTTGACTTCTGCCGCTTTCGTTGTTGCGGTGGATGCAGTAGGCTCCGACTTTGCACAGCCCGTTGCGACCAACATCAATGCCATGCTTAAAGCGACGGTGAGTTTCCCTTTGTTTCTTATCTCTCTCATTCTTCGTCCCACTCCCTTACTTACAAGATTTGGATTACAAGGCTTATGATAAAGTGGGTAAAAGGATAATGTCAATATTCATGACATATATCGGTTTTCATTTTGTGATCCATGCACAGAATAATGCAAATTCTTTGTGCTTGATATATAAAATGTGGAAATTTATTAGAAAAATCAAGTTGTTTATGTTAATTAATATGACATTAAAGATTTACAAGCATGAAATATCCGAATATAATAAGTGTAAAAGAATCCCATTATTCGGTTTTTGAAGAGGTGATGATGTGCATTTAACCGAACGTGAGAAAGAAAAGCTCCTCATTACAGTAGCTGCAGACTTAGCAAGGCGGCGACTGGCCAGAGGCGTAAAGCTGAATTATCCCGAAAGTATTGCACTAATTACATCTGAAATTATGGAAGGCGCCAGAGATGGCATGACGGTTGCCGAGCTGATGACGTTCGGTACGACCATTTTGAAAGCCGAGCAGGTTATGGAAGGTGTTCCTCAGATGATTCATGACGTACAGGTAGAAGCTACATTTCCCGATGGCACGAAGCTGGTGACGGTTCACCAACCCATTACCTAGCGAAATGGATGAATCGATCGAAAGGGGCGAGAAGATGGTTCCGGGAGAATATCGAATAAACAAAGGCGTTATAGAAATGAATAAAGGCAGACAAACCGTCGAAGTCATCGTCACGAACACAGGGGATCGACCGATTCAGGTGGGCTCCCACTATCACTTTTTTGAAGTGAATCGAGCGTTGGCTTTTCCAAGAGAACTGGCCTTCGGCATGCATCTGGATATTCCGGCGGGGACGGCCGTTCGGTTCGAACCCGGCGAGGAAAAGCCGATTCAGCTTGTCGAGCTTGGCGGAGCCAAATTGTCCTATGGACTCAATAACTTGAGCGAAGGGCCGGCGGTTAAGGACCAGATGTCCAATGAGACGAGAGCTAGATGGCAGGCATGGGAGGG
Source organism: Paenibacillus sp. P36 (assembly GCF_045866505.1). Classification (NCBI taxonomy): domain Bacteria; kingdom Bacillati; phylum Bacillota; class Bacilli; order Caryophanales; family Paenibacillaceae; genus Paenibacillus; species Paenibacillus sp. P36. The sequence continues at coordinate 1,419,059 of NZ_AP038372.1, forward strand.
AAAAAGCGTGTGAGTCAAATAGATCGTAAGAGCTACGCGCTGATGTTCGGACCTACGACCGGCGATGCTATTCGGTTGGCGGATACGGAATTGTGGGCGCAAATTGAGCATGATTACACTGTCTATGGGGACGAATGCAAATTTGGCGGTGGGAAGGTCATCCGGGACGGCATGGGACAGTCCAGTGGCGCCACCCGGGATCAAGGCGTGCTCGACACGCTGATCACGAACGCTGTCGTTATCGATCATTGGGGCATTGTGAAAGGCGATATCGGCATCAAAGATGGACATATCGTCGGAATTGGCAAAGCCGGCAACCCCGATATTATGGATGGTGTGCACCCCAATCTGATTGTCGGAGCAAGTACGGAGGTCATTGCTGGCGAAGGTAAAATCGTGACGGCTGGAGGCATTGATGCTCACATTCATTATATATGCCCTCAGCAGATCGAAACGGCGCTGTCCTCCGGTGTGACGACGATGATCGGCGGCGGTACAGGACCGGCAACCGGCACGAATGCGACAACCTGCACGCCTGGCGCCTGGCATATGCAGCGGATGCTGGAAGCTGCTGAAGCGTTCCCGATGAACTTGGGATTCACAGGGAAGGGAAATTCCTCCTTCTTGTCGCCATTAATCGAACAGATTGAAGCTGGCGCCATCGGTTTGAAGCTGCACGAAGATTGGGGAACGACACCGGCGGCCATCGACACGTGCCTGAAGGCAGCCGATCAATATGACGTTCAGGTTGCTATTCATACGGATACATTAAATGAAGCGGGATTTTTGGAGGATACGCTGGCGGCCATCAAAGGCCGTACCATCCACACGTATCATACGGAAGGAGCAGGCGGAGGGCATGCGCCGGATATCATCCGGGCTGCTGCTGAGCTGAATATACTGCCGTCTTCGACTAATCCGACACGCCCTTACACAATTAATACAATTGAAGAGCATTTGGATATGCTGATGGTTTGTCATCATTTGGACAGCCGGATTCCTGAGGATGTGGCTTTTGCCGATTCGCGGATTCGCCCTGAAACGATCGCTGCCGAGGATATTCTGCATGATCTCGGAGTGTTCAGCATGCTGAGCTCGGATTCGCAGGCGATGGGCCGGGTTGGCGAGGTCATCATTCGTACCTGGCAAACGGCGGATAAGATGAAGAAACAGCGGGGGCCGCTCGCTCCGGATACGGAGGAAGGCGACAATTTCCGCATCAAGCGATACATTGCCAAGTATACGATTAACCCTGCGATTACGCATGGCGTTTCGCATTTGGTTGGTTCCATCGAGCCGGGCAAATTCGCGGATCTGGTGGTTTGGAGCCCGATGTTTTTCGGGGTTAAACCCGATTTGGTACTCAAAGGCGGCAGCATTGCCTACGCGCAAATGGGAGATCCCAATGCGTCCATTCCAACACCACAGCCCGTGTTCGGAAGGCCGATGTTTGCGGCTTTCGGCAAAGCTCTGACCCAAAGCTCGATGACGTTCGTTTCTCAAACGGCTTATGACAATGGCATCGCGCAGAGGCTCGGTCTTCAGAAGCGAGTTGAGCCTGTGAAGGGCTGTCGCGAAATTTCGAAGAAAGACATGATTCATAACAACGAGACGCCTTCCATAGAAGTGAACCCAGAGACTTATGAAGTCAAAGTGGATGGCGAAGCCATCACCTGTGAGCCTGCGACGAAGCTTCCGATGGCACAATTATATTTCCTATTTTAAAAATTGTAGGTGATGCTCATGGATGAGGCGCAGCGGGCAACTGCAACGCAGCAAGAAATAGCAGCCCCAAAGTTTCACTGGCTTGCCTACCAGCAGCTTCTAGATTCAGCATTGCCGATTGGGGGATTTTCACATTCCTTCGGCTTGGAAACGCTCGTTCAGCAAGGACGTTTGGAAACCGTCGATGAGCTTGAGGCCTATATCAGCACCATGCTCCTCCACAGCTGGTCATCGTCTGATGCGATGGTGATCAAAGCAGCCTACATTCATATTCCCGAAGGGGATTGGGATCAGCTTTGGGCAATCGATCACATGCTGTACGTGCAACGGGTATCAAGTGAGGCGAGAAGCGGTGTTCAAAAGATGGGACGCAGGCTGCTGCAATTATCCCGGGCTATGTATCCCGAGCTAGATTGGGAGTCATTAGACGAAGCCGTGAAAGACGGGCGCTGCAGTGCCAATCATCCGATGGTACATGGATGGGTGAGCTATCACCTTGGCGTTCCGCTGGATCAAGCGGTGGAAGGATACCTGTACAGCTGTGTAATGACTTGTATCAACAGTGCTCTCAGGCTCATGTCCATGGGGCAAACGCAAGGCCAAATGCTGCTCGCCAAGGTGATTCCGTTGATCGGAAGCCAGTGGCAGCGTGTAGCTCATTTAGATCCTATGGATGCATATACAAATTCACCCTCGGCTGATCTGGCGATGATGCAGCACGAGACCCTCTATTCGCGATTGTTCATGTCTTAAATCAAATTCAAGGAGGAATGACTATGTGTCAAGGACAAGGTCATCATCATCACCATCAATGGGAGAAACCGTCTATCGATCGAAGCCGTCCAATGCGTATTGGTATCGGAGGGCCAGTCGGCTCCGGCAAAACAGCTTTGGTCGAGCGTCTGGCACGCAAACTCAACGACCGTTTCAGTATTGCGGTAATTACGAATGATATCTATACGAAGGAAGATGCGCGGATTCTAATCAGTTCGGAGGCGTTGCCCGAAGATCGTATTATCGGGGTGGAGACCGGAGGATGCCCACATACGGCGATTCGCGAAGATGCTTCCATGAATTTCGAAGCGATTGAAGAGTTGGAGCAGCGTTTTGAGCATCTCGATATCATTTTCATCGAGAGTGGCGGCGATAATTTGGCTGCAGCCTTTAGCCCGGAATTAGTGGATCGCTTCATCTATATTATCGATGTTGCTCAAGGGGAAAAAATTCCTCGCAAAGGCGGGCCAGGCATTATGAGATCCGATATGCTCATCATTAACAAAATCGATTTGGCTCCGTATGTCGGCGCCAGCTTGGAAGTCATGGACTCGGATACGAAAAAAATGCGCGGCGACCGTCCGTATATTTTCTCCAACCTGATGGGCGGCACAGGTCTTGATGATATTGTGACATGGGTGGAGCAGGAGTTCAGCCATGCCTAAGGTGACCGGGGAGATCCAGGCAGCATTTGCGGTACGCAGCGGCTTCACGCAGCTGGTTCACAAATATCACGCCTCCCCGCTTAAAATCGCCAAAACGTTCCGCTATGAGAACGATACGTTCACCGGAGACCAGCCCGTGGAACAACTGGGCGTTTATATGATGGACTGCTCCCCGGGACTGATGTCAGGGGATCATTACGAAATCAACGTGCGCCTTGAAGAGGGCGCACGTGTTTTTCTAACGAACCAGTCGTTCACGAAGGTTCATCCTTCTATAGGGGCGCAAGGAAGCACGCAGCGCCAGTCGCTGCATGTGGAGGCGGGGGCGCTGCTGGAGTACATCCCCGAGCCGCTCATGCTCTACAAAGATGCACAGTTCTTCTCCGAAACGGAGGTGCATCTTGCTCCGGGAGCTGTGTGCATATTCTCTGATGTGCTCTGCCCGGGACGAACGCAGAGGGGAGAGATTTTTCAGTACTCGCGTTATACCAATCGAATGAAGGTTTGGTACGGCACGGAACTGATTTATTATCAGAACCAGAGAATCGAGCCCGGACATATGCAGCTCACAGCCCCAGGGAGTTGGGAGCAGGAAACGCATCTGGGGAATTTGTATATCTTCTCAGATCAGCTTGGGCAGAAGCACCTGGATGGCCTGTTGACTTGCCTGGAGAAGATAAATGACATTAAACAAGTACGCGTCGGTGCCAGCCTCACTTATAAACACGGGATCATTGTCACGGTCATGGGGCGGCATGCCTGGCAATTGCAGCATGTCCTTGCCCAAGCTTGGCAGGAATTACGCCGCAGCTTGCTTGCTTTAACCCCATTAATGGTTAATAAATAAGTTGGAGGAGCCCTGAGGGCTCCTTTTTTTACGTGAGTTTCTCCTCCTACAAGGACGACGAAGTCACTTTTCGCTACCGCGCGATGTGGCGACACCTGCGTTCGTTGGCGGGGAACTGGAATTTTACACAACGAAATGGCTCGGTATGACCGAGAGTGCGGTCTTTTTTCCATTGGGAGAGAATGGCAAGTTTAATTTACACGCATACTGGAAGGAGAATCGACAATATCATGACAACTGCCCCCACTTCATTGTCAAACCGTGTAGGGGTTGGTATGATAAATAAGATTATAATTGAATGAGCTCGGAAGTTCGATATAGAGGAGGGCAAGACGTGGAAAATCAAGCTAGTTACGAAAGCGTTTCTAACGATTCGACACCAGGTTCCGCTCGGAACGAAGCCATAGATGCGGTTAATAAGTCAACATCTGCAGAGCCTGTGACGTTAAAGGATTTTTATCGCCTGGTGAAGCCGGGGATTATTTATTCCAACCTAATGACGGCTTTCGCCGGATATTGGATGGCCGCTCGCTGGGACGTAAGTTGGGCCCATTTATTTTTTACCATGCTCGGAACGGCTCTAGTTATGGCTGGAGGTACGGTGCTGAACAATTACTTGGACCGTGAAATGGACGCCAAAATGGAGCGGACGCAGAACAGAGCGCTGCCTAGTGGAAGACTCGGACCCAATGTCGTGTTATGGTACGGCATAATTCTGGGAACGATCGGACTGGCTGTCCTCTACTTTGGAGCAGCATCCCCACTGGCAACGTTGATCGGGTTAATCGGCTTGTTCCTGTATGTCTGGCTCTACACCGCATGGTTCAAAAGAACCTCCGTCTGGAGTACGTTTGTAGGCGCATTCTCTGGTGCGACGCCACCGGTCATCGGCTACTGCGCAGTTAGCGGTACGGTTGATTTAGGTGCTATCCTGGTGTTCCTCTTCTTATTTCTATGGCAGCCGCCGCATTTCTGGGCGCTGGGCATTCGCCGCATGGAAGAATATCGGGCTGCTGGATTCCCGCTTTTACCGGTCGTCAAAGGATCTTACGTGACTAAGATTTCCATGGTCCGTTATGTGGTCCTGCTCGTTCCGGTTACCGTTATGTTGACCGCTTACGGATATGAAGGATACCTCTTCTTAATTGGCTCCACAATTCTCGGATTAATCTGGGTGTTCATGAGCGTGAAGGGTTTCAAAGCTACAGGTGAAGCTGAAGTTGTATGGGCGAAACGCATGTTTCTTTTCTCGATTATGTATCTAACACTTTTATCGATCCTCATGGTCATTGATACGGTAAAGATTAGCTAGTGAAGGACGGATGACAAGAATGAGTACATTTTTTGAAAAAAATTGGTTCAAGCTGGCGCTGGGCGCTATCTTGATTGCAATGATTGCTTCTTTTGCTTATAAGCTTTGGGTGAACAGCAGCGAACCGGATCAACGCTTGACGGCGATGAAGCAATCTCCATCTTTTCAACTGCAAGACTTGGATGGGAAAACCGTTGCTTCCGCTGATACGGATGGCAAAGTAAGGCTCGTTTATTTCTTCTATTCTTTTTGCCCGGACGTTTGTATGCCGACAACTTTCCTGCTGACGCAAGTCCAGGATGCTTTGAAGAAAAAAGAGCTGTTCGGCACAAAATCCGAAATTATCTCGATCACCGTCGATCCGAACCGGGATACACCGGCTGTTCTGAAGGAGTTCGGAAGCAAGTTTGAGTCCAAGCCTGATCCAAGCGGATGGATGTTCCTCCGTGGGGAAGAAGCGAAGACCCACAAGCTGGCTGAGGACTTCGGCATCATGGTCATCAAGGAGAAGGACGGAAACTTCTCTCACTCCAATGCTATTTTACTTGTTGATAAAAAAGGGAAATTGCGCAATTATTATGATGCAAGCAATCCGGAACTCGATGCGGACCATATTGTCAAAGATGTGGTGACCTTGTCCAAAGAGAAATAAGTTAACGGCATGAACTATTCAAGAGCAGGATCTGGTGAAGGGTAGATAATATACTCCTCCAGGCCTGCTTTTTCTAATTGCTGAATCAGGTATTCCTCAGGCGTTCCCTCGACCCCCGCATATCCTTTACGCGTATAGATTTGCTCGGCATCCGGAAACGTATCCCTCAGCAGAAAGCGTATTTTTTTACCCGAAGAGTCATTATCCGTAAACAAATAAACCTGCTTGTCTCCAGCTTTTTTTCGTAGTTCTTCCAAGGTTTGCGAGCTAGGAGTTCCGAAGGTGCAAAGAATCTGGACGCTATCGTCAACGACGCGCTTTAGGCGGCTTTTGTCGTTTTTGCCTTCTACAATGATTGTGATCGACATGGGCTATCCTCCATCAGGTTTTTTTGTAGTATAACCCGTTTTTGGCACTGATCCAAGGATTCCATTCGACGTTTGCCTAAATAATACGCTGCCATTTCCCGGGAAATGACAGAGATTGACAGCACAAAGACGACTTGCACAGGTCAAGCCGCCATGAACAGGAAGCGTTATGTCGTAACTGGCGCTTTAAACGAGCGCAAGGGTAAAAGCGAAAGTGCCAGCATGAGGATGAAGAAGGCGATGAAATAAGAAGAAATATGGTCGCGAAGCTGCCCAGCCATCATAGGGCCGATAAAAGCGCCAACGGAATAAGAAATCGAGAGCAAAGAAAAGACGCGGCCATACCGACTGCTGCTGGTAATGCTGGCAAGCAAGGCAGCTAATGCGGGATAAATAACACCTTTGGCCATTCCGATCAGGAAGAGGGAAACAGGTAAAGGGATAGGCCACTGAATAGCTAAGCCGAAGAAAACTACAGCTAACGACAAGCTTCCACAGACAGTCCGGATAAATGGCGATACTTTGTTAAGGAACCAGAATGAAATACTTAGCAGAGCGCCCAAGCTGATCAGTGTAAAAAAGACGCCAGAGGTGAGAATGGATTCTCTAGCGGATTCCATCAGCGGCAGCTCAAAGAATAAAATGCCTTGCGAGCAGGAAAGCGCCATTGGAATAAGAAAAAATAGCCAAGGAACGGACGCACCGACAGGAAAGTTGGCCTCTTCATCTGGCATTCCGTGGCCGTGATGATCCAAAACGGGAAGCTTGCCGGCGGATTGGCTCAGCAGCTGCTTCTCTTTGACACCAAAGATAGCCAAGAATCCCGTTATGATCAGAATCCAGCCCAACACGGAAAAAGCGGTTGTAAAACCGATTTTGGCAACCAGGATGGCTCCGGCAGCAGGAGAAACCACGGAAGCTAACGTGTGGATCAGGCCGTTCCCCGCCATCAGCTTACTTTGTTGGATGCGGTCTTTGGCGATGCGTGCCAGCAGTGACAAGCAGGCCGGAGATAAGAAGGCAAGCACAAATCCGCTTATGGAACGAATGTAGAGCAGGTGCCATGGATCTTTTACATTCGATTGAAAAAGTAAGATGATCCCTGCTACAATCAGGCTAAAGACAATGAAAAATTTGCTGCCGTATTTGTCCACGCCATAGCCAGCGATGAGATTGCCAGGCAAGTGCGTGATCGAGTATACGCCCATGATTAGCCCTATAAAGGAAGGAGCGGCCCCTAAGGATAAGGCGAAAGGTGACAGAATCGGGTACTGTGCGTGCAAATCAAAAAAAGCCACAAACATAAATAAGTACAGCCAAAGGGCTGTTCGCATGTGCTCACCACCTTGTTTAGACTTGTCTCTTCTTAAGATGTACGCCGCTCGTCCGATGGATATGACCTTTCCGTATAATTTGACACAATTGGGATGGAGGAAGTTATGGATGCTTATGTGATTCTTTTGCTTGCTTGCGTCGCTGTATTTCTGGTATTCCGGCTCCGTCAGTCCTTTCGCAAAACGAGAGGCAGAGTCGATCAAACGGATGAAATTCAGCGAAAACTGGCGCAGTTAAAGAAAAAAAGGGATGAAGACTAAGGATTCCCTGTAGTATGATAGGGATGGACTTTTGGATAAACAGGAGGGGTTCTTTTGGATCAGTGGATTTCATTCGCACAGGATCGTTGGTATTTACTAGTTGCTGCTATTATTGTTTTATTTATTGTTATCGGGATTGTAAAAACGGTCGTTAAATGGATTGTTGTCCTTGTCGTAGTTGGTGCTCTTGTCGTTTATGGAGCAAGTTATAAGGATAAAATAAAGGATATTGGGACAAGCGTTGTATCCCAGGTTGGCGATGAGGTCAAAGATAAAGCGATCAATGCGTTAACTTCGGAAGCCAAAGAAGCGCAATTCAAAGCAAATCCTGACGGTTCTTTTATCGTTTCAACGAAGAGTCTGAAAGTTGAAGGCAAGGCAGGAAGCGATGAAGTGCAGGTTACTTTTCTAGGCAAAACTTTTAAAATGAATGCGAATGCGGCAGTGAATGCTTTCATTGAGCAAGCGAAGAAAAACGCAGGTTAGTAGAAAAATAAGTAAGGATGGTGAGCAGTCATGACGGATATTACCTGGTTCAAAGCCAATTCAATAAACTTCATATCCATTGTGATTGTGCTCACTTTCGCAGGCTCTGTCCTTCAGGGCTTTTTCCGAGGCGGGTCTGGGTCCGCCAAACATCTGCTCTCCATGCTCGTGGAAGCGGTGGTCGTCATCTTGTCCATGTTTGTTGCGTGGAAAGGTGTGCAGCTCGTATCCCCTTTGCTTCAAACCTGGCTGAAGGGCCAGAATCTGCAGGTGCCATCCGTAGAGATTAGCGCTCTCAAACAAGCGTATTATACGGCTCTGACAAGCATTCGAGATTTCGCGTTATTGCGTTTCGGCGTATTGTTCTTGCTCGGTTACATGATTGTTAAGCAGCTCCTGAACCTGCTAATTGATCCGCTCATCGGACCATGGCTGGTTCATCGTGACCCTTATCGGGAACGCAGCCATTCGTTTATTTCGTCGATTTCCGGTGGCGCCATCGGCTCTGTAGCAGGTTTTGCTCGTGCGCTCATTCTTATTGCCGTTTTGTTCATTTATGTCACTCTATTCCCGCATTCGATGGTCACCCCATATATCGAGTCTTCTCAGATGTATCAAAAAGGGGCGAAGGAAGTCATTTCTCCCTTCACCGGGGATTTCATCGCCGATAAGGTGCCGGTATTTACCCGGGCGGTGGAGCAGGAATTTACGAATATTTTACAGCGAAAATATGAAGTTCTGGATGCGAAAGTCCCAGGCAACATCGTAGATGCGGCCAAAGAAGTCACCTCCAGCGGAACCACGGACGAAGAGAAGGCGAAGCTGCTGTACCAATGGGTGGGCACCCGAGTCCACTACGATTGGGATAAAGTGAAGCTGTATGAAGAACAGCGCATCTGGAAGGAACAGACACCGGAAGATACGTTTAACACCAAGGAAGGCGTTTGTATTGATTATTCCAGGCTATACGCTCAAATGGCAAGGGCTGTAGGGCTGGATGTGAAAGTTGTCACGGGACTTGGCTATGACGGGCAGGGCAGCTATGGACCTCACGCTTGGAACGAAGTGTATCTGAAAGAGTCCAAAATTTGGGTGCCTCTGGATTCCACTTGGGTGGCCAGTGGGGGCAACTGGTTTAATCCGCCGAATTTTGACCAAACGCATATTAGAGATGTTTAATCCTATTTAAGATTAACAAAAGGAAGTAAACCGCCTTCTCACGGACATCCGGGAGGAGGCTTTTTTGTGGTTTTTCTCATCCATTCGTAAATGTGGTAAACTATTAAAAGTGCTATTTTTGAGAACATGAAGGAGTTTGTATGTCTAAATCCATTCAGGAATATCCAATGATTTACTTAGATGCTGGGGACACATTATTAACGATTCCTGCCGCCCAGACCATTTTGAAACAGTACCTGCAATTGCGCGCTGTGGAGCGGGATGAGGATCATATCAGTGAACTGTTTACGGAGGCTTTCCGTCTATTTTATTATGTGAACAAGCAAGATAACTTTATTGTATGTTCTCCGGAGTCAGATCGTGAATTCTGGGTCAACCTATATAAATATGTGCTGCATAAGCTGGGTATCCATGAGGAATGGACAGAGGAAGAGATTTTCAACTGCTGCCACGAGCTGTACGACATTTATACTGCACCTGAGTATTACGAATTGTTTGATGATGTTAAGCCTTTTCTCGAGCGGCTTCAAGCCCAGGGTTTTCGAATAGGAATTATTAGCAATTTTGCACCGACATTGAAAGCTATTTTAGAGGATAAAGGAATTCTGCACTATTTTGATCCTGTCCTCGTGTCTACAGAGGTTGGTCTTGAGAAGCCGGATCCGGCTATTTTCCAACTTGCCCTGGAGCGTGCGGGTGTAGCGGCCAAGGATGTCCTTTATATTGGTGATCACGAAACGAACGATGTGTGGGCGCCGAATCAAGTCGGCATCGATGCGGTTCGCATTATCCGTTACGACTATCATACCGGGGAGGGTATCCGATCCCTGCTAGAGCTTTTTGATGATCAGCAAGCTATTGTGTAAGAAAGGATCTGAGTGTGATGAAACCATCCATAATGGATGATCCAAAGAAAAAAGAAATCACGAAGAAACGGCATTTTTCGTTTCGGATCAATATCTTTTTCTTTATAACGTTCTTATTGTTCTCCGTACTTATCGTGCGTTTGGCCATTTTACAATTCGTGCAAGCCAAAGATTTGAAGGCAGCAGAGAATACAAATACGAATCAGACGAATAAAATTGCACCCATCCGCGGCAACATTTATGATTCTACGAAATCACCTCTTGCCTACACCATTCCAGTGCAGTCCTTATTTTTCCGAATCGAGCCCTCTCAGCAGGATAAAGATGAAGTCATTCGCATGGCGAACAAGCTGAAGACTGACGTTTTTGATAAATACGGCAAACCGGATTCCAAGAAGCTGGAGCCCGCGGATATCGTGCTTGCCATGGATTTGGGGTATGACATCAATAAAAACAAAGTGAAGGATCCGAGTTATTACTGGGTTCCGCGTAAAATCAAAACAGATTTGTCCAAAGAAGAAATCGCCTATTTATTAGAGCACCGGGATGAATTCAAGTGGCTCGAAGTGACAGAAGAAAGCATCCGTACTTACGAATTGGACGACATGGATACGGACGGATCGCCGTCGACCATCGCTCCGCAATTGATTGGCTACCTCAAAAGCTATTCGACTGAAAAGGCCAAAGAGATGTACCAAGATAATGAAAACAGTAAAGAGTATCTCGATACAGAAAATGTTGGCTTTGATGGCATCGAGAGGATGTACCAAGATGAGCTTCGCGGGAAAAATGGTTATAAAATTTACCCCGTTAATGCGGCCATGAAAATTATCGGGCGCGCCACGGTAACGAAGCCGACCAAAGGGAACAATTTGTATCTGTCGATCAACAAAGATATTCAAAAAACGGCGGAGAAGGCGATCGCCGATCAGATTGCTTTTCTACATACACCGTACGCGCGGAATGACGCCTTTATCAAATACGGGGCGAATGCGCAGGCCGGTTATGCGGTAGCTATGGAAGTAGATACGGGGCGCGTCGTTACGATGGCTAACTACCCGGACTACAATACGAATGAATGGACGGGCGGAATTTCGCAAGCAACCTTAGACGAAGTTGGCTCCTATATTGCGAATGGTTCGATTACAACCGCGTACCCGAAATACACAGATAAAGAGCGTCCGAAACATCCGTCTTCCATCGTTTTCATGGGTTCCACGATTAAACCATTGTCCGTTCTGATTGGTTTAACAGAGAAGTTGATTACTCCTTCCAATCAGTACTATTACGATTCAGGTACCTTCACGTTTGGTAAAGCGAATTCGACAAGTTCGATTTCCAACTCAGGGAGAACGGCATATGGCAACTTGGATGCCTCCAGCTCCATCGAACACTCGTCCAATACGTACATGTCGGCCAAAGTCGGCATTCCATTTTATCAGAAATACGGTGGGGAAAATCCTGCTGTAACGGATAAATGGGCGGAATATTTGGCGAAGTTCGGCTTAGGCGTCAAGACGGGGAGCGGCTTGCCTGGCGAAATTGCCGGTTCGAATGACTTCTCCAAGAACGCCAAAAAAGACAGTTATCAATCTGCCATGGTTTATGCTTCATGGGGACAGAATGAGAAAACAACGACGCTGCAGCTCGCGCAGTTTGCCGCAACCCTAGGCAGCCGCGGCAAAAGGATGAAGCCGTTGTTCGTTGACGAGATTCGAAGCTTTGAAGGTGAACTAGTCAAAAAGGTAGAGCCGGAAGTGCTGGAAGATAATACCGCTATGTTTGCCAAAGGGGATTGGAACACCATCATTCATGGGATGAAGAGTGGCGCGGAAGGCATTGATGAACTGCCTTATAACGTGGCTCGGAAGACAGGGACTTCGACACAAGCCGTCTCAGGCGGAACGATCGATAACGCCGTGTTCATCGCCTTCGCGCCGGTCGAGAATCCGAAGCTTGCTGTGGCGGTCGTCGTGCCGGAAGGCGGCTACGGACGTTATGGCGCATCTCCGATTGCGGCAAAAATCTTTCAAGCTTACGATGCAGCCAATGAAGGCATATTGACCAAGCTTGGCGGCGGGAAGAGGCCTTGGTAGAAGCAGAAGCGAGTAAAAAACCTTCAAATCCACTTCATTAGTGGGTCTGAAGGTTTTTTTGTGAGCTTATCTTGGGAATGAGCCAAGTTTTCCAAATTTTAGTGAACTTATTTCCGGGCCGCTGCGTCTGTTTCAGGATACATCCTGACACAGAAGGGGGCCTTACAGTGATGAAATCGCCGATCGCGGATGATCCGAGGAAAAAAGAGCTTGCTCAAAAGAGACATTTTTCGCTGCGGATCAATCTTTTTTTCTTTGTAACCTTTGTCTTATTTTCCATCCTGATCGTGCGATTGGCTATGCTGCAGTTTGTTGAAACGAAAATACATAAAGCCGCAGAGAATAGAAATGGCACACAAACGATACAAATTGCTCCCATTCGCGGCAACATCTATGACTCCTCGAAATCTCCGCTTGCGTATACCATTCCCATGCAATCTTTATTTTTTCGAATTGATCCCAGCGCGCAAAAGTTAGATGAGTTAATTGCTATTGCGGATCGGCTGAAAGCGGATGTTTTCGACAAGTATGCCAAACCAAACTCGAAAAGTCCGACGCCAGAAGAAATCATTTTAGCCATGGACATTGGCTACGATTACCATAAGGCTGAAATTAAGAAACCGAGCTATTACTGGGTTCCACGAAGAATTAAGGCGGATTTATCCAGCGAAGAGATCGCCTACCTTTTAGAACATCGGGATGAATTTAAATGGCTGGACGTAACGGAGGAAAGCATCCGCACCTATGAACTGGATGATGACGGCAACACGACCATTGCCACGCATTTAGTGGGATATACGAACTCTTTTACTTCTCCGACAGCCAAAGAAATCTACAAAGACAGCCCTATGGTCCAGGAATATTTGAGCTCGGAAAATGTAGGATTCGATGGCATTGAACGCATGTATCAGGATGAGCTGCGCGGCAGAAACGGCAGGAAGACATACCCCGTGGACGCCGTTAACAAAATCATTGGGAGAGCCGATGTCACGGCTCCAGTCAAAGGAAATAATTTATATTTGAGCATACATAAAGATATCCAAAAAGCGACAGAACGCATGCTGGAGGAGCATATTCGTTACTTGCGCAGCCCATCGCACGCCAATGATTTGTACTTGAGTGTTGGGATGCAGGCAGCTTCCGGGTTTGCAGTGGCTATGGAAGTGGATACGGGACGCGTGGTTACGATGGCGAACTATCCGGATTACGATGCAAACGCGTGGACCGGCGGCATGTCGGCAAGCGTCTACAAAGAAATCGAGAGCTTTATTCCTAATGGCAGCATTCGAACGGCAAAAGCCAAATATCCAGACGAGAAAGAAAATGCGAAACATCCATCGTCGATTGTGTTCATGGGTTCCACGATTAAGCCTATGTCCGTGTTGATAGGGCTTAAGGAGAATTTTTTCAGCGGGAATGGTTATGTTTATAACGATACGGGGTCGTTTAGTTTTGGTAAAGGAGGCAACAGCACCATCACCAATTCGGGAAAAGCGGCTTACGGGGCGATGGATGCTGCCGGGGCGATTGAACATTCCTCGAACACGTTCATGTCTGAAAAAGTCGGGATTCCATTCTGGGCCAAATACGGCAGGGAGAATCCGGAAGTGACGGCCAAATGGGCGGAATACATGGCGAAATTTGGAATGGGCGTCAAAACAGGCAGCGGCTTACCGGGCGAGCTTGCAGGCTCTAACGATTTTATCAAAAATGCTGTGAAAGACAGTTATCAATCCGCGATGGTTTATGCATCCTGGGGACAAAACGAGAAAACGACAACCTTGCAGCTCGCTCAGTACACCGCTACTTTGGCTAGTCGGGGGAAGCGGATGAAGCCGCTATTTGTAGATGAGATACGCGACTACCAGGGCCAGCTGGTTAGAAAAATAGAGCCCGAAGTACTGGAGGACTTCTCCGCCGAATTTGCTAAAGAGCATTGGAACACCATTATCCACGGGATGAAAAGCGGGGCTGAGGGGATCGAGGAGCTGCCTTTTAATGTGGCGCGCAAAACAGGCACATCCACCCAAAGCGTGTCGGGAGGCTCGGTTGAAAATGCTGTGTTCATCGCCTTTGCACCGGTCGAGAACCCGAAGCTGGCCGTCGCGGTTGTCGTGCCCGAAGGCGGCTTCGGGCGTTATGGCGCCTCTCCGATTGCGGCGAAAATCTTTCAAGCTTATGACGCTGCCAACGACGGCGTTTTGACGAAGCTTGGCGGTGGGAAGCGGCCTTGGTAGGTCCGGGTCGTCTCTTCGCTCACGAGGGAACTACAGTCCCCTATTTGAGCGAAAAGGGCTTTTTTCGCGATTAAGAGGAACTGTGGGGTCTTATTTGTTCGCAAACTCCGCTTTTTCAGGGGAATACATCGAAATAAGGGACTGTAGTTCCCACTAAGACTTCAAATAGTGGGAACTTGGCAAAATAGCGTACCAGAGTTCCCTCTAACTGAGAATTCAAGGAACCAAGACCAAGTAAAAGCACAAAAAAAGAGGCCGCCTCAAAAAGCAGCCTCTTTCCTAACTTCACTGTTGTACCCGAATCCACACCGCCATCTCGCCAACCCCACGATTCCCCCATTGGAAATAGGGAACCGCCTGCAAGGCGACGGGGTCCGCCGATGGCGCCCAGCGACGGTACGACTCTGCCGAAGCCCAAGCCTCAGGCGTCGCATCCCTAAAGCCTTCTGCCTCAATCCTCACTGTGCCACCAAGCGCACTAGTGTCAGCCTCCACTTTCAGTTCTGTTCCACTCTGAAGGCTAAGTGTTGCGAGAGGAGCGCCATTATCGACCTGCTCAACGCAGTACACTAAAGGCCCTCTTTGAATAGCGGCTTTCCCGGCATTGCTGCGGATAAGCGGATTCGCTTGGATGAGGTGTGCCTCCATCGGAAGCAGCCAAGTGACGATGTCACCATCCGTCCAAATGCGATCGATAATCGCATAGCCATTCTCAACCGCGTACGCATCCTCTTTTTCACCGTTGATGAGCAATTGAGGTTGGCTGTCGCACCAGTAAGGCACGCGCAAAGCCAATGTGAACGAGCGTGGCTGAGCCAAACTTAGTTCAAGCGAAGTATCCCCACTCCAAGGCAACGAACTGACTTGTTTCAACCCAACTTGTGTTGCATCGTCCAACGTAATCGTACTTTCGCTGCCGATAAACAAATGGCAGTTGATTCGTCCTGGTTCAGTCGTATAAATATACTCCCCAAGCGAAGAGAGAATCCGCGCCAAGTTGGGAGGGCAGCAAGCGCATCCAAACCATTTCTGACGCTCAGCTTTCACATGACGTTTGCCGGGATTGTTCGCAGAAGCTTGTGGCCAAACCTCCAACGGATTCACATAAAAGAATCGTTTGCCATCCTGACTCATACTGCCGATGATGATGTTATATAGCGCCCGCTCGATCACGTCGGCATACTCGCTCCGCGATTCTAGACGCAGCATACGCTGAGCAAAATACACTAAACCGATGGAAGCGCAAGTCTCGGCATACACCGTATCATTCGGCAAATCATAGTCGAACGAGAACGCCTCCCCATGGTGCGTCGAACCGATGCCTCCCGTGATGTACATTTGCTTCTGCGTCATATTCGCCCAGAGCTTCCTGCATGCGGCAAGCAGCTTCTCGTCCCCGGTCAATCTGGCCAAATCAGCCATGGCCGTGTACATGTAAACGGCTCTAACCGAATGTCCGATAGCCGTATCTTGCTCACGAACAGGCAGATGGCTCTGATTATAAATGCTGCTCAGACTCGGCAAAGGGGTTTCACCTGCGCGATAGATAGAGGTTTTTCCCCTGCGCTCCCACTCCCCATCGAAGAAATCCGGCCGTTGTCCTCGCTCATCGATGAAATAGCAGGCAAGCTGGAGATATTTCTCCTGTTTCGTTACCGTATACAATTTGACCAGCGCCAATTCAATCTCTTGATGCCCGTCATAGCCTCGAATTTTTCCTTCTTCGGGGCCGAATACATCCTGAATATGATCCGCAAAACGGCACATCGCATCCAGCAGCTTCCTTTTCCCTGTAGCCTCAAAATATGCAACGGCAGCTTCAATCATATGGCCTGCACAATACAATTCATGGCACTCGTACAAGTTCGTCCAACGCTTGCCAGGCTCTTTAATCGTAAAGTATGTATTTAAATAACCATCGCTTTGCTGCGCTTGTACGATCAGGTCAATGGTCTCGTCTGCGGTCTGTTCCAATGCTGCATCAGGCTGTTGTTGAAGGGAATAGGCGACAGCCTCGAGCCACTTGGCGAGATCGGAATCCTGAAACACCCAACCGTGATATTCCCCTGTTTCCAGCCCTGCGGCAATTCGGAAATTATGGATGGCATGGCTAGGTTCGGCATCGGGAACACGATCATTCAGGGCTTCCCATTGATAGGGAATGACCGTATTGCGAACAAGACTGACGTAATGATTCCAGAAGTCATCGTTGATTTGGATTTGATTCAAGGACAATTTGTGCTTGGCCTGCAGCAGTGCATTTGACATGAAGCAACCTCCTGAATTTGCGAAATAGGCTTTACTTTCTCCAATTATATGAGGGATACTGGGGAAGAAACAGGTAGAAATGCAACCAGTTATTTATAAAATTTCACACAACTTTTTAAAGGAGACGCCGCCTAATGAAAGAGATATCGTTCGCTGCACCGCCTCTTCCTTATTATTTGGAGAGCGGGTTCAGGGCGTACCAGGCAGGGGACACGCATCCGGATCGCGCAGGGTTAGGGATGTATGATCTTCTTCTCATTACGAAGGGTACGCTACATTTGGGGGAAGAGGAGTTGACGTGGAGCTTGACCGAGGGCCAATACGTGCTGCTGCTTCCGGATAAATATCATTATGCCGTGCGTCCGTGCGAGGCGGAATGTCATTTTTATTGGCTTCATTTTCAAACAAGCAGCCCTTACACGATCAGAGAGAGCAAGCCCTTTCCGCGCAGCGAATTCGTTTTACCTCAAAAAAATGAAATTACCCTTGCTCAACAAGGCGCAGCATCGGACCCCGAGCGGATCCAAGAGCTTTGGCACCAACTCCTACAAATGTCCGTCTCGGAAAGGTCTGTATCGTTCTGGGAAGAGCAGCGCATTTTTACGGAAATTTTGCGTGCGTTAGATATTGGAAGTAAACCTGATGAGCAATCCAAAGTACATAGGTTGGCTGAGCGAATCGAAGCTTATCTTAAGCAGCATTACTCGGCTGATTTGACCAATGAGCGGTTGGCTGACGAGTTCCATTTTCATCCGAATTATTTGAGCCGCTGTATGAAAAGTGTGTATGGCTGCACGCCACTCGAGTATTTGCTTGCCTATCGAATTGAACAATCCAAGCTGCTGCTGCTGAAAACGCAGTGGTCCATTGAGCGCATCTCTGAGGAGGTGGGCTTCCATCATGCCGCTTATTTCTCGAACTGTTTTCGTGCCAAAATAGGTCTCTCACCGCTTGCCTACAGGAAGCAATATATAAGAGGTGGAACCGTTAATCATTCCTGAGCATATGTTGAGGTAAGGAGGAGAACCCTCCTATACGCCAAAAGTTGCATGAGGTAAACTTTTGTGCGTAGAGAAAAGAAAGGTGGGGGACAGCATGAAAACGACGCGATTCACAGCTTCATTAAAAAGACTGATCATTACCTTCATTTTCCTATGATAGACAGCTGAATGCGTACTTTCATCCTATTTCCAGTATGGCGGACGGATATGGTATACTAATGTATCGGTATTCGCGAGAGATAGTTTGATGAATGGTACGGAGGAGTGAGTTTCACCATGTGTGGTATTACGGGTGTGATGTATTTTGAAGATAGAGAACCAACAGTTGCCATGCTGCAGCAAATGACGGATGTGATTGTGCATCGGGGACCGAACGATTCCGGTTTTTGGACGGATAATCGAATTGGTCTCGGCTTTCGCCGGTTGTCCATTATTGATATTCAAGAAGGGCATCAGCCGCTAGCCAATGAGGATGATTCCGTCTGGATCATTTTTAACGGAGAAATTTATAATTACAAAGAGTTACGCGGAATGCTGCAGGAACGCGGGCACCAATTCCGCACGCATAGCGATACGGAGGTTATTGTTCACCTTTATGAGGAGTTCGGAGAGGAATGCGTCAAGCATTTGCGCGGCATGTTCGGATTCGTGATCTGGGACAAGAAAAAGAAGCAGCTGTTCGGAGCGAGAGACCATTTCGGCATTAAGCCGTTTTATTATCATGTCAACGACCGTCAGTTTTTGTTTGGCTCGGAAATTAAGAGCTTGCTCGCTGCGGATGGCATGAACCGGTTGATCCATACGGACAGCTTGCTGAACTATCTGACCTTTCAGTATGTTCCGGAGCCGAACACGATGTTCCACGGCATCCACAAACTGCCGCCGGCCCACTATGTCAAGGTAACCTTCGATGGCGAAATGTCCATACATAAGTATTGGGATCCGATGTTCGAACCTGAGGAACGTCCTTTTGACTATTACGTGGAGCAAATCCGCGAAACGTTGAAGGACTCCGTCAAGCACCACATGGTCAGTGATGTGGAGCGCGGATGCTTCTTGTCCAGCGGGATTGACTCCACGGCCATCGCCACCCACATGCGGAACATTGAACCGATCCGCACGTTCTCCGTTGGCTTCGAAGGCGCCAACAACGAGACGCCAATCGCCGCCCAAACGGCTGCGGCGCTTGGCACAGAGCACTACGACAAAGTCATCACGAAGGATGACTTCTTCAGCACGATGCCGAAGGCGATCTGGCACCAGGACGAGCCTGTTGCCGATCCTTCGGCCATTGCCCTCTACCACGTGGCGCAGCTTGCGCGCGAGCACGTGACGGTTGTGCTGTCCGGCGAAGGCGCGGACGAGCTGTTCGGCGGCTACCGCATCTATCGCGAGCCGCAGTCGCTGCGGCCGATCGATCAGCTGCCGCATTCGATCAAGCGCATGCTGAACCGCTTCGCGCGGATGCTGCCAAGCAGCGTGAAGGGGCGCAACTATGTGTTGCGCGGCACGACGCCGCTGGAGGAGCGCTTCCTTGGTAACGCGAAGATTTTCACAGAGGATATGAAAGCGGAAGTGCTGCGTCTCGATACGGAGATGCTGCGGGCCTATAAGAATCCCGTGCAGATCGCTGGAGACTATTACAACAAGACCAAACATCTTGATCCGGTCAGCCGGATGCAGTATATCGATATGAATCTGTGGATGCCCGGCGATATCCTGATGAAAGCCGATAAAATGACGATGGCGCATTCGCTTGAACTGCGCGTTCCTTTCCTGGATAAGGAGCTGTTCGATGTGGCACGCCGCATCCCGGCGAAATATCGCATTGCCAATGGAACGACCAAATATATTTTCCGCAAAGCGATGGAAGGCATTATCCCGGACCCAATTCTGAACCGTCCGAAGCTGGGTTTCCCTGTACCTTTGCGTCAATGGGTACAAGGTCCGATGGGGGATGTGCTGCTTGAGCAGATCAAAGCCAGCGGAATTGAAGATTATATTAATATGAACACGGTAGAGCGGATGCTTCAGAAGCACCGTAACGGCCAGGGCGATTATGCGCGCCGGATTTGGACGATCTATATTTTTGCCCTCTGGCATATGACTTTTATGGAAGAGCTGCCTAAGAAAGTGCTCGCTGCTTACTAGGTCTATCAAGGACGACAACCGTATAGACAGGAGATGGGGAACGTGGGACTTTATAAGTTAATTGCCCTCGATATGGACGGTACCTTACTGGATGAGGAGAAAAAAATTTCGCCGGAAAATCAATCCGCCATTCGTCAAGCGACGGAGGCTGGCAAAATCGTCATCATGTCGACTGGCCGCGGAGCCATCAGCGCCTTGCCTTACATTCAGGAGCTGGGGCTATCTACGCCTATGGTTATGGTAAATGGCAGTGAAGTATGGGAGTCGCCGGACAAATTGCTTCGGCGGACACTGCTTCCGGTTGAAACCGTGAGCCGATTACATGCGCTCGCTGAGGAGCATGACTGCTGGTGGTGGGCTTACTCTGTCGAAGGTGTCTTCAACCGCGAGCGCGAAGGTCTGGACATCCCGAACGGCGAATGGCTGAAGTTCGGTTTCTTCACGGAAAACGCGGAGAAGCTGCAGCGTATTCGCGAAATTGCAGAGAGCTGGGGAACGCTTGAAATCACCAACTCTCATCCGTCGAACATTGAATTAAACCCGCTTGGGATTAGCAAAGCAAGCGGTGTGGAGGCAGTCTGTCAGCTTCTGGGGATTCAGATGTCGGAAGTGATTGCGATGGGGGACAGCCAGAATGATATCACGATGATTCGTGAAGCGGGTCTTGGCGTTGCCATGGGCAATGCGCAGGATGAAGTCAAACAGATTGCGGATATCACGACGGTGACGAACGAAGAAAGCGCGGTTGCCAAAATCATTCACGCTTATATGCTGTAATTAGCCGGTTTAGCCAGTACAATATCGGACGGAGATGAGCCTATGATCACGTTAGCCTGGAGCTTGGTCATTCTTTTGTTTGTTGTAGGTATGATAGGTGCGGTTTATCCAGTGCTGCCTGGTGTTTTGGCTATCTATGCGGCGTTCTTCCTATATGGCTGGCTGATCAGCTTTGAGCCGTTTGGCTGGGTGTTCTGGACCACGCAGACCCTGATTGTTCTTATTATTATGGTTGCCGATTATGCTGTGAGCGCAATGGGAGTCAAGAAATTCGGGGGTTCGAAGGCGGCTGTGATCGGGAGTACGATTGGCCTTATTGTGGGGCCTTTCGTCATTCCGGCTTTCGGGTTAATCATAGGACCTTTCTTAGGCGCTGTGATTGGTGAAATCATTATCGGCACGAAATGGCAAAATGCGATCAGCGCCGGGATAGGCTCCGTGATCGGTTTCTTTGCCAGCAGTGCTGTCAAAATTGTGCTGCAACTGGCGATGATTGTTCTCTTCTTGATTTGGGTTTTTTAATTGAACATGATGTTGTTTGAATAAAGGATTAGAGAGTAGGAACACATTTGACGAAGGAAACCAAAGATTCTCTTGTAAAAGGGACGCTCATTCTCACCGTAGCCGCGCTCGTAGCGCGGTTTCTCGGCGTTTTTCAGCGTATTCCGCTCGTGCACTTGTTGCACGAGGGGGGAATGGGCAGTTATTCGATAGCTTTTAATTTGTACTCTATTCTTCTTGTTGTGGCGACAGCAGGGATTCCCAGCGCGTTAAGCAAAATGGTATCGGAAAAATATGCGATCGGACGACCTGACGAGGCAGAGCGAATTTATCGCGCAGCTATTTTATTTGCCATCGTCGCTGGCGTATTCATGACCGTGCTGTTATATGTGTTTGCGCCGATTTATGCGGAACAAATATCACACGGGGGACCCGATGCTACGCTGGCAACCCGTGCTATCGCGCCGGCCATGCTGTTCTTCCCGCTTATTGCGATTATGCGCGGTTATTTCCAAGGCCGACAAAACATGATGCCTAACGGAGTCTCGCAAGTGGTGGAACAAGTTTTCAGACTGGTCACCTCGATTGGTCTTGCCTTTATTCTTTTAAATATTAGCTTGGGCTGGGGAGTTGCGGGAGCATCTTTCGGCGGGGTTATGGGCGGAATCGCCGCGCTTGCCGTTATGCTTTACTATGCGATGAAGCTCAAACGCAGGGACGCTCAAAGGCTGAAAGAAAATGTGTCTTCCGCCGCGGCTCATGAAACTGCAGCCGGGCACTCCTCGGCGGCTGCAACAGCACCTGCAAGGTATAGGGACATTTACCGCAGCCTGCTGAAGCTCTCGATCCCGATCGTCATCTTCTCAGTGACGGTTACTTTGGTCTATGCGATCGATACGTCGATCATCATTCCCCTCTTGGAAGGGAAGATCGGCAGCAGCGAGGCGCTTGGTTTGGTCGGGATTATCGGGGGCCGGGCGCAATCTCTGGCGGGTATCCCGATTATTTTGGCGATTGCGCTCAGTCAATCCGTTGTGCCGATCATTTCAGCAGCGTACTCCCGCAAAGATCTGAAACAGGTAGGGCATCAAACAACCAGAGTGCTGCAGCTGTCTATTTTATCGGGCTTGCCTGCGGTGCTCGTTATCGCGATTGCTGCCCGTCCGCTTGATTTCTTCATGTTCGGACATGAAGATACAGCCTATGGGATGAGTCATGGACCTTACATGATCTCCTTGCTGACTTTGGGCGCTATGTTCCAAATTGTCATGCAAACCTCAGGTGCCGTATTAATGGGCATGGGCCGTATGAAACCGCTGATGCTGCATGTTGCTGTTGGTATTGCGGTTAAGCTTGCCGGCAGCTTCTTGCTCGCTCCATGGTTCGGCATCTATGGGATCATTGGTTCCACAGGGCTTTGCTTCATTGCTATGTCATGGCTCAATTTGCGCACGCTGCGCAAAGAAGTGAGCTTCACCATTCTTGGCCGGCGCTTCATCGGTTTAACGATTTCAATTGTGGTCATTGCCGGCTTAGGCTTCGCGGCTGAGTGGTTGACCCACACGTATGTACATCCAACCAGCTTGTACAGGATCAACGAAGGAATCAACGCAATACTTGTTTGCGGCTTCACGGCTGCTTTATACCCGCTGATGCTCATGGCGACGCGTGTGGTTACGAAGGACGATGTCAAGAATTTCCCAGCGCCTGTTCAAAAGCTGATCGGCAAAGCAAGCCGCCTTATCGGACGACGTTCATAGCCTGCGCTGCCAGTATGGCGAGCTCAATGCTATTAAGCCCTTCGCTCATGGCGCGGGTTAAATCAAAGGTCTGCGGCACTTCGATAGGGTGCATATACCCCATTGGCGTTTCAACATCTTGAAACCAGTCGCCAGGTTCCACAGGCAGTAATGGCCGATCCGGCCATACAGTTTCAAGTGTAGGACTATACAAAGGCGAGCTTCCCTTCTTGAGGAAGCAGCCATCCAGCCTCTCCTGATAGAGATGATCAGGGGGGGCTTTTTGTATGGGTGTAAATAAGTGAGGCCAATAGTCAGCGCGTGAACCCGTATGGGGCGTCGATGCAGCGAAGCGGAGTACACCTTGCAGCACTTCTGGCGCTCCGATTAGAACCGCGTAAAGGCCTTTCCCAAGGGCTATGCGTTCAGCTAAGTCGGCAAAATTCTCGAGAATGAGTCCAGCCAGACGAGGCTGGGGGGAGCCGGCTTCGGCGGACGGGGACCAAAAAGGGAAAGCAATTTGATTCAGCTGCATCCAGCCTTGAGCTTTAAAAAGTGTCTTATCTAGAACGGTTTCTCGGAACGTGCCCTTCTGGACAATTCGCTGCTCGATGTAATTTTGTTCATTCACAATAAGAGCAATCGTCAGCGCGGTGGAGTCCGGGTTCGTCCAAAACTCATGCCAGACAGGGACCATCCAGATGGAAATATTGAAATGGGGAAGCAAGTGAAACAGGTTCTTCTCGCGCTTCTTACTTTCGTCATAAAGCAGTAATTGTGGATAAGCATCTTGAAAAATAAGCCCATTTGCGCGTTCCAAAAAAGCAAACAGATGCTCAACTTGATCACTGTCAATAAGGTGCGGCAGGAGATCGCCATGCAGATCGGTCATGTTCCAACCACCGTTGCGGGAGACCATATGTGCTAACAGAGCCCAGTGCAGCTCGGGGTGCTTCTGGTAACAGGCCCAATAGGCCATTGTGCGTGTTACGTTATTACGATTCTCCTCCCGGGTTCGCGCCCGTATGTCCTCCACGATCCGTGTCTCCTCCGCTGTAAGAGGAAATGGCTGAACACCGCCTCGAAGAAGCTCTAATTGTTGGGTGAGCCCCTTTTCAAATCGTTCTGCGATGTTTTTGGATAAAGGGATGATCTCCAACTGTGTTGATCTCATAATAACCTCCTCGACCTCACCTGCATCATCTCCTTATTGTTAGCCCGTTTACTCGCAGGTATGTGAGGATACCGCGCATGTAAAGCTGCTTTTTTCCATAAATGGGGGAAGCACCTGATAATTTAATCCAATTACTGGCATTATTTTATGCATAAAATGAACTAACAGAAGTCAGCGTTGGCGGGGTGATTTACATCAGCATGAACTTGTATGTGGCAAGTTGTCGTCCATGCCCTAAGAAGGCGTCTAAACGGCGAAAAAAAAGGTCCAGGCATAGAACCAAACGTCTAGGCGTCAAGTTTTTGGCGCAGACCTATTTCTTCTATGCCATTTCCGATGGGGAAAAAAGGGAGTATACCAACGAAGATCAGACTCCCGGATACGGGATTCAATCTATTCCAAGTCCGAAGATGATCTCGTATCGACAAGTCTTCGTGAACGGTGTTCTGCAGCCTCGAACGTTATACCATATACGGGAAGGAGCTTTAACTTTAACTTCAGAGGATGTTCCAGAAAAAGGGGTCCCCATCATTGTCCAAAGCGTCCGTATCTATAGATAGCCATTGGGAATTAGGGAAGGGGGTGAAATGATGGCAGCGTCTCTGATTAAACTTTTTGTGACCGCTACAGCTTCCGCGCCGGTTGCTACTGGGGGTACCGTTGAAACAACGGTAGATCCTGCTGTAACAAGATATAGCGCAGTTCTTACAGCAGGTATGATTACGACGGATACAACGATTCCAGCAGCAAGCTTTTTAGATGATAACGGCAATGCGATTACAGACCTTCCAGCACCTCCGACAGACGGTTACTACAACGTATATGTCAACGGTGTGCTGCAAGTGGCTGGATTGTCTACCCTTACAACGGCATCCCTGGTTTTAGCTACGACAGCAACTACAGCTGGTGCACCAGTCGTTCTCGAAGTCTCTGATTTCTCCAATACGACTTCTGATATTACTGTAGAGCCGACAATTTCTGCACCGACAATTACAGTTACTGTATAATACGGAAAACATCCCTCTAGCTTAGGCTAGCAGGGATGTTTTTTTGTTGTACCTGATGTGATCTATTAGTCGTATTGAAGAAGAAATTGGTGATTACAATTCATAATAGTAAATATATAGAAGTTATTTGTTGACAAAAGAAGTGTATGAAGGGTATAGTACACTTAGTGTATGAGTCAATTAATACACACACTATAATTATCCAGATTTACTAAGGAAGTACATAGGAGATGGGTAGATGAACATTACGTTTAACAATCGCGATCCGGTTTATCTGCAGGTTGTCCGACATTTTAAAGAAGAAATGGCAACAGGCAAGTTGGCTGCAGGCCAGGAAATTCCATCTAGACGCGAACTTGCAGGTTTGCTCCAAATTAATCCCAATACGGTACAGAGGGCGTATAAAGAAATGGAGGAGCAACATTTGATAACAACCGCGGGTAATTCCCCTAGTCGGATAACGACGGACAAGCAGGTTTTAAATTCGATTCGTCAAGAGCTTATTCAAGAGGCTGTGGAGGTTTTTATACAATCCATCAAAAAGATTGAACTCCCCACGGATGACCTGCTTCGTTTTGTCAAAGAGAAGTACGAAGCAGAGCGAGCAAGGGAGGTTAAAGAATGATAGAAGTCGATCAAATTGTTAAGAAATATGGGAGAAAAAATGTGCTGGATGAGGTCTCTTTCACAGCGGAAAAGGGAGAAATCACTTGTCTTATTGGCATTAACGGCGTCGGCAAATCGACAATCATGAAAGCCATTATGGGGCTAACTCCCATTGGAAGTGGTCGAATTCGAATTGACGGCCAGCCTGTTAACAAGATGGCCTATGAGAAGGTTGTGTTTATTCCTGATACGTTGACGATGCCTTCTTCTATGAAAATAGGAGATGCCATGCAGTTTATGCAGGACTTCTATACGAACTGGAATGAGAAGCGGGCACAGGATCTGCTAGCTTTTTTTAAATTGAAAAAGGAAGACCGGCTAGGCAGCTTGTCCAAGGGGAATTCGGCGAAAGCGAACTTATTGCTCGGACTCTCCTTGGACGCTGATTACCTGCTCATGGACGAACCTTTCTCGGGGATTGATATGTTCAGCCGTGAGCAGATCGCGGCTGTGTTCACCAGCCATCTGATTGAAGACCGAGGAGTTCTGATAACGACGCATGAAATCCACGATATTGAACATTTGATTGATAAAGTTGTGCTGCTTGAACAAGGCCGGGTGTTGAAACAATTTTATGCGGAGGAAATGCGGTCCAAGGAAGGGAAATCCGTCGTAGATGTTATGAGGGAGGTGTATTTGGCATGAGCAACTTTGGAAAATTGCTGAACTGGGAGATTACCCGTTTTAGCAAATTTTATGGCGCATTGTTTGTTATTACTTTGCTTTTGCAATTATTGGACGTTTGGTTATATACGCATGATTATATGAATAATGCCGAAAGAGCGATGGAGAGCCAATCAATGACTGCTGTCCAATATGTCCAGAATTATAGCAAGGCCAGCTTGAATGGTTATGATAATATCCTATTTGATTGGTCTATTAGTCTATGCGGTGTGACGCTTCTCCTCTATATTTTTCTGATTTGGTATAAGGAATGGGTTGGGAGAAGTACGTTTGCTTACAGGCTGCTTATGCTGCCAACTTCGAGAATGAATGTGTATTTGGCTAAATTGAGCGCCATCCTCTTGTTTGTTTGGGGGCTTGTTGCTTACCAATTCCTACTTATATACGTTCAGATTGCGGCATTCGAAGCTTTGATTCCAAGTGAATTCAGACAAGACTTAACAGTAACGGAAATCATCCGGCAACACCCTTTACTCAAAATCCTGCTTCCCTCGTACTTCAACGAATTTGCTCTGTACTATGGAGCAGGCTTGGTGAGTGTGATCATCTTGTTTACAGCCGTTTTACTGGAACGCAGTTATCGTTTCAAAGGAATTGGAGCGGGTATCCTCTATAGCGGTGTGGCAGCGTTTCTTATCATACTTCCTCAAATCATCTCCGAAGTATGGTTCCCGGATTTCTTTTTTCCAAGCGAACTTATTCTGCTGGAACTTGTGATGGGCATCCTTGTCACTGCTTTTTCAGTATGGTTCAGTTCCTATTTGCTGCATAAAAAAGTAACCGTTTAAGGAGGCGCCCCCGACAATGAAACGTTATTGGATACTTATAGTACTTATTCCATTTAGTGTATTAACGATTAGTATGTATTATGCTGCAGCGTCTCAATTCGACAAACCCGATTATTATCTCAAAACATTGGGAGGCCGCGAAGAGGAAGCTTCTCATTTAACGGTAAAAGGACAATACATATCTGAGCCGATTGCCATACGTTCCTCCGGGAGCGTCTACCCGTACGAAAAGGATTCCTTCTGGGAAAAGATGGATTCATCGTATTTCTACCAAGAAGAACTGAGGGAATTATTTCATGATTACCGCTCTTTTATGAGAGGGAAAAAGAATCCGAATGCTTTTTATGTGGACGAAAAGCAGATTGTCTATGTGAAATATGATTCACGTTTTCATGAAGACGAGGCCCAGTCGAATATAATTGACATTTCTGTGATGGAGAGAGAGAAGAAGAGCAGCGTATCATACGAGGTGAAGCTGCCTAAAGAACAGAATGAATATATCTTTGTAGCGGATGTCTATGTGGAAGACCAGACCATGAAGTTGTTGGTTAATCTTTATCAAAAGTCCGGTAAATATTCGCAGCCTAAGGACTCTAAATATGTCATGTATACCGTGGATCTGGATAAGAAAATCGTAGAAGGAAAGCAGGTAATTGCAACGGGTGTTTCTCAGGATAATACGTTACATACCTTGACGACACTTATATCGTCAAACGAAGTGATGAAGCCGAACCGTTATTTGCTTTTTGACCAGACCTCCTACGCAATAAATGGTGCAAACGATGACTCCGCAGATGGGAAGAAGAAAGACATCGTGAATCGGGAACTTTTGTATTACGATATTTCGAAGGGCCAAATGAAAACCGTTCAAAACGAACTTGTTCATGACCTGCTCATGAACGGAAAACCCGGGGAGCTTAGAATTAATTATATGGGCGACGATGTGTATTTTTCTCCTTCTATGATCAATCGCGGCTTGTTCGTTTTAATTTGACGGAGAGGAAGCTAATGAGCGACGTAAAAATTGATCTGAGAGATTGGCTGAAGGATGGGCCGCAGGGCGGGTTGCAGGTTCAAATGGGACAGATTACCGATAGCCGGCTTTATATGAATGTTTACGGCAGGAGAGCTCCCGGTGTGGCTGTGGTTGATTTAGATACCGGCAAGCTCGTCTATGAAGGCGAGGTTGCGCGTAAAGATGGGTTGAAACTAAGTAATATTATTTTCGATGGCCTGTCTGTAAAGTAGTAAAACCCCCTGACCTTACGAAGGTCAGGGGGTTTGTTATTGGTGAGGGTGCCTGCCCGGCATACCTTCAAGAATCAACTTGCTCATCTTTTTCCGAGTCAGAACCGTAGGGTCGGACCTTCGGCAATCGTCCCGCCCGCTGCATCGATTCTCGAAGCAAATACTCAATATGGCTGTTAACGCTCCGGAACTCATCCTCCGCCCAGCGCTCCAAAGCTTCATAGAGCTTGGGATCGAGTCGGAGCGCGAAGTTTTTCTTAGGAGCCATAGCGGTGTCCGTTTAGTATAGCGAGCCGGTATTAATGACCGGATTCGCTGAGCGGTCCGATACAATGGCTACAAGCAAATTGTTGATCATGGCCGCCTTCCTCTCTTCATCGAGCTGCAAGCCTTCGGCTTCGAGGCGGGCGATGGCCATCTGAACCATGCCGACAGCTCCGTCAACGATCGTTTGGCGGGCGGATAAAATAGCTGAAGCTTGCTGACGCTGAAGCATGGCGCTTGCAATTTCGGTTGAGTAAGCAAGGTGAGTGAGACGAGATTCCATGACCTCGACACCTGCAACCGAGAGACGATGCTGAAGCTCAAGGCTAAGCTCAGCGGCTACTTCATCGGCATTCCCCCGGAGCGAATAACCTTCGCTGTCGAATCGGTCGTAAGGATATTTACTTGCTACATGGCGAAGCGCCGTTTCACTTTGAATTTCGACGAACTTCTCATAGCTATCTACATCAAATAGCGCTTTGTACGTATCTACGACTTTGAACACGACGACGGCGGCGATTTCGATCGGATTGCCCTCGATATCGTTGACTTTCAATTTGACGCTGTTAAAATTGCGAACCCGCAAGGAAATTTTCTTGCGATTTGAAAATGGAACAATGAGCCACAAGCCGCTCTTCCGGATCGTACCTAGATAGCTGCCGAAGAACGTGACGACGGAGGCTTCGTTCGGCTGTACGGCTGTAATGGTCGAAACAAAGATAACGCCAAGTATGATTAAAATGACACCCGGCAAGATACGTTCCTGTGTCAGGAGTAAAACCCCTAATCCTCCGCCAATAATAAATAACAAAATGCCAAGAAATCCATTAATGGACCAAGCTTGTTTTTCCTTCATGTAATCAACATCCTTTCAAGTTGGAGTAGCCATTTCATTTGAATATCTATTTGATATAATTATGATATCACTTTTTACTAATAATGTAAATACAGGCGAAGAGGAAGATGCTGTCATTCGTAAATCTTGACACGCTTTTTGGGGCATGCTATAAGTTAATAAATTCCTAAGCAGTGAGGTGCTCATCATGTTGAAAATTTCCAATGAACAAGCTTTTCAAGAACAAATCTCACAACCGGTATTAACGATCGCTGTATTTAAAGCTACTTGGTGCAAAGACTGCCACTTTATTGAGCCATTCATGCCGGCTGTAGAAGAAGCTTATAAGGGGCGGATTACTTTCGTTGAGCTGGATCGCGACGAAGTGCCGGATTTGTGTGAGCAGCTGAACATTCTCGGTATTCCAAGCTTTATCGCCTTCCGCGACGGCAAAGAGCTTGTTCGTTTCGTCAGCAAATTGCGTAAAACGCGTGAAGAAATTGAGCAGTTCCTTGATCGGGCTCTCGAGGTATCAGGTGCTCTTGCCCCATAAATAGAAGGAAGAGAAACGGCTCTTTTCAGAGTCGTTTTTTTAGTAGATAAGGAAGTAAAAGTTTTTTACTTTTGCTTCGCTCTACCTTGATAAACCCTCTCGTCCTAAAGGACGACGAAGTCGTTTATCCTTGGATATGGCATGAAAATCACAACTTCGCCATGAGTTTGGCCGAATAGCGGTGGTTTCGGAGCTTTGTAACAATTGCGAATGGATTTGCCAACTTTTTAAAGATATAATTGAAAACGAACGAAACGAATATTCGACAAGATCCACAGAAGTCACGACGTAAAAGTAGGTGCAATCATGCAAAAACTGATTCAAAGGCTAGCGAATTTGTCCGCCATCGGCATGTTTCTCATTCTTGCAATGGGGGCCTTGGTTACAAAGGCTGACGCAGGAAGAGGCTGCGGAGACGAGTGGCCGCTATGTCATGGGAAATTCGTCCCGGCGCATACGATATCATCGTTTATCGAATACAGTCATCGACTGGTTGTCGGTATCGTGACGCTAATCCTGATTGCCACATTCATCTTAGTGTTTCGTTATGTTAAACGGAAAGATGCGAAATACTTCATCACTGGAACCGTTGTTATGACGTTGGTACAAGCGGTAATGGGCGCACTCGCCGTCGTTTGGCCGCAATCTTCACTCGTACTGGCGCTTCATTTTGGCTTATCCCTCCTGGCGTTTGCGTTTTCCCTGCTGCTTGCGCTTGTATTCACACCATGGGGCCAATTTCAAAGAGATACAGCCATTCGCAGTTCCTTTAAGGCGATCGTATGGATTACGACGATCTATAGCTATATTGTTGTTTACTTGGGTGCTTTCGTTCGTCATACGGTATCATCAGGCGGGTGTTCAGGCTGGCCGTTGTGCAATGGGCAAGTCATCCCTGAGCTTAGTGGTGCGACGGGCATCGTTTTTACACACCGGATTGCGGCTTTACTGCTATTCCTGTGCATTCTCTTTCTTTACTTTCAGGCAAAACGTTACTACCAGAGCTCAGACAAATTGCGCTTTGGCAGCAAATGGGCACTCATTCTAGTATCCCTGCAAGTTATCAGCGGAGCTGTCGTCACTTGGTCGATGGGGAATGAACTCGCTTATTTGCTAACTGGCATGGTGCATGCGGTAATCGTTGCCGGTATGTTTGGTTTTCTATGTTATTTATGCGTGCTTACGCTATATGATCGCAAAGCATAAGGCCCTGACAGGGCTGACTTCTGGCAATAGGACAGAACGGTTTTGTGGGAGAAGAGGCCTTCTTACTATAGAGAGGGCTATTTCTTTTTATTTATGCCCATACTTACTTCTATTGTTGTTCATCCATAAAGCTTACTAAAAAAGGGGGTGTACCCATGCTGCGAGCATTATTCCATGAACCAGAGCGGGTAGACAGCGGGCTCCTGCTGGAGGCTGGCAATGCAGTACGAGTGTTTATCGAGCATCTGGAATCGAAGGAACATCACCACACGGCCTCAGACTACCCGAAATACCACCGGCAAGCGATCTGGAGTAAAGGGTTCATTGATGCATTAGACGAGCTTGAGCAGAGCAAATACTGCTGCGAGCGTTACGCTGAGCATATCAATAAAATGTTTCTCGAGGATATGAACGCGCAAGAGATGGAAGCCTATCGCCTTTTCGTTTATTTTTTCAAAAATGCCTTCATTCGGCTGTTTTCCATTTTGGACAAATTGGGTACATTCATGAATGATTTATTTGAGCTCAAGACGGAGGTGCTGAAAGCGCGGTATTCGTACTTTACGGTATTGCGCAGGATGCATGAGAAGAAAATTCACGGGGCGTTAGAAGTTCAGCTGTATACGCTCAAAATGGATTATAAATCTCCGCTCGATCGGCTGCGCAATCAACGCAATATGGAGATTCACTATATTAATGCCGAAATGCTGGATGATCTGATGCAAAAGGAGCCGTATCCGGGGGATCGGATTCATGTCGAAAATGTAAAATCAAATGTCGCCGATCTTCAGCAGGGATTTGATATGGTTTGCCGAACCTTAACTATAGCATTCTCTTATATTACGGCTAGTATTGCAAAGGGGTAAGAGGACCATGGAATTAAGAGGCCGAACGGTTCTTATTACAGGCAGTGCGAAAGGACTCGGCAAAATGACCGCCATCACCCTGGCTAGACAAGGGTGTCAGGTGGCTGTCAATTATGTGAATAGTGAAAGGGAAGCCGCTGAGCTTGTCCATCACTTGCAAGATTTTGGTGTTCGCAGTATAGCCGTCCAAGGCGATGTCGCTAAGCGGGAAGACATAACACGCATGGTGGAACAAACAGCGTCACAGCTGGGACCGATCGATATTCTCGTGAATAATGCGGGGCCTTTTTTCCGGGAACGGCGATTTTTTGCTGATTATGGTGTCGATGAAATTGAATATTTAATGCGCGGCAATTTGCTTGGCGTTATGGAACTTGATCAATTGGTTTTACCGATGATGAGGGAGAAGCGGTGGGGGCGGATTATCCATTTTGGATTTGGACGAGCCGCTGAAGCCAGAGGCTGGACACATCGCGCTGTCTACGCGGCAGCGAAGGTAGGCTTAGTCTCCTTCACGAAGACATTGGCTGAAGAAGAAGCCAGCCACGGGATCACCGTGAATATGATTTGCCCAGGCGACATTCGCGGGAAAAATAAAGAGCGCACGATGCAGGAGGCCCGTCTGGAGGTCGACGGCGAAACGCCGGTAGGTAGACCGGGGACCGGCGAGGATGTAGCCAGGGTTATCGAATTCTTATGCTTACCGGCTTCTGATTTCATCACAGGCAACATCATGGATATATCTGGAGGGCTCGACCCCATCCAGCCGCTGCCGCTGCTTAATCAACGCAAATAGATTAGCAAAAAGAGCTTACCATAGTGGTAAGCTCTTTCTTATGATATAGTCGTATTAGAACACTTGCACGACTTCAGTTATACCTTCAACTTCTTCAACAAGTGCACGTTCGATACCGGCTTTCAACGTAATGGTTGAACTCGGGCAGCTTCCACAAGCACCCATCAGTTTCAGCTTCACAATACCATCTTCTACGTCAACGAGATCCACGTCGCCGCCATCGCGTTGTAGAAAAGGACGAAGTTTATCTAAAACCTCAAGGACTTCATCATAAATAGCTTCTTTTGTTTTTTCAGACATTTGATTCATCTCCTTTCTTTTAATATTATATTACAATAATGATTAAATGAAAATGGTTTTCAACTTGAATATATCGACATAAGGTGGAATTTTTATTATGAGACCAATCATAGAGTTTTGCGCCAGCAACATGCACAATGGAACAGAGAAAGTCATGAAAGCACTAGAACAAAATCCCGACTATGATGTCATCGAATACGGCTGTCTTGGTAATTGCGGACAGTGCTACATGGAGCCCTATGCCCTATTGAACGGCGAAATCATTGCCGCAGAGAACGCAGATCAACTTCACGAACTCATTCTTGCTAAGATCAAAGAGATTGAAGCGATGTACGATCTGCTAAGCGATTGAGCCTGAACTTACCCGAAGTGGCGTTTCGATTTCCAGAGAACGCCACTTTTTAGCATACGGGCGATTTTGCCTGTCATCAATGTGCGTTTACCCATGATACCGAACCCGGCTTTTTTACCAAGTGAACCTAATGTACCTCTGAGCTTGATTTCACCCAGCCGCGGCGTTTCACCTTTCCAAATCGCTTGCATGACTTCAGCAATCTGTTTCCCTTGTGCTTGCGCAGCTTGCGCACTTGGTGAGAAAGGCAGGGAAGCACAGTCGCCGACAACGTACACGTCTTTATGATCTGGGATTTGGTGATATTCATTTAACATAATACGCCCTTGACGGTCTTTGGGGACGTTCAGGGCTTCAACAATTGGATTCGGCTGAATGCCTGCTGTCCAAATAGTCGCATCAGTTTGAATGATTTCATCCCCGTTGTACAAATCTCCACCATCCAGACGACATAACGAAACGTTCGGACGAAGCTCGATATGATGCTGGGCCATCCATTCCCGCACATATTGCTGCAGGTTGCTTGGGAAAGCGGACAGCAGACTTGGACCGCGGTCGATGAGTCGAATGTTGAGATCAGACCGGCTTTCTCTTAACTCCGCAGCCATCTCCACACCGCTTAAACCGCCGCCGATAATGGAAACTTGTCCATAAGGCGCGATGTTATTGATGCGTTGGTACGTAGCGCGAGTTTGCGCCAGCGTTTGAATGCTGGAGGAGAACTCTTTGGCACCCATGATGCCATGATAGCTATCTACACAGCCTAGACCAATTACAAGCCAATCATACGTGACAGGTTCTCTATCTTCGAAAAGAATTTCCTTTTTCTCCAAATCCACCGAGGACACTTCTCCGTAAGTCAGCAATAAACGAGGATCATCTGGATAAGCTACTCGAATATGCGTTTCTGCAATTGTCCCTGAAGCAAGTGCGTAATATTCCGTTTTGAGCCCTTGGAAAGGACTCCGATCGATCATTTCCAGTATGGTATCCTCCGGCAAATCTTTCTCCAGCATGTTCAAGGCTATGGTCAGACCGCCATAACCTCCTCCGAGAATCACAAATTTTTTCATAACACTCCGTATCCCTTCTTGACTATTCTCTCTTCTCTAGTATGACTAATACACTTTGATTTCATTATAAAAGGTATCGCGTTCAACGGCTGTACGTCCAGCACCTTGAATTAACCAAACAAGCTCGTCCCTAGTAAGACCTTCAGGGGATAGCGCGCCAGCTGCGTGTGAAATCTTCTCTTTCACGATCGTGCCGTGGGCATCAGAAGCGCCGAAGGTAAAGGA
The DNA here is from genome assembly GCF_045866505.1 of Paenibacillus sp. P36. Classification (NCBI taxonomy): domain Bacteria; kingdom Bacillati; phylum Bacillota; class Bacilli; order Caryophanales; family Paenibacillaceae; genus Paenibacillus; species Paenibacillus sp. P36. The sequence goes on from NZ_AP038372.1 coordinate 1,454,335, forward strand.
AAGCTGAGTCAATTTCGTACCAATATTAATGAAGTAAGCTTTGATATGAGGGAAATTATCCAGCATTAAACGGCTGATCGCGATGGTTTTCAGCTCGTCCCAAGCAGGTACGCGTCTTTTGAGACCCGCGTTTTTGCTGGCAGGTTGGATGGAGTTCGGAATGAAGACCAAGAAACCGTTCGTTTCGTCTTGCAGTTCGCGTAAAAGCATCATATGTCGGATACGTTCTTCTTTTGTCTCAATCGAGCCGTATAGCATCGTGGCGTGAGTTTTCATGCCAAGCAAGTGGGCATTACGATGAACGTCGAGCCATTCTTCCGAAGAAGCTTTTTCGACTTTCATTTTGGACCGGTAGCGCTCCGTAAGAATCTCGGCTCCGCCACCTGGCAGTGTGGATAGGCCAGCATCCATCAACGTCTTCAAGACATCTCGGTAGCTTAAGCCGCTAATCCGTGAGAAAAATTCAATTTCTGCCGCGGTATGCGCCTTAATGGTCACATCAGGGTAAGCATTTTTCAATTGGCGAATGCAATCAACGTAATATTCAAAAGGCAAATGAGGATTATGCCCTTGGCTAATATGGAACTCTCTGATTTCCGGGTTATAATGTTCAGCTACATACTCTAACATTTGGCTTGGCGTAAGCGTGTATGAACCTTCTTCGCCCTCATCGCGACGGAAATGGCAAAAAGCACAATGCTCCTCACATACATTCGTGAAATACAAACTCATATTTTGCACAAAATAAACCTTGTTTCCGTTCAATCGTGTGTTTACTTTGTTTGCCATTTGACCTATGCTCAAAAGATCGTCCGATTCATACAAAAATAATCCATCCTCCAAGGATAGACGTTGACCGTGTTCAACTTTTTCGGCAATTTCCGCCATCCGTTTGATCGGGTCTGTGGTGATTACACTCATTTTCATTCCTCCTATGAAATCAAAATAAAGCACATAAAGAATCGACGCATCCATCTGCAGATGATTTCATGCGCCTTAGCGGTGTGAGTGGCTCGCCTACCTGTCAGCCAGTTCGGTTCAGGAATTCACACATATAGGGAGCTCTGAGTTGGCTCAAAGACTCTCTAAGTTTTCAATAAACGTACAAACTTTCCTAATCATTATAAACCTCCCTGTGGGAGGGGGCAATATGATGAACATGGACATAAATTGACAATCTAGGAAATCTACAAATTTTGCTATCAAAATTCATAAAAGGTTATTCCCAATATTAACAAATTCCTGTATACTATTGCAATGTGATTACGTAGGGTTAAAAGGTGATTATATCGTGCCAACATATTTCGTGACCGAACTGCAGGAGCGATTAGATATAGCAATCGAACAGCTTCGAGACCAAATGGTGGCTTTAGGCACTGAATATGGTTTCCTGCATCCTGAAGTGCAACAGTGTAGTCGAGAATTGGATCAGTTGATCTTGCAATATTATGCGATGCAACGCAAGCAGTAAGCCTTTGGGAACTTTGCTAGTCATGTATGCGCACCTGCCCTTGAGCAATGCATGGAATAGGAGTATACTTGATAGTAAGCATTACGAAACTTATGGATAATGCCAGTTTTCCACAATGGGAAACATCAAGGAGGGATTTCCGTTATGATTAACATTAGCGAATCTGCGAGTGATAAAATTAAAGAACTTTTGGCTTCGGAAGAATCACCGAACCTGTTCTTGCGACTAGGCGTCAAAGCTGGCGGTTGCAGCGGGTATTCTTACGGAATGGGCTTCGACGATGATCAAAAGGCTGACGATAAAGAATTTACCATTCACGGCGTGAAAGTGGTTGTGGATGAAGAAAGCGCCAAATATCTATACGGTGTCCAAATCGACTTTGAAGACAAGGGCATGGGCGGCGGTTTCACCATCAACAACCCGAATGCAGTAGCATCCTGCGGTTGCGGATCTTCCTTCAAACCAGCGGATTATGAAGGCACACCTGAGCCTTGCGATGATAAGGTTGAGGCTTAATCAATTAAGATGAGAGCGGCTTATAGCTGCTCTTTTTTTTTTGCCCATTTTTGGACAAGCAATGAAAGAATTAATCTTATTTTCATAAAACTTCGTTAGAGAAGGAGTATAATTGAAGAAAGTTCACAATCTTGACGAATTTAGATGGGAGTGATTTTGGTGAAACTGTTCAGAAACTTTTTGCAAGGATTTTTATATGCGTTTATCTCCATTGGCGCTCTTCCGTTCTTATTGGTCAAAATTATCCTCGAATCATTTTCCGGCTAATGGATAGAAGCATTGAGTCTTCTTTTATAATAAGTAAGAAGCAGCGGATCATCTTGCTGCTTCTTTTTTTTGATTTTACGGTGCCACACGATGAGGAACAGGGCGAGGGAACTCTGAGCTTCTCTAGCGCAACCACCAAACCCCCGCGCACTCCGGAAGCTGTATCCACCCTTCTTTAACAACTTGCTGGGCCAGCTCATCACCAAAGAAAAAACGACTCAGCCGCTCCGCCTCCTCCAAGCTGTCAAATTGATAATCCGTCCGAATCCAAGTGTGGGACATCCCAAATTCGTTTTCAAGCAAATCATAGTAAGCACGCAGAAAACTCGGGGGATTAGGGACTGTCGAACCCGTTCCGAAATTCTCGAAAATAATGGCGCAACCTCCAGGGTGCAGCACTCGCTTTATTTCCGCCATCACCTGGCGGATGTTTTCTTGCCAACTTGGAATGTCAGAGCTCCCTAAATAACAGATACTCCAGCCTGATACGATTAAATCGTAGCTATTGTCAGGGACAGGGAGGGCTCGATGGTCAGCCACCTGAATGCTCCAGTTGTGCAAGCCGGCTTTTTGAAGACTACGTGCCGTTACTTGCAACATGGCTTCTGATGCATCGACGGCCAAAATGGATTTGGCCTTAGGGGCAAGTACACGGGTCAATCTGCCAGAGCCAGCCCCTAGATCTAGGATGTCAAGATCTTCAACAGGATGGATGCTTTCGATTACCTCTAAGAGACTCGGCTGCTTAGAAATGAGCAGATCGTAAGTTTCTGCTTCTAGTTTGTAAATTTCATCATGGTTAGGCATAGTTCAAACTCCTTCTTAAGTTACGTTACAAATCCATCGTAAGGATTGACGTAAGGAGAAGGTCAACTATTTATTTAGCGGATTGGGACGGCATAAACTATAGTGAGCAGCTCATTCAGTTGTTTAGACTTGGTGATATACCCGTTTTCGTCAAACCAGCTGAGTAGCGTAGAGCTTGTTGCGTAATACGCATTCAGAATCAGCTGGATGTCATCCGTTCTGCCTTGGCGCTCTAAATCAGCTATGTACTGTACTTTTTGATCATCATTTTCAAACATTAAATCCGTGATGCATATTCGACCGTGGGGTTTCAATACGCGGCGCATTTCGTCTAAAGCCAGTATTTTTTGTTCATCGGAAATATGGTGCAGGGCAAAGCTGGTTACAATGAAATCAAATTGTCCATCCAGATATGGAATAGCAAGAAAGTTCCCCAGCTTAAGTTCCATCTGCGGATGCTTGCGCCCACAGAGCTTCAGCATTTCCTTGGATTGATCAATCCCGGCGATAGGAGTTCCCTTATCCAGAAACTTGCCTGCTAAATTTCCCGTCCCTGTTCCAATATCAAGTCCCCGTTCACCCGCCTTGGGAGCAACCCAATCGATTGTAGTTTGCAGAGCTTTCTCATAATCCTTATATTCTCTATCATTATTGACTACATTGTTGTCATGGGTTATGGCTTGATGGTCGAAATTCCATTTATCATTCCAATTTTTTCTCGTTTCTCTCAATCGTTTGGATCCTTCCGCTAGCAAGAAAATATCATCTAATGGAAGTGTTTGTTGATATTTTAAAAGATCAATCATTGTATCCGTCGTTTCAATAATTTGTTTGAGCTCCAGCCACTGAGAAAAGATGATGGACCGCTGCATTTCCAAATAATACTGCAGTTGTTCGGTATCTTCGTCGCCGGCTAGAGGTAACGCTTTTTTAATATCCTCAATCGTCATCCCGGCTTCTCTCAGCGAAATGATCGTTTGTAACCGCCATACTTCCTTTTCCGTAAATCTTCTATATAAATTGTGTTCTTGCTTGTGGGGAGAAATCAGCCCTTTTTGTTCATAAAAGCGAATGGTTCTTGGAGAAATGTTAAGCTTCTCTGCTAATTCTTTGATTTGCATATTCAATCAGCCCTCCTTTCCTTACTAAACCTTAACCTAAGGGAAAAGTAAAGTGGGACTGAGACGGAGTCCTCATAAGGGGAACCTTTTGCTCACGGAAGAATAGAATAGATTGAAAGAGTACTAGCTTAAACTAGGAAAAGGGGGTGAGTGCATGGTAACTAGACAAGCATTTATCGAGCTGATTGCTCCGATTGCTGTAGAACTTCGTTTGGATCATTCTCCGATCTTCCCTTCTGTTCGTATTGCACAGGCGATTCTGGAGACGGGTGGAAATGTGAATGCGTGGAACAACTTGGTAGGATATAAGGTTGGCAGCGGTGTGCTTACACCTTATTGGACAGGGGACAGAGTATCGGCCTTGACTTGGGAGATGGTAAACGGTGTGCGTTACGATAATGTGCCTAGTGATTTCCGCGCATATCGATCGATCGAATTCTGCTTTCGGGATCAAGATCTCCTCTTCCAGCTGCCCCGATATGTGAATGTAAGGAACGCCAAAAGTTCAGGAGAACAAACACAAGCCTTGCAGAGCAGCGGCTACGCCACAGATATCGCTTACGCCAGTAAGCTGAATAATTTGATACAAACTAATGGATTAACGAGATATGATGAGGAGGTTGTGAAAATGTTGGAACAGCTGCAGGCACAAATTGCTGCCTTACAGACCAGAGTAAGCGCATTAGAAGGACAAGCGGCGCTAAAAGAAGTGCCCGAGTGGGCCAAAGCTGCGGTTGATGCGGCGGTTAAAGCGGGTCTTATTGATACCCCGAGAGACGGAAGTTATGACTTTTACCGCTTGTTAACGGTGCTTCATCGTAAAGGGATTATCTAACATAGCAAAAAAAAAGAGCCGCAAGTGACGGGGATTCATTCCTAGTACACGATGCGGCCTTTAATTTTTACGTTGTCACCATATTTGTCTTTCATAACCTTTGTTTGTTCTAGCATATACGAGTAGATTTCTTTCAAGCGGTTCTTTTTGGGCTTAATCGTTTCTTTGATTTCACCATTCAGTACAATATCGTAGACGATCATGTCTATCACTCCTTTGATTAACTTTCTAATCGTATTATAAACAATGAATATTAACGGGCGATTAAAAATTCTTTTCAAATTTGTGAACTTCGTTAAGGAAATATTAAGTATTACACGGAATTTTACAAATTAAGTGATCAATTTTTTTTATCAGTATACGCATAGTCTAGCATGTGTATAACTTTATACACAATATCCCCCAAGCAATCATACCGTTTAGGGGGGATATCAACAATTTACCCACAGGATATACACAATTTTCTGTGGATAATGGAACAGTTGTTCTATTTTTAACCCCATGATAATATAATTACAAATTATAGAATAAAGGTGATTTCAGTGAGACAAATTAGCGACGAAACATTGATCGACTCTTATTACAAAGCACTGGATTTGAGATTAGAATCAGATTTTGTTGATCTATTGCTCGCCGAAATCCAGAGACGGAACTTGAAGCTGCAAGTCTACATCAAGGATGAAGCTCCGCTCAACTAATGGATTAACAGATACATATCTAAGAGAGTTGATGCTCATAGATTCGGTATCTGAATGGTTAAACTGTGCATACAATCGGGGCAATTGAGCAAATGAAGGCATTCACCACCATGACCCGACAACGTGCCGTCCGAATCGGACATCGAGTACACATCAATCTCCCGATAAGGGGAGTAGGGACCAAGGTAGTCGCTTAGTCTGCCGCCATCACACATGGCATGTGAGCACACGGGGCAGTCGGTGGTTAATTCCTGCAGGCCATTGCAAACCGGACATATAGATGACAAAGGGGTATTCCTCCTAATCCGAAGATTAGGTATAGAATACCCCTTTTTATGTAGAAAGATTATGATTTAAAATTTCAAATTGGAGCTGTGTCCTGGTGAAAGCTTAGCAGTCGGGTCGATATAAACTTTGGCATTATTAATCGCCGTAGGTGCTTCGCCGAAGCCAACAGCAATCAATTTCAATTTGCCCGGATATGTCGTGATATCCCCTGCAGCAAAGATACCTGGAATGTTCGTTTCCATTCTGGAGTCAACAACGATCGAGCCGTTCTCAATGTTAAGTCCCCACTCAGCAATCGGTCCGAGGGAAGATACGAATCCGAAGTTAACGATAACAGCATCCACATCATGCACAGTTTCTTCGCCCGACTTGATATCTTTGAGCGTAACTTGCTCAATGCGGTCGCTGCCTTGAAGCTTCGTAATTTCTGTAGGCGTTACGATGTTTACTTTGGAGTTCATCAGGTTCTCGACACTGTGCTCGTGTGCGCGGAATTTATCGCGACGGTGAATCAGCGTCACTTTCTCAGCAATCGGCTCCAACATAAGCGCCCAGTCTACCGCGGAATCGCCGCCTCCGCTGATCAACACTTTTTGACCGGCAAATGCGTTCAAATCGCTTACGAAATAGTGTAAGTTCTTTTTCTCGTATTGTGCGGCTTCCGGAAGTTCCAAGCGACGCGGTTCGAATGCGCCAACTCCGCCTGTGATAATAACGGCGCGGCTAGTGTGCGTGCCTTTGTCCGTTGTGATTTCGAAAAGACGCTCTTCTTTTTTAACAACTTGATGTACTTTCTCTTCTAGGCAAACATCTATAGGAAAGTGTTTCATTTGAGCTAGTAAGTTATTGACTAAATCTTGCGCCGTTACTTTCGGGAATCCGGCTACGTCATAAATGTACTTCTCAGGGTAAAGAGCGGCAAGCTGTCCACCTAGTTGCGGCATGCTTTCAATAATTTTCACGGACGCATGGCGCATTCCAGCGTAGAAGGATGCGAACATCCCGGCAGGTCCACCACCGATGACAATAATATCAACGATGTCTTGATTAGTTTCTTTCTCGATCATTGTTAAACTCCTCCGATTCATTTCCTTTGATGTGCCATTATTCTCAGAATTGCAAGAATTGCCACAATCATTATTCCATTATAAACGTCTCTTCTAATGAAGGAAACAGAAAAGTGTGAATTCTTTATATAAATCGCTTATAAATATGATAAGTAATGCTTACAATGGTTGGACAGGGCTGAAGCGGCTGTAAGCTTGATTTTAAGCCAAAATAGCACTTGATCTTTACTAATTTAAATTATATTATATCATGAGAATCGGTTTACCATGTTGTGACGAAATTCGTGCTTTTTGATGCATTTTTTGATCATCATAAATCATTGCGTGAGAGAGCAAACTAGAGGCAGTATACGACTTTTGAAACTGTTTGTGTAAATTTTCACAAGATAGAGAAACCATGGGACAATAAAATCGGATATGGAAGTGAGAGAGACATGAGTAGAATACCAAGAATCGTTATTCTAGGAGCCGGTTACGGCGGGATTCTTTCTGCAATTCGATTGCAAAAAGAATTAAATTACAATGAAGCTGATGTAACGCTCGTAAACAAGCATGATTACCATTACATTACCACGCATCTCCATATGCCTGCTGCAGGGACAGATAATCCTGAAAATGCACGCGTGAACATTCTGAAATTGATTGACGAGTTCAAAGTGGATTTCGTGAAATCGACTGTTACTCAAATCCGTCCGCATGAGAAAAAGGTTATTCTCGAAGACGGTACGCTTTCTTACGACTACCTAGTTATCGGTCTTGGCGGCGAAGCTGAAACGTTCGGAATCCCTGGACTTAAAGAATACGCGCTGAATATTCGCAGCATCAACAGTGTTCGCTTCATCCGCGAGCACATTGAGTACCAATTCGCGAAATACAAGCGTGAACCGGATCGCAAAGATTACCTGACATTCGTTATCGGTGGAGCAGGATTTACTGGTATTGAATTCATTGGTGAACTTGCAGACCGTATTCCGCAGCTTTGCAAAGAGTTCGACGTCGATCCTTCCCTCGTGAAGATTTATAATATTGAAGCGGCTCCAACAGCACTGCCAGGTTTTGACCCTGAGCTGGTTGAGTATGCGATGAAAATTTTAACGGACAAAGGCATCACGTTCAAAATCGGCACAGCGATTAAAGAATGCACTCCGGAAGGCGTTCTGATCGCGGGCGATGAGTTTATCAAGGCTGCAACTGTTGTATGGACGGGCGGTATCCGCGGTAACCATATGCTCGATGAGGCAGGATTTGAAACGATGCGCGGCAGAATTAAAGTTGATGAGTACCTGCGTGCTCCTCAATTCGACAATATCTATGTTGTTGGTGACTGTTCCATCGTCATGAACGATGAAGGCCGACCATACCCTCCAACAGCACAAATCGCGATGCAGCAAGGGGAAGCTGTGGCTCATAACCTGATTGCTTCCATTCGCGGTTCGCAAATGAAAACTTTCAAATTCTCCAACAAAGGTACAGTGGCTTCCTTGGGTAAAGGACAAGCCATCGGGATTGTTGGTTCCCGTAAACTCAAAGGTAATGTAGCAGCCATGATGAAAAAAGTGGTTGATATGAGATACCTCTACATTATCGGCGGAATTCCGCTCGTTATTCGTAAAGGGCGTTTCTAGTCATCATTCGTAAACGGGGGGATCGCTATGCGGCACTGCAGTGTCCAAGTAAGAGGACTTCTTACCCGGGATGAACTGGATCGTTACAATGGACTGATTGAAGTCGGTCATTTTCTGGAGACGGAGAAACGTTACGATCATGTAGCAGTTGTACAAAAGGAAATTGATATACTCATTCTTCCAGCCATCGAACGGTTGAAAGAAAAGAGTCGGCAGCGTGATCGTGATACCGAAGCGTATCTCGCACGCAAAGCGCAGATGGAAGCCGAACTTGCCGCTGCGCTCCGCGACGACGATGATGAGGATTAATTGGAGAAAGCTTGTCCTATAGAGGGCGGGCTTTCTTTTTTTACTTGGCAGAATGAAAAAAAGAAGGATAGGCCAGAGGCCCATCCTTCGATGTTCTATAAAATTAAACCGTAATGAGTTTAGTAAACTTCTCAGGTGTAAGCAAGTTACCCACGTAGAAATCACCGAATTCACCGAAACGTGCGCTCACTTCGTCAAAACGCATTTCATAAACGAGCTTTTTGAAATGCAGAGGATCGTCGGAGAACAGCGTTACGCCCCACTCCCAATCATCCAGACCAACAGAACCCGTGATGATTTGTTTCACTTTGCCAGCGTATGTACGGCCAATCATGCCATGGCTGCGCATCATCGTTTTGCGATCGTCCGCAGGGAGCATGTACCAGTTGTCATTGCCTTCGCGACGCTTGTTCATCGGATAGAAGCAGATATGCTTCGCTTTAGGCAGCGTAGGCTTCAAGCGCGCTTGAATCTCTGGATCATCCGCAGGATCGACGCCAGGTTTAGCTAAGTAACTGCTTAATTCAACGATAGAAACATAGGAATATACCGGGATTGTAAAAGCGGCGAAGCTGGATTTATTAAAAGCATTTTCCAAATCATTCAGTTCTTCTAACGTTTCGCGCAATTGCATGAATACAAAGTCAGCTTTTTGTCCAACGATGCTATATACGGCAGTGCTGCCTAATTTATCGTTTTCAATTTGCTGCCATTCGGACAAGAATGTATTCAGCTCTTCCGTTGCATGTTTACGCTCTTGTGGGGTTGCGGCATGCCATGCGTTCCAGTCAATCATCCGGAAATCATGGAGCGCATACCAGCCTTCCAGCGTTTGTACGGCTTCACTCATGGGTGTTCCTCCATTCAAGGCTAATATCCCCTACATTGTATCCAATTCATGGGGAAAGGGCAAATGAACAAAGGGTGAAGTGGGAAATGTTCAATTTGTGTACACTTTACCTGTGCGATCTCGTGGATTACAATGAGAAGAAAGCGGAAGATGAGTTTCATAATTAGGGGGATCAGACATTGCTGCAGATGATTATTGCCACTGTCTTAATGATGGTGTTATTTTTTGGAATCGGTTTTATTTTGAACATGCTGATGAAGACGACATGGTTTCCACTCTATGCGTTCATCGCACTGGTGATTGGCGTTGTGATCTACGGGTCAATGGGGTCGGCCTCTTTTTTATCCAGCGGGGAAAGCTTTACGATCGTTGATATCGTTCCGGCTATCGGCGGATTAGTTGGCGCTATTCTTAGTGGATCAGCAATTAAAACACTGCGTGTCAAAGGCTTCAAAATGTTCTAGTGTAATAATAAAAGGCAAAGCGGGCTACGATAAGGTGAAGTTCTTGAACATGACCTGACGGAGGAGACGACTTTGCCTTTTGCCCATTTAAAAGGGACGATTCTGAATTATGAGATTTCAGGAACCGGCACCCCGATTGTGTTTATCCATCCGCCTCTGTTAACCTCAGAGGCTTTCTTTTATCAACAAAAGCAGTTATCCCCCCATTTCCAGGTGATTACATTTGATATTCGCGGCCATGGGTCCAGCCAAGCATCAGAACGCCCGCTCAGTATGGAGTTAATGGCACGGGATGTTCGCATGCTGCTCGATGAAATCGGGATTGAACAGGCTTATCTCTGCGGGTATTCCACAGGCGGGATGGTCCTTCTGGAAGCGCTTTTAGCTTATCCTGAGCGATTCCTTGGAGGAATCGTGGTGAGCGGCATGTCGGAATTGACCGATGTATATAACAAAATCAGGGTATGGATGGCGTGTAATATGACCGGCCCGGTTATGCTGATGAATCTGTTGAAAAAAGCCATCACGAACGGAAACGCAGACAATCCCACCACTTACCGCCATTTGTATGAAAGCTCGTTGAAAGACTCTTCCAGTGATGTCTGCATGTATTTTAAGCAAACCATTGCCTATTCCTGCACGCATCGACTCCGAAATATCAAGCATCCGATTTTATTAATGTTTGGTGGCAAGGATCGTTCATTTCATCGGTATGCCCATTTGCTTCACCAGAGTCTGCCCTATAGTTCTCTCTATTTCATAAAAGACGCGAAACATGAAATTCCGATCAAAAACGCAGCCAAGATGAATGATCTGATTCGCTTGTGGGTGGAGAGTTTGGAGGATCAGCAAACAGAGCGGGGACAGCTCGATTTGGCCATCGCGAGAAAAATGAACCCTGCCATGTATGGAGAAGACACCCGGGCCAGCGAGGAAGCCGAAGCTTCCCCTGACTGAACCCGGCGTGTGTGAAATAAGTCTCATAAGGGGATGTCCACAGGTCATATTCAGACCTGGAGACAACCCCATTTTCCTTTTATTCAAAATGTTCCAGAACAATTTTACCTATCGTATGGCCTTCCTCAAGCATGGCATGGGCCTTGCGAAGGTTTGCTGCATCGATTGGCGTTAATCGCTGAGTCACTGTGGTGCTTAGTAGTCCGTTATCGACTAGATCGGCTACTTCATTCAGTAGATTGTGCTGTTCGATCATGTCCGATGTTTGAAACATCGCGCGTGTGAACATAAACTCCCAAGCGAACGTGACGCTCTTATTTTTCAGTAGATTCATATTTAGTGGTTGACTAGTTTCTACAATGGAACAGATGATCCCTTGTGGGGCAATTGCGTCCGCCATATTCTGCCAATGCTCAGCTGTGCTGTTTAAGCAGAAAATATAGTTAACATCAGTTAAGCCAAGTGAATTTAATTGCGGCACGAAAGCATCATAATGGTTGATTATATGATCCGCTCCCATTTTCTTCACCCATTGCACAGATTCAGGGCGTGAAGCTGTACCGATGACGGTAAGCCCGGCAAGTTTCGCTAGCTGCGTGGCGATAGAGCCAACTCCCCCAGCAGCGCCAAGGATCAGGACGGTTTTGCCGGCATTATCCTCTTTATTCCGTGATACGCCGAGCCGCTCAAACAGGCCTTCCCAAGCGGTGATGGCTGTTAACGGCAGCGCGGCTGCATCGGCGAAATTCAGCGATTTCGGTTTCCGGCCGGCGATGCGTTCGTCAACGAGATGATACTCGCTGTTGCCGCCAGGGCGAGTGATGCTTCCGGCGTAATAGACCTCGTCCCCTGGCTCAAACAAGGTGCAGTCAGGTCCGGTTTGCTCTACGATACCTGCGACATCCCAACCCAGAACGCGAGCTGAGTCTTCGGTTTTCTCTTTCGGAGCACGCACTTTCGTATCTACGGGATTTACGGAAATGGCTTTGACCTTAATTAATAGATCCTTGCCAGTGGGCACCGGTTTCAGGGCATCAACATGAATAAGGCTTTCAGGATGCTCAATAGGAAGATAACGGAATAATCCTATGGCTTTCATCGTTTCTTGGGAACTCAATATGCTCATCTCCTATGAATGAAAGTTATGATGTTGTCAGTGTAGCCCATTCATTTTAAAATAGGAAGTACGCACATTCGTGTGGTATAGTATCAATTTGTATACTAAGGAGGTGCCAAGGCATTATGCGTGATCGAGAAAGCGGCTATGGCAGCACAGGAGACCGGGAAGGTTGCCCAGTTGAATATACATTGGACGTGATCGGGGGCAAATGGAAGGGCGTGCTGCTCTATCACATGATCGATGGATCCAAAAGATTCAATGAATTCAAACGAATTTGTCCATCCATTTCACAAAGAATGCTGACCTTGCAGCTGCGTGAGCTGGAGGAGGACGGCATTGTCCATCGTGAGGTGTACCACCAAGTGCCGCCGAAAGTGGAGTATTCTTTGACGGAGTTTGGCCAAACCTTGACGCCGATTATTTTGCTAATGAAAGAATGGGGCAAAAAGTATCAACAAAATTCGGAATGTTCCATCGAAAGCTAAGCGGCATGTACAAGGCCAACCCAGCCAGCCGAAAGGTTGGTTTTTTCATTTTAGGTAATATTATCTTTCTCTACTAGATACCAAGCATGTCGATTTTTGTGGTAGACTAATAGAGAGAGAAACCGAGATGCCGGCAAGGTGGCAGGCAATCGGTTGAGCCTAGGCAGGATGGTGCTGTAAACGGATGAGAATGACGAATATGCTGCATTTCACGGAGAATCACAGGTTTTGTGTAGGCCGTGAATTTTCTTTAAGCAGTTTGGATTTTAAAATGTTGGCGATGATGTATCAGCCGATGATCGGTGGTTTGGCAATAAGTCTCTATCAAGCTCTCTATCAGCAGATGAGTGCGGAAAAGGTCGGATTTTCGCCTTTGGAACAGCAGCGTAAGTTATTTCTGCTGCTAGATCTGGAGCAGGGAGAACGAGGCCGGAAGTATTTGATCGAGCAATCCTCCAAGCTTGAGGCGGTTGGCCTCTTGCAGACAACCCGCAAGTTTTTGGCGGATGAAGAAGATTATATTTTTGTCTACACATTGTTCCCACCGCTTGGGCCCAATGAATTTTTCAGGAATCAACATTTGACGCTGCTGCTACGCGATAAGGTCGGTAAGTTCATGCTGCTCTCTCTTCGGGAAGACTTGCTGGCGCCGGAGCCGGAAGAGTGCCGCGAAGCAAGCGAAGAGAATTTATCCGTTCCTTTTTATGACCTGTTCAGGCTGAATACCCAGGTGGTTGACTATGAGTTGGAGCAGGCGTTATATGAAGCATCTGTGAGCAAACAGGGTGAGGCCCGGTTGGATGTCACAACCAAAGGCTTCCAGTATGCGGACATTATCATGAGGTTCCCACGCGGAGCGAGCAACCGGATATTCGTTGAGGCGCTCAAGCATAAGCCTGATCAGATGGCAGCCATTAATATTGTGGCCAAGAAGTATAATCTTTCCTTGCAGGAAACATGCCGGCTGCTCGATGAAGACGGCGTCTTTAGCGAAGATGGCGAGCTGCAGATGGATCTCATGCAGTACAACGCGAATCTCTTTTACAGGCAAAGCAAGAAGCGTGACGAGGAAAGAGAGCGAACCTTGTCCAGAACGGAAGAGACCGGAGCCGAAAACGCGACAGATCAGGCGGAAGAGAAATCCGTGGAGATGGCGTATTATTTGGAAGTGCCACAGCAGCTGCGCGGCGAATGCACGGATCATCAATACAACTACATTATGCGTAACGAGCCGTATACGGCAGTCCTGAAAATGTTTTTTACGCAGGGCTCAATTCCCGACGGCGTACTTAATATATTTGAGAAAATTGATTTGAATTATAAGTTAAACGAAGAAGTCATCAATGTATTGATCCACTTCCTGCACATCGATCGCCGCTCTTGGGCGAAGTCTTCGATAGAAGCGGTCGCCTCGGATATGCTCGGCAAACAAATTGTTACTTACGAGCAGGCCGTAGAGTATGTGCGCGAGAAAATCAGCTACAAACAGAAAGCTGCATCCAAAGTGGAGGCCGCCAAAGCCGGCGGCGGATCTGTAACCAGGGGCCGGCAGGGCAAGACGCAAAAGCCGCATATCCCGATGGTGGTGCAGGATGCAGGCGCTGCAGCTTCTTCCAGATTGACCGAAGAAGAGCTGGAGGCTGCGAGAAGGATGGCTCAGAAGCTGGATGAGCGGTTTAATCGGAAGAGCTGACGAGAGCTAATCTAATAGCAAGAGATCACAGATATAGGAGGTGCCGCAATCATGGAATCGCTGTCGCACATTCTTAAATCCATGCCGAACTCGGAATGGAGACGCAAGGCCGAGGTCAAAATCAAGGCGGTCATGGATGACGCCTTAGTTCATAAGTTTCGCGAGAAGTACCCGTTTGTCGATGATTATGCCGTCAAGATTAACATGAATAAGCTGTACCAATATGTGACCGAGTACAAAACCTGCTCCAATTGCCCAGGCTTGGAGAACTGTCCGAATGATATGACAGGTCACTATACGATGCTAACTGCCGATACGGATAACGATAGAGTGTATATACATGAAGAAAAAGTGGCGTGCAAAAAGTTTACCTCCAAGCAGCTCCAGGATGCGATTTCATCTCGGATTCGTACGTTCCACGTAGATCCACGGATGATTTCGCGCAGCTTCTCGTTTGGCGATATTCTGGAAACGGATTTGGACCGGGCGAAAGCCGTCATGCAAATCAATGATTACGTCAATCAAACCATGGAAACCGGATTGCAAACACGCGGGCTTTATTTATGCGGATCGTTCGGTACGGGGAAAACGTTCCTCATGGGCTATATGCTGCATCAGCTGGCCAAAGTGGGGATGACGGGCGCCATCGTGTATATGCCGGATTTTGCTGAGGACTTGAAAGGCATGTTCCAAGAGCCCGCTAAGTTGAAAGAGACGATCGATCTTCTGAAAGAAACGGATCTGCTTGTTTTCGACGACATTGGGGCGGAGAATCTCAATCCGTGGCTCCGCGACCATGTCATTGGGGCGATTGTGAATCACCGGATGAACCGGAAGCCGACGTTCTTTACATCCAACTATGCGCTGCATGATCTTGAGAAGCATTTCAGCTTCACGAACAAGGATGGCGACGAGGAGTACAAAGGACAACGGATTATGGACCGTATTCGTCCTTTCGTTGAGGTCGTTGAAGTGACCGGTACGAATAAACGGGGAAGATAGTAAGATTTGAGGAGTTCAAAAAGACCCTTCTACCACAGATAATGTGGATGGAAGGGTCTTTCTCGTATCAATGAATGTTATGATTTCTTTAGACGTTCCAACTGGGTAGTTACACTTTCAATCATTTGAACGAAGGAAGTAAGCTCTTGCGCACTGGCGGCTTGTGTACGCGCGAAGTGAGTCGTTTCCTCGGAGCCCTTCTGCACGAGTTCAAGCTTCTGCGTGATCAGCTTCAGCTTCTTCTGGATGGTGTCGAGCGCTTCGCGTGAATGCGAAGCCAGTTTGCGCACCTCGTTGGCGACAACTTCAAAGCCGCGGCCATGCTCGCCAGAGCGTGCAGCTTCAATAGCTGCATTAAGACCAAGCAGATGCGTCTGGTCGGAAATTTCTTTCATGACGGAACCCATTTTCGAGATATCTTTGATCTCATGTTGGAGTTCGTCAATACGATGGTTGGATGAATCCTGCGATTCCGCCGTTTTTATCGCGGTATCGGCTACGGTTTGACTGCTGCCGCCAAGCTCCACCATCATGGAAGCAAGGTCCTGCACAACACTGGAGATGGTCGTCAGCATAATATCCTGCTCGTCCACCAAGGTTTGAATTTTCAGCTTCTCATCCTGCTCGTAGGCTTCCAAAACAAGCTGGCTGTCCAGGTTGAACATTTTACTTAACGCATGGAGCACTTGCGTCCACTCGTCAGGCATGATTTCTTTGAAATGCTGAGTAGCGATGTCCGTATATTTTAAATAGGTACCTAAGTACCAAGAAGTTGTCAGGCCGATGCGGGAGTGTACTTTTCCTATGTATAAACGTTTCGTTATGTATTCATCGTCAATAAGTCCGGAGGCCATGGATAGAAAGTACCAACGCTGCGTCTCTTTGAGGCGCTCAATCGTGCTGTGCTGCTGAATAATCGCAACAAGCTCAGGGACCTGGGTGATTTCGGCATACAGTTGGTCGACCAGTTTTTCTACAACACTTTGGAAGGCTTCTTCTTTACTTTTTAATAATTGTAAGTCTGCGTTCGTTAAACCGATAAAAGAAATGAGCTTTTGGCGATCTGGATGAACTTTAATCATTTGAATCGTAATTCCCCTTTGCAGTGTGGTCTAATGAAAAAACCGCCCTACACTAACAGTGCAAAGCGGTTGATTTATGGGCTTGTACAAGTTCTACTTCATTACCTGAATAGCAGTTGCAACGGCTGCAATGACAAACAAGATCGCGAAGAACACGCCAAATCCGATACCAACGTCCATGAAATCGTTACGCGGTTCTTCATACACGTGAAGCTCAGGGTGTTTAGGATCGCTCATGTGGTTACCCCCTAACGTCCGACATTCTAAAGTTTAAACTTAGTATACCCAAATTCCTCGAAACTTGTAAAGATAATGGAAGTGACAATTATGCAAACAATAACAGACAGGAGCGGAAAGTATAAAATAAGTCTTGACTCTAACATTAGTGTTATGGTTTACAATAAAGTCATCCTTACTTGATCAAGGAAAAGGAAAAAGGTGAAAGCCATGCGGATTAGTGAATTATCCAAGCTGACAGGTGCCAGCATTCGTTCTTTGCGGTACTACGAGGCCAAAGGGCTTATCGCAACGCAGCGCGAAGAGAACGGTTATCGGGTTTTTAACCAAATGGCTGTTGAACGCGTGAAAACCATTCAGTTTTATTTGAGCCTGGGTTTTACGACCGAACAAATTGAAAGCTTTCTAAACTGCGTCATGAAAAATCAGGAGTCGCAATGCGATGATCTGCTGCCACTCTACACGGAGAAGCTGCAGGACATTGAGCGGCAAATGGAAATGCTGCAGATGCTGCAAGCGAATTTGAAGGATCGTATTGCTTATATTGAGCAGCAAAGGCTTCAGGGGCTGCCGGTAGGCGTGCCATCCAAGTAGGTTCCAGAGCCAGCCGGATTGCTAAGTTATGGTTTGGTTGAAATGGCCTATGGGTGTGGTATACTTTACATGTTGACGTTCATCGGTAGCAATTAACTACTTGATGTTATAAATCCATTCTTAGAAGGAGGAACTATCATGGCAATCGTGAATGTTTCTGATAACAGCTTTAAAGCTGAAGTTGAAAGCGAAGGTACAGTACTTGTAGACTTCTGGGCACCTTGGTGCGGACCTTGCAAAATGATCGCTCCTGTTTTGGAAGAGCTTGATAAAGAAGTAGAAGCTTTGAAAATCGCAAAAGTGAACGTGGATGACAATCCAGAGTCCGCTGCGCGTTTCGGCGTAATGAGTATCCCAACACTGATCGTTTTCAAAGACGGACAGCCTGTTGATAAAGTGGTTGGTTTCCAATCCAAAGAAGCTTTGAAAAATGTTGTAACTCGCCATCAATAAGTTGTTTCTGAATTCGAATTAGAAACAATTGTTCGTGAGAAAAAGCTCATTTTCTGCTATGCTGAAAATGAGCTTTTTTTGTGCACGAAAGGAGATAGGAATCATGACGGAGTTTGACCATGAGCAAGAGGACGCGGCCGTCCGTGAACAGCGTCTGGAAATGATTAAACATAAGCTTTCCCTATTACCGGATAAACCTGGTTGCTATATTATGAAGAACCGCGAAGGTACGATCATTTATGTAGGAAAAGCAAAAGTGTTGAAAAACCGGGTGCGCTCCTACTTTACAGGAAGCCATGGTGCCAAGACGCAAAGACTAGTCAGCGAAATCCGCGACTTTGAATATATCATCACCTCCTCCAATGTGGAGGCGCTCATTCTCGAGTGTAATCTGATTAAGCAGCATCATCCGCGGTACAACGTACTCCTCAAGGATGACAAGACGTTCCCTTACATCAAGATTACCCATGAGGCGCAGCCGCGTCTGGAAGTCACGCGGCGGGTGTATAAGGATAAGGGCAAGTACTTCGGCCCTTACCCGAATGCTTTTGCGGCCCAGCAGACTAAGAAGCTGCTGGACCGGTTGTATCCGCTGCGCAAGTGCAAGACAATGCCCGATAAAGTATGCCTATACTATCATATCGGACAATGTCTGGCGCCTTGCGTGTATGAGGTATCCGCTGAGCAGAATGAGCGGATGGTGCAGGAGATCACCCGTTTTCTGAACGGGGGACACGATGTCATTAAGGAAGAGCTGACGACCAAGATGCTGGCGGCAGCGGAAGAACTGAACTTCGAGCGCGCGAAAGAGCTGCGCGATCATATTATGAGCATCGACGCCTTGATGGAGAAGCAGAAGATCAATGCGGTTGACGCGCAGGACCGTGATGTGTTCGGTTATGCGGTGGATAAGGGCTGGATGGCGGTACACATCCAGTACATGCGTCAGGGCAAGCTCATCGAGCGGCACGTCTCGCTGTTTCCGTATTATGGCGATGAGTACAGTGACTTCATCACCTACGTCACGCAGGTCTACATCGACAATCCTGCGCTGCCGAAGGAGATCTTCCTGCCTGGCATGCCTGAGGCAGAAGCAGGCGCAGCTCCAGCAGTGGACGTTGTCCCTGCTGATCAGCCTGTGCAGTCCTCTGCGCAAGCGGAGGCTGAAATGAAAGATGTCCGCGAGGCGCTGGAATCATGGCTGAAGGTCAAGGTCCACATCCCGCAGCGCGGACTGAAGAAGCAGATGGTCGATATGGCCAAAGATAACGCCCGCAACGCGCTGGATGAGAAGTTTCGTCTCGTGGAGCGGGACGAAAGCCGGACGACCAAAGCCGTGGAAAACCTCGGCGAATGGCTCGGTATGGGTAAGATTCGCCGGATCGAAGCGTTCGATAACTCGAACATTCAAGGGACGAATCCGGTCTCGGCGATGGTCGTTTTTGTGGACGGGAAGCCCGATCGCAAAGAGTACCGCAAGTACAAAGTGAAAACCGTTGTGGGCCCGGATGATTACGAGACGATGCGTGAGGTCATTCGCCGCAGGTATGAACGTGTGCTGAAGGACAATCTGACGATGCCGGATCTTATCGTCGTCGACGGAGGCAAGGGGCAGATTTCCGCCGCGGTCGATGTCTTGGAGAATGAGCTTGGGCTGTACATTCCGATTTGCGGCCTCGTGAAGGATGCGAAGCATAAGACGGCGCAGTTGATGATGGGAGATCCTGCGGAGATCATTCCGCTGCCGCGGGACAGTCAGGAGTTTTATCTGCTTCAACGGATCCAAGATGAGGTCCACCGCTTTGCCATCACGTTCCACCGGGAAACGAGGGCGAAGTCCATGGTAGCCTCACAGCTCGATGCCATCCCGGGTATCGGGGAGAAGCGCAGGAAGGCCCTCTTGAAGCATTTCGGCTCCGTGCGCAAAATAAAAGAGGCTGAAGTCCAAGACTTCAAGCCTCTGGGTATAGGTGAGAAATTAGCAGGCGAGATTCTCAAAGCGCTCCAAGGCGAGGCGGCGGTTCCCCAGGAATAAGGGGACCCCGCCTTTTTCCATGCAGCCAAGTTAGGAAATAGCCGACGATGGCTGGGAGCAGGAGGTACAAGATCCCGCACAGCACATCGCTTACGTGTCCTAAGGAGAAGAGCGACATCCCCATCAGGATGCTGTCCATGCTGGCATGAGCGAAAACGGCGGTAATGAAGCCATATTTGAGGAACACATAACCAAGAATAATACCGATAATGGTTACTTCGATTAACCGCGTATAGACCGGATAAATCGGATACTGGGTGTGGCTGGCCGCCCAAATCACACTAGGAATAAGAATCGCAATGAAATTATTGCGGAACAGCTTTTTGAATAAGATAATGCCCAGCAGCCGGTAAGTGGCTTCCTCCGAAATCGCCGCAACCCAAGCCATCAAAGGGAAGAGGCGGGGTTCCACCATGTTGAGCACGGAATCGGTTGGATCATTGACCGCCCATACATCAAATTTGACATCCCCTGTATAGAACAGGACTTGTTGAATGCCAAGGATGAAAAGCGCCAGTAAATAGCCTCGTCCCATGCCATAAAATACCTCTGTGCCATACATCTGTTCCTTCCAGGTTGGCCATTTGGGCTGCCCCATCGAATTCCATAGGCCATTGCCGGCTACAAGAGAGAAGTAGAGTGAAATGGCGAGTCCAACCGCCAGTACGTTCATGAAAATAATCGTTGCCCATGTGGCGAACTCAGCACTCGGGCCTGCGCCGCTAATCAAGCGGAAAGCAGGGTACATATTAAAGTTATTGGCGATGTAAATGGCTAAGAAAATAGCCGTCAGCAGCAGTCCGCTGCGAAATCTCATTTGCTTCCGATAAATGATGACAAGGACAATGGCGGCAATGGTCATGAGAATGGAGAAGCCCATTGAAATCCAGGTCATCACGGAAGCGGAATGATCCTGTGCGTCAAGCCAATCCAGATGCGAAGCCGGCAAGCTGAAAAGCACGGTGTAGCCGACTAAATTCTTCTCATCGAATTGCGTGCGAACTTGTAATTTCGCTTCTCCCATAGGTTGAGATTGTTTTTCATAGTATAGAACCAAGCCGGAGTCTTTCTGCGCTGCGCCATCATCTTTATCGATGGCTTTCATGTCATCGGGATCAAGCCCGCGAGTCCGCATTTCCTGCTTGGCCATAATGTCAGCCTTCTGTTTGCTGATAAGAGCACTCTCGCTCTCAGCGTTATAGACTTCACGCCATCCGATCACGGAGCCGTCCGTGTAGTTGACTTCAACTTCAAACTGACGGTTCTTCTTGGCATCACTCACGTTGACCTGGTAATAGTCCAGCGGATAGCGTTTGCCGAACGCCGCGTCATAGCTTTCGGATAAATGCTCTTTCTGCAAATAGCCGCTGCGTTCTTTTTTAGACTGATACGCTACAAAAGTGTTGCTCCCTTTGATCGCATATCGCTCGTTGATGAAGGTAGAAGCATGTTCTGCGGCCTGCGCTTTGGTGATGGAAGGATTCTCGCCCGCCGGCGCTTCTTCCGTTTGTAAGCCATACAAAGCTGTTATGCCCGCATAAAGGGCTATGCCTATACAGGCTAGGAGGAGGAGAAATCGGTTAAATTTCGGCCTTGGCATCATTCAATTCCCTTCTGAATTCACGAGTATGAAACCTTCATTTCCACGTTACCATGAGTTTTACAAGAATGCGAATTTTAGGTGGAAATACAAATCAAACAGTTATATAATACCTATATTTGCAAGTGAAGCCGAATGACTATAGATGAACGGGGAACGAGGTTCTATGCGTAAAAAAATAAGTGTTTGGCAGATGACACCGCCACAGATTCTGGTTCTTGGCTTCGCCGTCATCATCTTTATCGGAGCAGGGCTCCTCACACTGCCGATTGCTTCAGCGACCGGTCAATCCGTCCCATTTATTGATGCGCTGTTTACTTCAACTTCTGCGACTTGCGTGACAGGACTCGTTGTTGTTGATACGGGAAGTACGTATACCATGTTCGGACAGATCGTCATCGTCTCCTTAATTCAGATTGGCGGATTAGGGTTTATGACGATGGCTACACTGCTTGCCCTTGTTTTCCGCAAGAAAATTACCCTCAAGGAACGGTTGGTGCTTCAAGAGGCTTTCAATCAAGGGAGCATGGAAGGCATTGTCCGTTTGATCCGTAAAGTGATTATTTACTCCTTATCCATTGAAGCAATTGCGGCCGTTATTTTCACGATCCGTTGGAGCTTTGACCTCGGCTTCTCTAAAGCACTGTATTTCGGCATTTGGCACGCGATCTCCATGTTTAACAATGCAGGGTTTGATTTATTCGGCACAGTCGATGCTCCTTTCGTTTCCTTTACAGGATATGCAGACGATTTTGTTGTTAACTTTGTCGCGATGGCTCTTATTGTCTTAGGGGGATTAGGCTTTATTGTGATGTCGGATGCAATGGATTATCGCAAAACAAGGAAGCTCTCTTTGCACTCCAAGGTTGTACTAAGCATGACCGGCCTTCTTATCGTTGCAGGAGCTCTTATCATCTTTATATTCGAATATACAAATAACAGAACTTTAGGTTCGCTTGATTTAGGCGGCAAAATACTAGCTTCCTTCTTTCAATCCGTCGCGCCGAGGACCGCAGGACCGAATACAGTGGATATTGGCGCGCTTCGTCAAGCTACGCAATTTTTCATGGTCATTCTCATGTTTATCGGGGCATCTCCAGGTTCCACAGGCGGCGGTATCAAAACAACGACCTTTACCATCTTGATCGCAGCCATTGTCACGATGATCCGTGGGAAAGAGGATATTGTCATTTTCCGCTACCGTTTGGCAAAGGACCGTATCCTTAAAGCGATTACGTTAACGATGATTGCCTTATTTCTGGTCATTACGGTTACCATGCTGCTATCGACCACGGAAGATTCACAGCTGCTCAAAATCTTGTTTGAAGTCACTTCCGCGTTCGCGACGGTAGGACTGACGATGGGACTCACGCCCGATTTAACACTTTTCGGTAAAATTCTCATCAGCTTGACGATGTTTGCCGGGCGCCTTGGCCCGATCACGCTCGCTTATGCGCTTCAGCCGAAACAAGAGAAGGAATTATATAGATACCCAGAGGGTAAAATCACGATTGGATAGGGGAAGCTTAACAAATGAAGAAAACGCAATATGTGGTAGTCGGGCTTGGGCGATTCGGAGCCAGCATTTCCAAAGAGCTTATTAAGCTGGGCAATGAGGTGCTTGGCATCGATAAGGATGAGGAAGCGGTAGACGAAATGAGCCATGAGCTTACGCATACCGTTGTGGCGGATGCCACGGATGAAGATGTGCTGAAGTCTCTGGGAGTGCGTAATTTTGATTGCGCAGTCGTAGCGATCGGGGACGACATTCAGTCCAGTATTTTAACAGCAATTGTCTTGAAAGATTTAGGGGTTAAAAAGGTGGTAGCCAAAGCCCTGTCTGAATTGCATGGGAAAGTTTTGCAGAAGCTAGGGGTTGACCGCGTCATTTATCCGGAGCGTGACATGGGGATACGCGTAGCTCATCAGCTCAATTCACCGAATTTATTGGATTATATTGAAATTTCCAAAGATTATACGATTGCAGAGCTCTCCGTGCCGAAAAGGTTATGTGGTCTTACGATTAAACAATTAGATCCACGTGCCAAATACGGCTGCAGTGTGGTGGCGGTTAACAAGCAAACAGGTGTTATTATCGCGCCTACCGCTACTGATGTGGTGAACGAAAATGATATCATGGTGATCATCGGAACGAACGATCAAATCGAAGAATTTGAAAGTGAAGTTATCCGATAAGATGGAGAATTCAACCTCTCAGCTCATCGAACATGTCATTGTGCTGCTCGTGCTCATTTTCGGATTAGGGATGTTGTTCGGGAAGGCGGCCAATTGGCTTAAACTTCCTGATGTTGCCATGTTTCTTGTAGCAGGAATGATCGCGGGACAAGCTTTCCACTGGATTTATGAGCCAAGCGCCTCGTTTACGAATCAATTCATTCTCGTTATCGGTTCCGCGCTAATTCTCTTTGACGGGGGACGCAACATCAAGCTCACCGGTTTGCGGCAAGTCTGGGTTACAGTCGGCATGCTTAGCATTCCCGGTGTGATCATCACCTGCGTGGCCGTTGCAGCGGCTTCGCATTTCCTTCTGGAGCTGCCATGGTTGTATGCTTTGCTCCTTGGGGCAATTATTGCATCAACAGATCCGGCAACGCTCATTCCGGTATTTAAACAAGTGAAAATCCGCCGCAAAGTCAGAGAGACCGTTGAAAGTGAATCGGCTTTTAATGATGCGACGGCGTCCATTCTGACATTTTCGCTAATTGCTGTCATCCTGGGCACGCAGGAAGTTTCGCTTCTTTCAAGCACACTTGATTTTGTTAAAACGGCACTCGGAGGGCTTCTGCTTGGGGCTGTTATCGGCTATGCGATGACCTTTCTTACCGCCCACATGAAACTTGGCATGTTGAAGGATTATGCAACGATTGCGATGGTCGTTACTTCGTTAGGAGCATATATCGCAGGAGAAATGCTAGGTGTTAGCGGCTTTATGGCGACTTTTACAGCGGGACTGATCTGGGGGAACGCCGGCACGTTCAAGCTCGATTTGGAAGATAAGCGCCATGAAATGGAGCATTTTTCCGAAAATATTACGATTATCATGCGAATGCTAATTTTTATTCTTCTGGGAAGCCAAGTGAATTTCCCGGTCATCCTCGAGCATTTTTGGACGAGTTTGGGTGTCATCTTCGTATTTATTTTTATCGCACGTCCGCTGACGGTGTTGATCTGTACGTGGCCGGATCGTAAAGCGAAGTGGAAATGGAATGAGATTTTATTTATGTTCTGGGTTCGTGAAACAGGTGTCATTCCAGCGGCTTTATGCGGAATGGTGGCTGGCATGGGGATTGCGCACAGTGATCTCATAGCGAGTGTGACTTTTATGGCTGTGCTGATCACCATCCTGTTCCAGGCAAGCACAACGGCTTTTGTAGCGAAAAAGCTGGGACTTGAAGTGAAGTCGGACGGGCCGGAAGCTGATGGTTCCGTCTTGTAAGTCTCAACGAGAGAATTTCGAGGCGAAGGTGGACTCCGAATGTACAAAGTATTAATAATCGAAGACGATCCTATGATCGGCGATATGATCTCCATGTATTTGGGTGAAGAAGGCTTTGAAGTCATTCGAATGGAGACGGGGCAAAAGGGGATTGAAGCGGTTAAACCATTTGCTCCTGACGTCATTTTGCTGGATCTTATGCTGCCGGATATGGACGGACTTGAACTGTGCAGACAGGTGCGAACTACGTTGAGTGTGCCGATCATGATTGTCTCGATGAGAAATAAAGTGGTTGAACGGGTGGCTGCGCTGGGGGCTGGAGCCGATGACTATATGTGTAAGCCGTTCAGCATGCATGAAATGAGCGCTAGAGTCCATGCTTTGATTCGTCGTTCCAATTTGTATCAAAATGCGGGTGACAACACACGTATGAACCAGGCGGTACGCTACGATACAAAGCCAGAAACAGATGAGGCGCTGCTCGCGGATAAAAACAAGATTACCCTCGATCTTCAAACCCGTTCGATGATTGTTCAGGGGCAGCTGGTCGAGACGACGTATTCGGAATTTGAAATTATGAAATGTTTCGTCAATCATCCTGGTCGCGTGTACACGCGAGAAGATTTATTGCAAACCGTCCGGGGCTTCGATTCCTATGTCACCGATCGTGCGATTGATGTGCATATTGCCAATCTTCGCAAAAAAATCGAAGACAATCCCAAAGAGCCTAGGCGGATCCGAACGGTCTGGGGCGTGGGTTATAAGTTTGTCTATTAGCATAGAACCTCTAATTTGCTCGATATGCCGAGCGAATTGGAGGTTTATTTGTGTTTGGCAAAGTAGTTGATCGTTTGTTCGATGAATTTAAGGGACTCCGGGTTGTCAGTTGCCTGGTCCGAGTAGATCAGCGAAGTGGTTCGCTTCGTTTGCTCTAGTTCTACTAAATAGCGCAGAATTAACTCATTATTCTGAATCAAATCTTCTCGCAGATACGACTTAGGAAGCAGCGTCGCGGTTTTGCAGGTAGATACGAGCCGAATGATCGCCTCGAAAGAATCGATTTCCATTTGGACATTAGGAAAAATCGTATACCGATGGAAGAGCTCATCCATCAGGATGCGATACCAGGTGCCTTTGGAGAAAAGGATCATCGGCAGATCGTTCAAATCGCTCATCGTAATTTGGGCTCGATCAATGAATGGATGCCCCAGCGGAAGCACCAGACAAAGATGATCATCGAACAACGGCTCGCAGTGCAGGCTTGATGCATTGATTTGGGAAGCGACGATACCGATGTCGACTTTATTTTCTTTGACCATGGTCACGATTTCATGCGTTTTGCCTGTAAGCAGTTTAATCTCTGTGAGCGGATAAACCTGCAAGTAATCTGTTATCAGATCCGGCAGTGTAGCCTGCAAAGTTGTTAAACTGGCGCCAACCGTAATCGAAGAATGCGTGCCTGCAGCTTTGTACATTTGAAGGGTTTGCTTGAATTTCCGTTCCACGTGGCGAAGCTCGAGCGCATGATCGTAGCAGATCTGACCTGCTTTGGTCAGCTCAAGACGTTTTCCTTTGCGGATGAATAGCTCCACGCCGAGTTCTTCTTCCAGCTTCATGATTTTGCGTGAAAGAGCCGGTTGTGAGATATTCAGCAGCTGTGACGCTTTATTCAGGCTCACTTGTTCGACAACAACAGCGAAAACATCCAAGAGTTCCATGTTTTTTTCATCTCCGTATTCATTCGTATATGCAAATTAGTTATAAGTATATATAAAAAAACGGCACTTCCATTATAAGCGTAGAAGAGGTACGATGTACATGTCACTTTTTATTCACATTTATTGGACGACCGTGTATATTCGCTTACTAATTAGGTGTAAAATAGGCGTGGATGATTATGGGTTGACGCTCGTTTGCGGCGAGAGTAGAATGGTATGTGGCTTGTTTTGTCAGAACATGTCGGATGGTATTTATGAAATTTTGTTGAGGGGGGAATTGGTTACATTATGGGTAATTCGTATTACTTTCGAAAGATCCACTCTTTGCTTGGTGTAATTCCAGTGGGCTTCTTCCTTATTGAGCATTTGCTCACTAACTATGAAGCAACGAAGGGTCCTGAAGCATTCGTGGATCAAATTAACTGGTTGAACGGTCTGCCGTTGGTCCTGCTGTTAGAAATCGTGGGCATCTGGCTTCCGCTTCTTTACCATGCCGTTTATGGACTTTATGTGGCTTATCAAGCACGTAATAACGTCTCGAACTACAGCTATTTCCGTAACCAAATGTTTATGCTTCAACGGGTAACCGGCGTTATTACGTTCCTGTTCGTAGCGTGGCATTTGTTCGAGACTCGTCTGCAAGTTGCACTGGGCAATGTTGCACACGAAAATCTCGGCATGACAATGCATGACATTGCGACGAATCCAGTTATGTTTACGGTTTATGTGATTGGTATCGTTTCAGCGACATTCCATTTCTGCAACGGTTTATGGTCATTCCTTGTAAGCTGGGGAATTACGGTTGGACCTCGCGCACAACGTTACTCCTCCATTATTTGGATGGTATTGTTCGTGGTGATGTCCGTGATGTTTATTATGTCTTTGACTGCATTTACAGATACGCAATTTCAAGTTCCGGTAGAAGCGCATTCGGGGCATTAAGGGAGGGTGAACAGAAGTGGCTAATTCGAAAATCATCGTCGTCGGCGGAGGCCTTGCGGGACTCATGGCGACAATTAAAGCAGCGGAGGCCGGAGTTCACGTGCAATTGTTCTCCTTGGTTCCTGTTAAACGTTCCCACTCCGTATGTGCGCAAGGCGGCATTAACGGTGCGGTGAATACAAAAGGTGAAGGGGACTCCACGTGGGAGCACTTTGACGATACCGTTTACGGTGGAGATTTCTTGGCGAATCAACCGCCAGTTAAAGCATTATGTGATGCAGCACCAGGCATCATTCACTTGATGGACCGTATGGGTGTTATGTTCAACCGTACACCGGAAGGTCTTCTTGATTTCCGTCGTTTCGGCGGAACGAAATATCACCGTACGGCATTTGCGGGTGCAACAACAGGGCAACAGCTTCTGTATGCACTTGATGAGCAAGTACGCCGCTGGGAAACAGCTGGTCTCGTAACGAAGTTCGAGCACTGGGAATTCCTTGGCTCCGTTCTGGATGACGAGAATGTTTGCCGTGGTATTGCGGCTCAAGATTTGCGCAGCATGGAGATCCAAACGTTCCCGGCTGACGCTGTTATTTTGGCAACAGGCGGCCCTGGTATTATCTTTGGTAAAACAACGAACTCCGTTATTAACACAGGTACGGCAGCAAGCGCTGTTTACCAACAAGGCGTTAAATATGCGAATGGTGAAATGATTCAAATTCACCCGACGGCGATTCCTGGCGATGACAAGCTTCGCTTGATGTCAGAGTCCGCACGTGGGGAAGGCGGTCGTATTTGGACTTACAAAGACGGGAAGCCTTGGTACTTCCTTGAAGAGAAATATCCGGCGTACGGAAACTTGGTGCCTCGTGATATCGCAACGCGTGAAATTTTCTCCGTATGTATCGATCAGAAGCTTGGTATTAACGGCGAAAACATGGTTTACCTTGACCTTTCTCATAAAGATCCAAAAGAGCTTGATATCAAGCTTGGCGGTATCATGGAAATCTACGAGAAATTCATGGGCGATGATCCGCGTAAAATCCCAATGAAGATTTTCCCTGCGGTTCACTATTCCATGGGCGGTATGTGGGTTGACTACAACATGATGACGAACATCCCGGGCTTGTTCGCTGCAGGTGAGTGTGAGTATCAGCATCACGGTGCAAACCGTTTGGGCGCGAACTCCCTTGTTTCGGCGATCTATGACGGTATGGTCTCCGGTCCTAAAGCGGTTGAGTATATTCGCGGCCTAGAGAAACATGCGGATGATACGTCTTCCATCGTGTTCGATCGTGAGAAGAAACGTCACCAAGACCGCTACGAGAGCTTGCTCAAAATGAACAGCGGGACAGAAAATGCCTATGTTCTGCACAAAGAACTTGGCGACATGATGAATGCGAATATGACGGTTGTTCGTTACAATGATCGTCTTGAAGATACAATCAATAAAATCAAAGACATGAAAGAAAGATACAACAACATCAACATTACAGATACAGCTCGTTGGAACAACCAAGGGGTAGCGTTCACACGCCAACTCTGGAACATGTTCGAGCTTGCTGAAGCGATGACGGTGGGTGCATTAATGCGTAACGAGAGCCGTGGCGCGCACTACAAGCCTGACTTCCCTGAACGTGATGATGACAATTTCATGAAAACAACGATTGCCGATTGGACGCCGGAAGGTCCGAAAATCAGCTATGAAGACATTGATGTATCTTTGATTGCACCGCGGAAACGTGATTACTCCACGGAGAAGAAAAAGGGAGGACATTAATCATGGCTGAGACACTAAGCGCACAGAAAACCGTGAAGTTTATCGTGACTCGTCAAGAGAGTCCGGATTCTAAGCCTTATACCGAGGAATTTGAAGTTCCTTATCGTCCCAATATGAACGTCATCAGCGGTTTGATGGAAGTGCAACGTAATCCAAAAAACGCGCGTGGTGATAAAACAACGCCAGTTTGTTGGGAATCCAACTGTCTGGAAGAAGTTTGTGGAGCTTGCTCCATGGTCATTAACGGTAAGCCGCGCCAAGCTTGTTCGGCTTTGATCGATAAGCTGGAGCAGCCGGTTCGCGTAGCTCCGATGAGCACGTTCCCTGTTATGCGTGACCTTGTCATCGACCGTGGACGCATGTTCAACGCTTTGAAGAAAGTCAAAGCATGGGTTCCAATCGACGGAACGTACGATCTTGGTCCAGGACCGCGTATGGCCGAGTCGAAGCGTCAATGGGCATACGAGTTGTCCAAGTGCATGACTTGCGGCGTATGTCTGGAAGCTTGTCCGAACGTAAATGACAAGAACTCTTTCATCGGACCATCCGCGCTTTCTCAAGTTCGTTTGTTCAATGCTCATCCAACAGGTGAAATGAACAAAGACGAGCGTTTGGATGCGCTGATGACAGATGGCGGTATCGAAGGCTGCGGTAATTCGCAGAACTGCGTACGCTCTTGTCCGAAAGGCATTCCGCTGACGACTTCCATCGCAGCATTGAATGCAGACACAACGAAACATTTATTCAAGAAATGGTTAGGTGTGTAAGAGTTAAGAATAAAGCCCGATACCCTGAGCGACAGGGTGTCGGGCTTTTGTGCATACAGGGGTTAATTTGCCGGGGGAAGCGCGTTCGTCTCCGCCCAATCAGCGTTATCTATAGGGGAGGTCTGGAGAGGATGCTTGATGGCCAGTTCTTCCTGACTTGGTGCTGCAGCAGGGATGGTTTCATTTTTTGACGCAGCTGCCATTGTGATATCTAACATACTTAAGTGGAAATGAATCGAATACATCGTCTGCACCTCCAAACTCGTTGTTATTATGTAATATATTATTACACAATTAACTGATTTGACAACAAAATAATTATTTGTGTTATGTATATTGACATAAGTCTAGGATGTAAGTATGATATAGACAAATGTAAGAGTTAGTTACAACCTCATAGCAAACTTGTTTTCTAGGGTTCCGCGGCAGATGAAGGCTGTCGGTCTGGTCCAAGAGAAGACACACGGTGAAGGTCATCGTGCACACGGAGGGATAAAAGCCCGGGAGGATATCAGAATATGATATCGTTCCGGGTTTTTCTTTTTACCAGTTTAAATGGAGAGGGAGAATCAGAATGAGAAAAAGAATGGTATTTCTGATGATGGCGTTGTTACTCGCTTTTACAGTCGTGAGCGGATGCACGAGCAAAGAGGCAGCAAGTAAGGCAGCAGGTGGCAGTGATCAACCCATCAAATTGGCGCTAAGTCCATGGCCGGGCTGGTTTGTTTGGTATTTGGTGAAGGAAAAAGGGTTCTTTGAGAAAAATGGCGTAAAGGTCGATCTTGTTTGGTTCCCCGTGTACAGTGACTCCTTATCTGCCCTTGCGTCCGGCAAAGTTGATGCGAATAGCCAAACTTTAAGTGATACGCTTGCTCCTGCAAGCAAAGGGATTCCACTCAAGGCGGTCCTTGTGAACGATAACTCCAATGGTGGAGATGGCGTCGTAGTCAAACCTAACATCAATTCGCTGCAGGATTTAAAAGGGAAAAAAGTAGCAACGGAGCTAGGAACGGTTGATCACCTGCTCATGCTAACGGCGCTTGAGAAGGCCGGCCTTGCTGAGAAAGACGTCTCTTACACCAATATGACAGTGAACGATGCAGGACCTGCTTTCATCTCAGGCAACCTGGATGGTGCCGTACTGTGGGAACCATTCCTGAGCAAAGCGATTCAAGAGGGCAAAGGCAAGCTGTTATTTTCCTCCAAGGATACGCCTGGACTCATTCCTGACTTGCTCGTGTTTAAAGAAGAAATTACCAAAAATCGTCCGGAAGACGTGAAGAAAATTCTGAATGCCTGGTTCGATGCGCTGGACTACTGGAAAGCTAATCCGGAAGAGTCGCTACAAATTATGGCGAAGGCGGCCGAGACGCCGGTGGTCGAATACAAAGCTGGAGTCGACAGCGTGAAAATATTCCAGTTAGACGATAATGTGAAAGCCTTCCAAAAAGGTGATTCGTACAGCTCCCTGCATTACACATCGCAGAAAACAGCCGAGTTCTTGAAAAGCTTGGATATGCTTAGCACCATCCCGAAAGCAGAGAGCTTCTTGGACGGACACTTTGTCGAAGAAGTGATGAAAGAGCGAAAGAAATAACAGGTGAGTGAGAGGTGCTCTATGGAAACGGCTATGAAAAAAAGACGCAAATCCAAGTTGTTTGCCATACGAGGCGACATCAATCGTAAAACGTATGTTTCAGGCATTGTTCTCATTATATGTTTGGCACTCGTCTTTTGGAGTGTGCTCAGCTATGGCAATTTGGTTAATCGAACCTTTTTGCCGACACCGGATCAAGTGCTTCGCCAATTTGCCATTCAGCTGCAGAGTTCCACTTTTTGGCATCATGTTGGCATTAGTATTTTCCGAGTAGGCGCGGGATTTTTACTTGCTTGTTTGCTTGGGATTCCGCTTGGGATTCTGGCGGGTACGTTTCGTTTTGCAGAAGCGCTGCTCGTTCCGCCGACCGAATTCATTCGCTATATGCCGGCTACGGCGTTCATTCCGCTGATTATGGTTTGGGCCGGAATCGGGGAGTGGGCGAAGGTCATCGTCATTTTCATCGGCTGCTTCTTCCAGCTCATGCTGATGGTGGCAGACAATACGCGATCGGTGTCGAACGATTTGCTGCAAACCTCGTACACCCTTGGCGCTAATCGCTGGCAAGCCATTGAGAAAGTGTTGATCCCTGCGCTGCTGCCTGATTTGATGAACACCTTACGTTTAATTATTGGCTGGGCATGGACCTATCTTGTGGTGGCAGAGCTGGTTGCGGCAAGCAGCGGGCTGGGGTTCTCCATCATGAAGGCGCAAAGGTTCCTGAATACGGATCAAATCTTCGTGGGTATTATCGCTATTGGCTTGCTCGGATTGATGACGGACCGTACCTTTGCTTATTGTCACCGCAGATTTTTCCCATGGCTGGAAGGAGGGCGTTAACTGATGCGAGCACAACAAGCCCTACATAATGAACCTTTGCATGAAACAGAGTTACGAGTGAGCAAAATTACAGCTTCCGATATAACGAAAGTGTACAGTTCGAAGAAGTCGCAGTTCGTAGCGCTAGACAGAGTTTCCTTCCATGTGGATGCACATGAATTTGTGAGTTTCGTTGGTCCTTCCGGCTGCGGGAAGTCCTCTCTTTTGCGAATTGTTGCCGGTCTAGAGACGATGACGACAGGATCTCTGAGCATTTCGGGGCATGAGATTGATGGACCTGGCGCTGATCGCGGAATGGTGTTCCAATCCTACACGCTGTTTCCGTGGCTTTCCGTGCGGGAAAACATCGAGTTCGGATTGACGCTGAAGGGTGTTCCTATTTTCGAAAAAAGAGCCATTTCCGATCACTTCATGGAGCTTGTCGGCTTGCAAAAGTTCGCCAGATCGCTGCCGAAGGAGCTCTCCGGCGGGATGAAGCAGCGGGTGGCGATCGCAAGAGCACTCGCCAACAATCCGGAAGTGCTGCTCATGGATGAGCCTTTTGGAGCGCTCGATCCGCAGACCAAAAACTCGATGCAAGAGCTGCTGCTGCGCATCTGGGAGAAGGAGAAGACGACCGTCGTGTTCATCACGCACGATATCGAGGAAGCGATCTTCCTTTCCCAGCGTGTGTATGTGATGCAGGCGCATCCGGGCACAATCCGGAAGGAAGTCGTCATTCCACCCGGTTTGCGTGACGTGGAAGATGTGAAGGATTCGGAGTCTTTCCTGAAGTTGAAAAAGCAGATTATTTCCCTGATCGGGCATCATGAGGAATGAATGGAAACTTGGCCGTTGTTGCGGTCAAGTTTTTTTGATTTTAGTAGGAGGTGTCTAAGCCAAGCTCATTGGATGAATTCCAACGAAAAGGCGATTTTAGATACCTAAATGCCTATTTGATTGGACAGAATCCAGCAAAGCTATATATTTTGAATGGATTTAGAGGCTTTTTAACCATTGTAGTTGGATTTCATCCAACCAAAAGAAGAATGAGTACGTCTGTAGCGTGTTCTCGTTGTATTTTATACAATGCGGTTACACACATAAGGACTGTCAGGATGAAACTTGAATCGATTGGTCAATCTCTGGAAAATTTACTTTTACTGTTCTAATTGACGAGAGATTGGCTGTTCGATAGAATAAATTAAAGCGATTCATAAATGAGGGAAATCATGTGAATAAAAGTAAACAGCCGACAATTGTCGATGTGGCTTCGGAAGCCGGCGTTTCCATTGCTACCGTATCGAATGTTATCAATCGCAGAAAGGTGCCGATGGCGCCCGAAACGATCCGCAAGGTGGAAGAAGCCGTTGTTCGGTTAGGCTATCGCCGGAATGTGATGGCGACGAATTTGAGCCGCCGCAGGTCCTATGAGCTCGGGTTGATTATTCCGCATTTTGGCGGCTATTATGGACGTTTTGCGGAGAACCTGGAGCAGAAGGTGCATCATTTTGGCTACCATTTGTCCATCTTCTCGGCGGCCGGTATGGATCCGGAGATTGAACAGCGCCATCTGGAGCATTTATTACAGCGCAGAGTAGACGGTTTGGTCAGCCATGGTTTGGCGATGAGCATGCACTCTACGCAGCAGTTAGTCGGAGAGGGCACGCCCCTTGTCATCTTCAATGGGTGGGGCTGGCCGAACGAAATCGTCAAAATGGCGGTTAACTTGGATTTTGCGAAAGCGTCTTCGGAGGCGGTTCAGCATTTTCTGGCGAACGGCTGCCGCTCCGTGATTTATGCAGGCAGAAGCAAAGGAATGGGAGCTAACGAACAACGTATCCAAGGATTTATGGCTGGGCTAAGCGATCGTGGGGAGTCGACCGTGCATGCGCTTTTGGATGCAGGCGAGCTTGGAATTGCCGGTACACTTGATGAAGCGCTGCGCTTAAGCGGGGATTTGCGGCCTATCGGGATCTATACGTTTAATGATGCTTTGGCGCTTGAGCTTCTGGCCCTTTGCCACGAACGTGGGATATCCGTACCCGAAGAGATACAGCTCATTGGGATGGATAATGAGTTTTTCTCGAAGTCGAGCTATCCGTCTATCACCAGCTTTGAGATGCCGGTTGATTTGCAAACCAGCTTGGTTGCGGCCTTTCTCATGCGGCAGATTGGGGAAGAGTTGGACGAGGAGAACACGCAGCTGCTGGAGGAATACTTGCCACGTGTGACAGGGCATGAACTGTTTATTGATCTAGAGATGATCGTACGGAAATCTTCAGGAAAATAAGAAAGACCATTGATCACTTGGGGGAGAGATCGATGGTCTTATCTTTTTTTGGATTAAAGGAGTGGTAGGGAGCTGCTGGAAGCGGAGTTCAAACTGTTTTGGTGCTTCAAGAAAGCTTTACCGTACTCCCCATGCGGATTGATTTCGGCATGCTCAATTTGAATCGTGGCATGCTCGATGCCGTATTTGCTTTTGAGCGTTTCATTGATGGCCAGAATGACGCAAAACGGTTGAATGTTCGGACTGATGAACACGTGGGCTGTTAAGGAATAATGGTCCGTCGAAACGGCCCAAAGATGCATTTCATGTACATCTTCTACACCCTCCACAGAGGCAATCTGCTTGCGAATTTCGTCCAGGTTATAACGCTCCGGCACGGATTCCATGAGAATCAGGTACGATTCACGAATGATTTTGCTGCCGCCGATGAAAATAATGCCGCCAATCACCATGGAGATGAGTGGGTCGAAGATGAGCAATCCAGAGTAATAAATAATAATGGATGATACGATGACGCCAACCGAGCTGAGCAAATCGCCAAAAAAGTGCCAGAGGGCGCTTTTGACATTCAGATTATCCTCTTCCTTCACGCTGTTATGGAGCACCAAGGTGAGCACCAGGTTGACGATGAAACCTATCGAAGCAATCCCTAACATAAGGCCAAGCTGGATCGGCTGGGGATGAATCATGCGCTGAATGCCCTCGATGAAGATTCCCAAGGCGATCACGCAGAGGGCGAGGCCGTTTAGGAATGAAGCGATGATCTCAAACCGCAGGAACCCGAACGTGAATCGGGCATTCGGCTGCCGGGTTGCAAGATGCAGGGCAATCATGCTTAAGCCCAGAGCGATGACGTCCGAGATCATATGGGCCGAATCCGAGAGCAGCGCGAGCGAATTGGAGAGCACTCCGCCGACGATTTCTACAATGGTGAAAAAGGCAGTTAGCAGAAGGGTTACCCACAATGTTTTTCTGGATTTTGTTTGTTTTTTTACGTGACGAAGATGGTGGTAGTCGTATTCGGTATTCATACGGTCCCTCCTTATTTATAATAATTCTAATTTAATTATTACTATTATATGCTAGCAGGGGGAAAGGTGCAACCCTTTTTGGGCGATTTACAGATTAAACACAAATTCTGAGAAGTCTACAAAATGAGCAGGGGGAGCGTGTAGAAGCGTTTTGAGGCGTGTAAGAGCGTATGGAAACGTATAGAAACGTATAGAAGCCTAAAAAAGCGTATAGAAGTGCTTAAAGAGGAAAAGAATAAAGCGTTTTCTATTTTGTAACATAAATGAAATATTCCTGTTATGGTTCCATAATGTTTGGAGGGTAATATAATAACCAAGACCCCCTTTTTAATATAAACTTTTTGAACCCGGCCCCGTTGGCTGGGTTCCTTTTTTTGTCTGGGAGTTATTTCTTCGCAACATTATGGAGATGAGATGGCTTACAGGGTTGGTAGTATAGCACTGACCTTAGCGGAACTACATTCCTCTATTACTTTTAAATTTACCGATTCCCTCAGAGAACGGGAACTATGATCCTCTATTTCGCCTATCTCAGTCCATATGTGAGGTTTAAAACATAAATAGTTATGATGAACGCACAACAGCCCCTAATATTTGCTGAATCGTAGGCTAAACTGGTAATGAACAATCAATCCATACCAATCCAGAGCTAATAAGCAAAATAGGAGCTGTTAATATGAAGCATACCACAAAATTCATAGGTTTAGACGTATCTAAAGACAAGATTTCTGTTGCTGTTGCAGACGCTGGACGCGACGAACCTCGCTTCGTTGGGCACTTCCCTCATAAACTGGAGTTCGTAAAGAAAATAATGAGACAACTCGGCAATGCTGAAAACTTAGAAGTTTGTTACGAAGCTGGCCCAACGGGTTATGTACTCTTTCACTGGCTAACTGCGCTCGGTATTACTTGTAAAGTTATCGCCCCTTCCCTCATTCCAGTCCGGACAGGCGATCAAATTAAGACAGATAAACGAGATGCCCTTCGTCTTGCTACACTGTTTCGCGCGGGAGAACTAACAGCTGTGCACGTACCAACTCCTGAACAAGAAGCTCTTCGCGATCTTGTTCGCTCAAGAGAGGATGCGAAAGAGGATCTCCATCGAGATCGCCAGCGGGTATTAAAGTTACTTCTGCGGCGTCAAATTTCTCATCCACCTGCCATCAAAAATCGTTGGACACGAAATTACAGAGAGTGGTTGACCAGCTTGAAATGGGAAAGAGAATCTGATCAGCTCATGTTTCAAGAATATTTGCAGGCGATTCATGAATCCGAAAGTCGCCTTCAACGTCTGGAAGCGAGCATTATTCAATATGCTCAAAAAGGGGCTTTGGGTCCAGTCGTTAAAGCACTTCAGGTATTAAAAGGGGTAGCCATCATCTCGGCGCTTACGCTTGTTGCTGAAATAGGTTGTTTTACACGTTTCCGAAATCCTGCCATGCTCATGGCTTACCTTGGCCTGGTCCCACGAGAGCATTCTACAGGACTTAGTACGCGAAGAGGAAGTATTACCAAGGCGGGTAATCGTGGAGTTCGTCGCACTTTGGTCGAATCAAGTTGGAGTTATCGTCATAAGCCATCGATAGGCAGGGAACTTAGAAAACGAATGGAAGGTCAGGAAGGCGAACTTCTGGCTGTCTCATGGAGAGCGCAAATACGGCTGAACAGCAAATACTGTAAACTTGTGTACCGTGGAAAAGAATCTAATGTAGCTGTAACAGCAGTTGCGCGAGAACTAGTCGGATTCATCTGGGAAATCGCGTGTAAAGTCGAACGATCTGTAACGGCCTAAAACCGACAACAGGGTTTAGAGTGCCCAGCCGACAGGCTGGGACAAGACATAGTCTTCAAATCATCCGAGCTGTCAAGGCTAAACGTTGCGCTTCGCGGCCTTGACAGTCGATACTTTAGCAGGAATAAGATACCTAAGTATGGTGAAACAAAAGCAATAATTGGGCCCAGGAGCAAAGTAGGGGTTGAAGAGAGTCCGTGTGAGGCCTTATGCACAACTATAGGTTTGCTAAT
The DNA here is from genome assembly GCF_045866505.1 of Paenibacillus sp. P36. NCBI lineage: Bacteria > Bacillati > Bacillota > Bacilli > Caryophanales > Paenibacillaceae > Paenibacillus > Paenibacillus sp. P36. The sequence goes on from NZ_AP038372.1 coordinate 1,492,340, forward strand.
AGCTGCGTGCGACAATAGTTTACAGGAAGCTCTTCTTAACGAAAGTCATTAACTGCGGTAACCAGCCCGCGAATATCAGGATGCTAGCCGTTGCTTGCATTTTGCTCCTGTGCCGAGTTATTTGCTTACAAAAAACACTCAATTACTCTCGTACTAAAATGGGGGCTTGACAGAGTGCGTTCATATCAAAGCCCTGTAGTTCCGTCTAGACCTTCAAAATGACTATTTTAGCTCAAATAGTGCCTTGTACTTCCTTTATTACTTTATGCTTAAAGATTTGAGAAGGCATTAACTTAACGAAAAGAGAATGTCCATACGGCAGATTGTTCTGCTTAGGAAACAGCTTCTTTTTTTACTATCCAAACAATATATCTAATACTGTTCCAAATTGGCTACGAGACGCACAAGTAACAAAGTTGCACTCAGCAAACGGGAGGGGCAATCCAATATGTTAAATTCATTTTTCACGAAGATCTATATGGCAATGTCCGGATTCAAAAATAACGTAAAGCAATTATCTGGAAATCCTGATATGCTAGAGGATGAAGCAGTCGCCGGGACAAGGGTTGAAATAGATGAGTTCCCCGATTTATTGCACGATATTTCGTCCATTTTCGAAAAAGGGTTAAGCGAGCAGGATATTAAGATTGCTCAACATACAATTGAAGCATTAAGCATCGACGGAACGACGAAGTTTCACTATATTGTGCGTATGCATGCTGAAGTTTTGGGGATGACCATGATTGCGGTTCGCGATCGGCCAACGAGTGCGGTTCTGTGTTTTGTAACAGAGGTGAAGGTTGCTTATCACATTCAGGGGGTCATCTCCGTCTTTCATTTACCTGAAAATCAAGTTCTGCAGTAGCTGTGTACGATACCTATCGAAAGGCGATGATTAGATTGACTTATCCAATCCGGGTAAGAGCGTGTGCGCTTATTATCGAAAATGATGCTGTTCTGCTTATACAATTTGAGGATAAAAACGGGATTCATTACAACCTTCCGGCAGGTGGCGTGGAGGCTGGGGAGTCCGTCATAGAAGCAGTGAAGCGAGAGGCTTTGGAAGAAGCTGCTGTGGATGTAGAAGTAGGGCCGCTTGCCTTTGTTTCCGAACATGTTCCGCATTTAATTACAACGTATGAAAGCAATTCGCCGCACTGCTTAAGTTTGATGTTTGATTGCCAGATAAAAGAAGGTTCCAGGCCGTCTCTCCCGGCGAATCCCGATGAGAATCAAACCGGTGTCAGATGGGTTTCATTTTCTGAACTGGACAGCATAGTTCTCTATCCGAATATTAAGCAGATGATTAAGGATTACGCGAGGGATCAGAAGAGAAATATTGAACTGATAGAAGAGTACAAACTTGCGTTAATTTGATACTGATAAAAAGCCGCCGATGCATACCCATGCTCGGTTTTTTTAATTGCGAATAATATTTGACAATCTATGTTTCTAGTGGAAATAATGCAATCATTTTAATCTTATTATCATGTGAAAATAGAAGTCCGTATGATAAGCTTTACTGGTCATGCATTTTATTATTGACAGATCGTTGAGGAGGGATAATTTGTTAAAAAATCTACAAAGAGCAGGCATTATGCTCATTTGTTTCTTGCTCGTTTTTGGAACGATGCTGGGGCAAAAGACAATGGCCGCAACTCAGCAGCCAGGTGATCAGCACAGCGTAATTCCGAACGAGCCTATAACAGGCGCCGCTTTTGGAAGTAATGTGTATGTGGCGGTGGGCTACTACGGCAAGATTTTGAAGTCAACCGATGGGTTCGATTGGCAAATAGCCGCGGATAGATTACGCCTGGATGTGACCTATACCGGCGTTGCATTCGGTGGCAATCAATTCGTTGCTGTCGGAGATCAAGGGACGGTCATGACGTCTCCGGACGGAACCGTATGGACGCAGCGCGATTCTACGATATCGAGCAGAATTGATAGAGTTGCTTATGTGCAAAACGGGATCAATAAGTTTTTCGCGGTTACGACGGGTGGCAAGGTGATTACCTCATCTGACGGCAAAACTTGGTCGTCGATGACGATTGGGACGAGCAATAATTTGACTTCCATAGCGGTCAGCGACAAGGCGATCGTCATCGGTGATTCTGGCGGTTATGTACATACGTCAACAGATGGAAGTACTTGGACTAAGCATACGAAGCTTTCGGGTTCATTCTTTATTAATTCTGTGCTGAGTCTTAATAATCGTTTTTATGCCAATGACGCTTTGGGATCAAGTTATACATCCCTTGATGGTATTACCTGGTCTGGTCCATTCAGAGCAGCCGGCAACACGTCGAGCCAAATATTTGGAGGCTTATATGACACTGTAAATTTCAAATATTACTTATTCGGCTATGATGGGACGTCTTATGGCGGTATTTTTAAGTCGACGGATGCAACTGGTACTACTTTTCAACAACAACCTAAAGGCTCCACAATGACATCTCAAAATGCCTTTTATGCAAATGGTGTATTTATGCAGCTTGGCAATGATGGCATCGTGGTTTCCACCGATGGAGTGAATTGGCAATACCCGTATGGCGGATCATTTGGCAATGTGATCTATGATGGATCTCGCTATGTGGCCGTTGGACGAAATGGGAATGATGGCTTCATTAAAGGGTCAGTAGACGGTGTTAATTGGTCCAAGGTTAATTTGAACTTGGTTCCTGCGATGACTTCCATTATTTATTTTAATGGCAAGTATGTTGCTGTCGGCAACTGGGGAACGGTGGCTACATCAAGCGATGGAACGACTTGGACGGTAAATCCCACGGCGATTTCAGATTACAAACTTACTTCTGTCTCCTATGGGAATGGTGTACTCATTGCAGTAGATGAGATCGGTACGATCTATAAGTCAACGAATAATGGAGTGACTTGGTTACCGCCAGTTAGAGAAGATACGGATAATTATAACGCACTGCAGTTCGTTTCCTACACAAATGGAAAGTTCTATGCCGCTGGAGATTATGACACTTATCTGGAGTCGACAGATAATGGGGATAGTTGGCATACAGTTGCTTCTACTGCGGTTCCGTCCTTAGCTTTCTTCAATATCAATATGATGCAGCAAGCGGACATTCCGGTGACTTTGACGAATACACTCAAGAGCATCACTGTCAGCAACAGAGGCACGACACTGACCCAAGGTACTGATTTTACGGTGACAGGTAGTGTTGTAACGCTGAAAAAAGAGTTTTTGTCTCAACTGGCTGAAGGATGGCAGACGTTTACTTTTCATTCGAGTAATGGAGCATCGCAGACGTTTGCAATAAAAGTAACAAACACATCCGCTGCATTAGGTCAGGCGACAACCGTTAAACTGTCAAAAGACGGAATCGCGACTTGGAATCCAGTGGCAGGCGCAGCAGGCTACGAGGTACAGCTATATCGCAATGATTCGGTGTGGGGCAGCGCAGTTTTGACGAGTGCCAGTACGCTAAGTGCAGATTTCCTGAGTTCTATGCGTTCAGCAGGCCCAGGCAAGTATACGTTTAAAGTTAAAGCAAAAGGAAATACGGTTAACTACAAAGACGGGCAGCAATCGGCCGCTTCGAATATTGTAGAGATTTATAAAGCGCCAACAGAAGATGGATCGGCGAATAAAGCGGGAACCGCGCAAAATGTGAACTTTAGCATCAAAGTAAATAATGCTGTCAATGGAGCGGTTGTCACAGCTCAAGTGGCAGGCGTAAATGTTTTAAAGACAGTAACAAATGTTGCTGCGGATGCAAGCGGCAAAGCAACACTGCCTATTGACATCACGAAGCTAGCAGAGGGCAGCAACGATATTGTGATTGCTTTTACCGTTGGAGCGGACAATTTCTCCGAAGAATTAACGGTTACGCTCACGAAAGACACGATTGCACCTCTTGTACCAACGGAGGACGGAACGGCGGATAAAGCAGGAACGACGCAGAATACGAATTTCAATATTGTCGTTAATGCCGAAACCGATGCTAAGGTGACAGCGTTAGTTGGCGCTTCAAATGTGCTGCAAGTTGGCACTGATGTTAAAGCGGCTAATGGGAAAGCATCGCTGCCAATTGATCTGGCGAAGCTTGCTGAAAACGCCAATCAGATCGCCGTTGTTGTAACGGACGCAGCAGGAAACGCATCAGGTACACTGACGGTACCCGTAACGAAAGATACGATAGCGCCGAACAAGCCGCTAGAAGACGGGTCGGCAGACAAAGCAAATACGACGCAGAATACCAATTTCGATATCATCGTAACCGCAGAGAATGGGGCCAAGGTGACAGCGAAAGTGGGAAGCACGAATGTGCTGCAGTCTGGTTCGGAAGTAACGGCGGCGAATAATAAAGCCGATCTGCCGATTGATGTAACGAAGCTGGCGGAAGGACCGAACAGTATCACAATTGAAGTGAAAGATGCTGTTGGTAATACCTCCACTGCCTTGACGATTGCTGTCAATAAGGATACGAGTCCACCCAATGTTCCAACGGAAGACGGAACGGCCAACAAAGCGGGAACGACGCAGAACGCGAATTTCAGCATTTTTGTAAATGCGGAAGCGGGTTCAGCAGTGACAGCGAAAGTAGGAGGCGCGAACGTCCTGCAGTCGGGAACAAGTGTAACGGCTGTTGGCGGTAAAGCGACGCTGCCTATTGATTTTACGAAGCTCGCTGAAGGATCAAACGTGATTGAAGTTGTGGCAACAGATGCGATAGGCAATGCTTCTAATGCTTTGACCGTTGCGGTAGCGATAGATACGACTGCGCCAAGTACTCCAACGGAAGATGGAACAGCGCCGAAAGCAGGTACGACCCAGAACGCAAACTTCAGCATCATCGTAAATGCAGAATCAGGGGCAGCGGTGACAGCGAAAATAGGCGGTACCAGTGTTCTGCAATCAAGTGTGACAGCTGCAAATGGCAAAGCAATACTGCCTATTGATCTCTCACTCCTCACAGAAGGCGTAAACAGTATTGAGATTGTTGCAACAGATGGTATGGGGAATGCCTCTGGCACATTGACAGTACCTGTGACCAAAGATATAACACCACCGGCTGCACCAGTCGAAGACGGAACGGCTAACAAAGATAACACGACGCAGAATGCCAATTTTGACATCATCGTAACCGCTGAAAATGGAACAACGGTGACGGCGAAAGTGGGAAGCACGAATGTGCTGCAGTCTGGTTCGGAAGTAACGGCGGCGAATAATAAAGCCGATCTGCCAATTGATGTAACGAAGCTGGCGGAAGGAACGAACAGTATCGTAATTGAGGCGAAAGATGCCGTTGGTAACACGTCCGTTACCTTAACAATTACGGTCAATAAGGATACGAAATCTCCAGATGATCCGGCGGAAGACGGAACGGCCAACAAAGCAGGAACGACGCAGAACGCGAATTTCAACATTATCGTAAACGCGGAAACGGGTTCAACCGTGACTGCGAAAGTAGGAGCCACGAACGTCCTCCAGTCGGGAACAAGTGTAACGGCTGTTGGCGACAAAGCGACGCTGCCTATTGATTTTACGAAGCTTGCGGAAGGATCTAACGTGATTGAAGTTGTCGCAACAGACGCCACAGGCAATGCGTCAAATGAACTGAGCGTTGAGGTAACAATAGACACGACTCCGCCAACTGATCCTACGGAAGATGGAACAGCGCCGCAAGCAGGTACGACCCAGAACGCAAACTTCAGCATCATCGTAAATGCAGAAACGGGAGCAGCGGTGACAGCGAAAGTAGGCGGCACTAATGTTCTAGAATCGGGAATGAGTGTGACAGCTGTAAGCGGCAAAGCAACACTGCCCATTAATCTCTCACTTCTTACAGAAGGCCTAAACAACATTGAAATTGTTGTGACAGATGGTATGGGGGCTGCTTCCGGCATATTGACAGTACCTGTAACGAAGGATACGTCACCGCCGGCTGTACCTGTCGAAGATGGGTCAGCAGACAAGAATAACACAGCACAAACGGATAACTTCAACATCATCGTTGATACCGAAGCTGGTGCAAATGTCACGGCGATGGTCGGAAATACGACTGTGCTACAGGCTGGAACGAATGTAACAGCAGTTGGCGGCAAAGCGATCCTGCCTATTAACTTGTCGAAGCTGGCAATGGGCGACAATGATATTAAGATCGTAGCAACGGACGCGATTGGCAATTCATCAACAGCATTAACGGTCAAGGTTACCCGTGAGCTAAGCTCAAATGCTGATTTAAGCGCTTTGGGTGTTAGCCGTGGAAGTTTGAATGAGATTTTTGCAGCTGGCACGACGAATTACACGTTAAGCGTAGCCAATAACGTTGAGAGCATGACGGTTACGCCAACGACAGCGGATGCTGGCGCGAGTGTAACTGTAAAAGGCCAAACGGTACAAAGCGGTCAGGCAAGTGCGGATATTGCGCTTAATGTTGGCGTGAATCACATTGAAATTGTTGTAACAGCTGTGAATCACACGACGAAAACCTACACGATCGATGTAACGAGAATTAGCAACAATGCACTGCTTGCAAACTTGTCGGTCGATCAAGGGAAGTTAACACCGGATTTCTCGAACGCACAGCTTCATTATCAAGTGGAAGTGCTTAATACGGTTTCTAATCTAAACATGTTTATAGAAAAGGCTGAGCCTAGTGAAACGATTACGGTAACGGGTGCAACCTATTCCTCTGTAACAGGCGATGTTTATACCTACAGTGCTAGCAATTTGAACGTTGGTTCAAACACGATTAGCATTGTAGTAACTGCGCAGGATGGTACGACAAACAATACGTATAGCCTGACTGTTGAACGCGCGCCTATTTTGAGCGAGAACGCAGACTTGAGCAATTTGACGCTTTCGAACGGAGCGCTGACGCCGGCATTTGCATCGGGGCAAACGAGTTACACGTCCAATGTAGCGAATGCAGTATCCAGTCTTACGGTAACAGGCACTTTGGCTGATAGCCATTCGACGATGACTGTTAATGGAACACCAGTACTGAGCAGCCAAACTAGCGGGAATATTCCATTAACTGTCGGGGCGAACACAATTACTATTGTCGTGACAGCGCAAAACGGGACTCAGAAGACTTATACAACTACCGTTAATCGCGCGGCACAGGAAATTACGGATGAGCATGAGAATGAACATGATGATGCCGGTAACTCTGGATCCGTAAACTCCGATCCTAATTCTGTGACTGCAACAAATGGTCAATTAACACTTCAAGTAGGTCAATCAGGAGTAGTTAGTTTAGGTGATTCCATTACCATTTCTATTCCTGTCGGGGCTGCATTGAAAGAATTGAAATTATCGATTGAAAAATTAGTGAACACTCAAAATCTAATTACGGGTAAAGAGATTCTTGTGAGCCCGATCTTTGAGATTTTGAAAAACTTCACGGAGAACTTCAGTAAACCGGTCACATTGAGCTTATCTTTTAACCCATCGGCTGTTCAAAAAGATCAAAGACCATCTGTCTTCTATTATGACGAAGTGCAGAAACAATGGGTTGAAGTCGCTGGAGGCATTGTGAACGGCGATCGAATTACTGTAGCGGTGAATCACTTTACAAAATATGCGGTATTCGCTGTCGGACCAACCGAACCAACGAAGGAACCTTCTGGCAACCCAGCTTTCCGGGATATTGCAGGACATTGGGCAGAAGCTAGCATTAAAAATGCGGTTAGTGGAGGCATCGTCAGCGGATATCCGGACAGTACGTTTAAACCGGATTCAACGGTAACGCGCGCTGAATTCGCGGTTATGCTCATGAATGCGTTGAAACTGCAAGGCGAAGGAGCGCAACTAACCTTCACAGACAATGCCAAAATCGGAGCCTGGGCGCAGCAAGCTATCGGAAAAGCAGTCAAAGCAGGCATCATTCACGGCTATGAAGATGGCAGCTTCCGCCCGGATGCCCAAATCACACGTGCCGAAATGGCCGTCATTATCGCAAACGCGATGGGGGCATCCACGACGGCAAGTGCGGCTACGGGCTTCTCGGATGACGAGACGATCCCGACATGGGCCAAAGGCAGCGTTGCTTTCGTGAAGCAAGCGGGTATTGTGCAAGGCAGAGACAAGAATACGTTTGCTCCGCAAGCTAACGCAACAAGAGCCGAATCTGTTGTAGTTTTGTTAAAAGCGTTGGAAAAAAAGAACAAATAGCATGAACTTAAAAGAGGCTGTCCCTGGTCATTCACGACTTTGGGGACAGCCTTTTTGTTATACAGTAGTAGATCCCAAATTCTCAGCCGTCGTCCGCCCAATCCACAGCTCCCCCTGAATGCGAATATGCTCACACGGCAGCGTGGGATTCGCGATACGCCAGAGCATACGATCGGCTGCCCGGTAGCCGGTTTCGCGAACGGACAGCAGCGGCCGGGTGAACTCCGGCAGGGAAGCGGGCTGCTCATTGAGCATGCCGATGAGGGAGATGTCCTCGGGAATGCGCAGCCCCAGCTCGGTACAGAGCTGATACACAGCCGGGACCTCGCCGTCGACGCCGCAAATCAAGGCGGTAGGCGCGCTGCGAAGCAGCTTGGCGCGCAGATCATCCAGCCAATGCGGATTCGTACTCCGCGCATCGATGGAATGCTGGCGGGGATCGATCGCCGCCTCAAATTCATTCATGGCATGCTGAAAGGCCTGCCAGCGCAGGATAAACCCACGTTGTTGGTGCGTATCGCCAACATACATGATCCGGACATGCCCGATGGACCGCAGGTAGGCAACGGCTTGGAAAGTCGCTTCATAGATGTCCCAGATGACGCTGTCTACTTTGGTGCCGAGCGGTGGATAGCTCAGCAGAATTTTGGGGATCGGCAGCTTCAGAAGCTCATCCTCCCAAGATTTAGGCGTCAGGTTGGGCGCAATGAAGATGCCGTCGGTATAGGCAATGCCATGCTCCTCCAGCCAGTCGGACATCTCGCTGCTTCGAATGGAAGTCGGCAGCATACAGACTTCGATGTGGTGGCCGAAGGAGGCGAAGCGATCCTGTAAGCCGCTGATCAAACGTGCATGATAGCTTATGGATGCCTCTGTTTGCACAAGCAGGAATCTCATTTTTTCCACAGGGTAAGGTGAGATGTGCTCGGCGCGCAAGCTGCGAATTTGAGCCTTGGTAAAATACCCTCGCTGCTCCATCGTTTCGAGGATTAGCTGGCGGGTCGTCTCGGACATGCCGGGTTTGCCCTTTAATGCTTTGGAGACGGTCTGTACGGTGACTCCGAGCTCTTTGGCGATTGTTTTCTGTGTTACGTCTTTGCGTATTGGCACGTGATTCCACCTCACAGTTGGCATGCTGCATTTTAATTTCTATCGTACCATGATCGCTTTTTTGATTAAACTAAAATTAAACTAGTTTCACTTTCCGGTCGGACTATAATGAAGGTATCAGATCCTATGGAGGTAAAACATATGGCTAAACAAACGGCAAAAACCATTACAGTTTCATCTGAACTTCCAATTTCCTATACACCGGACGTCGTCGTTGTCGGAGGCGGGGCATCGGGTGTTGCCGCAGCCATGGCAGCTGCACGCAATGGCGCAGACACACTCCTGATCGAGCAGCGGGGATATTTGGGCGGCATGGGGACAGCTGCTCTGGTACCTGCATTTTGCCCATACTCGGATGGCGAGAAGCCAATCATACGCGGAATTGGTCTGGATCTTCTGAACGAGATGAAGCAGGCAGCAGGGGATGCGTTTCACGAGCGTTATAAGGAGCAGTTGGACTGGGTGCCTATCGATGTTGAAACGCTGAAGCGTGTGTATGATCAGCAGGTTTTGGAAAGCGGTGCCAAAATCTTGTTCCACACCGTTGCGGACCAAGTACTGCTGGAAGGAGACCGTATCAGCGGACTCGTAATCAGCAACAAATCGGGACGTTCGGTCGTTCAAGCTAAGCTGTACATTGATGCGAGCGGGGACGCGGATTTGGCGGCGTTAGCCGGTGTACCGTTCCAGACTGGCGGGGAAAATGGCGAGCTGCAGCCGGGAACGATGTGTTATCTCGTAACGGGAGCAGATAAGGCGCGTTTCGATCAGTTCTGTCAGGACTCGGGGCAATCCAAGCAGCTCGACAAAACCATCGTGGAAGCGCAGCAAAACGGAGATCTCCCGGAAGGCCGTAAGCGCGTATCCGGAATCGCATGGATTACCGATTCGATTGCGGGCTTTAATTTTGGGCATATATTCGGCATCGATGGTACGAGCGCGGAAGATTTGACGCATGCGGCTATTGAGGGGCGCAAACTGATCGATGTACAAATTAAATTCCTGCGCAAGTATGTGCCAGGGTTCGAGAATATTCATCTCGTGCACTCCGGCGATCAAATTGGGATTCGGGAAACACGCCGCATAGCAGGCGACTATACGCTTGTCGTGGATGATTTCATCTCCATGCGGACGTTTGAAGATGATATTGCGCGTAATGCGTACTTTATCGATATTCACCTTGCCAATGCCAGCAGCACGATGGTTATCAAGCATTTGCCGAAAGGTAAATCACACGGTGTTCCCTACCGATGCATGCTGCCACAGGGCAAATCCAACCTTATCGTTGCCGGACGCTCAGTTTCGTCGGACCGTCCTGTACAAGGATCGCTGCGCGTAATGCCAAACTGCTTTGCCATGGGGCAAGCGGCTGGAACGGCTGCGGCCATGGCGAGCGTGACAGGCGCCGGTTTCCGTGAGGTGAACATTCCGGAGCTTCAGCGCAGGCTGGTAGAGCAGGGGGCTTGGCTGGGCGAAAATCCTGGGAAAGTAGAAGCTGTTACGGTGGCCTCCGGTCACATTGAATACGACGAGGAAAGCAATTAAATCGAGGAGAAGATCGTCCCAGAACTGCCTTTGGCAGCGGGGGCGATTTTTTTTGATCACAGTCTATTTCGAAGACGGCAGCTAGCAAGTATACTAGAATCACTGGGTAAGGGAGGCGCATACAACATGTTTCGACTCGTAATTGTAGATGATGAACCTACTGTGAGGCACGGATTAATGTCTTATTTTGAATGGGAGAAATATGGCATTGAGGTTGTTGGCGAAGCGGATGATGGGGACGTAGGTCTGGAAGTGATTGAGAGCCTCAAGCCGGATATTGTTTTGACGGATGTTCGTATGCCGCAGATGGATGGGATTCGTCTTTCGCATGCGATTAAAGCGCGTTTTCCGCTGATGAAAATTGTGTTCGTAAGCGGGCATGACGATGCGGATTATTTGAAGTCGGCGCTTAAGGTCAATGCCGTGGATTATATTTTTAAACCTGTCGATAGGTTGGAACTGGCTGCTGTTGTCGAACGGGTCGTCAATGAACTCAAGGAAGCGGAGCAAGAACGCACTTATATCGTGGATATGCAGGCAAAACTGACCCAAAGCATGCCTTTGCTGCGTGAAAAGTTTCTAATGTCATTGATTCGGGACGGCATTCCGCACTCGGGCAGGATTAAAGACCGGCTTGATTTTCTGGGGCTCGTGCTGCCTAGCGAAGCGGTTTATTGGACGATTGTTGTGAAAATCGATGATAGTGATCAGGTTGTCGCGACACGCTCCGAGAGGGATCAGCAGCTGCTGGCTTATTCTATTTTAAATATTATTCAGGAAATTATCGGGAAATATATGCAGGGATATGTGTTCGAAAATCGCAATGGCGAATATGTCGGCATTCTGAGGATGGGTGAGGAGGATACCCAGGAGGAGATGCTGCTTGGTATGGCGGAAGACATTCGGGATAGCTTGCTGAAGTGGCTGAAAATAAGCGTTACGATTGGCGTTGGCGAGCGAATTTCCGAGTTGGCTGCTTTGCCGCAATCATATAGTCGGGCGCAGGAAGCTGCGGATCATCGCTGGTATTTGGGGAAAAGTCGCATTATTTCCATTGACCATTTGGAACATGATAATGAAAGCGTGTACCGTTTTGATGCTGCGCAGGGAGAACGTATTATGTCGGTGGTCAAATCATCGGATAAAACGGCGCTGCATGCCGAATTGGACGATGTGTTTATCCCGCTTTCTCAGAACCGCAGGTTAGGCTTCTCAAATGCACGAAACGTGAGCTTGCAATTAATTTTGCTGACAAGCCGGCTTTTGCAAGAGCTGAATATGCTCGGACCCGACATGGAGAAGAAGGAAAGAGACTTGTGGGAAAGCATTTTTAAACAGGAGCGCATGGCGGATTTACGTCAAATTGTGGAGGAGCACCTTCTGCAGGTCTGTGAAAGCATTGAGGAGAAGCGCAAAGGGAAGCCGAAAAACGTCATTGAACGCATCCACGCCTTAATCGAGCAGCGATATGCGGAAAATTTGCAGATTGGGGATATTGCCAAAGAGGTCTATTTGTCATCCACGTATATGTGTTTGCTGTTTAAGCAGGAGACGGGGGAGACGATTAATGAGTTTTTGACCAAGGTAAGAATTGAGAAAGCGAAGGAGCTGCTAAGCGATCCCCGTAATAAATTTTATGAGGTTTGTTTTATGGTAGGTTACTCCGACCCCAGCTACTTCAGTAAGTTGTTCAAAAAATATGTCGGACTTACCCCGAGCGCATATCGTGACCAGATGATATAAAGAAGGTGCCACTCGATGAAACGGCTGCTTATTAATGGTTGGAATTATGTGCTGCTGCTCACTAACGGTGTGATGGCGGCAAAGTATTGGCTGCTAGGTTATGTGCTGTTTATCCTCATTCCTGCGGCCGTTTTGCTTGTCATGCATACCCAGAGGTCCTCGCACATCCTAGAAGAGGAAGTTACGAACACGATGCTGCAAACGCTTAAGCAAGCGAGCATCAACTTGGATTTTCAATTCGATTCGGTCCGGGATACGTCCAATACGTTATTTATGAATCCGAAGCTGGCGGAATATTTGAATCGTAAAGCCACGATCGATCAGCAGCTGGAATCCTTGAAAGAGCTGCGTATTTTGGTCGATAGCGCAGAGACGAATACCAATGTATTTCGGGTTCGTTTGTTCGTCAATGGGGATCGCATGTTTACGGGCGAGCGGGTTAACTTTTTTACACAGGAGAGTCTGAAGAACTGGCCTTGGTATGAAAAGGTGATGAATTCAGGAGGCGCAATCGTGTGGTCGGGCGCTTATTTGGAATCCTTTATCGATCAAGGGCCGGCCTATATTTTCTCCGCTGCCCGCATGCTCCGGGATTTGCACGAGTACGACCAAATTTCCGGTGTGCTGTTGATCGATGTGGCAGAAAAAACGATAACCGACATTTTGAATAAAATTAAGTTAACCAAAGATGGCAATATTTATTTGATTGCGGACGATGGCCAAATGATCTCGAATCAGGATAAGTCATTGCTTGGTAAAAAAATGATGGAAGGCGAGCCGTTGAGCACGATTGCCCTTCATGATGAAGGTGTCGTTCGTCTGCTTGATGATAAAAATCCGCGATTTGCGATTTATACAAAGGTGGCCTCTACAGGGTGGAAGCTTGTTGCCGAAGTGCCGCAATCGGAGATCAGCTCGCGAGCTGTTGCATTGAACCAATTTTCTGGTGTGGCGACGATTTCGACCGTAACGATTTTGTTTCTTCTGCTCGTGTTTATCCTTCTGGCGATGATTGTTCGCAACATGAACCGGCGCATTCAAACGGTGATCCGGACGATTAAACGAGGCGGCATTGAAAGTTTGGATGACCGTACATTCAATGCGGGTGGCGACTTTAAGCTGCTTGAAAATAGTGTAGATCATCTCATCCACCGAGTACATGGTTTGATGGAGGAAACCTATCAATCCAAAGTGCAGGAGCGGGAGGCTCAGCTTCGAGCCTTGCAAGCGCAAATTAATCCGCATTTCTTGTACAACACGCTGGATACAATTAATTGGATCGCCATTGGTCATAATGCGCCGGAGATTTCAAATATGATTAATGGCTTGGCCAAATATTTCAGGCTCAGTCTCAATAAAGGCAGAGACTTGGTCAGCGTGACCGATGAACTTAATCTGGCTAAAGTGTATTTGGAAATCCAGCAGAGTCGGTTCCCGAAGAGCTTCGAGGTGCACTTCGGCATCGAAGAGGGACTCGACGACTTGGAGATGCCGAAGCTAACGCTGCAGCCGATTGTCGAGAATGCGCTCCTGCACGGGATTCGCAGATCCAAGGGCAAGACCGGCACCATCCTCATTGGCGCTAGAAAAGAGGACGGGGTTCTGGTCCTTTCCGTCACGGACGATGGCATCGGCATGGATGAAGAGCTCGTGCAGAGCTTGCTGACGCAGCCTCGTCCTTCGATGAAATCGGACGGTTCCGGGAGCTCGTACGGACTGTATAACGTCAACGAAAGGATCAAACTGTTCGCCGGTGATCACTACGGGCTGTGCATTCACTCCACGCTTGGGGAGGGAACGACCGTTACGGCGCGTATCGCTTATAAAGAAGTCGCCTCTTAGGGGCGGCTTTTTTGTGTTAAAACCATAAGATTGCACCAGAAACAGAAATATTACCATCTACATTTCATTTGAGCCCACCGATATAATTGTCCTATAAGAACACGGAGGTGAGCCATTCATGCGTACAACACGAGCGGAAATAGAGCTGCAAACAGCTCACGCCAAGCCAATGACCAAAGGTAGTGGCCGTCTGAAGCTGATGCTGAGCAATTATGATATGTACTTGTTGCTTGTGCCTGGATTGATATTTTTGCTGCTGTTCAAATATGCGCCGATGTACGGCATTGTGATTGCTTTTCAGGACTTCAATATTTTCGACGGATTTAGCGGGAGTAAATGGGTAGGGCTGGATCAATTCGAGAAGCTGATTCATTCGGAAGAGTTTTATCAGGTTTTCATCAACACGCTGTTGATCAGCTTGTATAAGATTGTGCTGCTTTTTCCAATCCCGATCATCATTGCGCTTTTCTTGAATGAGGTGCGCAAAGTCTTTTTCAAAAAGACGATTCAAACGATCATTTTCCTCCCGCATTTCTTATCGTGGGTTATCATCTCGGGTTTGTTCATTAACATTCTGTCTCCGACAGGCGGTCTGGTGAACAATGTCATCCAATGGTTCGGCGGCGAACCAATCTCGTTTTTCCTGGACAACCAGTTTTTCCGTAGTGTCGTTGTATTTACAGCAGGCTGGAAGGAATCCGGATGGAACGCCATCATCTTTATCGCTGCTATCGCAGGAATCGAGCAAGAGCAGTATGAAGCAGCTTCTATTGATGGTGCGGGACGTATTCGACAAATGCTTTACATTACGCTGCCCGGCATTTTGCCGACGATCATTTTGATCTTGATTTTGCGCTTGGGATACTTGCTTGAGGCGGGTACGGAGCAAATTTTGACGATGTACAATTCAGTCGTTTATGCATCCGGCGATGTCATCGGTACTTTCGTGTACCGGCAAGGTCTTGGCCAGCAGGATTACAGCTTTAGTACAGCAGTCGGGTTGTTTAACTCTGTTGTTGGGTTCATCCTGATCGTAGCCGGCAACGAACTGAGCAAAAAGTTAATCAAGCGCAGCATCTGGTAGGAGGCGAAAACAGTCATGCACAAAAAAACGATAGGCGATAGATCGCTGGACTTCTTCATTTATCTCGTATTAATCATCTGCGGTTTAGCGACTTTGCTGCCGTTAGCGAATATTTTATCCAAAGCCATTAGTGATGAATCAGCCGTAGTTTCCGGTAAAGTGGGAATCATTCCGATTGGCTTTCAGCTGGATACCATGAAATACGTCGTTTCCTCCAGCCAGTTTTTACATTCAATTGGGATTTCGCTGCTAATTACGGTGGTGGGCACGTTTCTGGCGATTCTGATTACCGCATTAACCGCTTACCCCTTGTCCAAAAGGCATCTGCCCGGCATTTCCTTGATCATGCTGCTGTTCATTTTCACGATGATGTTTAATGGTGGTATCATACCGAACTACTTGTTGATGAAGCAGCTTCATTTGATTAATAACCTGTGGTCCATCATGCTGCCGGCCCTGATTAGCGTCTTTAACATGCTGGTGATAAAAAGTTATTACGAATCCTTGCCGGAAGCCTTGGAAGAATCGGCTAAAATGGACGGCGCCCGTAACTTTACGATTCTGTTCAGAATCATTATTCCGTTAAGCGTTCCTGTTATTGCGACAATCGCGCTTTTCTATGCGGTGTACTTTTGGAATGATTACTTTCATCCGATGCTCTACATCAATGACGCAGGTTTGAAGCCCTTGCAGCTGTACTTGCGGGATATTGTGATGGATGCGGACAGCTCCAGTGCCATGAACAAAAGCGTAGACGACATGATGAACGTTTCACCGGAAGGCATTCGTGCGGCAACGGTTATCGCGTCCATTATTCCGATGTTGTTAGTGTACCCGTATCTGCAAAAACATTTTGTCAAAGGCGTTCTGATCGGCTCTGTCAAAGGGTGAATGAGCATTAATGCCCTTGATGTTAGCGTCAAGGGTTTAATGATATAGTATATACAATTACTAGGGAGGTTTGCACATGTTAAAAAGACACAATAAAGTCATGCTTCTAACACTTGCAGCAAGCTTATCGGTTACTTCACTTGTTGCTTGTTCGTCCAAAAGCAATACGCCGGCAGGCAATAATGCAGCCCCGGCAAGCGCAGCGCCAGCAGCAACAACTTCTGGACCAAAGCCAGAATTGAAATCGCTTCAAATTTGGCAAAAGGACGATTACAACACGTACCCGGTTGCGAAATTCCTGGAAGAGAAGACAGGCTACAAAGTGCAATACGATATGCTCCCTCAGGATAAAGCAGCAGACAAGCTAAACATTCTCATCGCTTCCGGAGAACCTTATGATGCTGTTACAACAGGAGGAACGACGGACTTCAAAGCATTATTTGCCGATTATGCGAAAAAAGGCGCGTTGACAGACCTAGGACCTCTCATTGATAAATTCGGACCGAACATTAAAGCATCCGTCGATCCAGCCGTGCTGGAAGCAGCTAAAGTAGACGGTAAACTATATGCGATTCCTACCAAAACAATTTCCTTCGCCGGTGAGAGTTTGTATGTAAGACAGGACTGGCTCGACAAAGTAGGCATGAAAGCACCAACGACATTGGATGAGTTGGTAGCTGTTTTGAAAGCGTTTAAAGAGAAAGATCCCGGAGGAAACGGCGATAAAAATATTCCACTAACGATTAAAAGTGAAGCTATGTTCATTAATAACATCGTTGGCGCTTTCGGTATGCCGCTTTTCTGGAACGATGTGAACGGCAAGCTGACGCCACGCATTATGGACCCTGCTTTCAAAGAATATGTGACGTTTGCGAGCGATCTTTTCAAACAAGGGTTGCTGGATAAGGAGTTTGCTGCTAACAAAGATGCGACAGCCAAAGAGAAATTTACTAGCGGTAGAGCGGGGATGATCATGATTCACTGGGCTGATGTTCCTGTGGTTAACGATGCTCTTGTGAAAAATAACCCGAACGCGAAAGCGAATTATATCCCTGCGCTGAAAGGCAAAGACGGTAAAATCGGTTTGAGCGCTGCGACAGGTTTTGACCGCATTACCTTCATTCCTAAAGCGTCTAAACATGCGGAAGATGCTATCAAATGGATGAATGCGAAGCTGGAGCCTGCAACGTTTAAAGAAATGGCGATTGGCCAAGAAGGTAAGCATTACACGTTCAAAGATGGCGCATATACGCCAATTCAACCGATTTTTACGGATGAGCGCAACCAAGCGAACAATTTCTTGATGGGTACCGATGATAAAAACTATCCAACCTACTGGCAGGCACGTGTACGTAAAGATATGCGCTTGTTCGATGCTTGGAACTTCATGAACACGATTCAACCAGAGAGCACAAGAGTCAAAGATCCACTAGGCCTTGCTCCGTACTTGCCTGAGTTCTCGAAAAACTTTCAACAATTGAACACGATGGTGGGAGACTATACGACGAAGCTGATTTTCGGGGCGGAGCCGATCAGTGGTATTGAAGCTTTCCAAGCCAAATTCAAATCGTCTGGCGGAGATGCCAGCTACAAAGAAGTGAATGATTGGTACGCGACCGCAAAAAAATAAAACAAAATTGAACGAGAAGAGAACGTGCCATGCATTTACTTGCTGCATGTTCTCTTTTTTATTAGACATGGAGGAAAAGTAATGAGATTAAAAGATCAGCCCAAATGGCAGGGGAAAAGCTGGTGCACGTTAGGAGACAGCATTTCAGCTGCAGGTGGTTATCAACCATTGGTCAGTGCAGCGCTTGGGTTTTCCACCGTCCTGAATGAAGGCAAAAGCGGATGCCCGCTCACAGCGGGAGGAGACCGTGATTACGGCGCGACTGTGCATGTCGGCAGGCAGATGGAGCCTGTGTACGATTGTGTGACCATCTTCGCGGGCACGAATGATTTTCGGCTGGATAAGCCGATTGGACGCAAGGAAGAGCGGGATATTCATACATTCTATGGAGCCTATGTCACCTTAGTGGAGGATATTCTGAGCAAAAATCCGGCGTGCCGCCTCAATTTGTGGACACCGCTGCAAAGAGATAAAGACGGATTCGACATTGATTCCGTGAATGCGGAGGGCCATCGTTTAGCCGACTATGTCGAGGTTATTCAGGCAATTGGCGTCGAGTATGCGCTGCCTGTGCTGAATTTGTATGCGGAAAGCGGCTTTAATCGCTTTACGCTGGGCTTTTTGAGCAGTGATCGCCTGCATCCGAATCAGGAGGGCTTTAAGCGAATTGCCGCTATGGCGATTCCTTTTTTGGAGCGTATTTAGGCGCCGTAACGGATCATCCTCCCCGCAACAGCGCCGCAGCATCATTAACGGGAGGAAGAATCCAATCCCGTCTACTTATACGCGTCAAACGTTCGCTTGACGAGGAGGATCGCCTGCTCGCGCGTCGTGCTGCCCAGCGGGTCAATGCGCCCTCCGCCCACGCCATCCATGATGGCGTGGTTGATGGCGAATCGAACCGCATCCAGCGCCCACGGCGCGATCAAGTCACTGTCGGCAAGGCCGGAAGTGCTGCTGATGTTCAGCGTGGCGGCAGGCTTCGCCGCCTTCACAGCGCGCATCAGCATGACGCACAGCTCTTGCCGTGAAATGCTCGCGTCCGGCGAGAAGCTGGTCGCGGATACGCCTGTGACAATGCCGAGCTGGAACGCCTTCAGCACGTCGACGTTCACCGTATCCGTGAACGGATTCGGCGCAGCCGCTGCTGCCGGCTTGCTGCTGAGCGCTTCGTAGAGCTTCACGGCGATGCCGGCGAATTGCTCCCGGGTGATAGGCTGCTGGTAGTTGCCAAGCACCGATGGTGTCGTGAGCGATGCAGCGATGGCCAGCTTGAGATCAGCTTTGGCCCAGTCGCTGGAGCCTTTGACGGCCTCTTCGAGCAGTGCCTCAATGTTCGGCTGACCGGCGTCGCCTTGCGTGCCCCCTTGCGTGCCGCCTTTGCTGATCGGACCTAGCTTATCCGGGATCTTCACGTCCACGGCAGGCTTGAGGTCGATGACTGGAACCTTGGTAATCACTTTATTTTTACCAACGAGAACAGGGATTTGAACGACAGGATTAACTTTATCCACAATAACCAGGCCGTCACGAGGGGCTTTATTCCAAATGAAGACCGTCTCCACGCCTGGGATTACATTGTCGGGCAGCGCGTACTGGTCAATGACCGGTGTTACGGTATAGGCATATAACGTATTCTTATTTTTATTCGTCGCTTTATCGACGGTGGCCACAGGCCCGAAATCACCGGTTGTATTTTGCACATTAAAATATTTCGTGCCATCCGGACCGTCGCGTTTAATGACATAGGAAGATTCCATGTTGGAGTTATCATTCCAGGTGAGTGTTACCGAGCCGTCATCATTGGCTGAAGCTTGGAAATCGCTGGTTTCCCCTGGCTGCATGACTTTGAATGGCCCTTCAGTCCGCTCCAAATACGTGTCGGAGCCCAAAATCGGGACATAATGGATCATAACGCGAATCCTCACCGAGGTGATGGATGGATCGATCGGGAGGCGGAATTGAGCGCTGATCGACTGGCTTTTCAACTCGAGAACGTTATGCCAGTTAATATTGTCGGTGGAATATAACATCTCAAAAGAGGCTATCTTGGTCCCGATGGCTCTGTCGTCACTATAGATGACCGGAATGTCTGCGCCGGCAATTAAATAAGGATCACTGCCTCCGATGAAAAAATATTGCATTTGAACCTGCGCATGAGCGCGCGGAGCTGGCAGCACGAAACATATCGCCAGAATAAAGACAGCCAATAAGGGAATCATCTTTCGCTGAAGACGCATCAACATGAACTCTCCTCCACCAATGGTTAATTATTTGATCACCTTATACGAGATATGGACGGATGTTTCGCACTCAGGTGCATGTGTACTAAAGATAGCTCAATAGGAATATTGGCACTACTATCCTTTGGTATATTTTGGTATGATACCTTCGTATAAAAATCCGAACATTAAATGGGTGGGGAACGATGGCGGAAATAAACGGCAGATTGGTCGTGGGCAGACAACGGGAATTACAGATGTTTAACGCTTTTTTGCAGAGGACTCACCCGGAAAAAAGATTGCTGAACCTATACGGCACCGGCGGAATTGGCAAAAGCTTTCTGCTCGATGAGTTTCGGCAGCTTGCAGCCGAACGCAATGTTCAGGTGATTTCGCTGGACAGCCGTGACATCGTACATACCCCTTCCTCTTTATGCCATCATGTGGTTCAGTTGTTAGAGCGACTTGTCGGCAGGCACGTCTCCGTCTCGACACCGGATCAACCCATCTCTACGATTGAATGTATTAAAATTCTGAATCGAGCAGCGACAGAACACAGATTACTCTTAACCTTCGATACGTACGAAGAAATGGGGGAGCTTGATCACTGGCTTCGGGAGCATTTGATCAAAGAGCTGCATCCCTCTATTTGTATGGTGATTTCAGGCCGTTATGCGCTGCAGGGCGCATGGAAATTGTCTTCTTCATGGAGACAGTGTACGGTGCAGATGCCGCTCTCGGATCTATCGTTTTCGGATGTGAAGACCTATTTACATAACCTATCCATCTTGGATGAACATACAATTTACTGGATTTGGAACCAAACGAAAGGGCATCCGCTGACGCTCTCCCTAACGGCGCAAACGTCCTCCCTACGAGAACTCATTCACCTGCAGGAAGTTGAAGTGCTGCCCTTAATTACGAAGCAATGGTTAAAAGAGGTTTCTCAGCCCGCCCTGCGTAGAATGGTGGAAGCGGCTTCCGTATTAAAGCATTTTAATCAGGAGACACTTGCTCATGTGTTAGAAGAGCCGGTCACCGCGGAGCAATTTCAGCTGCTAACCGAGTTATCGTTCGTCAGAAGAGTGAAGCGGGGATGGCTGCTGCATGATTTGGTTCGCACGGCTTTCAGCCAAGAACTTAGTGCAAGGTCGCCTGACTATTATGCGACTCTAAGGCGCAAATGCATGATGTATTATTATCATCGAACGATTCGGAGTATTGGGAAGAACGACGATATTTCGCTCGAAGCCAGTGATTTCTTCCACTATTTCGGGGATGAGCTGATTCTGCAGTTTTTCAATCAAGATGCGGCTAGCAACTATTTTGAGGTTATGGACGAAGCGAATTTTGCCGATGCCGAACGTTACATCCAACGCCGTTACGAGGAAGCCCAAGCGTACCGAATTCCTTATGTCGACAGCGCCACGAATCAAACGGGAGAGTTCGTTATCACGCGTGAGCAAAATCTGTTTAATCTCAAACACGTGCATTTGCGGGAGCTTGCTGGTTTGGGACCAGGCACCGTCCGTCTGCTGCGTAAGCCGCAAGGGGAAGTTGTCGGTTTAACAGCGGTCATTCCGATCAATAGCTCAACCATTGATTATCTATTGAACAAGCCGCTTTCGTCGGCATATTTTCGCAGCTTGCCTCAGGAACAGTTGGATGAATTTGCACTGCCATCCGAAACACCTGTGGGATACTACATACAAACAATTGATGTATTGAACTATGACGATATGAGCTTGTTAGCGGACACGGGACATTTCTTCATCACACTGCTGCTTACTGGCGGGTTTGTTGCCGGATCTCCGCCTCCGATTCCGTTTTCTACAGAAATTCATCACCGACTGGGTTGCGAAATGTCGCCCGTAGTCCATTACGATTACGATCAGGTGACGCCAACGCATACCTTCACAACGGATACGAGAGGGCACAAGCTGCAAGCCTATTTGCGGAAAATGATGCTGAAACTCGGGATGACTGAGTTCATGGAGAGTGAACCGGCCGCAGAGCCTCCGTTCGTACCGTTAACGGACATACAGCGCAAAATCTCCGATTTGTTAATGCAAGGCATGACGAACGCCGAAATTGCCAAGCAGCTTTTTTTAAGCGAGATTACAATCAAGAAGCACCTTACGGCGATTTTTCAGAAGCTGGAGGTAAGAAACCGCACACAGGCTGTACAGAAGCTGATCAGTAGCCGCAAAGGCGCGGTGTAACGTTAATTCCCTTCGCCAAGCGGGCATGTTGGATAACCTTTTGTGCCGCGTGTGCGTATGCTGCTTTATGCATAGGAACTACAAGGCTTTCTCAAATGGTCATAAATGACCTGAGGAAGTCTTTTTTTGTGCCCAAAAATGGGATTCACCGAGTAGTGGAGGGGACGTCCATTCACGGAATGGATGAAATTGGCGCTTGCATATTGAATTTTGTTGAAAATGATTCTCAAAATCATTGACAATGGTTTTCATCAACTATACACTAAATAAATAAAGTTTGAATTCTACTGACTTCACATACCTAGATGAATATATACAATTTCGTTTGATCATATAGCCAAGGAAGGATTGATGACCGATGCACGCCATCGAGGCCCAACATTTAACGTTAACTTATGGAGATAACAGTATCTATGAAGATTTGGATATTGCGATTCCTAAGGGGAAGATCACTGTGTTTATCGGCAGCAATGGTTGCGGTAAATCAACGTTACTTCGTTCGTTGGCCAGGTTGCTGAAGCCTACCAATGGCAGCATTTTGTTAGACGGGCAAGCCATCGCCAAGCTTCCTACGAAGGAAATTGCGAAGCGTTTGTCCATTTTGCCACAAGGGCCGGTTGCTCCGGAAGGATTAACAGTGCTCCAACTCGTCAAGCAAGGGAGATATCCCTACCAGACCTGGTTGCAGCAGTGGTCCGCAGAAGATGAAGAGATGGTGACGAAAGCGCTGAAAGCTACGAATATGCAGCAATATGCGGATCGTACGGTGGATTCTTTATCAGGCGGACAGCGACAACGAGCTTGGATTGCGATGACGTTGGCACAGGGAACGGATACGATTTTACTCGACGAGCCGACCACTTATCTGGATATGTCTCACCAAGTTGAAGTGCTTGACTTGTTATTTGAATTGAATGTCGAGCAGCAGCGCAGCATCGTCATGGTTCTGCATGACATTAATCTGGCTTGTCGCTATGCGCATCATATCGTGGCTATTCATAACAAGAAGATTGCCATCCAAGGGAAGCCGGAAGATATTATTACCGAGGATACGATTCGTACCGTGTTTAACATGGATTGCCAAATTATTGAGGATCCGCTGTTTGGTACGCCGCTTTGCATCCCATTCGGCAAGGGCAGGAAAGTTAATGAGCAGGAGCAAGTCTCCAGCAACCTGGCAGAAGCTGCGTTGGTTGTTTAAGTCTCTACATAAGTAATCAAAGTCTCTATTGAACGCTTTTGCGTGGATAGAGGCTTTTCTTGTTGCACTCACACTCACAATTGCCGTCACCGTAGAATGAGACCGGAGCATTTTGGGAAAATAAGGACAAGATATTAGACCTTGTCATTCGCAGAAGCACTTCATACAATAGTAGTATAAAGCTTTAACTTCTTAGGATTGGAGAACTGCATGATGCGCTTTAAAGATGTGTTTTCCATCATCGGACCTTCCATGATAGGTCCATCCAGCTCCCATACAGCGGGAGCCGTCCGTCTAGGGCGTGTTGTCAGGCAGCTGCTTGGTGAGCAGCCAACGAAAGCTGAAATTACCTTATACGGGTCTTTTGCGGATACATACCGGGGGCATGGTACCGACTTGGCGCTGATTGGCGGCTTGCTCGATTTTGAAACGGATGATCCGCGGATTCCGGAGGCGGCCGAAGAGGCGGAAGCCCGGGGCGTGGAGATTGCTTTCCTCACAAGTAAAGATAAGGCCGATCATCCGAATACGGTCAAATTTACGATTTCCTCCGGGAGCAAAGAAGTCAGTATGATTGGGGCATCCATCGGTGGCGGGAACGTTGAAATTGTAAATGTGAATCAGTTCGATGTAAAATTTACCGCGGTGTACCCTACGTTAATTATTTCTCATCACGACCGGCCGGGGATGATCGCAGACATTACCACCTTGCTGGGACGTAACCAGATCAATATTGGATTCATGGATTTGGATCGGAAAGGCAGGGACCGAGAGGCGATGACCGTCATTGAAACTGACGTCTCCGTTCCGGATGCCCTGATCGAGGAGCTCGGCTCCTTAAGCATGATATTTGATATCAAAAGAGTGGATCTCGCAGAAAGAGGCGAATAACTTGAGATTCCGAACATTAAAACAACTCACTGAAGTATGTGCTGTAGAAGGAATGACGATTGCGGAAGTCATGCTGGCTGATCAAAGCCAAGAATCGGGCAAGACGCCGGAATACGTGTTTGAAAAAATGAGGGCTTACTATCAGATCATGAAAGAAGCCGTGGCCAAAGGACTGACGGAGGATACAACCTCCCGCAGCGGATTGACAGGCAAGGACGCTCAGCGTGTTGCCAGCTATATGACGACGACAGAAGCCTCCCTTGGTGAGGAAGCTTGCAAGGCAATGGCATACGCGTTAGCCGTGTCCGAAGTGAATGCTTCCATGGGACGCATTATTGCTACGCCTACGGCTGGTTCTTGCGGCATTATCCCCGGAGTTTTCATCAGCAGCCAGCAGAGGTTCGGCTGGGATGATGATCACATGGTCCGGGGATTGCTGAGTGCAGGCGCGATTGGTTATGTAATCGCGAACAACTCTTTTGTTTCTGGCGCGGAAGGCGGCTGCCAGGCTGAGGTAGGCTCCGCGATCGGCATGGCCGCGGGAGCGCTTGTTGAGCTTCGCGGCGGTACGCCTGAGCAGGCGATGCATGCGGTGGGACTAGCGCTGAAGAACACGCTAGGGCTTATCTGCGACCCAGTCGGCGGACTGGTCGAGATTCCGTGCATCGTCCGCAACGGCTTCGGTGCCGTGAATGCCATGGCAGCGGCTGATATGGCGCTGGCGGGCGTCCGTTCCGTCATCCCCTCCGACGAAGTCGTGCAGGTGATGTACGAGGTGGGCACCGCGATGCCCGAGAAGCATCGCGAGACGGCCAAAGGCGGCCTGGCCCAGACGCCGACAGGCCGGCAAATTATGAAAGAGCTTAATTTGGGCAAAAAGCGATAGAAATAAGGTCCGCAGGGGGATGATTCCTGCGGCTTTTTTATTATGGGGCCTGTTAGGCTCCATCGCATCTGGACCCCGCTCCAGCAAGTCCGTTCCGGTTGTATTTTATACAACCATTTGACCCAAATCTCAAGCCTGGAGTCAGCTCCATTGTACTTTATGCAACCATTTAGCCGCGAAAGCTGCCGTTTCAGCACAAACCAAGCATTTTCATTGCATTTTGTACAGTAGAGTGGCTCGGTTCCCCTACAAACCGTCAATAATGTTGCACTAAATACAGCATACGGCAGCCTTCACCCGCCCCAAGTTTATTCTCCCGAAAATTTGGCATCCTAACAGCATCACATGCCAAGGAGTTTGAACATGCGCATATTTGCAATAAGCATCGTGTTAGCCTCCGCGCTCACACTTACCGGGTGCTCCCACCCATCAAGGATTAAGCAGCTGGGCACGGGGGACCAGGTGCAACTGACGTCCGAACGGGAGACGGATAACCGGATGTCGGACTGGAATTTGACCAGCAGCGATGCGGAGCTGTACATCGGCGATTTAGGCGCAGAGCAGCTCTATGCCTCTGCCTACGCTTCGAATCAAATAAAAAGCCTGGCAGCAGAGAATAAGAAGCAGGCGCTTCTGCCAAACGGCTTTCCTTTGATCCAGGCTTTTCCCAGTCCGGGCATCGTCCCGAAAAAAGGAGGTTACGTCGAGAACGTAATCGAGACGGCCAAAAGCTACCTCGGAACCCCCTATGTATATGGGTCGGACCGGCTGGACCCGCAATCTTTTGACTGCTCGGATTTCACGCGTTGGGTCTATTTGACTGCTCTCGGGATGGATTTGCCCTGGGATGCGAAAAACCAGGCTGCTTATGTCGAAGCCCTATCCAAACGGAAATACACCGATCTCAAGCAGGCAAAACGCGGGGATTTGCTGTTCTTTACGAATTTCATGGGCAATCGGCCTTCCGATTATGCCAATCTCGACCCTTCACAGAAGCCGATCAGCCATATGGGCATTTATTTAGGAGATGGGAAAATCATTCATTCCGCTTCCAAAAAGACAGGCGGCGTGCGGATCGACCATATGTTTTTTAAGCATCTGCAGTATCGTTTTGTTCTAGGAGGCTCAGTCCTAGATTAAACGCGGTGCCCCACTAGGCCATGTAGTGGGGCATTTTCACGCGTCATTGTTTCCCTTCCTTTTAATTCGTTATATAGTTAAGAAGTTGAAGTGACGGAAAGGAGCTAATAGCAGATGCACTCGTCGATGATTGAGCAGGAGAATGGCATTTTTCCCGCCGTATGCTCACTGGATTGTCCAGATCAATGCGGATTGCTGCTTCATAAGGAAGCTGGCAAGATCGTTAAAATAGAAGGAGACCCCAACCACCCGGTGACACAAGGGGCAATTTGCAATAAAGTTCGCAATATGACGGCACGTCTTTATGATGATAAAAGGCTGCAGTACCCAATGAAGCGTGTCGGCCCGAAGGGAGAGGGGAGCCGCTTTGAACGCATATCCTGGGAAGAAGCGATCGCAACAATCACGACCCGTTGGAAAAAGCTGATCGCAGAGGAAGGCGCCGAGTCCATTCTGCCATACAGCTTTTACGGCAATATGGGGCGGATTGGGACCGAGGGGATGGATCGCCGGTTTTTTAACCGGATGGGTGCAAGCCGTTTACTGTACTCGATTTGTGAAGCCGCAGGAACTGAAGGCTATAAATATACGATGGGCGGCAGCTTTGGAACCGACCCGGAGGATACGGTGCACGCCAAACTCATCATTATGTGGGGAATCAATGCCGTCAGCACGAATATGCATCAGGTGATGCTGGCTGAGAAAGCCCGCAAAAACGGTGCGCAAATCGTCGTCATCGACGCTCACCGGAACCAAACAGGCCGTTGGGCCGATTGGTTTATCCCGATTATGCCGGGAACGGATGCCGCGTTGGCACTGGGAATTATGCATATATTGTTCGCCGAAGATAGCGTGGATGAAGCTTTTTTACGGCAATATACTGTTGGCCACGAGGAGCTGAGGGAGCATGTTCGGCAGTATGAACCTTCTGTGGTATCTGCAATAACAGGAGTCTCTGTCCAAGACCTCTATCGCTTGGCTAGACTATATGGTCAAACTTCGCCTTCTTTTATTCGTATTGGCAACGGGATTCAGCATCACGATAACGGCGGAATGTGTGTGAGGACCATTGCCTGCTTACCGGCATTAACGGGGCAGTGGCTGCAGCGTGGAGGCGGCGCTATAAAAGGAAACGGCGCCTATTTGGAGCACAACATTCCCGCCCTACAGCGGCCTGATCTGAGGGTAAAAGAGGCGCGGCAAATTAATATGAATTTGCTTGGCAGCGCGTTGTTGGAGCTAGATCCGCCAATTCGTTCGCTGTATGTGTACAATTCCAACCCGGCGTTAGTTGCCCCCCATGCGAATAAAGTGAGAGAGGGGCTTCAGCGAGACGATTTGTTTACGGTTGTGCATGATCTGTTTCTGACCGAGACGGCGAAATACGCCGATATCGTGCTACCGGCAACTTCATCTTTTGAGAATACGGACTTTTATCGTTCCTATTGGCATCATTACGTGCATCTTCAACTCCCTGTCGCTCGGCCATATGGCGAGAGCAAAGCGAATGTCGACGTGTTTCGTCTGCTTGCAGCGGAGATGGGCTATGTGGATGAGGCTTTGCAGGATAGCGATGCGGATTTGGTGCGCCAAGCTTTGGATCACCCCGGAAATCCGGGTTTAGCGAATATTACCTATGAGAGCCTGCTGGAGAACCCGTTCATGAAAGCGGAAGTGAAGCCGCTGTTTCCAGGACAGTTACGGACGCCGAGCGGTAAAATCGAACTTTTCTCCCGTGAGATGGCGGAGAAGGGTTATCCGGCTTTGCCGACGTACATTCCGCTTCCCGATGAAGGGGATTTGCCGTTCCTGTTTATCCCTGCGCCGAATCATAACTTTCTGAACTCGACGTTTGCTCATAATGAGAAGCATGTCCGCATGGAAAAAACGCCGAAGCTGCACATGAATGAAGCGGATGCCGCCTCTTTGGGGGTAGCGAGTGGCGAAATGGTTCGCGTATGGAATGCTCGCGGCGAATGTGAGTTAACCGTAGCGGCTGGCTCGGATGTGCTGCCTGGTGTCGTCGTAAGCCAAGGACTCTGGGCGGATTCGTCCGGGAATGGCAGCAAAGCCTTGGTTAATGCGCTTACGCCGGATCGTGTGGCGGACATGGGCGGAGGGGCAACCTTTTTCTCCGGTCGTGTGCGTGTGGAAAAACTCAGTAAGTGAACTGGCTGAACGTATGGGCACATTCCCGCATAAAGTAATGCAGGAGGTGATGGCCTATGTCATTACAGCAAAAAGCATATGCTTGGATAGGCAGTCCAGTAGGTGTATCCCTAATGGACGGTACAGGTACTTCAGGAATTCTGTGCAGTGTGCAAGGCGGATCGATTTACTTGATCGAATACTTATACCATACGCAATTTGCCACGAAGCATTATGCCTTCAGCCAAATTCGGGATATTTACCCTTTCCCGCAATGCCCGCAGCCGCAATTGTTGTACCAAGCGAAGCCGATGTATTAATAAATGTAGAAGCCGACCCTGTAGGGTCGGTTTTTTTTGACACGCAAGATTTTATTTGTGTTTTGAGTAAGGGGTAAGCGGAGCTTGTCCTTTGCTTATTGTTACGTGCTGAATGAGCATACCGTGCTAAGCCTTGCACCAAGTGACCATATCGCTCTGTATGACCGCCTCGCATCAAGTAATCATGCCACATCGAATGCCCGCCTTGCACCAAGGGACCATATCGCTCTGTATGACTGCCTCGTATCAAGTAATCATGCCACGTCGAATGCCCGCCTTGCACCAAGTAACCATATCGCTCTGTATGGTCACCTCACATCAAGTAACCAAGCCACGTCGAATGCCCACCTTGCACTGAGTAACCATATCGCTCTGTATGGTCGCCTCACATCAAGTAACCAAGCCACGTCGAATGCCCGCCTTGCACCAAGTGACCATATCGCTCTGGATAACCGCCTCACACCAAGTAGTCGATCCTCGTTGCATCACCACTTTGCGCCATTGCACATCAATCCCATGTCTATGCTGCATTTTATACAACATAGAACAGCTTTAAACCCTATCACCCGAACCTTCATTGCACAATGTACAATGAATTCAATCTAAATAGGGTGAAAACCGCTCAATTCTGCCTTTTACGTTGTATTTTGTACAACGTAGAAGGAGGCATTGGCCGATCTGAGGCCTCTATGCTGCACAAAGTGCAATATAGAGAAGGCTTTGGCCATTATCGGGGCTGTCATTGGACTTCATCCAATGCCACGCACATCCACTTCGCTCCTGTGCCCGCAAATCGCCAGATTGGGCGCGTTATTCCTCGAAAAATGCTCTTTAGCTAAGGGAGGGAACTGTTCACGTTTCTCACCAAAATAGAGAAACAGAGTTCCCTCAATGGGCATTACTTGATATTTTCCAATAATATCCCTCCTACACCTAAATAAATGACAATAAAAGTTGTCAAAAAGGGGGTAATATGATGGAATCGCGGCTAATTGTATACGCTTACATTGATGCGAGACTAAACTGAATAAGGAGCATATCTACATGAAAATACGTTTTTTACAAAAAAGACTAGCTTTGTTGGTACTGTTCTCCATGGTCTTTTCATTACTCCTCGTTCCTGTGGCAGGCAGAGCAGCGGATGTTGAGGTAGATGTTGCTGCTCTCCCAACCAGTGCAGATGCTGCTATCGTTATAGACAGCACTAAGCCTGAGGTAGCAGATACGAACTACGACAACAGAACGAATTTGGGAAGTTCGACGTTAGGATTATACAGCCTTTCAACCAGCTCCTCGAAAAAGACAGAAGTTTACTTCAAGTTTGATGTGTCTACCGTATCTGATAGTACATACAAATATTATTTGCAAGTGTCTGCGAAAAAAGGCAGCAGTGACATCGACACCGCCCTTCAAGTGTATGGTTTATTGAATAATTCATGGCAAGAATCAACGATAACCTGGAATAATGCTCCTCAGACGGATTTGTCTGCGATGAATCCATTAGGGCAATTTATTGTGAATCAGGCTAATTCAGCTAAACCGATTTTATACACCGTAGACGTGACGGATTATGTAAGGCAGCATCTCTCCGACCAGAAAGTTTCTTTCATCATTGCTTCAAATTCAACCAACTCCGTTAACGTATATTCGAAAGAGAACACTTCAGCCTCCAACCCTGAGCCGCAACTCCTAGTACGGCGTGTTGTTCAAAGCGACACTACCCCGCCAATATGGGGTCAAAACGCAGCCTTAAAATCAATTAATTTGGGCATGGATTTTGTTCAATTAACCTGGCCGGCAGCCATCGATGATAGTGCGGTATCGAACTATAAGCTTTATCAGAATGATGTGCTGCTAAGCAATGTGACAGGGAATACATACACCGTTCAAGGGTTAACCCCGAATACAAGCGTTACATATAGCGTTTATGCAGGAGATGCGGTAGGCAATTACTCGCTGACACCTCTTACCTATAACGTAACGACATTGTCCGCTCCAGTTACACCTCTGCAAGTCGTAGAAGTCAATGCGAGCAGCAGCGATGGAAACGTTGAGAGCAACACGCTCGATAACAACTTGTTCAGCCGCTGGTCAGCTTCAGGTGACGGGCAATATGTGATGTTTGATTTGGGGCAGCCGAAGAACATTGGGTACGTGGGCATTGCTTTTTATAAAGGCGATCTGCGGACTACGCTCATTGATATTCAAACATCAAACGATGCGCAAACCTGGACGAATGTGTTCACCGGAAACAGCCGTCCGAATACGGTGGATATGCAAGCTTTTGATATCCCGGATACACAAGCTCGCTTCGTTCGCATCATTGGACACGGGAACTCCGATGGCAGTACGTTCACAAGTTTAACGGAAGTTATGATCTATCCACCGTTCCCTTCAGGTGATACACCGGTAGCGATCGTCCCCAATATTACGCCAACGGCGCCGTCAGGGACGGTCCCTTTTACAAAGCCGGGATTAACGAATCCAGATGGGTCTGAACATGCTGTGCACTCGCCTCATCAGGTAACTGGCGTTACACGTAATGTGCTTGATTATGGAGCAGATCCGGCGGATAATGCCCAAGATGACCGCATTGCCATCCAAAATGCCATAGATGCTGCTACAGCTGGCGACGAGGTGTTCATTCCGAATGGCGTTTATAACTTCATCACTTCCCCGGATGGATTTATCAATTTAAAACTGAAGTCAGGCGTCAACCTGCGGGGGGAAAGCGAGTCGCAAACGATTTTGAAATCAAGCATTGATGATGTTAAAAATAGTTCTGTGCTGAAATCATCGAGTCAACATGATATCTTGATTTCAAATCTGACTGTTACTTCCACGTGGAATCGTGCCTTTTCATTGGATCATGTGATCAATAATCCGGCTGCCGGAGGGCCTGACAGCATGATTGCTATCGCCAATTATGGCGAGGAGCCCTCCTATAATGTCACCGTTGATCATGTCACTGTGGAGCGTTTCCGGCGTATGGCCATTCGCATTGAAAACAGTCACGATGTCGTTGTGCGTCATGCGACTTTCCGCAATGCAACGGACTTAGGCGGCGGCGGTGCCGGATATGGTACGTCCATTCAAGGGATGCCGAAGGTCGATAGGCTCGGTTTTGATAACGATACGTATTGGAACGTAGTGGAAGATTCCACGTTTGAAGGGCCGTATCTACGTCATGGATCCCTCATTCAAAACGTAGCGCACAATAACGTACTGCGAAACAATCACTATAAGAACACAAAGCTGGACGCGATTGATCTCCATGGTGAGTTGGAATATTTGAACGAAGTTTATGGCAATACCGTTGAGGATATTTTTACAGGCGGCGGCGTAGGGCTTGGAAATACTGGCGGGACGGCTCCAAGTAATCATAGTAAAACAGGACCTCAAAACTACATTCATGACAATGTGATCCGCAATGCGCGTGAAGGAATTGTCGTCACCATGGGCACTCCGGATACACGGATTGAACATAACATCATTGAAAATACAACGACTGTCAACAATGGTGTAGGGATCAACATTTTAAACGGGCCTGGAACACGCATCGAAAATAACATCATTCGCAACAACACGGCTTCCGGTTACTGGGGGATTTTGCTTGAACACGACAACGGGGATCAAAATGCCGGGGGTGTCGGCGCTGGTGACCCTCAAGACGTACAAATCATAGGCAATACCATCACTGGAAACACGAATGGAATGCAGCTCCAGAAGGGTACGAACATTTCTGTTATCAAAAATATTTTAGATAATCCAGGTACTAATTATTTGAAAGCGAGCGGCGTGACGGCGACTGAAGTTTGGCCTTCTACGGATAATACGTTGAGCAGCCTGACAACCAGTGCTGGGACATTAAGTCCTGCCTTTGATGCAGCGCAAACAGCATACACATTAAGTGTCTATTACGATGTAAGTCAAATTACTTTTACGCCTAGTGCGAATGACAGCAATGCCAAAGTAACGGTCAACGGAACCTCCGTGGACAGTGGAACAGCATCAACACCGATCCAACTAAACATAGGTGCAAATGTTATTGAGATTGTAGTTACCGCAGAAAACAACGCAACGAAAACGTACCGGCTGACAGTAACACGAAACGCAAACGACAGGGAAGACAAAGGAGCCTCTCCTTACAGCTCCGCTCCTGGAGGCCCGATTTCAACACCTTCCGCTAAGCTAGGCACCAAAGTGTCGGAAGTAAACGGCAAAACGATCGTTACAGCTTCAGTAGATACACAGGCGCTTGAGGCGATCACCAAAGCACAAGGGAGCGGACCAGTCACACTTGCGGTAGAGACACCGGGTAGCACGGAGCAGGTACAGGTCAACTTGACGCGCTCCGCGCTCAATAAGCTGCTTGACATGCCATCGGTGAGGATTGATTCGTCAATAGGAGGCCTCAAGCTCCCTGTAAAGCAGCTGCTTTCAGAACAATTCGCGACGCTTGAGGTTGCTATCACCACCAACGATTCCGCTTCGGCCCAAGCCCAAGCTGCCGGACTTCAAGTTGTGACTTCGATGGATTTCGCCATGAAGGCAGTTTCGAGCGATGGTCAATCGGTGGACATCCATGACTTCAATCAGTATGTGCCATATACGCTGAAAGTAGAGAATGGAACGCTTGCTGAGCGTAACTTGGCTGCCGTCAGGGTTGTACGAGATGCTAATGGCAATGTCAGCTATGAGCCGGTTCCATTTACCGTTCAAGCAGGGGAAGTTACCATTTACGGTCGTGCAAACGGCACGTTTATGCTGATCGAAAATCAGGTTTCCTTCGGGGATACAGCCACACACTGGGCGAAGAACGAAATTGAACAAATGGCCAACAAAGGGCTCGTCCAAGGCATTTCCAAAGAGGAGTTCCGTCCGGATCAACCCGTTACCCGCGCAGAATTAGCAGCAATGATCGTACGGACACTGGGCATTAAGTCATCGGGGGATGACGCCCCTTTTAAAGACATGAACACTAAAGAATGGTACAACAATGCTGTAAACGCCGCCGTGAAAGCTGCCATTATTACTGGCTACGAGGATGGAACTTTCCGTCCGGAACAAACGATTACCCGTCAGGAAATGGCAGTTATGATGAATCGTGCTTTACTGGCAGCGGGGTACAACGAGCAGAAAGTTCAAGGGGAGGCACCTTCCTATGAGGATCAAAAGCAAATTCAGCCATGGTCGCAAGAGGCGATTGATCACCTTGGAAAGTTAAAGCTAATGGAAGGCACAAGCTCATCTTCATTTGACCCGGATAGGGAAGCTACACGGGCGCAAAGCGCTGTCATGCTGCTTCGCTTACTGCAAGTACTGACTTTTACAAATTAACGCAAAGTTAAATAAGCTATGACGGAAGGCTTCGACTGAAGTGCTTCCGTCATAGTTTTTTTATTTTATGGCAGTTATCCAGAAAAATCCAATGGTTAAAAAAGGGAATATCCTGGTTTTTGCAGAAATTACAAGGGGTAAGAATTTGAGTGGCTGTAGGTGTAGGAGGAGCTATGTTACTAGAGAAATTATTTCTGAACATCCTGATTGTCCTTGCTCCTGTTTTATTGCAGAGCGTTTTTGGCGAACGTTGGAGTTACGCCAAATCTCCCATTGTGATGGGGCTGTTGTATGGAATGGCATCCTCGCTTTGTCTGCTTTTTTCTTATGAAGATCTTAACTTATTTTGGGATTTGCGCTACGTTCCTATGGTCATAGCAACTGTGTATATGGGACGGAAAGCAGGCTTTATCAACTATGTGATGATCATTATGATGCGTACTTACCTTGGTGGCGATGCGCTTTTGTTTGGATATATTAGTATGACGGTTGCGTTCATGATTCCCTTGCTTGCTTCGTTCAAAGTTAATGCTTTGACGGGGAACTCGCGGATTAAGGCCACTATTGTGGTTGCCCTGGGACCACTGTTTGTCATGCTCCTGATATTAATTTCGTACTCATTGTTTTCCGGCGAACCCCTGGATTATCGAATGATTCCCGCCATCACTGCGTTCGGAATCCTCACGATTTTGGGAACTTGGTTCTCCACGATGCTGCTGGAACTGAATGAAGAGCATGCGAAAATGAAAGCGGAAATCCAAAAAGCTGAAAAAATGAAAACCTTAGGTGAACTTGCTGCTTCTATCGCTCATGAGGTTCGTAATCCACTAACGGTTGTAAAAGGGTTTCTCCAGCTCATGCGCCCAAGCGAACTAGGCAAAAATCAACAGTACCTGACCATTGCCATGGAGGAGCTGGAGCGGGCCGAGACCATTATCAGTGATTATTTAAATTTCTCCAAACCTAAGCTAACGAAGTTGGAATCTTTTTCTTTTTCGGATGTGCTAACGAATATCCTGATCTTGCTAACACCGATGGCGATGAAAAATGGCGTAGAGCTTACTTGTCATGTCGATGAGCACATCTATATTCATTCCGATAGAGGGCAATTGCAGCAAGCGCTGGTGAATGTCATTAAAAATGCGATTGAAGCTACACAGGCGAATGGTGAAGTACAGGTATGTTTGACGGGGATGGCAGGTGAAGTGCAGATCCGCATTTGCGATAACGGCAGAGGAATGAGCAAAGATCAGCTGTCCCGCATCGGCCACCTGTTTTATTCCACGAAGGATGTCGGGACGGGACTTGGGACAGCTGTTACTATCCGAATCATCGAGACGATGAACGGCAAAATTGTTTATGAGAGTGAAGAAGGCGTAGGAACGACAGTAACCATTACCTTACCCCTGCAGCAAAATTAACGATTATCGATTTTTTCCGGATACATATCGTGGTTCATTAACCGGTGCTCAGCCATCGCTTCAAACTTCGTGCCGGGCTGACCCCAGTTGCAATACGGATCGATCGAAATGCCGCCGCGCGGAGTGAATTTCCCCCAAACCTCAATATATCGAGGCTCCATAAGTTTGATCAAATCATCCATGATAATGTTGACGCAGTCCTCGTGGAAATCGCCGTGGTTGCGGAAGCTGAACAGGTACAGCTTGAGGGACTTGCTCTCTACCATTTTGATATTCGGAATATAGGAGATGTAGAGGGTTGCGAAATCCGGCTGTCCAGTGACGGGACACAGGCTCGTGAACTCAGGGAAATTAAATTTGACGAAATAATCCCGGTTCGGATGTTTGTTATCGAATGCTTCCAGCACCGTCGGATCATAGTTGAACACATACTTCGTTCCTTGATTTCCGAGTAGGGTGATTTCTTTTAAATCTTCATTGCTTCTACCTGCAGACATGATGAATCCTCATTTCATAGTTTTTTATAGAGGGAGTTTGCGAACCTCTTCTAGGAGCAAATAGTACCATAACTGCCGCAAAAATGCATCTCTGAGAGATTGGGATTTCGTGGAGAAATTGTCCGCACTTACAGATACCACTGAGGGGACAGGAATGGTAAAATAGATGGATATGCCTTTTATTATGGGATGGAGGTTCGTTAGCTTTGAAAGCCTATCAGGAATTGCTACAAGATATATTGGCAAACGGGACTAAAAAGGAAGACCGAACAGGGACGGGAACGTTGTCCGTATTTGGGAGGCAGATGCGTTTTGACCTTTCGGAAGGATTCCCGCTTGTGACGACGAAAAGAGTGCCTTTTCGGTTAATCGCCAGTGAAATGCTCTGGTTTATTAAAGGAGATACGAATATTCGATATCTGCTGCAGCATAACAACCATATTTGGAATGAATGGGCTTTTAAAAAGTGGATTGAAAGCGCAGATTATACAGGACCCGATATGACGAATTTTGGGCTGCGTTCTCAGCAGGATGAAGCTTTCAAGGTTCAGTATGACGAGCAAATGGCGAGTTTCGTAGAAAAGGTGCTGAATGACGAGGCATTTGCGAAGCAATACGGCGAGCTCGGAGATGTGTACGGCAAGCAGTGGAGAGATTGGACGACAACGCAGGGCGGAACGATTGATCAGCTCAAAGAGGTCATCCATATGATCAAAACGAACCCGGATTCGCGCAGGCTCATCGTCTCCGCATGGAATCCCGAGGATGTGCCGAGCATGGCGCTGCCGCCGTGTCACACGATGTTCCAGTTCTATGTGGCGGGCGGCAAGCTGAGCTGCCAGTTATATCAGCGCAGTGCCGACACGTTCCTGGGCGTTCCTTTTAACATTGCAGGCTACGCGCTGCTTACGCACCTAATCGCACAGGAGTGCGGACTAGGCGTAGGGGAGTTCGTCCATACCATTGGCGATGCTCATATCTACACGAATCATATTGATCAGATTCATACGCTTTTGAGCCGTGAACCGAAGGAATTGCCAACGCTGAAGCTGAATCAAAATGTGGCGTCGCTGTTCGATTTCGATGTCAGCGACATCGAGTTGATCGGATACAATCCGCATCCAACGATCAAGGCGCCAGTAGCGGTATAGACGTGTTACGAAAGGAGTTTTGCACCGGCTATGAGTATTTCATTTATTTTTGCCATGGACCGCAACCGTGCCATTGGTGTGAACAATACATTGCCTTGGCACTTGCCAGGTGATCTGAAATTTTTTAAAGCTGTGACGATGGGTCACCCCATTCTAATGGGGCGCAAAACGTACGAATCCATCGGAAGGCCGCTGCCAGGCAGACGCAATGTGATTCTTACGCAGAATACGGAGTTTCGGGCGGAGGGCTGCGAGGTCATTCACTCCGTCGATGAAGCTGTTCAAGAGTTCAAGGACCAAGAACTCTTTGTCATTGGCGGCGCGGAAATATTTCGCCTATTCGCAGAGAAGGTTGATCGGATGTACATAACGTTCATCGAGCACGAGTTTGAAGCGGACACGTACATGTCGGAGCTGGACTTGTCCGACTGGACCTTGGTCTCCAGCGAACAAGGGGAACGGAACGAGAAAAACCCGTACGAGTATTACTTCCGGATTTATCAAAGAGCATAAAAAAGGCCCTGAGTTCAGCGTCAATCCTGACGGAGAACTCAAGGCCTTTTTTTATAGCCGGATTAGCGGCGTTTTCTTGTGAACGAAACGATCAAGGATAATGCCCCAAGCACAACAGCTACAATGGAAAGGTACAGTGGTGTTTTGGAGCTGGAACTGCCGCTTTCAGCAGCAGCTTGGCCAGCAACGACGTTTCCGTGGCTGTCTGTGATAGCGCCGGCTTTGGCTTTCACCGTCGTAACGGAAGCAGGCTTGTCTGAGCCGTCTGCGCCGACCCATTCCACGACGCTGCCGTCTTTGTAGGTTTGGTAAGCTTTCCAAACGATTTGGGTAGCAGCGTCCGCTACTTTACCCTGCATATTGAAATCACCGAACTCCGTGCTCGCGAGTCCGTCTCCGCTTGCTTTCCAGGTAACGCCGGTAATTTTACCAGCGGAATCTTTGGCGACTTCGTATGTCCAGCCGGCTTTTGGCTCAAAACGGGAAACGGCAACAGAGTCCATCGGGAACTTCACTTCCACTTTTACTGTAGGAATATCTTTCTCGGATGGGACACGAACCGTAAACATCTCGTAGCTGCCTTGTGTAGCTTCTTTGGGATACACCGTTACGTGAGCGCTGGCGACGCCAGCGATTAGCAGCATGGAACCGATCAGCAGGATACTTGCGTTTAACATCAATTTTTTAAACATGGAACATTTTCCCCTTTCGAATCAACTCTTCTCATATTGTCCATGTTACCTGTTTGGTAAGCATCTGAGTATGACTCGAGTGGGCTATTTTTTCGACTAGTTTTGTCCTTTTCGTGTCAAGCCGTGCTTAATGGCGAATCCGGTTAGCTGAACCCGGTTCTCAAGCCCGAGCTTAACCAATATATTTTTCATATGATTTTTGACGGTATGCTCCGAAATGAGCAATTTCTCAGCAATCTGCCGATTGTTGTCTCCCTGGGCGACATAGGCGGTGATTTCCTGCTCCCGAGACGTTAGCATGCTCGGTGTTGGACCTTCCACCAAATTCCCAACCGGTGCCCGAAACCGCTGGAAAAGCTTGTCCGCCATCCCCCGGGCGGCATCGGAATTGTCGTCGAGCAGGGCACGAAGATAGGTAAGCCATTCATCAGGGTCCATATTTTTGAGCAAATAGCCCTGAGCTCCGAACTGCAGGGCCGTGAAGAGATCGGCCACATCGTCGGAAACCGTCAGCATGACGATTCGGATCGTCCCATAGGCTTGTTTGATGCGCCGTGTAGCTTCAAGTCCATCCATAGGAGACATGTGAATATCCATCAAGACCACATCGGGCGCGACTTCACCACACAGCACAATCGCAGCTTCACCGCTGCTGGCTTCCCCCACAATTTCAAAGTCGGCCACTGGCTCCAGCATGCTGCGGATCGCTTTTCGCGCCAAGGGATGATCATCTACAATAAGTACACGGTAGGGTTGTGTGGATGTCAAAATCAGTTCCTCCTATCTGCAGCTTGCACAGTGAGTTCGGTTCCGGTTGTGTCTCTTGCCTTAAATTCGAAGGTGGCGCCTAGCTCAGACGCTCGTTTCTGCATCAGCTCAATGCCATACTTTTTGCCTGCTGCTTCAGCATGTTGAAGTCCACGGCCATTATCCGTAATCTGCAGCTTCCAGGCATCTGGCTGAGCTTCCAGCAAGATTGTCGCTTCCATTGCCATGGAGTGCTTGCGAATGTTCGTAAAGGCCTCCTGGATGATGCCGAAAAGCTGTACCTCCTCTGTGGGAGTGAAGCTGTTTTCATCAATCTCCAGCTTCTCCTGCAGCTCAATGCCTGTCACCATCCGCCAGTCGTGCAGAAATTTATGGATACGCTGCTCAAGGCCAGTCCCTTCTTCAGGTGGCGTGCGAAGATTAAAAATCGCCTGCCGGAGCGAGTTGTCGATTTCCGATACGGCGGCTTTGGCTTCCTCCAAATCACCTTGCTTTAATTTGACGTTGAGGAAAAAAAGCGTCTGAGCCAAGTCGTCATGCAGCTCTCTGGCGAGGCGTTCCCGCTCTTCGTAGACGGCTCTGCGGGCTTCGCCCATGGTAAGCTGCTCATTGCTGCGTTCAATGCTTTGAAACATCCACGAAGCGAAGAGGTATGAGAGCAGCAGCGTAATCACGGTAATGGAGAAGTTGCCGGCTTCCATCGTTAAGTAATTTAACAGGAATTCATGGCGTATATATTCAAAGCCGCCGATGATGACCACAGGTACGAAAATGGTGAAAAGTTTAAAAAGACGAAGAGACATCAGTTCATTTCCACTCCTTACATAGCTCATTATTTGGAACGGATACTATTATAACAAATAAATGTTAGAGATCTTCACAATAAATTAGGCAAAATGCTTCTCAAGTCACGCACACGTGTGCTACATTGTAAATAAATCGTGGCACGAATGGAAAGGTTGTGTGTATACCACATGTGGAAATCATTGCTGGAGCAGCGGAAAAGCTGGGGCGGATACATAGGCTTTATCTTGCTTCTCCATATATTAGGCCTTATTGGACTTTATTCGGTGGCCAAAACGTCTCCTGCTTTTTGGGGGATCGGACTGCTTGCCTATACGCTGGGCATGCGGCATGCCTTTGACGTCGATCATATCGCGGCCATTGACAATACCGTGCGTAAGCTCGTTCAACAGAAACGCAACCCGTTAGGCGTCGGTTTTTATTTCTCGCTAGGTCATTCTTCGGTCGTCTTCCTCATGTCGATTGTGACCGCTTTTTCGGTGACATGGGCGGAGCGTGAGCTTCCTTGGATGCAGCGTTTCGGAGGCGTTATCGGCGCTTCGGTATCCGGGCTTTTTCTAGTTATCATTGGTGTCATTAATTTGATTATTCTAATAAGCTTATATAAGCTATTCGTCAAATTTCGCGGCGGCAAGCAGGATGACAATGAGTTTGAAGAGCTGTTGGAATCCCGCGGCTTTATCGCCCGCATGATCAAACCGTTGTTCTCCTTCATCAGCAAAAGTTGGCATGTATATCCACTAGGCTTTCTCTTTGGTCTGGGTTTCGATACGGCTAGTGAAATTGCGCTACTAGCCATTTCCGCCCATGCGGCCAAAGACGCCATTCCGTTCATCGGCGTCATTTCACTCCCGCTGTTATTTGCAGCAGGCATGAGTTTATTTGATACAGCCGACGGGATGTTCATGACTAAGGCCTACAAATGGGCTTTCCACACGCCCGTGCGCAAGCTTTATTACAATTTGACTGTAACCGCTTTGGCCGTCATTGCCGCTTTAATTATTGGTGTCATTGAGTTGGGACAGGTGCTCTCGGAAGAGTTCGGCATGGAAGGCTCCTTCTGGACTTGGCTGCAGGATATTGATTTCGGCACCTTGGGCTTCATCCTCGTCGCCCTGTTCGTCATTGCGTGGATCGTCTCCATTGCGGTGTGGAAAGGGATGAAAATCGAGGAGCGCTGGCGTGCTAAAGTTTAGTTCTAAAGTTTGAGAAGTAAGTCATTTAGACTAGCCTCGGATCATATTCCGGGGCTTTTTTGTTGTGATGGTGAACAATGGAATATGAATATTTTCTAAAGGTTATCATAGAAAGAAGGATTTTGGCGAAATTCGTAGAATTAATTTGGTCTGATCTTTGAAACCATTTAGAGAAAGTAGGACTTATATGATTGAGTTTAAACATATTTCCAAGGTGTATCCTAACGGAACTGTGGGTCTGAACGACATTAATTTGACGATTCACCCGGGAGAGTTTATTGTCATCGTTGGCCTCTCAGGCGCAGGAAAATCAACTTTATTGCGTTCAATCAATCGCTTGCATGAGACGACAGACGGGGAAATTTTGATAGATGGCAAATCGATCACAAAAGCAAATGGTTCGGAATTACGCCGGATGCGCAGAGATATCGGGATGATCTTTCAAACCTTCAATCTCGTTAAGCGTTCCACGGTTCTTCGCAACGTATTATCTGGTCGCGTAGGCTACCACTCCACATTACGTACTATCCTTGGTTTGTTCCCTAAACATGATATCGAGCTTTCCCTGAAAGCACTGGAAAGAGTGAATATTCGGGAGAAGGCCTATTCACGCGCTGATGAATTGTCCGGTGGTCAGCAACAGCGTGTTTCCATCGCGAGAGCACTTGCCCAAGAAGCTAAAATCATTTTGGCGGATGAGCCTGTTGCTTCCTTGGATCCTTTAACGACAAGACAGGTTATGGATGACCTGAAACGCATTAACAAGGAACTGGGTATCACAACGGTTGTTAACCTGCACTTTATTGATCTTGCACGTGAATACGCAACGCGGATTATTGGGCTTCGTGCAGGTAAAGTCGTATATGACGGACCCGTTGCTGAAGCGACAGACGAGGTATTCTCCGAAATTTATGGCCGTGCCATTAAGAAAGATGAGCTGTTGGGGGTGCAGGAGGGATGAGTGTGACGTCTGTCAAAAGACCTCCTCGAACGAAGATTTATCTCACAGCCATCATCATGATCTTGTTCCTGATCGGAAGCATCTATCAGACGGACGCGACACTTTCGAAGCTGGTTACCGGAACACCTGAAATCCTCAAGTTCATTGGGGAAATGTTTCCGCCGGATTGGGCGTTTTTCGCTGATATTTGGAAGCCGATGGCACAAACCATCCAGATGTCCATTATCGGTACAACCGTGGGAGCTCTTTTCGCTTATCCCATGGCGCTTCTTGCAGCACGTAACGTAACCACATCGCCGTGGCTTTTTTATCCGGCCAGACTGATCATGAACTTGCTTCGCACGATTCCGGATTTGCTGTACGCTGCTTTGTTTGCGGTGTTGGTAGGCTTTGGCCCGACAGCAGGTACGCTCGCGCTGATTTTCTTCACATTCGGTATTTTGTCCAAGCTTGCCTATGAATCGACGGAAGCGATTGATCCAGGCCCTCTGGAAGCGATGACAGCCGTTGGCGCCAATAAACTGAAGCTGATTCGTTTCGGTGTTCTTCCACAGGTCGCACCTACGTATCTTGCTCATTTCCTGTATACATTTGAAGTCAGTATCCGCGCCTCCGCGATCCTAGGTTTGGTTGGAGCCGGTGGTATCGGTTTGCTGCTCAAAAACACGCTGGATCTGTTCCGTTACGA
Organism: Paenibacillus sp. P36; assembly: GCF_045866505.1. Lineage (NCBI taxonomy): Bacteria > Bacillati > Bacillota > Bacilli > Caryophanales > Paenibacillaceae > Paenibacillus > Paenibacillus sp. P36. The sequence goes on from NZ_AP038372.1 coordinate 1,535,398, forward strand.
TCAGTCCTGTGCGATTGTCATTTACACGTTGATTGTTGTTGTCATTATTGATTTGGTAAGTACCCGGTTCCGTTCCTACCTGCTGAAGGGCAGCGCGAAGCCAATGTCAGAATCTCGTGCGCGTACTTACAAAATTGTAGGATGGGTCGCGGTTATCGCTTTGTTCATCTGGTCGTTGACAGGTCTCGAGTTAACAGGCTTTCAACCAACGACTTGGATTTTGACCAAAGCCATGATTACCGGCTTGTTTCATCCGGATTGGGCGTATGTCTACATTCCGGAAGGCGAAGATTTACTTCGTTCTTTGCTTGAAACGTTGTCGATTTCCTACTTGGGGAACTTCGTTTCGGCGATTGTCTGTTTGCCGTTTGCCTTCTGGGCTGCAGCGAATATGAGCCGTTTCCGTGCCGTCTCGGGAACAGGGAAATTGTTCTTGAGTATTGTTCGTACGATTCCTGAAATTATTATGGCTTTAATCTTTATCAAAGCTGTAGGACCTAACGCGTATGCCGGGGTAATGGCCTTAGGATTGCACTCCGTAGGGATGCTAGGGAAGCTCTATGCCGAAGCCATTGAAAATATGGATATGGGGCCTACAGAGGCGATGAACGCCGTTGGCGCTAATATTTGGCAGCGGATGGCCTTTGCCGTCATTCCTCAAGTCATTCCTGATTTCATCTCGTATACGCTATATCGTTTCGAGATCAACGTTCGTTCCGCAACCCTGCTTGGAGTCATTGGTGCTGGAGGGATCGGTACGCCGCTTATTTTCGCGCTGAATGCGAGGCAGTGGCCGCGTGTAGGGATCATCCTGATCGGGATCATCATTACCGTCTCAATTATTGACTACATTTCAGGATCGCTTCGTAAACGTATCGTATAAAGCAACAGACGCCGCTAGCTGCGGCGTCTGTTTTGTTATGCACGTTGTATTATGTATGTCTATTACACTTGACTTGAAAGTCTCTCGCGGGTAACTAAACGAAGGGTACCGCGGCTAAGTTTTGATAATCCGGCTGAGCTGTTTGTCGGTTCCAGGACTTCAATCTGTTCGATTAGCTCCAGGGGAATCATGATGTTTCTTATTTTCAACAGTTGGAAGGCTGAATAATAATGCGTAATAACTCCTCTAATTTCGTCGTTGCCGCACCGGATGGAGACTTCATTTTTACTGCTAATAAGCTTTTCGAACATTCCATTTTCACCCCACTATGATATATGACAAGATCAGGTAAACGTTTGTCATGCAAAAGTAAAAAAAAAATTACCGGACGTGCCACATCCATAGTATGCAAGCGTGGAAATGCGTAGAATTGAAAAAAAAAGAGGCTGTCCCTCCGTCAATGAATGACTTTGGACAGCCTCTTGATTATATAGGCTTATTTCAAGCCCATTTCTTTGTTCGCATCACGAACGATGTTGAAATCTTCATCTTTCGCTACAACATAACCTTTATGTGTGTAAACATCAAAAATGATTTTTTGGCCTTCTGGATCCGTACCAAGTGCTAGGAAAGCGTCTTGGATTTTCTTTTTCCATGCTGCATCCATATCGGAGCGAACAGCGATGGTATCGTTAGGGATTTTATCGGAGAAAGCTAGAACTTTCGTTTGTTTGAAAATGTCTGGGTAATCTTTGATCATGTTCGTACGAATGTCTTGGAATACGCCGACAGCATCAACTTGACCGTTAAGAAGCGCGATAACCGCTTTGTCATGTCCTTGGAATTGTACGCCTGTTACGTCTTTCACTGGATCAACGCCAGCTTTTTTCAACAACAGACCTGGGTAAACGTAACCAGCTGCGGAAGTAACACCTTGCCAGCCCATTTTCTTGCCTTTCAAATCAGCAACCGATTTGATTGGGGAATCTGCTTTCACAAGAATTTCGGATTTGTAGAAATTCACGAGTTCAGTCGTTGGTTGGCCAGTTGCATCGTCAACGCCGAAACGTGTCGCTTGGGCAAGCAGATCAGCCGCTTTGCGGTTATCATGGGCAACAACGTAGTTGCTCGGAGGCAGGAAGCCAACGTCAACTTGTTTGGAAGCCATAGCTTCGATTACAACGTTATAGTCAGTTGAAACGGAAACTTTAACCGGGATACCCAGCTTGTCCCCGAGAAGTTTTTCAAGTGGTTTGGCTTTCGCTTCAAGTGTCTCTGCATTTTGGGAAGGAACGAATTGAACTTTTAGTTCTTTTGGAACAAAACCTGTAGCTGCTGCTGGGCTAGCGGAAGCTGCTGCTGCCGGAGAAGCACTCGCTGCTGCACCTGCTGAAGCTGATGGAGCTGGAGTTTCTTTCTTTGCGCAGCCAGCAAGTAGACCTGTGGCAACAACCATCATGGAAAGGGTAATCACTGTTAATTTTTTCATTACTTTTTTGACCTCCGTTTAAATTTATTTGCTATTTATCTAAGATGTAATATAACATTAACATAAAGGATATGGAAGATAGTGTGAAGTATTTGTTAAACTGCCAATTGTTATGTACGTATTTACAAAATAAAAAGTTGTGGAGTGGGGAACTTGACTCAACCTGGTAAGGTGCAGAAAAGTACAGTAACCATACTGGAAACAAGCGATTTACATGGCAATATGCTGCCTTTGCATTACGCGAATAATTTGCCCAACGATGTGGGTTTAGCCAAAATAGCCGCATTGGTAGCAGGTGAACGGAAGAAGGAAGCCAATGTGATCGTCATCGACAACGGGGATCTCATTCAAGGCACTCCGCTGGCCTACCATCATGCCAGATTGGATAACGAGCCGATGGATCCGATGGTGATCGGACTCAACTATATTGGCTATGATGCTGCTGTAATCGGGAATCATGAGTTTAATTATGGTCTTGATGTACTTGGTAAGGCGGTCAAGGAATCCGAGTTCCCGTGGCTGTGCGCAAGCATAGTAGACGCAGCAAGCGGAGAGCCGTTCTTAGGCAAACCTTATATCATCAAGGAACTTCCTGAAGGTGTTCGCATCGGTATTTTGGGATTAACGACACCTTATATTCCAAATTGGGAAAATCCCGCACACATCGCCGGTTTGCAGTTTGTAGATGCTGTAGAAGCAGCTCACAAGTGGGTGAAGGTGCTTAAGGAAGAAGAGCGAGCGGATGTTGTAGTCGTCTCTTATCATGGCGGCTTTGAAAGACATCTGGAGACAGGGGAACCAACGGAACCTTTGACAGGTGAAAATCAGGGCTATCAGCTTTGTATGGAAGTTGAAGGGGTGGATGTGCTGCTGACCGGGCACCAGCACCGGAGCATTGCAGGGCAAAGCATCAATGGCGTCCTTGTTGTGCAACCGGGAACGGCTGGCGTTACGCTTGGGAAAGTGAAGCTGGAGCTTTCGTTGGTAGAAGGCAAATGGCGGATCGACACCAAGACATCCGAGCTGCTCTCCGTAACGGGTGTTGAAGCAGACAAGAAGCTCTTGGAACTTGTAGATACCCATGAAGCAAAAACGCAAGAGTGGCTGGATCAACCGATCGGCAAGCTCACGGGTGATATGCTCGTGAAAGATCCCATGCAGACCCGCTTGAAAGACAGCGCACTGATTGAATTCATCAATCGGGTACAGATGGAGCTGTCCGGAGCGCCCATTTCGAATACGGCGTTGTTTGATAACGTATCGCCGGGTTTTCCTTCCGATATTACGATGAGGGACATCGTATCCAACTACATTTACCCGAACACATTGAAAGTGATTCGGATTTCCGGACAAGACATCAAGGACGCCTTGGAACAGTCCGCGGAATATTTCGAACTGACACCTGGCGGCGAAGTTCAGGTCAGCAGTAAGTTTAGAGAGCCGAAGCCACAGCATTACAATTATGATATGTGGGAAGGCATTACGTATAAATTGAACATCTCCCGCCCGATTGGAGAGCGTGTCGTACAGCTCGATTATGACGGGCAGCCGCTGGACCTTGATGCATCCTACGATGTGGTAATGAATAATTACAGGGCAGCCGGCGGAGGCAACTACGCCATGTTCCAGGATAAGCCGGTCATTAAGGATATTCCGACGGATGTTGCGGAACTTCTTGCCGGGTATATTATGGAGCGGGGTACGATTGAAGCCAGCGTGAATGGGAATTGGGAAGTCATTTGGGATACAGAGTAGAAATGGAAAAGGCGGTGCAGGGTTAATCCTGCGCCGTCTTATTTTTTTCTTTCCACATAAGAATCAAGGCAATGTCCTAATTTTTTGTAAAATCCTACCTATGCGAACTTGGGGGGATTCGATATGATTAGCATAGCACATAAAAAAAGGAGGTTTCTTGAGTGAACACCGCAACCACAATCGAATTATGGCCCGGAGCATCCAAGGATAGCATCGGTGAGGAAAACCAAGGATGCCCGAGCTTGACTTTGTATCCTGTTGCAAGCGAAGGCTTGAGCTCTGCTGTTATAGTATGTCCCGGAGGCGGCTACGGTAGGCGTGCGCCCCATGAAGGCGAACCTGTTGCAAAGTGGCTCAATGGACTTGGGATTTCGGCCTTTGTTTTAAACTACCGGGTAGCACCATATGAACATCCAATTCCGCTCCAAGATGCCCAAAGAGCGATTCGAACGGTAAGACACCATGCAGAGCAATGGGGGATTGATCCGAATCGGCTAGGAATCCTTGGATTCTCCGCAGGTGGTCACCTGGCTTCCTCAGCAGGTACGCTATTTGATGCCGGGAACCAAGAAGCAGAAGATCCTATCGAGAGACAAAGCAGCCGTCCGGACGCTTTAATTCTTTGTTATCCCGTCATTTCCTTCTATGAGTTTGGACATGTGGGCTCCAAAAAGAACCTGTTAGGCGAGGCACCGGATGAGAAGCTGGTGACTTTGTTATCCACAGAGAAACAAGTATCGTCGGATACACCGCCGACTTTTCTCTGGCACACCGCCGACGATGCCGCCGTTCCCGTCGAGAACAGCTTGCTTTTTGCCATGGCGCTTAGCCGTCATAAAGTGCCGTACGATCTGCATGTTTTTGAGAGCGGACGGCATGGTATTGGCATGGCGACTGATCACGATGAAGCCTATATATGGCCTGAACTTTGCGCAAACTGGTTGAAAAAGCAGAAATTTGCATGACGAAGCTCCATTACGAATGGCATCACCTTGGGGATTCGGCCATCGTACTTACGCTTGGCACAAGCATTGAGCTGTCGACGCTAGATCTGGTGCGGCAAGTGACGGCCTATCTGGAGAAGCACCCTTTCGCAGGTTTTATAGAAATGGTGCCCGCTTATACGACGATTACGATTTATTACGATCCGGTCGTGGTATATCAGCATTTTTCTGAAGCGGAGGTTCATCGCAAACATGCGCACCCCGCTGGAGAAAATTATATGCTTCCTTGCGACAAGGTTCTCCAACATATTGTGCGGTGCTTGGGCGGCTTTGAGTTCACAAACGAGCAGCAGTCACCTCAGACCGAGAAACTTATCGAAATTCCCGTTTGTTACGGTGGGGAATATGGACCTGATCTTTCGGAAGTAGCGGTTTATCACAGTCTGACAGAGGAAGAAATCGTCTCGCTGCATACTGCACAAATCTATCCGGTCTATATGATTGGTTTTGCGCCCGGTTTCCCGTATTTTGGGGGTATGGATGAGCGGTTGGTTACACCTAGAAAATCGGTGCCCCGACCCCGTATTCCAGCTGGATCGGTAGGAATTGGCGGCGCGCAAACCGGCATTTATCCATTTGAAACGCCAGGTGGGTGGAACCTGATCGGTCGGACGCCGCTTGCTTTATTTCAGCCGAAATCCACGCCTCCTTCCTTATTGCAGGTAGGAGATCGGGTGAAATTCGTCGCCATCACGCCGGAGCAGTTCCATTTTACCGCTGAAAGGAACCTGGGACATGGGCTTTAAAATCATCAAGCCGGGAATGTTATCGATCCTGCAGGATCAAGGGCGTTACGGATACCGCCAATTTGGCGTCATTGCATCGGGTCCTATGGACTTTTTTGCCCACCAAGCGGCTAACATTCTTGTAGGGAATACCGCCGATGCCGCCGTATTAGAAATTACCTTGAACGGACCGAGCATGGTCGCGCAATCGGATATGCTGATAGCCTTGTGTGGAGCTGATCTCGAAGCGGATGTGGAAGGCAGAAGAGTGCCGTTATGGCGATCTTTTTTCATCCAAAAAGGGGAACAACTTAACTTTCGCTACGCGGTGAAGGGTTGTAGAGCTTATTTAGCCGTCCATGGGGGCTTTGCAGCGGATGTCAGTATGGGCAGCACAAGCACTTATCTGCGGGCAGGGATCGGCGGGCATGATGGCCGAGCACTTCAAGCGGGAGATGAACTGAAGCTAAGCAGTGCGGGGAAAGCAGCCGCTAATTTCCATAACCGTTCTGTTTCCGGTGAGGTCACTCCTTTTATTCGGCCGAATTACGAAGACAACCCGGTTGTGGGTATTGTATGGGGCAAAGAAGCGGAACATTTTGCGAAATCGGTCAAAGCGAAGTTTCTGGCTCGAAGCTTCACGGTTACCCCACAATCGGACCGGATGGGATATCGTCTGGAAGGAAAACCTCTTTCGCTGAAACGCGGTATCCCCCATGAGATGATTTCGGAAGCCGTTGTCCCAGGCACGATTCAGGTGCCGCCGAGCGGTCAGCCCATTCTTTTGCTTTCTGACTGCCAGACAACAGGCGGCTATCCGCGCATTGCCCATGTCATTACGGCCCATCTGCCGCTAATCGCTCAAGTGAAGCCAGGGGGCAAATTGCGTTTCCGCGAGGTTAGCTTGAGGGAAGCCCAGGAGCAGCTTTTGCTGCAGGCTATGGATATGCGGTTGCTGGAAGCCGGCGTGCAGGCTTGGTTTAGGGATCGTGGATGATGATGGTCGGATGAGATGAGAAGTTCAAATGATATTTGATAAAAACAAAGTGAAGTTTTGGAGTTATGAAAGGTGATGGAAGAGTGAGTGTACTGCGTATAGATTTAAATTGTGATATGGGCGAAGCCTTCGGCGCCTATCGTCTCGGGCGCGACGAGGAGCTGCTGGACTTCGTCAGCTCCGCCAACATCGCCTGCGGGTTTCACGCAGGCGATCCTGCCACCATGCGCAGCACCGTACAGCTGTGCTTGCGCAAAGGCGTGGCGATCGGGGCCCATCCGGGCCTCCCCGATCTGCAAGGCTTCGGCCGGCGCGAGATCGCCATCACGCCGGCTGAGGCTTACGAGCTGACGTTGTATCAGCTCGGGGCGCTGCAGGCGTTCGTCCACGCCGAAGGCGGGCGCCTGCAGCACGTCAAGCCGCATGGCGCGCTCTATCACATGGCGGCGAAGCGCCATGATCTCGCCGCGGCCATTGCGGCAGCGACGCTCAGCGTCAGCGCGGAGCTGACGCTGCTTGGACCGCCCGGCAGCGAGCTGCTGCGGGCGGGTGCCGCCGCGGGGCTGCGAACCGCGAGCGAAGCTTTCGCGGACCGCACCTACCGGCGGGACGGCACGCTGACGCCCCGGGATCAGCCCGGGGCGCTGCTGGAGAGCGCCGCGGATGCAGCGGCGCAGGTGGTGCGCCTCGTCCGCGAGGGGAAGGTCCTCTCCCAGGAGGGAGAGGATCTGAGCATGCGCGCGGACACGATCTGTATCCACGGCGACGGTGCTCACGCCGTGGAGTTTGCGCGCGATATCCGCGCGCTGCTGAACCGCAGCGGCATCGCGGTGACGGCGCTGGGGCACTGATCCGTGACTCTAACGGACTGAGATGCCGCTATCTGCCACTTTTAGGATGAAATTTGGATCTAACGGACTCAGGTGCCGTTATTTATCTGAAAGTTACCGATATCCACCCTAAAATCAGCAGATAGCGGCTGTACGGTCCGTTACCCCTTGCTCATACAGCAAAAACACTATAATAGCGGCAACCAGGTCCGTTAGCCTCTGGGGGGCCAGTCCCTGCACTCCGCCCACTTTTTTCAGCCCCACATTCCTACACTCCCACAATTCCTGCACCACCACACTCTTCGCATCCAGTCCCTGCACTCCTTTCAACCCCTGCACTTATCCACCCACCGCCACCCTTCAGTTTCATCCCAGACACCCGCCTAGGAAAGAATCCTTATAACGATTCTTTCACTTGAGAATGGGGTAGGATTATGAGTAAATAGAGAAGTAGCCGGCCAGCTAATAACTTCGGAAAGGAGTGATCAAGGTGATTACAACAAAAGCGGAGGTGATCTCTGCGTAAGCAGAGGTCATCGTTACAACCGGGGGCCCTCTGGGCTCCCGCATATTCTTAACTTACGAGTAGACAGCGAGAAGCTTTTTACATATAATGAGAATTGTGAACACGAAGTGAACACACAGGCAGTGCAGGAGAGACTTTGCTCTCCAACCCATGTAATACAATCCCAATATTAGGTGAAAGGAGTGTTTTTTAATGAACACAATGACAATGACAGTAGCGATGAGTGTTGCGGCCGCCGCAGAGGTAATCGTCTCCTAACTGAATATCATTCGTGGAATAACCGTTCACCTGAATTTGTATAATTGCATATACAACCGACAGGCACGATTATGGTCGTGTTTTTTTTATTCCATTTTGATAAGAATGGTATGAGGTTTAGGGGCGATGAGATTACTCTCTGCAAATCCGAACAAAGTTTAATCTTTGCGACAATTTGAGGAGGTTTTCATCCATGAGTTACAAGAACGGGAAGGACGTTCTTCCCCCTAACCTATTAAAACAATTACAAGAATATATCCAAGGTGAAATCGTATATATCCCTAAGAAAGAGCAGAAACGCGCTGGATGGGGAGAAAATAACGGAACACGCATTATTATCGAGCGTAGAAATCAAGAAATTTTCCGGTTGTACCAAACAGGCTCCACGGTGATGGAGTTAATCAAGGTCTTTCATTTATCGGAAGACAGCATCCGCAAAATTATTGTGAAAACGCGCGAGTTAACAGCTAATCAAGCATAGAAGCAGCATCCATTGTGGATGTTGCTTTTTTTCTTTGCTCGGCTCTACATGAAATTGTAAAAGGTTGGATGTTTTGAAAAGGGATCGGGGAGATGGCTAGCGAATTTAAAATGAACCTTATAAATTACATAATTCGACAGGAGGAGTTTTCATGATATCTGTATTTGTCTACGGCACACTGCTTGTTGGAGAGAGTAACCACTTCGTAGCGGCTCCTTTTGTGCAGTCTGTGCAATCGGGCACGATTTTCGGCCGCTTATTTGATGTTGGGCCTTATCCTGCGCTCTTGCTAACGGAAGGCAATGGGGAGCAGCATGTTGTTGGGGAATGGTTGGAAGTGACGGAAGAAGGCCTGCAAGCGATGGATGTCCTGGAAGGTTACTATGGTCCTGGCGCTTCCAATAATGAATATGACCGCGTCTGGATCCAAGATGTGAACGGTGAGCGTGAAGGTTGGGTTTATATCTATCCCTCCGTGGAAGGACTTAAAGAAATTAACGGCTCATCGTGGAAGGAATACGATGCTTCGCGAATGAAATAATATTTTTTGACTTTATTCGACACATTCCTATCTTGCCCTTGAGCATGATGTTATAATTAAAGTCATATTTTAATAGAGGTGACCTTTATGTCTGTATATAAAATATTGCTGGCTGACGACGAGCTCGCACTGCGCTTTCTGCTTACAGAAACGTTATCTGATGAAGGGTATGAAATCACAGAGGTTGAGGACGGTCAGCAAGCCATTGAACAGCTTCAGAAGGCATCGTTCGATCTGGTTATTCTTGATTATATGATGCCGGAGCGTACGGGTGTTGAAGTATGCGAGTGGCTTCGTCAGAGCGATAACGCGAACCGGGACCTGCCTGTTATTCTTTTAACAGCGAAAGCCTTGGACAAAGATAAAGAGAAGGCCAAAGCGGCCGGCGTCACCACTTATATTGTGAAACCGTTCAGCCCGCTTCAACTTCTAGATACGGTCGGACACTTATTGGAGAGTTGATTCGAAATCTATAAAGATAATTTTATTTGTAAAAAGGGTGATTGTCCGTCATGAATCATACGAATCTAGAGCCAAAGGGCTCCAGGTCAGAATCGGATAAAGATGCAAGAATTCTAAGACAAGGCAGGAAACTGTTCATTCGCGAGTTTGAAAAGCAGTTGAAAGAGCTTGAGACCCTGCTGGATGCCGTTCGTGTTAAGCCGGAAATCGAGGACTTGAATCGGTTTTATCGCATTATCCATACGCTGAAGGGCAGTGCGCCGATTTTTGGCTATGACAGGATTGGCCGGCTGGCGGAGGAATTGGTGCGCCTATGGGAATGGACGCAAACCATTGACCCGGATCAGGCGTTGTCGTTGACATCGACGAACCCGGTTCAAGAAAACGCAGAGCGCAGTCTCGGGCTCCTTCGTGATATGAATATGGAATATGATATCTGCCTGACGGAGATCCAGATGGACGAGCAGAAGGATCCTACAGGAGGCTCTATGCTTCGAACGTTGAAAAGCCGTTTGCTGCTTGTCGATGATGACGAAGTGCTGCGTTCGTATTTGACCCGGCGTCTTCAGCTTGATGATTGTATTGTTGATGAGGCCGCTGATGTGGAGTCCGCTATGAAACTATTGCGTACACACACCTATGATCTCGTGACACTTGATCTTATGATGCATCCGCAATCAGGCTATGAGCTGTTTGAGTTTCTCAAAGAAGATCCGACGCTGAAGTGGCTGCCCCTCATTGTGCTATCAGGGCGCAATGATTTGAACGATAAAGTTCGCTGCTTCCATCTAGGGGCTGACGATTATGTGACCAAGCCCTTTCAGTATGAAGAACTAGCCGCCAGGATCTATGGTTTGCTCAAAAGGACGAAAAACTTCGAGCAGTTGGCCTTCCGCGATCCGCTTACCGGCGTGTTCAACCGGCGATATTTCGACCTTCAGATTGGCATGGAGCTGCAGCGGATTGAGCGGTATCCCGCTCCGATTTCGCTTGTTTTTATCGATATTGATTTTTTCAAAAGAATCAATGATACGTATGGACATCACGTGGGAGACTTGGTGCTGCAAGGCTTGGCCCATCTTTTGCAAACCAATTTGCGCTCAACGGATTTACTGGCGCGGTTTGGCGGTGAAGAGTTCGTGATTGCCCTTCCGAATACATCCTTGGAACAGGCACATTCCACGATGCAGAACATTCTGCGCATCATTAGCTCGAATCCGGTTGCCCACTATGAGGGAAAATCTTTCTCCATTACGTTCTCCGCAGGGATTGCCCAGTGGCAGGAAGGGTTGTCCGTGGCGGATTGGGTGTCTAAGGCGGACGAAGCGATGTATCAAGCCAAACAGCAGGGCCGGAACCGCGTTCTATGCGCCGCAGCAGAGAAAGAGAGCGATCCGAACAAATCGGCGTCGCCGCCTCTACCTGAGAAGAAAAGTTTGCTAATCGTTGACGATGATCCAATCTTAAGAGCGATATTGACTTCTCATCTGGAGCATTTGCCGATTGCCATCACACATGCTTCCGATGGCGAAGAGGCGCTCGGCTTGCTGCAGGAAAAGACCTATCATGCGTGTATTCTGGATGGCATGATGCCTAGGCTGGACGGTTTTTCCTTGTTAGATCAGATTAAGAAGGATGAGCGCTCCGCGAATGCGAGTATGAAGGTGCTTATGCTTTCCGGCAAGAAAAAGGAAGACGATATGCTCAAAGGCTATCAGATGGGCGCTGATGACTATATGACGAAACCTTTCTCACTCGTAGAGCTGGAAGTTCGTGTGAAAAAACTAATGAACTTTATCTAACAAGCAGGAGAGCCGGGCGTATGCCCGCTCTCTTTTATCATTTTCACATAAAATAAGCGCAGCCCATTTTGCGACAACACCACTTTCTGGTAGAGTGAAGGTAGAGGACGAGGTTAGTTAGAAAGGAGCGTGATCCCATGTCGGAGAAAGAAACGCTTGTACGTTTTGGCATCTCGATGCCGCAATCATTAATTGAGCAATATGATCGGCTCATTGCCATCCAGGGCTATAGCAACCGCTCTGAAGCGATCCGAGATCTCACACGCAAAGCGTTGTTGACCTCCAGCAGCATGCAGTTGGACGAAACGGTAGCCGGAACCATTGTAATGGTATATGACCATCATATTAGCGATCTGCCCATTACGTTGATGGAATTGCAGCATGAATATCACCATGCCATTATTTCCACGATGCATATTCATTTAAATCATCAGCAATGCTTGGAAATATTAGTTGTTAGGGGCAAGGTAGAGAAGCTAAGAGAATTGCAGCAGCGAATTCAAGTGCTTAAAGGTGTCGGGTATGCCGAGTTGTCTGTGACTCATGTGGATGAGCATGGTTCCTCACACGAGCACCCGCATACGCATGCGTAGAATTCGAAGTTGCGCTCTTTTTTTGTTAAAATTAGGCATGGAGGTGCCAGATGTCTGATAAAAAATATTTTAGCTTGGAAGAAGCGAATGAAATGCTTCCGTTTGTTGATCAGGAGTTAAAGAAAATGCAACTGCTGAAGCGGGCTTTTGAGGAGAAATACACAGAGCTTCGCAGGAAGAAAAATGAGTTGGCTGAGAAACCCGGCACGGAAAAGGATCCATTTTTTATGCAGGAAGCCGAACTTGAATTTATGCAAATTGAAGCGCGCGGGCTGATCCAACATTTTCAGCAAACGGGTATCGAACTTAAGGATATAGAGACGGGTCTTGTGGATTTTCCCTCTATGATCGGGGGCCAGGAAGTTTTGCTGTGCTGGAAACAAGGAGAGGACAAGATCCGTTATTACCACGGCAAAGAAGATGGTTTTGCCGGACGTAGACCAATAATGGATTAGAGGAATTTATCTATGTATAAACAGAAACAACATGTTCGTCGGTTTTGGTTCTTGCCCGCTGTATTATTGTGTATATTATCAATGATGCTCTTAAGCTCTTTCGTCGCCCCGCAAACTGCTTCTGCTCATGCATCGCTGGTACAGGCAATTCCGGAATCGGGCGCTAAGCTGGAAAGCTCTCCGCCCCAAATCGCAATTACCTTCAATGAACCTTTAGATGCAGGGCTCTTTTATATCAAGGTTTTTAATCATGACGGCGACGAAATGACCAGTAATAAAGCTTATTTGAACAAAGAGCAAACAGGTGTGCTCCTTGATCTGCCTAAGCTGACCGAGGGCGTTTATTTAATTAGCTATCATGTCATTTCGGCTGACGGCCACCCTGTTGGCGGAAGCTATCCTCTGACTATCGGCAATCCGCCGCAAGAAGATACGCTAGATCTTCCTTCCTCCCATGCCAATCACGAGCACGGTTCAGGTCCGCTTACGACGAAGGTACTCTTGCAGTATGCGTCTCGCGGGCTGTGGTACCTCATGGTGCTCGCTTTGACAGGATGGGTCATCTGGTTAAGGATGCTAGGTACGAATGGCGGGAATGAAACAAGAAAAACATTATCTTCATGGACGCTGAATTTGCAGCGTGCTCAACTTGTCGCCCTCCTGCTGCTCATTTTTACTCATATCGAGGATTTACTAGGCGGCGGCGGTGTGGAAGAAGTCGCGAAGCTTTTTAGTGCGACCAATATCGGAATATCCTGGCTGATTCTACTAGTCTTATCTTTCCTCGGGTTCGTCCTTATCGGCAGGTGGGCGTGGTTAGACTGGATATGGCCATTAGGCTTGCTTGCGGCTAAAAGCTTTAGCGGCCATGCGGCTTCTTTTTCACCTGTATGGGCAACGATCGGGCTCGATTGGATTCATTTGGTGGGCGCAGCCATGTGGGTGGGAGGCTTGGTACTTCTCTACGCGAAGTGGCGTCAGAAGAGCAGTGACATTGCCACGTACATGCGACAATTTTCAAATATGGCGCTGATTTCTATCATCGTGCTCACGATATCCGGTATTTTATCCGTGCTGTTATTCCTGCCGAATTTGCATTATCTGTTATATGCCGGGTGGGGGATCTTGCTGCTAGTGAAAGTTGGCGCAGTTATTCTAGTCGTGCTTACGGCATTTGTGATTCGTCTCCTGATGCGCAAGAAGAAGGCTGCTCAGTCCTTCCTATGGGTAAGAGTGGATTTGACCCTAATGGTACTCATCGTGCTGTTGGTGGGAATTATCACCTATGTGGCGCCAATTCCGGCCAATGAGCCGCTGCAGTGGCATCAGATGGGAGATAAGGTCCACGTATCTGCGGATATCACACCCAAAATCCAAGGGACCAACTCTTTTACAGCCAAAGTATTCCTTCCTGAAAATTCAGGGAAACCGAAGCAGGTGCTGATGATTCTTCATTATTTGGACGACAAAGAGATCGCTCCGATAGCGGTGCCGATAGCGGCCTATGAGGATAAGGAACAAGAGGAGTCATACGGCTTTGCCAAGTTCAGTTATCGAGCGGAGGGAGCCTATCTGCCATTCAGAGGGAACTGGGAATTGGAAATGCGTGTGATGGATACAGAAGATAATGAAACGGTTTACAAAAAAGAATTCATCGTCTACTAACACATTGGCCGAAAGTAGGTGCCGTCATGGCTTGGATTAACATGCTCGAAAGAGAACAATTGTCTGTTAAATTGGATGACAAGGATGAGGTGGCCTTGCTGGAGATCAACGACGGGGGTATATCACCTAACTATGTGACGGTTCGCCTGAGCGAAACCGAGATTGATGAACTGATTGAAGTGCTGCAGCGAATTAAACGAGCCATCCAATAGCTTGCTTGATATACGAAACAGCGGTATTCGTGTGATGACGAATACCGCTGTTTGTTGTTAAAACAAGCTCCAGTCAAACTCCTGCGAAAGCTTCCCCAGGAGGTGAACGCCAGCGGTGCTGTTGCCTTTGCGGTTGAGGGCAGGGCTGACAAGACCGATGCCGTAGCGTCCGGGCACCATCGTTAGAATACTGCCGGACACGCCGCTTTTAGCGGGAAGCCCTACGTTCATGGCGAACTCGCCTGAGGCATTATACATCCCGCAGGTAAACATGAACGTCTTGGCGATTTGTACGAACCGCCGCGGAATCAGGCGCTGCTTGCGAATCGGATCGACGCCGTTATGGGCGAGAACTAAAGCCATTCTAGCCAAATCCGTGCAGTTCACTTGGATGGAACAGTGGCTGAAATAGACCCGCAGGACGTCATCAACCTCGCGGTCCAGAACGCCGTTATCTTTCAGGAAGTAAGCAAGCGAACGGTTTCGGTGAGCCGTGTCTGATTCCGATTTGAACACATCCTGATTAATGTCCAGCGCCGGATTGTCCGCAAGCTCCCGGAAAAACTGCAGAATTCGCTGCGTTTGTTCAGATGGCGTGTCCCCTGCAATTAAGGACGAGATAGCGATAGCTCCGGCATTGATAAGCGGGTTAAAAGGTATACCGGGCTCTACCAGCTCGAGCTTCAGCATCGAGTTGAAATCGTCTCCCGTCGGCTCCATGCCGACCTTGGAGAACACATACTCTTCGCCGTTATCCATGAGAGCCAGAATAAGGGTGAATACTTTGGAGATGCTTTGCAGCGTAAAATGATAGTCGGTATCACCGGCTGCAACGGTATTCCCTTCTGCATCCATGATGCAGATCCCCAAGATATCAGCTGGAGCATTCGCTAATTCAGGAATGTAGGAAGCAACATGGCCATCTTCGGTATGGACTTTGCTAGCTGTAACCCACTGCGCCAAATGGTCATTAAGCTGCTTCCAAGTTGTTGTATGCTCGTCCAAGTTCATCTAGAAGTTAGTCCTTCCTATTGCTTATGCTTTCCATGCTTGTGGGTGGTTGTCGCTGATAAGATCCGTTGCGCTTGCGTTAGCAATGACTTGCTCTGGGTTCTTGCAGCCTGGAATAACGCTTGTGACGGCATCGTGCTTCAAGCACCATGCGAGCGCCCATTTGGCCATATCCATGCCTTCCGGAACTTCTTCTTTTTGAATGCGCTGCACTTCCTCCAGCTTTTGTCTGACGTTCTCCGCATCATGGCGATGACGGACATCGTTGTTGCCAAACACCGCACCAGGCTTGTACTTGCCGCTTAGATAACCGCTTGCCAAAGGTACACGTGCCAGTACGCCAAGATCCTGATTCACACAAGAAGGGAAAACAAGCTCTTCCGGCGCTCGATCCAAACGATTATAGACCACTTGAATCGCTTTGGAATTTACCTTCGTAGAGGCTTCTGTCTGATGGATGTTGGCATTACTGCCGATGGAAGTTCCCAAATGTCTGATCTTCCCTGCTTGCACTTGTTTATCTAAGGTTGTCCATAAGTCATCGTTGTCGAATAGACTGTCCGGACCTGAGTGAAATTGGTATAAATCTATGTAATCCGTTTGCAAAGCTTTGAGCGAAGCATCCAATTGTTTGATGACACTTTCCGAGTTGAATTCGTCAGTTCGTGTAAATAGATCATGGAAATGGTGACCGAATTTCGTGGCTACAACCCAATTCTCACGATTGCGTCTGGATAAATAATTGCCGATAAACGATTCGGAAAGATGATCCCCATAGCATTCCGCGGTATCGATTAGGTTAATGCCAAGATCAGCGGCTTGATCCAAGATAGCATCTGCTTCCGCTTGTGTGTAAGTAAGTCCCCATTCTCCTCCGAATTGCCAGGTTCCCACACCAACGATAGAAACTTTTAAGTCTGTTTTCCCAAGTCTGCGATATTTCATGGTAATCACTCTCCTTTTATAGTATCCAACCTCATTAAACGCTATTGCTGGAAGGTTGTCAAAAGATAAAAAGCCCCCGACCTTCGGAAGAAGGAGGGAGGCTGACGGATACATTAAGCAAGTTCGGCGGAAAGGTCTTTTTCAGCCTTTGGACTTGTCTTTTTCGATTTAGGGCCAACTTTAATGTTGCCGATAAACAGGGTAAGAACCGCCCCTAGCAATACGAAAACTAGCCCGATTATGAATACTTGATGAAGGGAGGAGACCAGCGCATTTTTTAAAATAGGAAGCATGTGCTCTACAAATTCTTTCGGCATTTTCGCCAACGTTTCAGGACTTAAGAGAGAAGAATACAAGCCCTGCGGATTGGAGTGAATCATATCTGTCATTTGATTGGATAACTGGCTCGCTTCTGCAGGCAGCTGTTTAACAACAGGCGTTAAGTCCTGATCAAGCAAAACCGATGATTTGTGGTTCATGATGGCACCCAGAATAGTCATACCGAACGTACCGCCGATTTGACGGAAGAATTGGCTGGAGGACGTAACCACACCAAGCTCAGATTTCGGGAAGCTTTCTTGCAAAGCAAGGGTCAGAATCGGCATCACAAGCCCCATGCCAAGACCTAAGATCAGCATATAGGCAGATGCTATCAGTTTTGTCGTGTCTATCCCCATCGTGCTTAGGAAATAGAAGCCAACGGCCATGATGATCATCCCGGCTAACAGTTGTTTGCGTACACCGATTTTATGAATAAATTGACCGGAGACTACGCTGGCCGCAATCATCGTAAGCATCAGAGGCATCATCACCGTACCGGATGCGGAGGCGCTGATCCCGACAATGCCTTGCATGAAGAGAGGTACGAACATAATAGCACCGAACATACCGATAGCCATAAGGAAACCTACACCGTTAATGGTTGTAAAAGTTCTGTTTTTAAATAAACGAACAGGAAGAATTGGCTCTGCCGCTTTGCTTTCAATAATGACGAAGGAGACTAATGATACAATCGCTAAGGCGAAAAGACCAATGATTTGCCAAGATAACCAAGCATAATCCTTACCGCCGAATGTTAATGCTAGCAGCATGGAAACAACACCGATAATCATGGTGGCAATACCCGGAATGTCGAATTTCACTTTGCCGATTGCTTTATGCTTAGGCAGTGCAATTGCGATCAAGATAACAGCCAGGATACCAACGGGAAGATTGATGTAGAATACCCAGCGCCAATCTAAAGCATCAACGATCCAACCGCCGATTTGCGGACCAACAACGGAAGAAAGACCGAAAATTGCACCGAAAACACCTTGCCATTTGGCACGTTGTTTACCGGTAAATAGATCCCCAATAATAATCATCGCCATCGGCATCATGATACCGCCGCCTATACCTTGCAAACCGCGGAACAGGATGAGCTCCGTGATGTTCTGGGACATCCCGCATAACGCTGAGGCTCCGATAAAAATGATAAGACCTGTCACATAAATCACGCGGCGGCCCATTAAGTCAGCCAATTTACCCGCGATAGGAACAACAACGGTTGAAGTCAGCATATAAGCTGTTGTCAGCCAAGCCATTAAACCAAGACCGCCTAATTCACCAACGATACGAGGCATGGCGGTTCCGACAATCGTACCGTCCAGAGCACCGAACAGCATGGCAATAATAAGTCCTGTCAGCAGGAGGCCACGATTTTTTAGCGCAGGAGCCGCTGTTTCGGAAAGTTTGTCATCAGAAATTGTTTTTTGTATAGTTTCCACTACAGTCCACTCCTTTTTTAATTATATTGAATTTCAATAATAGGTGGTTAGCTTTTCAAAAGCACTTACGAGGACCCTGAGCTCTTCAGGCGGGAGCTTGGATAAGCCTCGGGCGATCACTTCTTTTTGAACGTTTTGAGCTGTGGTAAGAACCTCTTGGCCAAGTTCTGTGTTTTCTACGAGAACAATGCGCCGATCCGATTCATGATGTTTGCGAACGACATGCCCGCTTTGGACAAGACGATCGATCATGACGGTAATCGCACTTGGTTTGACCCCCATTTTCTCAGCAAGAACGGTTTGCTTGGGAGTTCCCTCCTTGGCGATCATGAAGAGCATAAATAACTGCGGCCCCGTTAACTCTGATTTCAATTCAGCGAATACGGCGCTATTAATTTTTCGATGGGCTGCTTCAAACGTTGTCCGGAAACGATTGGTATAAGCCATCAAGTCATCTTCCATAGAAACGCTCCTTCCGGTTCATTGCATGATCAAAATTTTAAACAATGAAATATTTATATAAATTAATGTTTAAACTGTTTAAATAAAATATACGCTTATATTCTTTCCGAGTCAAGTGGGAAAATGCATATGTAAAGGGCGCGTACTTGCATATGAGCACTATCTTGCATATAATTACTGGTACATATACGTAAAATGCTTTGACGGAGAAGAGTATGCAGTGCTTCTTGACAGGGAGGGTAAGCCGTTGATTGAGAGCTGACCCCGAGAATCAGGCTGCAGAAGTTCGCTCCCGAGCAGTCCTTTGAACCGAGTTAAGCTTAATTGGCTTTCTTCTAAGTAGAGGGAACCGGACGCATCGTCCGTTATCTGGAATGAAGTGAGATCATTTTTTTGGCCTATTGGCCGGGAAATGGATCTAATTAGGGTGGTACCACGGCTTTTCGTCCCTTGCGAGGGAGCGGAAAGTCTTTTTTGTGTTTTCATTTTGGTTGATTCAGGGGCCTAATTCAGGAGGGATTGCAATGAAAGAGCGGTTAGAAGCTTTGAAGCAGGAAGCACTGCAAGAGCTAAGCGGCGTACAAAGCCAGCAGGAGCTGAACGATTTACGTATTAAATATTTGGGTAAAAAAGGTCCATTAACCGAGGTTCTTCGCGGAATGGGAGCGCTAAGCGCAGAAGAGAGACCGATCATTGGGCAAGTGGCGAACGATGTTCGCGCTGCGATTGAATCGGTGATCGAAGAGAAGCAAGCCGCGTATCAGCAGCAGGAAACGGAAAACAGACTACGTGCTGAAATGATCGACGTTACGCTGCCGGGTCGTCCATCTGAGCAAGGCGCCGTACACCCATTAAGCAAAGTAATTCAAGAAATTGAAGATATTTTCATCGGAATGGGTTATACCGTTGCGGAAGGACCGGAGGTTGAGCAGGACTATTACAATTTCGAAGCGCTGAATCTGCCCAAAGACCACCCGGCCCGCGACATGCAGGACTCCTTCTACATTACAGAAGAAATCCTGATGCGTACGCAAACTTCCCCTGTTCAAGTGAGAACGATGGAGAAACGCAAAGGCGAAGTTCCGATCAAAATTATTTGCCCGGGTAAAGTATACCGCCGCGACGACGACGATGCGACACATTCGCATATGTTTACGCAAATCGAAGGTCTGGTTATCGACCGCAACGTTCGGATGAGCGATTTGAAAGGTACCTTGCTGCAATTCGTGCAAGAAATGTACGGCAAAGAAACGAGAATTCGTTTGCGTCCTAGCTTCTTCCCTTTCACAGAGCCAAGTGTCGAGGTTGATGTGAGCTGTGCGATGTGTGGAGGCGTTGGCTGCCGGACTTGTAAACAAACAGGTTGGTTGGAAATTCTCGGAGCGGGTATGGTGCATCCGCGCGTTCTTGAGATGGGCGGCTACGATCCGAAGGAGTATACAGGGTTCGCTTTCGGTATGGGCGTTGAGCGTATTGCCATGCTGAAATACGGAATCGAAGATATCCGTCATTTCTACACGAATGATCTGCGTTTCTTAAAACAATTCTTACATCTGTAGGCATCAGGAAAAGGAGGGGTTAAGCATGAATGTTTCATACCAATGGTTATCGGAATATGTAGATGTATCAGGTTTCACAGCTGAGGAATTAGCGGAAAAATTAACCCGAAGCGGTATCGAAGTGGATATCGTGGAGGATCGAAATAAAGGCGTAACGAACGTAGTTGTCGGGTATGTGAAATCCCGTGAGAAGCATCCGGATGCGGATAAATTAAGCGTGTGTGTCATTGATGCCGGTCAAGGCGAAGATTTGCAAATCGTCTGCGGAGCCAAAAATATCGATGCAGGCCAAAAAGTGCCTGTCGCTATGATTGGAGCTGTTCTACCAGGAGGTCTGCAAATCAAACGCGCCAAATTGCGCGGTGTTGAATCCCAAGGGATGATTTGCTCTGCCAAAGAGCTTGGCCTGAATGATAAATTGCTGCCGAAAGAAATTCAGGAAGGTATTCTAGTGCTTCCGCAGGAAACGGAAGTTGGAAGCTCTGTTCTTGATGTTCTGGCGATCAATGACAAGGTGCTGGAGCTTGATCTGACGCCAAACCGTTCCGACTGCTTGAGCATGCTCGGAGCCGCTTATGAGATCGCAGCGATTCTTGGCCGCAGCGTGAAACTGCCGGATGCGGAAGCGGCGCTGCAACAAGCTGGATCAGCTGGTGTGAAAGCCGCTGACCGCATCAGCGTGAAGATCACTGCGACAGAGCAGTGCTCTCATTACGCAGCGCGCCTGATCGAAGGTGTGCGCGTAGGCACTTCTCCGCTATGGATGCAAAACCGTTTGATGGCGGCAGGGATCCGCCCTATCAATAACATCGTGGACATCACGAATTTCGTGATGTTGGAATATGGTCAGCCGCTGCATGCTTTTGATGCAGAACAGCTGAACAACGGCCACATCGACGTACGCCTTGCTGAGGCTGGCGAGAAGCTTGTTACGCTCGACGATGTTGAGCGTACCCTGGAGCCGCACATGCTGCTTGTCACAGACGGTACGAAGCCTGTAGCGATCGCTGGTGTTATGGGCGGCGCGAATTCCGAAGTGACGAATGATACGACTCGCATTTTGCTGGAATCCGCAAAATTTGCAGGCTCCTCTGTGCGCCGTACATCGCGCCAGCTAGGCCTTCGCTCTGAAGCGAGCCTTCGCTTCGAGAAAGAAGTGAATCCGGAAGCGGTGCTTCCGGCATTGAACCGCGCGGCTGCATTGATTGCTGAGTATGCAGGCGGCAAAGTCGCGGACGGCATCGTCGAAGCTGTCGCCGGCTCACACAAGCCCGTCAGCATCGAGCTTGCTGCTGACCGCGTGAACAACTATCTCGGCACGGCGCTTTCGCTTGACGAGATGGGCCAAATCATCGAGCGCCTGCACTTCACGTTCGAGCCGGCGGGAGAAGGCAAGCTGCTCGTGCACGTGCCGAGCCGCCGCGGAGACATCACGCGGGATGTTGATTTGATCGAAGAAGTAGCACGCCTATTCGGCTACGATAACATCCCGACGACCTTGATGACCGGCGTGACGACGCCAGGCTCCTTGTCCAAAGAGCAGTCGATTCGCCGCATCGCGCGGAATCTCCTGACTCAAAGCGGGCTGCATGAAGTCATTACGTATTCCTTCACGCACCCTGATCAAACGACTTCGCTGCCGGGTCTATATCCAGCGGCTAAACCGATCTCCCTCGCAATGCCAATGAGCGAGGATCGCAGCCAACTGCGTACCAGCTTGCTGCCGCATTTGCTGGAAGTCGTGAGCTACAACCGTAACCGGACGATGGATGACGTAGCTATTTTTGAAGTCGGCAAAGCATTCATTACTGATGAGTCAGCCCTCACTGCGCTGCCGCAAGAGAAGCTTCTGCTTTCTATTGCCATGACGGGCAAACGCCGCGGGGCGCATTGGGCGCAGAAATCCGAGGCCGTTGATTTCTATGATATCAAAGGAATCTTTGACCGCCTGATCAGTTACCTGGGTGTCAAAGGGCTTACTTACACATCGGCTTCCCCGGATGGTTTCCATCCAGGGCGTACGGCAGAGCTTTTGCTTGCTACTTCCGAAGGTTCGAAAGTAATTGGCCGAATGGGGCAACTGCACCCAACTGTTCAACAGCAGCGTGATCTGGATGACACGTATGTGCTTGAGGTTGAGCTGGCTCCTATTCTGGAAGCTGCTGGCGATGCGATTGTGTATAAACTATTGCCGCGTTATCCGTCCGTTGGACGTGATATTGCAGTCGTTGTCAATGCTAGCGTACCTGTCGGTCTCATGGAGCAGTCCATTGCTGAAGTTGCCGGCGATTTGCTTGAGTCTATCCAGGTTTTTGATATCTACACAGGAGAGCGCCTTGGTGCCAATCGTAAGAGCGTAGCGATCGCACTTGTGTACCGTCATGCAGAAAGAACCCTGTTGGATGAAGAGGTAACTGAGCTCCATGCTAAAGTGGTTCAAACCCTTGAACAGCAATATGAGGCAGAGTTAAGAAAATAGAGCAAGTTTCTCATAAGTTGCAGGAAAACAGGCTGGTCTTATCGAAATTAACGTCGATAAGGCCAGCCTTTTCATCTAAGGGGGAAATAATATGACTGCAGAAGATAAAACGAAAATAACCGTTGACATATATGGAAATCAATACAAGTTAAAAGCAGATACAAGCACGAATTACATGAAGCGTGTGGCGGAGTATGTAAATGACCAAATGTTCCGCATTGCCAAGGGCTATCCGCGGTTAGATTCACAAAGAATTGCCGTGCTCGCCGCTGTGAACATGGCCGATGAATGCTTCCGAATGAATGAAATTATGGAAGAACTGAGCGCGGCGCAGAAAGAACAAGAGGCGACCAAAGCTGCCTATGAGAAAGTGAACGTTACATACAATCAATTGAAGCATGATTATGATAAACAACAAACGTTTCTGAATGAACAAAAAGGGAAGTTAGACCAAGCTCAAGCACAAAAGGAGCAGCTCCAGCAGGAAGTGCAGAAGGGCAAACAAGAGCAGGAGCTAGTCAAACAGCAATTGCTACAGCAGCAAGAACAAGCGAAGCAGCAGCAGGACCAGGCGAAGCAACAGCAAGACCAAGCCAAGCAACAACAAGACCAGGCCAAACAGCAGCAAGATCAGGCTAAACAGGTTCATGAACAAATCAAACAACAGCTTGAACAAGAAAAAAAGCAAGCTGCCCAAACACGACAGCTGCTTGATCAGGAAAAACAGCAGCATCAACAAGCGAAAAAGCAAATTGAACAAGGCAAACAACAGCAGGAGCAGCTGAGACAGCAATTGCAGCAGGTTAGAAAGGAACAGGATCAAGCTAAACAGATTCACGAACAAATCAAACAGCAGCTGGAGCAGGAGAAAAAACAACGAACGCAAGATCAGCAGCTGCTTGAACAGGAAAAACAGCAGCATTTGCAAGTCGTCAAGCAGCTTGAACAAGGCAAACAAGAACAAGTGCAAGAACAAGAACAGTTAATCCAGCAGTTGCAGCAAGTTAAAGAGGAGCAAGTTAAAGCGAAGCAGCTTAACGAGCAAAACACGCAACGACTCACAGAACAATTGGAACAAGAGAAAAAACAAGTTACGGAAGCGCAGCAGTTGCTTGAACAGGAAAAGCAGCAGCTTTTAGATCTACAACAGCAGCTCAAACAAAATAAACAAGTACAAGAACAAATGGAACAACAATTACAGCAAGCTGGCCAGCAGCATGAGGAAGCCACTGCTATTCAAGAGCAACTCAAACAACAGCTTGAACAAGAGCAACAGCAGCACTTACAAGCCAAAAAGCAGATCGAACAAGGGAAACTACAGATCGAACAAGGGAAAGAACAACAAGAGCAGCTGAAACAGCAACTGCAGCAAGCCAAGCAGCAGCAATTGGAAATGCAACAACAACTGGAACAAAATAAGCAAATTCAAGAGCAATTGAAGCAACAATTACAACAATCCAGTCAGCAGAATGAAAAAGTCACTCTTATTCAAGAGCAAATCAAACAACAGCTGGAACAAGAGAACCAACAATACTTGCTAGCCAAACAGCAAATCGAACAAGGCAAGCAAGAACAAGAGCAGCTGAAACAGCAATTACAGCAAATTCAGCACGAGAAATTAGAATTACAGCAAGAGCTGGAAGAAGAGAAGAGTCAGACTACAAAAGTAGAGCAAAAATTTGAGCAAGAAAAGGAAGGGCTTGTTCAACAATACATGCAAGAAAAAGCTGACTTTGTAGCAGACTTCCAAAACCAACAAACCAACATCGTACAACAGTATGAAGGCCAGAAATCTACAATTATTCAGCATTACCAGGCTCAAATTAAAACGATCATTCAGCAGCAACAGCAAGAAAGAACGTTGTTGAATACCTATTTGGAAGAAGAAAAAGAGCGTCTTCAAGAACAATACAACAGTGAGAAAGAAGAATTGCTAAACCAGAGCTTGAATGACGATGCCTTGCAAAAAGAGTTAGAACAGATTAAGAAAGAATACAGTGCACTGCGCGAGGAATACGCTAAGCTGCAAAACGAGTATAACGAATGGATTGAATTAGCTGAAACAGACAGCCCGGCCAGGTAATCTGGGAGATGCTAAACAAACTGGATTATTTCTTATTGGCTATCGTTGCTTTGGGATTGCTGATTGGTTACTTTAGAGGGTTTATTGCGCAAATTGTGTCCATCTCCGGGTTTGTGCTCGCTTATTTAGTGGCCTTTTATTTTTACAAGGATTTTGCACCGGTGCTTCGAAATGCGATTTCACTGCCTACGTATCAAAATTATCAAAAATACGAATTTATCGTGAAAGGCCTCAATCTGGATACCTATATCTCGAATGCAATCGCCTTTGCCATCTTGTTTTTTGGTGTGAAATTCGCGTTGGTCTTCATCGGACGAGCATTAAATATTTTAGCGAAAACACCGGGATTGAATTTCATTAATCGTTGGAGCGGGGCGTTACTCGGCTTAGCTGAAGCCCTTTTAATCGTTATTATCGCCGTGAACGTCATCACAATCATTCCATCGGATGGACTTCAGAAGATGCTTTCGAGTTCAGCCGTAGCCCCTTACCTGATTAATGAATTGCCCGATATTGCCGGTAAATTGCAAGAACTTTGGAAGCAAGGAATCCCCATATGAAAGCTGCCGATTTCTATTATTTATAGAAAAAGGCGGCTTTTTATTATTTCCGAAACAACAAAAAAGCCTTACCGCGTTTGCCGCGACAAGGCCTTTTGAGCAAGTAGTTATTCAACAATTAACGTTGTTTTCATATTGGCATGGCCGCTTCCGCACATGATGGAGCATGTAATCGGAAATGAACCCGTTTTATCTGGTGTAAAAGTAAAAGTTTTGTTGCTGTTATCCAATTTAACGTTGAATTCTTTGATCGAAGCACCGTGAATACCTTGCGAGTTATCAAGCGTAATCGTGACAGGCTCGCCTTTTTTCACGCGATATTCCGTCTGATCAAATTTGAAGTTCGTTGCTTTCAAAGTTACGTTCTGACCACCGGCCGCTTGTGTAGTTGCAGCAGGAGAAGTCGTATCTGCCGGCTTGGACGCTTTGCTTCCACAAGCAGTGATTGCGATAACTATAGCAACTCCCATTAAAAGAACGAGTAGTTTTTTCATAAATACCCTCCGACGATAAAATGTATTTGTTTTCCTTTCAATTGTACATCACCGATATGGAAAAAACAGTGACAAACTAGTGAAAGCGTTCGGATAGGTTTGAAAAAAAGGAAAAGATCGGCCCGGCGAGTGGTACGCAGCAGACCGATCTTTTTTGGGCTTTATCATGGCTATCAGGACTACAAACTGATACAGTTATCGACGATCTTCTCTTCCTGTGATCCCTTGTTCGAAGGGGGTTTTCACAGGAATGAACAAGTCGATGATCCCAATGACTAAAGCGGCTAAAATCGCACCTATGATGCTCGTTGAAACATTGCTTACGACGAACTGAGCGGCCCAGATGACCAGCGCGCTCACCAGAAAGCCTACGATTCCTCTGCCAAAAGGAGTGATTTGTTTGCCAAAAATCCCTTCAATGATCCATGCGGCAATGGCAATGACCAAGGCAAGGAAAAACGCGCTCCAGAATCCGCCGACTTGAAATCCTGGCACTAACCAACTTACAAACATTAATACCAAAGCAGATACAATAAACCTGACCAGATGTCCTAGAAGATGCATTCAAGAACCTCCTTTTTTCTACGATGAGACAACCGTGCGCTCATAGCTAGAAAAGATGTTTTTGTTGAATTTTGCTTGGTGTGTTTGACATGTACTTCGATTCCTTGGCAGAAGGAATAGGTGCACAAATTAGTGTATCCAACTTTTGAACAGATTATGGCAGGCAGCATCTTCCATATAACAATTGTCTCCGTAGCTAATCATACGCAAAATGGTTTATAATATAGGATAGAAATGAGGTTGGGACAGTTGAATCAGAAAATTATTAAAACATTGGAATATGCGAAAATTTTACATAAACTAGCTCATCACGCCGCTACTTCTCTCGGGAAGGACGCTGTCCAGCATCTTGAACCGATCGGGGACTTTGAACTCGTTAAGCTGCGGCTGCAAGCAACCGATGAAGCGGTAAATGTAGAACGCCTGAAAGGTAACGCCCCGTTTGGCGGGATACGGGATATTCGTTCCTCCTTGCACCGCGCCAGAATTGGCGGGATGCTGAATCCGGCTGAATTGCTGGACGTATCGACGACGATGTTTGGTACCCGCAGATTGAAAAGATTTATACTGGCTGTTCATGAGGAGTATTCAATTCCGATGCTCAAGGGGCAGGTTGAATTACTGACTGAGAATAAATCGTTGGAAGATAAAATTAATAGCTGCATTGATGAGAATGCCGTTGTTGTCGATAGCGCAAGCGTTGAATTAGGACGCGTGCGCAGTGAGCTGCGTACAGGCGAGAGCAGAGTGCGTGAACGCTTGGAGCAGATGCTCCGCAATTCGTCGGTACAAAAGATGCTGCAGGATGTGTTGATCACGATCCGAAACGATCGTTACGTGATTCCGGTCAAATCCGAATATCGTTCTAACTTCGGCGGGATGGTACATGATCAATCGGCTTCGGGAGCGACCCTATACATTGAACCTGACGCTATTGTGCAGCTGAACAATAAGATTCGCGAGCTTAAATTCAAGGAAGAAGCGGAAATCGAGAAGATTTTGCGCGCCTTAACTGCGCTTGTCGCTGAACAAGTTGATGTGCTTGTTTATGATGTGGATCAGTTGGCAGAGCTCGATTTTACGTTTGCCAAAGCAGGCCTGGCCAGGGAGCTTAAATCTACGATGCCAAGGTTGAATGACCGTGGCTTTATCAAGATCAAGCGCGGGCGTCATCCGCTTATCGCTCCAGATATCGTTGTTCCGCTTGATTTGGAGTTAGGGAATGATTTTACGCAAATTATTGTGACCGGACCAAATACAGGGGGAAAAACAGTCTCTCTCAAAACGGTTGGTTTATTAAGTTTGATGGCGATGTCCGGCTTGTTTGTACCCGCGGAAGAAGGCAGTCAATTATGTGTATTCGATGCAATTTATGCCGATATTGGGGATGAACAGAGCATCGAACAGAATCTAAGTACATTTTCGAGTCATATGACAAATATCATCAGCATATTACGGGATATGACGCCTAAGAGCTTAGTGCTGCTGGATGAGCTTGGAGCAGGTACGGATCCTGCCGAAGGCTCTGCACTAGCCATCTCGATTCTTGATTATATCCACCAAATTGGCTGCCGAATCATTGCAACGACCCACTACTCGGAGCTTAAGGCTTACGCGTACCAAACGCGAGGCACGATAAATGCGAGCATGGAATTTGATATCCAAACGTTAAGCCCAACTTATCGTTTGCTTGTAGGGGTTCCAGGGCGAAGCAATGCGTTTGCCATTG
Source organism: Paenibacillus sp. P36 (assembly GCF_045866505.1). Classification (NCBI taxonomy): domain Bacteria; kingdom Bacillati; phylum Bacillota; class Bacilli; order Caryophanales; family Paenibacillaceae; genus Paenibacillus; species Paenibacillus sp. P36. The sequence goes on from NZ_AP038372.1 coordinate 1,563,728, forward strand.
CGGAACGTTTGGGCTTGTCGCGCCGAATTATTGAGCATGCGCGCACCCAGGTCGGCGAAGAGGAAAAACGCGTAGAGTCGATGATCGCGTCTCTCGAAGAGAACCGCTTAATCGCGGAAGCGGAGCGCGAGAGCGCCGAGAGGCTGCGGCGCGAGGCGGAAGAGATGCGCCGGACGTTGGAGGCGCAGCAGCTCAAGTTCGACGAGCAGCGCGACAAGCTGCTCGAGAAAGCCGAACGCGACGCGCGTGAGGCTGTCGCCAAGGCACGCCGCGAGGCGGACGAAGTGATCGCCGACCTGCGGCGCATGGCGCAAGAAGAAGCCGGTGGGGTCAAGGACCACCGGCTGGTTGAAGCGAAGCGCCGCCTCGATCAGGCGGCGCCTGAACTGCGCGAGAAGCAGGTTCGCGCAGCGAAGAAGCGGCCGGAGAGAATCGAGGCCGGTGATGAAGTGCGTGTCGTGAGCTTGGGTCAGAAGGGTCACGTGGTCGAAATCGTTAGCGCTACGGAAGCGACTGTGCAGCTGGGGATTATGAAGATGAAGGTTGAGATAGCCAACCTCGAGAAAATCGGCAGTACGGCTCAGAAGAAGCAGTCTCATCAGGTGGCGACCACCGTCAAACGAACAAGGGATGACAGCATTCGTATGGAGTTGGATATGCGCGGGCTGAACATGGAGGAAGCGTTAATTGAGGCAGATCGCTTCCTGGATGAATCGTTCCTTGGCAATTTGGGGCAAGTATACCTGATTCACGGCAAAGGAACAGGCGTGCTCCGCACAGGCATGCAGGAGTATCTGCGCCGTCACAAACACGTGAAAAGTTACCGTATGGGGAACTACAATGAAGGCGGAGCCGGAGTGACCGTAGTGGAATTGAAATAACTTTTAAAAATATTTTCAACTTTTTGAAACTCATTCTTTGGGACTGCGTATTTAATGTGTGTAAGCACCGGTGATTAGAAAACAAAACGCAATACCAATTATAAAATAAATAAGGATTAACCTTAGGAGGAATTCAAAATGGGTATTTTTAAAAGACTGCGTGATATGACAATGGCTTCGATCAATGATTTGCTGGACAAAGCGGAAGACCCTGTCAAAATGTTAAATCAGTTTTTGCGTGACATGGAAGAAGACATTTTGGAAGCAGAATCCGCAGTAGCTAAGCAAATTGCGATTGAGAAGAAATTCAAGCTACAGTTCGAAGAAGCAGAAGAAATGGTTACCAAACGTACAGAGCAAGCGATGAAAGCTCTTGAAGCCGGCAATGAAGATTTGGCTCGCCGTGCGCTTGAAGATAAGAAAGAGCAGCAAGTTCGTTTCGATGAGTTGAAACGTCAATATGATCTTGCCAAAACTAATGCGGATCAACTTCGCGGCCAGTTGACGGAGATGAAAGACGAGTTCAACAAAATGAAAAACAAAAAAGATTTGTTGATTGCCCGTGCTGAAACAGCCAAAGCGCAAAAACAAATCAATCAAGCGATGTCCGGATTCGGTACAGACAACGCAGCCAAAGGCTTTGACCGCATGAGCGAGAAAGTCCTTCAAATGGAAGCTGAAGCGCAAGCAAGCGGCGAGATTCGTTCCAAAAACCGCAGCTTGGATGATGAGCTCGAGGGACTTGGCGCCAGCAAAAGTGGCATCGATGATGAATTGGCCGCTATGAAAGCAAAGCTTGCTGAAAAAAAACAATCTTAATGATATACTAATAGTACCTGCGAGAGACTGAGCCAAACTCAGTCTCTTCTACCGTATATAGGGATTTTTAAATCAACGTTTAAACTCTCTACGTGGAAGGAAGGCAGGAGACGAAATGAATGAAGAGGTGGATGTGTTGCTGAGTAATCCGTATTTATCGACGCTTGCATTTTTTGCAGTAGCTGTCATCGCGCTTGTGGTATTTTTAACAATTTTCGAAATGGTCACGAAGTATGATGACTGGGCAGAGATCAAAAAGGGCAATCTCTCTGTGGCAATGGCGACAGGCGGGAAAATTTTTGGGATTTGCAACTTGTTCCGGTTTTCCATTTTGAATAATGACACGATGATTCACTCTCTCATTTGGGCAGGCTACGGATTCTTGCTGTTGCTAGCAGCCTACTTCATTTTTGAGTTTTTAACGCCTTATTTTAAAATTGATGAAGAAATCAAAAAAGATAACCGCGCTGTAGGGTTCTTGTCTTTGACGCTATCTGTCTCCCTATCTTACGTAGTAGGCGCATGCGTAACCTAGAATCATACATAGTCTTGGAGGCTTGAACATGAAATACCTGTGGGGCACCTTGTTTGCTATTGCATTTGTGTTTATGGCGGCAGGGATTTATTATTTAATGAAATTTGCTTGAAGGCAATAGATGGAGGATTACGTCATGAGTGCGAATGAAGAAGTGGTTTGTCCTTGGTGTCAAACAGAGATCGTTTGGGATCCTGAGATTGGGCCGGAGGATGAATGTCCGCATTGTTTTAACGAGTTGAATGATTATCGCAGTATTGATTTGAAAGTGAAATTAACGGGTCAACCGCTCCGGTTTCAAGATCAGGAGTTTCCGGATGCGGATGAGGATTTGTCTTTGGCATGGGATGACTCAGATGAACCGCTTGATAAATATGGAGAAAAGGTACAGCATATCACAGACGAGCAGGAAGAAGCGCCGGAGTGCTCGAACTGTCATGAACTGCTTCTGCTGGCAGGCAACGAAGTTGTAAACGAAACTTCCTTCACGCCAACCATTCCCAAAACGCTAGGCAGTGCGTTCCTGACGGCTCCGTTCACGATGAATGTGTATGTGTGCCCGTCCTGTTTTAAAGTTGAAAAAGTGTTGTCCGATACAGATCGACTATTGATGGTTGAACGCATTAAATCGGAGTAAAAAGGAAACCGAGTCCTCGTGGATTCGGTTTTTTTATATGGAATACCTCATATTTTCACCCGAATGGGGAAGTTTAACTAGAACTATTTCGTTTCCGCGGGGAAAGGTGAGGAATTATTTATGCACAATGATCAGAGTATGCAGCGAATGCATCCAGGTAAAGGGAAAGAACGACAGAAGGGCAATTATTTCGAAGAACGCGATCAACAACCTACTGACCATAACAACTCGGCCCCAAAAGGGAGATTAGATTCACAAGCGATTCTTCTGATTATCGTTCATACGCTATTTGGGAGCGCAAACGCGCTATCGGGAACTTTTGTCGGCGTCTATTTGTGGAAAGCCAAAAATGACTACACGCTAATTGGTTGGTTTACGTTAGCGACTCATTTGACGATGGCCATCACCTTCTGGTTAGCAGGGAAATGGGTGAAGGAACATAATAAAATGAACTGCTTGCGCATCGGCGTAGCTATTTCGGCCGTATTTTATATGCTGGTTCTGTGGCTGGGAGCGAACAGCTTTCAATATTTTGTATGGCTGGGCATCGTGCAAGGAATTTCTGCAGGGCTGTTCTGGGTTGCCTTTAACGTTGTTTATTTCGAAGTAACGGACCCTGACAATCGGGATCGATTTAACGGATCGGTGGGCTTGCTCGGAGCTGGAGCGGGCATCATTGCGCCATGGATTTCTGGCTTATTGATTGTGAATTTGGGCGATATCAAAGGTTATCGATTAATCTTTTCCATTTCACTTGGCATCTTTCTGCTTGGCGTAGTGATTAGCTTTTTTCTGAAAAAGAGAAAAGTACAAGGCACTTACGAATGGATGTTTCCTATTCGAAGCCTTAGGAAAGCGGAAACGCCTTGGAAGCGTGTCAGTTTGGCGTTGGTTTTTCAGGGGGTTAGAGAAGGCGTCTTCGGTTTCATGATCGCTCTGCTTGTTTATATTTCTACATCAAGTGAAGCGAGTCTGGGGAATTTTGTGTTGATTACGTCAGCGGTTTCTTTAGTTAGTTTCTGGGCGGCAGGCCGGTTTATAAAGCCGAGGTTCCGGAAGGTGAGCATGTTTATCGGTGCAGCTATGGTGGTAGCGATCATTCTTCCTTTTTTCTGGAAAATGGGTTACAGCACTTTACTTCTTTTCGGATTGGGGTCAGCGCTTTTCTTTCCTATGTATTCCGTACCGATGGTATCGGCCGTATTTGATTTGATTGGTTCAACGGAAGAAAGCGCCAGGCAAAGAGAGGAGTATATCGTGCTTCGTGAACTTGCATTAAATGTTGGCAGGGTTTGCGGGGTGCTGCTGTTTATTTGTGTAATTTCGTGGAGCAAGGCGCCACTTGTCATTAATGTGCTTTTATTAGTCATCGGCAGTTCTCCACTTTTTAGCTGGTATTTTATGAAAAAGCAGTTATCTATAATTAAAACTTGACATCTCTGGGGCTTCCCGATAAAAATGTGGATAGTGTTGGTTAATGGGAAGAGGAGGGGGCAACCCTTGACACATAAAAAAATGGTGAACAGCATCACAGAGCTGATTGGCGATACGCCTGCTGTCCGAATTCAACGGTTGGTGGAGCCTGGCGATGCAGAGTTGTATGTCAAACTTGAATATTTTAATCCAAGCGGCAGTGTAAAGGATCGGGCGGCTTTTAATTTAATTGAGCAAGCAGAGAAAAATGGACTGCTTAGCCCGGGCGCCACGATCATCGAACCGACGAGCGGCAATACAGGCATTGGCCTCGCGATGAATGCAGCGGCCAAAGGATACAAAGCCATTCTCATCATGCCGGATAATATGTCGAAGGAACGGATTAACCTGCTCAAGGCCTATGGCGCAGAGGTCGTCCTGACTCCTGCCGCGCTGCGGATGCCAGGAGCTATCGCCAAAGCACAGGAGCTGAGGGATCAAATTCCGAACAGCTACATCCCTCAGCAATTCGAGAATCCGGCGAATCCGAGCATTCACCGGGTTACGACTGCCCCTGAGATTTTGGAGCAAATGGAAGGGCGTCTTGACGCTTTCGTTGCTACTTCAGGTACCGGCGGAACCATTACCGGAACGGGCGAGGTGCTTCGCGAGAAGCTGCCGGACATCCAGATTTATGTCGTGGAGCCCAAGGGATCTCCTGTTTTATCCGGAGGAAGCCCAGGACCTCATAAGCTGGTTGGCACGAGCCCTGGTTTTGTACCGTCTATTTTGAATACGAGCATATATGATCAGATTGTTCAAGTGACAGATGAGGACGCAATCGGTACGATGAAAGACTTGGCTAGTAAAGAAGGAATCCTCGTAGGACCATCCGCCGGTGCTTCGGTTTGGACGGGACTGCAGGTCGCCCGTAAGCTTGGAGCGGGGAAAAGGGTGCTTTGTATCGCGCCGGATACCGGTGAACGATATTTAAGTATGGATCTATTTTGATTAAAAGATAGGCGATGAGTACGGCTGCTGGACTAGAATGTCCGGAAGTCGTATTTTTTTTTTGTAAATCGATAAAAAATATTGAATAAAAATTCATGATTGAGTATAATTATAGAAGTAGCAAAGCGATCGCAGAGAGGTGGATTTAGCTTGAAATTATCCTATATTAATGGACATCCCGAAAATGATCAACTTCATGATTTTATACAGTCATATACAAATGAATGCATAACAACCGGTGCTCAGAACCAAGTGGACTGGAATCAGCTGGAGTCTCAGAATGTGATTTCTGTGTATGACGATAATACGCTTGTCGGGATCGGCTGTATGGCCGGAGAACCGAGTATCCATGTGCGGCCTACGTATGAACACCGTGAAATTGAACATACCGTTGCTAAATTGCTGAAAGCTGGCATCTAAACGGGGTGTATAAATAATAAGCTGCCTGGATCAGGCGGCTTTTTGTTATTCTCATGCAGGAAAATTCATTTATACACAAATTATCTGAAAATTTGATGAGCGGAGTAATTGAATTAGGACAGCAATTCATTGTAAGATTAAAGGATGAATGAATACGATCACAGAAAGGTTGGTTAACCATGGATGCTTTGAAGCTTAAAATTCTCGAATTACTGAAAGAAGACGCCCGCCGGAGTGCGGAACTCATCGCCACAATGTTAGGAACGGCGGAGGACGAGGTGGCGCGAGCGATAAGCGAGATGGAAGCGGATAAGGTCATCGTCAAGTACGCGACAGTTGTTAACTGGAGCAAGGTAGATGACGAAAAGGTTACCGCCCTGATTGAAGTGCAAATTACGCCTGAACGCGGACGCGGGTTCGACGCTATTGCGGAACGGATCTATTTATATCCAGAGGTCAAATCTGTCTATCTCATGTCTGGCGCTTATGATTTACTTGTAGAGGTTGAAGGTCATTCGCTTAAACAAGTCGCTTCTTTTGTTTCTAACAAGCTATCGCCAATTGATCGCGTGCTTTCAACCAAAACGAATTTTATCTTGAAAAAATACAAACAAGACGGCATCATTTTCGAGGATCAGGCTGATGATCATCGGATGCTTGTCTCTCCGTAAGGAAGAGGTAAAGCCATGATCAAAAATGAGACAATCGTAGAGCCGAACAAAGTGAAATCGATGCAGGGCTACCTTGCTCCTGCCGTACGTGAAATGAAGCCTTCAGGTATTCGGAAGTTTTTTGATCTAGTAAGCAACAGCAAGGATGATATTATTTCCCTTGGTGTGGGGGAGCCGGATTTTTCAACCCCTTGGCACGTTCGTGAAGCAGCCGTTTACTCTTTGGAGCGCGGCAGAACGAAATATACGCCAAACTCAGGGATTCCTGAGCTTCGCGAAGCGATTGCGGATTATTTGTACACATCCTTTAAAGTGAAATATGAGCCGTCGAATGAAGTCCTTGTGACCGTCGGAGGCAGTGAAGCCATTGATTTGGCTCTGCGTGCTTTGATTACGCCGGGGGATGAGATTCTGATTCCAGAACCTTGCTACATCTCCTATTCGCCTATTACGAGTATTAGCGGCGGCGTTCCAGTCGGAATCGAAACATTCGCGAAGGATCAGTTCAAACTGACAGAGAAGGCGCTTCGTGATGCCATTACGCCACGCTCCAAAATTTTAATTCTATGTTATCCAAGCAATCCTACTGGCGGCATTATGACTTATGAGGACTGGCTGCCAATTGCCAAAGTTGTGGAAGAGAACGATCTAATTGTGATTTCGGATGAAATTTATGCGGAATTGACCTATGGGCAGAAGCATGTAAGTTTTGCAGCTGTTCCGGGCATGAAGGATCGGACAATTCTAGTTAGCGGCTTTTCCAAAGCATTTGCGATGACTGGCTGGAGAATGGGATATGCATGCGGTCACCGAGAGTTGATCTCCGCAATGACCAAAATTCACCAGTATACGGTGATGTGCGCACCTGTGATGGGTCAAGTAGCTGCACATGAGGCTTTGACAAATGGTTTGGAAGAGAAAGACCGTATGATAGAGTCTTACAATCAACGCAGGCGCCTGGTCGTCAAAGGGTTCCGCGATATTGGACTGGAGTGTCATGAACCGCAGGGTGCTTTCTACGCCTTCCCGAGCGTTGTTGCCACAGGACTTACTTCAGACGAATTTGCCCAGCGGCTTTTATTCGAAGCTAAGGTTGCTGCTGTACCAGGAGATGTGTTCGGCTTAGGTGGGGAAGGTTTCTTACGCTGCTCTTATGCCTATAGTGTATCTCAACTGAATGAAGCTTTAGAGAGAATTGGAAAATTTCTAAGAAATTTGTGATTCAAACTGAAAAATCTATGTTAATTATTCATGAAAACTGGTATTCTTGTAGTAAGGAGGGATGAGCATGGCTTTCATGGAATACCAACTATCAACCTATCGAAAACATCTGCAAATTAATGAACAAGATTTCGAACAACGTTGGTTGACTAAGCGTGCTAAGAAACGTAACTCCCTAAACTTATTAGAAGAAGAGATTCATTCTCTGCGACGCAGGTTAGAACAGATGGTTCTGGACGGAGAAGAAATGACATCCGAATCTGTCGTGGAACTCAGTACGATACTTGATCTCAAAATAAATGAATATATGAATAATTGGAAGAAAAGTCGGTGAAAGCCGACTTTTCTCGCGACTATCGATATATTTAGATTCGTATACGGAGGTACTCTTACATCATGAAATTGAAATTTCTAATGGTCATGCTAGTGTCAGCACTTATGGTGATAGTTGCGGGTTGTGGAGGACCAAAGCCGGATGTTTCTATCTTTGTCATGGGTCAAAATGGATTTCCAAGTGATGCAGGTGAGAAGCTAGAGGCATCTTTGAAAACGAAGATCGGCGAGACTCCTACCGTTAAGCTGAATACTTCTCCCATTTTCTCCATGGAAAAAATGATCGTTGAATTGGCGGCAGGCGGAAACGGCATCTTCATCCTGGCGGATGACCAATTTAAAACATTAAGCAATCAAGCAGGGTTCGTTTCTCTGGACGAGACGATTAACCCTTCGGATTATCCGGACGGTGTTATCGAAATTGCGGAAGAGGGCAAGCCTGCCGAAAAGCATCTGTATGGAATTCCGCTCTCAGGCAACAAGTGGATGAAGGAGCAAGGCTTCGAAGGAAAAGGACTTATTGCTTTCATTCCTGTCAATGCCCCGAAAATGGAGGAAGCTAAGCAAGTACTCAAGGTTATTGCACAAAAGTAGCAAGAAGTCTATAATCGACAATTAGATTGATAGTCAAATATGCAGCCATTGGTGCCGGCAACGAATTCACATATGAATTTCATTGTCGCTTAAAAGGGAAGCCGGTTGAAGTCCGGCGCGGTCCCGCCACTGTAATCCGGAAGAGAAGTATTGCCGGGGAGCCAGGATACCTGCCATGGTGCCGTTACGACATCCTTCGAGGAAAAGGATCGCTTTAAATCAGGAAGCAACGGATTCGTTGCTGAGCACCGCGATTTATCGTCCCCTTTGTTCCTTAGGAACAGAGGGGTTTTTTATTTGGGATTTATCGAAATCACAGGTTTCAGAGAGAGGGGTTACACCATGCAAATGAAAAAGAACGGGATCAAGAGGGCACTCCTCTTATCGGTTGCTTTAGCGACAGCGGTTAGCTTAGCGGCTTGTGGTAAGCAAGAAGCGGAAATTACCAGTCCATCTAAGCTTGGCGGAGAGTCAACGACGGCGCCTACTCCTGCTGCAACAACAGCTGCGACATCCAAAAAGACGGCGTATCCGCTGAAAATTAAAGATGCAACGGGGAAAGAATTCACTTTTGACAAGGCGCCGGAGCGGATCGCATCGGTTTCTCCTGCAGAAACGGAAGCACTTTTTGCACTTGGATTGGATGATAAGATTGTTGGCGTCTCCGATTTCGATGATTATCCGGAAGCAGCGAAGTCCAAGCCCAAATTGGGAAGTATCACGAAGCCGAACCAGGAAGCTTTGATTGCGACTAATGCGAATATTGTCTTTACAGGTGTCTCGATGAAAGCGGACACGGTTGAAAAACTGCGGGAATCGAACATCAATGTGTTTAAAGTGGAACCCAAGACGTTGGATGATGCGATTGCAAACATTGAAACCTATGGTTTGATTACAGATCGTCAGGAACAAGCTGAGAAAATCGTCACCAAGATGAAAGCGGATCGTAAGAAGGTTGTCGATGCCGTGAAAGATGTAAAGCAGGAAAACAAGAAAAAAGTATACATAGAATTTAGTCCGGGCTGGACCGTCGGCAGCGGCGAATTTATGGATGAGCTGATCAAACTTTCGGGCGGCATTAATGTAGCTGGCGACGGTAAAGGCTGGTATCAAATCAGCGAAGAGAAAATTATCGCACAAAACCCGGCTGTTATTCTCTTTGCGAATGGTGTCGTAGATACCAAAAGCAAAATGTCGCTTGATGAAATTATTCGCACACGAAGCGGTTGGGATGCTATTGAAGCTGTAAAGAACAAACAGGTAATCGGTCTTGACCAGAACCTGCTGAGCCGTCCGGGACCGAGATTGACCGATGGACTGCTGGAAATGGCGAAAGGCATTTATCCTGAACTGGTGAAATAAATGAAAAAAAACTAATGCTATGGGGAGGAGTAGGGGGTATACTCCTTCTTCTTTCTATTCTGGCAAGTTTATCGCTGGGAACAGCTAATCTCCCAGTACTCCAAATTGCAGGCATCCTAGGGAAGCATATTCCTTGGGCTGGCGACTATATCGACGTCACTTGGCAGCAGTCTGCGGAGCAAATCATAAATAAGGTTCGTTTGCCTCGCGTATTGCTGGGGATTCTGGTAGGGGCCTCTCTCTCCGTTGCCGGAGCTGCTTTCCAGGGCGTGCTGCGCAATCCGCTTGCAGATCCATACGCACTTGGGGTTTCTTCAGGCGCTTCGGTCGGGGCGGCGTTTTTAATCTATTTTGGTCTGCAGATGGCTTTGTTCGGGCAATGGTCGGTTCCGATTGTTGCTTTTGTAACGGGACTTATTTCCCTTTTCCTTGTGCTTAAGCTGGCTCAGATCGATGGCAAGCTGAAGATGGAGACGCTTATTTTGTCCGGCGTTGTCATGCAGGCTTTTCTTGGCGCGATTGTTTCCTTTATGGTTTCGATTTCTAAGCAGGTCATTAATGAAATTGTTTTTTGGTTAATGGGCAGTTTGGCGATGCGGGGCTGGCCGTACATAACGATTATTTCGCCATATTTAGTCATAGGTTTAGTAATACTGCTTAGTTATGCAAGATCATTGAATTTGCTTGCGTTGGGAGAGCGGCAGGCTTCCCATTTGGGAGTAAATGTAGAACGCACGAAGCTGATTGTGCTAATTGTTGCTACATTTATTACGGCGGCAGCTGTCTCTGTAGCAGGTGTTATCGGCTTCGTAGGGCTCATCATTCCGCACTTGGTTCGTCTGATCGTCGGTCCGGACTATCGTCTTATTATTCCTTTGTCCGCGATTGGCGGCGGTATCTATGTCTTGTGGGCGGACACGCTCGCTCGTACCTTGCTAAGTCCGACGGAGATTCCGCTTGGTGTTATCACAGCGTTTTTGGGGGCGCCATTTTTTGCCTATTTGCTACATAAGGATAAGAAAACGTTAAGAGGTTGAAAACGATGATTAAAGTGCAGCAGCTTTCCCAAAGCTTTCATGAACGGCCGGTACTTGAAAATATAAGCTTTGAGGTTCAACATGGTGAGTTTTTTGGGATTATTGGGCCAAATGGCAGCGGGAAATCGACGTTACTACGCCTTCTTTCCGGGATTGATCCGGTTAAAAATGGCTCGGTAGAGCTGGATGGTCGACTGGCGTCGGCCTATTCACGAAAGGAACTGGCCAGATGGCTGGCCGTTTTGCAGCAGGATGCACTGCCGCCGGTTGGATTCACGATTCGCGAAGTCGTGGAGATGGGCCGTTATCCTTTTCAAAATTGGCTTGGCGAGGATACCGTGGAAGCGGAGCAACTCATCGAGGCGATTATTCGGAAACTGCAGTTGGAACCGCTTGTTGAACGAACGATTGAGCGTCTCAGCGGCGGCGAGAGGCAGCGGGTCGCGCTTGCAAAAGTCATGGCTCAGCAACCTCGTTTGCTTATGTTGGATGAGCCTACAACCTTTTTGGATATTGGGTATCAAGTACAGATGATGGATTATATTCGTGAATGGCAGCGCGAGTCGCAGTTAACCGTAGTGGCGGTTCTGCATGACTTGAATTTGGCCGCGCAATACTGTACACGGTTAATGGTGATACATAACGGAGAATTGGCAGCGATTGGAACACCCGATGAGATTATTACAAGCAAATTAATTACAGAGGTCTATGGAACTGAACCTATTGTTCTGCAGCACCCAACGAACCAAGCACCACAGATTTTATTGCAGCCGGGAAAATAATGAACTTGGTAACGGAGGAATGGATGATGAGTAATTTGCAAACGATGATCAGTGCAATTGAGCCTATTCATGCAGATGTGGTGAAGCAGGCGAATGATCATTTGAATCAATTGACCAAACCGCAGGGGAGCTTAGGCAAACTGGAAGATATTGCGCGACAAGTTGCCGGGATTACCGGTGAAGTGAAGCCGTTGTTTGATAAAAAAGCGGTCATTGTCATGGCAGGCGACCATGGTGTTTGTGAAGAAGGCATTAGCGCGTTCCCAGCGGAAGTCACGCCGCAGATGGTGCTGAACTTCCTTCATGGCGGTGCAGCGGTTAATGTGCTGGCCAGACATGCAGGAGCAGATGTTGTTTGCGTCGATATGGGGGTTAACGCGGATCTGGAGCATCCGAACCTCGTTTCACGCAAGGTAAGAAAAGGTTCACGCAACATGGCGCGCGAAGCAGCGCTTACGTTAGAAGAAACCGTACAAGCGATTGAGGCGGGCATTGAGTTAGTGGATGACCTGGCTCAGAAGGGTTATCGTCTTTTTGCGACCGGTGAGATGGGGATCGGCAACACAACGGCTAGCGCGGCGATTTTATGCGCATTGGGCGGTGTGGATGCTGAAATATCCGTAGGCCGCGGAACGGGTATTGACGACGCGAAATGGCTGCATAAGCGGTCGGTTGTCAACAAGGCGCTCCACGTGAACGGACTTCATCCTGCGAAAGACAACGCGATCAGCACAAGCGGCGACTTCGCGCTTGAAGTGTTAAGCAAGGTCGGCGGATTGGAGATCGCCGGACTGGTTGGCGTGATTCTTGGCGCAGCGAAGAATCGGTGCCCGGTTGTCGTCGACGGCTACATCTCGTCGGCAGCAGCGCTCGTGGCGAGCCGATTAGCCCCGCTAAGCGCGTCCTACATGCTCGCCTCGCACTTATCTCAAGAGCAGGGGCATGCGAAGATGCTTGAGGCTGTGGGCCTCTCTGCGATGCTGCAGATGGATATGCGCCTGGGAGAAGGAACAGGTGCGGTGCTTGCCTTTAACTTGATCGAAGCCGCAGGCAAGATCATGCGAGAGATGGCGACATTCGAAAGCGCAGGCGTGTCGCGGGAGTAGACAGCCTGAGAAGGAGGCGGAGGCGCCATGGCGGTTTTGGTAACGGGCGGCGCGCGCAGCGGCAAGAGCTCTTTTGCAGAGAAGCTCGCGATGCATGGCAGCGAGCGTGGGATCTATATCGCGACCTCCCACATCTACGATGAGGAAATGAGGGAGCGGGTTCGTCTGCATCAGCAGACGAGGCTCAGTTCGGGGTATCCATGGGATACCCGGGAGGAGCCGTTTCGGCTGTGCGAGCTCTTGCAGCAGCTGGACGAGAGCGGCGAGGAAGCGGTTGTTCTGGTTGATTGCTTAACACTCTGGTTAAGCAACTGGCTGCTCCAGTATGAAGGCGAGCAGGACGCTTCCACTTTGGTAATGAAGCAGGTTGAACAACTGGTGAAAACAGTGTCAGGTTACCGTGGACGTGGACAGCTCATCATGGTAACGAATGAAGTCGGAGACGGCATTGTGCCGGAATACCCGCTTGGCCGCAGCTTTCGCGATTTGGCCGGAAGAATGAACCAGCGGTTAGCTGAGGTGTGCGAGCAGGTATTCCTGGTAACGGTAGGGATTCCTATTGAGCTGAAAAGCATGGCTTACCGGCTGGATGGAAGCAAGCAGCCTTAAGAGGATCGGTGCGGTGATAATTGATGTGGATTTATTCCTGGCAGGAGATCGTCTGTATGACGGCTGCTGCCATTGTACTGGATTGGTTCATTGGCGATCCGAGATGGCCGACGCATCCCGTTATTCTTATCGGGCGTTGGATTCGCTGGATGGAAGGGTTACTGCGCAGTAAAAGCGACTCACCCGCGAGTGAGAAATTTAAAGGAGTACTGCTTACAACTACTACTTTGATTGTCAGCACGGGGAGTGTATTCGTCCTCGTTCTAGCCGCCCGTTCGGTTCACGAATGGCTCGGTTATGTCGTCTGTACGTGGTTGATTTCAACGACGATTGCGATCAAGGGACTCAAGGATGCCGCGTATCTCGTGTACAATCCGCTGCGCAAAGGCGAACTTGCCGACGCTCGCAAGTATACGGGCTACATCGTCGGCCGCGATACGGAAGCCTTGGACGAAGAAGAGCTAACGCGCGCGGTCGTGGAGACTGTGGCGGAGAACATCGTTGACGCGGTGATTTCGCCGCTCTTCTATGCGCTGATCGGCGGAGCGCCGCTCGCTATGCTGTACCGGGCATCGAATACGCTGGATTCGATGGTCGGCTACCGAAATGACCGTTACCGTCATTTCGGCTGGGCGTCGGCCCGCTGGGACGACGCTATGAACTGGATCCCGGCCCGGCTGACCGGCCTCCTGCTGATCCTCGTCGCCCTGCTGCAGCCGGGCCTCTCGGCGAAGCGCGCAGCGGCGGCGATACGCCGCTTCGCGCATCTGCACCCCAGCCCGAATAGCGGAATTCCGGAGTCGGCGGTCGCCGGGGCACTCGGAATTGAGCTTGGCGGGCTGAACGTCTACGGCGGCGTAGCGAGCGAACGCGCCCGCCTGGGCTGGCCGCTGCGTCCGCGGACGCAGCAAGATATTGTCTACGCCGTTAGGATGCTTTACGGCGTCAGCTTTGTAGTGATGGGAGGATTGCTGTGCATATTGCTCGTATGGTTCTAGATTGGCTGCGTGCTTGCATCGCAGCCTTTCAATTTCTAACACGTTTGCCGATTCCCGTGCAAATAACGTATACAGACCTTGTCTTTCGGCGCAGTGTGATCTTCTATCCGCTAGCTGGCGGCGTGATAGGTCTCTTGCTGCTTCTCGCGAGTGAAGGACTAAGCCTGTTCCTTCCTCCACTCCCGGCAGCTGTGCTGCTTCTGGGACTGTGGGTTGTTCTGACAGGTGGGTTGCATCTGGATGGCCTAATGGATACCGCAGACGGTATCCTCAGCCATAGACCGCGCGAGCAAATGCTCGAAATCATGAAGGACAGCCGTGTTGGAGCGATGGGCGTCATTGTAGCCGTGCTTCATTTGCTGCTCAAGTTCGCGCTTCTCTACACGCTGCTGGAGTCCAATCAGTGGGATGGAGCCACTGGGATTAGGGGATATTTGCTCCTGGCTATTGTCCCTATTTGGAGCAGATGGTTTATGACGGCAGCCATTCAGGGGTGGCCTTACGCGAGGAAAGAGTCGGGTTTAGGCAGTTTTTTTCAAGGAGTAACAAAGTGGCATGTTGCTATATCACTAGTAGTAGCCCTGTTTACAACTACTCTTTTTGTTTATTTTGGCGATGCCGTTTCGGATGCAGCCGTTTGGCCTGTCCCTCTCTATTTTGCCTGTGCCACATGGTTGGTAGGATGGCTGATTGCGACTTACATCAGCCGCAAATTAGGGGGGCTCACCGGAGATACCTATGGTGCTTTGAACGAGCTGCTTGAAGCGATTCTCCTTCTTGGCGTCGTTATTTGTGCAACACCATAAAGAAAGGAGTGGAATTCATGTTAGAACGCTACGGACACGGAGGCGATCTCTGGACTGCTGAAGAAGCGTTCGGCCGGTCGAGAGATGAATTTCTTGATTTTAGCTCAAATATGAATCCGTTGGGACCGCCTCCCGCTATGAAAGAGATATGGGTGGACGCCTGGAGGGATGTCGTGAAGTATCCAGATCCTGCGGTCCGTGAATTGCGCCGTAAGCTCGCTCAGAAATATGAAATTGAGATGGAGAGCATCTTGGTTGGCAATGGGGCGGCAGAGCTGATCGATTTGACAGCAAGGGTATTGAAGCCGTCCGTGACGGGGCTTGCAAGGCCGTCATTCAGCGAATATGAGGAAGCGATTCACAAAACAGGCGGCAGGATTCACAATATCCCGCTGCGATCATCCTATCAGTTTGAATTGCAGCAGCAGGATGTGGAAGCCGCAATACCGGTTGTGGATCTCTTTTTCCTGGGCCACCCGAACAATCCGACAGGCCGGCTGCTTCCTCGTCACGTCGTAGATAGTCTTCTAGAGAGTGGTCGCAGCTGCGTGCTCGATGAGGCGTTCATGGATTTTGTGCCTGATGAGCAGGAGCACTCGTTGCTTAAGCTGGCTTCAACGAATCGGAAGCTCGTTGTTATTCGTTCTATGACCAAATTTTATTCGATTCCAGGCATTCGGCTAGGGTTTATGGTGGCGCACCCGGACTTGATTCGGGAAATCAGACAGCAGCAAGTGCAGTGGAGCGTTAATTATTTGGCTCAGCGCATAGGTACAGCTGTACTTGAGGATGAGGAGTTTGAGCTGGCGAGCCGCCATTGGCTGCAGGATGAGAAAGCATGGCTCACTGGACAGTTGCAGCTATTGGGCTTAGATGTAGTGCCTACGGATGTGAACTTTGTATTATTTTCTTTTCCTCCGGAACTGGGCTTAACGATAAAGCAAGCGCAAAAACATATGGGACAAATGGGGATTTTGATTAGAGACGCCTCGCTGTTTGAAGGCTTGAATGAACAATATGGCCGAGTCGCTATTCGGCTTCGTGAAGACAATGAGCGGTTGATTGAAGGACTCCGGCAAACAGTGGTTGCTTTGGCACAGAATCGAGGTCGGACGCATGGCTAAAGCCGCAACGTTAATGATTCAAGGCACAGCATCGGATGTTGGCAAAAGCATTCTTACGGCAGCATTATGCCGTATTCTCGTTCAGGATGGCTGGCAGACAGCCCCTTTTAAATCACAAAATATGTCGCTTAATTCCTACGTGACTTTTGACGGGAAAGAGATTGGAAGGGCTCAAGGCGTACAGGCGGATGCCTGCCGCATTTTAGCTACAACGGATATGAATCCCATTTTGCTTAAGCCGAAACAGGATATGGTCGCTCAGGTGATTGTGCACGGCAAGCCATACTCGGATTTAGATGCGAGGACCTATCGGGAATCGTACCTGCCGAAGGCGGAAGCGATTGTCAAAGACGCCTTAGGCCGGCTGCGCAGCGAATATGAGATTGTGGTGCTGGAGGGGGCGGGAAGCCCTGCCGAAGTTAACCTGAAAGATCGCGACATCGTTAACATGCGTTTGGCTGGATGGGCGGATGCGCCGGTGCTTCTCGTCGCCGATATTGATCGCGGTGGTGTCTTTGCATCGATTGTAGGCACGCTGGAAATTTTGACGCCGGATGAACGAGATCGTGTAAAAGGTTTTATCATTAATAAGTTTCGTGGGGATGTCAGTCTGCTGAAACCGGGGTTGGATTGGTTGGAGGAGAAGACAGGGAAACCTGTGTTAGGCGTGATCCCCTATTTGCCGCAGCTAGGCATTGAGGATGAAGATTCCGCTTCCCTGGACTCCAAACGCATGCAGAAGAGGGCACAGAGCACGCCTGAGAAAGCAAAAGATCAATTGGACGTTGCTGTAATTCGCTTGCCTCGTCTTTCTAATTTTACGGATTTTGATCCGCTGCAGGAAGAAAAGGATGTTCATTTCAGATACATTACCCATCTCTCTGATTGGGGAGATCCCGACGTTGTCTTGCTCCCGGGAAGCAAAAATACGATGGATGATCTGCGGTACTTGAACGAGTCCGGCTTGGCTGCACGTATCAAAGCTTTTGCGTTGTCCGAGAATGGATGGGTCACCGGCATTTGTGCGGGGTATCAGATGCTTGGCGTTAGGCTGCTTGATCCGCAAGGCTATGAATCCGATCATCCTGAGCTTGAGGGAATTGGGCTTTTGCCGACAGAAACCGTGTTTACCCCGGACAAACGCACGGTTCAAGTGCAGGGGAGTTCCTCGCTTTTTGCAGATGATGCTGATGCCGGCCGAATGTTTGAAATTGATGGGTACGAAATCCATATGGGGCGTACGAGGTTTTTGAAAGATGTCGTCATGCCTTTTCAAATTAGAGCGTATACCAATGATGAGGCCATCGCCTCGGATCATGTGTTGCACGGAGACGGAGCAGCTGTGGAACAGGGACGTGTTTGGGGGACTTATGTGCACGGGATTTTGCATAATGATGATTTTCGGAGAGCGTGGTTAAACCGGATTCGGAAAATGAAAGGGCTCACGCCTGTTGACGGCGGCTTGCGCTTCAAAGAACGTAGAGAGGCCGCGTTTGATAGGCTGGCTGACCATGTTAGAAGTCACTTGGATATGCAGCGCGTTTATGAGATGATGAAGGTATCACAGCCTTGTCAAAGGGAGGACGTCAAAGAATGAAAATTTATACTCGTACTGGGGATGCCGGACAGACAGGCGTAATTGGCGGTCGTGTGGATAAAGACGATGCTCGTGTTGAAGCATACGGCACGACGGACGAATTGAATTGTTATGTGGGCCAGGCCATGAGCTTTATGGACCCTGCCAAATATCCGGATCTTCTGCCAGATTTGCTCCAGGTGCAGCATGAGCTGTTCGACTGCGGGTCGGATCTTGCGCTCTTGAAGCAGGAACTGCGCCCATACAAAGTTACTGCAGCCATGGTGGATGCGCTAGAGGCGTGGATCGATAAATACGATGCGGAAACGCCGGATATTACGCGCTTTATCCTGCCTGGCGGTGGCAGCGTGTCTTCTACGCTGCACGTATGCCGCACGGTTTGCCGCAGAGCGGAACGCAGGGTCGTCACCCTCGCACGCACACAGGAAATTAATCCGGAAGTACGCAGATACTTGAACCGGCTGTCCGATTTGTTCTTTACGATTGCCCGCACAGCGAATCACCGCGAAGGGATTGCTGATGTGGAGTATGTACGCAGCGCCGAGGTGTTTAGACGTAAATCATGAGCTATTATGAACCGCTAGTATATACGGTGCCGCCTGAGGAAGAAGGTTTTATTCTGAAGACGGTGCTGCAAAAAAGATTGATGGTCTCACGCAAGCTGCTGTCCCGCATTAAATTGACGGAACAAGGCATTACTGTGAATGGCGTCAGGCAGTACATTAATATTAAGGTAAAGGCAGGAGACCGTGTAGAGATCCGTATGGAGGAGGAAGCGTCCGAGGATATTTTGCCGCAAGACCTTCCTCTGCATATTCTTCATGAAGATGAGCATCTGCTGATCCTGGCCAAAGACCCAGGGATCATCGTGCATCCCACACATGGACACTACGTGAATACGATCGCTAACGGTGTCGTGTATCACTGGCAGCAGGCTGGCATCACATGCCGTTTCCGCCCTGTGCATCGGCTGGATCAAGAAACATCGGGTGTATTGGCAATCGCTAAGACGCCATATGTGCACCAGCAAATATCCGAGCAGATGATACAACATCAGGTGAAAAAGGAATACTTGGCCTTTGTTTGGGGACGTTTTGAGGAAACGAAAGGAACGATTAACGAGCCTATCGACCGCGATCCCGAACAACCGCATGTCCGTATTGTCACTCCGGAGGGTTATTCGGCTGTCACCCATTATGAAGTCGTGGAACAATATGCGCAAGCTGCTTTAGTTCGAATCTGGCTCGAGACCGGGAGAACGCACCAAATTCGCGTACATATGCGGCATTTAGGTCACCCGCTAATCGGGGACAAAATGTATACACTGCCCGAATTTGAGGCGAGCCCGGCGGCTGAAGAGGCTGGCAAGCGGCTGAACCGGCAGGCGCTGCATGCTTTCAGGCTCGGCTTTGTTCATCCTGGGACAAGGGAATGGGCAGAATTTAACGCTCCGCTTCCTGCAGATTTAGCCGATTTGCAAGCTTGGCTACAAAAAAATAACTAGTTTTACAAAAACCATCCAAATTTTAGGATGGTTTTTGTTTGGAATAACTTGACTTTCGAATTAAATTAGCCCAAAATTTTAAGTAATTATGAATTAGCTTTCCACATACATAAAGGAGTCCTTACATCATGAGAGTAAAAGTATTTTGCTATGATAAATGCGGCACCTGCCGAGCAGCCCTGAAATGGCTAAAAGCGCACGACGTCGAAATCACGGAGAACGTTCCGTTATTCGAGACGCCGCCTTCTGCAGTCGAATTGGCCAAGCTGTTAAGCGACAGCGGACTTGGCATCAAGAAGTTTTTTAACACCTCTGGTGAAGTGTACAAAGAAATGAATTTGAAAGATAAGCTCCCGGGCATGACGGAAGAGCAAATGTTGGAACTGTTAGCTTCAAACGGCAGACTGATCAAACGTCCAATTGTAACAGATGGTTCGAAAGTCACGGTCGGCTTTAAAGAAGCTGAATTTGAGGAAGCATGGGCAAAGGGGTGAGGTGAGGTTGGATGAGAAACAGAAACCACCACGCAAAAAATCACCGCTAGCCATAGGCGGTTTCCTCGCGGTTTTGCTATCGCAAGGAAAGCTGCTTTTGGCAGCCTTAAAACTCGGTAAGGTCGGCGGGGCAGTCATATCGATGTTTATTACGATTTGGGCTTACGCTTATCTCGCACCGCTTCCTTTTGCTATTGGTATAGTGGTCATGATTCTGATTCATGAGCTTGGTCATGTTTTAGCGGCAAAGTTGAAAGGGCTTCCTGTCTCGGCGCCTGTTTTTATCCCTTTTCTAGGTGCATTGATAACAATGAAGAAAAATCCGTCTGATGCAGCAACAGAAGCTTTTGTCGGTATCGGAGGGCCTATTCTCGGGACGTTAGGGGGCGTTGCTGCGTTTGCACTAGGCATGTATGTGGATTCCCCTGTTATTGTTTCGGTCGCTTATGCTGCGTTTTACCTGAATTTAATTAATTTATTGCCGATTCATCCGCTTGATGGCGGTCGAATTGCAACGGCTGTCACCCGTTGGTTATGGATTGTCGGTTTAATTGGCGGTTTAGTCTTTATTTTTTATCTGGACCATTATGTGAATCAGCTTATTTTCTTTGCGATCTGGGCGATGTTTGCCTGGGATTTATATAAGAAATACGTGAAATACAGACATAAAGAGCAGTTAGTTTCCGTTGCTACCCGTTTTGAATTTGCTGCCGACCATTTACTTCAGCAAGGGTATATGATACCTGGCGAGAATCACACCCGCGATTTGGATTTTACGACGTATTCGGATTTACAGGGCGTAGGTGACGGCAGGCAAACGATAGTCATGTACTGGCAAGGAATCGGTTTTGAAGGACAGGCCTACTTGCCTCAGCAAGCCTTGATTCGAAGAGTACAGCTTGTCAAAGTAGACCGTTTGCAGAAAGAAAGCGGATTTTATCTAGGTCTGCAGGTACAGGTCGATTTTACACCTTTAGGCATTCAGGAGCGATACTATGAGGTTCCGGCCAAAACCCGTTGGAAATTCGGAGCAGCTTATTTCGGGCTCATTTTATTTTTACTTTATATGATCAGACTGGTTCATCAAGCAGGAATTATGGATTGACTGTTTAATACAACATAACGAGGATAACTATCATGACATTTATGGGATCAAAACGGCTTAGCCAGCTAGGATCGGCTATTTTCTCGGAAGTGGCGGATTGGAAGAGAGAGGTTATGAACCAAGGGGTAGACGTCATAGATTTAGGTATAGGAAGTCCTGACCTACCGCCGTCTGAACGCATTATTGAAGCCATTACAGAGGCTGTGCGCAACCCGGCACACTATGGATATCCAACATCGGAGGGAAGCTTAGCCTTTCGTGAAGCGGTAGCTAGATGGTACCAGTTCCGATTCGGTGTAGAGCTTAATCCCGATAATGAAATTTTAACATTAATGGGTTCTCAAGATGGTCTTGCTCATTTGGCGCTTTCACTCTGTGATCCTGGGGACATTGCCATTGTTCCCGATCCAGGTTACCCCATATATTCGGCAAGTCTCGTGTTAGCGGGAGTTGAGCCTTACTTGCTACCCCTGCGAGCTGCAAATGATTTTTTGCCCCAATTAGATGACATCCCAGTAGACGTGGCTGCCAAAGCGAAATTCATCCTGTTAAACTATCCGAGCAATCCGTTGTCTGCTGTTGCAGATCGTGCCTTTTTTGAGCATTTGATAGCTTATGCCAAAAAGCATGAATTGCTTGTCGTACACGATCTAGCCTACTCTGAAATGGCTTTTGACGGCTTTAAACCGATCAGCATTTTAGAGATCGAGGGCGCTAAGGAGGTTGCTGTCGAGTTTCATTCACTGTCCAAAAGCTTTAATATGGCAGGTTGTCGGATCGCGTTCCTAACTGGAAATGCGGCTGCGGTAAAAGCGCTGCGAACGCTTAAATCGAATATCGATTATGGCGTATTCGGAGCCATCCAAGCGGCCGGAATTGCAGCATTAGAAGAAGATATGGAACACGATCATTCCGTTGCCGGCGTTTATGAACGAAGGCGAAATGTATTTATTTCGGCTTTAGCAGATGCTGGTTGGAGGATACCGCCACCCAAGGCAACCATGTTTATCTGGGCACCCATTCCAAAAGGATGGACATCTCGACAAATTTCCCGGGAAATGCTGTTCCGTGCCGGTGTCGTTGTTATACCTGGAGACGCTTTCGGAGCAGAAGGAGAAGGCTTTGTACGAATTGCTTTGGTGCAGGATGAAGCCAGATTACTTGAGGCGGCAAGACGCATAGGCGATTGGCTTCGAACCGTAGAATGAAAATTAGAGATTTTGGTAAAAATAGGAGAATGAGAGATATATGATTTTTTTGCACAAGAAGATTAAACCTTAATAGTTGAAAGGGGTAAGCATATGGACGCCATTTCCTCATTATCAGAGCTCTTAGCTGAGCAGAAGCCTTCATCGTATGTAGAAATTCCTGGAGTCTTGGGACAGACGTTTGGGCAAGCGACAATTGCAGCAACATTACCTATGAGCAAATTATTTTCACTCTATGAAGTTGATTTAGAAGTTCAGCGTGCGATAATTCCGCGCAATCTTTCTAAATTAATTGATTATGTTAATCTGTACTTGGAAAATCGCCAACCGATCTATTTCCCGGGCATTATTTTCTCAGCAAGAGGCGCGGGACAATATGACGATGAACAACAAGCGCTTCGTTTGCAACCGATTGAGAAGTTGTATGTGGTAGATGGCCAGCACAGACTGGCAGCTTTCCAACGCATTATGGAAACGTTGCAAAGCCAGATGGCACGTGCCAAAGACCGTCGAGAATACGAAAAGATGGAAGAGATCACAGAGAAGCTTCGCCGCTTGTATGCGTTCCCGATTTCCACGATGACGTATCTAGACATTAACGCACGTCAAGAACGCCAATTGTTCTCCGACATCAACAAACTTCCACGCAAGCTTGGCGGTAACTTGGCTGTGCTTCGGGATCAACGCAGATTTTACCATGTTGCTGCAACTGAGCTTGCTTCCAAAGCCCCAGCCATGCAAAAGCTGACCGTTGACATGTTCTCTGAACGCGGCAAATCGCCTGAGTATTTGTTCTCGTATCACTTGCTGATTGAGATTTTGATTGCCTTGTTCGAAGGCAGAATGAAATCGGCGGCACGGAATAATGGTTACCAATATGAGGACAAAGATCTTCAAGATCTAGTTTCTTTAGCGGGTACCTACTTTAACGGCTTGCTGAATTATTTGGACGCACCGGCAAAGGGTGAAATCGTTTGGTCTGAAAATATCCAAATCGCGCTTGCTTTGTTCATCCATGAAGAAGCAACGAAAACAGGCAAATTTAATCGTTATGCGCTTGAGCATGCTTTGAAAATACTTCCTCATGTGAATTGGAACGGGATTTACGCGGGAGACGAGAAGGATCGTTTACCTAGACGTACCCGGATCATGAAAGCTTATAATTTCATCAAAAATTTCTATACAGAGCAGAATGCTTTCCTAATCAGCGATAAGGAGGATGTGAGCTAATGGAAGGATTACGCCTCAAAATGACGATTCATCCGTTTTGCGAGAAATTCGGGCTTTCAACCGTAGCCTTGCGCGTTCAGGATTTGCTCAATTATACGATGATCGACCCTATGGTACAGCGGAAGCTAAGTAATATGCAAAGACGTAAAATCTCCACGTATCTGCAAGAACGTGAACTGGATCATGTCTTTTTCGGCCCGGTTACGCTTTCACTGCGTGAAGTGAATCAATTGTCCAAAGGCGAGAAAGAATTTTTGCTGAAGCATGGTTCGAAGCTTTCTATTTTGGACGGACAGCATCGAATCCTGGCGCTTGGTTATGTGAATGAGCAAATGCAGAAGGAAGTTCGACGCTACGAGAAGAAGCTGGTGCTTCTGAAAATTAAACAACGTAAGATGCCTGAAGATGCAGATATTAAGCAAGAAGTGGAAGAAACGGAAGGCACGATCAATCAACTTGAGAGCAGACGCCTTGATTTGATGGAGACACAACTTGCCGTGCAAATCTACATTGGCTTAACGGAGGAAGAAGAGCAGCAGCTATTTGGCGACATCAACTCCAAAGTTCAGCTGGTGAGCAAAGAGCTCGGTCACTCTTTCGATTCCATTGATCCGCTTAATCTCGTTATTCAGCAGGTTGTTGATCATAACGTGTACCTCAAAGCTGTCGGCGTAGAGCGACGCAGCAATTTGACGTCGTTTAACCGTAATTTCACATGCTTCAGCTGGTTATATGCGACTGCAACCATGTTATTCTCGGGCAGAATGCAGCCGTCTTATGAGCTTCAGCGCAAGATTCGCCACGATCCTTCGACGTATGTGGAGATCCTGCACCAGTTCTTCAATACGTTATTGCCGATGATGCCGGAGCAACCGGGTCTTGCGCAGTATACTTCAGCCAATCGGGTGATCCAAGAGAGCATAGCGCTCTATTCAAACCGTTTCTTATTCCCGAACGGGCAATATAACGAGGAATGGACAGATTGCTTGCAAATTCTTGAAGGATTTGATTGGTCTCACGAGAATGAGGAATTGATTTATGTCTTCGGTGCATTGGATAACGGTAAAATCAACCTGATTCACGAAAAATCATTGAAAAAGCATGTGAAGCTCGTACAATTTTTCCTCGAAGGCACAGATTCAGCGAATGCATCGGAAGAAGAAGAGTCAACAGCATAATAAGCTAGACCCAGTGCCTTTCTCTCTCAACGGAAGTTGTGAGAGGAAGGCTTTTTTGTTTGCGTAGGCTCGTCTCATCCAAACCACTAATGGAAGAATAGAAACGCATAATCTACCAAAATACGAAATATACGAATATCATCCATCATTCGTCTATACCAAAAAAGGTCACTAGAATACTATGTACTATAAAGATTGAAAGGAGGAGAAAACGATGAGTTGCTCCGTATATGCTACATTGTCTCGCATCAGCCTTGGCACTACCATCACAATCCATGCAGGTACTACTCCGAACCACACAGGTAGATTTCTAGGAATTGAACATGGTAACGTTGTTCTTGCAAGTAATAACACTGTATTCTTTTTCCCGGTAGATAGAATCTCCGTTATCCACATCCCTTAATTAAAAAAGTTGGAAGAGACTGTCTTGAAAGGTCAGAAATGATCGGATGGACAGTCTCTTTATTTCACGTTACACTTACTATATTCGGTCGTGAAGAACACGCCGCTTCGATACTTTGTATCGGGGCGGCTTTTTTGTGTTTATTTTGTCCAAAAAAAGGAGTGGGGCTGTGTGCAAAGCTTTGATCAGAGATATGAGGAATGGTTGCAAATGAATATTAAACAGGAAACTAATCAGAGAAGGCGTGGATTGCTTGAAAATGGGCTAGGTCATGGGACGGTGGAATTTCTCCGAAACATTTGGTATCCGACCGTGGGGAATTTTGACCACCTGTATCCTGAATGGGAGGTGCGTGATTTTAACAGTGGCTACCGCTATGTGGATCTGGCTTTCAGGCCAGGCGGCATGAAGGGCGCTATTGAAATTCAAGGCTATGGTTCTCATGCCAGAGATCTGGATGTCATTCGTTTCAAGGATTTATGTTGGCGGCATAGTTTGATGGCGCTTGATAATTGGATATTCCTTCCTATCGCATACCTTTCTATCAATGATGAACCTTGGCGGTGTCGACAACTCGTCCTTTCCTTCATCGGTATTTTTCTCTCGACAGAGGTGGCGTCTGAGTTAACATTTCTTGAAGCCGAAGCTGTCCGCTTTTCGCGTCGCCTTTTGCGCCCGTTTACAGCAGTGGAATTAGCAGACCATTTACGAGTCACGGATCGCCATGCGCGGCGGCTCCTTCATGATTTAGTAGAGCGTGACTTTTTGTCTGTGCATAGTGGGCACAAAAGGTATCGCACATATTGCTTGCGGACAGAGTCGACAAATACTACGAGGCAACGCAGTCCGTTAGATATGGAACATGGGCGAAAGTTGCGAAATAACGGCGATGAGATCCGTTAGCGCACGACAAGTGTGGTGGAACGAGATGTGCGGGTAGTGGGGTCCGTTAGGGAAAACACGCGAGCGTGATGCTGGGCGGTACACCGAGTGGCGTGCGCTTATTGAGGGCGATATACGGAGTTGTATAGCGCAGATTGGGAGGGGGAGGCGGGCTAACGGACTGAGTGGACCTTATTCAGCGAAAATACGGCCGTTTGAATTTCTAACGGACCTCAGCGCCGTTATTCACGTAAATAGCGTGGAAATTAGCCCGATTTTGCTCCAATAGCGCCTCTGGAGTCCGTTAGATTCGGAACAGGGGCAAAATATGCGAAATAGCGGCAGCCAGGTCCGTTAGCGCAAGACAAGTGTGGTGGAACGAGATGTGCAGGTAGTGGGGTCCGTTAGGGGAAACACGCGAGCGTGATGTTGGGCGGTACACCGAGTGGCATGTGCTTATTGAGTGCGATATACGGGGTGGTATAGCGCAGATTGGGGGGGAGGCGAGCTAACGGACTGAGTTGACCTTATTCGGCGAAAATACGGCCGTTTGAATTTCTAACGGACCCCAATGCCGTTATTCACGTAAACAGCGTGGAAATTAGCCCGATTTTGCTCCAATAGCGCCTCTGGAGTCCGTTAGATTCGGAACAGGGGCAAAATATGCGAAATAGCGGCAGCCAGGTCCGATAGCGCACGGCAAGTGTGGTGGAACGAGATGTGCAGGTAGTGAGGTCCGTTAGGGGAAACACGCGAGCGTGAGGTTGCGCGGTACACCGAATGGCATGCGCTTATTGAGGGCGATATACGGGGTGGTATAGCGCAGATTGGGGGGGGGGAGGCGAGCTAACGGACTGAGTTGACCTTATTCGGCGAAAATACGGCCGTTTGAATTTCTAACGCACCCCAGCGCCGTTATTCACATAAATAGCACGGAGAATAGCCCGATTTTGCCTCAATAGCGCCTCTGGAGTCCGTTAGATTCGGAACAGGGGCAAAATATGCGAAATAACGGCAGTGGGGTCCGTTAGCGCACGGCAAGTGTGGTGGAACGAGATGTGCAGATGGTGGATTTTGATCTGTCGGATGGTGGGATTTCAATGCCAGATATTTTATCGTTGCCCACTTGTTTCAGCGCTCCCAACTTTGTCCATACTGCATAATGTTAGCACCTTATCGAGCAGGAGGGTCTTGGAACCATGTTGGCCGTTCATCAACGTATGGCGGAGTTATGGACATTACGCAGAGCGCGGGAGTTAACGCGAGCAGAGCAGGATGAGTTAATGCTGTGCATGGAAGCTAACGCGACCTATGTTTGGAATCGCTTAAAACTAGAAAATTTATCGCTTTGCGCCTCGCTTACAGGAGATTATGATTGGCTGCACGATATTTGCGAGCGCATTGAAAAGATTGAACCTAAGCACTGACCGAATGGGGTCGGTGCTTTTTTCCTTTTCTGCTAGAGAGTGGACGGGTATAATGGTAGTAGTCTATTTTTAAGGAGATGCCTCATGGTAAGCTGGTTCAAGCAAGTGGGCGAAGCGCCCTATAAATTCTTACTTCTGGGTTTACTGCTTCTGACAGCGCTATTCATAAGACTCTATCTTGCACCAATCTGGATGGGCTATGATACGGATGTCCGAACGTTTCTGGCTTGGTCGGACCGTGCTTATACGGTTGGTTTGTCCGGTATGTATAACAACGCCAAGGAATATTTCCTGGATTACCCGCCAGGCTATATGTATGTCCTGTATGTTATAGGTATGCTGCACCACAAGCTGTCCATCCCTTGGGAGAGTGGACAATCGTTATTACTGCTGAAATTCCCTGCCATTCTGGCGGATATCGTAACCGTTTATTTGTTGTTTCGACTTGCAATCAGCAGGGAGGACGGCGCGCGAACATGGCTGCAAGCGATAGGAATAGCTGCGTTGTTTGCCTTTAATCCTGCGATTTGGTCGAACTCTGCGATTTGGGGACAGGTTGATTCTTTTTTTATGCTGTTTATTGCGGCAACATTTCTGATGCAGCAGCGCGGGAAGCTGCCTCAAGCTTCCGTGTTTATCGCCTTGGCTTTATTGCTCAAGCCGCAGGCACTTCTTTTTGGCATTTTTCTGCTTATTGATGTACTGCGCAAGCGCAATTTGATGGTATTCCTGCTGAGCGTGCTCAGTGGCATGACGACCATAGCGGTAGTTGCCCTTCCTTTTGCCATTGGAAGAGGTTATGGATGGTTAATCGGACTTTACTCCGGCACACTGGCCTCCTATCCCTACGCCTCCCTGAATGCATTTAATCTTATGGCGCTCTTAGGCGGCAACTTTATCGACATAAAAAAGAGTTTCTTACATATCTCCTATGAAAAATTGGGCATAGTGCTCATGATCCTTTCCATCTTGTACACTTGCTATCTGTATATCCGCAGCAAAGGCCAGAAGGGTGCCGTTCTGTATGTGGCTTTCTTATTTATAACCGCTGTTTTTATGTGTATGACCAAAATGCATGAGCGCTATTTGCACTACGGGCTGCTGCTAGCTCTTACGAGTTTTATTTATATTAAGGATCGCCGTATTCTTGGTCTGTTTATTGGCTTTAGTTTGACTCATTTCATCAATATTGCGGATGTGCTGCTGAGAAGTTTTCATCAAGATTATCATATTCCACGCTATGATCCCTTGATGCTGGCTGTATCTGCCATCAATGTTATATTATTTGTTTATGCATGTATTTTGGGATGGAGGCTTTTCGTGCAATCACAACAAGAACAGAATAATCAGGATGACCTCGTCCCGATTCCACAAGTCCCGACCACGGACAAGTGGACCGAGCGCTGGAATGCCATTTTCAAAGAGAGTAAGGATGGGATAGAACGAAGCCAGAAGGGACGTTTTTTCTCTAAAAAGGATGCGTTATACCTAGGTTTACTGGTCGTCATATACACCATTATCGCTTTATTCCATCTAGGCGGTCACAAAGCACCAACTACTTTTTGGAAGCCGACAACCACTGGGGAAGCCGTCG
Source organism: Paenibacillus sp. P36 (assembly GCF_045866505.1). Lineage (NCBI taxonomy): Bacteria > Bacillati > Bacillota > Bacilli > Caryophanales > Paenibacillaceae > Paenibacillus > Paenibacillus sp. P36. The sequence goes on from NZ_AP038372.1 coordinate 1,592,709, forward strand.
TTGCTGACCTCGGAAGCTCGCACAACATAACTAGAATTAACACCTTTGCCGGCGTTGGGGAAGGTTCCTATTCCTTCTGGTTCTCACAAGATGGCCAGCAGTGGCACGATCAAATCTCTGTCAAATCCGATCATACCAAGGTTTTCACATGGAACGCAGTAGAACCGATGAAAGACGCTCGTTATGTAAAAGTGGTGATTGACGGACAGGAAAGCGCACCGCTGCATCTGCATGAAATCGGGATTTTCGGGGATGGCAATTCGACCATTTTACCGATTACCGACCTGAAAGAGCAGGATATAAACCCTGCGGATGAAGGAAAAACAGCGAATTTATTCGATGAATCCAGCGTAGTACCGTACACGCCTACGTACATGAACGGGACCTACTTTGATGAGATTTATCACGCAAGAACGGCCTACGAGCATCTTCACAAAATAGAGCCTTATGAAAGCACGCATCCGCCGCTAGGTAAAGTGCTCATGGCGATCGGCATTTACATATTCGGGCTCAACCCGTTTGGGTGGCGTATTATTGGAACACTGTTCGGAGTCGGAATGATACCCGTAATCTATGTGTTCGCCAAGCGGATGTTCGGCCGTTCTGAATATGCTTTTATCGCGGCATTCCTCTTAACGTTTGACTTCATGCACTTTGCGCAGACACGCATTGCGACGATCGATGTTTACGGTGTATTCTTCATCATGTTGATGTTCTATTTCATGTACCGTTATACGACGCTAAGCTTTTATCGGGAAAAGCTGTGGGCCACACTGATCCCGCTTGGATTGTCCGGCCTCTTTTTCGGAATAGGCGCTGCTTCCAAATGGATCGTGATCTACGGCGGTGCCGGCCTAGCCCTCCTGCTGCTTTTATCTTTAATAGAGCGTTATAGCGAATACCGGTTTGCTCGGCGTTTGCTGCAGGAGGATGCGCATAGAGCGCCATCTCAGATTCAGGTGGATAAGGATGATCCAGAGCAGATCATTCCATCTTTGGATGAAACCGAGGAGGATACGAAGCCGGCTCTATCCGATTCAGAGCGCAGTCGATTACTGCATGTGCAGAAACGATTTGCAAAAAACACGATCCTTACTCTCCTGTGGTGTGTACTAACGTTTGTTATCATTCCGTTAGGTATTTACACGCTATCGTATATTCCTTTCATGATGGTTCCGGGACCTGGGCATCAGCTGAAGGATGTCGTCACTTATCAGGTGCACATGTACAAGTATCATAAGGATCTGGTAGCGACTCATCCGTTCTCTTCCCCTTGGTGGGAGTGGCCGATGATGCTGCGCCCGATCTGGTATTACCAAGCCAAGTTTATGCCGCAGGGCATGTTGTCGAGCATCGTCTCGTTCGGAAATCCGCTGGTTTGGTGGCCTGGCTTTATCGCGGTCATCTGCTCGTTCTATGTGGCTGTGAAGAGGAAAGATAAGCTGCTGCGCATGCTGTTAATCGCTTATTGTTCCCAATACTTGCCATGGATGCTGGTGCCGAGGCTCACTTTTATTTATCACTATTTTGCCATGGTGCCGTTCCTGGTTCTCATTCTGACCTACTATATCAAAGATTATTTGGAAGAAGGTCCGCTTCATAAAAGAAGATGGGTTTACGGTTATTTACTGGGCGTATTCGTGTTGTTTGCGCTGTTCTATCCGATTCTTTCGGGTATGATGATTCCATCCAGATATTCCTTCTTCCTCCGGTGGCTGCCGGGCTGGAACTTCTTTTAAGAAAAGTGGTTGACGTGCCTGACAGGCGATGGTAAGATAATTCCAAGTAAAATACTATGATTTAAAAGTCGACCGAACAACAGGAGACTCCGACCTTACATTGAACAATGGAAGCGGGGTCTCTTTTTTATCAAAAAACCATAATGGAGTGTGAACGAAATGGCGAAGGTAGTCATTATCTCAGGAAGTCCAACCCCCACATCCCGATTACACGGGGTTATTGAAGTAGCGAAGAATGAATTGGTGCAAGCGGGTCTTACCGTAGACTGGATCAAAGTGCGCGATATCCCTGCAGAAGACTTGCTGTACGCCAAGTTTGACAGCGAAGCCATTGTGAGCGCGAATGCGCTTGTTGCTGCAGCAGATGCCGTTTTCGTAGCTACGCCTGTTTACAAAGCCTCCTATACCGGTGTGTTAAAAGCCTTCCTTGACCTGCTCCCACAAAAGGGGCTCGAGCGTAAAATTGTGCTCCCTTTAGCAGTAGGCGGCACACTTTCTCACTTGCTCGCTATCGACTACGCGCTTAAACCGGTGCTGTCCGCATTGGGTGCACAAAATATTTTGCAAGGTGTGTATGTGCTTGATAAACAGGTGACTTGGGGCGAACAAGGACAAGCAATTCTTGAGGATGAAATCTCAACAAGGTTACACGAGTCCGTCACGCAGTTCATACAAGAAATTAAGTGGCATACCAGCCGATAAAATGGCATAGAGATGACATAACCCGCCATTCGTATTCACTTACTGATGGCGGCTTTTGTGTGCCTGCAATTAGATAGACAGCTATTCAAGGAGGAGAAGCAATGGGATTATTTGATGGTTTAATGGGGAACGCATCGGAGCTTAATCTGGCGGATGTGAATAAGGAATTTGCTCATGTGTTGGCAGGTTCAGAAACGATTGAAAAAGCATATAAATTGATCCGTGATCTTTTTATTTTTACCAACAAAAGGCTAATATTAGTAGATAAACAAGGGTTGTCGGGCAAGAAAATGGAGCTTCACTCGATTCCTTATAAAAGCATTACCCATTTCAGTATTGAGACAGCAGGTACTTTTGATCTCGATGCTGAAATGAAGATATGGATCAGCAGCACCCATACGCCGATTGAAAAAAAGTTTAACAAAAGCTTAAACATATACGAACTTCAGAGCGTACTAGCTGAGTACGTTTTGAAATAAATGAGGGAACATAGTGCTTGAACCGCCATTGGTAACTTTTACTGATGGTGGTTTTTTGTGCCGGGAAGAGCGCTGCCGTGCTATACTGAACATATATTTATTTGGATAGGAGCGATTATGTTGTCAGAGAATTCATCTGGTTCCGTGCTGCTTGTTGACGGGATGGCGTTATTATTTCGCGGTTATTACGCGACTTCATCGAGCGGTTATATTATGCGAACAGAAACCGGTGTGCCAATTAACGGGGTATACGGTTTTCTGAAATATTTACTTGATGCGATTCAAACCTTTAAGCCTTCCCACGTGGTATGCTGCTGGGATATGGGGAGTAAAACATTCCGCACGGAGAAATTTGAAGCATACAAAGCGAATCGCGGACCTGCCCCGGAGGAGTTAATTCCGCAGTTCGATTTAGTGAAAGAGGTTACAGCTAGCTTTAACATTCCGAACATTGGTGTTGTCGGTTATGAAGCTGACGATTGCATCGGAACACTGGCCCGTACATACAGCCCGCTGACGAAAGTTCAAATTTTGACCGGAGATCATGATATGCTCCAGCTTGTGAATGAGAGCACGGAAGTCATTATTATGAAAAAAGGGCACTCCAACTACATGGTTTATACGCTGGAAACGCTGATGGAAGAGAAAAGTCTGACGCCTGCGCAGATTATTGATCTGAAAGGCTTAACCGGCGACACGGCTGATAACTACCCAGGTGTCAAAGGGATCGGCGAGAAAACAGCGACCAAGCTGCTGAACGAGTATCAGGATATTGGAGGCATTTTGGAAAATTTGGCGTCACTGCCAAAAGGGGTGCGCGCAAAAATCGAAGCGGAGCTGGAGATGCTGCATTTATCGCGTGACTTGGCGACGATTCGTCTGGATGCGCCTGTTGCCTGTGCGCTTGAGGACTGTGGTTGGGCGATGGAGCGGGAGAAAGTGATCGCGAAGTTCGAGGAGATTGCGTACAAAGGATTAATCAAGTTAATCGGTTAATATAAAAGGGAGGGTGCCGAATAGGAATCGGCATCCTCCTTTTTGCGCGTGCTAGCAAAAGCGAGCAAGCTGTTCAACGTGCAGCCCTGACGCTGCTTCTTATCGTTTTGGCGAGAAATGAGCTACTTCCCTCAGAATTGCATGGCCGATTGCCGATAGCGAAGTGGCGTCGTTTTGGTAATCTGCCGAAAAACACGGCCGAACTGGACCAAGGAGCCGAAGCCGACCTGCTCAGCAATCATGATGACTTTCATTTTGCTCTCCGTCAGCAATCTTTGCGCTTCCTGGACACGAACAAGATTGATATATTCGACCAGTGAAAATCCGGTGATTTCCTTGAACATACGGCTTAAATACGCCGGGCTGATTTCAAATCTTTCCGCAAGCTCTTCCAATCGCAAAATTTCGGCAAAATGGGTGTTGATGTAACGCACGATCGTTGATATTTTTCGATGTAATGGAGAGACATGCTCAGGTGATGTGACCGGATGCTGGCGAATGAAACGTGTCGTGAACAGCAGCAGCTCGATCAGAAAATGACGCAAAGCGAAGGTTTGCCCGAGCTGAGGTTCTTTCGCTTCATGAATCATTTTGCCGAGAATGTCTTCGACAAATCGACGGGTCGGGAGATCGAGCCTAAGCACAGGCGCAGCATGCGTGAAGGCATCGAGCAGGAAAGGAGCATCTGATTTCATGCTTTCCAGGAAGTGATCGCTGAAATTTATCACGACACGCGCATGCCCAAGCTTATCGGAATCCGAAGTAGCGTGAAGCTCACGCCGATTAATGAGCACCAGGTCTCCCGGAAGGATGAGATACGAGCGGTCCCGAATGAAATACATGCGCTCACCTTCGTACAAATAATACAGCTCATACATATCATGCATGTGCTGTGTTCTCTCGAACGATCCATTACGATGAATATGTTGAATATAAAATGGGCCTTCATCCTCATTGCCGAAGGTGACGGTGCTGGGCATCTCAGTACTCCTTTTGTTCAAGTTGTTGTAATGAAAGTATAACATAAGCGAAGTGAAAAATATGAATAGTTTTCCTTGAAAATAGGAATAGATGAAGAGAAAACGCTCCTAACTTGCGATATGATTAAGCTATAAGAAAATAGCAAACGTTTGCAAAATAAGGGAGGAACACACAGAATGAAAGAGCTTATAGACGCAATCAAATCAGGAAATACATCAACGTTATCAGCGCCAGGCGTTAAAGTATATGATTCATCTTTTACACAAATTGGAAATACTTCACTTGTAATGGTACGCACGGAGGCTGGAAAGAGACTGGTTGCAGTTGGTGAAAGTGATTTGTACAATCAGCTAAACGGAGAAGTTGTGGATGGCGCGAAAGTTGCTCCACTAACGCATGAGAATCGTTTGACACTGAATCAATTCTTGCCTTATACAGCCCCGCAAGCATTTGGCACGCAAGTAGCTACGATGGGTCTGGGTGATCGCCTTGGTATTGCAAGCCCTGGACATATTCAAACGATTCGCGGCAAAGATATCCGTCCCGTGTTGGCGCAGCAAAGTATTCGTGAGCTTGCGCTTACAGGCAGAACGTATGAGGATGTTTTGGACGCGGCGGCTTATGCGGTTTTCCAAGAAGGCTACAAAGATGGCTATGGCGCAGACGGCGACCATTTGAAAAAAGAGGAAGACATCGAGTATGCGTTGCGTCTTGGTTTTACGATGCTGACGCTTGATTGCTCCGAGAACATCGATAACACGATTGAAACGTTGTCCGCAGATGAAGTCGCAGTTAAGTATGCAGCTTTGCCAGCCGGCTTGCGTGAGCACTATGAGAAACGTTACTTGGAGACGCCTGCTAATGTACCAGGTGCAGCACTTAAATACACGCGCGAAGCGCTCCAAAAAGATGTGCTGATCTACGACGCAGCCATTAATTTCATGGAAGCAATTTACCGCAAATATATCGCAACGCTGGATCGTGCGGTTGATTTTGAAATTTCGATTGATGAGACGGCTACACCGACATCGCCTGAAGCCCACTACTTGGTAGCGAACGAGCTTCGTGACCGTGGAGTTACCATTTTCAGCATGGCGCCGCGCTTCTGCGGAGAATTCCAAAAAGGGATCGACTACATTGGCGATATCGCGCAATTTGAGCGTGAGCTGGCGAGCCATGCGGCGATTGCCGTGCATTTTGAATACAAGCTGAGCATTCACTCCGGTAGCGACAAATTTAGCGTGTTCCCACTAATCGGACAGTACACGAAAGGTTTGTTCCATATCAAAACAGCAGGTACAAATTGGCTCGAAGCGGTACGTGTTGTAGCAAAAGTGAACCCTTCCCTGTATCGCCGCATGCATCAATTTGCTTTGGATCATTTCACAGAAGCGACAGCGTATTATCACGTGACGACGGACATCAATGCGATTGTTCCTCTTGCTGATGTCGCGGATGCCGATCTGCCGAACTACATGGAAGAAAACAATGCGCGCCAATTGCTGCACATCACATACGGCCTGCTGCTGCAAGCCAAAAATGCTGATGGCAGCAAGCAATTTGCTGAAGAGTTCTTCCGGACGATGACGGAGCAGGAAGACGTATTCGCTGAAGGTTTGCGTCATCATATTGGCAGACATTTGGAGCTGCTCGGTAAATAATAAAAAAAGAGGCAATCCTCAAGCGTTGTAATCTGCTTGAAGATTGCCTCTTTCTTATTCTTGATTCGAAGGTTCATTCCGGTTATCGTCTGCGCCAGGATAATCCCGTTTGAGACCTTCATGCAGCTCATGATTTTCATAGGAAAACCGGTTCGGCGGGCGCTGATCTTTACGCCAAGGCGTGCTTTTTCCCAGCGATTCCGTGTTTAGGCTTGTGCCATAAGGGCCTTCGGGAAACTCCTCGGGAATCAGGTCGTTTCGCTGAGATTCGACCGTCTCCAAATCAGCGTATACATCTCGCTGCTCGGGTATGAACCCTTTTGTTTCGGTATACTTATCTTTCGCGGACTCTTCAACACTCATGGAAAATGCCTCCTCATCTGGGTTGCGCATGCTTTTTCCAGTGTCCCCCGCTGATCCGTTAAATATCCGTGAAATGAATGGAACCGATAATTTGCGATAAAAATCCATTCAGTTCCAGTGCTTGCTCTTCATTGAGCTTGAAAGCGTACTCGAGGTATCCCTCTTCGGCCAAGTCATCCGGACCAATTACCGCACTGCGTCCTGATTGTAAATCAATCACAAGTTTTTTGCCGTAATAACGGGTTGTTGTCATGATCGCAAGGTCAAAACGGTGCAGCGCATTGCCGACGAAGCATACAAAACGCGTTGTCGTCTCTTCTTGATGGTCGTATAAAAAGTCATAATCAGACATAAGGGCCCTCTTTTCATTCTGGTATGTCTTTCATTATAACCGAAATAGGCTTGTCAACAAAACATAGGTTGCGCCCATCTTACAAACATGGTATGATTTGGATATTGGAAAAAGGGAAGCACCTTTTCAGCCTAGCTGAAGAGGTGCTTTTTCGTTTTTCTTAACCTATTTTTGTAGACGTTTGGAGGAGGTAAGTATGAACATTGTTTTTTTGAACACTTTGGAGAAAGAAACGGGGGATCATCGCGTATTATCTGCGCAGGTATCGATTGCTGAAGAGCAAGGCGTGTGGAATGTGTTCTGGAACGAGCCCGACAGCGCGGGCAAGCTGCAGCAAGATCAGTGGTACCAAGGGATGAGTTGGGATGAGATGCTAAGCACCTTCCGTCATGGTTTGCGCGAGAAGTTTCGCAGCGGCTTCCGTCCTATTGTGAGCTCGGAGCTGGAATCCGCTCAAGTGCTGTCTGGCAAAGCGAGAATGACGCAGATGCTGACTTATTATTGCGAAGAAAACCCAAGCGAGGAAGTGTACGAGCAGCTTCGTGCATGGAGACGCGAACAAGCCTCGCGTGAAGGCAAAGCGCCGTATATTCTCGCCACGAATCGAGTGCTGCGCTTGATATCTGTTTTCTTACCCCAAAGCAAGGAAGAACTTCAGCAAATCCCCGGCTTTGGTGAGCAGAAGACCAATATGTATGCAGGGGATATTTTAAAAATTACTGCGGAGTATACGCGTTTGAATGGTTTTCCGCTGGATTGGGTTGCCAAGAACGTCGATATCGTCAAGTTCGAGTCATGGCTCCTCGCTCAGAAGGAGCAGAAGCTGCGTATGGAGCTGGACCGTGAGGTTAGCAAACGCAAGCTGCTCGAGATTACGGCTCGCGGAGGCAGCTTGGCTGATCTTCAAACCGATTTGACGATGCCGCGCAGAGAGCTTCTCCTGTGGGTAGAGGAACTGGACCGCGAAGGCTATGATATGGATCTGCTGGTGGAAGCGGAACTAGCTTCGGTCCCGGAGGAGGAACAGATCAAGGCATGGAACGCTTTTGAATCCGAAGGCGACCGTTATCTGAAGCCGGTTCTTCAGCGTATGGGAGGTACGGAAGAGCTGAAAGGCAAAGAGCTCGACCGCGCATATGAATGGCTTCGATTGCTGCGATTGCGTTTTCGCAAGGACAAGGAAAGCATGAGCGCGCAAGCTGCAAGCTAGTATTGACAGAGCTTAGGCAGATATGATTAAATGGTCAATAATCTTAATAGCAATCAAAGCGATGACGAACTGGGGTTATGCCCTTAGTAGGAGTAATGCCGCTGCTGCAGAGAGTCGGTGGAAGGTGCAAACCGATGCAAGCATGGCTCCGAATTACCGTTCCGAGTTGGTTGAGGGAACATGCTCCGTTTAAGAGCATCAGTAGCTTATACCCGGCATTCGATGCCGTTACAATGACTAAGTGAAAGAGAAGGCTGCGAATGAGAGTCGCAGATCCTTCACTTTAATTAGGGTGGTACCGCGAGACAACCGTCTCGTCCCTTTGTGGACGATTTGGTTGTCTTTTTGTTTTTTTTCATATCGATGAGGAGGGATTGCAAGATGACGGGGATCGAATTAACCGATGCACAAAGGCAGGAAGTCGAGCGCCAGCTGCAAATCATTAAACGTGGTGCGGCTGAAATCATACCGGAAGATGCGCTGAAACAGAAAATTACCCGGGCAATTGTGACGGGAAAACCGTTGAAAGTGAAATTGGGCTTGGATCCATCTGCGCCTGATATTCATATTGGGCACACGGTTGTCTTGCAAAAGCTTCGCCAATTTCAAGAGCTGGGCCATGAAGTTCAGCTGATCATTGGAGATTTCACAGGTCGTATTGGCGATCCAACAGGCAAGTCGGAAACGCGCAAACAGCTGACAGAAGAGGATGTTCAGCATAATGCCCAAACGTACCAGACGCAGCTGTCCAAAATTTTGGATTTTACGAAAACAACCTTTTACTACAATTCTAGTTGGCTGGGTGAACTGAAATTTGATGATGTGCTGAAGCTGGCGGGCAAAGTAACGGTGGCGAGGATGCTGGAGCGGGACGATTTCGCCAAAAGATATGCGGCCAATCAACCGATTCATGTGCATGAATTTTTCTACCCATTAATGCAAGGCTACGATTCCGTTTCACTGGAGACCGACATTGAGCTTGGGGGTACAGATCAGACATTTAATATTCTGATGGGACGCACGCTGCAAGGCGCCTATGAGATGCAAGACGGCCAAGTGGCTATTCTGATGCCGCTGCTCGAAGGGCTGGATGGCACGCAGAAGATGAGCAAAAGCTTGAAAAATTACATCGGTATCGATGAGGCCGCGAATGAAATTTTCGGCAAAACGATGTCGATTCCGGATTCGCTTATGCTGAAATATTATGAGCTAACGACTGCGATCTCAAGCGAAGAGCTTCAGGAGTTGAAAGAGGGACTGGAAGCGGGTTCCATCCATCCAAGGGATGCCAAGATGAAGTTGGCAAAGGAATATGTGCGTATGTATCATGGCGCGGAAGCAGCTCAAGAGGCTGAGCAGCATTTTATCACGGTCTTTCAGAAGCGGGCGCTGCCGGAAGAAATTGAAGAAATACAGATCAGCGAGGAACTGCTCGATGCTGGCCAGATCTCCATTATTAAGCTGCTTGTAGCTACGGGGCTGCAGGCTTCCAACGCAGAGGCAAGACGCAGTATTGAGCAAGGCGCGGTGAAAATCAATGAAACGAAGATATTGAATATCCATGAGTTATTCCAGCCGCAGGATGGCGATATTGTTCAGGTAGGCAAACGAAAGTTTGTGAAAATCAAACAGGTGTAGCCATCGCCTAAAAAAAGGCCTCTTGAACAGCGATCTGCTGCTTCAAGAAGCCCTTCCTTCTATTATAGCCATTCTTTTTTACGGAATAAAATATACATGGCAATGCCTAGCACACCCATAAACGCTAAGACGAACTCATCGCCGTGAGCGACATGTAGCCCTAGAATGTTATCAAAGTTCATTCCGAACACTCCTGTAATGAACGTCAACGGCATGAAAATAGTTGTCAGCGCGGTAAAAACACGCATGATATCATTCGCGCGGTTCGCCAGGCTGGATTGATATGCTTCTCGTAAGTTCCCCATCAGATCGCGGAGCGTATCGAATGTATCCACAATTTTGACGGCATTCTCATAAATGTCGCCAAAATATTTCTGGAGCTGGTGGTCAATCAGCCTGAGATCCTTCTTGCCGAGCGTACCGATCACATCACGTTGTGGAACAAGCACTTTTTTGAGCCAGAGAATTTCCGAACGAAGTCCGATGATTTCATTCAAATGCGATTTTTTGGTAGCTACCAAAATATCTTCTTCCAGCTTTTCAATCTTGGCCTCGATACGGTCACCAACCGCAACGTAATTATCGACGACAAGATCGACTAGATGGTATAGGAAACGGTCGGCGCTGTTGACCTCCTCTTCCCAGAGAAACGGCTTTAAAGCGCGAAGTTCATTAATTTTTTGCCTAGTAACGGTAATAATGACATGTTTGCTAAGAAATAGATTAAGTCCGCGAAGGAAAATTTCCTCATCATCAAAACGAATGCTATTTATAACGATAAAATAATGCGAATCATAAAATTCAATCTTAGGACGCTGTTCCTCTTCGCTCAAGCAGTCCTCCACGGCCAAATCATGTAGATGGAATAAAGGCTGAAGAAGTTCTAAATCCTCGATCCCTGCATCAATCCAATAAAAGCCTTGTTCTGGAGGTGTTAGTGCGACAGACACGTCTTCGACCAATGTGAAAATGCCATTCTGAACCCACCGTGTTTTCATCTGATCCACCCCTTTGCATGGAATCAGCCGGTTACGTTCATCATGTGCGCGAGACTACGAATGATGGAATAACCGACTGCATTCCTACACTATAAAATTTACAAAACTTGCAGGTGCTACTCCTCGGTTCCCCGTCCAAACGTATGCCCCCCTTTTGCGTCCGTGTCGAATAATACTTGTCTAGTATAACCCTTCATATACCCTGTTTCAAGCCAAAAAGTTTGGCGCCACAAGTAAGAATGTGCTTTAGATACTCTATGGATTCAGGGCTTGTTCGGTGTCAAAAAAAACCGCCATGAATTACATGGCGGCTTTCAAGATCTTGCCTTTCATTTCTTGATAAATGTCAATCAGTTCAGGATAGCCTCGGAGTAGCAGATCTTCTTCACTCTCTGCTCCATAGACTCGACATAATAAGGCAGCGGCATCCTCAGCTTGTTGCCTGGTTGGCTTCGATGTTTCAATTAAAGCGAAATATCGATTTAATGAAGCGAAAGCAGAGAAGTTATCCGAAGATGGTGCGGACATAATGGACCCCCTTTAATAGTTAGATAATGTAATCAGTTTGATATTTATTTAACCCTGTTTCGCGTTATTTAAACACCAAATCACGATACATTTCGTATCAATATTACCATAGATGGACAGCCTGAAGCAATTTCTTTGTTTTGCAGGTTGTCAGGATCGGTTAATGTCTTGACTTTACTTTATTTTATAGTATGATGATTTTAATCGCATACGTTTCATTTTCTTATCAAGAGTAGGTGGAGGGACTAGCCCTATGACACCCGGCAACCGACAAACCTTTGCAAGCAAAGGGATGCACGGTGCTAATTCTTGCGGAACCGCTTGTAGAAAGCGAATCTGGGAGATAAGAGAAGGACATTGACAGTGACATTCCATGGCCTTTCTCTGATTCCAGAGAAGGCCATTTTTGCTTTTCCATACACCCAAAATAAACCATGAAGAGGAGTGAACAGGATGCCGATCAAGATTCCTGACAACCTGCCTGCCAAAGAAATTTTAAACCAAGAGAACATCTTCACCATGGATGAATCTGTCGCGTATCACCAGGACATACGTCCACTTCGCATTGCTTTGTTAAATTTGATGCCTACCAAGGAAACGACCGAGACACAATTGCTGCGCTTGATCGGGAATACGCCGCTGCAGGTGGAATTCGTTCTTCTGCATCCAAAAACTCATACTTCCAAGAACACTTCCGTTGAACACCTGGAGATGTTCTATAAAACTTTTGACGATATTAAAGAAGAAAAGCTGGACGGCATGATTATTACAGGCGCCCCAGTCGAACAGATGGAGTTTGAAGATGTGAATTACTGGGAGGAGTTGACGCAAATCCTGAATTGGAGCAAAGAAAACGTCACTTCTACCTTGCATATTTGCTGGGCAGCACAAGCGGGCTTGTATCATCACTTCGGGGTTCGTAAATTTGCGCTGGACAACAAAATATTCGGTGTATTCCCGCACACGGTAGAGGTGCCGAATACGAAGCTGCTTCGCGGTTTTGATGAAATTTTCCACGTGCCGCAATCCCGCCACACGGACGTTCGTCGTGACGACATTGAGCGATGTCCGGACCTGGAGATTTTATCCGAATCAGAGGAATCCGGTGTCTATATCGCGGCAACACGTGATGGCAAGCATATCTTCGTAACGGGCCATTCCGAGTATGATGCGAATTCATTGAAATGGGAGTACGATCGGGATGTGAGCAAGGGACTTCCAATTGATATCCCCAAAAATTATTACCCCAACAATGATCCTAGCCGACAGCCTTATAACACTTGGAGAGCCCATGCGAATCTGCTGTTCTCCAATTGGTTGAACTATTATGTGTACCAAGAAACGCCTTTTGAGCTTACCGCTAATATCAATGAAAGCCTGGCAAGTGCGTCACTGTAATTCGAACCCAAATCATGAGGAGGAACTCCCTTTGTTGAAAATCGAAAGTCGTCTCGCCCAAATTGGCTCCATCGAAGAACCTGTAACCGGAGCTGTCAGCTTCCCTGTTTATCAAGCTACTGCTTTCCGTCACCCGAAGCTCGGTCAAAGCACCGGTTTTGACTACGCGCGTACCAAAAGCCCAACTCGTAAAGTGCTTGAGGATGCGATCGCGCAATTGGAATCCGGAGATGCGGGTTTCGCTTGTTCATCCGGCATGGCAGCCCTGCAAACGGTTTTTGCCTATTTTAGCCAAGGCGATCACTTGATCGTTTCCTTGGATTTATATGGTGGTACGTACCGTCTGCTCGAGAAGATCATGTCTCGCTTCGGTGTAACGGCTACGTACGTAGATACCAACGATTTGGACGGCTTGGAATCTGCCTACCGTTCGAATACCAAAGGGCTGATCATTGAGACGCCGACGAATCCACTCATGATGATTACAGATATCGAGCTTGTATGTACATGGGCCCGTAAGAAAGGCATTGTGTCCATCGTCGACAACACGCTTTTAACTCCTTATTTACAGCGCCCATTAGAGCTGGGCGCAGACATTGTCGTTCACAGCGCGACTAAGTATTTGGGTGGACATAACGACGTTCTTGCCGGACTGATTGTGACCAAGGGCAAGGAGCTTTCGGAGCAGATGGCCTTCCTTCACAATTCGATTGGAGCCGTGCTTGGGCCGCAAGACAGCTGGCTTTTGATGAGAGGTATGAAGACGCTGGCGCTTCGTATGGAGCGTCATGAACAAAATGCAACAGCCATCGCGAACTTCCTGCTGGAGCACCCGCTCATCAGTGATGTTTACTACCCGGCACTGGAGTCTCATCCAGGCCATGCCATTCAAAACAAACAATCGAGCGGAAATACAGGGATTTTCTCCTTTAAAGTGAAAGACGCCAGACTGGTTGAGCCGATTCTGCGTCACATTCAGCTTATCGCCTTCGCCGAGAGCTTGGGCGGCGTCGAATCGCTGATGACATATCCGGCTGTACAAACACATGCGGATATTCCGCTTGAAATTCGCCAGCAAATCGGCGTGGATGATCGCCTTCTGCGCTTCTCTGTCGGCATCGAGCATCAGGATGATCTTATCGCTGATTTAGCGAATGCGCTTAGCCAAGCACAAGCAGAATTAGAAGGAGAATCCCTGTAATGAGCCATTCACCGAACGATAAACGCAAGCCGCACGGCAAATTCGCTACCAAACTCATACATTTTGGCGCTGAGATTGATGAAGTAACTGGTGCTTCCAGCGTGCCTTTATATCAAGCGTCAACTTTCCATCAAGCTGACTTGGAAGTTTCTCCGGAGTATGATTATACGCGTTCCGGGAACCCAACCCGTCAAGCTCTGGAAGACTACATTGCCCTACTCGAAGGCGGAACCCGCGGCTTCGCCTTTGCTTCCGGCATGGCCGCGATTTCGTCGGCCTTCATGCTTCTTTCACAAGGGGATCATGTGATTGTGACGGAAGACGTGTACGGTGGTACATACCGCTTGCTTACTACGATCATGAATCGGATGGGGGTCGAATCCACCTTTGTTGATATGACGGATATCGCCCAAGTTCGTGCAGCGCTGCGTTCTAACACAAAAGCAGTGTTTCTGGAGACGCCTTCCAATCCGACGCTTAAAATTACCGACATCGCGGAAGTAGCTGCTTTTGCCAAAGAGCACGATTTGCTGACGATGCTGGATAATACATTCATGACGCCTTACCATCAACGTCCGATCGAACTAGGAATTGATATCGTGCTTCACAGCGCAACCAAATTCTTGGGCGGACACAGTGATGTCCTGGCTGGACTTGCCGTAGTTGCGAATGACAGCTTGGGCCGCAGAATGAAGCAGATCCAGAACGGGTTAGGCAATGTTCTTGGCATTCAAGATTCATGGCTGCTCATCCGCGGAATGAAAACTTTGAAAGCCCGCATGGAAGTGTCGGAGAAAAGCGCACAACGATTGGCACAATGGCTTTCAGAACAGCCTGACGTTGAGGTCGTTTATTACCCGGGTCTTCCGAACCATCCACGTAGAGAGATTCATGAAAAGCAGTCCCTTGGTTATGGGGCCGTTGTTTCCTTCGATGTTGGCTCCGGTGAAAAGGCTAAAAAGATGCTGAGTAAAGTGCGCATTCCGTTGGTAGCCGTTTCTCTAGGCGCTGTAGAAAGCATTTTGTCTTATCCGGCTATGATGTCTCATGCCGCGATGCCGAAGGAAGTTCGCCTGCAGCGAGGCATTACGGACGGCCTTGTCCGGTATTCGGTTGGTCTGGAAGATATCGAAGACATCATTGAAGATCTGGAGCAAGCGCTTCGCGGTTAAACGTTTCGGAATTCCCAGAATAGTCATATTTGAAAAAGGTTCCTACTTATGAAAAGCAGCAATTTGCTGCTTTTTTGGCATGAGTATGGTACGATAAATGGATACGAGCCATCAGAAATTAAAGGAGTGAAGAGCTGTGAAACCGATCGATCGTATTTTAAATAAAGCACAATCAGGCGGCCGAATTGATGTAGAAGAATGCATTACACTGTTCGAATCCGATCAAATAGAAAAAATTGGCGATACCGCGAATCAAATTATGAAGAAATGGCATCCGGACCCGATTACTACATTCGTTATTGGCCGGAACATCAACTATACAAACATTTGTGATGTATACTGCAGATTCTGTGCGTTTTATCGTGCTCCTGGTTCAGCTGAAGGATATGTATTGCCGGACGAGACGATTTTCCAGAAGATTCAAGAGACACTGGACGTAAACGGTACGGAGATTCTGATGCAAGGCGGTACCAACCCGAACTTGCCATTCAGCTATTACACGAACATTCTGCGTGAGATTAAAAAGCGTTTTGACATTACGATGCACTCTTTCTCACCAGCGGAAATTATGAAAATGAAAGACGTTTCAGACGGCTTATCCTTAGAAGAGGTTGTTCGCCAACTGCATGAAGCCGGACTGGATTCCTTGCCTGGCGGTGGCGCCGAGATTTTGGATGACCGTACTAGACGCAAAATCAGCAGGCTTAAAGGTTCATGGCGCGACTGGATGGACGTCATGCAAACCGCTCACAGAATTGGTATGCACACAACGGGTACCATGGTAATCGGTTTTGGGGAGTCGATGGAAGAGCGCGCGCTTCACATGCTGCGTATCCGTGATGCACAGGACGACGTATTGATGCAGAAGCTTAATACTCCTGGTTTCCTTGCGTTCATTCCGTGGACGTTCCAACCGGATAATACAAATATGAAGGCGGAGAAAGTAGCGCCTGAAGAATACTTGAAAACATTGGCGATTAGCCGGATTATGCTCGACAATGTACCGAACTTCCAATCTTCTTGGGTTACAATGGGACCTGAAGTGGGTAAACAGACTTTGAGCTACGGTTGCAATGACTTCGGCTCTACAATGATTGAGGAGAACGTGGTTTCAGCAGCAGGCACGACGCACAAAGTCAACGTTACATCAACACTGGACATTATCCGTCAAGCAGGCAAAATTCCTGCGCAGCGGAACACGAAATATCAAATTCTGCGTGTGTTCGACGACGAAAATGTGAAAATTGATAAAGATTTTGTCATGCAGAATTAATAAATAAAGAAGCCTCCTTCCACTTGTATCGTGGTTGGAGGCTTTTCTGCGTTACTTATTGCACTTCCTTCAAGGGAGCAGTGTGAATGATCGTTCTATTTTTACCCGTTTTCTTGGCTGTGTATAAGGATTGATCGGCGCCGGCGAAAAGCAGCTCTTTGGAAGTTCCAGGCTGATACTCGCTGAGCCCGATAGAGATGGTGACAGGTTGGCCGTTCAGCTCTTCCTGTTTCATTTGAGAAATTTGCCAACGAATGCGTTCGAGCAGGTCAAACACTACATCGGTGTTCTTCTCTGTGAAAATGATAGCGAACTCTTCGCCGCCATAACGTGCAACAAAATCATTGAGGCCCACATGATGTTTCAAGGTGCTGCTGACATTTTTCAAGACGGCGTCACCGGCCCTGTGTCCGTAGGTATCATTGACTTTCTTGAAATTGTCGATGTCGAGCACAGCGATATGAATGCAGAAGTGACCTAAAGCGTTTTGCACGATAAGCTCATCCAAGTATTCATGGAAGGTAATATGATTGTACAAATCGGTTAATGCATCCGTTTTGGAGAGCTTGTCCATGATTATGTTTTTGATCAATAATTCCTGTTTCAGCTCCGTTGTTATTTGCAAATTATTGAGGATTTCAACGCCGCGCTTAATAATGCCGAATGTAATGATTGAAATAATAGTTAGCACCGGCAATATCGTCAGCAGATCTATGAAGGTGTAATCTGCGAGTAAGCGCAATTTGACAATAAAAAGAATGGAGAAGGAGACGAGAGATAAGGCTATGGAGTATATGATCTTGGAAAATTGCAGGTAAAAAATAGAAACGAAAATCGGAAGCAAAAGATAAAGGATAACGAGATTAATTTCATAATTGAAGAAAATAATGGTGAAGGATAAGATCGCACCGCCGCTTATGATTTGGTAATCCAGCTGATTTTTATAAAATTTATTGGTTGTTTCCAGCATAAGCAGGATGAAGATCATGGTGAGGACGGAGACAATAAGATGCCCTGATGTGAAGGAAGCATCTCTTTTTGTAGTGAAAGAGTAGAGTAATTCGAAAGGTAATTGAAGCAGGACAAGGAACCAGTAGGTGTTCAGCAGCTTGCGGTTCCAAGCGTGTCTGTGCAGTTGGTATGTGTCTATTTGCATGGATATTCACTCCAATATGAGACTAAAGCACTACGATGATTATCATAGCATGAAAATTTGCGCGAATGGAATAACTTTACTTAAAGATTTGATAAAGAATACTGAAAGGAAATGGCAATTTGTTCGTTGTATATCTCCTACCTATCGACCATATACTCTTAAGAGGAGGATGTATTGATGGAAGGAGTGAGGGTATGGAGCTGTTTACTATCGTAATCATGAAGGTTGATGAGTCCTATGTGCGTTCGCTAAGCGCTCAAATCGAACGTGAGCTGCAACTTTTACATATGGTTGAAAGTGGATGGACTATTGCATACGAATGGTCAGAAACACATGCATATATCCGACTGGAATCGAAGCTGACTGACGAGGAAACTTCAGCGGTGAGACGCCAAGTGTTGCCGAGTCTGGCTGGTGTATTGGCAAATCACATCATTGCGGACAAGGAATCAAGTATTTTGCGTCAATTGCTTATTAAAGAGTTTAAATATGAGGCCAAGGAAGATTTGGAAGCTATCGAAGGGTACTGTAAACCGACGGTTTATACAGACACAGGGAATGAGGATTCCCCTGTTCTTACCAACAGTTTCGGCATTCAGCGGCGCAGACAAGTCTTAGTCGACCAGCTCATATTGGCTTTAGAAGAAACTTCAACAATCAGTTTGGACGGCTTCCTGCATTTCCGTTTGCAAGATTACACGGACGAGCTCCGGGAAATCGCGGAATATGCGATAGACGAATTTATGATGGATCGTCAATACCAGGAATTTATTTCTCTTTTGCAATATTTTGTGTATATCCAAGAAGCCAAAATTCCGGTTGTTCATCTCATTCACAAAGGCGGGCATGAATTCGTTATTTTGAATGATCGTATGGAACTCATTGATGCCAATGAATTTGATGCTTCTTTTAAAATGGAAATGTTGGAAAAGGACATTAATTTCGAAGATATGATCGTGAGCACGTTGATAACGGTATCTCCTGCAAACATCTATATTCACACGAGAGACGCTGACATAACGATCATCAAAACGATTAGACAGATCTTTGAGGATCGAACAACGGTGTGCTCCTACTGCCGAACATGTGACATTTATTTAGGGGAAGCGAAAAAACAAGACCAACTATCCCCTTGACCTTGAACGAAGAGCCAATTATAATAGTGAGCGAAGGCGTTAATCAAAGACAAGAACTTTCTGCAAGAACTGCACAGAGAGAGGAGACCAGGCTGCAATCTCCTTCAGTGAAACGGATTGTTTACCCCTTTGTAGCCGTGTTGTGGAATTCGGCCTGATCTGCAGACTGTTAGTATACAACACCGGAATCATTCCCGTTACCGAATGCTGATGAGGATTCGCCATACTTGATAAGAGATGCAGCGAATCGAACTAGGGTGGAACCACGAGCTGAGCGCACTCGTCCCTTATGGGATGCAGTGTGCTTTTTTGCGTTCAATCACATATACAGGAGGAACGAAGATGGTTGTACAAGTGAAATTACCAGATGGCGCAGTGAGAGAGTACGCAGTTGGAACGACCATTGAGCAAGTGGCGGAGTCCATTTCTTCCGGGTTAAAGAAAAATGCGGTAGGCGGTAAAGTGAACGGAAAATCGGTTGATTTGTCGTTTGCTTTGGAAAATGATGCTGACGTTGAGATTTTAACACTCGACAATGAAGCGGGATTGGAAATGTATCGTCACAGTACGGCTCATTTAATGGCTCAAGCTATTAAACGCATTTATGGCGACAAGGCAGTAAAATTAGGAATCGGACCTGTCATTGAAGACGGATTCTATTACGACATCGATTTGGAAACGCCGCTGAATCCAGAGGATTTGGTGAAAATTGAGAAGGAAATGGAACGCATCTCTAACGAAAACCTGGCGATTACTCGCCGCGTGGTTTCCCGTGAGGAAGCGATTCGCATCTTCACTGAGCTGGAAGATCCGTACAAACTTGAGTTAATCCGTGATTTGCCGGAAGATTCCGTGCTTACGATTTATGATCAAGGTGAATTCTTCGACCTGTGCCGCGGACCGCATTTGCCATCCACTGGCAAGATCAAAGCTTTCAAACTGTTAAGCGTAGCGGGCGCATACTGGCGCGGAGACGCGAAAAACAAAATGCTGCAGCGTATTTACGGAACTGCGTTCCCTAAAAAAGCACAGCTGGATGAGCACTTGCATTTGCTTGAAGAAGCAAAAAAACGTGACCACCGCAAGCTGGGTAAAGAGCTGAAAATGTTCGCGTTCTCCCGCGAGGTTGGTCAAGGTTTACCGCTTTGGCTGCCAAACGGTGCTAAATTGCGACGTACAATGGAACGCTACATCGTGGACTTGGAAGAGCGTTTAGGCTACCAGCACGTATATACACCGGTTCTTGCCAACGTGGACCTATACAAAACTTCCGGTCACTGGGACCACTATAGCGAAGATATGTTCCCGAAAATGGTCATGGACAATGAAGAGCTAGTCCTTCGTCCGATGAACTGTCCGCATCATATGATGGTTTATAAGAGCGACATGCGCAGTTACCGTGATCTGCCGGTTCGTATCGCAGAGCTTGGCACGATGCACCGTTATGAAATGTCAGGCGCATTAACCGGTCTACACCGTGTTCGTGCTATGACGCTGAATGACGCTCATATCTTCTGTCGTTTGGATCAAATTAAAGAAGAGTTTTCACGTGTAGTTACTTTGATCCGTCAAGTTTATGCTGATTTCGGCATTACAGACTACCGTTTCCGCCTTTCTTACCGCGATCCTAAGGATACTGAAAAGTACTTCCAAGATGATCAAATGTGGGAAACTTCCCAACGCATGCTGCGTGAAGTTGTAGAAGAGCTAGGCCTTCCATTCTATGAAGCCGAAGGGGAAGCTGCTTTCTACGGTCCTAAACTTGACGTTCAAATCAAAACAGCTCTTAAGAAAGAGGAAACTCTTTCCACAGCGCAAATTGATTTCTTGCTGCCAGAGCGCTTCCAGCTTGAGTACACAGGCGAAGATGGCCAGAAGCATCGTCCGGTTGTTATTCATAGAGGGATTATCTCGACTATGGAACGGATGACAGCGTTCTTGCTGGAAAATTTCGCAGGTGCTTTGCCAACTTGGTTAATGCCGGTACAAGCCAAAGTCATTCCAGTATCGCCTGCTTTTGAGGAATTCTCAAACAAGGTAACTGAGCGTCTGTTGGCTGCAGGTATTCGTGTTGAAGCGGATAACCGCAATGAAAAGCTGGGTTACAAGATTCGCGAGGCACAGCTGGAGAAAATTCCGTTCATGCTCGTTGTCGGGGAAAATGAAGTAACGAATGAAAGCCTATCTGTCCGCAAACGCGGTCAAGGGGACCTGGGTACACATCCGATTGATCAAGTGATCGGCATGATCAATGAAGAAATAAGCAAAAAACTATAATCGTATACAACGAAAGCAGAGAAGAGTCATTCTTCTCTGCTTTTTTTTGTTTTCAAAATTAGGCATTTTGGTATGTATAAGGGAACGCAAAGGGGGCATTTTAATCAGTGAGTCTGCATATGGAGGTTTAATTCTGGAATGAACTGGACAACCTGCAATAGTAGGGGAGGTATCAAAACAATGTTTACTGCGTTATTTACGAAGCCCAAATGGCTTGGAACCTGGATGATCATGAACGTTTTGATTGCGCTTTTCGGACAAGAAACAAGAAACACGGCAGAAACCGTAAGCCATATACAAGTGCCGCACCAAATGGATGCTCCGAGCAATTCGGAACCTGTTTCTGTGCCAGTAACACAAGATCGTGGGCAGCAAGTCAATTATCGCTATGTGCCGAAACTGGACTCCGATTTGTCCAAGCTTAAGTCGGTTGAAGTGACGGCTACCGGGTATTATGCGGGTAAAGAATCCACGGGGAAAAATCCGGATCATCCTGAATACGGCATTACCTTTTCAGGGATCAAAGTAAAGCGGGACGACAAAGCGTTATCGACCATCGCAGCAGACACGAAAGTCTTTCCATTAGGCACAGTTTTGTTTATCCCGGGATACGGTTACGGGGTAGTTGCCGACACGGGAAGCGCCATTAAAGGGAAGAAAATTGACTTGTATTTTGACACGAAAGATCAGGTCTACAAGGAATGGGGCAAGAAAACCGTCAAGGTTTTTATCGTCAAGCAGGGGAGCGGCAAGGTGACGGAGCTCATTTGGAATCAACTGAAGGATGAGATCTTGTCTCCTACAAAATCGTTATAAAAATGGTTCGGGCTAAATTTTTTAATCATAAAAAATCCTGTTTGGGAAACGATATACATACAGGAGGTGATTGAACATGGCTAAGAACAAAAACAACAAGAAAGCAGCACAAGACGTAGAATTCGCTACGGAAACTGCGGTACCTAACAAGCAGCAACAAACGAACACACAAAACCAAAACAAATAACGAATAACCATAGCGATGTTAAAAAAGAGCAGGGATCCTTCGGGGTCTCTGCTTTTTTTATTTCTTTTCATCGTCGCCTATTTTCGATATAATGTAGCAAAATCTAACATTTGCCCATCTGGGAGGAGTGCCAATTGCTTATGCAGGCAGAGACGAAACTGAAAGCTTGGTTGTATGGTCTTATTCTCATCGGTATTGCCTTAAATGTAGTGGCTTTATTTTCAACATCTTTTTGGTTTACGGCTGCGAGTTTGGCTGTTTTTTTGTTTTTAGGGATATTGATCACTGTTATGAATAGGTCATCAAGCATTTCACTCGACTCTGAAAAGCGGCAGCAGGAGCAATTCCGAACCTTTATTCAGGAATCACAAGTCGTGGCGGATCGCTTGGCAGCGGCGGTAGAAGAAGTAAACCGCTCTATTAGTCAACTGCTGCACATTGCCGATGCGTCCATTCAAGGCGAAGAGGATCTCAAGGCTCGCAGCGATCAAGCGGTAGGACAGCTGCAGGAAGCGTTCGCAGCGATTCAGCAGGTGGCGGCGGCAGCCGATCATATTTTAGATTCATCGTTACATATGCACAAAGAGAGCGAACAGACCAAAGACACGGTTGTCGATGTATGCCGCTCCCTGAATGCCACAGACGAAGTCATGAGCGATCTGCATATCAATAATGATACGATGCAGCGCAAGATTCAGGATCTTACCACACATACTTCTAAAATCGAAGAAATCAATACGTTCATTGCCGAAGTGGTCAATCAAACGTCGTTGCTTGCTCTTAATGCTTCCATCGAGGCTGCTAGAGCGGGTGAGCAAGGGCGGGGCTTTTCAGTTGTCGCACAGGAGATCAAAAAGCTAGCTGCGCAAAGCCATGAAGCGGTGACAACATCTTCGGAAATTTTGACATCTATTGAGAGCGGCGTTGCGCAAGTTGTGGCCGCAGTTGCAGAAGAAAAGAAGTCGGTTGCACTAGGAATTAGTGAAATGAAAGTGATGAAGGAAAAGATCGATACGATTTTCTCGCTTATCCTGCATGTCAACAATCTCGTTGCAAGCACGACAACCTCAACCAAGACACAGTCAACCTTAGTGACAGGCACGAGGTCCTCGCTCGGACAAGTGGTAGACTTGATGAACGAAACCATGAACAGTGTGGAGAACACGCTTATGCAAATGAAAAAGCAGCGCCAGGAAGTTTCGATGCTCCAGCACATCAACCAAAATCTTGATCGCTCCTCGTCAGAGCTTATCCAAGCGATTCAAGCCGTTGGTTTGCAAAATACGAAGGGGACAACAAACGTTAATATTCAAGAGATGAAGCAACTGCTCAGCGCTCTTGTCCTCAAACCTGACATCACTTCCTTGATCGATGGGAATCATGCCGCTCAATTAAGCGCAGTTTTGAAGAAAACAGATGGGATTGAGGCGATCTGGTCGAACCGGGCAGACGGGACCTTCATCTTTTCACTGCCTGAAGCCGGTCTTGTGAATGGGAAGGGAAGAGAGTGGTGGAAGCGGGCGATGGCCGGTGAACTCTTTATTTCGGAGGAATACGTGTCAGCTATTACGAAAAAACCGTGCATTACTTTATCAAAAGCGATAATAGGTGACACGGGAACCCCGATTGGCGTCTTAGGAATCGATTTAATCTTGAAATAATGGTTCTCAAAACCATTATTTTAGTGTAAAATAAGATTACTGTAATGAATGTTAACATGGAGAGATAGGTGAAGTGACTGTGCTGAATGCTATGCGACTGGACGGTAATTCTCAAAAGACATCAAGGAAAGCCGCGGAGGTATTTCCTTTCCTAGAAGCTTACATTGCCCGCAAGGAGCAGCAGGCTTTAGAGATCGAGCAGGTAGTGGAGCGTTACGAAATGAAGAGAATGAAGGAAGAGCGGGCTTATCAGGCAATGTCTTCACTTCGTCGCATGTTTACGGGGAAGAAACCTGACCATCATCTGGCCGTTGAGTATATCCATTATGTGAAGAAGCCGATGGAGCAAGTGAACAAGCTGCGTGCCGAGATTGCGCGTGCCAGACAGATTATGAACGAATCCAAGCCCGGCGAGGACATCACCATTCCAGATGATTTCGAAGAGCTGCTTAACTAATAACAAATTAAAACCCTTCCGTCTGGAAGGGTTTTTTGCTGTCAGTTTATCCTTTTTTCAATTGTTCCAAGTCCAGGAAACCGTCCTCCTGGCTGTAAGCGGGAACCCCATGGATTCCTACATCTAAGCCTACGAGCTCTTCATCACTGCTTACGCGCAGAGGTACGATGAGATTAATGAGCTTCATGACGCCCCATGTGAGGGCGAAGCCCCAAATACAAACTGTAACAAGACCTAATGCTTGAACACCTAACAGACCGAATCCACCACCATAAAATAAACCGGCTGTACCTTCGCGGATAGCGTCAGGCTGTGCGAACAAGCCTACAGCCAATGTTCCGATGCTGCCGCTGATGCCGTGCACGGGGAACGCTCCGACGGGGTCATCGATTTGTCTGGCTTCCAGCATTTCAGTAGCGTAGACCATCGCGATACCGCAAACAGCTCCAATGAAAATGGCGGCAACATCACTAACGAATGCGCAGCCGGCGGTAATGCCGACGAGCCCTGCAAGCGCGCCGTTGATAACCATTGGCGGGTCAGCTTTGCGATAGCGTAACATCGTAAACAGGATGCAGGTTGCGCAGCCTGCTGCTGCAGCTAGCATAGTTGTTACGGCAATATGGCCGATCGATGTATTGGTAGCGCTTAGCGTACTGCCGGAGTTGAAGCCGAACCAGCCGAACCATAGGATGAATGCGCCTACGGAAGCTAGCGGCAAATTGGAGGGTGGCACGATGTTGGCCGTTCCATTCGCTGAGAATTTACCGATCCGCGGGCCGATGATCACTGCTGCGGCGAGTGCCGAGAAGCCGCCAAGTGCATGGATGACAGCTGATCCGGCGAAATCAACCATGCCGAGCTTGCCGAGCCAACCGCCAACTGACCATACCCAGTGACCGGCAATGGGATAAATTAAACCTGTCATGGCAATGGTGTATAGGATGTAAGCTCGGAAGTTGATGCGTTCGGCAACTGCGCCCGATACGATGGAGATAACAGCGATAACGAAAGCGCATTGGAATAGCCAGTAGGTTTCATGTGAGATGTTGAGATCAATGTGTGTCAAATCTCCTCCCATGAAAAAGCCGCTCGTGCCGATGATTCCCCCTGCGTCTTTACCGTACATGAGTGCGAAACCGATGAAATAGAAAATAAGTGCTCCGAAAGCGATATCAACAAACACTTTCATAATGATGCTTACGGCATTTTTCTGCCTGACAAAGCCTGCTTCCAGTAACGCAAAGCCCCCTTCCATCAATAAAATCATGGCAGCTGTTAGTACCACCCATATGGTATCTAGACCGCTGGAAAGCTGTTGGATTTGATCCATTTCTAATCTCTCCCTTATATTCGAAGCGTTCTAATGGAACAATTATACGGTTCTCATGACAAGCATGTCAACGAAATACGTAAGAATACATAACATAAAGAACGTATTGTTCGTATCTTCCAAATCCATGTCAGTTATTTTGTGTTTGTGCTCGCAAAACTCAGTCTCTAGACCGAGGCGGCCTTCAATCCCTCGTCTCTTTTCAATCTTGCTTGTATCTTATAGACTAGAAGTATCTTAACAACGATGTACACAAATGGAGGAAGAACGTATGAATCCGCATATGTTTCAACGCATGATTTGGGGGCTTGTCCTTGTGACGGCAGGTATCCTATTTTTACTTAATCAACTGGGGTTCATTCATATTGACCTTGCTTATATGTTTTCCACGTATTGGCCTGTCATTCTCATCTTTTATGGGCTCGTCGGATTCCTATGGCAGCGTAAATATCATTGGGGAGGTTCGATTTGGAGCTTACTCGTTTGCGGTGTCGGAACGATTTTCCTTCTTAAGAATCTGAATCTCACCGATCGCTCACTGGGAGACATGTTTAAAATTTTGGCCCCTGTTGCTTTAATCTTATTCGGGCTGAACGTTATCTTCCGCCCTGGCCGTAGAGAGTCGCCGGACTGGCTTTCAATGAAAGAAGCGAAAGAGCAAGCAAGAAGAGAGAGACGGGAAGCAAGACGCAAGGAGCACGAGAGACATAGTAATCCCTGGGACTCCGCGGGCTGGAACCATAAGGAGAAAGTAGAGCGGGACCTTTTCACAGGAAGCGAAACCAAGCATACACTGAGCGACGAGGAAAAAGAAGTTCTCAAAGATATTCATGGCGAATTTCATCAAAAGCATGCGGACGAATGGCTTGGCTCCGGGGATTCACGCGCGAAGGCGCCTACAGCTCAACCGGAATCGCATGGTCAGCCGAAAACGCAGAATCTTCACAAGCACAGTCATGGTCACAGTCACGGACATCGCTACGATGACTTCGTGCGCAATTTTGATTCAGGTGATGTTCTTCATCGTCACGGCTTCATCGGGGATGTTCATCTGGGGCAGGAAGCTTGGGAGCTGAAGCCGATTCAAATCTCTCACTTCATTGGAGATTCTGTGATTGACTTGACCCGTGCGGCCATTCCGCTTGGAGAAACAACGATCCATGTAACTGCCTTTATCGGCGACGTGAAAATTTTTATTCCTAACGATCTGGATGTAGAAGTTCGTGTGATGGCAAGTTCTTTTATAGGGGACATGAAAGTTCTTGATCGCCGCGAGAGTGGGTTTCTGCGCAGCGTGAGAACACAGACCTCTCATTATGATGAAGCCGAGCGAAAACTTATCGTCACGACAAGCATGTTTATTGGTGATATAACAATCAAAAAGATAGGTTAAGGATGGAGCATGTACAAATTGCGAATGTTCAATATGAAGTGGCAGCTGCTGAATTACTTTCTGATCTCGAGTTTACTCACCGTCACAAGTATTTTTATTGTGCTGGAATACTACAGCCGGGAGCTTGCGTCATGGGAGTTCCGGAAGTGGTTTCTCATTGCCATTTTAGCGGTCTGTTTAACAGTAGGTTATGTAGCAACCAAGAGATGGCAGCGTAAGGTCGATGAACTTCATGTAGCTATGCTCGAACTATCCAAAGGGAATTTCGCCAGCCGTATTGAGCTTGAGCCTGTTGAACCGTTCATGTACTTATATGATGCTTTTAATAACATGGCGGCTTCTGTCGAAGAACGTGTTCAGCTGCTGCAGAAACTTGGCGAGGCCGAGGCGATTCGCGATCAAGAGCTTACAGAGAATGCCGTTATGGAAGAACGGCGCCGGCTTGCGCGCGATTTGCACGACACGGTGAGCCAGGAGCTTTTCGCTATTCATATGTCAGCGTCCTCTCTGCCGAAAATATTGGAAAGAAACCCGGATGCAGCGGGGGCAGTTATGAATCAGCTGATTCAAATGTCGCACCATGCCCAGAAGCAGATGCGAGGCTTGATTTCACAGCTTAGACCCATTGAATTGAATGATATGAGCCTTCAAGAAGCCCTGGAGAAGTGGTTTCCGGAATATTGCCGGACCCATGAACTGCAGGGCCAGCTTGACGTTTCTTTGCGTGATCCGATATCAGAAGCGATTGAGCATCAGTTTTTCCTGATTATCCAAGAAGGTCTTGCGAATGTGGTGAAGCACGCTTCTGCCAAAGGAGTAAGGCTGGCTATTTATGAAAGAGAGCATCAGTACGTACTTCAGCTGCAAGACGATGGCCAAGGATTCGAGCGAAAGGATATTTCTTCAGCTTCCCATGGTCTATCCACGATGAGAGAACGAGCGCAAAAGCTGGGCGGAGATGTGGAAATCGACAGTAAGTTAGGTTCAGGCACCCGTGTCAGGGTTCGCATTCCGCGCTTTACAGGTCAGACTGGCATGGTCACAAAGGAAAGAGAGGGAGAAAGCCATGAGTAGCATTAGGGTAATGATTGTTGATGATCACGATATGGTTCGTGTGGGCTTAAGGACTTATATTTCGATGGAACCCGGTCTGGAAGTTGTGGGGGAAGCCGGTAATGGGCAAGAAGCGTTCGACAAGTTAAATGGTGAGCTGTCCCAAGGTCTCCCTGATGTCATTTTGATGGATCTCACGATGCCTGTACTCGACGGGATCGGAGCAACCAAATTAATTTACACCAAATATCCGCAGATCAAAATCATTATGTTAACCAGCTTTCTGGAAGAAGCCAAGGTGCTTGAGGCCGTAGAGTCGGGAGCTATCAGCTACATGCTGAAAACCGTCTCGTCCGATCAATTGATTCACGCCATCCAGAGCGCATACCGCGGCATGCCTGTGATGAATTCGGAGGTGTCCATGGCGCTGACGAGAGGGGTTAGACAACGCAACGCCATGCCGGAGGAAGAGGGCTTGACTTCACGCGAGAAGGAAGTGCTGTTATTGATTGCCGAAGGGAAAAGCAATAAAGACATTTCGGAGGAACTTTTTATTAGTATAAAAACGGTGAAAACACACGTCAGCAATCTGCTGATGAAGTGTGAATTGGATGATCGTACACAATTGGCTATTTTTGCACACCGCAAAGGTTGGGTTTAAGGAAGTAAGCCCTCATGACACATAAAAACTACATTTTGGAACACTCTATGCGTAAGGAAATTAATATGAGCGCTTAAGGAGTGTCGGAATGAAAACAATATCTTCTTCATTAGAACAGGTCAAAGAGTCCTTCGACAGTGTAAGAGACCACCTGCAGGAGTTTGATTTTGCGTTGGGCGGTAACTGGGATTATGACCATGGGTATTTTGACCGCTCTTTAGATGAAGCCAATAAAGTGTGGTTGCGTATTCCATTTCAAGTGGTGACGGGAAGAATTGATGGCGATACAGAGGCGACGGATGCCATCGTAGAGGTGGGAACTCCATTTGTGCTGAAACATGTCTATAATGAAGGCCTTGATCAAGAAGCAGAAGCGGAAACCTATGGAGCGATGATTGATCAGTTTCAGGCGCCGCTCGATCCGGATGCTGCCGTTGACGACAAGTGGGTAAAAGAAGCCGCGGGACTGCTCAAAAAAGTCGAACAAGCTTGGATACAATAGAATTGTCCTTTTTTTACCTCCATTTTATTGTTTTTTAATATTCGTTTAAGGTTGTGAGTGCATGATAGTACCATAGACAGCAAGACATCATCCAACTAACAAACATGCACTTTATAACTCGTATAAACAAATGGAGGTAAGAAATATGGAAGACAACAAAAAAGACTATAGCGACTTCTTCAAGTCGCAGAATAACAATAGCGATTCGAACGACTCCATGAACCGTAAAGAAACGAACCCTGAAGAACCGCATGATCCGAACAAAGAAAGACCTTCCTACTATTATTCTTATGGACCTTACAAGTCCGCTTTTAACGAGAGTAACGAACAGGAAGCACTTACAACCTCCGCATCAGGCACAGAGGGAACGTCCAGCGTCGAGGTTACCCCGCCTAAGAACTTGCGCCCATTCAGCTTCGGACCGGATGTAGGTTCTGCGCAAGGACCTGGTCCTTGGGATTCGCATACTAGAAAACGTTCTTCTTCTGTAAAAAGCGTTTTCGCTGCTTTCATGGCAGGAGCCTTGGTTGTAGGAGGACTCATGTTCACCGCTGACAAAATGAACTTGTTCACAGGCAACCAGCCGTTGGCATCGGGCAGCACGACTACGGCTACGACGAAGGGTTCCAGCGATAACGGCGAAGTGAAAAATGTAGGGCTTGATGTTGTCCGCCCTGGTAATATTTCCGCGATCGCGCAAAATGCCGGGCCTGCTATCGTGAAGGTTGAATCTTTGGTGAAGCCGAAGCAGTCGACACGTGGCGGCAACTCGCTTTTCGATGATCCGTTCTTCCGTCAATTCTTCGGAGATAACGGCGGCGGCAATACCGCACCAAAAAGCGGTACGCAAGATTCGGGCAGCGGCGAGCTACAGCCGGCAGGGATGGGAACCGGGTTTATTTTCGAGAAAACCGGCTATATTTTAACGAATGAACACGTGGTTGACGGTGCTGATGAGGTGCAAATTACGGTTGAGGGCTACGATAAACCATTCAAAGCCAAATTGCTGGGTAACAGCTATGACTTAGACTTGGCTGTCCTCAAAATTGAAGGCGACAAAGATTTCCCGATTCTCCCTCTTGGCAAAGCAGAAGATGTGAATGTTGGAGATTGGGTTGTAGCCATCGGTAACCCTTACGGTTTTGATCATACGGTAACTGTTGGTGTACTGAGTGCGAAAGAACGTCCGATCTCTATTCCAGATACCAAAGGAACACGCGAGTATAAGCACTTGCTTCAAACAGACGCTTCCATTAACCCTGGTAACTCTGGCGGACCTCTGCTCAACTTGAACGGTGAGGTTATCGGAATTAACACGGCGGTAAGCTCGCAAGCTCAAGGTATCGGATTTGCCATTCCGACAAGCACAATTTCTTCCGTCTTGGAGAACCTGAAAAACAACGTTCAAATTCCTAAAGAACCAGTTCCTTACTTGGGTGTAGGCTTGCAAGATATCGGTAAAGACTGGGTTAGCGAATTGAAGCTTTCCAATACCGACGGAGCATTAGTTGGCAGCGTTCAACGTAAAAGTCCTGCTTTCCAAGCCGGCCTTCGCCAATACGATGTGATTGTTGATATTAACGGTACGAAGATCAAGAACTCTCAAGAGTTGATTACGAAAGTTCAAGCTACAAAAGTCGGCGATAAAGTAACGTTAGGTGTGATTCGTGACGGCAAACGGATGGATGTGCCGCTTACAGTTGGAGACAAAAATACGTTAGCTGAAACGCCTGCTGAATAAGAGAAGTAACTTTATTTATAAACAAAGATTCGTGCGTACGGTTAAAAGGAAGTGGAGACCCGCGGGCCGCAAGCTTGCAGGCTCTGCTTCTTTTTGCTTGCCGAGCTGATTTTGATACAATGAAAAGGAAGAAGGGGGGCCAACCAATGAGGGAAAATATTATGGTGATCGATGATGATGAGAAAATTACGTCTATGTTGAGACGTGGCCTGGCTTTTGAAGGATATTCCGTTGAAACGGCAAGCAATGGCGCTGAAGGACTTAAGCAAATGCTGAGGTCGGAACCCAATTTACTAATCTTGGACGTGATGATGCCGCATATTGATGGCTGGGAGGTTGTGCGGCGAATCCGTGAAAGCGGCAGCGAGGTGCCGATCTTGATGTTAACGGCCAAAGATGAAATTAGTGATCGTGTAAAAGGTTTGGATCTTGGAGCTGACGATTATTTGGTCAAGCCCTTTGCGCTGGAGGAGCTGCTCGCTAGGGTGCGAGTGCTATTACGCCGTCGGACGGAGCGGACGGAGCAGCCGACCAACCGTTTGACCTATGAGGAAACGATTCTTGATTTGGATACGCGGGAAGTATTCCGTGACGATAAATTGATTGAACTAACGACCAAAGAGTTTGATTTGCTTCACCTGTTCATGCAGAATCCGAAGCGTGTCCTTTCACGCGATATTATTATGGAGAAAATATGGGGTTACGATTACAGCGGCGAATCCAATGTTCTCGAGGTATACATAGCACTGCTGCGTCAAAAGACCGAAGAGTTTGGCCATAAGCGCTTGATTCAAACCGTCCGGGGAGCGGGGTACGTATTGAGAGGGGAATCCTGATATGTCGCTTCGTTTGCGGCTGACGCTTTGGTATTCCGGTGTTTTGGCATTAACGATGCTGCTTTTCGGGATCGTGCTGTACGTTTTCTTGAATTATTTTTTGTATGATCAGATCCGTCAGGACTTGAAACGGGAAGCGGGGAATACCTCCCTGCGGATTCAGAAAAGCATCGCCCTTTCACAGAAGGGGCTTGTCGTGGAATTAGAATTGGAGAACAGAGATTTCTATTCTACAAATACGTTCCTGCAATTATATAATGTGAATCTCAAAACCTTTAATCGCTCGGCGAATTTGCAATTTTATAATGTAGCACTGCCATTGGATACTCCCAGCATTGATAAGTTGAAGGGCGATGCCGACGGTTTTTTTCAAAAAACCAAAGTGCTTGAGCAAGATTTTCTCATCTATTATCAAGGCATCTACGACCAAGCAAATAATCTGATTGGTATTCTACAAGCGGCCGTCCCTATTGGCAGTTATGAGAGAACGGCCGTTACCCTTAAGTATACGCTCATGTTCTGGGCATTGTTTACGATTATCGTTGCTGCTTCGCTGGGGTGGTTTTTATCGCGTAAGGCGCTTCAACCGATTGAACGCGTGATTGATGCTGCCAATCAAATTGGAAGCGGAGACGATTTGGAGAAACGAATTGAGTACCAAGGACCGCTTGATGAAATCGGCCGGCTCACCCAAACGATCAACGGCATGCTTTCACGCATCCAGATTACTTATCTGGAGTTGGATGAAGCCTACCGTGCACAGCGCAGATTCGTATCAGACGCTTCTCACGAGCTGAGAACACCGCTGACAACGATTCGAGGGAATGTGGATCTTCTGGAGAAAATGTGGAAGAAGACGTCAGGGACGGAGCTCGCCACACCGGAACAGATGCAAATGTCGCTGGAAGCAATGCACGACATTGCCGGAGAAGCGCAGCGGATGAGCAGGCTCGTGAACGATCTTCTCGCGCTTGCCAGAGCAGATGCAGGGGTTGTTATGGAGAAGCATTCTGTCGAAATGCTGCCGCTCGTGCAGGAGGTTGTGAGAAGGGCGCAGTTGTTAGAGCATACGGCGGAATGGCAGGTGGGTGATCTGGAAGTTCTGGACCATGCCATCGTACAGGGGAATCGTGACTATTTACAGCAGCTGCTGTTTATTTTCATTGAGAATGCATTTAAGTATACGCCGGTCGGGACGGTGTCGATTCATGTGTCGCGGACGAATGATTTTGTCGGCATTCAAATTGCAGATACGGGGATTGGGATGGACAAAGAAGATATTCCGCATATCTTCGACAGATTCTATCGTGCCGACTTATCTAGAGGGTTAACTACGGGTACAGGACTAGGCTTATCGATTGCCAAATGGATTATTGATGAGCATGGCGGGTCCGTTGAAGTGACGACACGCAAAGATGAAGGCAGTACATTTATGATATGGTTGCCGGCTAACTTTCCTCTACCTGTGTAATCCGTTATAATAAAAGGAAAACAGATGATGTAGGCAGGTGGAAGGCATGGAAGTCGTACGAATTTCTCCAAGAGGCTACTGTTATGGTGTCGTAGACGCGATGGCATTGGCTATGCAAACTGCAAAAAATTTAAATCTTCCAAGACCGATTTATATATTAGGTATGATTGTGCACAATGCGCACGTCACCGATTTCTTCAAAGATGAGGGCGTCATTACACTGGACGGTGAGAACCGTCTGGAAATTTTGGAGCAAATTGAAAAAGGTACTGTCATTTTCACGGCACACGGCGTTTCTCCCGAGGTTCGAAGACGGGCAAGAGACAAAGGTTTGACGGTTGTCGACGCCACGTGCCCAGATGTGACAAAAACACACGATTTAATTCGCGAAAAAGTAGCAGACGGCTATGAAGTTATCTATATTGGTAAAAAGGGGCATCCGGAGCCGGAAGGCGCCGTTGGGGTTGCCCCTGGCCTTGTGCATCTTATTGAGAAGCTGGAAGAGGCTGATCGTCTTAACGTTAAGTCCGAGCGTATCATCATTACGAATCAAACAACGATGAGCCAATGGGATATCAGGCACATCATGAATCGTCTCTTAGAGCTGTTTCCTAAGGCCGAAATTCATAATGAGATCTGTCTTGCAACGCAGGTACGGCAAGAAGCTGTGGCCGAACAAGCCAAAGAATCTGATCTGGTTATCGTCGTCGGAGATCCCAAAAGTAATAACTCCAACCGCTTAGCGCAAGTTTCAGAGGAAATTGCTGGAGTCAGGGCGTATAGAATAGCTGATATCACTGAATTGAATCGGGAATGGTTAACCCATGTCCGAAAAGTTGGGGTGACTTCAGGGGCTTCAACGCCGACTCCGATTACCAAAGAAGTCATTTCTTACCTGGAAAGTTACGATCCGAAAGATGAAACCACTTGGGCAGTTATACGTACTATTAATATGAAGAAGCTCATCCCGGCTATGAAGTCCAAAGCAGCCAGCAGTGAGTAATTCGTATTTATTCCACAGGGCGGGATTGTGACCAGCATGCAGAGCACTCAGAAGGTGAAAATGATGAAAACTCGCTACGATTGGAAAAGCAGCAAACGCTGGTTTAGGTACAAATATTTACTTCTTTTACGTGCCAAAGGCGGCCCTTCTAAGGTAGCGCGCGGCTTTTCAATTGGTCTGGCTATAGAAATGTTTACTCTGCCTACAGCTGGATTTGCATTCGTTCTTATTTTTCCTTTGGTCTATTTGTTAAGAGCTAATCTGCCTGCGGCATTAATTGGGTTTGTATTCGGCAAGGTGATTTATCTCCCGTTCTCAATACTCAATAAGCAGGTCGGAGATTGGTTGGTACCGAAGCATGTCAAGGTGTATCTGATTCATCATCTGCCTCATATCTTATCCAATATTATCCGAAGCGGTTTGGACTTGATTGTGGGTGGGATGGTGGTTGGAACCATTCTCGGTATTATTGCTTATTTCCCTGTAGTGCTCTTTCTCAAACACCATACAAATCGTCGCAAAGAAAAACGCAGACTCCGCAAGGATCAGCTAGCACCTTCTAAACAAGAAGAATAGCAAATAAATTAACGCTTGACGAATCTTCGTCAAGCGTTGTATATTTACTTTAGTGATTAAAAGCGTAGAAGCGAACAAGCGTTGAAGTGTTTAAGTGGAACAACCCATATAAATGAGGAGCGTGTATATCATGATCGCCATTACTTCTAACAAAACGTCTGACGAGCGTATTCAAGAAATCGTCCAATTTATTGAGAAGCAAGGTGTGCAAGCACACGTTTCCAAAGGCGAAGATCGCACGGTTATCGGTATTATCGGTCAAGCAGATCCCAAATTAGCAGAACAACTGCGCCAAATGTCAGGAGTGGAACAAGTCGTGAAAATTTCGAAATCATACAAATTAGCAAGCCGTGACTTCCATCCGGCAGATACCGTTATTAATATTAAAGGCGTGGAAATTGGCGGCGAGCAGTTGGTTGTTATGGGCGGACCTTGCGCCGTGGAAACTCCGGAACAAATCGATGAAATCGCCCGTTTGGTGAAAGCGGCTGGGGGGCAAGTGCTGCGCGGCGGCGCATTCAAACCAAGAACAGGACCTTACAGCTTCCAAGGCGTAGGCGTTGAAGGTTTGATTATGATGGCTGAAGCGGGCAAGAAGCATGGACTTCTAACGATTACAGAAGTTATGACTCCTGAATACGTGGATGTGTGCGCACAGTATGCAGATATCCTGCAAGTCGGCACACGCAATATGCAGAACTTTGACCTGCTTCGCAAGCTGGGTACGATTCAAACGCCGGTTCTGCTGAAACGCGGATTCAGCTCCACATATGACGAATTCCTGAATGCAGCAGAATACATTCTTGCCGGCGGTAACCCGAATGTTATGCTCTGCGAGCGCGGAATCCGAACATTCGAAACTTACACACGTAACACATTGGATTTATCTGCCATTCCAGTACTTAAACAGCTTAGCCATCTTCCTGTCATTTCTGATCCAAGTCATGGTACAGGTCGCAGAGAACTTGTCGTTCCGATGACGAAAGCTTCCGTTGCTGCAGGCGCGGACGGTTTGATCATCGAAATGCATACGGATCCGGACAACTCCATGACCGGTGACGGCGTACAATCCCTGTTCCCGGACCAATTCGCAAACTTGCTCGTAGATTTAGAGAAGCTTGCACCATTGCTTGGCAAAAAGTTCGACACGCAGAAAGAAGCTATTCTGGCATAATATTATGTTCAAGGAAAAGAGTTTCTTCTATTAGAAGAAACTCTTTTCCTTTATTTGTATATAAGAAAAGTCTGTGAAATAGTGTAAGCATAGCTTACACATAAATAAAAAATACCTGACATAAGTATTGACTGTGAAAGCTTAATCGCTATATAATATGTGCAAGATAACAACAAAAAGTTGAACATTAATCATGTAAAGTACGTTGAATGTACGGAAATGGGAGGGTTTTTTAAATGTCAGTTCAAAACGTGTTGAACCTTATCAAGGAAAAAAATATTGAGTGGGTAGATTTTCGTTTCGTAGGTCTTTCCGGTAAAGCACAGCATATCTCTTTGCCAGCTTCTGAAGTAGATGAAGAAACATTTGTAAACGGCGTAGCTTTTGACGGTTCGTCCATCCCAGGATTCCGTGGTATTGAACAATCTGACATGGTAATGATGCCAGATACGGAAACTGCCTATGTAGATCCTTTCACAGCGCACCCAACATTGATCATTATGAGCAACATCCATACGCCAGAAGGCGAACGTTATGATCGTGATCCACGTAGTATCGCACAAAAAGCTGAAGAATATCTTCAAACAACAGGTGTTGGTACGACAGCATTCTTCGCACCAGAATCCGAATTCTTCATCTTTGACGATGTTCGTTTCGAAAACGGCATGAACAAATCCTACTTCGAAGTTGACTCCGAAGAAGCAGGTTGGAACACAGGCCGCAAAGAAGAAGGCGGTAACCTTGCTTATAAAGTTCCAGTTAAAGGCGGTTACGTTCCAGTAGCTCCAATCGATTCTCAACAAGACATTCGTTCCGAAATGTGTAACAAACTTGCTGACGCAGGTCTTCGTATCGAACGTCACCATCACGAAGTGGCAACAGCTGGTCAAGCTGAAATCAACTTCCGTTTTGACACTTTAACTAAAACAGCAGATAACCTGCTCAAATACAAATACATCGTTGCTAACACTGCTAGAGAATATGGCAAAGTTGCTACTTTCATGCCTAAGCCGCTGTTTGGCGACAATGGTAGCGGTATGCACGTTCATATGTCCATCTTCGACGGAAGCGAGCCTTTGTTCTATGAAAAAGGAGCATATGCAAACTTAAGTGAAATGGCAATTAACTATATCGGTGGTATTCTTTACCACGCACCAGCTTTGATCGCTTTGACGAACCCAAGCACAAACTCCTTTAAACGTCTAGTTCCTGGTTACGAAGCTCCAGTTAACCTTGTATTCTCCAAAGGTAACCGTTCTGCAGCAGTTCGTATTCCAATCGCGGCTGTGACACCTAAAGGCTGTCGTATCGAATTCCGTACTCCGGACAGCACAGCTAACCCATACCTTGCTTTCGCAGCAATGTTGATGGCTGGTCTTGACGGTATCAAAAAGAAAATCGATCCACGTGCACTTGGATACGGTCCTTTCGATACAAACATCTATGAAATGTCTGATGCTGAGAAAGCTGAAATCCGCAGCGTTCCAGGTACATTGGACGAAGCTCTTGATGCTCTTGCAGCTGATTCCGAATTCTTGACTGAAGGCGGCGTATTCACACAAGATTTCATCGATAACTACATCGAATTGAAACGTGGCGAAGCGAAACAAGTTGCAATCCGTATTCACCCACACGAGTACAACCTGTACTTCGATTGCTAATTCTTAGCCCTTATATCGCTTATAAAGATGAGCTGCTTCTATCATGGTTTTCCATGGTGGGGCAGCTTTTTTTTAATTGATAATAAAACCTATTTAATAATTATTATAATCTAGGTCTGGAAATTTAATGAAAACCATGTATAATAAAATCATCAATCAGTTCTTATTCTTTATTATTCCAACGCTGGGAAGGAAGATATGTAATGAGAATCACCCTAATTGCAGGAAGCAACCAAAAAGCAGCTACAAGTACAAGACTCACGGAGTACATTCAGCATTTGGTTCAATCGCTTGGGCATCAAGCCACACTTATTGATCTGAACAAAACACCGGTACCGTTTTATTCACCGGACAATGCTCATGGCGGTCATGAAGCACTTGAAAATCTGAAGCGTGCAATGCACGAAGCAGATGGCATCGTGTTAGCGACGCCTGAATATCATAGCGGAATCTCTGGTGTTCTGAAAAATGCACTGGATCATCTGGGACAAGATCATTTTAATAATAAAGCCGTGCTTTCCGTCAGTTCAGCGGGCGGTGCCGTAGCTGTCAGCTCGCTGACTCAGCTGCAAACAATTGTTCGCAACCTTCATGGCATTAACTGCCCGGAGTGGATTTCCATTGGCGGCGATCAGCGGAAAAGTTTTCAAACAGGAGTGGCTTACAGCGATATTCATCCGGATGTCGATAAACGCGTGCGACGTGTCGTAAATTCCTTCCTGGATTTGACAACCGTATTGAAAGTTCGACAATAGCTTGTTCGACAAGAAATGATTTAAATTCACATATTATTCAAAAAGAGTAATGCAAGCGTTCAGACGCTTTGTATTGCTCTTTTTTTAATTGTTAACCTGTAGATGGGTGAAATGTGTTTACAATGATGTAATGATCTGCTAAACTGACCTCTATCTATTGTTAACCTAATAACGAAATTATTGGTTAACAATAAAACTGTTTAGGAGGGAATGTCGTGTCAAAGTCCTACGAACGACTTGCGGCCCTCAACAAGTCGCATGTCTGGCATCCTTTTACACAAATGAAAGACTACAATAACGAGGATCCTCTTATCATTGAGCGTGGAGAGGGCGTTAGACTTTATGATGTCCAAGGACGCGCGTATTACGATGGATTTTCATCTGTTTGGCTAAACGTTCATGGCCATCATGTACCGGAGCTTAACCAAGCCATTTCCAACCAATTGGAGCTTGTTGCTCATTCTACTTTGCTAGGTATGGCTAATATCCCCGCCATTGAACTGGCGGAGCGGCTTGTAGACATCACGCCACTTGGATTAAACAAAGTGTTTTATTCGGATTCTGGAGCAACCGGAGTGGAGATCGCGATTAAAATGGCTTTCCAGTATTGGCATAACAAGGGCCATCGTCATAAAAAATCTTTTATCACAATGGGGCAAGCGTACCATGGAGATACGCTTGGCGCTGTGAGCGTTGGGGCGATTCCTCTATATCATGACGTGTTTCGCCCAATGCTGTTCCAGTCGCATGTCATCCCTTACCCCTATGCTTATCGGCATGAAGGGAGGGCAGAGGGAGCCAAAGAAGCGACTATCGATGCTTTGCGAGATCTGCTGGAAACAAAGGCAGATGAGATTGCTGCACTTATCGTGGAGCCGATTGTCCAAGGAGCCAGTGGAATTGTCGTGATGCCGGATGGCTGCCTGCGCGAGATGGCTGAGCTTTGCCGTGAGCATGACGTGCTGCTCATCGCGGACGAGGTAGCGACCGGTTTCGGTCGCACGGGGGAGATGTTCGCCTGTGATTTGGAAAACGTAACACCGGATCTGATGGTGGTGGGAAAAGGACTCACAGGCGGCTACTTGCCTGTAGCGGCAACGCTGGCGACGGATGAGATTTATGGCGCCTTTTATGCGGATTATCAGGAGCAGAAAACCTTTTTCCATGGACACTCTTACACGGGGAACCCGCTCGGATGTGCGGTAGCTTTGGCCAGCTTAAGGCTTTTTGAAGAGAGAAACATGTTGGAGGGTGTTCGTTCGAAGGCAATTTTTACTGCGAATAAACTAGCGGCGCTCAAAGATAGACCGCACGTCGGTGAAATCCGGCAGAAAGGGCTGATGATCGGAATCGAGCTTGTACGTGATAAAGGATCACGAGAACCGTACGAGTGGGGAGAGCGAATTGGCGTGCGGGCGAGCCAGAAGGCTAGAGAGCTTGGCATGCTGACACGCCCGCTGGGCAATGTGATTGTCTTCATCCCGCCATTAGCCAGCACGGAGGCCGAGCTTGGAGAGATGACGGAGATTTTGGCGGCATCCATTATTCAGGTCACGGAAGGATGAGGTCGACGATGAACAAAGACAACGAGGAGCCGATACGGGGACTGTTCATCACAGGGACGGACACCGGAGTCGGCAAAACGATGGTGACAGCTGCCATAGCAGCGGCGCTTCGTGCGGACGGCTGCGAGGCGGGCGTGTGGAAGCCTGTACAATCAGGCGCGCTTCTGGGCAGTGGTGAAACAGATGCCGAACAACTGCTGCAGCTGACGGGGATAAATGAGCGGCCGGACGCCGTTGCGCCATTCACATTTGAAGCGCCGCTGGCTCCAATGCTTGCTGCCAGGCAAGCCGGCGTGACTTTGACGATGCAGGAGCTGATCGCCGCGGGC
Organism: Paenibacillus sp. P36; assembly: GCF_045866505.1. NCBI lineage: Bacteria > Bacillati > Bacillota > Bacilli > Caryophanales > Paenibacillaceae > Paenibacillus > Paenibacillus sp. P36. Next base: position 1,633,143 of record NZ_AP038372.1, read on the forward strand.
AAACCGCTTATGGAGCGATACGATGCCCTGCTGGTCGAAGGCGCAGGAGGCGTGGCCGTTCCGCTGAACGATGATGCCTTGATGGTGGATTTGATCGCAGAGCTTCAAATACCTGCACTGATTGTTGCCCGTTCCGGTCTAGGCACAATTAACCATACGATTTTGACAGCAGCTTTTTTACGGCATTATAAAATTCCGATTATAGGCGTCATCTTAAATGATGGGGATGATCCAGACATTCAAAACGATCCGAGCGTTGTCACAAACGCGGAGCTTATCGAGCAGTATAGCGGTCTTCCCGTTCTCGGCCGGTTTCCTTTTTTGCCAGCTGATGAGGTTCATACAGACCTTTTAATACATACCGCCAGGAAATCTATACAACTTGCACCGATTAAAAAAGCGCTAAACATTGTGCCCCAATGAACGCCAAGGAGGAGAACATGAACTTGAATATGAACAGCATTTCAACCCATAAGGAGTGGCCTTTGTTGGCCCAAAAAGCATTAAACGGCGAACGTTTGACGGAAGAAGAAGGGCTGGCTGTGCTCGAAGCAAGCGATGATGAGGTGCTGCCGCTGCTGCAAGCCGCTTTTCAAGTCAGAAAGCACTATTATGGCAAAAAGGTCAAATTGAACATGATTATTAATGCGAAAAGCGGCCTCTGCCCCGAGGACTGCGGGTATTGCTCGCAATCGATTGTTTCCACGGCGCCGGTAAGTAAATATACCTTACTTGATAAAGATACGCTGCTTGCCGGCGCACGTGAAGCTATGGCGCGTAAAGCAGGAACCTACTGCATTGTAGCGGCAGGCAAGGGACCGACAGACAAGGAATTGGCACAAGTCGTGGATGCCGTAAGAGAAATCCGTGAAACGATGCCGCTAAAAATTTGCGCTTGTTTAGGCATTTTGAAGGATGAGCAAGCGCAGCGGCTTGCAGAAGCAGGAGTACATCGGTACAACCATAATCTCAATACGAGCAAAGCGAACTACCCGTCGATAACGACGACGCATACGTACGATCAGCGTGTTGAAACGGTGGAAAAAGTCAAAACGTACGGCATGTCCCCCTGCTCCGGCGTCATTATCGGGATGGGCGAAAGCAATCAAGAAATTATAGAAATGGCCTATGCGCTGCGTGAACTGGACAGCGATTCGATTCCAATTAATTTCCTCAATGCCATCCCTGGAACGCCATTGGAGCACTCCGGCCGCACTCCGGCGATGAAGGCTTTGAAAGTACTCGCATTATTCCGCTTTATCTGTCCGTCCAAAGAAATTCGTGTAGCAGGAGGCCGTGAAGTGAATCTACGTACGCTGCAGCCAATGTCGCTGTACGCGGCGAATTCGCTATTTGTCGGTGATTATCTAACAACGGCAGGTCAATCGATTGGCGTGGATCACCAAATGATTGAAGATTTGGGTTTTGAGATTGAACTTAACGCTTTGTAAGGTGGTACGAACAATGAATACGGAATCTTCATTGAAATGGATGGAACAGGAACTTGTCTCTCTGGAAGAGGCTTCCTTGAAGCGATCTTTGCGGGCAAGTTCAGCGATAGCAGGGCTTCCTGGGCGCATGTTTCGCGGGACAGGGGCGAATAACCTGCCCAACCTGCTCAACTTGTCCGGAAACGACTATCTTGGGCTGTCCCAGCATCCTGCGATGATCGAGGCGATGCGGGAGGTGCTGCTTCAAGAAGGGGTTGGCGCGGGGGCATCCCGCCTTGTGACTGGCAATCGGCCGGCTTATACAGAACTGGAAGAAGCCATTGCCGATTGGCAGAGCTGCGAAGCAGCCCTTGTATTTGCCAATGGGTATATGGCTAATACAGGAGTTATCCGTGCCGTGGTTGGCCGGGATGATGTGGTGTTTAGCGATCAACTGAATCATGCCAGCATTGTTGACGGTATTCTAATGAGCCGTGCAGAGTTGGCGCGTTACCGGCATAACGATATGGAACATTTGGGAGCGTTATTGCATAAACACCGCGACAGGAAGCGAAAGCTGATCGTGACGGATGCGGTCTTCTCCATGGACGGAGATCAGGCCCGCTTGGAAGATCTGATCCTGCTCAAGCAGGAGTATGGAGCGATGTTGATGGTGGACGAAGCGCACAGCGGAGGAATCTATGGAAGACATGGCGAGGGATTATGCCATGTGCGTGGGGTCAAGGACGAGGTGGACATCCATATGGGAACGTTCAGCAAAGCCTTTGGCGCCTATGGAGCGTATGTGTGCGGAAGTCGGACGCTTATTGATTTTCTCGTAAACAAAGCGCGCACGCTTATTTATTCAACAGCCATGCCCCCTGCGCTGGTCGCAGGCATTGCTCAAGCTCTAGTGCTGGTGCAGCAGGAACACTGGCGGCGCGAACGGCTGTATGCCAATCTTCGTTCTTTCCGATCTCATTTGGAAAAGTTCGGCTTTCTCCTCGGGATCGGCGATTCTCCTATCGTACCGATGATCGTCGGCGATAATGAAACTGCCTTGCGTTTCAGCGCTGCGCTGGAAGAGAAAGGCATCGCAGCGGTGGCGATCCGTCCGCCGACGGTTCAAGAAGGGACAGCGCGTATCCGCTTCTCTTTATCCGCAGCCCATACAGATAAAGAACTGCGGGACGCAGCGGCGTGCATTCGTGAAGTAGGGCTGCAGCTTGGAGTGATGGGACGATGACGATGACTCCAGAGAAGAGCGGAACGATTGTATGGTTGCCTGGGTGGAGTATGCCGCCCGAGGTATTTGATCAGCTCTGTAAGGCGCTGCCTGAATATCATCATGTGTATCTCAACTATAGCGAGGCTGAAACATCTGAAGACTTGTTGACGTACACGGAGGAAATGGTGAGAAAATGGAAAATATCGGCGCTGCATCGACCTCTTTTTATTGGCGGCTGGTCGCTTGGCGGATTGCTGGCGCTCCATTTAGCAGCAAAAGGGCTTGCAGACGGTCTTATCTTATTCGCGGCGACGGCACGTTTTATTCGTTCTAGAGATGAGGCTCATCTAGGCCAGCCCGATGCTTATGTTAGGCAGATGATGAAAGCTGCTGCGCAAGACGCTCTTGCCGTTGAAACCAATTTTCGCCAGATGTTATGGACGGAAACAGAGCGGGAGTCAGGGATCGGCGACCAACTTCCTCCAATAGGCAGCTGGTCAGCGCCCGCTCTGCTGGCAGGGCTTCAAGTTTTGCGTAAGGTGGAAGTCAGTGCTGTACTCTCGGAAATTGCGTGTCCGGTGCTGCTGTTCCATGGCAGGGAAGATCGGATATGTCCTTACAAAGGGGCGGAAGAGCTTGCAGCGGGACTGTCTCGCGCTCATTTATATGTCATTCCTGATTGCGGTCATGCACCGTTTCTGGGAAGGGAAGAAGAGATCGCAGCGGAAATGAGGCGGTGGCGTGATGAACAGCTCCATGGAAATTGAACGTCAATTTAATCGGAGCTCGGCGGGATCCTATGATGAACATGCCAATGTGCAGAAAATGATGGCTGATCAGCTTGCAGCAGCTCTCCATGAAAGCGCAAGAGAGAGTAAGCAAGCGCGAGTAGGCAGCATTCTTGAGATCGGATGTGGCACAGGCATTGTGACGAGCGGGTTAGTTGAAAAATACCCCAAAGCGTCGATCACCGCTCTGGATATTGCACCTGGCATGCTTCAGGCGGCTGAGCAGCGTGTTCGAGGCAGCCAGCCAGCTGACAGGGACATCCGCTTCATCCATGGCGATGTGGAAAAGTGGTCGGCAACCGCACTGCCGGCTTCCTTCGATCTGATCGTCTCCGGCGCCTGCTTTCAGTGGCTGCAGCAACCGGAACAGACGCTTCAGCACCTTCGGCGTCTTCTTCGCCCGGGAGGCGTGTTGGTGTTTACGACATTCGGGCCGGCAACATTTTATGAGCTGCATGAGTCATTCAGGGAAGTATATCGACAGCATGGACAGCAACCACAGCGGCATGGGTTGACTTTTCAATCCGGTCCAGGGTGGAGAGAAATGCTCGTTGACAGCGGCTTTACGCACACGAACATTCAAGAAGATCGCTTGCTTCACGTGGAGACGTATCCGACTCCAAAGGATTTTTTGCATACAGTTAAAGCAATGGGAGCCAGCACATCAGAAGCAGCGGTTGCACCCGGCATCGGCAGACGGCGTTTGTTCGTCGATATGTACAAAGCGTATGAGACGAAGTTTAGCGTATTAGGAGGCGTTTCGGCTACCTATGAGCTTTTGATGATGCAAGCGAGGATTCCTTATAAAGATAGAGATTCAGACAGGTTCTGAGTCTCTATCTTTTTTATTCCTACATACTTTTGACATATTTATGTGCTAAGGTATGGAAAATTAGGCGGGGAGGGAAATCATGGGAATAACTTGGACGAATACAGAAGTTGTTCATTTATTGCTTCGGGCCGGATTTGGAGGGGCTGAGAGTGAAGTTAACGCTTGTGTGGCGCTGGGGCGCGAGGAGACGGTGCGACGGCTTATCGCAGGAGAAGCATTGACCGAAACGGCGGCGCTGACACCTTTTGATCAATTAAGCGCAGACAGCAAAAAAGCTCTGGATCCGTTACAGCTTGGCGATCAGCAAATGTACTGGTTATACCGGATGGTGAATTCCAGCGCGCCGTTGATTGAGAAGATGACGTTGTTTTGGCATGGACATTTTGCAACAGCAAATTACAAAGTTAAGAATGTCACATTGATGGTTCAGCAAAATGAGCTGTTCCGGAAGTATGCATTAGGCAATTATAAGGAGCTGGTACTCGCTATCGGCAAAGATCCGGCTATGATGATCTGGCTTGATGTGAATCGCAATAAGAAAAACAAACCGAATGAAAATTACGCGCGTGAAGTGATGGAGCTTTTTACACTAGGAATTGGTCAATATACCGAAACGGATGTGAAGGAAGCGGCGAGGGCTTTCACAGGCTGGACCTATAATGAGAAAGAGAACAAAGTGGCGTTTAATCCCAAACAGCATGACAATGATTCGAAAATGCTGCTAGGTGAGAAGGGGAATCTCGACGGCGATGAGGCTATTGATATTATTTTTCATCAAAAATCGGCTGCTACCTTTCTGGCCTTGAAATTGCTCAAATACTTCGCCACAGACAATCCATCAGACAACTGGGTACAGCAAGTGGCAAAGCTGATCACTGAGAAGGCGACAATCGGCGAAGTGCTTCACGACCTGCTCTTGTCGGATGATTTCTATAACCCCGATTTGCGGTTATCCCTTATTAAAACGCCGGCTGATTATGTTGCTGGCATTCTCAAAACCACGCAGCTGCATGTGGCCAAAGGGCATGCGCAAGCGATGAGGAAGATGGGGCAGGAACTGTTTTCACCGCCGGACGTTGCAGGCTGGAGAGGCGGCGCATCATGGCTGAACACCAATTTGCTGCTCGCGAGGTATCAATTCGCTGAGTCCATTGCTACGCAAATGAACAACAAGTTGGTGGGCACTTCACCGAAGCAGGCGGAACGGCCGGAGGAATGGGTGAAGTTGTGGAGTCAGCGTCTGGGAATCACTCAACTGTCTGATAAGACGATGCAAGGTTTAAGCGCTTATGTGGAAGATACCATCTTACATACAAAGCAGAAAAATGCCGGTTTACGAGGCTTGGTGCAGCTCCTTTTGATTAGTCCGGAAGCGCAAATGAAATAACGGGGGTGAAGGGCATGAAAATGACAAGAAGGGAATTTCTGCTGAAAGGGACGGCAATGTTTGCTACGTTAAGCCTTGGCGGCATTTTGTTTACTGAAACAGGAAAATCGATATTCGCCGGGGGAGCCAGTGACGATGTCGACGAGCCGGTGCTGGTTGTTGTGCAGCTTAGCGGAGGCAATGACGGCATCAATACGCTGATTCCATATGGGCAAGGCGTCTATTACGATTCAAGGCCGACGCTGGCTTATCAGCAAAAGGACGTGCTTGCCCTTGATTCTCAAGTGGGCTTGCATCCTAGTCTGGCAGGGCTCGCTGCCCTTTTCAAAAATGGAAACATGGCGATCATTCAAGGCGTCGGTTACCCGGAGCCGGATCATTCCCATTTCCGTTCTATGGAAATTTGGCAGACCGCAGAGCCTGCGAAAATTAGCCGGAGCGGCTGGTTAGCCCGCTATATAGAGTCTTCGCTGCGCGATAATGCGAACCCGCTCAAAGCGGTTCAGGTCGGTGCGGCGGGCAGCAAAGCTTTTGCCTCGGAGAAGATGAGCTTTCCCGTCATTCAATCGCTGGAATCGTATCATGTGATCGATCCCAAAACGCCGATGATGGATAAGAATCGGATAACCAAAGCTTTTTTGGACATGTATACGGATCAGAACCAGATGGAACAGCTGCGGGTCGTTTCGGGGCGCGGGTATGAAGCTTATAAAAGCGTTGAAGCCATACAATCTTTAACAGCCACTTATACCAATAAAGTTGAGTATCCCAAAACGAATTTTGCCAGTGATCTTCAACTCGTTGCCAAGCTGCTGGCGGGAAAATCGGGAACGCGCGTATTTAATGTCCAAATCGGCGGTTTCGATGATCATGCCGATGAAAAGGAACAGCATGCCAGGGTTTTGACACAGGTGGATCAGGGTCTGACGGCTTTTTATAAGGATTTGGAAGCGCAAGGTTTGCAGGATCGGGTTGCTATTATGATGTTTTCGGAATTTGGACGTCGTGTGAAGGAAAATGGGAGCGGCGGCACGGATCATGGCACGGCAGCACCGATGTTTGTGATTGGCGGGAAAGTGAAAGGCGGTATCTATGGCGCTTACCCGAGTTTAAGCAATTTGGATAACGGGGATTTGAAATATGAGGTTGATTTCCGCTCTGTGTACAGTACGCTGGTGGATCGCTGGTTAAAAGGAGATGCTTCGGCTGTTCTTGGGAAACCTTATGAATCGTTGAAGTTTATATAGGGAAAGTGGTAACCTTATTGAAGGAGCTAGATATAGTTAGAAAAAGTGATACAAGCGTGGAAGGAGTGCTGAAGGATGGTGGATATAAAACCGATCTCGGATCATTTGAAGGAGCATTTATCTATCCTTTTTGTAGGATATAACCCTAGTATTCGATCGGGTGAAACCGGCCATCACTATGCGAATCCGAACAATCGCTTTTATCGCATATTGTTTCAAGCTGGGTTAACGCCTCGGCTCTATAAGCCACAAGAAGATGAAGACCTGCTTGAACTTGGCTACGGGTTTACGAATATCGTGGCGAGACCCTCACTGACGGCTGCTGAAATAACGCCTGAGGAGTACCGACAAGGCCGAATTATTCTCAGAGAGAAGATTCAAAACATGCAGCCAAGGGTTGTATGTTTTGTAGGCAAAGGGGTTTACGAGCAGTATAGCGGACGCAGAGGGATGGCTTGGGGCAGCCAGCCAGATCCCATCGTACCAGGCGTAGTAGAGTACGTATGTCCCTCTTCCAGCGGGCTCGTTCGCATGAAATTGGAAGAAATGGTCGCTATCTATACCGGAATTAAAACATTTATCGGGATGGAGTTGGGTAATGGATGAATATTCCATGGCTGCAATGGGCTAAAGAAATTCAAGCGATTAGTCAAGCCGGGCTTGCCTACGGTGAGAACGGCTATGATTTGGAGCGCTACGAGGCGCTGCGCAAGATCAGTGTGGAGATGATGAGCCACTTCACGGACACTCCGATTGACAAAGTGACGGAATTATTCGCCAGCGATACGGGGTATCAGACGCCGAAGGTTGATATTCGAGCGGTTGTCCTAAAGGAGAACAAAGTGCTCCTTGTGAAGGAAAGAGCCGACGGCGCATGGGCTTTGCCAGGTGGTTGGGCGGATATTGGCTACACACCGAGCGAAGTCGCTGTCAAAGAGACGCGCGAGGAAGCCGGTTACCAAGTCAAGCCTGTGCGTTTGTTGGCGGTTCTGGACAAGAAGTGCCACGCACATCCGCCTGCCCCCAACTATGTCTACAAAATATTTATCTTATGCGAATTGGTTGGCGGTGAGGCGCTAGAGGTCAGCTTGGAAACGACCGAAGTCGGCTTTTTCGGCGAACAGGAGCTGCCGCCTCTCTCAATCGAGCGGAATACAGTCGAGCAGGTCAAACGGATGATAGAGCTTGCAGGCGGCCCGGCCTCACAGGTGCTGCTGGATTAAAACAAGAAGGCTCCCCAGTCGTGAAACCACAGCGGGGAGCCTTCAGATTATCGCGTTAATATAGGTTTAAGTTGATCGAGAATATCCTCCATTTGCTTGGAGCATTGCTCGTACATCGCTTTGGCTTGCTTATTGTTGGTTGTCAGTCCGTACAGCATGAGGTCTGCTTCGCACTGTTTCAGAGTCGCGAAGAGAGTTGCTTTTTCCTGCGGTATGGGAACATTGATTTTATCGTCAAATAAGTCAAGATACAGCTCGCCGTAAGAGTCGACTTGCCCTAGAAATACATTTTCGACGGTTACCCCGACCTTGTCCAACTCCGTCTTCAGCCATCCCCGGTTAAATGAAAGGGTTGCTAATGCTTCATCTAATATCTCACCGTCCATAATGACGGCTTGCGGCTCTTTCTCCGGTGCAACCTTGATGCCCAAATGCTTCGCAGTGAGCGGCAAATTCTCCCGATGCAGCAATACGTTGATTTCACCGCTTGGCTCCATGATTGCAAATTCAACATCCGCTACTTTAAAAACCGAACGCTTGCGCAGTTGTTCCATAAGTTCATCGGTGGTGAGCCGCTCTTTTTTTAAATTATCTTCTAAAACCTTCCCGTCTCTAACGAGTACAGTGGCTTTGCTGTCAATAAAATCGCGCATTTTTTTGCTTTTAAGCTGTAATAGTTCAATGCCTAGCGAACACGCGATCCAAACGGTTAACGAGATCAGGCCGAGGTACCATTTCGAATCGATATCCAAGGATATCGCTCCAGCCAGATTTCCGATGGTAATACCCGTGATGTACTCGAACAGAGATAATTGGGACACTTGTCTTTTGCCAAGAATCTTGGTCATGATGAACAATACGATTACGGCTAAAAGGGTGCGTACGATGACTTCATAAGCATCGGGCATGTGATTTCCTCCTTACATGTCAAAAAGAACTTGGCGGCAGATGATGTCAGAAGCAATAGGCAATCAGAAACAGTAGGCAAGTTTATACATTATTTGTGAAAATAATGGAAATTATACGCCGGGGCTCAAAGGAAAAACGCCCAGCGGCTCATACGAAGGCTGCCGGCCCAAGTGGCTGCGGTAGAGGACAATGTCCTCTACCCGCCACGCGGGCAACGAAGGCGCGCCTGCCAGGGAGGCGCGCGAAAACGGTTCCGCCGCCAGCCGATAGCGGCGGGCTAGCGTGAGATGCGGCCGGTAGGCGCGAGCCTCGGCCGGAAAGCCATGGCGGGCGCAGGCGCCCGCGACCTCGCGCTGCAGCGCAGCCAGCGCGTCCAGGTCGCCGGCGACGCCCGCCCACAGCACCGACGGCGCTGCCGGAGGTCCGAACACGCCGAGCCCGTCGGCGTGCAGGGTCAGCGGCAGCGCAGCTGCTGCAAGCTGGCGCAGGTCGTGCGCCAGCGATTCCGCTTTCTCGGCGGATGCGTCGCCGAGAAAGCTTAACGTGACGTGGACGTCCTGCGGATGCGTCCACTTCTGGAAAGGCAGCCGCTCCTTGAGGGCGGCTGCTACGAGTGCCAGCTCCCGCTGCGTTGCTTGCGGGAGCCGGATGCCGACAAAAAGCCGGTACGTGTCGGACGGTGTTGAAAGCGCTTTTGTCGAATGAGCGGAGGGATGCATGCGAGTGTGGGCTCCTTTTTGGATTTTTATGTCGTGTAGCCTGGTTCCGGTTTCCTGCTTCAACTAGCATTGCCAACTAAGGTTTTACTTGATGCATGAGGAGAATATTGCTATCATAGCCATAATACAAAAGCAAAGGTGTGGTCATTCATGGGAAATCGGGCCTATAACTTTAACGCAGGGCCTGCGGCATTACCGCTCGAAGTTTTGCAGAAAGCGCAAGAGGAACTTGTCGAATTTAAGGGAATCGGCATGTCGATCATGGAAATTTCGCATCGCAGCGCGGAGTACGAGCAAGTACATACGGAAACGCAGCAATTATTGAAGCAAATTTTTGCTATTCCTGACGGTTATCAAGTACAGTTCTTACAAGGCGGAGCAAGTACGCAGTTCGCTATGATTCCTATGAATTTCTTGAAGCCGGGCAAAGTGGGCAGCTATGTGCTGACCGGCGCTTGGGCTGAGAAAGCGGTACAAGAAGCAAACCTTTTCGGAGAAGTAGCGATTGCTGCCAGCTCCAAAGAGAACAAATTTATGAAAATTCCGGATCTCAGTGAAATCAACATTCATCCGGATTCCGCTTACCTCCACTTGACTTCCAATGAAACGATCGAAGGCGCTCAGTTCCAAAGCTACCCGGACACAGGCAATGTGCCGCTTATCGGGGATATGTCCAGCGATATCTTGAGCCGTCCGGTTGATGTCTCGAAATTCGGCATGATTTATGCCGGTGCCCAAAAAAATCTAGGTCCATCCGGCGTGACGGTCGTCATCGTCAAAGAAGATCTTCTGCAGGACTTGCCGAAAACAATCCCGACCATGCTTCGTTATGACATTCACGGCAAAAACAATTCCCTGTACAATACGCCTCCGGTGTATTCCATCTACATGGTGAACCTTGTGCTGAAATGGATTCAGGAACAAGGCGGACTAGCTGTTATCGAGAAAAACAATCTGGAGAAATCAGGTTTGATCTACAGCGCCATCGATCAAAGCGGCGGTTTCTACCGTGGTCCAGTCGATAAGGGCAGCCGTTCGGCAATGAACATCACGTTCCGTTTGCAGGATGAAGAGCTGGAGAAGAAATTCATCAAGGAAACCGAGCAGAACGGATTTGTCGGGTTGAAAGGCCATCGCAGTGTAGGGGGCTTGAGAGCATCTACCTACAATGCGGTTCCTTACGCTTCCTGCAAAGCGCTCGCAGATTTCATGATTGATTTCCAAAAACGCAACGGCTAGTAACGGACGAAATTAATGTGCTAAATCAATGAGCTATTCATGGCACCCTCATGTGCGCGTGGATAGCTTTTTTTATGTCTCAGGATAGTAGGGTCGGATTGTCGTTTACAATGTCTTAAGATGGCCTCTGAGACGGTTTGAGAGGCTTTTTTTGAGAGGGGTACGGAACTAGATCTAGTAGGGGAAAAGAAGAGATTCCAAGCGAAGTTCCTTTCGACAAATGTGAAAATTTCAAGTCTAAAATGAAAATATTTTTTCAAATCCTCTCGAGCCACGCCCCGTCTGGGTTTGCCTATTTTGGGCTCGGAAATGTGTCATAATACACGTTGACAAACACAATATATTGATATAAATTTGAATCTATCAACTAGATGTCGTGGGAAAAAGCGAATTCGGCAACTCCTGAATTCGCAGCGGAAATACCGCGTAATACCGGGAAAATACCCGATTTACCGCTATTTTCAGCCGTTTTCCTGCTTGCGGAAATGCGCTTATTTTGTCGAGGAGACAGAGGACAATACTAGATATGGATGGACGGTAAGATTTATATTACTAACTACATATAGGTTATCTACATAAGACTGACACAAGTACGAGAATGCTTGAACCAATGATAGAAATGTTAGGAGACGGAGCCCATGCTGATTGCTTACGATTCGAAAACGGGGAATGTTCGCCGATTTATTAATAAACTTCAAATGCCGGCGATCCAAATCGAGGAAGCGTTGAAAGTGGACGAGCCATTCGTGCTCGTTACCTACACCACCGGATTTGGCCAAGTTCCTGAGAAGGTAAGTTCCTTCCTGGAAACGAACGCCTCCAATTTGATCGGAGTGGCAGCAAGCGGCAACCGCAACTGGGGAGACGGGTTTGCCAAAAGCGCAGACACCATTTCACAACTGTATGATGTGCCTGTGTTAACGAAGTTTGAGTTATCCGGCACCAAAAATGATGTAGAACGATTTGTTCAGGGGGTACATGCAATTGCGGCACATTGAGCTGAATAATTTATTAATGCAACGCGGAGCGGATGGTTTTTTTCAACTAGAGAAGGATAAAGAAGCTGTTGAAGTTTTTATGCAGGATGTTCACAGTAAAAGCCTCACTTTCCCCGATACCTCTTCAAAAGTTCGTTATATGATTGATAACAACTATTATGAGAATGTTTATGAGTACTACACAACAGAAGAAGTAAATCAAGTGTATCAAGTGGCCCACGATCATCAGTTCGAGTTCGCCTCCTATATGGCAGCTTCGAAATTCTATACAGATTACGCTTTGCGCAGTGACGATAAATCCTTATACCTGGAGCATTTCCCGGATCGCGTTGCGATTGTAGCGCTTTACTTGGGACGCGGTAACGTTGAAACTGCCAGTACGCTTGCTGTGTCGATGATGGAGCAGCGTTTGCAGCCGGCGACGCCGACATTCCTGAACGCAGGAAAAAGCCGCCGTGGGGAGATGGTTTCGTGCTTCCTGCTGGAGATGGATGACTCTCTCAACTCGATTAACTACGTGCTGGCGACATGCATGCAGCTTTCCAAAATTGGCGGCGGCGTAGCCGTTAACTTGTCCAAACTTCGCGGGCGCGGTGAGTCCATCAAAGGCGTAGAACGCGCAGCCAAAGGGATTATGCCTGTTCTTAAGCTGATGGAGGATGCATTCTCCTACGCGGATCAAATGGGGCAGCGCAAAGGCTCCGGAGCGGCTTATTATAACATTTTCGGCTGGGATCTTATGGAGTTCCTGGATAGCAAGAAAATTAATGCAGATGAGAAATCGCGTCTGAAAACACTTTCCATCGGTCTTATCGTACCGAATAAGTTCTACAAGCTGGCGGAAGAGAACAAACCTCTTCATGTATTTGCGCCTTATACGGTGTGGCAAGCTTACGGCAAGCATCTGGATGACCTGGATATTGATGAAATGTACGATGAGCTGCTAGCGAACCCGAAAGTGAAGAAAAAAGTCGTGATGAGCGCGCGTGACATGCTGGTCAAAATTGCGACAACGCAACTGGAATCCGGTTATCCTTATATGATGAATCGTACGAATGCGAACAGGGATCATGCCCTGAAAGGTATCGGAACGATCAAAATGTCCAATCTCTGCACAGAGATTTTCCAATTGCAAGAAACATCGGAAATCAATGATTACGGTCAAGATGATGTGATTCTGCGTGATATCAGCTGTAACTTGGCTTCTATGAACATTGCGAATGTGATGGGGCACAAGAAATTGCGTGAAACCGTTCATGAAGGCATGACGGCTCTGACAGCAGTCAGTGACATGACGACGATCAGCAATGCGCCAGGCGTAGCTAAAGCGAATCGTGAGCTGCACTCGGTTGGTCTGGGAGTCATGAATCTGCACGGCTATCTATCCAAGAACAAAATCAGCTATGAGAGCGATGAAGCGAAGGATTTCGTCCGCACGTTCTTCATGGCGATGAACTACTATTCGATCGAAAAAAGTATGGAAATTGCCAAGGCGAAAGGGCAGGTCTTCGAGGGCTTTGAGCTGTCCGAATATGCGAACGGCGCTTATTTTAACCGTTACACAGAGACAGATTACCGTCCGGTTACGGATAAAGTGAAGGAACTGTTTGCAGGTATGGAGATACCATCCCGGGACGATTGGAGCAAGCTGAAGGCAGAAGTCCAGAAGCACGGTTTGTACCATGCATACCGTTTGGCTGTTGCGCCAACACAAAGTATTTCGTATATCCAAAACTCAACTTCGAGCGTAATGCCAATTGTTGAACCGATCGAGACTCGTACATATGCGAACTCAACGACATACTACCCGATGCCATTCATGGCTCGTGACAATTATTTTTACTATAAATCCGCGTATCAAATGGATCAATTCAAGATTCTCGATTTGATTGCGGAAATTCAAACGCATGTGGATCAAGGCATTTCAACTATTTTGCACGTAAATAGTGATGTGTCTACGAGACAACTTGCTAGATTGTATCTGTATGCGGCACACAAAGGACTTAAATCGCTCTACTACACGCGAACGAATCAACTATCCGTTGAGGAATGTGTCAGCTGTTCGGTGTAATTGGGAAGGGGATTGAACATAGATGAGCACGGCAACTACCATTAATCAGCCAATCGTCAAAAAAGCGGTGAACTGGAACCGGCCGGATGATGATTTCACGATAACATTCTGGAATCAGAACATTATGCAGTTCTGGACGGACGAGGAAATTCCATTGTCTGACGATAAAATGTCCTGGATCACGCTGAGCGGGGCTGAGCGTGAACTCTACATGAAGGTGCTGGGCGGCCTCACGCTGCTTGATACGATGCAAGGCGGCGTTGGCATGCCGAAGATTCTTGAGCATGTTGACGGGCTGCAGCGCAAAGCGGTGCTCAGCTTCATGGGCATGATGGAGCAAATTCATGCGAAGTCGTACAGCTCTATTTTCACGACACTGTCGACTACGGAAGAGATCAATGAATTATTTGCATGGGTAGAGCAGAATCCTTATCTGCAGTTCAAAGCGAATAAAATTTCCCATTATTATGAGAATATTACAACGACCAAAGAGCTGTACTTAGCGATGGCGTCGTCGGTTTTGCTGGAGAGCTACTTGTTCTACAGCGGCTTCTATTACCCGCTTTATTTGGCCGGACAGGGTAAAATGACAAGCAGCGGGGAAATCATTGATTTGATTTTACGCGACGAGAGTATTCACGGTCTGTATATTGGTGTATTGGCTCAGGAAGTTTACGCAGAGCTTAGCCCTGCTGAGCAAGATGAGGCATATGAGACGCTGTCTGCACTGCTGAAAGAGCTTCATGCGAATGAGGAAGGTTATACGGAAAGCCTGTATGGGCCTCTGGGGTTAGCGGATGATGTGAAAGCATTCCTGCGCTACAACGCGAACAAAGCGTTCATGAACTTAGGGGTAGAGCCGTTGTTCCCGGAAGAGGATATCAACCCGATTGTTCTGAACGGACTCAGCACGAAGACGAAGCAGCATGACTTTTTCTCGAAAAAAGGGAACGGCTATGTGCGTACGATTCACGTTGAAGCTTTGACGGATGATGATTTTGTTTTTTAAGGTTTGAAAAAGGTGCCCTTTGGGTGCCTTTTTTTTGGGCTTATAGAAGGTTGGAGTGGTTGAGGAGTTACCCTTTGGCGGTATGGTACGGTGGAACATAAGGGAATGACGAGACGCAATTCTAGCGGAAAGTGACTTCAAAGCGAACTGGAGGGAACTATGGTACGTTATTTTGGCTATTTCTAGGGGAATTCTGCTTATTTCATGGAAAAAAGACCCTGTGGTTCCTCTACTTCCATGGCATGCCGGATATTTGCCAAAATAGCGCCCTGTAGTTCCCTCCGAGGATATGTTGCCTTATAAGGTTCATTATTTGCGACGTGCAAGCCGTTTAAAGTAAGAAGAGTACCTTGAACTTGCCACGTTGCACCGCGGGAGTTGCAACTTGTACAGTGACCAAGTGTCACTCTTGCCGTAATCGAGCAGTGCTGTCACGGATGACTAATTCCGGTTTTTTGGGCATCTCAAAAGACGGTGTCTTGCCTTCAATCCGCTGCAGCAGAAGATCTACAAGCTTGGAGCTGGTCCAGGTTATATCGTAGCCGACATTTGTTAAATTGGGACGCAGCGTGCGAAAAAACTCGGAAGGCCCGAAGCCAATGACAGATACATCCTGTGGCACTCTGTACCCCTGATCAGCGAAGTAGTTCAAGGCTGCGACCGTTGTAATCTCATTCGAGATCAGGAGCGCTGAAGGTTTTTGCGTCTGAAATAATTGATAGATCGCATTATAGCTTTGATCCATTTGTCCAATAATAGGGACGATCATTTCTTCTTTGAACGGCACACCATACTGGGCCAAGGCTTTCTTAAAGCCATTTATTCTTTCGACATTGAAGGATAACATGCTGCCTTTGACACTTCCCACCAACATACGAATATCCGTATGGTTCAAATCGAGCAGATATTTAGCTGCGATATAACCGCCTTCGAAGTCGTCCGAGGATACGTAGTAACGGTCTTGAGGGTTGTTAGAGTATTTCATATTGAAGACGTAAGGGATTTCAGCTTCGTCTAGCAAGGAAGTCAACGTATCATTTTGAGAGGGGCTGAAAATAATAAAGCCGTCCGCGAGTTGATTTTTGATTACCTCAAAATAGGAATAAGCGTCCCCTTCAGCGGACGTGATAATTAAAATGTTGTAACCTTCTTTGTGGGCTTTCTCGGTCAAGCCTTTAAATTGCGCTTGAAATCCAGCATTCGACATGATCTCGCTAATATGAGCCTGGCTAATTACTAGTCCAAGAATATAGCTTTTGCCGGACTTGAAGATGCGAGCTGTCTTGTTTGGAATGTAGCCGAGACTTTCGATGACCTCTAGAACCTTTTGCCTTGTTCGGGGTTTCACGAGGTCAGAATCATTTAATACTCTAGAGACGGTAGAAGCAGTGACATTCGCCTTCAAGGCGACGTCACGGATAGTAGGCTTTTTGATGGAGACTCTCTCCTTTGGAAAGCGTGGAATGAATTAATGATAACGATGCCATTATATCATTTTATCTGAAAAAATTACAGTAAATTGTTCAATAAAAACGTGGGAATTCAGGTTGACATCCTTTGAAAGCGGGTCTAATATAATGTTGTAAGTGCTTTCAGTTCTTTGTGAAGCAAAATGGCAACGGTACCATTTCTTATGAAAATTTCAATAAAGAGAGGGGTATGACCTTGCATAATTCGTTGCAAATTTCCAAGAAGATGACGCGTACATATCATTTTTTAAACAAAGGAACCAATTTCTACAATTTGAATTATGTTGCACGTATGCCAACGACGGCTTCGAGGAATGGGGAAAGCCTCCCATTTGATGATCGGAATCAACATAAGAGTTATGAGTACGCAACACTTTTTGAACTGGAAGAAAAGCTCTGCAGTACGATGATGCGGAGCACAGTCAAGAAGCTGCAAAGTACGCTGGACTACATTGAGCTGCGTATGGATGCTATTCAGCCAGAAGATACGAGCGCGGCAAGGCGTGTGTATCTTCACTTGATGCATGCCATAATTCGAACGGTATATAAAGCTGGATTTACACTCAGGGACATGATGGAATGTGATATTGACCCATGTGCCAGCATGGAGCAGTTTGCAACCAAGCAAGAGATTCACCGTTATTTGGAAGAGATTTGCCTGCATATATGTAAGCATATGCTTGCATTACGTGTGGACAAAAACCAACGTATTGTGTGGGAGATCAAGTCCTACATCGATGAACACTTTAACCAGGACTTTGGACTTGAGCATGTATCTGAGTTAGTGAAGTGCTCCTCTACATATATAAATCGCTTACTGAAGCAGTACACAGGAAGCACTTTTTATAACTTATTGACTGCAAGGCGCATCGTAAGCTCCAAGCAATTGCTTTCCTTGAATGATTGGACGGTTTGTCAAATCAGTAATAAAGTTGGCTACAATAATGTGCACAGTTTTATACGTGCCTTTAAGCGAAGCGAAGGCATCACACCCGGGCAATATCGCGACTTGCTTCTCTATAACGCCTTGGAGCTTGAGTAAAAATGGCAACGGTACCATTCTTATTTTTGATAAGGAGGCAACTATGGAAAGAGTCAGAAATAACAATCTGGGCTTAATTCCTTTAGCAGGTATTTGCAGCTATGAACAAGCCTGCAATGTCGGTTATGACATTGACCGTTCGGTGAGTTTATTGAAAAGGTATGTGTACGTGGAAACCCAACTGACGAACATTTTCGCCGCACATCTTGCCCATGTGCCTGAATGGGAAGTAAAGTGTGCTTCGGGCTTGCACATGTGGCTCGATGCCGAGCATAGTGCCATGCTTCGTAAGCGAATTACAGAGATGCGCGAACCTCCGCATGATTTGGACAAAACGCCAGATGCTGCGATTGAATTGTTTTTTCAGGAGTTGATTCGGTCGCAAACGACCCTGGAGCTTATGGTTGGTATTTATGGCGTAGCCAAGAAGGAACTTATTCGATCTTTAAACAAGTATTTGGTAGAAACCAATCCGTTAGCGGATCATCCTACGTGTCGAGTGCTCAAAATCATCTTAGTGGAAGAAGAAGAGATGCAGCTATGGGGAGAGCAGGCGATACAAGCGTTGATGATAACAGAGGAGGATCGAATAGCCGCACAACAATGGCAGGAGCATTTGCAATGCTGTTTGCAAGCGGCAGGAGGCTTCTCAGGTGATTTGGAGAAATCAGCGAACTGGACGCCTACTACTCCTCGTACCAAAGATGGCAAACCTTATGACATGGAAGCTGAACCACGCCGGGATGCCCGATTTGCCGATACGTATAACTCAGCGGGGAAAATAGATGAGTATTATCTAGAGGAGACACGGCCTTCAGACGAGAGAACATATGCCTTGATCTATAAAAGGTTGAAGGAAATGACAGTTCCAGAGTGGATGGGGCCAATCATTTACAAGACGAAGGGGAAACCGTGGGACTATTATGTGGATATGAGCAGACAACTGTGGGATGAGGCCCGTCATTCCATGCTCGGTGAGGTTGGTTTGTATCAAGACGGTGTTGAATTTTATAAATACCCCATCGACTTTAGAACAAGCTTAACATTGAACACGAAGTTCGAACCGTTGGAAGCGCACATCATTTTGTGGTATTTCGAGCAAAGGCAAATGCCCAAAAAGACAGGGAAACGGCTAGAGTGGGAGATTGCCAAAACGTCGGACAATGAGCTTGCTATCACGTTTCAGGATTACGATTGGGCTGATGAGGTGCTTCACACGCAAATCGGCAGAAAATGGCTTGTACCGGAGGTCGGCGGCTTAGAAGAGCTGAAGAAGAAAGCGGAGGAGTTATTGCCCAGAATAGTGGAAGAGAGGGCTAAATTGGATGAACGATCGGATCAAAAGCAATGGTGGCCGGATTTTTTAACTGAAATGCGAGCAGGTCGGGATCGGATTCTCGATAGGTAGCTTAACATGCCATACATGAAAAATGAAAACTCCGTATTGAGCAGCAGGTCTAGGAGACCAGCCCATACTCGTACGGAGTTTTTTCATCAGTGTTCTTTTACTGCCAAGACAGTTGGGTGAATATATCTTGCCGTACTTCCCCGAATGATCAGCTCGGGTTTTTTTGGTCTTTCAAGAACCACTGGCCTGCCTTCAATTCGCTGCAGCAGCAGATCGACCAGCTTGTCGCTGGACCATGTAATGTCATAGCTGACATTCGTTAAATTCGGCCGATGATGCCGAAAAAATTCTGATGGACCGAAACCGATGACAGACACATCCTGCGGTATACGGTAACCATAATCGAAAAAATAATTTAAAGCGGCCACCGTCGTTGTTTCGTTTGAAACCATCAGAGCAGTGGGCTTTTGCGTCTGGAACAATTGATGGATTAAATTGTAGCTCTCTTCCATCTGACCGGGTATGGTGACAATCATTTCCTGTTTGAACACGATGCCGTATTCGTCGAGTGCCTTTTTGAAACCAAGCACGCGATCTTCATTGAAAGGCATAATAGTCCCTTTTACAATACCAAGAATAAAGCGAATATCCGTATGGTTCAAATCTAGCAAGTATTTAGCCGCCATATATCCACCCTCAACATCATCCGAGGAGATATAGTAACTATCTTCGGGATTATTGGAATATTTCATATTGAACACATAGGGAATGCCGGCTTCTTCAAGCAGGGAGGTCAAGGACTCATTGATAGACGGACTTAATATGATAAATCCATCGGCTACCTGATTTTTGATTACCTCAAAGTAGGAGTTGGGTTCAGCATCGGTTGAAGTGATAATGAGCATGTTATATCCTTCGTTGTGCGCTTTGACGGTTAGCGCTTTAAACCTTGCTTGGAATCCGGCATTTAAGACGAGTTCGCTAATATGCTGCGTACTAATTACGAGTCCGAGGATATGGCTTTTGCCGGATTTGAACACGCGAGCCGTTTTGTTTGGAATGTAGCAGAGGCTCTTGGCGGCTTCCAGTACCCGCTGTCTTGTGCAAGGTTTAACGAGGCTGGAAGCATTCATAACTCTGGATACGGTGGAGGGAGTTACGTTTGCTTTTTCGGCAACGTCAAGAATAGTTGGCTTTTTGATGAGGCTTCCCTCCTAAACATAGTAACGATAACTGCCACCGTGACAAATTTAGTTAGGCAGCTCCCGTAGTTTGGCAAATAAGTCCATGTACACTAGACTCCGATCAATATCTATCGCTTCTTTATAAAAGTGACGAGAATCATCGAAAGAATATGTAAATCCGGGATTGAGAACTGGAGTCCGCCTTACCATAGAAGGCACCCATTGCTCGTTAAGTACCCAGGCAATAGCTGCAACATCCCAAAGCACTTTGGACCATCCCATCTTATTTTGTCCAAACCGGGTAAATCGACCGTGGAACATATCGCTGAAGTAGGTGCCAAGCTTATTTTGCCCACGCAAACAGGCATCAATTTCATATGGCGTAGTCAGCAAATGGGACGCAACCCCATGACATGGGAGTACGACTAAAGGCACGCCACTGTCAAAAATAAGCGAAGAGGCCTGATAGTCTTGCGACACATTAAAGATTTTCTGAGTGGGCCACCAGTAGGCATTCGGACCAAGCCACACGACGACCATATTGTGAATGATTTCAGGACATTTTGCGATAGCTGAAGCCACATTCGTAATGGCGCCAATGGCAACCACATACAGCGGTTCGCTGGATGAAAGAGCCAGGTCAATGATTTTATCCGCAGCTTCGCTCGACACTGGCTCAGTATGACTGGTCATGTATTGCGATGAACCCTTATAGACCGGAGGAGCATTCTTCACATCCATCAGCTGCATAATATTCAGGATTTCCTTATAGCTTTTCTCCATGCCATCCGCCGGGCTGACCGAGTTCCAATTGAAGAAAGGTGCGGCTGTAACGGCCAGTAAATCGATTTTTTCCGGGGAAAGCAGCGCATAGGCTAAGGCAAATTGATCGTCAACTTCGTTAAATGTGTCCGTATCCAATACCATGCGAACTCGGCCTTCCGGGAATGTAAGTCTTTGCAGCATGGTGCTGTCATCCAGCTTGGGCCACGTAGATTTAGTCATTTTGTGCCACCTTTCCAATCGTTAACAGGATTTTGAAATGATAAGTTGTATTATAGGGGAACAAGTTAAATTTATGGAATATTCAATTATCTAAACAGGTGTCAATTTTATAAATGCACATTTGTTTCATAATTGCACAATCTGAGATGTTAACTGTGTATTTACTACAGGATAAGGAGAGGGCTATGATAGAGGTATCAAACGGGAAGGGCTGAATGGAGTGAAGCGCTAGTTGGATAACGTAAATTATTATTTGAATATTCAGATAGTTGCCAATTACTGTACATAGATTGCGAGGTGTTCATATGAGTGAAAATTCAGGTTCGCAGACAGTGAGGTTGGTAAGATCCGCACGTCAACCGCTGGCGTTGACCAGGCTACTGAAAAATCTCGTCCGCTATAAGTATTTCTATATGATGTTAATCCCCGGTCTTCTGTACATCGCCATTTTTCATTATGCACCGATGTTCGGGTTGGTCATTGCCTTTCAGGATTATCAAATTTTTAATGGGGTATGGGGCAGCAAATTTGTGGGCTTCGACAATTTCATGTATTTATTTCAAGCCCCTCAGTTTATCACAGCTATGAAAAATACGTTTATAATCAGCGCATATAAAATTATCTTAGGTTTTCCTGTTCCGATTTTGCTGGCGCTGCTAATCAATGAAGTTCGTATTTTGATTTTTAAGCGCAGTATCCAGACCATTCTTTATCTGCCTCACTTTTTATCGTGGATTGTTATGTCTGGTTTAATGTTTAACTTCCTATCCGATCAAGGACCGGTTAACAAACTCATTAAGATGATGGGTGAGAAGGCCATTTACTTCTTCAGTGATGAGGTTTATTTCAGAAGCATATTGGTTATATCCGACATTTGGAAAGAGATGGGCTGGAACGCCATTATTTACTTGGCAGCACTGACCGTTGTATCGCAGGATTTGTATGAGGCGGCCAAGATGGATGGTGCTACAAGGTTTCAGTGCATGATGAAGATTTCGCTTCCTAGTATTATGCCTATTATTATGATCATGCTGCTGCTGCGAATGGGAAGTGTGCTTAATGTAGGATTCGAGCAAGTATTTAACTTGTATAACCCGATGCTTTATGGTGTAGGCGATATTATTGATACTTATGTTTACCGAATTGGAGTTCTGGAAAATAAATTCCATATTTCTGCGGCTGCTGGCATGTTCAAATCCGTTATTGCGTGCATCATGGTCGTGACCACCTACTATTTCCTAGAAAAAGTGGAGGATAAATGATGAAGCCGATACTTTCGCACACCGTCAGACCACGCCGCCGTGTTTTTGGACTCAATGCTGATAGCGCTTTCGGAGTAATTAACCTGCTAATTCTTTCCGTTATAACTTTGGCGACACTGCTTCCAGTAATCACCGTTCTGCTAAGCTCAATAACACCGATGAGTGATGTAATCAATCAACCCAATGCATTTATCGTTATACCGACAAGCCTTACATTTGAGTATTATGCCTGGTTATTTCGAGGCAGCTCCAAGATTATAGATGCGTATACGATTACTATTCTAAGAACGCTGATTGGTACAACGGTCAGCCTTGTCATCACCATTCTTACAGCGTATCCGCTCTCAAAGAAGTTTTTACCGGGGCGCAGTGGCATTATGGGGATCTTCTTTTTCACCATGTTGTTTTCCGGTGGAATGATTCCAACCTTCCTGGTCGTTAACAGCTTGTATTTGACAAATACGTTTTGGGCAATGATTATTCCCAGCGCGTTAAGCGTGTACAATTTGATCATTATGCGGACATTTTTCCAAACAATCCCGATTGAATTGGAAGAGTCGGCGATTATCGATGGTGCGTCCGAAATGACTACTTTGCTGAAAGTTATTTTGCCCGTCATGCTACCTTCCCTGGCCACCATAAGCTTGTTTTACGCAGTGGCTCACTGGAACTCTTTTTTCGACGCTGTATTGTATATCACTGACCGGCAGTTATGGCCGCTGCAGCTGCTATTACGCGAAATTTTGGTCGCGAATGATATCGGCGGACTCGCGCTCGGTGGTTCGTTGTCTGACAACAGACCGCCTGCATCGGTGCTTATTAATTCCACTATCGTAGTGGCGGTGCTGCCGATTATGTGCGTCTATCCGTTTTTGCAGCGGTATTTTGTGCAAGGTATGATGGTCGGCTCCATTAAAGGGTAAGCGATGGATAACAGTTTCCCAAGAAGCGGCAAGCCCCGCCAATCGGCAGGTTTGTAATACAACAAATCAATGGGAGGTTATGTAAAATGAACGGAAAGCAGAAAGTCAGCTTAGGTCTATCCGCCGCATTGCTTCTATCACTGGTTACCGCTTGTACCAAAAACGATGCATCGCCACCGGCACAAGTTTCAGACGCTGATGCAGGCCCTATTAAACTACTATATACAAAGGGCGGTTTTGAAAAGGCACCGGACAACAATCCCATCAAAGATACGATTGAAAAAACCACCGGCGTGAAATTTGAACAAATTTCTCCGCCTTCAGCGAACTATGCGGATCAGGTACCCGTCATTATGGCCTCCAAAGATAAACCGGACGTTGCCATGATGCCAACGAGTCAAGCGGTTTTTGACTATGCGAAGCAGGGCGCATTGCTAGATTTGAAGCCATATCTGAGCCTGATGCCGGATATTCAGAAGAATATTCCGAAGGAAGCGTTAGATTATTTTACAGTAGATGGTAAATTGTGGGCGATTCCACTCTGGCTTCATCCGCAGCGCTACAATTTTGTTATTCGTGGAGATTGGTTAAAAAAAGTTAATCTGCCTGTACCTAAAACACTTGATGAGCTGCACAATGTGCTGGTTGCTTTTGTTGAGAAAGATCCTGACGGCAACGGCGCGAAAGACACCTATGGCATTAGCGGCCTTGGACTCGATTCACTCGATGGCATTTTCGGAGCATTTGGCGTTATAGCTGGAGATGCACCTTGGGTAAGTACAGCGAAAGCGAGCGTTTATTTCGTTGAAAAGGACGGTAAGCTGATTCCCCAAACAACGCGCCCAGAAGCGAAGGAAGCTCTTCAGGTGTTAGCAAACTGGTACAAAGAAGGACTTATTGATCCAGAAATGTTTACGCACAGTTCGGCTGTGAGAGACGAGAAATTTGTTAAAAATCGTTATGGTGTATCAGCTAACTGGTGGACTTGGGAATCAAATATGGAAAATACCATGAAGAAAACCGATCCGAATGTCGAACTGCTTCGCATCGCTCCGCCGATAGGACCTCGAGGTGAATCGGGCTTACGCGGTGCAGGGATGGTTGCCCGTGGCGTGGTCGTGTTGAAGGATACGAAACACCCTTCCGCTGCGGCCAAGTTTATGAACTATTTTAATACCGAAGAAGGCGGTTTTACGACGTATACCGGTCTTGAAGGCGTGCAATGGGAGAAGAAGGACGGCAAAATCTACACCACAGAGCAATGGAATAAAGACAGCAAGTGGATTCAATGGTACTCCTTATTTGAAAATGAAGCTCCTTTGTTAAAGGTAGAAACTTACGCGGTTCAATCCCGTCGAGATGCTTTCAACTGGAAAGTTATTACGAATGCTGCTGATATGATGAACTCACAAGCAGAATTGAAGTATCAAGCCGACTTACGCGGATTGACAGCTGACTACTACGCTCGGTTTATTACCGGTAAAACACCTTTGTCTGAATTCGATAAATACGTGGATGAATTCAACAAACGAGGCGGCAAAGAGTGGACTGATGAAGTTAACAAAATTTATCAAGAGAAAAAAGCGAAAAAATAGGAGCAGAAAACATGGTGTTATCCCATAAGAAGGTATCACATGTCCGATCAGCCAGATCATTCACTGCTGAAGCGTCGGAGGCGGCATTCCTGTTAGGGGGAATAGGTACTGGCAACGTATCGCTTGGCAGCCGGGGTGAGTTCAGAGATTGGGAGCTTTTCAATCACCCTGATAAGGGACTCCATTTTCCTAATTCCTATTTCGCAATATGGGTTAAGGAAGAGGGCGAGCCTTCCATCGCAAAGGTGCTGCAGTCGCAATTCAAACCGCCGCACAGCAAACCTCATGGATATTCCCCGTATGCCGGGGGTGGACTTCCGAGAATGGAGGCATCCCGCATGTCAGGCGAGTATCCGATCTGCCGAATCGTGTTCGAGGATTCTAAATTGCCGGTGCAGGTGGAACTGGAGGCTTATACACCCTTCATTCCTTTGAATGCGGATGACTCCGGTATCCCCGGAACGATTATGACCTACTGGGTAAAAAATGTATCGGACGGCCCTATAGATGTGACCGTGGCGGGCTCGCTAATTAATCCTATAGGCGGGATTAGCTTTAACGCTTTCGGCAGTATGGAGCTGCCTGCCACAGGCCGGAATGTTAATGACTTTGTGCAAAAAGATGGAATCAGCGGTCTATTTTTTCACTCTCATAAGCATGCTGATACCGACCTGCTTTACGGCAACATGTCACTTGTCACAACGAATCCAAATGTTACGAGCAAGCGTGTTTGGCTGCGAGGCGCCCATTTTGATTATCTTCAGGAATTTTGGGATGATTTCGCAGAAGATGGCCGACTGAATGATCTTGGTTATGAGACACCTTCCGATGATTGCAAAACGGATACCGGTTCTTTAGGTATCTTTGAAACGCTGGCTCCAGGAGAAACAAAGCAGTTCCAGTTTATCATGAGCTGGTATTTCCCGAATCGGATCAATGGCTGGAGCGAGCAGTTCCGTGTCAGAGCAGAAGGTAGAGAGATCACCCAAAACTATTATGCTACTCGGTTTGACAGCTCATGGTCGGCGGCAGCCTACATCGTACAGCATTTTGAAAGATTAGAAAGGGAAACGTATCTGTTCCAAAACGCTTTATTTCATAGTACATTGCCTGATTACGTGCTTGACGCGATGTCCGCCAATATTACCGTTCTTCGCAGTACAACCTGTTACTGGCTGGAAAACGGCAAGTTTTTTGGTTTTGAGGGCAGCTTGAATCATTTGGGCAGTTGTGAAGGAACTTGTACGCATGTATGGAACTATGCACAAACTGCCGCATTTTTGTTTCCAACGTTGGAGCGCAGCATGAGACAAACGGAGTTTTTGCTGGAAATGCATGAAGACGGCAAGATGAACTACCGCGCTACGAAAGTGTTCGAATCAGAGTTCGTATGGCCAGGCAACCTCATAGCGCCGGGAGCTGCAGATGGTCAGATGGGCGCCATCATGCGAGTGTTTAGGGAATGGAAGCTTAGCGGAGAGGATGAATTCGTTAAGGAACTGTGGCCTTCCGTTCAGAAAGCCTTACAATACGGCTTGGAACATTGGGATACAGACGGCGATTATGTGCTGGATGGGCAGCAGCATAACACATATGATATTGATTTCCATGGCCCTAACCCGCTGACTGGAACGATGTTCTTAGGAGCTTTGCGGGCGGCGGAGGAAATAGCAGCCTATCTCGGAGAAACCGACAAAGCAAGGGCATATCGGGACATCTTTGAAAAAAGCCTCATCCGGCTCGAGGAATTAATGTGGAATGGCGAGTACTACGTGCAAATGGTAGAGGATGTAGACCAACATAAGCACCAGCTTGGTTTAGGCTGCCTGTCTGATCAGTTGCTGGGACAACAATTTGCGCATTTGTATGGGCTTGGGTATTTACTTCCTCCAGACAAGGTGAGGAGTGCCTTGAGTTCAGTGTTTAAACATAATTTTAGAGACAATTTTAACAAGCATGCCAATTGCCAGCGTGCCTATGCGCTTAACGACGAACAAGGTATGTTGCTTTGCTCCTGGCCGCAAGGCGGTCGTCCGAAGCTGCCATTTGTGTACTCAGATGAAGTTTGGACCGGCATTGAATACCAGGTAGCCACACATCTGATTTACGAAGGTTTTCTTGAAGAGGGCCTGAAGCTTGTCAAAACCGTTCGGAATCGGCACGATGGGATTCGGCGTAATCCATGGAACGAGGTGGAATGCGGTCATCATTATGTCCGCTCCATGGCCAGCTGGGGTCTGCTTATCGCGTTAAGCGGGTTCAAATATGACATGGTTCAGGGCACAATGGCATTTGCACCTGTCATCGATGCAGACAGGTTCACCTCATTTTGGAGCACAGGTAAGGCATGGGGGACGTATTCTCAACGGATAAATCAGGCGGGGGATTACGAAGCAGAAATCAAGGTGCTCTATGGTGATATGACAGGAGTTCGTGTAATTGCTTGCGGCAAGGATTACATTCTCTAATTCCTCCGTGTCTTTAAAAATGGCAACGATACCATTCGGAGATTTGAGAGGAATGAATGCTTGAAAGGGGTGATGGTACTAGTTTATTTGTCCCGTTTTAAGGGAAGGCGAAACATCATGTTGATCTATTTATTCGTAAATAATCCATAGAACAATTGAGGAGAGAACAATCTATGAGTGAAAAAGTGAGCTTAAAAGACAAATTTTACGGTTGTATAGCTGGTGTTCATATTGGGTCCGCGATGGGGGCGCCTGTAGAGGGCTGGGATTTTGAACGGACGGAAGAAACGTATGGCATCCTGGATAAATTGGTATCTTACGAGCATTTCAATAATGGCTGGGTGCGTGAGGCGGGTACGACGGAGGACGGTGTCGAGAGACAGAAACTGATGATCTCCGCCATTATTGAGAAACAGGATCGAGTTACGGCAGAGGAAGTCCGCAGACAGTGGATAGCGAAAATTAAGCCTGAGTCAGCAGGCATGATCTCGGAGCCATTCGAAGCCGTATTGCTAGCGATGGCAAAAAGCGGTATTCCGGCCAGGGATATCGGGAAATATTGTGATTACGCCGGACTGAATAGTTTCTCACGTTCCTGCCATCCGATTGGACTCATAAACGCCGGTGATGTGGAAAATGCCATTAACGATGTGAACGAAGTCGGACAACTGTATCAAACATCCAATGGACGAGGGTTAAAATGGGCGGCTGTAACGGCAACGGCGATTGCAACCGCTACGAAAGCGAATGCAACCGTAGATAGCGTAATTGGGGCGATCTACAATTATTGCGACCCCGATGTCGTTGTAAAGGAAATTGACCGTGAGCTTAAACGCACACAAAACATTACGGATATTCGCGAACTGCGCAAAGTCTTGTATGAGTCTTATAGCATTAGAGGGATTCCATATGAGGTAAGTTATGCGAACGAAGTTGTAACCAAAGCGATATGCATATTCAGAATGGTCAATGCCAACGTCAAGGATGCTTTGATTACCGCTGTTAATATGGGCCGTGATACGGACTGCGTTACAGCGGTTGCTGCTGGAATTTCTGGTGCGTTGAGCGGAACGAGTTCCATTCCTGAGGAATGGATTAAGCAAGTTGATTATGCAACTTCGCTGCACGTTGTAAGCAATTCGCACAGAACGATGAAAGAACATTCGGAAGGATTGTACCAGGCCTATCATTCAAGACTACTGAAACTGAAAGCGTATTCGGAACAAATGTCTGCAATTTAACTAATGCGCATAATCTAACTATGTGAGGAGAGTTCTTTCAATGAGCGAAAATATTAGTCTGAAGGAAAAATTTTATGGTTGTATAGCGGGAACTTATGTGGGTGCTGCCATGGGCGCTCCTGTTGAGGGATTGAGCCATCAAGAGATTGAAGCGAAATACGGTGTTTTGAATACATTATTGCCCTATGAGCGCAATAACAACGGTTGGATACGTGAGGCAGGCACGACAGAAGACGGAGTGGAAAGACAAAAGCTTATGACGACAGCCATCCTTGCCAAACAAGATCGTGTAAATGCGGAAGATATCCGCTCCATCTGGGTGAGGGACATTAAGCCGGACGCAGGCGGAATGATCACGGAACCGTTTGAAAATACGCTGCTGGCGGTTGCCAAAAGCGGTATCCCTGCCCGGGACATCGGTAAATATTGCGATTATGCGGGATTAAGTAGTGCGTCTGGCTCCTGCCAGCCAATCGGTTTAATTAACGCCGGCGATGTTCGCAATGCAGTTGCGGATGCCTTTGAAATCGGACAGCTGTATCAGACGTCCAAAAGCTACGCTGTCCGCTGGGCAGGCGTTTCCGCCGCAGCGATTGCTTCGGCTGCCAAGCCAGGTGCAACCGTAGATAGCGTCATTGGCGACATTTTCAGATATTGCGATTATACCGATCTTGCGCTCAAAATTGATGGCAACAAGTATGGCTACCTTCGTGATAATGTCATACAGGAGCTGGACTCCGGCTTGAAACGTACTGCACACTGCAAGGATTTCGGCGAATTGAGAGAGGCCTTTGACAAAATTTATTACGGTTGTGGAGTTCCCTACTGCAACAGCTTTGCGAACGAAGCATTAACAAAGGCGATCTGCATTCTAAGATTAGTAAACGGAAACGCGTATGAAGCTATCCTTGCAGGCGTAAATATGGGGAGAGATACAGGGGCTGTGGCTGCAATTGCTGGTGGACTGGCTGGCGCGCTGAAAGGGGCAGGATCCATCTCTGCCGAATTGATTAAGCAGGTGGATGATGCAACAAGTTTGAATCCGTACACCAATAATCAAAGAACAATTCAGGAACAAGCGGATGGTTTGTATCGAGCCTTTCACGCAAGATTGCAAAAGATTAATACATTTACGGAAACAATGTTGGCTGTTTAAAGGGGGAAAGTTTCATTGACCAGGTTAAAAATAGGCATTATCGGTCTTGGCGAGGTAGCCCAAATTATCCATTTTCCCGTATTGGAATCCATGTCTGAGAGGTATGAAATCGCTGCCATCTGCGACATTTCACCTAAGTTATTAGAGGTTATCGGGGATAGGTATCACGTGCCGAACCGCTATGTGGATGCTGCCGAAATGGCGAGCCTTCCAGAGCTGGATGCCGTTCTCATCTGCAATAGTGATGAATATCATGCGGATTGTGTAATTGCCGCACTCCAGAACAAAAAGCATGTGCTAATCGAAAAACCGATGTGCTTAACCTTGCAAGAAGCTGATGACATCATTCGTGTCCGGGATGAAATGGGCGTGAAGGTGATGGTCGGTTATATGAGAAGGTATGCCCCTGCATTCGTGCAAATGGTTGAAGAAGTGAAGAAGCTGGATACAATCAACTATGTGAGGGTCCGCGATATTATTGGTGGAAATCATTTGTTTATCGACCAATCGAGTAAAGTCCACCGTTTCGATGATATCAGTGAGCATGCTAAGTCAGACCGTGTCGATCGCGCGGCCAAATTGGTGAAGGATGCCATTGGCGAAGCCCCTGCGGACTTGCGTTCAGCCTATCGTTTGCTTTGTGGGTTAGGCAGTCATGATCTATCCGCGATGAGGGAAGTGATCGGATTCCCCAAAAGAGTGGTTTCCGCTCGGCAATGGAATAACGGCCGATTTATGAGCGCGATATTGGAATATGACGGATTTCATGTTACCTATGAAACGGGGATTGACAATATAAGACGTTTTGATGCGCACATTGAAGTTTACGGCAACAACAAATCGCTGAAGGTTCAGTACAATACGCCGTACATGCGTCATCTTCCTACAACACTGCAGGTGAACGAAACCAATGGGGAAGCGTATAACGAAACGGTTGTTCGACCTACCTTTAAGGATGCGTACACTTGTCAATTTGAGTATTTTTACGATGTAGTCGTGAATGATTTAACGCCGAAAACAACGCCGGAGGATGCGAAAGAGGACTTAAAGCTATTCCGGATGCTGATTGAAGCTATGATGGAAAATGAGCCAAACAGCTAGTTATGTCGGTATCTCGCAAGGTATTAAGGGAGGGAAGGCATTTGAAGATTGCCTTGGGAAGCGATCATTGCGGTTATGAATTGAAGGTAGCTCTGAAGCCGCTATTTGCTCAACTGGGCGTTGAAGTTACCGACTTCGGTTGTCATTCGGTTGATCCGGTAGATTTTCCAGATGTGGCTAGAACCGTGTGCAACGCTGTGCGCGGTGGGGAGTTTCAGAGGGGAATCATGGTTTGCGGTACAGGCGTAGGTGCCGCGATTGCAGCCAATAAGATTCCGGGCATTCGGGCTTCGGTATGCCATGATATCCATTCGGCGCATCAATGTGTGGAGCATGATGATGTAAATATCATGTGCCTAGGTGCGCAGATCATCGGGCCTTGGCTGGCAGAGGATTTAGTCCGTTCGTTTTTGCAAGCTGAGTTCCATACTGATGAACATTTCCGTAGACGTGTAAATAAGCTTCATAGTTTGGAGTTAGAAGGAGCAAGAGAATTGATGAACGGTAAATGAATAATCGCCGCCCCTGCTTCTTAAGTGGGCGGCGATTTTGTCATTTCTTAAGCAAGTGATTCTTTCACGACAGGCTCCGTCAGTTTGTAACCAACATTGCGGATCGTCATGATATATTCCGGATTGCGGGCGTTTTGTTCGATTTTATCGCGCAAATGGGAAATGTGCACATCGACGATTCGGGTATCGCCCAGGAAGTGATAGTCCCAGACGCCATGAAGCAGCTGTTGTCTGCTTAGGACTTTACCGCGGTGTTTGCATAGGAATAGCAGCAGTTCAAATTCTTTGGGTGTGAGTTCAATCGGTGCGCCGTTCATCGTAACTTCGCGTTGGTCAGCTTTGATTGAAATCTGGCCAATTGTAATCGGCGTGTTTTCGGATGCAGACGGCAACGTTTGAATCCGGCGATGAATCGCATGAATACGGGAAATAAGTTCTTGCGGCGAAAACGGCTTCGTCATGTAATCGTCGGCCCCGTTATCGAGCCCTGCAATTTTATCCGTAAGGTCCTGCATGGCTGTGAGCATAATAATCGGAACGAGGTTATTCTGGTTTCTCAGTTTGCGGCATACTTGAAAGCCGTCCATTTTCGGCAGCATAAGGTCTAGAACAATGAGGTCAGGTCGAAAAGTTTGAATCGCATCAAATACAGCTTCACCATCGAATACGCAATATACTTCGAAGCCCACGAGCTTCAGGTTGAACTCTATAAGCATGGAGATTGAAGGTTCGTCATCGACAACGAGGATCTTTTTTTTCAGCATTTAGGTTGACTCCTTTTATCGAGAAGGATAACTCTATTATGAAGGGGCTCTATCATCGACATATTAAGATAAAGTTAACCCTGTGTAAAATTGCAATCCATGGGCGCATATAATAGGATAGAAGATGAGGTGAATTTGACAGAGATGGCTTTCCATATTGTACTAGTAGAACCCGAAATTCCTGCAAATACAGGAAACATATCAAGGACATGCGCGGCAACAGGCACGCATCTCCATTTGGTCAGGCCGCTGGGCTTCCAGACGGATGACAAAACACTGAAGCGCGCTGGTTTGGATTATTGGCACTCCGTAAAACTCGAGTATCACGATTCATTTGACGAAGTGCTGGAGATGTATAAAGGGCATCGTTTCTTTTTTGCAACGACGAAGGCCAAAAAGCGTTACACAGAATTTACATTTCAGGATGGCGACTTTTTAGTTTTTGGCAAAGAGACGAAAGGTCTCCCGGAAGATCTTCTGCGTCAGCATCCGGAGACGCTGCTTCGACTTCCGATGTCGGATAACGTCCGGTCGCTCAATTTATCCAATTCGGTTGCCATTATGCTCTATGAGGCATTGCGGCAGACCGGTTTCGAGGGTCTTGACTAGATGAACTAGATCGTAGAATGACAACCTTATTTAGGTCTGTGTCGACAAAATTGACAATAAAAGAAATTTCCGCTTTTAATTAGAAGGAGTTTCTTGACCAACGGCGAATAGTATTCCCTATCAGTCCGTATAGATATGCTAAGCCAAGACGCGAGCATAGAAAATGATAGCGGAAGAGAGGTGAAGTCCTATGATGAAACCAGCCGGAGTCGTTCGTAAAGTCGATCAATTGGGACGTATTGTTCTGCCTAAATCGTTACGTAAACGATATCAAATGAATGAAGGGGATCCTGTCGAGATTTTGGTACAGGGTGATCATATCATTTTGGAGAGATACCGCCCGAAATGCGTATTTTGCGGCAGTATGGAGAGCGTGAGTGAATTCAAAGAACGTTACATATGCAGCACTTGTGTAACAGAAATGAATGTACTTAAAGTGAGAGCGTAATAACGAAAAAAGCATCGTCTTTCCTTCATGGAAAGAGGTGCTTTTTTTTCGTTCAGCCGAACGTAAAAAAACCACCGGAATGAGACATTCCGATGATCTTTGGTAAACTTACAGGCCCTTAGTTTTGTCCTCGTTATAGGAAGCCGTCATCATTGCGACGAGAAATAGCACAAAAACGGAATTAACGAGCCAAAATGTTGCTGATAAGCCAAACATTGCTGCACCCCCTATAGGTTAAAGAACGTAGAAGCATATAGTTAAACTTTATTATACCCCAAACATTCTAAAAAAAATATTGAATAAAATGTGAATAAATGCGGTTATTTGAAAAATAAAAAGTTCGTAGCCAGCGGTCTCAGCTTACCATCGGACGGGCGATTAATGACGCTTCCACCCATGACTAGTGTAGTAGAACCGCCTCCGTCAAGGTTATAGGCGTCAACAATGCCTAGCTGCTGCATCTTGTCCTGAAGCTCAGCCAGCGTTGCACCAGAGTTGCCGCTTTCGTCATATCCGTCAGTCACGATAAACAGCAGCTGGTCGTTCTTGTAATTGGCCATCACGGTTCGGGCCGCACGCGCCGGCGAGCTCTGCCACTGATACGGGATGGTTGCTTTGGCTCCGTTCTTGAGGAGCGTCGGAACGAAGGTCGAACCCATCAGCGGATTCAGCTTGTCCAGGTCAGCTTGGGAGCTGAACTTACCGCCTATCAGCTGGCGGTCTTTATTCAAGCCGATGAAAATCGTATCGTTTTTCGTCGGGAAAAAGCCGTTTAAGTACTTGCCGTTCATCACCGTCGTGTCGAGCGGGTAGCGCTTGCCTTTGCTGTCATCGGCAAAGCCTCCTGCGTTCACCCCGGCAATAGCGCCGTAGCGTGACACAGCTTCCAAAGTGGTCTCGCTGGAGCCCATTTTATCCTTGCCGAGAACAAGCTTAATGGCTTTATCGCTTTTGAGGTTTACTTTAAGCGCATAACCTTTGTAGTTATTTTCACTTAAAGCAAACAGTTTCAAGTCGATATTCCCCGATGAGGCTTGGCGAATGGGACTGCCAAGCTTCGCGGTAATCCGCGCATCATATATGATGCCGGGCTTGGCGACTTGGGCTGTGGCGCTCTGAAGGGCTGCCGTGACTTCGGCTGTGCTTTTCTCATACAGTTCAAAATATTTCTGAATAATCGTCTTGGTTTGCGCTGCATCCGTCGTTGCTTTGGTCAGCAAGCCGTCAAGCGCAGACGATTCTTGCTGAAAAGAAACCGGAACTGCAGGAGCAGTTGACCATGGATGAATAGGGATATTCGCGGTAACGAAAAGCAGCCAAATCAACATGCCCACGAACGGGGCGCAAGCCAGTAGAAAGACGCGATTGATACCTTGAATGGTCGTCATTATTTCAACACATCCAAGTTCTTTTGCAGCTCATCGAGCTTCTTCTTCACATCAGCCAACTGGGTATAGAGCTGGTTGCTGTTATCGGTCTTGCTGTTAGCGCTGTCCTTCGTGAAAGCAAGCAGTTCATTCAAGGAGTCTACCTTGGTCTGTAAAGCTTTCATCTCTGTTGAAACGTTGTCTTTCAAGTCAGTCACTTGCTTCTGATAATCTTCCTGCACGACTTGCAATTGCTGCTGGGTTTGCTGTGCGATATCGGTTGCGATTTGTTGTCTTAAATGCTCTGTATACAGCATGGCTGCTGCCACTCCGATTGCGATCAGCATGACCCAACCAAGAAACAAGTAAACGTACGTTTTTCTTCCAGCTTTTGTGGCTTTGGCCGCGCGAGGGAAGGAATTCGCTGTTGTTGTCTCGATTTGCATACTCATGATAATCACCTCTGTCTCCTAGTATAGCATATTCCCTATTTTATACAGAAATTTAGATGGAATTCGATGTTTTTCGATATTCATTGGGGGTAATCCCCTCTAATTTTTTGAAAACTTTGCTGAAATATTTCTCATCCTGATAACCGACCATTTCGGCTACTTGGGAAATCCGAAGATGCGGATTGCGCAGCAGAACCTTCGCTTTGCTCATGCGGATCTGGCCTAAATAATCTGAGAGATTCACCTCGAACTCCTGCTTGAATTTGCGGGAGATATATTCGCGGCTCAGGAAAAAACGGCTCGCGATTTCCTGCAAGGTCACATCTTCGTGATAATGATTTTGCAGGTATTCGGCAATTTCGAAAATCACATTTTTGTCCTTGTGCTGATTCTCAAGCAGCATCTTGGACATGTGCACGATACTTCGTGTAAGCTCCTGCTGCCACTGGGAAAGAGACAAAATCCCCTGCTCGTCAAGCGGTACAATAAAGCTCGTTGGCTCATCCGAGAGCATCTCCTTGACTTTGTCCTCGCTAATGCCAGAAAAGAACTGCTGCACCCAGCGACGCTTCATGACGGTGTACTCCCGCCACCACAGATCGAGCTGTTCCAGCGTAATGACCTCGCTTAGCTTGACGGTGTCCATCCATTGCTGGATGGCTTCCTCAATCTGCTCTATGCTGCCGCTGCGGATAGCCAGATTGATTTTCTCCTCATATTGGGTGAAGGTAAGCGCAGCTTGAGGGGCTTTGGCAGGGTTCAACATGCTGTGAATCCAGGTGTCCCTAGCTTTAAGGTTGCGCTTGCGAAGCGCATCGCGCGCTTCTTGATAGGATAAAGTCACATCAGCAGGGAAAACATGCAAGCGGCCGATTCCAAAATCAACGCGTGTGTGCAGGGTAGTGCGCATGCCTTCATTGATTTTTTCCAAAAAAGCTTCAGCCCCGAGGAGATCCTTCCATAATAGAAGAACAATTTCCGTATCGCTGTGCCAATGGCGGAAAGCATAGCCGCGGCCATCCGTCGTGAGAAATTCATTACAAATATTGATGAGCGAGAAAAATAAGAGGTCCATGTTCTGGCTGAACTTATTTTTCACACTGCGCTCCATGGTATCCAGCGATAAAATGGCAACCCGGCATTCGTTAATGTTCCGCGTTAACTGAAGCTCTTTGTCGAGCTGCTCAGCGGCGCTCTCGTACGTGGAAGGCTCCGCGATGATGCCGGAAAGAAGCTTGTCCCAATACATCGGCTTAATCGTATTCATTTCAATATTCAGCTCGCGATTGGTTTGACGAAGCTCCTCATCCTTGGACCAAGCCTGGATTGCTTTATCCAGCGCTTCATTCAGTTGATCCGGATCAATGGGTTTCAGGATGTAGTCGGTTCCTCCATATTTCAAGGTATGGCGCAGTAAGGAGAAATCGTCATGACCGCTGATGACAATCGTTTTGGAGTTTGGAGCATTCGCCTGCAGCCACTCCAGCAGCTTCACGCCGTTCATGATGGGCATCATCATGTCGGTCATAATGATTTCAGGTTGGTGCTGGGCAATGAGCGCGGTGGCGGATTCGCCGTCCGGCGCTTCCAATATAGTGTCAATACCATGCTGCTCCCAGTTCACAAGCAGTCGGATGGCATCACGCACATGTTTCTCATCATCGACAAGTAAAACTTTCATCTGTTGACTCCCTTATTCATCGGGATATGGATGACGATTCTTAACCCCCGGGGCTGCGCATGTTCAATATCAAGAGTAGCGTCATCTGTGAAATACAATTTGACTCTAGTTTGCACATTGCTAAGCCCAATGCAGGCCTCATCGCCCGTGGAGGGGGCATTCAGCCTGTTTCTAATTTCGCGTAAACGCTCCTCCGTAACGCCAATTCCATTATCCTCAACAATTATTTCTAAAAATTCATATTCTTCCTCTATGCGTTTGGATGCTTGAATACGCAAGAGCCCATCTTCAGCTGCGCTTGGATTAAAACCATGTTTGAAATAATTTTCGACAAGCGGCTGAATCATCATTTTGGGCACTGAAATGGCTTTGGTGCCTTCCTCGATGTCATAGACGATCTGGAATTGATGTTCAAAGCGCTGCTTTTGCAGCTCCAGATAAGCTTTAATATGTTCAAGTTCTTTGCCCAGAGGGACGACGGATTCATTCGTATTCATGCTGTAATGCATCATTTTGGCCAGAGAAGCGATTAAAGCATACACTTTGGGCGCATTGTGCTGCAGAGCTAGCGTACCTATTGATTGCAGCGCATTGTTCAGAAAATGCGGATTGATCTGAGCTTGCAGCGCCATAAGCTGATTGGATTTGTTCGCAAGCTCCAGACGGTATTCGCGCATGACCATTTGATTCAAATCCTGCATAAGGCCGTGGAATCGATTGGCCAGAATGCCCATTTCATCGGTGCGCGTCAATTCGATATCTTTATGCATCTGGCCCAGTTGCACCTGACCCGCTTGAATGCGCGTGATATAACGGATCAATTGCTTGATCGGTTCTGTAAAACGAATGGAAATATAAATCGTTCCACCGATAACGATCAACATGAAAAAAGTCAGGACCAATGAGTTAATGAGCGTTAATTGCTTGGCATTTTTGGTTAATTGATCATAGGGAAGACGTTTGACAATCGTCCAGTCGACATAGTCCGTTTTCATTTTTTCAAAAACATTGATGCCGGCGTAAGGCCCTTTGCTCCATTCATACGAGCCCTTATCCAATGTGCTGTGAATCGCTTCATTCCCCCAGCTGCCTTCAAGCCGCTGCCCCCATTTGGAAGAATCCGGACCGAAAACAATATTGCCTTCATTATCCAGAATGTACAGCTCTTCTGTATCATGCGTGTACAAGCTCTGGGAAATTTCCGATATCAGATCCAAATGAAGATCAATGATAAGTTCTCCAATCGATGTGTTGTTCGGTGAGTACATCAGCTTGCGATGCATAGACAGGACAGGTGTTGGAGCAGAATACACGTTAATTGCAATATTGTAACTGTGATTCATATGAGTGGTTTCAAAATAAACGGTTTTGTCTTCTGGAAAAGGACGCAAAAACTCATATTTCCCGGTTGTACTTCCTGTGAAGTCGTTGCTCGACAAAAAGGAGCGGTCGCTCACAGAAGCGTACAAGTAAACTTGTTTAAACTCCTTAACGGCATGCGACATGACCTGCAGCCCGCTTTTGATCACTTTATCACTCATATAATCGATATCCCGCTCACGTTCCAGAATATCGTATAATTGTCCGAGTTCAGACAAATGCTGACCTGTATAGATCGTCGTGGATGCTTGGACAACCCCATTTAAATAGTTTAATATATTCAATTTCGCTTGGGAGATGAGGGCCGAATTGTTGGTGATGGTATCTTCGGTGACTTTTTCCTTGGTGAATATATAGGAGACTACGATGGAGGTAATGAATGGAACGAGTGTGGCGATCAGCAGAAAAAGGATCAGTTTGTTGCGTATGCTGTGACGAAACATGTCGAATCAACTCGGTTTCTTCGTGGACTTTTCACCCTATATTGTAGCAGTAGAGGTCAACAAATTCCACCTAATGCATCACGATTATCTGTGTTTCAGGAGGATAAAGGTATTTATACTATAGGTTATAGTTACCTAATCGTAAGGGGGAAATTCCCATGAAACAGAGCAAGGGGTTAACAGGACTATTACAGCAATGGGTGTTCATCGGACCTGCGTTCCTATTTTTCGCGCTCATTGTAGTAGTTCCTTTTCTCATGAGCATTTATTATTCATTTACAGAGTGGAATGGTGTCACGACAAACGTGAAATTCAACGGTTTGGACAATTTCAAGCACCTTCTATTTGATGACAAGGATTACCGCAACGCTTTCTGGTTCACAACGCGGATTACCGTAACGGATGTTATTTTAACGAATGTCGTCGGATTCCTGTTGGCGCTGCTGCTCACACAAGCGTTGAAAACGAGAAATTTGCTGCGTACCATTTTCTTCATGCCGAACGTCATCGGCGGACTTTTGCTTGGATTCATCTGGCAGTTTATTTTCGTCAAAGGCTTCGGAACACTGGGCGAATTGACGAACTGGAGCTTTTTCCAACTGCCTTGGCTGGGCGATGCGCCTACGGCTTTCTGGGCCATTGCGATCGTTAGTATTTGGCAGGGAGCGGGCTACTTAATGATCATCTATATTGCGGCTCTTTCCAATGTGCCCAAAGATATGATCGAAGCGGCTTATATTGATGGAGCAACCCGTTTTCAAGTACTTAGAAGTATTATTGTTCCGCTCATTATGCCGGCGGTGACGGTATGTTTATTCCTGACGATTTCGTGGAACTTCAAAATGTTTGACTTGAACTTCTCCTTGACCAAAGGCGGACCGTTCAACTCCACAGAATCCGTGTCGATCAATATTTATCAAGAAGCGTTCCGCAACAATAACTATGGCTTAGGAACTGCGAAAGCATTAGTGTTCTTCATCGTAGTGGCCATTATTTCGACCATCCAAGTGATGTATACGAAACGCAAGGAGGTTGAAGTGTAATGGAAACAGTCAAAAAATATTCCGGACGGTTATTCACGCTTGAAGTGCTGGGTATCCTGATCGCTCTGCTCTTCCTAGTTCCGTTCTACTTTGTTATTGTTAACTCGCTCAAAACGTTCCCGGAGCTCGCTGCCAGTACGGCAAAGCTGCCGCAAACGTTGTATTTCGATAATTACAAAAAAGTATGGACGATCATGAAGTTCCCTAGCGCTTTCATGAACTCGTTGATCATTACGGTTTTCAGTAATATTGGGCTAGTCGTTATTAGTTCTATGGCTGCTTATCGTATGGTACGGAAGCCAAGTAAATTCAACAATCTTGTCTTCTTGGCCTTCGTTGCGGCGATGGTCATTCCGTTTCAGTCCATTATGATCCCGTTGGTTCGTGTAGCGAGCAGTGTCGGACTGATGGACAGCAAGATAGGTTTGATTATTTGTTACTTTGGTTTCGGTGTATCCCTAAACGTGTTCTTGTTCCACGGTTTTATCAAATCCATTCCGCTCGAAATCGAAGAGTCGGCTACGGTGGACGGCTGCTCGCCCTATGGCGTGTTCTGGCGCATCGTGTTCCCGTTGTTAAAACCGATGTCAACGACGGTCGTAATTTTGAACAGTTTATGGATTTGGAACGATTATTTGCTGCCATCTCTTGTGCTAAACAGTCCCGATCTGCGAACCATACCTTTGGCGACGTTCTCCTTCTTTGGTCAATATACAAAGCAATGGGATTTGGCCTTGGCGGGTCTAACACTTGGCGTTCTACCGATCGTTATTTTCTTCCTGGCCATGCAAAAGCATATTGTTGAAGGAATCACGGCAGGGTCAGTAAAAGGGTAACATTTTTGTTAGGAAGTTCAAAATCTTCCACCTTTATGTTCAATATCCTCTGTGTTAAGGGTTCAAGAAAGTGTTTACAATAAACCTTGTAAGCTGATGACGAGGGAATGAACGGCCTGTTATCAGGGTAAGCTGAGTAAACAAAAAAAGGGAGGCTTCACCTCAATGAAAAAATTAACGATGGTCAGTATGGCTGCATTACTCACACTTTCTGTGGTTGCAGCTGGCTGTGGTAAAAAAGAAGAGACACCTGCGCCTGCTGCTTCAGCGGGGACATCAGCATCTGCGACACCAGCTGCGGCTGGTAAACCTGTAACGATTAAAATGTTCCAGTTCAAAGTAGAAATTGCTGACCAATTAGGTAAATTGGTAGCTGAATATCAAAAGCTGAATCCAAATGTGAAAATTCAAATTGATACGGTAGGCGGCGGCGCAGACTATGGCGCGGCTTTGCTGGCGAAGTTCAACTCCGGCGACAAACCGGACATTTTCAACAATGGCGGCTTCTCGGATCTGGATAAATGGATCGACAACCTGGAAGATCTCTCCGATCAACCTTGGGTTGGTGACCTTGTAGACGTGGCGAAAGAGCCAATGACTAAAAATGGTAAACTATACGGCCAACCACTGAACCTTGAAGGCTATGGTTTCCAATACAATAAAGATTTGTTCGCGAAAGCTGGTATTACAGAGCTGCCAAAAACAATCACACAACTGGAAGATGCCGCTAAAAAGCTGCAAGCTCAAGGGATTACACCTTTTGAAACCGGATATGGCGAGTGGTGGGTACTGGGTAATCACTTCGTAAACCTTCCTTTTGCGTATCAGAAAGATCCAAATGCTTTCATCGATGGTTTGAACAAAGGAACAGCGAAAATTCCGGGTAATGAGCAGTTTAATCAATGGGTAAATTTATTTGATCTTCAATTGAAATATGGGAACAAAAACCCGCTGCAAACAGACTACAACACGCAAGTAACTGATTTTGCAACCGGCAAAGCGGCTATGACGCAGCAAGGTAACTGGACACAAGTCCAAATTTCCAAAACGAACCCGGACATTAAAGTTGGCTTCTTGCCAATGCCGATCAATGATGATGCTGCATCGAACGACAAATTGTTTGTCGGTGTTCCTAACAACTGGGTTATCAACAAAAACTCCGCTGTGAAAGACGAAGCGAAGAAATTCCTGAACTGGATGGTAACGTCCGATGTGGGTAAAAAGTATATCACAGATGAGTTCAAATTCATCCCGGCTTTCAAATCCATTCCTGCTGACGAGAAGGTACTTGGACCATTGGCTGCAGACATTATTACTTACAGCAAAGCTGGTAAAACACTGAGCTGGAACTGGTTCAAATTCCCTGGTGGCGAAGCATCCAGTAAAAAATTCGGCGATATTATGCAAGGTTATGTCGCTAAGAAGTATACGAAGGACCAAATGCTTGATGAATTCCAGAAAACATGGGATAGCTTGAAGAAGTAATACGATATTGGATAGAAATAGAGCCTCAGCGCCAAAGCTGGGGCTTTTTGCCGTTTAACAGAAGGATGGGAGGGCTGTTACAATAAGGAAGACAGAGGAGCGGGGGGCTACGATGGATTTACGATTCAAGACTTGGTTACAAAGCAGGGGAAACACCTTGCCGCAAGAGAAAAGATTGACA
The DNA here is from genome assembly GCF_045866505.1 of Paenibacillus sp. P36. Lineage (NCBI taxonomy): Bacteria > Bacillati > Bacillota > Bacilli > Caryophanales > Paenibacillaceae > Paenibacillus > Paenibacillus sp. P36. The sequence continues at coordinate 1,675,218 of NZ_AP038372.1, forward strand.
CGCGAAGCGATCATTTCACTCATTATTCATTCTACTTTTCAATTCGGCGCTTCGATGTCGGGTGTGTTCCTGAACTTGTATCTATGGCGTTTGACACACAGCGTAGCCGTGAATGGGACTTACAGTATTATCGTTTACATTTTGACACCGATTGGGTTCGCCCTTGGCGGTTGGATGATCAAAAAGAAAGACAGAATGGTCTCGTACCGCTTAGGCATCATGCTGATCGGTTTATTTTACTTGAGTGTGATTATTGCGCAAGAGGCGCTTGTGAAATATTATGTAGCGTTCGCCATTTTCAATGGTCTTGCCGCTGCTTTTTACTGGGTAGGTTATCTGACGCTTATGTACGATGTGTCAACCGAGCAGAATCGTATTCGCTATCTTGCTTACAATATGATTTTCTTCACGATGGCTTCTCTGGCAGGACCGGCGCTTGCCGGGTTTATTATTCGTTTGAAAGAGGGCTTAAGCGGCTATACCATCGTTTTTGGTATTGCATTTTGTATGTTTCTACTTGCAGCCTTGATTTCTATGAAAATAAAAGCTTCAAGCGGACATCATCGCGTGTACTATTTAAAATGGACTGGGCTCATTATGAAAAAAAACCGAGACTGGCTGAAGGCATTGCTTGGTTTTTTCGGGATGGGCTTACTCCAAGGGACGATGTTATTCCTTCCGAACATTCTGTTATTTCAAGTCATGCCGCGGGAAGATATCGTAGGCTATCTAGGCGTGCTTTACTCGAGCTTAAGCATAGCCATGGGGATGTTTATTTCCAAATATGCGCAAGGCAGCAAATCTCGTTTGTATCTAGCGATTTCCACAATAGGGTATTTGGTTGGTGTGTCGCTTTTATTAGGAAGCATCACCATTTGGACTGTCGTAGGATTTATGATTTTATACTCGGTTTTTTCGCCGCTGCAAGGCAATACCATGACGGGTTATTACTACGGGCTAATTGCGAAATTGCCGCTCAAGGGCGAATTGAAAGTCGAAAGCGTTGTCGTTCGAGAGCTTTTTCTAAATGTAGGGCGTGTTATTTCCATTTATTGCTTCATTACATTTGGCAGTGATTTGGAAGGCGGGATGATTCCATGGATTCTGATGATCGCCTCTCTCACGCAATTCGCTTTGGTCTGGTCCATTAAGAATCGATAACATGAGCATGAAAGCGCCCTTGCCCGGTTATCCTAGGGATAGATGATAGGAGAAGAGGGACTTCAGGTTATGGAACAGTATGACAGTATAATTGTTGGCGGAGGCATCGCCGGACTTCAGGCGGCTATTCAGCTCGGCAGGTATGAACACCGTGTTCTCGTGATTGATGCCGGTTATGGCAGGTCGACCTTGTGTAAAAGTTATCACAATCTTCTAGGTTGGCCAGATGGTGTTTCAGGCGAAGAGCTTCGCAGACTGGGAAGGCTGCAGGCCGAGAGGCTGGGGGTAGCTTTTGCCCAGGATGAAGTTGTACAAGCGGTGAACAAAGGAAAGCCGGGTGATGGCTTTGAGTTATGGGGGAAGTCTGGTCAAGGATATGAAGCGCCGACGCTGCTGCTTGCGACGGGATTGATGGATCGCATCCCTGAGATTCCAGGGTTAAAGCCCTGTCTCGGATTAACGATTTATGTCTGCCCGGATTGCGACGGTTATGAAATAAAAAATAAAGAGACGATTGTGATGGGTTCAGGTGATGTCGGAGCCGCAATGGCACTGAAGCTCAGCCTTCGCACGGATAAGCTGACTTATGTTAACCATGGCTTGTGCGCTGTAAAAGGCAGCCATTTGGAAGAGCTTAAGAAAAAAGGGATCACTTACATAGCTGACGATATTCAAGAGGTGCTTGGGCAGGAAAATGGGCTTTTTGGAGGGCTTGTGACCGTTAATGGGAAACGTCTGCAAGCAGAGCGCGGATTCATTGCTTTCGGTGGAAATGAAGTGAAATCGGATCTGGCTCGCCAACTAGGAGCGGAACGATTGGAAAATCGCCACATCATGACAGATGCCCGTTCCAAAATGACCAGTGTGCCGTTCCTCTGGGCCGCCGGTGATGTAGGAGTTCACGCAGAGCAGGTAACGATTGCGATGGGCGAGGGCGCACAAGCCGCGATCTGGATGAACAAAGTGCTGCTCATGTTAAAAGAAGAAGCGAACGCTCATAAAGTGGTCGTTCGCTCTTAAGAATTTGGTGCTTCAGCAGGGGAAAAAGCAGTCGTAACGTGAACGTAGTCCGCCAAAGCTTTTTCACCGAGCGGAGTAATGTGATAGATGCCGCGGCTTTGGCGAACGAACCAGCGATAGTAGTTTTTTTGGAGCAGGGAACTAACGGCTTTGTTATTCGTTAGGTCCCGCAGCTTCCGCGGACTGAGAGGTCCATGCTCACGCATCAAATAGGCGCAATGCAGCGATTTCTCACGATAAGCGGTCATTAGCTTTTGCTGGGAGCTGCCTCCTACGTTGTAGTCGCCGCTGCGTTCATGAAATTCATTGACGACCTTTAAAGCTGCTCTTTTATTATGGCGTAACGTATAAGGCGTAGGCTCGCAGACGAGATCGACTGCGGGTTTTTTGCGTTTGTAGAATTGAACGGTCAAGACGCCAAGCCCCAGCATACGGCAGAGACGCCGGATATCCTCCCACTGCAAGCGATGTGGAGCTTTCCCTTTGTTAGGCAATTCGAAAGCGACATACACTTGCTCCGTTAGACGAAGGCGGTCGATACCTTGCACAAGGAGCGGGATGTTAAAGCTTTTTTTGAGCTCTACGACGATAGGGGGCTCATCCCCGCGAATGGCGACTAGGTCACAATGTTTCACTTCTCCGCGAACGGCATAGCCGCGATCTTCGAAATATTGTTTCACCGGAGCGTAGAGCTCCGTTTCGGTTTGAATGGGCATGATGGATATTCTCCTCCTACTTGCGATGAAGGCAGTGTGTATCATTATAGCACAGGTTTTGTTAAAATAGGGGAAGAAGTACTTGTACGTACATCTTGAGAAACGTGCGATGGAGTAGGGGATTCGAGGAAGCTGGAGTTCGAGTGATGGAGTAGGAGATTCGGGGAAGCTGGAGTTCGAGTGATGATGTAGGAGATTCGGGGAAGCTGGAGTTCGAGTGATGGTGTAAGGGATTCGATGAAGCTGAAGTTCGAGTGATGGAGTTTGGTTTGGAGATGGAAAGGGGATGTAGGGGAATGAGTGAGGTTTTGGATACATGGCTTGGTCGTACGATTGATTGCGCTTGTGGACAAAAGCATGAAGTTCCGATTCGACGTATCGTGATTGAGCGAGATGCGCTGGGGCAGGTGGCCGGTTATGTGAAAGAAGCCGGATATCGTGAAGTCACGCTTGTCGCGGATGAGAAGACGTATCAAGCGGCGGGCGTAAAGCTGCGCGGACTGCTGGAAGCCGCGCAAGTCAAGGTCAGCATCAGCGTGATCCGTGAGAACGCGATGGGAGAAGTTGCCGCCGATGAGGAAGCGATCGTTCAGCTGCTGCTGGACACGCCATTATCATCGGAGGTTCTGATTGCCGTGGGGGCGGGGACCCTGCACGACATCGTGCGCTTCGCGGGTCACCGCACGAAGCGGCCTTTCTTGTCCGTGCCGACAGCGCCATCCGTTGACGGCTTCGCTTCCGTCGGCGCGCCGCTTATCGTGCGCGGCTTCAAGACCACGATTCCGGCGAGCTCACCGGAAGCGATTTTTGCCGATCTCGCGCTGCTCGCGGAAGCGCCGCAAGCGATGATCGCAGCCGGCCTCGGCGACATGCTCGGCAAGCATACTTCGCTTGCCGACTGGTCGCTTGGCCGCGTGCTGCTTGACGAGCACTACTGCGAGCTGAGCGCGCAGTTGACGCTGGAAGCCGTGGAGCTCTGCACGGCTCATCTGGACGAGATCGCGCAGCGCACGGATCTCGGCATGTTAAAGCTAATGGAAGGCCTGGTGCTGTCCGGCCTTTCCATGCTTATGGTCGGCCACTCGCGGCCGGCCTCCGGAGCTGAGCACCATCTCTCCCACTATTGGGAGATGGTGCTTCTGCAGCAGCGCCGCCGGGCGCTGCTGCACGGCGCGAAGGTCGGCGTCGCGACCGTGATGATGGCGCAGCGCTATGCGTCGCTGCGGGACATCACGGCCGCCGAGGCCGCTGCGCGCCTAGCGCAAAGCCAGGCCCCGAGCCGGGAAGCGGATGCGGAGCGCATCCGCGGGGCCTATGGGGCCATGGCCGAGCAAGTCATCGCCGAGAATTTTCCGGCGGATGGCGGTGTTGTTGATAGCGAGGCGCTGAAAGCGCGCATCGCTTCGAGGTGGGGCGATGTGCAAGCCATCGCCCGCGCGGTCCCTGCACCCGAGCAGCTGGCTGCTTGGCTCGGGGCTGTGCAGGGACCGGTTGCGCCGGAGCAGCTCGGCGTGGAGCCGGAGCTGGTCGCGGCGTCACTGCGGGATGCGCTGTTCGTGCGCAACCGGTTTACGGTTTTGCGTTTATTGCGACTGCTGGGCGACTCCAAGTAGTATCTTCTAGTGTCTAACGGATTGTGAGTTTGCAATTCGCATTAGTAGGTTGAATTCTCTTAGAAGCGAATCCAAGTAGTATCTCCCAGTATCTAACGGACCAAGCTGCTGCTAATACGCATTTTTAGGCTGAGAATGGACCGTCCGTAATGGACTCAAGCGCCGTTATTTGACTTAAGAGGCTCAAAAAAACGTCTTCAATAATCAGATAAAAGCTCTACGGTCCGTTAGTTCTCATAAATAAAGCTGGAAGCTCAAATAGCGACCGGTGTGTCCGTTAAATAAAAACTCCTGAGGCAAAGCCTCAGGAGTTTTTGCGTCATGAAGGGTACGTGCCCAATGTTAAAAAAAGACAAAGGTATCATAAAAAACTGCAACTGGTTTTTCATGATCGGGGATTATGATAGAAGCATTCAAGGCTTGAAAGCGTGTACACAAAAGTTTCCTTGATGTAGACCAGATTATAAGGGGAGAGGAGGAGTCTTAAAGAGCATGAGCAATATGGGACGGTTTTATCAGTAAACGATCGATGATCGCAATCTACCAATATGAAAGGGGTAAGCCCCGTATGAGATCATTCAAATCTTTTAGAAGAAGAGTAGCCTTGTCATTGGCAGTGTTTCTTATTTGCAATCTTGGTTTAGGTCAGGTTTCCCTATTGTCAATGGCGAATGTCGCTAGCGCTGCCGGTGTTTCCTCTGTTGATGTACTAGATCCGGATTTCATTAACAGTCACGGTGGTAATTCAGTTTCCATTCAGGCAAACCCATCCAGATCGCCTTATGACGTTTTTGGCGAAGCTTTTGGAACAGACAATCCAGTCGAGGGTGCTACCAAAACCGCAAGAGAAATTCTTGGAGAAGAGGCCGAAAGGCATGTGGCCAATTACTATGATCAGACACTAGGAAAAGATGTTTTCAAAGTTGAAGTGAATGGCAATGATTGTTTTTCTTGTTATTTGCATAATACAACTTATGATAGTTCAACCGGACAATTCGTTGGAGGGAATGACGACAGACAGAGAATTGAAATCAGACCACCTGATGAGAACCACGATCGGATTGGTTTGGAAAATGATATTACCGCATACAATTGGAAGCTTAAGATTGATAAAGATTTGACCAAGCCTGACGGTTTCTTTCATATTTTCCAATACAAAGCATACAACTCCTATGGACTGGTTGGAAATAAATTGCCGCTTCATGACGCTGCTAATTATCCGAGTTTCTCTAGCGCTGAAGACGGTAATCCGATACTTACGTTCACGGTTTCCTCATCTGCCACGCAGAATTTGGAGTTCCGCTATGCCGATATCGGTACAGATGCGGGGCAAGAAACGCTTGCCAGTATTCCGCTGAACGCCGTGAAAGACAGATGGGTGGATATTACCGTTAAAATTTTAAACTCGGAATACGGTTGGGTCACCATGAGCATGAAGGACGTCGAGACAGGCGAAATATTAATGACGTACAACGACCCTAACCGAGTTCTCGATATGTGGAGACGTCCTGAGATCAAGTATAACGGGATGACCTTCGAGGGGCCGTATCCTGCGGTGGACGATATGATCAACCGTCCTAAATGGGGGATTTATCGAAAGGCCGATAAATCCAATCCGAATGTGAAGGATGCCAAAATCTACCTTGCGGATATGACGCTGTATAAGTCTGCTGTAGATGTTTCACCGGTTAACCTGGCTTACGGTAAGAAGGCTTACAACTATGGTCCCGCAAGCGGCAATGCGTTCCAAATCGCGAATGCCAAGCCGGAGAGGCTTTTGGATGGGGTTCAAACAGACCCGGTCAAGTATACGAACTTGACACAAGTGCCTCAGAACAACACGTCTGCGTTAGGAGATTTGAGCTGGATCGGTACGGAAAGCTCTAAAAAAGGTAGTGTAGTCATCGATTTAGGGAAAAAAATGCCGTTTAGCCAAGTGAAGCTATTCGCCAAATCCTTAAGATTGCAGACGGTGAATATAGCTGTTTCAGACGATGAGACAGATCACTCCGAAGCGGATTTAAACAATGTTATTTTTAAACCGGATACATCCTTTACCTATAATGGTCCTAATAGCGGCGGAGATGATGCGGCAGATAAGCAGTATATAATTGATCTAGGGAAGACGTTCACATCCCGATATGTCAAGTTTTATTTTGTAAATGGTACTGGTTCTAATGGTACGGGCACTCCACTGAATGGAGATCCTACATTTATAATGACAGGGCCGCCACGGATCACTGAACTTGAGTTGTACAACGCGCCTCAAACGCCATCTAATGTATCGATCGAATACACTGGAGGTTCGCAAGCGGCTATTTCCTGGAATGAGGTTCCAGCCAATCACTTTATCATTTATGATAACAGCAAAGTGCTAGTCGATCAGGCAGATTCCAATAAGGTTAACCTGACGAATTTAGATCCAGGCGCCGTGTACAATCTTTCCGTGAGGACGGTTTACACGGATCCGTATTCGTTTAAACCGATGCTTTCCGCGATGAGTGAAGTGAAGGTGCTGCACACCGACGGAGATCCGATTATTCCTAATCCGCCATCATCCGTTACAGCGATAGCACTATCTGATAAATCCATCCGAGTTGATTGGGCTGCTGTAACAGATGCCCAGAATTATAGGGTGGCATTAGTTAGCGGGGATACGGAAAGGATCGTGGCAGCAGAAGTTCAGGATACAACGTATACGATAAAAGATCTTTCTCCCGGTAGGACTTATAAAGTAAAAATCTATGCTATACGAAGAGGGACTCTGTCAGCTGCAGGTGCAGAAGGCGAAGTGACGACTACAGGCATAAAGAACGCTAACGACAATCTACTATTCAATAAAGAAGTTCAGTATCCGCGAGTTTGGAACGATGATACAAGCAGCTATGGCGCTGGCAAGGCTTTGGATAATGATACAGGTTCCAGATGGGTTGCGCTAAAGGGCTCGACGTCTTCATGGATGATGGTGGATATTGGGGAACCAACGCCGGTAAACACCCTTGAATATGATAGTTATCAAAATAAGTTGAAAAAAGTTTCATTTTATTATGCCACAGACGGTGAAGCGTTCACGAATCCAGACAGTGACAAATGGATAAAATTATGGACCGACGACCGTGTAAGCCAAGGGAAATACGGCAATCCGAATATAACGAGTATAGCGGAGAGAATTACGCTACCCGCGCCTGTGGAGGCAAGATTTATCAAATTTACAGTCGATGAAGTTGATGGCGATATTAATGTAAATGAGGTAAAAGCTTTTGGACCCATGTCCTTTACGGGGAATTCTTCCTTAAAGGCGACGGAAATAGCGGATCGCCGTGTGGCGTTAAGCTGGTCCGGAGCTACTACAACTTTACCGGTATCAATGTTCGACATTTATCAGGGGAATACCAAACTAACAAGTGTAACAGCTGATGTGTATAACTACAGTGCTGTCAACCTGATGCCAAATTCAGCTTATACATTCAGGGTTAAGGCTGTTAGTCAATCTGTCTATGGTTCCGTGTATGAGACATTAGGCGGGCTTCCGCTTCAGTTAACTACGTTAGGGCCGATTACGGTTCCTCCTTCAGGGTCAGATTCACACTCAGATTCGGGCCATGGACCACTGACATCGAAGCCATCGAATCCTGGAAATCCTGATGCTATTGTGAGCAATCCCGGAGTGATTACAGCTGTTCGTATGCAAGGGGAGACTACTTATTCGGCAGCAATTCCAGCTGCATCTCTTAGTAATGGCTCCCCGACAAGTATAACGGAAGTCAGGTCGGAAATCGGGAATGCGTACTTGCCAGGAAATATGTTCAGCTCCAGTGAATTAGGAGAAATCAAAAAGGTTGAATTAAGGATTGCTTTGACGGAAAAGTCGACTCTTCCGGGAACGCTTCAACAGTTAATTGGGGATAGACCGATTGTTGATTTAGCCCTGTGGGCAGATGGCAAAAAAGTGGCGTTCAATAATCCTTCCGCTTCTGTTGAAGTAACCGTGCCGTATAAGCCTACAGCAGAAGAGTTAACGAAACCGGAACATATTGTCGTCTGGTATGTGGATGACAAAGGAGTTCTAACGCCGGTGCCGAGCGGGAAGTATGATGCTGGCAGCGGAACGGTTACGTTTAGAACGACACATTTTAGCAAATATGCGGTGGGATTTGTGGTGAAAAGCTTTGCCGATCTTACGAACTTCGAGTGGGCAAGGCAGTCAATTGAAGTATTGGCTTCCAAAGGTGTCATTAACGGGAAGTCTGACGTAGCATTTTCGCCGGGAACGCCGATTACACGAGCGGAGTTTATTACGTTGCTCATGAGGACGTTAGGTTTATCCGCTAAGTCGGAAGCTGTATTTGATGATGTGAAAGCAGCGGATTATTTCTATCAGGAAGTCCTGATGGCGAAAGCGCTTGGCATTGCGGAAGGAAAGGATCGAAACTTGTTTGCTCCGAATGAAGAACTTACCCGCCAAGAGATGATGACGATGACTGCAAGGGCCTTGAAGCAAGCAGGCAAGTTGAATACGGGGGTTAGCTCAACAAGCATGAGCACTTTCGCAGATTATAAAGATGTTGCCTCTTATGCTGTAGAAAGTGCAGCTTTATTAATCAATAATGGGCTGATCCAAGGTAACGGACATTTGCTGCAGCCGCTTAACAAGACGACAAGAGCGGAAGTTGCCGTTTTGATGTACAGAATTTATAACAACTAATCTTGTCTTATAAAAGTACAAACGTCAAGGAAGGGACACCTTGGGGGGCAGCACGCTCACCAAGGTGTCTTTTTGTTGTGCACAAAACTGAAAAGTGTAAAAAATCACAACCCCGCTAAATTTTTGCCATCCCTTTAATTCGGATTGTTTTCTATACTTGTAGCGTATGCATGATTGGATGATGGTGAGGAGGAGCAAAGCACAATGAAATTCAATAATGGGAAAGTTAATGAGATACAAATTGCTTATATTGGTGGGGGATCCATGTATTGGGCCAAAAATCTCATTGCGGATCTTGCGCTGGACGAACAATTGTCGGGGACGATTCGGTTGTATGACCTTGACTACGACAAAGCCAAAAATAACGAAAAATTGGGTAACTCGGTTTCTGATTATGCCGAAACGAAGTCCAGATGGACCTATAAGGCTTATCCGACGCTGAAAGAAGCGCTAAGTGGTTGTGATTTTGTGTTCATTTCGATTCTTCCCGGAACGTTCAAGGAGATGGCCTCCGATGTGCATGAACCGGAAAAGTATGGCATTTACCAAGCGGTAGGTGATACGACCGGACCTGGTGGGCTCGTTAGAGCGCTGCGGACGATTCCGATGTACGTGGAAATTGCACAAGCCATCGAGCGCTTTTCGCCGGATGCTTGGGTGTTTAATTATACGAATCCGATGACGCTTTGTACGAGAACGCTATACGAAGTTTTTCCAGGCATTAAGGCGCTCGGTTGCTGTCACGAAATTTTTGGAACGCAGGGATTATTGATTCGCATGCTGCGTGACATGGAAGGGATAGAGGGTGTGCACCGGGATGAAGTGAAAGTGAATGTACTGGGCATTAATCATTTTACTTGGATCGATCAAGTCACTTATCAAAATATCGATCTGCTCCCGATGTATCGGAAGTTTGTAGATAAGTATTACGAGACGGGTTTTGAGCATAACAAAGACGCCTGGATGACGAACACGTACACGGCCGCTAACCGAGTGAAGTTTGATTTGTTCCGTCGTTACGGGATTATTGCGGCGGCAGGCGACCGCCATCTGGCAGAATTTATGCCTCCTTGGTACATGAAGGACCCGGAAACGGTTCGCTACTGGAAGTTTGGCTTGACGACGGTCGAAAGCCGTGTGGAGAAGCACATTGCGACGGAGCTTTTTTACCGCAAACTGCTTAGCGGAGAAGAGAAGCTGCCGCTGAAGGCATCGGGAGAGGAAGAAGTTAGACAGCTCAAAGGATTGATCGGCCTTCAACCCTTTGTTACGAATGTCAACCTGCCGAATGTAGGTCAAATGAAGGGGATTCCGCTCGGAGCGGTTGTGGAGACGAATGCCTATTTCTCAGCGAACAGTCTGCGCCCTGTTTATGCAGGTGAGCTTCCGCCCGCTGTGCATAATCTGGTGCTGCAGCACACGGTGAATCAGGAACTTATTTTGAAGGCTGCTCTACAAAAGGATAAGGCGTTAGCGTTCAATGCTTTTGTGAATGACCCGCTTGTGAACATCGATGTGAACGAGGCGGGGATGTTGTTCGAGCAGATGCTGCAAAATACGAAATCGTATTTGCCGGGATGGAACATCTAATGGCGGCCCGATCATGAAAGCGGCAGAAGCCTACAGCGATTCCGTCACGGTTGATCCGCAGGATCACAAGGCGGTCCGCCGCATGATTTTCAAACTTGCCGGACCTTCTTTGGCGGAGATGCTGCTCATTAACCTGACACAAATGGTGATGATGATTCTGGTGGGCCATTTAGGAGCGGTTGCGGTTGCCGCTGTTGGATTAACAAGCCAGCCTTATATGCTAATGACCGTCCTTTTTGCAGCGCTGAATACAGGCACAACAGTCATTGTTGCCCGTTCCACAGGAGCAGGCAATAGGGAGGATGCGAACCGGGCTGCCGGGCAATCGCTCATGCTCGGCTCTGTGCTCGCCGTTGTGATCATGGCACTTGGCATCTTATTTTCGGAGGAGATGCTCCGAATGATGGGGGCTAGCCCTGAGGTTGTTCATTATGGGCTGAACTATGCCAGGCTGATGTTTCTGTCCATTGGATTTTCCTCCATCTCGTCCGCTTTGTCCGCTATTCTACGCGGGGCTGGAGACACCCGGACGCCAATGAAAATCAATGTGTTGTCGGGGTGTCTGTCCATATCCCTGGGGTTTGTGCTGATTTACGGTCATCTTGGCCTGCCGGAAATGGGGGTTGCTGGAGCAGCTATCGCCACTTTGGCGGTTCAGGCTATGGCGATGATTGCCTTCTTAGTCGTTATGTTCAGCGGGAAATTTGCAGTGAGGATTGGTTGGGCGGAGGTAAGCCGTCTGGATAAAAGCATGATTTCCCGCATGTTGAGAATCGGTATCCCCTCAAGCCTTGAGCAGCTCATTATGCGTCTGGGGATTATGACGTTTGTCAAAATATGCGCAGGACTTGGAACGGTTGCCGTTGCCGCCTCGCAAATTGTGACGAGTATTATCGGCATCTCGTTTATGCCCGGGGCTGCTTTTGCCATAGCGGCCTCCACGTTGGTGGGGCAAACGCTTGGCGTTGGTAAACCCGACCTTGCTGAGCGGTATGTCTGGCAAATTCGGAAATACGGCATGCTCTTAGGCGGTGTCATGGGGGCGGTGTTTATCTTGTTTGCCCCCTACATTTTTAGGCTGTATACAAGTGACGCCACCATTATCCGCGAAGGGGCATGGGCGCTTCGGATCGTTGGTTTTATACAAATTTCCCAAATCTCTCAGTTCATTCTTGGCGGAGCCTTGCGGGGAGCTGGAGATACGCGATTTCCATTGTACTCGACTTTGATTGGCGTTTGGGGCGTGCGGGTCATGCTCAGTTATTTATTTGTTTACATCTTTTCGTGGGGGATGTTCGGCTTATGGAGTGCTGTTGCCTGCGATCAGTTTCTACGGTCAAATCTCATTTATTTCAGGTTTAAACGGATGGTTTGGAAACAGGTAAAGATTTAATGGCACAAGAAAGGAGCTGCAGGATATGGGAATTGTGTACGATCCGAATTCGCAAACCTTCCATCTTCAAGGGAAGTCGACTAGCTACATCATGCAGTTGATTAAATCCAAATATCTTGCCCACGTCCACTTTGGACGCCGGGTTCGCGGAAGCAATCTTGGCGGCCTGCTCGCCATGCGGCGCCGCTGCTCATTTTCACCGTCAACGGATCCGGATGATTTAACGCTGTCGCTCGACACGCTGCCGCAGGAATTTCCGGCATATGGGGGCAGTGATTTTCGTGTACCTGCCTATCAGGTGCAGATGGAAGACGGAACGACCGTCAGTGAGCTTATTTATGAGTCTCATCGGATATATGCGGGTAAACCTCAGCTGGAAGGCTTGCCGGCTACTTATGTGGAAGAGGACGGCGAAGCGGAGAGTCTCGATATCGTTTTGACGGACGCTGCCATTGGGTTGCAAGTCATTCTGACGTATACGGTCTTCCGAGATCATGATGCGGTTGCCAGATCGGTTCGGTATATCAATACAGGAAACCGTTCGATGAAGCTGCTTAGAGCGTTAAGTTTCGGCCTCGACATCTCGCATTCCGAGTTCGATATGCTCCATTTGTCCGGAACCTGGGCGCGCGAACGCCATATCGAAAGACGCCCTCTGGCAACGGGGGGATCTGTGATTGAGAGTCGGAGGGGGAGCAGCAGCCATTCGCTCAACCCGTTTATGGCCTTGCTCTCGAAGCAAGCGGATGAAGATCAAGGAGAAGCCTATGGCTTTAGTCTTGTATATAGTGGAAGTTTTGTTGCGCAAGCAGAGGTAGATCCTTATGGAACAACCCGTGTTGTCATGGGGATTAATGCCTTTGACTTTTCCTGGCTGTTAGAGCCGGGGCAAGCTTTTCAATCGCCTGAGGCAATTCTTGTGTTTTCAGCAGAAGGGCTTGGCGGGATGTCGCGCACTTACCATAAGCTGTACCGCACGCGACTATGCCGAGGGGAGTATCGGGATCGTCACAGACCGATTCTCATCAACAACTGGGAAGCCACCTACTTTAACTTCAATGCGGATAAAATCGAAGAGCTGGCGGTGGTTGGAAAACAGCTCGGTTTAGAGCTGCTAGTTCTTGACGACGGATGGTTCGGCAAAAGGGACAATGACAAAAGCTCGCTCGGAGATTGGTTCGTCGATCTGGGCAAGCTGCCTAAGGGCATGCCAGATTTGGTTAGCCGTGTGAATCGGCAGGAACTGGCGTTCGGGCTATGGTTTGAGCCGGAAATGGTGTCACCGGACAGTGATTTGTATCGCGCACATCCCGATTGGTGTCTGCACGTGCCGGGTCGGCGCAGGACAGAGGCGAGACAGCAGCTGATTCTGGATTATTCACGCCAAGATGTGAGGGATTACATCGTAACAGTCATTACAGATATACTGGCCAGCAGCCCGATCACTTATGTCAAATGGGACATGAACCGCAATATGACGGAAATCGGTTCGGCTCTGCTCCCTCCAGAGAGGCAGCGGGAAACGGCGCACCGCTATATGCTTGGGCTCTACGAGGTGTTGGAGCGAATCACGTCCAGATTTCCGAACGTGTTGTTCGAAAGCTGCTCCGGCGGCGGCGGGCGGTTCGACCCAGGTATGCTTTACTACATGCCGCAGACGTGGACGAGTGATAACACAGATGCGGTGGAGCGGCTAAAAATCCAATATGGCACAAGTATTGTGTATCCAATCAGCGCTATGGGGGCGCATGTTTCTGCGATCCCGAATCATCAAGTCCATCGTATGACACCGCTGGATATGCGGGGGCATGCCGCCATGTCGGGCAATTTCGGCTATGAGCTGGATTTGACCACGTTTACGGAAGAGGAAAAGGAAGCTGTAAAGCGCCAGGTTGCGCTCTACAAGGAGCTGCGCCCGCTGATTCAATTCGGGCAATTTTACCGGTTGAGCAGTCCATTTCAAGGTGTGGATGCGGCTTGGATGTTCGTGTCGGAGGACCAGAAAGAAGCACTTGTCGCTTATTTTCAAGTGCTGGCTGAGCCCAATGCTCCGCTGAAGAAGCTGCGTCTGAAGGGCTTGAAAGCAGGCGCCAATTATCTTTTGTATGATGCGGATGCTCCTGATGAGACCGAAGCCATCTGTTTCGGTGGTGACGATTTCATGCATGTTGGTTTGCATTTACCGATCTGGAAAGGCGATTTCCGAAGCCGCCTTTACCGTTTGAAAATGGAGGGATAACGATGATAAAGCTGCGTTTGAGCGAGCTGCGGGATAGCAAGAGCGGACACATTTTGCAGGATGTTTTGCCAGGGGATTACTTATCTTCAGGCGGTCTTTCCTTTTCCAAACGAGGGGAGCGCAGTCACACCAATGATGGACCGGATGGCAGAGACTATCATATCCATGGGGATTGTGAGGCGTTCATCATTTTGCAGGGGAGCGGAACCATGGAGATTAACGGGGAGCATACGCCGGTTACAACGGGGGACATCGTGATTGTTGAGCCAGGCGAAGATCATCATCTCAATTCGAGTGAAGATGATCCGATTGTGACTGTATGGTGCCATGCAGGCTTGAACCGCCATAAGAATCAACAGCAGGAGGAGTCCGTATGAACCGGCAAATCACGACGGCTGCCCATACCTTTACGTTAAATGGAGCGAGCGATGGGTTCACGGTGTCACTTGCAGCTGAGAAGCTGCAAGAGGGCCTCGATCTAATCACGCTGCGTCTGGATGCGGAAGAAGCGGCAGTTCCCCCTGTTTTAACGATCAATTGGTCCCATCCCGCATGTGATATTCAGGCCAGCTGGCATCCGGCGCAAGACCGCAATAAAAGCTTTAAGGCCGACTGGATGCGCGCATTGCGCTCGAACGCAGCGGCCTCGGCTCCTGTTTATGCGCTGTTTAACAGCCTTGGCCACAATAGGCTTACATTCGCTTATTCGGATGCGCTGAATACCGTTCATTACTCGGGAGGCATTAGTGAGGAAAAAGCGGATTTCCATTGCCGGGTCCAATTATTTGCGGAGACGACAGCTCCCTTTTGTTCGTATGAGGCCAAACTTCTCGTGGATACAAGAGATGTTCCTTACTACGAAAGCTTACAAGGCGTGCAGGAGTGGTGGAGCTCAATGCCGGAGTATCGCCCTGCCTTCGTCCCAGCCGCCGCCAAAGAACCGATGTACTCAACATGGTACAGCATGCACCAGAATGTAACGGACGAACAGATTGAACAGCAGTGCCAGATCGCCAAAAAGCTCGGGATGGAAGCCGTCATCGTTGACGATGGCTGGCAGACGGAGGATAACCGCAGAGGGTATGCCTACTGTGGCGATTGGGAGACATACGTGGGGAAATTTCCCGATATGAAGCGGCATGTGGATGCAGTTCATCACCTAGGTATGAAATTTATTCTATGGTACTCTGTGCCATTTATCGGTAAATACAGTCGTGTGTGGGACCAATTCAAGGATAAAATTTTGCGCTTTAATGAGAATCATGGCGCCGCCGTGCTTGACCCGAGATACCCGGATGTCCGTGAGTATATCATTCATAAATATGAAGAAGCAGTGAAAGAATGGGACTTGGACGGATTCAAGCTGGACTTCATCGATACGTTTTATTCGCCGGAGCTGCAGCTCCCCTCGACTGTTGAAGGGAAGGATTATGAATCGATTCCGGCGGCTGTTGACCGTCTCTTGACGGATTCGATCGGCAGGCTGAGAGAGCTGAAACCCGATATCATGATCGAGTTTCGCCAAATGTATATTGGGCCGGCGATGCGTAAGTACGGCAATATGTTTCGGGCGTCGGATTGCCCGAATGACAGCATTCAGAACCGGGTGCGGACGATTGATATTCGACTGATTTGCGGAAATACGGCGGCTCATGCGGATATGATCATGTGGCATCCCGAGGAGCCGGTGGAAAGCGCCGCACTCCAGCTGATTAACTGCTTGTTCTCCGTCCCTCAAGTTTCTGTTCTTCTGGATAAATTGCCGTCCGACCATTTGGCGATGCTGGGCTATTGGCTTGCTTTTTGGAAAGAGAACCGGGATCTGCTTCTGGATGGCAGCATGGAGCCAATGAATCCGGAGTTGTTATACCCGCTTGTACGTTCTGTTAAAGGTAATAAAGGGATTGTTGTCACTTACCATGACAGCGTTGTGCCCATTCCGGCTGCAAGTTCCGTGTCGAAGTGGGTGGTGGTGAACGGCAGAAGGCAGGATGGACTGTACCTTGAGGTGTCAGAACCGGTTGAGGCAGCTGCTAAGGTGGTCATTACATCGTGTACGGGCGAGATTGTTGAGGAAAGGTTCGCCCAGTTTACGGCAGGTATTCATAAGCTGGCGATTCCGGCTTCCGGCATGGCAACCCTTTATCTTTCGTAATCACTCTATCAAGCTTGTACCTATTAGGAGGTATCTTTCATGAATTATTTGGCAGACGAACAACGATATACCAAAATGGCTTATCATCAAACGGGAAAAAGCGGACTTAAGCTGCCGCCGATCTCGCTCGGCTTATGGCATAACTTTGGCGGCGTAGATACGTTTGAGAGCAGCAGGGCACTCTCGCGCCACGCTTTTGATTTGGGGATTACGCATTTTGATCTTGCAAATAATTACGGTCCGCCGGCAGGTTCTGCGGAAGAAACGTTTGGGCAGATTATGAAAAAGGATCTGCACCCCTACCGCGATGAGTTGATCATCGCCACGAAGGCCGGCTATCGCATGTGGGATGGCCCATATGGAGAACGTGGCTCGCGGAAAAGCATGGTGGCGAGCCTTGATCAGAGCCTGAAACGACTAGACTTGGATTATGTCGATATCTATTATTCGCACCGGTTCGATGCGGAAACGCCGCTTGAGGAAACGATGGGGGCTTTGGATCAAGCGGTACGCCAAGGGAAAGCGCTGTATGTTGGGGTATCCAACTATAATGCAGAGCAGACGGAACGGGCAGCGAGTATTTTGAAAAGCCTGGGAACTCCGTTTGTGATCCACCAAGTACATTATTCCATGTTCGAAAGAAAGCTGGAACAAGGTTTGCAGGATGTGCTGGCCCAAGAGGGCATTGGTTCGATCGCTTACAGCCCGCTGGCTAGAGGGCTGCTCACCGATCGTTATTTGGAGAACATTCCGGCAGACTCGCGTGCGGCAGGTGGCAGTGTGTTTCTGCGGCCTGAAGACATCACCGAAGAGAAAATTGCGAAATCGCGCCGTTTGAACGTGATGGCGCAGGAGCGGGGACAAAGCTTGGCCCAAATGGCCTTGGCGTGGGTTCTTCGCAAGGGGCACGTAACTTCCGCTTTGATCGGAGCAAGTAAAGTGCAGCAGTTGGATGATAATGTGGCGGCTTTGAACCAGCTTCATTTTACAGAAGACGAATTGGCTTTGATTGATCAAATTCTAGCATAGATCCGAATTTCGTAGCAGCAGGAGGAGGAAATAGAAATGAGCATGGGGATACAACTTAGTAAAGAAGCGTTCACGAAACATATTTTACAGCAACCGGTTTTGGATACGCACACCCACCTTGTGGGGGATCGTCTCGCTGCTGGGGATTTTTGGGAAGTAGCTCATTACTTCTGGCTGTTTCGCGAGATGCAGGCAGCAGGTTATCCAGCAGATGCGATGGAGCTGCAGGAGGATTTGCGAATTTCTGCGTTCTTGGATGCCTACCAAGCAACCAGAAATACCTTGATGAACATTGCGTTCACGCATATTCTCAAAGATCTTTATGGCATAACGCTTAGCGATAAAGCTTCCGTGCTGGAAGCCGATAGGGCCATCAAGCAGTCTGCCCAAAGGGCCGATTGGGCGCAAGAGGTAGCCAACCGTATGCAAGCGCGACGTTTCGTCGTGAATATCCCGGAGCACGCCGAGTTTCAAGGCATGGCGCACAATGCCATTCTCATTCCACGGATAGATGGCAAGTTGGGGGCATGGGTCAAGGACATTGAAGCGTCAAGTGACCGTGCTGCTGCATTGGAGGAAACACGTGCGAAGCTGGGCCAACTGTTGGATGCGTACAAAGAGGACGGCGTCAAGGGGATCATGACGACGCTGCCAAGCTATAAGGCCAGCGCCAATCATAAGGTCGTCATCGGGCAAGATAGCACCAAAGACGAGATCCTGATGATGCTTTTGCACGAAATCGGAGCAGCAGCAGAGCAGCGGGGACTGCTCGTACAGCTATTTCTCGGCGTAGAGCGCTCCTGGTGTGGAACAGCTGTACCGGTTAATGATCCGGAGCGTATCTTAAAGCTGTCCGCCTTATTTGAAGCGTACGCCTGTCCATTTGAGCTTGTCGTAGCGTCGGAGCTGAATAACCTGGATATCGTGCAGGCCGCATGGAATTTCCCTAACGTGCACGTCGGCGGGCACTGGTGGTTTAACTTCCGTGCGAGCACCTACCGTGACAGCATGCAGTACAGGCTGGAAGCTCTGCCTGCCATCAAAAGCTCGCTGATCGTGTCCGATGCGCGCTGCATGGAGTGGAGCTACGGCAAAATTATCGTGATTAAGCGACTAGTGGGCGAGTTCCTGTGGAATCAAATCGAAGCGGGCTGGATTGATCAGTCTACAGCGTTACAAATCGCGGAAGATTGGCTGTATCGAAGTGCGGCGAAACGATATGGCGTAGAGTGTTAATTGTTCGCTTAACAATCATAAAAAAACACAAAGCGCTATAAGTTTCGCCATCGCTAGCTGCTACCAACCCTTGTAAGATAAAGAAGTACATTAAATGCTGCAGGCATGAAGGGGAGGAGAACATGGCCAGTAAAATTCAGCCATCCGATCGAACAATTTACAATTTCACATCGCAGAGTCAGAAATGGGCTTTTATGCGAAAACATTGGCCGATTTATGTCATTTCACTACCGGGTATTATTTATTTCTTGCTTTTTAAATATATCCCCTTATTCGGTTCAGTTATTGCTTTTCAAAACTACAACATATTCAAAGGCATTAAGGGGAGTCCATGGGTTGGGTTGGAAAATTTCCAGCGGATGTTCCAATACACCGAATTTCTGCAGATTTTGAAAAATACGATTTTGATCGGGATCTATGATCTGCTCTTCGCCTTTCCGGTTCCCATCCTATTGGCTTTATTGATCAATGAATTACGCATCATGACTTACAAAAGACTCGTTCAAACCGTGGTTTATATGCCACACTTTCTCTCTTGGGTCATCGTAGGCGGGGTTGTTGTCGGCGTACTATCCCCGTCTACTGGCATCGTTAATCATCTTCTCGGCTTATTCGGCGTCGATCCGATCTACTTTTTAGGGGAAAATGAATATATCCGTACGATTCTTATCTCCTCAGGCATTTGGAAAGACAGCGGTTGGGGGACGATCATCTATTTGGCTGCTATTGCTGGGATTAACCCTGATCTCTACGAGGCTGCCCAAATCGATGGTGCCAGCCGGCTTCGGCAAGTGTTTTCCATTACGATTCCGACGATTTTACCGACGATTGTTATTCTATTCTTGCTTCATATCGGAAACTTTCTCGACTTTGGTTTTGAACGCGTCTTTGTCTTCCTCAACCCGCTCAACAACGAAAATGGGGAAATTATCGATACGTTCGTATACCGTGCAGGACTTGTTGACCGTCAGTACAGCTATACAACGGCTATTGGGTTGTTCAAGTCGGTTGTCGGCTTAGCCTTAATTATGTTCAGTAATACATTCAGCAAAAAAGTAACGGGTGAAGGCTTGTATTAATGACACAGATAAGAAAGGAGGTAATTCGCTATGATTATGACAAGAGGCCATAAAATTTTTAACTTTATTAATATTATTCTATTGGGAGCTCTCGGACTAAGTATGGTGCTTCCCCTCATCCATATTATTGCTCAATCCTTAAGCAATAACGTCGCGATTAACGCAGGGCAGGTTTCACTTTGGCCGGTTGGTTTTACACTGGGAAGCTATAAGCTTATTTTGCAAGATCCGACAATCTGGTTAGGATTCCGGAACAGCGTCATTATTACCGTTTTCGGTACATTCATTAATTTGTTTATGACAACGACGCTGGCGTATCCGCTCTCCAGGCCTGAATATTTGTTCCGTAAATCGATTCTGATTATGATACTGTTTACATTGATTTTCAGCGCACCGCTAATTCCAAATTATTTGCTCGTGAAGCAGTTAGGGTTGCTTAATACGCTATGGGCTTTAATGCTCCCGATGGCGATCAGTGCTTTTAATCTATTTGTTATGCGATCTTTCTTTCTAAACCTGCCGGTTGAGCTGCTGGATTCAGGCCGAATGGACGGATGCGGGGAGTTCCGGATTTTGTGGAACATTGTACTGCCGCTTTCCAAGCCCGCTATGGCGACCATGGGGATCATGTATGCCGTTGGACACTGGAATCGTTATGCCGAAGCCGTCTTTTACATCGATCACCGAAATTGGATTCCGCTGCAGGTTCGCTTAAGGGAGATTGTATTCACGGATCAGTTCGGCCAATCGGATGTATCGTCTGAATTAATGCTTTTCCTTTCACCAGAAGGGATCAAAATGGCTGTTATTGTTGTTGCGACGATACCCATTCTTCTGGTCTACCCGTTCCTGCAAAAGCACTTTATTCAAGGGATGATGGTAGGCTCCGTCAAGTCATAACCTTATAACCTTATGGAAACACATCTAATTTCGATTAGAAAGAGGGGATTCCATTGAAAAAAGTAGCAGTTGTGGCGTTAGCCGCAGCACTGTCTGCTGGAACTATGGTCGGATGCTCCACAGGAACAACAGAGCCGCAGCAAACCGCTGCGGCTACGGCGGCACCGGAGGCGAAAAAGCAGCCAACGAAATTTTCCATTTCGTATCCGACAACTTCCAATACCGGCTACCACACCCGTGTCGATATTAACAATGACAAATGGGTGAAAAAGTTAGAAGAACTGACGAACACCGACCTCACGCTGAAAATAACGGAAGTAAGCAAAATGGGCCTCATGTTCGCCAGCAATGACGTGCCCGATGTCGTGGGAAGCTTGGGAACAGCGACAGACAAAGCGATGTCTGGTTCCGTAGAGGCGGGTATGTTCATGCCTCTGGATGACTTATTGAAGCAGAATGCTCCCAATTTGATGAAAATGGTGCCGAAGGAAGCTTGGGAAGCTGTATCCTATAATGGCAAAATATACGGCATTCCCAATTGGTTGAACAATCCTTCCAGGCGCGCCACCTTTATTCGTACCGATTTGTTGGAGAAAGCGGGTTTGCCGGCACCGAAAACGGTTGATGAGTTCCTGAATGTCCTTCGCAAATTTAAAGAGATGGGTGTTAAGTACCCGTATGGGGGGCGTGAAACATTAAAATATGCCGACACGATTCTCGGTGCTTACGATGTGCTTCCGTACAAAGAACAGTTCGAATTGGTCAATGGTCAGGTAGTGCCGAAATTTTTCGATACGGACAACATGACAAAAGCTTTATCCGTCTATAAAACCATGTACGATGAAGGGTTGATGGCTAAGGAATTCGCGACGACGTCATCGACGGATTGGTTGAAAAATATTCGAGCCGGCGAAGTAGGCATGTGGTCTTCCAACTTGGTCAGTTTAAATGACTTCCGGACGAATATTCCGAACGCCGTGAAGGGCGCGAAAGTCGATGTAATCTCATCGCCCAAGGGTCCGGATGGCAAAAGCGGCTATCTGATGTATTTACCGGTTACAAGTGCGCACTATATTAACAAAAATGTGAAGCCTGAGACGGCAGCGGAGATCGTGAAATATTTTGATTGGATGTCGTCAGACGAAGCTTATAAGTTCTTCACGTTCGGAATTGAAGGCGACACATATACGGTGGTCGATGGTAAAATCAAGTATAAAGAGCCAACCAACAAAGAAGAACAGGAAGAGCAGGACCATAGAGGCACCTTGCACTCCGCCCATGAAAGTACGGTGAACCGTCTGAAAATGGAAACAGATCCGAACGGTCCATATATTCTGGATGCTTTCGATAACATTCTTGCTCATGAAGGGTTATCTGGTATTGGCTTTGCTCCGGATTTGGAGGCGAATAGCAAATACCCCGATGCTGCTTCGCCGGGTTCAGATGCAGCTCCGAAAATCATTATGGATCATATGATCAAAATGATATACGGCAAAGAGCCGATTTCTGACTGGCCGAAGGTGATTGAAGAATACAAGACCAAAGGCGGCAATGAAATCATCAAGGAAGCAACCGATCGTTATCAAAATAAAAAGGGCGTTCTTTTTCTTGGAAAGAATTGAAGATGACGGCGTAGCAATCGTATAAAATGACATAGCTCCTTAAATTTATACATTCAGAAAATTTTAAGCAGTCGTTATGATAACACTGAGCAGTGGAACCGCTTGCAAAAAAGCTGGAAAGAAGGGGTTATATGAAAAAAACGATAAGTCTCACTCTCGCTGTCATCATGGCAGCATCCGCACTCACCGCTTGTTCAACAGATAGCAAAGTAGCGGAAAAAGCGTCGTCGCAGCCATCTACAGATGCAAAGAAAGCACCGGCGAAATTCTCTATCCTTTTCCCGACGACCGTAAGCACTGGCTATCATACCCGCGTGCCGGATTTGAACAAGGACAAATGGGTATTGAAGCTGGAGCAGTTAACCAACACGGATCTTGACGTGAAGGTGATGGAAGATGCCAAATTCGGCGTCATGTTCGCAAGTAACGACATCCCGGATGTCGTTGGCAGTATTGGCGGTCCAGGCAGTAAGTCCATGTCCGGTTCCGTGGAAAACGGTGTGTTCATGCCGTTGGACGATCTGCTGAAACAGTACGCTCCGAACTTGATGAAATTGATTCCCAAAGCAGCGTGGGATAGTGTCTCGTATGAAGGCAAAATTTATGGAGTGCCTGAATTTTTGAGCAATCCATCCCGTCGTTCGACCTACATTCGTACGGATCTGCTGGAGAAGGCAGGGCTTCAAGCGCCGAAAACCGTTGATGAGTTCCTGAATGTGCTGCGGGCGTTCAAGAAGCTGGGCGTCGAGAATCCGTATCAGATGAGGGAGAACTTCAAGTATGCGGACGTTATTCTGGGCGCGTACGACGTGCTTCCTTACAAGGATCAATTTGAATTGGTGAATGGTCAGGTTGTTCCGAAATTTTTCGATGTAGAGAATGTTCAAAAAGCACTTACGACTTACAAAACGATGTACGATGAAGGCTTGATTCCAAAGGAATTCGCTACGATTTCCTCCACGGATTTCTCTAAAAATATTGAGTCAGGCAAAGCCGGTATCTGGTCACAGAACGCTTCAGGCTTGCCGGGATACCGGACGAAAATTCAACAAGCTGTTCCAGGGTCCAAGGTCGAGATCGTTGCTTCGCCCAAAGGGCCGGAAGGGAAAGGCGGCTACTTCTATTATGCGCCGGTCATTCGAACCTTCTTTATTAACAAAAACGTGAAGCAAGAAACGGCAGTAAACATTATTAAATTCTTCGATTGGATGGTTACGCCGGAAGCCGAAACCTTCTTCACTTTTGGTATTGAGGGAGATACTTACACCAAGGACAGCAGCGGCAACATTAATTACAAGTTCCCTACGACCAAGGAAGAGACGGATGAAGAAGGCTTCCGCAGCGGAACGATGTGGGCGGTGCATGATTCCACTTACAACAAACCAAGATTGCTGCTGAACGAGGATGGCAAAGCGACATTGAAAGCATTTGATGAGGTGTTAACGAAGGAAGGGCTGCCAGGCATTGGCTTCTATCCGGATTTGAGCACATTCTCTAAATTCCCGGATCTTGCGGCACCGCAACCCGATGTAGGTCCCAAAATTATCGTTGATCATATGATTAAAATGATTTACGGCAAAGAACCGATCAGCGATTGGCCTAAAGTCATTGAAGAGTACAAGTCCAAAGGCGGTAACGAGATTATTAAAGAAGCGACCGATCGTTGGAACAAAAAACAAGGCGCAATTATGATTGATATTAAATAAAGGCGGAAAAATATCCATTGGCAGAGTTGTTTGCTGGTGGATATTTTTTTATTTGCAGAAAATCGTAAAAAATGACATACGATCTTAATTTTATCCTTTCAGCGTGCCGGATTAATTCCTATAATGAAGGCAACGAAACAATGAAGGGGTGACCAACGCGTGAAAGCGATATTGGTTGGTTTGGGTTCGGCAGGATTTAGCTGGTATAAGCGCCTGCGAGATCAAGGTTTATTGGCAGCTGTTGTCGAAGTGGATGAGGCGATGAAAGAGAAAATGCAGAATGACCCTTTTCCTTTTTATACTTCACTAGAGGAAGCCTTACAGAAAGAGCAAGCGGATTTTCTTGTTAATGTAACGTCTCCGATGGTGCACACCGTGGTGAATCATGCGGCTTTTGATCGTAAATTGGCGGTTTTATGCGAAAAGCCGATCTCCTTTGATTATGAGGAGTCCATTGAAGTGGTGACTAGGGCGGAGCAAGAAAAGCTGCCTTTTATGATCGCAGAAAATTACCGGCGGATGCCGCATATACGTAAAATGAAACAGCTTCTGGACGAGGGCGTTATCGGCAGCTTGTCCTCTATGGATGTACAGTTTTATAGATATCACAACGTACAAAGAAGATACACCGTCAGCATTCTGGATGACATTGGTGTTCATCACTTTGATTTGTTCCGTTATTTTAGCGGAAGAGAAGGAAAAACCGTACAGGCGAAGCTGTACAATCCGATCAATGCGTGGGAGCAGGACGGCGCCATTATTAATGCTTATGCGTTCTTGGAGATGGATAACGGCATTACGGCTTCCTATAACGCCTCCATCTCGGCCAGAGGGACTGAAACACCGTGGAGCGGGAATTGGCGCTTGGAAGGCACGGAGGGAGCGATTGAATACGTCGATAAAGAGATTCGCGTCATACGGGACGGAGAGGTTCAACGGATTGAGGACTATAGCGGTATTGATCTGACCGATACGCTGGCTGAATTCCTGGTTTCGCTGCGGGAAGGGCGGGAGTCGGAGACAAGCGGCCGGGACTATTTGAAAACGCAGGCGCTTGTACATTATGCCAAGTTGGCTAGCGAATTCGGGAAGACGTACGCAATTCCGGTTCCAACAATATAGACGAATGGAGATGTGAGCATGCCGATCACAAAGTGGGAACAAACAGCGCCAGGTATCTGGCGTTTGACAATTGGAGAGCCTCAGGGGATTTCACCGTTAACATGGATGGGGGTTGCACCTAAGGATGAGGCTTTGCAGCAGATGCCGCAGGTAGAGCCACCTTTTGTCTGGGACAGTGTTCAGCTGGAGGAAGCGGGAGGGCGCTTTATTTTGTCCTTTCCACTAAATAGAACCGAGAAGCTGTATGGGACAGGCCTTCAACTGCTGCGAATGAATCAACGGGGAAGAACCCGCTTTTTGCGTGTGAACAGCGATCCTAAACAGGATACCGGTGAAACGCATGCTCCTGTCCCTTTTTATGTGAGCGATCAAGGGTATGGGGTTTGGGTGGATACGCCACGAATTGTAACGATGTTTTGCGGCTCTACGATGAAGCAAGAGGATACGCAGCAAGAAGAAATTCGCGATCGCAATACGGATAAAGGGTGGAAGGCAACGCCGGTGGCTTCACGGGTAGAAATCCAGATTCCTGCCGAAGGCGCAGTTGTCTATTTATTTGGTGGGCCTACCCTCTCTGAAGTGGTAGCTAGATATAATCTAATGTGCGGGGGAGGCGTCTTGCCTCCGAAATGGGGACTAGGTTTCTGGCACCGTGTTCCGACACTGTACAGTGATCAGCAAGTGCTTGAAGAAGCCGAGCAGTTCCGCCTTAACGATTTCCCTTGCGATGTCATTGGACTGGAGCCTGGTTGGCACAGCCACAGTTATCCGGTCACTTATGAATGGGAAAAAAGCCGGTACCCTGAGCCTGCTAGCTTTGTCCATGAACTAGCTCAAAAGGGCTTCCGTGTGAACCTTTGGGAGCACCCGTACGTTTCGCCTCAGAGCGAACTGTATGCAGGCTTGCAGCCGCTTTCGGGAACCCATACCGTGTGGGGCGGGCTTGCGCCGGATTACTCGCTGCCAGAAGCAGCTGAGCTTTATAAGAAGCAGCATGAGGAACAGCACGTGCATATCGGAGTGTCCGGGTACAAGCTGGATGAATGCGATGGCAGTGAATTGACGAACAATTCCTGGATGTTCCCGGCCCATGCCAAGTTCCCATCCGGCTTGGACGGCGAGCAGATGAGACAGATGTATGGCTTGATGTTCCAAAAAATGACGGCAGATCTGTTCCGAAGCCAAAACCGCCGGACGTACGGACTGGTCAGAGCTTCAGGCGGCGCTGCCTCAACAATGCCTTATGTTCTGTACTCGGATTTATATGACCATAAGCAGTTTATTCGGGGGATTTGTAGCTCTTCCTTCAGCGGTTTGCTGTGGACACCGGAGGTCCGCCGGGCGAGAAATGCCGAAGATTGGGTTCGGCGTATGCAAACGGTCTGTTTCTCGCCGATGGCCATGCTGAATGCATGGGGAGACGGGACTAAGCCGTGGTCCTTCCCCGAGGTAGAGGGCACCGTACGGCATTATATCAAACTGCGGATGAAACTTCTGCCGTATTTGTATACCGCTTTTGCCGTATATCGCGAGCAAGGAATTCCGCCGTTTCGGGCAATGCCGTTCGTACTGACGCCGGAAGAGATTGCCGACGCTGAAGCCAAGTTAGCCGCCCAAGATGAGCAGCAGCTTTTGAATACGACGGATGCCGCTTACGGCAAGAAGAAGGCTAGAGAGTGGGACGATCAGTATATGGTCGGGGATGCCTTGCTTGTAGCTCCTCTGGTCGAGGGGGAAACCGAGCGTGAGGTGCTGCTGCCTGCTGGTATCTGGTATGGCTTGGAGACGGGAGAGCGTTATACAGGCGGCTGTGTGATCCGTGTGCAGGCGGGCCTTGAGCATATCCCTGTTTTCGTAAAAAGTGGCTCCATTATTCCTATGATGGCTGCGCTTCCGCATGTTCCGGCACCTGGGACGCTTACGGAGATTGAATTGGTGCACTTTGGCACCGAACCTGGAACAGCAAGGCTTTATGACGATGATGGCGAAACCTTCGATTACGAGCAAGGCAAATGCAGTTGGTGGAATTTGAGCGTAACGATCGATCAAGATGGCCAATACATCGGTGCATGGATAGGAGAAAACGATGGATCGTCATCTTACCAGGCGGTCACTTGGCGATTTGCACAAACACGTTTATTGATGAACGAGCAGTAGTAGGTTATCATAATTGGATTAGCAACGCTGAGAGCATGAGGGGGGCTGGACATGCATGTACTGATCGTGGACGATGAACCTGTTATTCGCAGAGGGATGGTAAAAATGGCGGAACTGTACGTCCCCGCTTTCTCCAAAATTCAGACGGCCGAGAACGGCGAAGCTGCTTTGGAGCAAATTCGGGCGTCAGAGCCTGATCTGGTGTTGACGGATGTTCGCATGCCCAAAATGGACGGACTGGAATTATGCAAAATTATTCATGAGGAGTTCCCTCATATCAAAACCGTTGTCATATCCGGTTACAATGACTTTGAATATGCACAAAAGAGCATGAATTACGGTGTGAGGCACTATTTATTGAAACCGGCTACCAAAAGCGATGTCCATGACATGCTGGATCAGCTGATCAAAAAACCGAAACACGGTTATTTATCCCCTTCCCGCTATATCGAGTGGATCGATCAGATGGAACAGCAAATATGGGCTTTGCAAATGGAGGAAATCAACAACCTTATCACAGGCTGGCGGGAATATTGCCTGTCGGCGAATATTTCACTGGCCCAGCTGAAAGAGCTGCTGGATGATTGCAATGCACTTCTCGTAAAACGCTTTCAAGCACGCCACTACTCGCCTGCATCCGTTCCTGCTCATCTACAGGCGGATAGCGTCAAAGAAGCGCTGGACGCTTTTGAGAAAGGTCTTTTGAACATGATCAGCGGGCTGCACGCAGTCCGCAGCGGTCATTTCAAAGATCCTATGGAAGAAGCCAAGGCGTATATCGACAGCCGGTTGTCAGAGGATATTTCTTTGGATCAAGTCGCGGCAATGGTTGGACTAACGCCGACGTATTTCAGCTCACTTTTCAAAAAAATCACACAAGAGACTTTCGTACAGTACCGGATTAACAAACGGATGGCGAAGGCGAAAGAAATGCTGTCCGCACCGCATGTTCGAATCGTTGATGTTGCAGCGGATGTCGGATATGACGATTATCCCCATTTTACAAAAACGTTTAAGAAAATTGTCGGTGTTTCCCCGACGGAATACCGCGCTAGTTTAGGTATCAAATGAAGATCAGAGGTTTTACGAAGAAAATATTTGCGTATTTCCTCATTGTTATTGTCCTTTCGCTCAGCTGTGTAGGTATCTTCTCCTATATCATTACTTCCGGAGAACTGGAGGAAATGGTAGAAAATCAAATGGATCAAATTGCCGGGAACGCCGTTCACCATACCGATCTGTATTTGAAGGACTACGAGCGCTCGATTGTCTCGCTGTTAACGAATAGACAGATTATGGAGTTCATTGATCTGCCTGCCACAAGGGAAGAATATGACTACTATTTGTATCGTAAAACAATCCGGGAAGTTAGCGTAGACCCGTTATTTATACGTAATCCCAAGCTTGCTTCTGTTTATCTGATCAGCGATAAGAAGAATGCGGTTTATTATTATAATAATGTGAATGAACAATCCTTTAATGCCGAGGATATCCAAAAGCAGCGCGATTATTTCCTCGCCAATACGACGGCTGACGGACAATTAAGCATCCTGAATCACACGATTATTGAAGGGCAAGAGAATCAAATGCTAACGATCGTCCGCCGTATTCGCGGCTATACGTCACCGGAGTTGTCGGGTTTACTTGCAATTGAGATGCGGTCAGCCGATCTGTCTGCTTTATGGAAAGGCATTGATTTAGGGAAGTATGGGTATTTGTTTATCATCGATGACAAAGGGCGTTACATTTACCACCCGGATGGGTTCAAAGTTGGCACGAGTGTGCCGAAAGCTTTTTTTGCTAAGCTGAATCAAGCCGGTTCGCATTCCTTTGCTGACGCCTACGAAGGTGATGAGCGTATGTATGTAAGCCGCAAATCGGAGTTTTCCGATTGGCAGCTTGTTGTGTCCATGCCGATTCGCGAGCTGCGCAAGCCGCTCTCCAACATCCGCTCGACCACGCTGGTCGTCGGATTGTTCACCTTGATCTTGGCGATGCTGCTCGCCTACCGATTCGGCAAATCCATTGCCAAACCCGTGCAAACGCTCAAATCCGGCATGCGGGAGACGGAGAAAGGGAATTGGGCGACAATTCCGCTTCCACCTCACCGTGACGAGATTGTCGAGCTGATGGTCCGCTATAACTTGATGGTCAAGCGGCTTTCGGAAGCCGTCGACCGCGTGGTGCAAGTGGAATTAAGCAATTCCGAAATTCGGATGGAACGCCAGAAGGCTGAATTCCAATCGCTTCAGCTGCAGATTAATCCGCATTTTATGTACAACACGCTGGAGACAATCGTTTGCTACGCCACTATCCAGGATTCTGAGGAGATTTCTGAAATTGTGAAAGCTTTGGCTTACATGCTGCGCTACTCCGTTCAGACGAACCTTGAGGAAATTACAGTAGCGAATGAGTTGAAGCACGTTATGTATTATTTGGTCGTATTAAGGCATCGCATAGGCCGTGAGTTCGAGATTGATGTGGCGATTAAGCCTGAATATTTGCTTCATGTTATGGTGCGTCTGACGCTGCAGCCGCTGGTTGAAAATGTGTTCCAACATGCCTTCCCGGACGGCCTGGAGGATTATCACGTTGTCCGGATTGATGGCGGTGTTCGTGATGGTATCTTTTGGATCAGTGTGGAGGATAATGGGGCCGGGATGTCAGAAGCGAAGCTTACGCAGCTTCGGGAGAAGCTGAATACCAATCGACTGGCGGACGGCGAAGTGGATGAAGCGGGGAAAAAGGGCGGCATCGGCGTTTTGAACGTTCATCGCAGGATTCAGATGGTCTATGGCGAGCAGTATGGGCTGCGCATTGAAAGCAAGCTTGAACAAGGCACCAAGATGATTATGGCCATGCCGGCTTTGCCTCAAAAGCTGGAGTAGGTGCAAGCTGCCGGATTAGCAAGGCGCATTTTCTTTCTCATGAAAACCAATTCTCATAAAAATTTCGGGCAAGTTCTCTTCTGTGGGTGCATAGGATTGTAGTACACAATTCACCATCACGAGCTGACCTGTAGTTAGAAAGGCAGCAGTGAAAGGAGGTACCCATGGACATATTCAAAAGAATTTCGGAGCATCGTACGGAGAAGGATGCATTGAGCTGGACCGGTACGTTCGCGGAGTACATAGAATTGCTTCGCAAAAATCCTGGACTCGCAAGAACAGCACATTCCAGAGTCTATGATATGATTGCTTCGCAAGGGATTAATGATCAATCCGGGCATAAGTCTTACAAATTTTTCAACCAAGAGATTTTTGGCCTGGATCGAGCGATTGAGAAGCTGGTAGAAGAATATTTCCACTCCGCTGCCCGTCGATTGGATGTTCGTAAACGTATTTTGCTGCTAATGGGTCCTGTAAGCGGTGGTAAATCCACAATTGTGACTATGCTAAAACGTGGGTTAGAGCAGTTTGCCAAAACAGACTTAGGGGCCGTCTATGCGATCAAAGGGTGCCCGATGCACGAGGAGCCGCTTCATCTCATTCCGATGGAATTGCGTCCCGAAATCGAGCGAGAGTTAAATGTGAAAATCGAAGGCAGCTTATGTCCGTCCTGCCAAATGCGGTTGAAAACCGACTACAACGGATGCATTGAAGACGTCATGGTGGAGCGTGTATTCGTATCCGAGGAAGGCCGTGTCG
The DNA here is from genome assembly GCF_045866505.1 of Paenibacillus sp. P36. NCBI lineage: Bacteria > Bacillati > Bacillota > Bacilli > Caryophanales > Paenibacillaceae > Paenibacillus > Paenibacillus sp. P36. Next base: position 1,706,308 of record NZ_AP038372.1, read on the forward strand.
GTATCGGAACGTTCAGTCCATCGGATCCCAAATCGCAGGATATCGCCGATCTGACGGGAAGCATCGACTTCTCGACGATCACCGAGTTCGGTTCCGAGTCCGATCCGCGTGCCTATCGGTTTGATGGGGAGCTCAACAAGGCAAATCGCGGGATCATGGAGTTCCAGGAAATGCTGAAGTGCGATGAGAAGTTCCTCTGGAACTTGCTTTCACTTACGCAGGAAGGGAACTTCAAAGCGGGACGCTTCGCGCTCATCAGTGCCGACGAGTTGATCGTTGCGCATACGAATGAAACGGAGTACAAATCCTTTATTGCCAATAAAAAGAATGAAGCGTTGCAATCCAGGATGATTGTCATGCCGATTCCGTATAACCTTCGGGTATCCGATGAAGAGAAAATTTACTACAAGCTCATCGGACAGAGCGATATGTCGCACATTCACACAGCCCCTCACTCGTTACGTGTGGCTGCCATCTTCTCCATCATGACCCGTTTGAAGGAAACGAAGAAGCAAGGGATGGATTTGGTCAAAAAGATGCGGATGTACGACGGCGAAGTCGTCGAAGGCTACAAAGAGGCCGATCTGAAAGAAATGCAAAATGAATTCCAAGAAGAAGGCATGAGCGGTATCGATCCACGTTATGTCATCAACCGGATTTCGAGCGCCCTGATCAGGCAGGATCTTCAGTGCATTAACGCGTTGGATGTCTTGCGTGCCCTGAAAGATGGCCTGGATCAACATCCGTCGATTACGAAGGATGAGCGTGAACGGTATCTCAACTTCATTTCCGTCGCGCGTAAAGAGTACGATGATATCGCCAAAAAAGAAGTGCAAAAGGCCTTCGTCTATTCCTTCGAAGAGTCGGCCAAAACCATTTTCGACAACTATCTCGATAATATTGAGGCTTACTGCAACTGGGGCAAAATCAAGGATCCGCTCACCGGTGAGGAGATGGATCCGGATGAGCGCCTGATGCGCTCCATTGAGGAACAAATCGGCATTTCCGAAAATGCGAAAAAAGCGTTCCGGGAAGAAATTCTGATCCGTATTTCCTCCTATTCGCGGAAAGGCCGGAAATTCGATTACAGCAGCCACGAGCGCCTGCGTGAAGCGATTGAGAAGAAGCTGTTCGCCGATCTGAAGGATATCGTGAAGATTACGACATCGTCGAAAACACCGGATGAGAAGCAGCTGAAGAAGATCAACGATGTGACGAAGCAGTTAATTGATGAGCACGGGTATTGCCCGGTGTGCGCCAATGAGTTGCTGCGTTATGTGGGAAGCTTGCTGAACAGATAAATTAAGCCTGAAGCGCGGGTGGCGCTTCGGGCTTTTTTGTTGTGGTGTGGGGTATTCTCCGTCAAGTGACTCAGCTGTTAAGTGCTCCTTCAACGTCCAACGGTTCCCACCTGCTCGCCGAGGGGAACTATGGGGCGCTATTTCAGGCCAAACTGCGGCTTGGGCTAGGGTAAGGGAACTAGCGGGCGCTATTTTGCCATTCCGAAGGGAAACAGCACGTTTCGAGATGAAATAAAGCCCTGTAGTTCCGCTCGGACGCGGAAACGGGCTGAATTTGCTGGAATAGTGGCCTGTAGTTCCCCAAGTTGCCCCCGCAGGCCAACTTCTAGTATGAGGTTGCACCTCTACACCAAGTGTCTCAGTAACGCTGAATTCTTAGCAGCGTTACGTGTTCTCAACCATGGAAATTCGCTGCTATCGGGCTCATAACAAGCTAAACGACGGAGGAGATGTTAACTGCTCCTTCAAGAAAGGACTCCCGGCGCTTAGATATCTGTACTTACAAGGTAAATAGGAACACGGAATCTAGCAATCTATCATATACTATTTTAACTTCGAGCAAGGGAGGTGTAACAGATAATGAACGGGAACTTCATGAAAAAAACGGGGATAGTTTTCTTGTTTTTTATAAGCTTAATGGCTACGCTCATGACTTGGCAAATGAATATATTATCAAACTTTGGGGGGATATGCATAATCGGAATTTGTTTCGGTGCAGCTATGCTCATGTGGTTGGATGTGCTGGACGTCAACGAGGCCATTCAACGATCTGTAAAAAAGGATGACAAACGAACAAAAGCCGAACACTGAACCTCCAAAGGACAATTCCCCCCAGAAAAAATCCAATGAACCGAGCAAATCATCAGATCTTTTCGGATTTGGTAGGATGATGGACAAACTTCCCCTCCACAAGCTTTCAGCCCGTATGGCGTATTGCATGTTTTTTGATTTGCTCCTCCTCTTATTTGTCATCATTTTGCGTGTAACGGGAACCAAAGTGAATGAATTCCCCAATGCCTGGGATTTTCGATTTATTGTTATAACGACGATTATTGTTTTTTTTGTTGGGCTTTGCGATCTTATGAGTGTTCGGAAAAAATAGGTTGAATGGCAACCAATCCTCTAACCGGGCTCATCCTGACGGATGTGTCCGGTTTATTTTCGCCGCCCAATTTCAGCAAACTAAGCACCAACTAGGCATTCACACATACAGTGTATTAGGCATTTCAACTACACAAGAATGTGAGTGATCCTTTAATGACGAATCAGGAAGAACTTGAATTTCGTCCGCCAGTTGGTGGCGGTTTACATGGCGGAGGCATCGGGCATGGTGGAATCGGAGGTCCAGGGCATGTCGGCGGTATAGGAGGTATCGGTGGTCCAGGACATGTCGGAGGTATCGGCGGCATTGGCCATGGACCTGGCTTCGGGCCTGGATTTGGTCATGGACCCGGTTTCGGCGGTCATGGCTTTCATGGCGGTTTCTTCCCCGGCGGTGGCTTCAACAATGCACTTCCGTGGCTAGTAGCTCCACTTGTATATAGTGCGGCTGATTCTTACTATCCATATCCGTATCCGTACCCATATCCGTATCCTTATCCCTACCCGCCTAATCCCTACTATCCATATCCCCCAGGCTATCCTGGGATCTAACACGAACATTACAACCGAGGAAGTTCTCTCAGGAGAGTCCTCGGTTTTTCCCTTGTTTGTTGGAATGTCCCATTGAAAAACATTAAACATGTCATATAAAATAACAATGTTTTGGCTTGTGATTCTGAAGGTATTCCAAGATTTAGATGATTTTAACGGTCTTATGTTATATTACATAACACAAAAATCAAATTTTCTTGACAGGTTATAGATCTCCTGATAATATCGTATTATTAACACCGAGGAATTAATCACTAACTTATTCTTTGATTAAACTACTAATATTACATAAATATATGTGCTTTCGTCATTTTTTTTATTTAATTAATAACATCAGTGGAGTAATTAAAAGGTGGTAAAGAAATGGATATTAGCAAGCACGATCAGGAGTTTATAAAGAAAAAAAATAAGAATATGGTGCTCGATCTCATTAAAAGCAGCCGCCCGATATCCAGAGCGAAGATTGCTAAGCTCACCTCGATGAGCGCTACTTCTGTAGGCCGAATCGTCAACGATCTTTGTCAAATCGGTCTGGTCAAGGAGACGGAGCAATACTCTTCAGGTGTGGGAAGAAAAGCGACGATGTTGGATATTGATGCCGGTTCCGTGCTCACAATCGGTGTCGAAATGGATAAAGGAGTAATCAAAATAGGGATCGTCGACTTTGACGGTCATATGATTGCTGAGCATACAATCACGAAGCTTTATCACTTGGATGATCCGGTTAAGGTGGCGCGTGAGCTTTCCGAGAACATTCAAGATCTTATTGAACGCAATGAGATTGTTATTTCTAAAATCATCGGAATCGGAATTGGCGTTCCGGGAATCATCGATACGGATAAGGGGACGATTGTTTTCTCTTCCCAATTAGGATGGGAGAATGTCCATTTCGCTGATTTGGTAGAGTCACATCTTCATATTCCGACGGTTATTGATAATGACCTGAAAGTCAAAGCGCTGGGTGAAACGTACTACGGTTTCGTTAAAGGATCCAAAAGAGCGGTATTGCTTGGTTTTGGCAGCGGAGTGGGTTCTGCGCTTGTCATTGATGGTACGGTCTACCGGGGGGAATCGAATATCGCAGGTGAGATTGGTCATTCAACCGTTGACCCGAATGGTATGCTGTGCGAGTGCGGGAAACGCGGCTGTCTGCAAACGTATATTGCTGATTTCACCATCATTCAGGAAGCCAATAAAGTTAAGCCTGTAACCAGCATTAAGGAGATTTTTGACAGTGCTCATAACAATGAGACATGGGCCGTTCAAATTATTGACCGTGCCTGCACGTATATCGCGATTACCGTCAGCAATGTTGTATGCATGTATAATCCGGACACGATCATTCTCGGTGGGCATTTGATTGAGCAGCATACAGAAATGCTAGAAACTGTGAAACAAAAAATCAATCAGTTTATATGGGGCCCCTTTAACGGAACATATAAGCTGGTGAGTTCCAAATTGCAAAGTAATGCCGTTATGATCGGAGCGGCAACCCTTGCGCTGCAGCAGCGTTTGGATCATGAAATGTAACTTAGGAGGAAGTCATATGGATCAAATATTGCTGGAAGAATATCGCGGAGACACGCTGGAATGCGTGCATCGGGGGCATATTTGCGGAGTTTCTTATTCGGGGGATGTGAAGTACGTTGTCGGTGATACGAACGCAGTCACGTTCTTAAGATCTGCTGGCAAGCCATTTCAAGCAATTCCTGTGCTGCGCCATGGCGCTGATGTCCACTTCGGATTAACGGGTAAGGAAACGGCCATCATGATGGGCTCTCATCGCGCCGAGCCTTTTCATGTAGATGCGCTAGAGTCGATGTTGGGAAAAATAGGAGTGACGGAAGACGGGCTTGTCTGCCACCCGACGTACCCGCTTAGCGTCTATGCGACGGAGGATTTGCTTCGCCATCAAGCGCCTAAGCGCTCGATTTATCATAATTGCTCCGGCAAGCATCTGGGAGTTCTAGCTTTGTGCAAAATGATGGGTTATCCCTTGGAGACCTATTATGAGCCTCAACACCCGGCGCAGCTAGAGATATTGGAAACGCTCTCGTATTTATCGGAATGTGCGATTGACGAAATTCAGCTTGGTACTGACGGCTGTGGGTTCCCCGTTTTTGCTATTCCTTTAAGAAACTTGGCAACCGCTTTTCTCAAGTTGGCCTGCCCGGAACTCATAGAGGATGCATCGATTCGTACAGCTGTCGAGAAGATGGTGGGGCTCATGAATGAGCACTATGAGATGGTTGCCGGTTCTGATCGCATTTGTTCGTCCTTGCTCATGGATCCGAATATTGTAGCGAAGGGTGGGGCCAAGGGCGTTTATTGTTTCGGGCTAAAAAAAGAAAAGCTGGCCTTCGCCTTGAAAGTGCTGGACGGTTCCGAGGACGAATGGCCGTTAATCGTCGCGTCGATTTTGGAGCAAATCCAGTATGACAATATCAACACGATTCAGAGCATGTATGAGCTCGCACCCATAGAAATCAAGAATGATAACAAGAAAATTATCGGTCGCAACACCGCTGTCTTCACGCTTCAAATTCACTCATAAGTGATATGAGCATTGTCGGATAAGATCAACAAGCACTCCGACAAGTTACATATATAATTTCGAGGAACAATCGGGAGGGGTTATTTTGAAAAAAAGAGTGTCAACAATGGTGATGAGCATGGTTCTTGTACTGACGGTCGGACTAGTCGGCTGCTCCAGCGAACCTGCAGGAAATTCAAGTAATGCAGCTCAAAGTTCAGGCAAAAAAGAAAAAATTACGTATTTAGATCCGCTTCCAAGCCCAGAGCGAACAGCACTCATGCAGGATTTCATCAAACAATTCCAAACCAAAAACCCGAACATTGAAGTTGAATACACATCCGTTCCTTGGGATGATGCGAATAAGAAATGGATGGCTCTAGGTGCAGCCAAACAGCTTCCGGATGTCATCAGCATCGACGATACATCTCTTGTAGCCATGTCTGCTGCCGGTTATATCGAAAATCTACAGCCTTATTACGATAAATGGGATCAAGTAGGCAACCTGACCGAGGCGTTCAAGCAGGCAAGAAACAAGTATCAGGACAAAGTCTATGCAATTCCCGATGGATTTTTGCTCCAAGGTCTATTTATTCGTAGCGACTGGTTCAAAGAAAGTAACTTGCCGGAGAAAATCGATACCTGGGACGATTACTTCAAGCTTTCTCAACAGCTAACGGATGCTTCCAAAGGGCACTATGGCATTTCATTCCGTGGCGGCGCAAACGGTATTCTACGAGCAATGGAATACGTGATGGCGGCGACGCACAGCGAGAGTTGGTTCGATAAAGACGGCAAATCGATTCTTTACAAACCGGAAGGGCAAGCGGCATTCAAGAAGTTTTATGACATTTATTTAAACGGTAATTCCCCTAAAGAGTCGATCAACTGGGGCTTTAATGAAATGGTGCAGGGCTTCTTAAATGGGCAGACGGCCATCCTGAATCAAACCCCTGAAGTCATTATTACAGCTCAAAAGAACATGAAGGAAGGCACATGGAACGTCGTTCCGATGCCGAAATCCGATGACGGCAAACGTTATATTTTCTGGGGGTACACAGCTGCCTACGCGATGGCTGCCAACTCCGAACACAAAGATGCAGCCTGGAAGTTTATCCAGTTCTTAAGCTCCCCAGAGATCAATTTGCAATATAGCATTAAAAATTCAAGCATTCCGATTTATAAGGACAATTTGAAAGATCCATTCTTCAGCAAAGGTCCAATTGCCGGATATGCGGGTGCTATGGCGGATTCTAACATTGTATTTGCCGGACCGCCAAGCCATCTGACCAAGCTGGGGCAATTCTCAGGTACATTCGCTGTCCAAGAAACCCAGAAATATTTGAGTAAAACACAATCCCTCGAGGATACCATTAAGCATTTGGCTGATTTCCTGACTAAGGAGCAGCAGGATTATTTGAAAACCAATAAATAATAACATCTAGAAGCAGACAACCGGGGCGGAGTTCTGTACCGGTTGTCTTTTCCTTATCCGATAGGGAGGTGAAGCGGCTTTGAAATTGAGATTGAAACGATGGGAACCTTACTTGCTTATTGCTCCAGCTATCCTGATCCTGTTAGCTTTTTTTGCATATCCGCTGCTCCAAGGCTTGAAATTGGCCTTTATGCACTATATCTTGTTTGAGCCGAACGACATTCGTTTTTCCGGTTTGGAGAACTTTAAAGCCATATTTATGGACAACAATATCGTTCGAATTTTGTGGAATTCCTTGTTGTGGGTCGTGCTGACAGTCGGTCTGCAATTCGTTCTCGGATTTATGCTGGCACAGGCTTTGAATACGAAGTTTAAAGGGAAAAACATCTACCAATCGGTTGTATTTCTACCTTGGGCGGTGTCTGCTTTTTTAATCGGCATGATTTTCAAGTGGATGTTCAGTGAGCAAAACGGTTTGATTAACTATTTGTTAATAAAGCTGGGAATCATCGAAAAAGGCATTTCGTTTTTGGCGCTTCCTGGCATTTCGATATTTCCTATCATTATCGCGATGGTTTGGTATGGCGTACCGTTCTTTGGAATCATGCTGCTGGCCGCTTTGCAATCGGTGCCGAAGGATATTTACGAATCCGCAGATATCGATGGTGCCGGCAGATGGACGAAACTATTTTTCGTGACCATTCCGTTTATTAAATCGACGATCATCCTTACCGTTTTGCTCCGGGTTATTTGGGTGTTCAACTCAGCGGACCTTATTTATATCATGACAAATGGGGGACCAGCTAACACCTCGCATAATCTGTCATCGTACATATTCAATCAGATTTCCTATACGACGGATTTCGGGCAAGCGTCCGCTCTTGGCGTACTCATGTTGATTATCCTAATTCTCTATACGTTAATTTTCCTTCGTGCAACCAAATATGACGATGCAGGTGATTTTTAAATGACTTCCTTCGGACGAAAAACGGCTCCTGAATTAGTTCGATTTGTTGTACTGTTGCTTTTTGGGTTAGGTACGCTGCTTCCTTTTTATTGGATTTTGGTGACTTCTTTAAAAACAAGGCAAGAAATATATAGCGGACAATTGACTTTGTGGCCCAAGGCACTGACATGGGTGAATTATGTGGATACGCTGCAAAATACAAATTTCCCCCGCTATTTGTTGAACAGCTTTACAGTCAGCATGAGTAGTTCAATTCTGGTTCTGCTTGCTTCCATCTTGGGAGGATACAGTTTGGCCAGATATCAATTTAAGGGTAAAAAATTTGTGCTCGTCTCCTTTTTGGCTACCCAAATGGTGCCGGTCATGGTCATCCTGGTGCCTTTGTTTATTACTTTTGGCCAAATTCATTTATTAAATAAGCTGCCTGCATTAATTATTACTTATACAGCGATGAATATCCCGTTTTGCTTGATTACGATGTCCAGTTTCTTTCAGCGTATTCCAGTTTCTTTGGAAGAAGCGGCCATGATTGACGGCTGCAACAAATTCCAGACCATGTCTAGAGTTGTGCTGCCGATGATGCAGCCAGGTATTGTAGCGACATTTGTATTTGCTTTTATTGGTTCTTGGAACGATTTGTTCTTTGGGGTTATGTTCACAAACAGCGAATCTGCCAAGACGGTTCCTGTCGGTCTCAGCAGTTTTGTTCAGAAATTCGATATCAATTGGGGGCAAATGAGTGCGGCAGGCATCATATCACTCATTCCTGTCGTTATTATGTTTGCCATCGTGCAAAAATATATCGTTGCGGGTTTAACGCAAGGAGCTGTGAAAGGTTAGGTGAAACATATGCTGCTCGAAGTTATCGCTACAAGTGTGAGGGACGTTATTGCGGCTGAACAGAGTGGTGCCGATCGGATCGAACTCATCACCGGCATATTGGAAGGCGGACTAACGCCAAGTTACGGACTAATCGAAGCGGCGGTTCAGGCTACCAAGCTGCCCGTTCAGGTGATGATCCGACCTCACAGCTATTCTTTCTTCTATGATCGTCTGGATGTTGCCGCCATGATGACGGACATCCGTATGGTCAAAAAAATTGGGGCTGCTGGCGTGGTGCTAGGTGCGCTGACTCCAGACCGGCGGCCGGATGTTGAAGTGTTGGCGAGATTGTTGGAAGAGGCGGAGGGGCTCTCCGTTACCTTTCATCGTGCGTTCGACGAAGTTCGGGATGTTCAGGAAGCGTTAGATGAGCTGGAGAAGTTCAAGCAAATCGATCGTATCCTTACCTCGGGCGGTAAACCCAATGTTCTGGATGCCGTTCAGGAGATGAAGCATCTGGTCGCTTGGAGTCACAAGACGTCCATTCAGATTTTAGCGGGAAGCGGGCTTACGATTGCGTCCTTGCCTGCATTTGTAGCCGAAACAGGCGTTCAAGAAGTACATTTCGGAAAAGGTGTACGAGTGAATGGCGATCCGCTTGGCCCGATTGATCCCGTTCGGATTCAACAGATGAAAGAACATAGGTACGAGTCTACCAAGACAGATGTATGAAGGAGCAGCTATGACAATTGACGGGTACTTTTTAGGGATAGATATTGGTGGAACCAAAATGTTGGCAGCCTTGGTGGACGCTCAAGGGCGTGTAGTAATCAAAGATCAACAGCCTACTTTAGCCGCTGAAGGTGAGCAAGAAGTTATTAGAAGGCTGATTCTTATGATTGAGTCGTTGCTGTCTTCTGTACCCAATCTTCATGCTCGCAGCATTTTGAGTCTAGGTATCGCAACTGCGGGTATACTTGATATGGATACGGGAACGATTGTTCTTTCAACAAATTTAGGTTGGAAACATGTTGCCTTAGGGCCGATATTGGAACGAAAATTCGGTTTTCCAGTCCGCTTAATCAATGATGCAAGTGCAGCAGCGTTGGGTGAGTGGATCGTTGGTGCAGGCAAAGGAACTGAGGACTGTTTGTATGTAACCGTGTCCACGGGAATAGGGGGCGGTGTCATAAGCGGTGGCCACATGCTGCTCGGTGCTTCGAATAATGCAGCGGAGATCGGCCACATCAGCATTGATCGGAGAGGGCCAACATGCAAGTGCGGGAATAAAGGGTGTGTAGAAATGTACGCCTCAGGCAATTCAATAGCCCGCATAGCCGTTGAAGATATCGTTGCCGGCAAGCCGCAAACCGCGCCTCTATTGGGCTTGGCTGGACATGATCCGAACAAGGTTACTGCGAAGCTTGTGGCAGAAGCTGCCTCAAGCGGTGACCCTTATGCCATCTCCTTACTGAAAGAGGCGGGGGAAGCGCTTGGGACCGCGATGGTGACGTTCATTCATTTGTTCAATCCGGAAATCATCATTTTCGGTGGCGGCGTGTCCCTAAGTGGGGATGTGCTTTTCGAGCCGATGTGGAACACGATTCAAAAACTTGGAATCGAAGATATGGTAAAGGATGTAAAAATGGCCCGCTCATCTCTAGGTGTAGATGCAGGGGCAGTCGGCGCCGCATTATTATGGAAGTATGAAAATCAGGCCGTTACCATTTAAAATGATAATATTGGAATTGTTTACGAGATAACTGTTGGAGAGGAGAATTCGATTGAAAATTGAAGTGTTACCGGCGGAAGAAATTAAAACTAGAGTTGCGGACCTGCTATCGGAACAGATTAAGTGCAATCCCAAATCGGTGCTTGGCATGACCACGGGCTCATCACCTTTAAAGTATGGGATCTATCAAGAGTGGATCCGGCGGGAGGGAGCTGGTGAGCTTTCCTTTCATGAAGCAAAATTCATTAACCCTGATGAACTGGTCGGCATTCCGGCTGATCATCCGGAGAGTTATCGAACCTATATGCAAGAGCATTTGTTTAGTCAGCTTCAGACGCTTCAATACGAGCCGCAAATTCCAGATGGCAGTTCAACGGATCTGAAGGCTGAATGCCTTAGATTTGATCAATTGTTAGCTGATCAAGGTTACGTGGATTGGCAGCTTATGGGGCTAGGCTTAAACGGACATATTGCTTTTATCGAACCAAGCAATCATATACCGGCGAAAACGTATGTTTCACAACTTTTTGTAGAGAACAGACCTGTTCACTCGCCGCATTTTCGTTCCGAAGATGAGGTACCCAAGCAATCGATAACAATCGGTTTGGAGGCCGTTATGAAAGCGCGGAACATCGTTCTGGTTGCTACAGGCGACAATAAAGCCGACATGGTGGCAAAAGCTTTTGCTGGGCCGATAACAACTAGCGTCCCAGCGTCATTTTTACAGCTGCATGCGAGTGCGACGATTATTCTCGATCCTGCGGCTGCTTCGAAACTGTCGTTGTAACTAACCCTTGCTTTTAAGTGCCGTGAAAATTGCGGTTTTTTTAATAAAATTATACTTTGGGGGTAAGCAGAGCTTACCCCTTTTTTTAATTTACTCGATCAGATCCTCCATATGCCGTGTAACACCATTATAAGTAGCGTAGCCATAACTTTGCGGCTTACCATCTGCTGCAGTGCCAAACAACAGCTTGAGCGGGGAAGCTCCAATCATGGATGAGAAGGTAGCTCTTAAGTTCATTTCACCGGGATTTGCACCAGTCAATTGAAGGTTTGTTTCATAGGTAGTTTCGCCCAGATAATTATAATTTAACTTCTCAGAACCATTGTAGAAATTCACACCGTCATTACTATAGTTGACGTACAGCGCCTCCGATTTGCCTGAGTAATAAGGCGTCGTCGTTGAAATGTAGTCGATGTATCCCGATTTTTTTCCGGCGATTTTGCCATGTACATCAGGAGAAGTATTGGAAGATAACTTCGTTAAATCTTTTGTGGCATAAGCGATATCATCGGAAGTTTCTTTAATGGGTACAGTTTTACGCGGTTTATAATCAAGCAGATTCACTTTCTGAAGTCGCTTATGCAAGTCATCGTCAAAGCCTCTAAACCCCTCGATCCACATCGCGCGTTTGCCATCTGGATGCCAGGACATGGGAGAATGATAAACCCAATTTGGATCTGTCGAAAGCTGTATGCCTTGATACCCAGGCTCGTTCATAGAACGGTTAATGTCGATCAATGCCGGACCAATGTCACCACTGCGGAAAGTACGTACGCCAGCTACAGAATAATAATAAAGCATGGCATTAATGCCGCCACCAACAAATATAGGTCTAGGCATGATTCCGAAAATGGCCGGGTCGGTATGCATGGAAAACCGTGTACTCATCACCATCCCCAGTTGCTCATCAGGGGAGAATATGGTGGTTTCATCATAGCCAGGCGTACGTGTGATTTGCGTTATCTTGTTAGAGGTCAAATCCTCTACAACGGAATCGGTCGTTACGTTATCTTTGGCTCCAACAACGGAGATGGCGCTGCCTCCATGGATAAACTGCTTCACCTCTCCACCACGACCTGAGGTAGGCGGGATTATATAGCCCGGGTTACTCGGATCATTTGTAAAAGGTTCGGTTGTGCTGATAAGCTGGACTTTCTCGAGCACATAACTATCCGTTTTACGTGACAGGACACCTACAGCTTGGCCGCCGCCATTATTGGTGGTGAACATCGACCAAGCCATATGTTTATTGTCAGGGGCAATGATGATTTCTGACCAACGCGTGGTTATTGCAGGATTATTGTCATCCAAGCCCACAGGATAGACGATTGGAACTACGTTTGTGCTTTTGCATTTATCCAGATTGGGCATGCATTCAAAGACATAATCGCCGAGCAAAATGCGTTTGTTGTCCTGAAAGGGCATATACCGGATGCCACCTGTTTTTTCTTTTAAAGGAATGACGCCAGAGAAGATGACTTTGAAGTCCGAACCATCATCATTGAGTGTAGCGAAGTTGAAAAAGTTGGTGGTAGTGAGATCATTCGCTGTCGAATAAGAAATAAATACTTTTCCCGAATAGGTGTATGTAGCATCATGTAAGATAACATAATCTGGAAGCGGAATCGTGCTTACCTTTACTCGGCCAATGCCATCACTATGCTTGTCGCTGTTCTTGTCTGAAGATGCGTTCGCAGCGAATGTCGGTGTTGCCATGGACAAGAAGAGGCTCAGCATAAGTAGAACTGAAATGATTCTATTTTTCATAATCGTCCTCAAACCTCCTATATGCATCCTAATTTTGTAACCGCTTTCTAAATGGTGTGTGAAAAGCAAATGTTCTTAGGTTTAACTTATTCAATATCACCACCTATGCTCATCTTATTAGGATTGGGATGTTATGAAACTCTAAGATGGTATACTCTTGGAAAAATATATAACGTTAAATCTGAATGCTCAATGGGTCTAATTTAAGCTTCATCAGGGTCATTTTTAAGGTGCTGTAAACTTGGCGGCACGGTTCTATCGTTTTGGAGATAGTTCTTAAAAATGACCTAGTTGAAACTTAAAATTGCCCACTATAAGTAATTTATGACAAAAGATATAATCAAAAACTGAAAGCGCATACAAAACATGTCATTAGTTAGGAGGATTACATTATCTGAAAGTTTCAACTGATTCACTGCGGATACGCAGGGGGAGAAACTGAACGCAGACTCACTACTATCATTTCAGGTACATAAGGAGGTAAACATCAAGTGTTTACAAATAAAAGAGGTTTATTAGGTAAGGCGCTTAGCTTCATGCTCTGCTTCTCTTTACTAGGCATCTATCCAATAAACCCGCAAGAGGCTCACGCAGCTTCAAATGCAATGGTGTCCGTGGATTTAGCTGCTTCACAAGGTGAACTTGTTAGAAGTGAACAGTATAACAATATATCAGACCATGGCATCTATGCGGATCAAAGGAATGAAGATGCACAGTTTTACAATGAACAGGGTCTTCATGGAAAAGTATACAGAGTGTGGATTCACGAGTATGAAGTATACGATAAAGATAGCGGGACATATGATTACAGCAAATATATGGATTACTTATCGGATATGAGCAAAATTTCCGATTCTCTTATGCTTAATATTCCTGGAGAGGTCATGACACACAAGTTAGGTGCACCGATATCAGGCCTAACGGGATGGGGTTATACACCTGAGCAGGTTAAGCCTGTTATAAAGAGAATGATTAAAGATTTGAAACAAATGTATCCGAAAATAAAGTACATAGAAGTGCTAAACGAGCCTAATGATCCTACCTGGACAGCTAATGGTGTTAATAAAGATAATAATTACAGTTACTATAAGGTTTACTACGAGGCAGTAAATGAAATCAATGCAGAACTGAATCCGACAATTCCTTTGCTGGTAGGTGGTCCTACCCTGTATTTTCTCGATACAACCTGGCTAGGGGCATTTCTGGACGGATATAAGAATGATCCTTCTCCAGCAAAGAGACTTGATTTCATCTCCTATCACGCCTATCTAGGTCCAAGCAGCTCTGGTTTTGTATTGTATAAGGATAATCCGAGTGTGGTAGCTGACCAACGCTCTCAAATAGAAGCCCTATTAAATGAGCGGGGCCTCGACTCCCATATACCATCTTATATAACAGAATCAGGTTTGTATCCCGGGCCTCTAGCGGATGATTTTACTAGCATTCAAACCGATCAATTGAGGCAAGCGGCAGGGGTGGCTTCTCTGCAGTATTGGTTTTTGAACAGTGCTAATAATGTACCGTTTTTCTGGGCATTGCGTCATCAGACAAATGGAAGAAAAGATCAATTGGTTTCTAGAAATGCAAGTAATCAAAGTATGCCATATACAGATAAATTTACGCCTTTCGGAAATATGGTGGAAATGAGATCAAAGATGAAGACAACCAGGGTATCGGCGACCTCGGATTCGATCACGAATGGTAAAGGTGTGTATGTGCTGGCATCCAAAGATAATTCTGGCGCATCTATTATGGTTTGGAACTATCAAGGAGTAGGCACCACGGATTATCAAACTGCCATTCAGGCAACCAATTTGCCGCCAATTTTCAACGGTAAAAATGTAAGGGTAAAAACATATAAAATTAACGCGACAACAAGTAATTATTTCTCAAGTCTAGAAAACAGCAATCTTCAAATGGTTGAGGACAAGATTGTTCCTCATACGGGGGCATATAACACGTCCGTAACCCTTGAATCGAATAGTTTGCAGCTTATCGTGTTGGAGCCAGTCGATAAAAACGTGTTTTTAACAAATACGTTCGACGAAGAGGTTACAGGAGCAAATCCTAGTTGGACAGTGAATGAGCCAGTGGATACGACCGTTTCAATCGCAAATGTACCAGATACCGTCAATAGAAGCGTCTATTTATATGATAACTCAACATCTAATTACGCTGAGATCTCTAAAGAGTTTACAAGTTATAATTCAACGTTGAATGCCGAATGGCGCTTTAAAGGAGAAATGAACCTATCGAATGATAGATTCCAGCTCAAGGGTGGGTCTACAGTGGCGACAGATGTGTACGTAAACGAATCTGGCAGTCTGGTCGCGAATGGCATGGTTATTCAGAATGTAAGCCTGGGTGCGTGGTATACGGTAAAACTGGTAGCTGATCCATCTGCGCAAAAGTATGACCTATATATTAACGATGCATTAAAGGCATCGGGACTTCCATTTTCAGCTTCAGTACCGAGTTTGAATACGATTAGTTTCCGAACAGGTGAAGCTAGTAAAAACGCATTATATATCGATGATGTAACCGTTTATGACACTGCTCCGCCGACATGGTCAAGCAACAAATCACTAGCTTTTACGGCACGTAGTCATAACTCCGTCAGCCTGTCTTGGAGCGGTGCAGACAATACGACCGTAGCCTATAATGTGTACAATGGCTCCACCTTAGCTAGCACCGTTGTAGGTGCGACTTACTCGACCATTACGGGGCTAAGTTCCGGTGTAAATTATCAATTTAGTGTTCAAGCGGTTGATGCTTTTGGAAACGTGAGCACGAACGGTCCGTCGATTGCTGTATCCACGACCTCTTCCGGCAGCAGCTCTGGTGGCGGTACTGCACCAGCTAGTGGAAGCAATTCCAGCACAAAGCTCATGGTTGGCACGGATGGCAAGGTGGACGATAATGCACTTAGATCTGCTCTTTCTTCCTTGAAAAATGTTGAAGTAAAGGTGAATGGCGAAAATGTGATTTTACCGGCATCGGGTCTCATCGAGGCTTCAAAACAGAAGGGCACTTCCGTTACGATTACTTCGGCGAATGGTTCATATGTAATGCCGCTGTCTGTCTTGAAACTCGACGAATTAGCCAAGACGCTGGGTGTAAACATAAGCGAACTTTCCATTAAGGTAACGATTAAGCAGGTATCTGCAGATTCAGCCAAAAAGATTGTCGACACAGCCGCTAATATGGGGGCAACTGTTCTAGTTGACGCTGTTGAGTTCAGTGTGACTGTTCAAAGTAAAGACGGAAAGTCTATGGACGTCAATTTCGGTTCCACTTACGTATCCCGTTCTATAGACGTGAAGAAGCCGGTCGACCCGAGGAAAGTAACGGGCGCACTTTACAATGAGGCCACGAAGAAATTAACTTTCGTACCTTCTACTTTCGAATCGAAAGATGGCCATACGGTGGCTACTCTGAAGCGTAACGGGAACAGCATCTATACTGTGGTTGAATCGGATAAGAGCTTTGAAGACATTTCTAACCACTGGGCTCAAGTCGATATCGAACTGTTGGCTAACAAGCTTGTAGTAGATGGGATAACCGAGAATAAGTTCGATGCTGACCGCAACATCAGCAGAGCCGAGTTTGCTGCACTTATGGTTCGCTCTCTTGGACTCAGTACTGTGAAATCCACTTCTTCGTTCGTAGATGTAAAAGATGATGTTTGGTATGCTGACGCAGTTTCCACTGCTTCCGCAGCTGGCATTATTAATGGCTACGAAAACAATACGTTCCTTCCGAATGCTCCAATTAATCGTGAAGAATTAGCTGCTATGGCCGTTCGTGCAATGAACTACATTGGCGTCAACGCCAATGTAACGGCTTCAGAACAAGCCAGTCTGCTAGGCCAATTCAAGGATTCCGGCAAAATCGTTTGGGCACAAAAGGAAGTCGCTGCAGCCATTCATGCCAAGTTAATTAATGGTCTGGACGATGGGTTGCTCGGTTCTGATGGCCAAGCAACTCGCGCTCAAACGGCTGCCATCTTGAAGCGATTCTTGACGGCAGTCAATTTTATAAATGAGTAGTATCAATTCCTTGTGGTAGTAACCAGCAGGACGGACACGTCAGTGACCATCCTGCTGGTTTTTTGGTGATTGGATAAAATCACTTAAAAATGACCTAGTATAATCTTAAAAATGACCCTTTTAGTTCATAATGTACTTAACGTATAGTGATTGAAAGCGGATACTTAAGCTTACCCAATATATTCCTTCCCGATTACTTTGGTAGCGTCGATGCATCACGGCATGTACAATGGATGGAAACGACGTTGAACGAGGAAGTGCCAGATATGGAGAGCAGCTCATGGAAAAGAAGGGCAGTTTTAATGATAAGAAATATGAAGTTGCAAAACAAATTAATGGCCGGCTACCTTCTTGCCTGCATTATTCCGCTGTTGGTTGTAAGCGTGATCATATTTCATCAATCGACAGCAGGGTTGGAGAATTCCTCCCAAGATTTTGCTAATCTTTACACTTCACAGATACGGACTTCTTTGAATGAATTTGTCAAAGAATATGACACAGTCACGAAGTCAGTACTTGTTGAGAACGAATTTATTTATAAAATCGGAGAAAAGCGAAATAGAACCATGGATGAATTGGTTTCCCAAAAGGTTGCAATCCAGAGGTTACTGATGAGGGTTACGCTGCTTAAACCGGAGATTGGCACGGTGATGTTGGTCAGCCGCGATAACAGTGTCTACCAATATACGACTGCGACGAGCACGGTGGATGAGAACGTATTATTGTCGCAGGATTGGTATAAGAGGATCCGCAGCACAGACGATACTTTTTTTATTACGGGGTTACATGATCGTTCCTATTATGATGATAAAGGGAAGGGGGCGATCGTGACGGTGGGAAGAGTGCTTTTCAGTTCGGACGGGGCATATTCGGGAATGCTTCTCATCGACCTGGATCCATTCACGCTGCTTCAGCTCGATAATGCCTTCGTCTTAGCCAGGGACAAGTATGGCATGCGTGTCATTTTGAGCAATCGCCAAGGGGAAATTGTCTATCATTCCGATGCAGCAAGCGGCCGTATGACGTGGGCACAGGTGCTGGCATCAGGTTCGGAATACTTGAAGGAAGATAACAGTAATGAACGGATTACATTATTAGGAAGCACCCAGTCGAATAATCTGTTTATCCGAACCGAGATTCCACGGGAGAGGTTACTGCTTGAGATCAATAAGATCAAGGGAGTGACGGTCATCGTGATCTTGACGAGCTGTCTAATCATTACTTTCATCTCGCTTGGTTTAAGTTATACAATAACCAAACCTATTAAGGCTCTCCGCAGGAGCATGAAGCAGGCGGAAACAGGACAATATTTGCCCATAGAGAAAGAGCAGGCGAATGATGAGATTGGCAGTCTGGTGCACAGTTATAATAAAATGATTGTCACGATTCGAACTCTGATCGAAGATGTATATATCGCAGAGATCAAGCATCGTAAGGCCAAGTTCCTAGCGTTGCAGAATCAGATCAATCCGCACATGCTCTACAATACATTAGAGTCAATTCGAATGAAGGCGCTAGTGAAAGAAGAAGATGAAATCGCGGGCATGATCAAGATTTTGGCGAGAATGTTCCGGCTTACTTTAGGCAAGGACGGCAAACAACATTCGATTAAACACGAAATCGACTATACCATTAATTATTTGCAGCTGCAGAATATACGCTTTGACAACAGTTTCCAGCTTGATGTTCGTATACCTGAAGAGATGCAGACATGCAGCATCCTTCCTCTCATTTTTCAACCTATTGTGGAGAATAGTATTATTCATGGCTTTAAAGGTTATGAAGGAAATATGCATATCGTGATTGAAGGCACATGGACGGCGGATGGCGAGATTTTGATCCGAATTATGGATGACGGAATGGGTATTTCTCAGGACAAGCAGGAGACACTGTCAGCAATCCTAGAGGATGCGGCGTCGGACAAGTATAAGTTGGACGAGTTGGACGCGTCAGAAGGTGGAGGACTGGGTGTGAAAAATATTGCAGAACGCATCAAGCTCCAATATGGGGACCTCTATTATCTAACGATTCAATCAGATGAAAGCAGAGGAACAACGGTCGAAATTCTCATTCCCAAATACTAAGGTTGTGTTGTTAGCTTGCATGAAGGGGGAGGCTTCTAGGATGAAAATTGTTGTGGTTGATGACGAGAAAGGTATTGTTGACGGTCTCCAAAAAATGATAAGCCGCTATATCCCAGAATGCGAGATTACGGGAGCGGCTTACAATGGTATAGAAGGCCTTAAGCTCATACTAGAGCGTCAACCGGATATTGTCCTTACCGATATTCGCATGCCTCAAGCAGATGGATTATACATGATCCAGAAGCTGCAAGAGAATGGCTGCCAGGCCAAATTCATTTTATTAAGCGGGTATGCGGACTTTGAATATGCCCGAAGAGGTATGCAACTGGGCGTGAAATTTTATCTCAATAAACCGGTGGAAGAAGAGGAACTCAGGGAATGCGTCTGTAAGGTTATGGACGTGATTCAGGAGGAACGGACGAAGCTGCAAGAGGTAAATGAGCTGAAGCAAGAAGTGAACAGCCGTATGATGGAAAGCGCTTTGCGAGACATCATCGATGGAGGCAGTGACAGTACAGTATATGTGGATGAGCTGCTTCATATGGCTCGCATTCCGGCGGATCGTACGCAGGTTATTTGCGCTTTGTTGGAATTTGAAAGCAGTCTGGGTACTCTGTTTGAAAACGGGCTTGACCCCATTTTCCAACATATTGACCGCACACTGGGACTATATAAAGGGGTCTACCGTTTCCGATATTTAGGCTCGCAAGTGGCTGTCATCATTACTCATGATAGCACCATCGAGTATGAGGAGTTAGTCCGGGCCATTCAGCGTCTTAAAGATGCCATATTTCGTGACTTGAAATTGTCCGTAACCGTAGGAATTGGTACCGTGAAAGATCAGCTCGTGCTGGGAATTAGCGCTTCTTTTGAGGAAGCCCGCAGCTCCCTTAGTTACAAGATTGTTAAAGGAACGGGCGTTGTGATTGCCTACCCGCACATCATGGCGCAGCCAGGCAAGCGCCAATCCGTACCAGAAGATATGATTAACAAGTTAGAAGCGGGACTTGATAATATGGATAAAGAAGCTTGTTTCGGTACAATCCGCGAGATCTTTCAGTGGCTGAAAGAAGGACGTGAGCTGAGTCCCGTTGACCTCCAACTCCAGTGTTTAAACATTCTATTATCCAGTGCGCGCAAACTATCCTTGGATCAGTTGCAGCAAAATGACTTTCTGGGACGCCACATCCTTTCCCTCGAGGGTCTCTCTCGAAATCGAACATTGGAGCGTATGGAAGACTGGATGGTTCAAGTGATCAAAGGCATTATTGACTTTAAGTTAGAGCATAATATGTCGAAGAAAAAGGATATTATCGCCGAGATTAAGGACTACGTATCGACGCACTACGCGGAAGCGATCAGTTTAGCGGAGCTGTCCTCTCGTTTTTTTATCAATCCCTATTATTTGAGCCAACTCTTTAAGCAAAAGACGGGAGATGCCTATCTGACTTTTCTTGCACAGACGAGGATTAACAAGTCTAAGGAATTGCTGGAAAAGACGGATTTAAAGGTGTATGAAATCTGTCAAATGGTCGGTTATTCCGATTCGCAGCACTTTGCCAAGGTGTTTGAAAAATTTACGGGTTGCAAGCCTAGCGAATACCGCAAGAATCCCCCAACTGTTTAATTGTTAAAAGTCCTTTCGCCGTTTCTAGGGTGGAAGGATTTTTATTGTTATCTATAAAATGACCTTGTTAAATCTTAAAAACGTCCCTTTGAGCGGCAAGCGCCTGAAGTGTACACTAATGGAAGCGAATACAACGAAAGACAACAACTAGACGCTGAAAGGAGAGTTAACATGAGAAGTCGCTATGTTGAACGAATGAAGGTGTTTTGGCCGCTCTATGTGATGGCCATTCCGGGGATGATCTTTCTTCTCATTTTTAAGTACATCCCCTTACTAGGCTCTATGATTGCTTTTAAGGATTATTCGGTGTTCAAAGGGTTTATCGACAGTCCTTGGGTGGGCTTAAAGCATTTTGAGAAACTCTTCCATTATCCGGATTTTGTCCGTGTGTTTAGCAACACATTGATCTTGGGCTTTTTGAAAATTGTGCTGGTCTTCCCCATTCCGATTCTTTTGGCACTGATGATGAACGAAGTTCGGAAATCCGCGCTGAAAAAAGGGGTTCAAACCGCACTTTATATCCCTCACTTTTTATCGTGGGTGATTGTGTCCGGTATTGTGTTTGACATCTTCTCACTTAGCGGGTTGTTTAACATCGTCTTGGGCTGGTTTGGCCATGATCCGATTCTGGCCATGCAAGATAGCGCTTACTTCCGTCCGGTGTATGTACTCACTGCCATTTGGCGGGATGCTGGCTGGGGAACAGTCGTCTATATGGCCGCGATCAGCGGCATCGACCCGCAATTATATGAATCAGCTATGATGGATGGTGCCTCGCGCTTCAAACAGATTCGACATATTACGTTTCCGTTGCTTCTGCCCACGGTACTGGTGTTGTTTTTGCTGGAAATCGGCAACTTCCTGGACTTAGGCTTCGATCAAGTGTTTAATCTCTTGACGCCGATGACATACAGCGTAGGGGATATCCTCGATACGTATGTGTACCGAACAGGTATTCAGCAGGCGCAGTACAGTTTTGCAACCGCAGTTGGTTTGTTCCAGTCGGTGATTGGTTTCGTTCTGGTGTATATCTTTAATCGGATGTCCAAGAAAATTTCGGATGGGGGGTTGTGGTAAACATGTTTGAATCCAGGGGAGAAAAAGCTTTCGTAGCAGGCATCACAACCCTTCTTCTGCTATTATCATTCATTGCACTTGTGCCGCTGTTATCCGTCCTCTCCATTTCGTTCAGCTCGAAGAGTGCAGTTGTGCAAAATTTGGTGTCCATCTGGCCGAAGCAGATCACATTGGATTCCTGGAGCTATATTCTAGAACGTCCTGATTTGTGGAAATCATTTTTTCTCACGCTAGGCTCAACCGTAATTGGTACCGCAATGGCACTTTTAATAACAGCTTTACTTGCCTATCCGCTTTCTAAGAAGGAGTTCCGGTGGGGTTCTGTGATCATGGTAGGTGTGGTCATTGCGATGATTTTCAAAGCGCCGATCATTCCTTACTTTCTTACTGTACGCGGGATAGGTTTATATAATAATCCGTTGGTTCTGATCGTACCTCATATTCTGAACCCATTTAATCTGATCATCATGAGATCCTTTTTCAAAGAGTTCCCGAAGGAACTCGAGGAAGCGGCTTTCTTGGAAGGAAGCGGCTACTTCCGAATGCTGTTTCAATTTGTCCTTCCATTGTCCAAGGCCGTCCTTGCTACACTAGCCTTGTTCTACGCAGTAGTCATTTGGAACCAATTCCAGACCCCGTTGTTATTTCTCCAGAATACGGACTGGTTCCCGCTGCAGATGAAAATTCGCCAGTTCATCACGGATGATAACACGATTTTGCCTGGAGCAGCTTCCATGGTTGATTTTAACTTCAACGAAAGAACGTTACGATCCGCAACGGTCATCTTCGCCATCATTCCAATCATTGCGGTGTATCCGTTCTTGCAAAAGTATTTCGTCAAAGGAGCCATGATCGGTTCTGTGAAAGGATAATTTCTTTCGGTTTTAAGAAATAATGAGTTTAAGCATAAAAAGGTGACTTCAAGGGGGAAACATGGCAATGGTTATCAAAAAAATAGGGGTGCTGGTAGTAACAGGCGCCTTAACCGTTTCAGTAATGGCAGGCTGCAGCAGCAATACGGACAAATCCGCTGCTTCTTCAGAGCCAGTTACAGGAACAAACGCATCGTCAAAGGCTGATGGCATCGTTGATCTTGAGGTATGGGATGGCAACACGGGCTTTAAACCAATTACCAAAGGCAGCAAGCTTTATGATTTTTATAAGGAAAAGCTGGGCGTTGGCGTTATTCAACCATATGTAGAATGGAACGGAGGCACCAATTATCTGAACCAGCTGAATCTGAAGATTGCAGCGAACGAAATGCCAGACATGTTCCAGCCTGTGCAGGGCATCGAAGACAGCTTGGCTAAAAACGGCGCGATCGCCGATTTAACAGATCTTTTACCCAAGTATGCACCTAATGTCATGCAGGTTATTCCGAAAGAAGTGTGGGACGTGGTTAAAGCCAATGATCCTACCGGACAAGGAAGAATTTATTATACCCCAGGCATATTGGATTATGGCAGAGAAACCGGTTTAATTCGTAAGGATTGGCTGGACAAGCTGGGGCTGCCAATGCCGAAGACGCAAGATGATTATGTGAAGGTGCTTGAGGCTTTCCGAGATAAGGATCCGAACGGCAACGGACAAAAAGATGAGCTTCCGACCGGTGGCCGTGAGCAAGCAGCATGGATGGATCATCTATTCGCCATGTACGGTGTAGCGATGTTCGAAGGCAAGCCGGATTGGGATGTGTACGATGGCAAGCTGACGTACTCCGCCGTAACACCCAATATGAAGGCAGCTCTGGAGTTCATAGCTAAGCTATATAAAGACGGTTTGATGGATAAAGAGTCGCTTTTGAACAATAAGGCGAAATGGGAAGGCAAAAATGACTCCAATGTTGTCGGGAATTACTTTCACTGGGAAGAGTCGGTCTTCGAGCGTCTAGAGAATATTAATAAAAATAAAGGTGTGAAAGGTGACTACTCCGTCCTCCCAATTCCAGAGGTGCCAGGCTTTAAGGGCTTCTATACGGTGAAGAAGATGCAGCCTCCTGCTTGGGTTGTGAAGAACAACAAAGATCAGACGAAACTCATGGCCTCGCTGAAGCTGTTGAACAATATGTACGACAAAAAGATCTGGAATACATTATTCCTTGGCGTTGAAGGCATGCACTATACCATGAAGGATGGTAAAGCCACGAGGCTGCCGGAAGACAAAAGTACACAGGAGAATTTAGCCATCAACCCGTATCTATATGTGGCTACCGCAGATTTCTCAGCGGAATTATATAAGAGCACGACATCGGAAGACAGGAAATGGGCTGTGGATCAAGGGATCCGCAATATCACAGAAGCTCAGAAATATGTCAAAGTCATTGCCGGTGACGGTATGCCGGCGAGCGTCTATGATGGCTTTGCTGATATCAACAATCGTACGCTTTATGTGGAATATGCCACCAAGATTATTCTTGGCCAGTACCCGATTAGCAAATTTGATGAATTCGTAGACAAGTGGAACAAATCAGGTGGGGATGAAGTCACGAAGCGCGCTAATGAGTGGTATGCGAAGGTGAAGAAATAATTATTGGAACAGGAATATAAGTTATGTTCGGAGCAGCTGGTATATCAAGCTGCTCCGCTTATTTTCCATTTTTTACGAAGTAAGTGGAAGTGGATAACAAACTTTTTTGAGGTGAAAATAACATGATTTATGTAGGAACGAATTACCATCCACACGATTGGCCACGCGAAAGATGGCCGGAGGATATCCGCTTGATGAAGAAAGCGGGATTTAATCTCGTACGTCTCGGGCATCTATGCTGGGACAGCTTCGAGCCTTCGGAGGGGAACTATGACTTCGCTTGGTTCGATGAGGTCATGGGTTTGTTCGCAGAAGCAGGCTTTAAAGTCGTGCTCGATATTGCAACCCGGCCGGCACCGACTTGGCTTCATAAGAAATATCCGGCAATTCAGCTCGCTGACCGGAATCGGAATCCGCTTCTGGCCGTGCACCGATATATGGAGGATGTGGGTCATCCGGCCTTTCAGGAATACGCCTACCGGTTCGCTGAAACGCTGACCAAGCGATATGCTGAGCATCCAGCGCTGCACGCGTTTGGCTTGTGCAACGAGGTGGGCAGCGGGATCCCGACTTTCTCGGATGAAGCGTGCCAGCGGTATAGACAGTGGTTGAAGGTCAAGTACGGCAGCGTGGAAGAATTGAATACGGCCTGGGCTGCACAAAGATGGTCACGTAAGCTTAACAGCTTCGAGGATGCGGAGTTCCCGGTCGCTGGGGATATCAACGGAGCTCCGGAAAGAATGCTGGATATGCGGAGGTTTTTCTCGGATGAGCAGCTTGCCTATCTGTACGGTTTAAGCGAAATCGTTCGGAAGAATGCCCCGAACGCACGTGAAACGACGAATCATTGGGGAGAAAATCCAGTGCTCGGCTTCGACTATTTGAAAGGCTATCATCAAATTTTTGATTTGCCAGGAGTTGGATTCTACCCAGGCGTGAACCCGGAGGACAGAAATGCGCTGTTCGGCGCTTGCCTTCATATGAATCACCGCATCAGTGAGAAGGATGAGCCGATTTGGTGTTTGGAATTCCAGACCGGCTCCTTCGGTGCCTATGCACCTCCCAAAGGTGCTCTTCGCATGTATGCGTATTTATCCTTATTATTCCGCTCGGAAGCCATATGCGCTTGGACATGGAGATCGATGTTGGGCGGGGAAGAGCAGTATCTATTTGGGCTGCTGGATCACGACGGTCGGCCTGGAAGAAAACTGGATGAATTCCGCCAATTTGCACTTGAGATGGAGAAGCTGCAATCGATCGGACTACCGTATCTTCCTAAGCCTGAGATTGCGCTTGCTTATTCCTTCGAATCGTTCAAAGTAGCCGAGAATCAAAAGGGATATTACAAAACGCCGTATCTTGAGCAAATGATGCAGACATTTATAGCGCTTGGCGAGGATAATGTGGATTGTAATATCGTGAACTTGCGCCAGATCGAGAAGGACTACAAGCTGTTGCTAGTTCCTGGCCACTGTATCATGGACGAAGCCTCCGCTCAGACGATCAGGGAATTCGTCCAGAACGGAGGAACGGTGATTATGACAGCCTATTCGGCCAAAGTCGATGAGCACAATACGGTTTTTGGCACGACGATGCCTGGCAGACTGAGTGATGTGTTCGGTATTCGCGCTAATGCGTTCGAGCGCCCCGTCTATCATTATTCAGATTCCAATGAGGGTGGACTGCAAAAGCAGAAAATGAATCTTCGGCGTGAAACACCGAAAATTCAGATACAAGATCGTATGTTAGATTTCCCGATTGATTACTACGAAATTCTAGAGCTTTCAACGGCAGAGGTTTTGGCTACTTTCACCAACCTGGAGAGTGAGCTTCCTGCGGTCAGCATCAATGCCTTCGGCAAAGGGCAAGCCGTTTATGTGGCTGTACCCGCTCAAGTGGATCTTATGCAAGCGATACTGAACCATTTTTACACACAGCTTGATGTTAAAAAGGGACCAGAAACACCGCGAGGCGTAACCGCGCGTCAAGTCGGTGATAGTGTCTTATATGTAAACACGACATCTTCGGAGCAGTCGATCTCCCTTGCCGGAGAGGGAGTGAGCCTGCTATCGGGACTTAAGTACGAGACTTCGCTGCAGTTGGAGCCGTATGGGGCAGAAGTCATTGTGAGGGAGAATACGCATGATGGTGCATAGAGGGCAAGGGCAAGAATGGAGAACTGAGCAATTTCGACTTGGTGTATGCTACTATCCGGAGCAATGGCCGGAACAACTCTGGGAAGACGACTATCGCCGTATGAAGGCTCTCGGCTTCTCGATCGTCCGTGTAGCCGAGTTTGCCTGGTCAATCTTCGAACCGGAGGAAGGGCGTTTCGAGTTTGACTTGTTCGATCGGGCGATCGATCTTGCACACAGATATGGCTTGCTCGTCATTATGAGCACACCGACCGCGACCCCGCCAGCCTGGCTGACAGCCAAGTACCCGGAAGTATTGAACGCCAAACAGGACGGAACCGTGTACCAACATGGTCAGCGCCGCCATTTCAACTATAACGCGCCGGTCTATCGCGAGTTGTGTGCGAGGATCGTTACGCAATTGGCGGAGCATTACAAAGACCATCCAGCCGTCGTCGGTTGGCAGATCGATAATGAACTGAACTGTGAGGTCAACACCTTTTACTCAAAAGCTGATCACGAAGCATTCCGCGTCTGGTTGCAGAAGAAGTATGGCAATTTGGATGGCTTAAATCAAGCGTGGGGCGCGGTGTTTTGGAATCAGACCTACAGCGATTGGTCACAGGTTCATTTGACCAGGACGACGCCTACCAATTCGCCGAACCCGCATCAGGCGCTCGATGAGAAACGATTTTTTTCAGATAGTGCGATCTCCTACGCCAAGTTTCAATCGGAAATTCTGCGAGAGAAAGCGCCGAACCATTGGGTCACGACGAACGGTATGTTCGGGCACTTAGACAGTCACCAAATGATGGACGATACGTTGGATGTGTTCGCATATGACTCCTATCCGAACTTCAGCACTATCTTGCCTGATCAAGGTGATCGACCGCTGCTGGACCGCAAGTGGAGCCTGAATCTCAGTGCGGCCCGCGATGTTTCGCCGAATTTCATCGTCATGGAGCAGCAGTCCGGTCCAGGCGGTTGGGTGAACCGCATCGAAATGCCATCGCCGAAACCAGGACAGATGCGGCTCTGGACGTATCAATCGATTGCACATGGAGCGGATATGCTGCTTTATTTCCGCTGGCGGACAGCGACCATGGGAACGGAGATTTACTGGCATGGATTAAACGATTACCATAATCGGCCGAATCGCCGCATCGAGGAAGCTGGCCGTATTGGCGAAGAGCTGAAGCGGATCGGCAAGCATCTGCTGGGCGCTACGTACCAAGCAGAAGTCGCGATACTGAAAGATTACGACAATGAATGGGACGGAGAATTGGATGTTTGGCACGGACCGCTGATGGGGAAAAGCATCATCGGATGGTTCAAGGCGCTGCAGCGCCACCATATCCCTGCGGATACGAAGTATATGCGTTCAACGACGACTTTGGAGGATTTGGCCAAGTATCGTGTGCTGATCTATCCACATCCGGCCATTATGCCGGAGTCAATTGCGGAGCTGCTGAGAAGCTACGTCGACAGTGGAGGGACACTTATTCTCGGTTGCAGAAGTGGCTACAAAGATGCGACAGGCCAGTGCTATATGCAGCCGTTCCCAGGACCGCTGGCCGACTTGTGCGGCATTGAGGTGGAGGATTTTACACGGATCGGGCCGCTGCAACAGGCTCCTGACATCCGTTGGTTCAACGATGAGGTCGTTCAGGGAGATGCTTTTGTAGACATTCTACGCGTCACGTCAGATAACGCGGAGGTCTTGGCCTTATATGCCTCCGATTATTATAGAGATAAACCGGCTATGGTACGGAACTTGTTCGGAAAAGGCACTGCCTATTATTACGGCAGTGTATTTACTGAAGCGGTAGCAGGCAAACTCATTGTTGAGATGGGCTTAATGTCCCCGGCTGCGAAATGGGCCGAGCTGCCTGAAGATGTAGAGCTGGCGATTCGCGCAAATGCCAGCACACAAAAGAGCTATGCAATTCTGATGAACTATGCGCACGAAGCGCGAGAAGTTACCCTTTTTTCACGGAAACGAGATCTGCTTACAGATACCGTCCTTCACGGCATCGTCACGATGAAGCCCTTTGAGGTGTACGTAATTGAAATCTAACTGTGGATGGAGTGGAAAACGTTGGTTCATAAAAATGAAGCTGGAAATGCTAATTTCCTGGACGTAAACAGGCAATCGATCAATCGAGAAGCGTTAGTGCGCCGCCACAACCCAGTCGTTAAGGGTTTCGACAAATTCTCCTCGCTAACGGTGGGAAACGGGAATTATGCGTTCACCGTTGACGCAACGGGTCTGCAAACCTTTCCAGAGATCTACGAGAATGGCGGTGTTGGACTTGGTCACCTGTCCAATTGGGGCTGGCATACCTCTCCCAATCCAATGGGCTACGAGGTGGAGAAGTTTCCGAAAACCTCTTACACGACGTTAAGTGGGAGGGAAATCGGATTTCCCTATATGCCGCGCGAGGAGAGCAGCGAGGAATACAGATGGCTGCGGATGAACCCTCACCGCCTGCATTTAGGGGCAATCCAATTCCTCCTAACTCTCCCTTCGGGCGAACCAGCTGGACCGGAGCAATTACAGGAAATTGAACAAGAACTAGACCTGTGGACGGGTGTGATCTCCAGTAACTTCACCTTATCAGGAACAACGGCCAAAGTGGTGACCTGCTGCCATCCGTTGGAAGACATCCTCGCTATTCGGGTGAAATCCAGCCTGCTTGTGTCAGGTGAGCTTAAACTGGCCTTGCGGTTTCCTTACGGTTCTGCCACCTTTGGCGGATCAGGCGCAGTATGGGACTGTGCGGAAGCACACCGGAGCGAAATCATGGAATCAACGGATCGCTTTGTCCGCTTTAGTCGAACATTAGATCAAGATACCTATGCTGTCACGGCTGCCTGGTCAAATGGCACACTTGAAGGAGATTCGTCTGACCCTCATCTTTTTGTCCTTACTTTAGATAAAGATGAGATCGAATTTGTGATTCGTTTCTCTAAAGAAGAAACAGCCGCTACTCTTCCTGTCTTCGAAGAAGTTCTAACACGTACGACGAATCATTGGCCTGCTTTTTGGAGTAGCGGCGCTGCGGTAGAACTGGCTGGGAGTCAGGATAGCCGTGCCCATGAGCTGGAACGTCGCATCGTGCTCTCGCAATATTTGACGGCCGTGCAGTCGTCTGGATCACTTCCACCTCAAGAGACCGGGCTGACGATGAATAGCTGGGCTGGCAAATTCCATCTCGAGATGCATTGGTGGCATTCTGTTCATTTTGCGCTATGGAACCGTCCGGAACTGCTGTCGAATAGCTTGGGCTTTTATCAAGATTTACTTCCCAAAGCGCAAGAATTGGCGCAGTCGCAAGGCTTCGAGGGGGCACGTTGGCCTAAATGTGTCACAGAAGAAGGCGTCAACGCACCTTGCTTTATCGAACCATTTCTTATCTGGCAACAGCCGCACCCGATCTACTTTGCTGAGCTGCTATACTCGATTGACAAGAATCATGAAACGCTGAAACGGTATAGTGAGATTGTCTTTCAAAGTGCAGCATTTATGGCTTCCTTCGCAGAATGGGATGATAAGACCAAGTGTTATGTTTTGGGTCCGCCCCTTGCTCCGGCGCAGGAAATTTTTGATCATGCCATGACGATGAACCCTACTTTCGAGCTTGCTTACTGGGCTTTCGGCTTATCGACAGCGATCCGTTGGAGGGAAAGACTCGGCTTAACACGCATGGAACAATGGGATCATGTGCTGGAACACTTGTCTCCGCTGCCTGTTTCGGACGGGCTGTATGTGGCCGCCGAAACGGTTCTCGATACATTCAGCGGCCGCACTGGCATCGACGATCATCCGACCATGCTAGCACCTCTAGGCATTTTGCCTGGTTTAATGACAGATACAGAAACGATGCGGCGAACATTTCACAAAGTCTTACGTGTGTGGGAGTGGAAGGACACATGGGGCTGGGACTATCCGATGATGGCAATGACAGCTGCTAGGCTCGGTGAAGGGCATCTTGCCGTTGACTTGCTCCTGATTAATCGGACGAAGAATACCTATTTGCCAAACGGACATAACTTTCAGACCCCTAGACTGCCACTCTATCTGCCAGGCAATGGAGGCCTGTTGACGGCCGTTGCCATGATGGCTGGCGGTTGGTTGAATGGTCCCGATACAGCCGCCCCCGGTTTCCCACAGGATGGGACTTGGACCGTTCGTTGTGAAGGAATAAATCAAATGCTTTAAGTTGACTTTTACATTGGAGAGAGGTGATTACTGTGATCGAGCTACCCTGGAAAGCGAAATGGATCTGGGGCGGAAATAAGGAAAGTCCGCGCAACGAGTGGAGATGTTTCCGCACGACGTTCGACATGGCGGAGAACGACATCATCACAGAGGCGGAGCTTCGTATTAGCGCGGATTCGCGTTATGTGGCTTATGTGAATGGTGTGCGAGTCGGTCGTGGTCCTGTTCGCTCCTGGCCAGCCAAGCAGTTTTATGATACACATCGGATCGGGCATCTGTTGAAGCCAGAAGGTTTGAATACGCTCGCGGTATTTGTGATGCATTACGGTGTGTCCAATTTTTATTATGTGCGAGGCTTGGGAGGGTTGCTTGCGGAGGTTACAATCGGAGGTAAGACGCTTGCAGCGACGGATGAATCTTGGCGGACGGTGAAATTGGCCGCACAATTGTCGTCTTCGCCAAGGCTTTCTGGCCAGCAGGCGTTCTCTGAAGTTTACGATGCAAGAAAATGGGACGAAGGTTGGACTGAGCTGGGATTCGACGATTCATCTTGGTGTTTAGCCCGCGTAGTTGGGCCAGTTGGATCTGGCCCGTGGAAAACGCTAGTGCCCCGAGACATCCCTTTCCTCACGGAGGAGAAGTTGTATCCATCTCGAATTGAGTCGCTGCAGCGTGTCATTCCGCCTGCCTGGACAGCAACAATCGATCTCCGCTATGCGATGTGTCCGAGTTCGGCTGATCATGCTAATCAAGTACATTATCTTGGTTACCTTGCGACAATACTCGTTATGCCAGAAGCAGGGAAGGTCACTTTAGGCTTTCCTAACAGGGCGCGCAATGAACGCATATGGATCGATGGGCAGGTTGCCCAAGATTGGTACGGGGTCTCTCGAGAACGCTTTTTTGACGTTCATTTGGACGCAGGGGAGCATTTCGTTTTAATGGACATTTCTTGGAAGGATCATGGTCATCCGTTCCACATCGCAGCAGATGCGCAGATCCCTTTCTCTTTCCGTTGCCCGATGGAAGACGGGGAGACGCCTTTTATCCTCATTGGTCCATTTGATGAATCTGTTGAGATCGATACGCAGATAATGCGCGATGTAAATGTTCATGATCCGGGTTTCATTTGTGCCGCTGGTACCAAATCAATGCTGGAGTTAACGTCGGTAAAGGAACAAATTCGACCGATTTCAGCTTCAATTTACACAGAGCATGATGTATTTGGAGCCAATGTCTGGCGTCCTGTAGCGGAGCTTTACTCGATTCCGCAACAATTAGGAAGGTGTTTGCTGCCAACACCGGAGTGCGCTGAAATACCACAATTCACAGGCAGTGACACAGAGATTGTTATCGATTTTGGTAAACAATGTTCTGGTTTTCATGGTTTTGAAATGGATGCACCTGAGGGAACAATCATCGATTTTTATGGCATCGAGTATATGAAAGATGACTTTCGGCAGCATACGTATTCCCTCGATAACACGTTCCGATATATAAGTCGAGGAGGGCGGCAGAGATACGAATCACCGGTTCGCCGTGGTTTACGATACGCTGTGCTGACTATACGTGGGGCGGCGGGCCCAGTCAAGCTGTTCGAAACGTACGTCATACAAAGTACGTACCCTGTCGTAGATGCCGGTTCATTCCAATGCTCCGATCCGCTGCTGAACGACATCTGGGAGATCAGTCGGCATACGACGCGACTTTGCATGGAGGATACATTTGTCGATTGCCCAGCGTATGAACAGACTTTCTGGGTTGGCGACAGTCGCAACGAAGCCCTCATCAATTATTACATCTTCGGAGAACTTGATATTGTGAAACGTTGTCTGAGGCTTGTACCTGACTCGAAGGAAATGTCTCCTCTCTACGTTAATCAAGTCCCAAGCGGTTGGACGAGCGTGATTCCAAACTGGACGTTTTTCTGGATAATCGCTTGTTTGGAATACGTTGAGCATACCGGAGATCGCGCGTTTGCTGTGGAAATGTGGCCGAGCATTCGCTACACGTTGGAGCATTATCTTCAGCATATCAATAAGGATGGACTGTTGGAGATACGAGGTTGGAATTTGCTTGACTGGGCGCCTATGGATCAACCAAACAGTGGGATTGTGACACATCAGAATTTGTTTCTCGTTAAGGCACTTCGCCAAGCCGGAGAACTGGCCATGGAGGCCGGTATATCTTCCCAAGATATCGTAAAGTTTGATCAGGCTGCATCATTTCTCGCTAAGGCAATTCAAGACAAGTTGTGGGATGAGGACCGAAAGGCATATATGGATTGTATACATGAAGATGGTCGTCCTTCTCAAATTTACAGTATGCAAACCCAGGTCGTTGCTCTGTTGTGTGGCATTGCTGATGGTGAGCGAAAGGAGATCCTCGAGAGATATGTCGTTGATCCGCCTTCCTCGTTCGTTCAAATCGGCAGCCCGTTTATGTCTTTCTTCTACTATGAGGCACTAGAGGCGACAGGACGCGAGTCACTTATGTTAGAGGACATCAGGGAGAATTACGGGGGCATGATCGAGTACGGAGCAACCACCTGTTGGGAGGTGTACCCAGGCAATGACCAAAATAAAGCAGATTCGCGCCTGCTTACACGCAGTCATTGCCATGCCTGGTCGGCAGGACCCGCGTATTTTTTGGGGCGAAGCGTTCTCGGTGTGAAGCGGGAATCATTCGGTTGGAAAAAAGTGCGCATTGAACCAGTGCCATGCGGTTTAAGGTGGGCTCGGGGGGCAGTGCCGTTGCCGGGCGGGGGCAGCATCGAGGTGGATTGGCGTATGGAAGAGAACGAGATGCTGCTGCGCATCTCTGCTCCAGAGCATGTCGAACTTGATATCCGACTGCCAGAGGGGATAACTGGACGCATCACGACAGTTACAACAAAAAGCTTGCTATCCTATGAATCGTGCTGAAATAAGCAGGAGTTGTGTTGTTAATAAAGCCTGTGCGAGTGGACCTCGTACAGGCTTTTATCATTTTTCTCACAGCTAGAACGCTAAATCCTACCTATAAAATGACCATGTAGAAACTTAAAAATGCCCCTTTGAGGGGTGGACCGCTTAGAGAGTACACTACAAGTATGTAAGCGGATACAATGAATGTTTTTTTGTGAAAGCGAATCAATAAGGGGGAAACAAGATATGGCGATCAAACAAATTGGAGTACTAGCATTAACAGGAGCGCTTGCGGCAACGGTTATGGCAGGCTGCAGCAGCAATACGGACAAAACCGCAGCTTCTTCACCACTAGCCACAGAGCAGAGTGCGACTTCAGGACAGAGCACAGTGCCTAAAGATGAGGGAATCGTTGATCTTGAAGTCTGGGACGGCAATAATGGCTTTAAACCAATTACCAAAGGCAGCAAGCTATATGATTTTTATAAAGAAAAGCTTGGTGTTGGCGTTATTCAACCATATGTGGAATGGAACGGCGGTACCAACTACCTGAACCAGCTGAATCTGAAGATTGCAGCGAACGAAATGCCAGACATGTTCCAGCCTGTGCAGGGCATCGAGGACAGTTTGGCTAAAAACGGCGCCATTGCCGATTTAACCGATCTTTTGCCGAAGTATGCACCGAATGTTATGCAGGTGATTCCGAAAGAAGTGTGGGATGTAGTTAAAGCCAATGATCCTACCGGACAAGGAAGAATTTATTATGTTCCAAGTATTGTGGACTATGGTAGAGAATCCGGTTTGATTCGTAAGGATTGGTTGGATAAGCTGGGGCTGCAAATGCCGAAGACGCAAGACGACTATGTCAAGGTGCTTGAAGCATTTCGGGATAAAGATCCGAACGGAAATGGACAGAAGGATGAGCTTCCGACCGGTGGGCGTGAGCAAGTGGCATGGATGGATCATTTATTCGCCATGTACGGTATCGCGATGTTCGAAGGCAAGCCGGATTGGGATGTTTACGATGGCAAGCTGACGTATTCCGCCGTGACACCCAATATGAAAGCAGCTCTGGAGTTCATAGCTAAGTTATATAA
The DNA here is from genome assembly GCF_045866505.1 of Paenibacillus sp. P36. Taxonomy (NCBI): domain Bacteria; kingdom Bacillati; phylum Bacillota; class Bacilli; order Caryophanales; family Paenibacillaceae; genus Paenibacillus; species Paenibacillus sp. P36. The sequence continues at coordinate 1,741,028 of NZ_AP038372.1, forward strand.
AGACGGTTTAATGGACAAAGAGTCGCTTCTAAACAATAAGGCAAAGTGGGAAGGCAAAAATGACTCCAATGTTGTCGGGAATTACTTCCACTGGGAAGAGTCGGTCTTCGAACGCCTAGAGAATATTAATAAAAATAAAGGTGTGAAAGGTGACTACTCCGTTCTCCCAATCCCAGAGGTTTCGGGTTACAAGGGCTACTATACAATGAAAAAAATGGGGCCTCCTGCTTGGGCTGTGAAGAACACCAAGGATCAAGCGAAACTCATAGCATCAATGAAACTGTTAAACAACATGTATGACAAAAAGCTTTGGAATACGCTGTTCCTTGGCGTTGAGGGCATGCACTTCACCATGAAGGATGGCAAAGCTACCAAGCTGCCGGAAGACAAAAGCACGCAAGAGAATTTGGCGATTAACCCTTATCTTTATTTCGCTACCGCAGACTTCTCAGCAGAATTATATAAAAGCACAACGTCGGAAGATAGAAAATGGGCCGTGGATCAAGGTATCCGCAATATCACGGAAGCTCAGAAATATGTGAAAGACATTGCCGGGGACGGGATGCCTGCCGGTGTCTACGATGGCTTTGCTGATATCAATAATCGTACGCTTTATGTGGAATACGCGAGCAAAATTATTCTTGGGCAGTACCCGATCAGTAAATTTGATGAATTCGTAGACAAGTGGAATAATTCTGGCGGTGAAGAAGTCACGAAGCGTGCCAGAGATTGGTATGCGAAAGTAAAAAAATAAGGGTTAGAAAGAGCTCCGGTGCAGACCGGGGCTCTTTCTATTACTCGTACGCTTCGTCAGATTCAAACGAGAAGAGAATGAGAAATCGTTAATGTAAAAAAGGTCACTTTTTTTCCATATACCCATGCCATTTTTTCCGTCGGACATATGATAATTCATACATTCGGTTAATGGAGATGAGTACATGCTGATGTCAGGAAGCGTCGCGTTGAGTAGTTCAACCCAAATTGATGTGTTAATCCCAGCGATCGAGAAGGATTTGGGAACACTTCCTATGGTGATTGATGCCGTACGGAAGTATGTGAAACATCCTATTGGTGAAATCATCATTGTTGCTCCGCGAAAGAAGAGAATTCTGGACCTTTGTCAGCGAAAGGGGTGCAGGTTCGTTCATGAAGACACGGTTCTCCCTATAACGAAGAAGGATATCCACTATGAATCCAAAACATGGGAGCGATCCGGTTGGCTTTATCAACAACTGCTGAAGCTTAACGGTGATACGCTCTGCACATCCAAGTACTACTTGGTGATTGATGCGGATACAGTACTCATTCGCCCGCATGTTTTTAAAGTGGGATCCAAGACCGTGTTTTATTGTCGGGACTGGAGTCAGAGTGAATATTATAAAACCTATCGAAAACTAATGGGCAGAGGACGCTCGTCTCGTCGGTCGTTTGTTACCCACTATATGCTGTTTGAAAGAGCGAAAGTGGCAAAGTTGAAAAGCACGATTGAAGCGAAGCACAACAGAAGCTGGTATTCGGCTATTATGGCCAGTATGAATAAATCCAAGCAGTTTGCTTTCTCGGAATTTGAAACTTACGGTAATTTCCTCTACGCGTCCGCTCCGCAAAACATGATCTTGAAGTCTGCATTGAACAAAAGTTTAAGCCTGAGCGCGTCTCGCATTTCATCCACGGTTAGGGCTCTTGCGAAGCATTACAGATCCATTTCCCTTCATAAACGCAAGGGGTATGTAAAAGCCAGGAAGGTAAAGTCTCGATGACGTCTTATCGTGTGACCTGGGAAGGACCTGTCCATAGAGCCAGTGGTCTCGGTTATGCGAGTAGAGCCTATGCACGGGCACTTACGCGCCAAGGTGTTGCGGTGAGCTGGGGATTGTCTGGTCCCAAAGGGAGGTCATCTCATGGCAAAAAGGTGCTTATCTATAACCATGTTCCCAATCACATAAATTTCAAGGCGGCGCGAAGCAGATACGATACTATTATTCTGAACACAGTATGGGAGACTAGCAGAACGCCAAGGAATTGGCTGCCGAATATGAACAAATTCGATGCGATCTGCGTCCCCTCCCAGCATAACAAGGTGGCATTGCGAAATAGCGGTGTGAAGGTGCCGATTTATATTGTTCCTCATGGCGTAGATACGAAGGTTTTCCATCCTGATAATAAAAAGCTGTCACTACCGCGTGCGGCAGGAAAGTTTACGTTCGTGTCCGTATTTGGCTTCCAGCATCGCAAGAATCCAGAGGCTTTATTAAGGGCGTACTGGGAAGAGTTTTCGTCTCAAGATAATGTCATTCTCGTTATCAAAACCAGTGGATACGCAGTCTATGAGACAGAGCGATGGATAAAAAAGCAAATTCTGCAATACCAAAAGAGATTAGGTTTTCAAAAGCCGACGGCCCCTGTTGTTGTGATTGCACGCCGACTTCATGAAGGTCAGTTGAGAGGTCTTTACACGCTTGGCGATGCTTTTGTCCTTCCTACTCGTGGTGAAGGCGTCGGCTTGCCTTTTTTAGAATCGCTGGCTAGCGGTGTCCCTGTCATTGCGACCGGTTGGGGAGGGCAAATGGATTTCCTGACGTCTCGTAATTCGTTCCTTCTCCCCTATCGACTCAAAAGTCCTGCGGCTGGTATGAAAAGTCGGCATGCGATCTCGCGATCATTCAGCTATCTGTTTGCTCAGAAAGGACAAAAATGGGCGGAAGCCGATCGGCATGCGCTAAGACGGACGATGCGGCAAGCCTACCAAAACCCTGGGCTTTGCAAGGAGAAGGGACGCCAAGGCCGAAGAGATGTACTTGATTTATCCTGGAATCGAGCAGGGGTGTTAATGAAGCAGGTTATAGAAAAGGTAATTCGTTCAAAGGAATAAGGGGAAGTGTTATGTCTCCCGGAAAGGGGCATTTGACTTGCGGATTGTACTATTGTGCGGAGGTTCTGGTAAAAGGTTATGGCCGTTATCCAACGAGATCCGCTCTAAGGTGTTTCTGAAACTTTTGAAATCGGACAATGGAACGAGAGAGTCGATGATTGGGCGCATATGCCGACAATTGGATGAAGTAGGTTTGCTGCCATTCACGAGCATTATCACGCATAGCAGCCAAGTGGAAATTACGAGAAAGCATGTGGGCGAAAACATTCCTATCATTAGCGAGCCATTTAAAAGAGGAACGTTTGCAGCTGTCGCGCTGGCTTCCTGTTATCTGCATGAGCAGATGCAGGTAGATCCGAACGAAACGATATGTATCCTCCCAGTGGACACTTTTGCGGATTCGTTGTTTTTCGGGAAACTTCATCGCTTTCCGGACATTCTTTCACAGTCGCAGGCGGAGCTTGCCCTTCTTGGAACGAAGCCTCAACACCCCTCTAACCAATTCGGCTATATTGTTCCTGAGCGTTTAATGGAGAAGGATGATTATGCGCTCGTTCGGCAATTCGTAGAGAAGCCTAATGAGCAACTGGCCGGCTTGTTGATTGAGCAGCATGCTTTGTGGAACTGTGGTGTTTTTGCGTTCAATTTGAAGTATATGTTGGACTATGTGGCGAAAAAGGCGCTGCCTATTCAGGTTGACAAGTGGCTAGATTGTTACGAGCAGCTTGCTACGGCAAGCTTTGATCAAGAGGTCGTGGAACACTCTAACCGTGTAGCCGTTATGGGCTATGAGGGTTTATGGAATGATCTGGGAAGCTGGAAGGCGATTACAGGTTATTTTGAGAATCAGGTCATTGGCCCCGGTCGTATATCGGATGATTCCTCCAATACGCATATGATTAATGAACTCCCCTATCAAATTGAAGTGATTGGCGTACCTGATGTGATAGTTGCGGCAAGTTCAGATGGTATTCTTATTGCTGCCAAGGATCAAGCCAATTTAATTAAGGATAAGTTAGATGCAGCACCTCAGTTTCCGAGATATATAGAGAAAAGGTGGGGAACCTGTCGGGTCTTGGAATTCTGGACGGATGAACTGGGAACGGAGGTTATGGTTAAAAGAGTGGAGATCTCCCAAGGGGAGCAAACCAGTTATCATCTGCACCAGACACGGAAAGAGATAGTAACGATTTTAAGCGGTGAAGCAGAAATCTTATTGGATCATAAACGGTACAGGCTTCAGGCGGGCGATGTTAGACAAATTCCTAGTAACGTTGGACATGGCATCAAGGCTATCACCAAGCTCGAGTTGATGGAGGTTCAGTTGGGGATGGCATTGAAGGAGGACGATTGTCTGCGCTTGTTAATGAACTGGTAGCTGTTGGAAATGAGCTTATCGCTGGATGAATCGGCGCATGGGCTCTTTTGTGTTGTGCATCCACATTTTCAAACAAAATAGCGAAAAAATAGAACAAATAGACGATACAAGATAGTTGGATCAGCCTGTCGTACATATTTCGAAAAAGAATGCACCATTTTCAAACATATGTCTGTGCGAAAATAGATGCACTCAAACTAAGATAGAGAGTAGGTTGTAATCGTTTACTAAACACAGGTGAGGAGTCATACTAAAGTGATAAAGATTGAAAAATATTGGGAAAACTTAGACGTTTTGCATATCAATAGAATAGCTCCGCGAGCTTATTATATCCCTTATGCGGATGAGACAAGCGCATTCAATCAAAAGAGAGGGAAATCCCCGTACTATCAGACTCTGAACGGACTTTGGAAATTTCAGTATGTGCGCAGCGTGAAAGAGGTGCAGGATGGATTCTATGATGCCGCTGCCAATGTGAACGGCTGGGATGATTTGATTGTGCCATCCTGCTGGCAGGTGAACGGATATGATCAGAATCACTACACGAATGTCAATTATCCATTTCCGTGTGATCCACCTTTTGTTCCGAATGAGAATCCGGCTGGCTTGTATGTCAGGGACTTCCAAATTTCTGAGCAGTGGGCGGACAAAGAGAAATATATTGTTTTCGAGGGTGTAAACTCCTGTATGTATCTATGGGTGAATGGTGCATTCGTCGGTTACAGTCAAGGCAGCCGAGTCCCAGCCGAGTTCGATATCTCACCCTATCTGAAGGTTGGCAAAAATCGGATGGCGGTTATGGTGTTGAAGTGGTGCGATGGCACGTATCTGGAAGATCAGGATCTGTGGAGATTTTCCGGGATTTTCAGAGATGTCTACCTGCTTGCACGCAGCAAGAACCATATCCGGGACGTGTTCAACCGTCAGGAGTTATCGGAAGATAGGCGACAAGCCACCATTCGTTGTGAGATTACAACAACGGGAGCGTTACCAACGAGAGTTGAATTAAAAGATGCCTCAAACCAACTCATCCAAAAGGGAAGCTTAACCATTGATCGAAGCGGAACTATCGAGCTTCACATAGACGAGCCTAAACTGTGGAATGCAGAGCAGCCTTATTTGTATCAGCTTTACGTATATGCTGGCGACGAAGTGTTGTTGTTTCAAGTCGGGTTTAGAAAAATTGAAATTAAAGATGGTGTATTTTTAATCAACGGCATGCCGGTCAAATTAAAAGGGGTTAATCGTCATGACTCGCATCCGGAGTTAGGGCAAACGATTCCGCTGAATCATATGATCAAGGATTTAATTTTAATGAAGAGCCACAATATCAACACGGTTCGAACGTCGCATTACCCGAACGATCCACGGTTTTTAAACCTGTGTAACGAATATGGATTCTATGTCATTGATGAGGCGGATTTGGAATGTCATGGCGTATTCCACGCAGGTGACTACCATATGTTGACCAAGAACCCGGCTTGGCAGCGAGCTTTCGTTGATCGGGCGGAGCGGATGGTGGAAAGAGATAAAAATCACCCTTCCATCGTGATGTGGTCAATGGGCAACGAATCCGGTTATGACGTGAATCATATGGCCATGGCAGCATGGACGAAAGCCAGAGACCGTTCCAGACCGGTCCATTATGAAGGTATTGATCCTCGGCACAAGGGCAGCGCCGACACGGAAGTGATCGATGTGGAAGGACGCATGTATTCTTCCCCTGCTTATATCGATGCTTACGCCAGTGACGAGAACAGCACCAAACCGATGTTTTTATGCGAATACAGTCACGCGATGGGGAATGGGCCAGGTGATCTGAAAGATTACTGGGACGTCATCTATAAGCATCCCAAGCTCATGGGCGGTTGTGTCTGGGAATGGTCGGATCACGGCATCAAGACGCGTACCCCTGATGGCACGCCATTCTTTGCTTATGGCGGCGATTTCGGCGATCAACCCAATGATGGCAACTTCTGCATTGATGGGCTTGTGGACCCCGACCGCAAACCGCATACAGGCCTTTTGGAACTCAAAAAAGTGATTGCGCCAATTCGGGTAGAAGCTGCGGACCTGCATAATGGAGCCATCACAGTGACGAATCTGTATGATTTTCAGGATCTTGCCCATGTCGTCATGACTTGGAAAGTGGAGAAGGATGGACGAACCACGGAACAGGGTGAGATGAGCGAGGTTCATGCTGGTCCTCATCAGACGCAAACCGTAACAATACCCTATAAGCTGCCGGAGTCATCAGAAAGCCGATATTTCCTTACAGTAAGCTTTAAACTTCGCAAGGATACCGAGTGGGCTGGGGCAGGTCACGAGATTACGTTCGAACAGTTCGAGCTGCCGGTTGTTGTAAGGAAGCTGCCACGGGTCGAGACGAAGGCCACAATTGAGCTGCAGCAGCAAGATCACAGCTTAATTGTTGAAGGATTTGATTTCCGACATGTTTTTGATCTGCATGATGGTACATTCACGAGAATAACCAAGCATGGTGTGAATATGATTGAGGCTCCTCCGAAGTTCAATATTTGGCGGGCGCCAACGGATAACGATCGCAAAATTAAACGCTTGTGGTTAGAAGACAATTACGATCGCGCGCTTATGCACGTGTACAAGGCGGAGATCACCAAGCAGTCACCAACGGATGTGGAGATTACGGTCGATTTTTCACTAGGCGGTTATATTAAAATTCCCCTTCTTCATGGGACAGCCATCTGGAGAATTGACGGTACAGGAGCGATTGCTCTGCGTGTGAACGTGAATGTCAGAGAGGGGCTTACGTTCCTTCCGCGTTTTGGCTTGCAGTTGACGATGCCTGGCGGAACGGAAGAAGTAGAGTATTTTGGACTGGGGCCGCATGAAAGCTATATGGATAAACGCCACAGCGTAAGAAAAGGCAAATATCTGCTGCGTGTGGATGATATGTTTGAGAATTATATTATGCCGCAAGAGAATGGAGCCAGATACGGTACCGAATGGGCGATTGTGTCCAATGAGCAGGGGATGGGCTTGCGCTTTACAAGCAATGGGGAATTCAGTTTTAACGCATCACACTATAGCCCTGAGGACTTAACGCTTGCTTCGCATGATATTGAGCTGGTAAAACGGAAGGAAACGATCGTTCATCTCGATTACAAGATGAGCGGTGTCGGATCGAATTCGTGCGGTCCGGAGCTTCTGGAGCAATATCGATTGGACGAGAGAGAATTTCAGTTCGAGCTGCATATCCTGCCGATTTTTAAAGAAGACGAATCATAATATCAATAAATAGGTATGGAAGTGTCCCCGAAGTTGTTGACCTAGGGGGCACTTGTTTGTCTATTCTCTTTGTTGAATACCATAAACACGATTTTATATGATAAAATAGAGGTACTCGATGATTATTCTTACTCCATGTTGAAGAAGGCTGATAGGGATGAAATCCAAATATTTTCCGTTGCATAAGAGCGTGAACACCAAACTGCTTGTTTTTTTCTTGACGGTAGCGATCTTGCCTCTGCTTACGCTCTGTTATTTTTCAACTAATAAGTCCTCTGAGATTGTGAATAAACAGTTTGGCAATTATGGACTTTACGCAGTAGACCAGCTCAAGCTTCATCTGGACGCCAGTTTAAAACAAATGGATAATATCTCAGGTAATATATTAACTTACCTGATCTCCTCGTCGATCGTTATAGATGATCATGAACCAGCAACGTATAGTGAGTATACGGAGGAAAAGGGATTCAAGCGGTACATGTCCTCTTTTGAGAATACCAATATATTAAGTGTGAATGTAGTAACACCCAGCGGGAAATTCATTGGCAACGATGGGATTGTAACGGAGCGACTGCTCAACTCTGACTTTTGGCAGCAAGCGTCGCTGCAATCAGGTAAGCGTATTCTTATTCATCATCCAGACTATTATTCTTCTGCGCCTGCGGGCGATGTCATCAGTTTAATTCTTCCTATTAAGGATCACTATGGATTGCCTGCACAAAGTAAAATACTGATCGACATGAAAGCGGATTCAATCATGAGTCTGCTAAAGGCATTCGAAGACGACACGAAGAGCCATCTGCAAGTTCGTAATTTGGATGGGGGTATCGTGCTGCAAACATCCGTTTCTTATGTCTCGCATGCGAACGATATCGTATGGTCGAAACAGTTGGAATCGGAGAATTGGGTGGTGGAAGCCAGCATTCCGTATCCTTTATTCTTCGAATCTTCCCGCATTATCTTGAAATATTCGTTATTTATTGCCGTCATGAGTCTGGTTCTTGGCCTCGTGATGGCGGGCTTCTTTTCCTTCCAGATTACGAAGCCGATCAAGAAGATGGCCCAATCTATGCGCAGATTCGGACAGGGCGAGCTTACGATTCAAACACCGGTCTATGCCTCGGACGAATTAGGTTATCTAAGCGAGACATTTAATCGGATGACGGGTCAGATTAGAGATTTAATCGATGAGATCAGCTCGACGGAGAAGCTTAAAAGCGAAGCCGAATTAAAAGCGCTTCATTATCAGATTAATCCGCATTTACTATTCAATACCTTAAACAGCATTCAGTGGAAGGCTCGACTTGCCGGTCAGACAGATATCCTCAAAATGCTGGAGCATCTGGTGGCGGTGCTGGAAGGCAGCTTTAACGTGAAACAAGTGTTGGTGCCTCTGCATACAGAACTTGAGATCATTCATCATTATTTGCAGATGCAGCGATACCGCTATGGGGATGTTTTTACGTATTCCTTACACATCGAACCAGATCTTGAGCAGCGTCTGATTCCGCGCATGGTGCTGCAGCCATTGTTTGAGAACATCTTTTTCCACGGTTTTATTGATGGTCAAGGTCATATCGTATTTACAATTAGTTCGAATGATCATCATATTCATGCAGAGATTGTCGATGACGGCATGGGTATTCGAGCGGAACATATGGCATACGTCTCTTCAGGTCAAGTCATTCCAGGGAAAACGGGTGGACTTGGGATGAGAAATGTGGATGAAAGGTTTAAACATCATTTTGGTGAACCCTATGGATTAGTTATCCATTCGGAAAGAAATAAAGGAACAAAGGTGAAGTTAAAATGGCCGAAAACACTGTAAACGAACCTTACATTAAAGTGCTCATTGTCGATGACGAACAATTGGTCCGCAAAGGACTGCGCCTAACAACGGATTGGGCCAAGCATCAGATGATCGTCGTTGACGACGCGCCCAATGGGAGTATAGGTTGGGATAAATTTCTGGAACACCGCCCGCATGTGGTCATTACGGATATTGTAATGCCAGAAATGGACGGTATTGAACTCTCCCAGAAGGTGAAAGCGGTAGCGCCAGATACCAAAATTTTATTCCTGAGCTGCCATAAGGATTTTGATTATGCCAAACAAGGGATACAGATTGGCATTACGGACTACATCGTGAAGACAAGTCTCGATGAAGAGAAGTTGGATGAGTGTTTGGATCATCTGCACCAAGAAATTGCCAAGCAATTGTCCAAACCAATAGGAATAGCCCCTGATGAGCCCCCAGTGGAGCTTAATGAATTGGATGAATGGCTTATTGATAAGAATCAAACAGTTAGAAATCAGTTCCTGCTGCGATTGGAGAAGGAATGGAAATGGATGACAGAAGGTGGTTACATGGTCCATATATTTCAAGATAGGCATTCACCTCTGAATCGGTCCGATCTATTAAGCGAATTATCCTTTACCATTTCAGAACAAGAGGATATGCTGCTGCTGCAAAGCGAAGAAGAAAGCTATTTCTTGTTTTGTCGAAGTCAAGGTCTTCAGGCTTGCAGTGAGGAACTGCTGCGAAGCAAAATCAACAACCACGCCATCGGGTGGAGGCAAGCAGGACCCATTACAAGCCCCGATCAGTGGATGTCATCCGTACATCGATTGCATCGTTTGAGGCATATTGAACAGGAGTTTGAGCTGGTAAATGATTCGCATAAAGAAGATATCCTAAGCGCGATTGACTATATTGACCAGCATCTGTATCTAGATCTCAGGGCGGCTGATATTGCCAGCAAAATTGGCGTAAGCCGCAGTTATTTTAGCACGATTTTTAAGGAGTCGACGGGGTTCAGCCTCATTTCATTTATTTCCAAACGAAAACTCGAAAGGGCCAAAGCATTGCTGCGGAGTACATCGTTTAGGGCTGATGAAATTGCGGAGAAAGTCGGCATTAATGATGCCAAATATTTTTCCAAATGGTTCAAAAAAAGCGCTTCCTTGACACCTGGCCAGTACCGGATTCAAACAAAATGACGAGAAAACCAGACAAAAATGCACCTGTCCCTGAAGGGGGGCAGGCATTTTTTCGTTTTCGGTAAAGATTGCACTTTTTCCAAACATCCGTCGGTATGAAACCCTTTTCATTTATTTTAACATAAGGATATAAACATACAGGGAGGCGTTCTTCATGAAAAGAAAAAGTTGGTCACTCTTATTGGCAACTTGTTTGTCCGTAAGCTTAATAGGGACGGCTTGTTCCAATTCTTCATCTACAGCAAGTACAGCGGGCGGTGCTGCAAGTCCAGCAAGTTCGGACAAGAAAGTTAAGCTGGTGGTATGGATCTGGGAGTCGGCTAAAGTTGGTTTAGACGCAAACATAGAAGCTTTCAAAAAGGAAAATCCGAATATTGAAGTGGAATATCAAATCATGAAATCCACTGATTTATATCAGAAGTATCTGATTTCTTCCAACACGCAAGATGCAGTGCCGGATATCGTGGGGCTGGAATCTACGAATATGGCGCAGATGGTACAGATTGATTCATTGTTGGATATTACCAAACGTGTCGAACCATATAAAGATAAAATGAACGCCTACAAATGGGAAGATGCGACCAAAGATAACAAAGTGTACGCAATGCCTTGGGATAGCGGTCCAGTGGTGATGTTCTACCGCAATGATATTTTTGCCAAAGCCGGTTTGCCAACGGATCCGAAGGAAGTCGCTCAGAAAATCCAAACATGGGATGACTATTACCAAGTGGCTAAGCAAATTAAGGAGAAAACCGGTGTTCTTATGTTCGGCGACTCTAAGACGAATTCCAGCAACCGTGTTTTTGAATCGATGATGTGGCAGCGTGGTGTCTGGTATTTTGATAAAGATGGAAATGTATCGGTGGAAAAACCGGAGGTCAAAGAAATTGCTGATTATCTGGTCAAAATGCAGAAGGAAGGTCTCGTCTACGATGCGCGGGCTAATACCGATCCTTGGGGGAACGCAATCAAAGAAGGCAAGGTTGCAACTGTAGTTGGCGGTTCCTGGCACGATGCGATTATTGAAGGCCAATATGCGCCTGACGATAAAGGCAAATGGTCCGTAACGACAATGCCAAAATGGTCCAAAGATGATAAGTATACAGGTGCAAATCAAGGCGGATCGAACTTGGCGATTAATAAAAATTCCAAGCATCCGGAAGAGTCATGGAAATTTATTGAATTCATGTTAGGTAAAGAAACATCGCAAATTAATATGATGAAAAAAGCGGGTCTTTTCCCATCTTTAACGACCACTTACAGTGATGCAGCTTTTAATGAGCCATCCGCTTATTTCAACAACCAACCTATCCGTCAGGTATATGCGGAGTCTTTAAAACAAACCTATCCGCTTGCTTATTCTTCGGATTTCCCAATGGCCAATAAACGGATGACGGACGTATGGGCGCAAATTTTCTTGAATAATGTATCAACAGATCAAGCTCTGAAAGCAATGGCAGACGAGCTTCGTCAGAAAACAAAAAGGAAGTAAATCACTTTCGGCATCCTGCCCGATAAACGTATGCCTACCTGCAGCCGTTTATCGGAGCGATGCCTCCTTTTTTCTTTTTACCCTTTAAGGAGGTACATCCATGAGAAGTCCAGGCTGGAAACTGCAGCTTCGTTTAGCCCCCTATTTTTACATATCGCCCTATTTTCTGCTGTTCTTAGTTTTTTCACTGTACCCAATTATCTATTCGTTCTATCTGAGCTTTACCGATTGGAAGGGGTCCAAGGAAAAGAACTTTATAGGCTTCGAGAATTATAAAGTGTTATTAAGCGATCATACGTTTTGGCTGTCCCTGTGGAATAGTGTTGTTATTTTTTTACTCTATGTACCTATTATGTTGTTCTTAGCCTTGATTTTTGCCAGTTTGCTCAATGCCAATTGGATGGTTGGCAAGGGGTTTTTCAGGATGGCTCTGTTTGTTCCCAATTTTGTATCCGTTGTTGCCGTATCCTTTGTATTTGTGCTGTTGTTCAATACACAGGATGGGCTGATCAATACGCTTTTGTCTAATTTACACTGGACCAATACGCCGATCCCTTGGCTAGAATCGCCTTGGTGGGCCCGGATATCTGTCGCGATGATGGTTCTGTATCGATGGCTCGGCTACAATATGCTGCTGGTGTTAACCGGCTTGCAAAGCATTCCCAAGGATTTGTATGAAGCAGCCTATGTGGATGGCGCGACCAAAATAAAAAGCTTTTTCCTGATTACAGTTCCTCTCGTGAAACAGATTTTACTTTTTTGCACGGTATTATCAACCATCGGGACTTTTTCCCTGTTTACAGAACCGTTCATTCTGACCAAAGGCGGTCCGCTTAATTCGACATTAACGCCCGTTCTGATGCTGTTTAACGAAAGCTTCCAAAATTTTAATTTCGGCTATGCCTCTTCCATTGCCGTATGCTTTTTTATTCTAATGATGGTTATTTCTTTAATCCAGATGCGTTTGTTTGATGAAAAATAAGACGTAAGGAGGGAACACTTTGCAAAGTACGGTAAGTCTAAACCGGCCGGTTAGGCGTAAATCAAGCACGGGAAAGACGCGATGGACAGCCACTATCATGTTTATTCTGATGATGTTGGTCTCGGTTCTCATGATCTTTCCGCTGCTATGGTTGTTCGGTTCATCCGTTAAATCCATCAGCGAAATATTCACCAATCCACCGACCTGGCTTCCACATATATGGCAATGGGGGAATTTCACTGAGCTTTTTGTCAACAGAGGCTTTGGAACAGTAGCTTGGAACAGCCTGCTGCTGTCCAGTGTTTTTACAATAGTAACATTATTCCTATGTGGTTTGGGGGGATTCGCTTTTGCGAAGTACCAATTCAAGGGCAAACAAGTATTATTTGTTTTTGTGCTTGCTTCGCTGATGATTCCCCATGAGGCCACGATGGTACCGCTATTTGTTATTTATAAAAATTTTCACTTGATCGATAATCTCTGGGGGGTCATTCTTCCGGATTTGGCCAATGCGTTTGGCATCTTCTTTATGCGCCAATACTGCAGGTCTATTCCTGATGAGATGATGGAAGCAGCGCGCATTGACGGATGCTCCGAATTTACCTTGTTCCGTAAAGTCGTTTTGCCTAATTTGCGATCCGCTTTTGCTGCTCTGGGCATCATTTTATTCGTAAAACAATGGAATAATTTTATGTGGCCCGTAGTCATTCTAAGATCCAAAGAAAATATGACCCTCGCTGTTGCTCTGAAGGCGTTGGAAGACAGCAACAATACGCCCTATCATTTGATTATGGCTGGTTCAGTTATCAGTGTGCTGCCACTTTTAATCATAGTACTTATTTTTCAAAAGCAATTGATTTCGGGCTTAACCGAAGGGGCTGTAAAAGGATAACAGTAATTTGAAGGAGTAGAAGCGCATGTCCATCTTGTCACAGATTCTTGAACACAAAATTATCAGCATTGTGCGGGGGACGGAACCACAGCATATGTTGTCCGTAGCACAAGCGCTGCATGCTGGAGGCATCCGACTGATTGAAGTCACAATGAACACACCAGGTGCTCTAGAGTCAATTCGTCTGCTAAACTCCGAATTCGGCGAGGATATGGCGATTGGGGCAGGCACTGTACTCGATCCAGAGTCGGCACGAGCAGCGCTGCTTGCCGGTGCCTCGTTTCTCCTTTCACCGTCGCTTAACGTGGAAACGATACGTTTGACTAAACGGTATGGCGCAATCAGTATTCCTGGCGCTTATACGCCTACTGAAATCGTGACGGCTTATGAACATGGTGCCGATATCGTGAAAATTTTCCCGGCTGACGCCATTTCTCCGACATTTATCAAGAGCCTGCGAGGTCCGCTACCTCAAATTCCATTAATGCCTACGGGTGGTATAGATTTGCACAATATACGGGCTTTTGTGGACTCCGGTGCTGCTGCCTTAGGGGTTGGCGGATCGCTTGTCCCTGCGAAATGGGATATCCATACCGATTCTTTAGAACAATTAACACATAAAGCAGCCCAATTCGTTAGGGCGACCCAATAGAGAGGAGATAAAATTTATGAAAATTACCGGCTATGAACTATTCAAAGTACCTCCGAGATGGCTATTCCTCAAATTGGAAACCGATGAAGGCCTTGTAGGTTGGGGGGAGCCTGTTATTGAAGGCAAAGCGGCTACAGTGGAAACGGCTGTTCATGAAATGATGACTTATCTGATTGGCAAAGATGCGCTTCGAATTGAAGATCATTGGCAAACGATGTATCGCGCAGGCTTCTACCGTGGGGGGCCGATTCTAATGAGCGCGATTGCCGGCATCGATCAAGCATTGTGGGATCTGAAAGGCAAATATTATAATGCGCCCGTCTATCAACTATTAGGCGGCGCTTGCCGAGATTCGATCCGTGTTTATTCCTGGATTGGCGGAGATCGTCCAAGCGATGTTGGTCAAGCGGCAAAAACAATTGTTGACGCAGGATTCACCGCAGTCAAAATGAATGGGACAGAGGAACTCCAATATATCGATTCCTATGAGAAGATCGATCAAGTCTTGGAACGTGTTGCTGCTATTCGCGAATCCGTTGGCAAATATGTGGGCATTGGCGTTGACTTTCATGGCCGCGTACATAAACCTATGGCGAAGATTCTCGCTAAGGAACTGGAACCTTTCAAACTGATGTTTATCGAGGAGCCAGTATTATCTGAAAATAACGAGGCCTTACGCGAAATTGCCCGGCATACGTCAATACCTATTGCAACTGGCGAAAGAATGTTCTCACGTTGGGATTTCAAGTCGCTTCTGGCCGATGGGTATGTGGATATTATCCAACCGGATCTCTCACATGCCGGGGGGATTACAGAGTGTAAGAAAATTGCTTCGATGGCGGAGGCCTATGATGTTGCTCTGGCGCCGCATTGTCCGCTTGGACCTATTGCTTTGGCGGCATGTCTTCAGGTGGATGCAACAGCACATAACGCGTTCATCCAGGAACAAAGTCTTGGCATTCACTATAATCAAGGCAGTGATCTATTAGATTATATAGTTGATGGTTCTGTGTTTGCTTACAAGGATGGATTCGTCCAAATCCCTCAAGGGCCTGGTTTAGGTATTGAAGTAAACGAAGCGCATGTCAGGAAGATGGCGGCAATCGGGCATCAATGGCAGAATCCTGTATGGCGGCATAAAGATGGAAGCATCGCCGAGTGGTAGGCGAATTCATAGGAGCGAGTAGACCCAGTTCAGCCTAAGTGGACACGATAGTGTAAAATAGCGTAATAACCAGGTAGCAGCACGCCACTTGGCAGCTACTCCCTGGTTTCATTGAAGTAAACAATCCTATTAAGGTTAAAAAATGGCCTTTGTCAGAAAAAAGAGCGCTTCAGTATGATGGGTTTGTCCCGGGTTTAACCCAACACCATCAAGGAGGCGCTCTTATTTATGAAGTTGAAATAATCAGTATTACAAAATCAACGATGTCCCGATTCAAAAAGATGAAATCAATATCTTGACAAAATATACTGTAAAAAATATTATTACAGTATACCAAATTTGAATAGAGGACACAAAACATGAAATGTAAAATCAATCGAAATGCTGCAAACGTATTAAAAGATATGCTTAAAAGTAAAGAAGCGGCTGAAGGGAAGATGATTCGTGTTTTTATAACACAGAATCATGGAGATCATGGGCATTATGATATAAAGCTTGATACACTAACTGAACATGATGAAATCGTAAAAACAGATAAAGACATTGAAATCTTATTAGATAAACGCGAAGCCCTTTTAGATGGAGTTTGGATTCAGTATTTTTATGTGTCTGATGAAGGTTTCTTCATAACAAATCCTTCCACAGGTTTTCATGAAAAATAAAGGCTTGAAAAATATTAATGTTCAAAATGGTAAGCAAAAGAATATTGTATAGCGCAAGAGCTGCCTCAATGCAGCTCTTTTTCGTTTCATCACCGATGAAAAATGACCCCA